>CAVXBU010000007.1:0-171794 GCA_963760175.1 uncultured Acidobacteriaceae bacterium
ACCCCTCTTGCGCACCCTCAAGCAATTCTCAGGATTAGAGTAATGAAAGCTGCCGTTCGGGCAGCGCACGGCTGCGCATCTTTTTACCAAGAGGCACGCGCGCTTCGACGTCGGCCTCACCGGAGAGCGCATCGGCGATCTCCTGCGCTCGCTCGACGACGGGCTCGGGCAACCCCGCCATGCGCGCGACTTCTATCCCGAAGGAGCGAGAGGAGCTCCCGGGCTGGACACGGTGCGAAAAGACCGGTGCACCTCCGCGCGTGGTATTCTCGACCGCCGTGATGTGATAATTGGCAACCGCGCTCCAGTGATCGCTCAGCGTGCAAAGCTCGTGAAAGTGCGTCGCAAAGAGCACCTGCGGGACTTGTTCCTCGAGCGAGAGCAAAAATTCGCAGATGGCTTGCGCGATCGCCAGGCCGTCGAGCGTGCCTGTTCCGCGACCCACTTCATCGATCAACAGCAACGAGCGCTGCGTGCTGCGTCGCAAGATGTTCGCGGCCTCGGCCATTTCCATAAAAAACGTCGACTGACCAGAAGCGAGATCGTCGCCCGCGCCGATGCGCGTGAAGATCCGATCGACGACGCCGAGTTCCATCCTCTTCGCCGGTACGAAAGAACCGATCTGCGCCATAATGACCAGCAGTCCGGTCTGACGCAAGTAGGTCGATTTGCCACCCATATTCGGACCAGTCAAGAGTATGAAGCGCCGCTCGCGTGCGCGCAGGTTTAGATCGTTCGGAACAAACTTCGTATGAAGGATGGCTTCCATGACCGGATGACGCCCCTCTTCTATTGCGACGATACTCTCTTCGACGAACGTAGGACGTACGTAGCCGCGCTCCGCGGCGCACCGCGCCAGCGCAGTGAGGACGTCGACCTCAGCTATCGCGCGCGCGGCTTCGAGCAGTTCCTCGGCTCTGCCGGCGACGCGGTCGACGAGCGCCTCAAAAAGTTGCCGTTCGAGCTGCTCCTGTTGCGCCTGCGCTGCTGATATTGCTCGCTCGAGCTCTTTGAGTTCCGGCGTTACGTAGCGCTCTCCGCTGGTCAACGTTTGCTTGCGAACGTACTCCGGCGGCACGGCTGCCGCGTGGCTCTTACTTACCTCGATCGCATAGCCGAGGGGGCTTGCGTATTTTACTTTAAGCGTCTTGATGCCCGTGCGCTCGCGTTCGCGCTGCTCTAGCTCTGAAAGTCTCGAACGCGCGTCGGTACGAAGCGAGACGCATTCAGCGAGCTCGGCGCTGACCTGCGGCCGGATTGCTCCGCCCTCGCCGAGCAAAGCAGGGGGCTCATCTACGAGCGTCGCGTGCAAATCTGCCAGCAGGTCGGCGAAGTCATCGATCCGCGCGAGTAACTCGGCTAGTGCGGGTGCCACGGCTTCTTGAAGAGGCCGTAGTATCTCCAGCGTTCGGCGCAGCGACCCCAGATCGCGCGGCGTAGCCCGTCGAAAACGCGCCTTCTGCGCAATCCGTTCCAGGTCGAACGCACCCTTGAGAATTTCACGAATTGCCTCGCGACGGGAATGCTCTCCAACCAGCGCTGCTACCGCATCTTGGCGAGCTCCGATGGCCTCTCGATCCACGAGCGGACCGAGTATCCAGCGCGCGAGCATACGCGATCCCATCGAAGTCACGCATGAGTCGAGCGTTCCCAAGAGCGTCGCGCGCGGGTTCTGGCCTTGCGCTCGCGTCAGTTCGAGATGCTTGCGTGTCGCGGGATCGAGCGACAAAAACTGCCGCCGGCGATAAAGCTGCGGATCGCTCGGCCCGAGTTGGCCGTTGGTGACACCTGTCCGCTTGACGAACGCCCCAAGTGCCTCGAGTGCCCGGTGTATGGCCATCGATTCTTCGATCGAAAACCCGCCGAACGTTTCGCGCTCGCGCGTTTCGACCAGACCGAGGCTGGGCGTGGCTAAACGCGCACCCATCGCGTCGATTGCCGTCGCGATGGTCGCGCGAAGTTCGGCGGAGACGTCGGCGACGATCTCGGCCGGCCCGATGCGCGCGAGCTCGGCAAGGAGTTCGTCGTAGGCGTCTTCGCCGCCGATCACCGTGGCCGCGGCGTAGCTCGTCGAAACGTCCGCGTAGGCGACGGCAAACGTCTCGCCAACCACGGCAACGGCTGCGAGATAATTATTCTGTTTGCCGTCGAGGAGCTGTTCCTCGACCAAGGTGCCGGGCGTCACTAATCGCACGATCTCCCGGCGCACCAGCCGGTTCGGCTGCGGCAGCTCGAGCTGTTCGGCGAGAGCCACGATGAATCGCTGCTGAACGAGCCGCGCGAGGTAGCCGGCCAGGGCGTGGTGGGGCACGCCGGCCATGGCGACACGCTGACCGCTTCCGGCTTCCTTGCTCGTCAATGCGATCTGCAGCGCCCGGGCAATGACCTCGGCATCCTCTCCGTACGCTTCGTAAAAATCACCGACGCGCGATAGCAGTATCGCTTCGGGATGCTTGGCCTTCATTCCGAAGTACTGCTCGAGCATCGGCGAAAACTTGGCCACGAACTACCGGCGCAGCGTTTGCAGCTCCAGCGCCGTCAAATCGATCGTTGGCCGCTCGACTCTTTCGCCGGCGTCGTCGAATCGCTCGGCTCGCGCGACGACGGTTCCGACGCAACCCCAGACGTGCGCACTCTCGATCGCGACGTCGAGCCACGGCGTCCGCGCGTAGGGATGAGTTTGCGGTCGGCGATCCGATGGGTAATCGGGCGGCTTTGGCGCGACGATCGTGACGTTGTCGGAAGTCTTGGCGGTGAGGCGGCTTGCGTCTTTTTTGGAATCCCCCACGATCAACGCTCGCACGACTCGACCCACTTTACGATCGTGATATGCGCGCGTGGTCCGGTTTTGCGCGTCGATTAGACGAGTAAAGCGCGCTAGAGCGATATCCCGAGGTACCTGCTCCCATCTCGCGGCGGGCGTTCCTCGTCGAATCGAGTAGATGAACGTGAACGCATTTGCAAAAACGCCCGTCTCGACGTAACGGAGCGTAGCTTCGAAGTCGTCCTCGGTTTCGCCCGGAAAGCCGACGATGACATCCGTGGTGATAGCGCAGTCGGGCAGCCGGCTACGGACCCAGGCGACGATCCGCGCAAAGTCGGCCAGCGTGTATTTGCGATTCATTCGTCGCAAGACGGCATCGCTTCCCGACTGCAGGGGTAGATGAATGCGCAGGCTGAGCTGCGGAACGGCAGCGATGTCGTCGAGAATTTTTTCGGTGAAGTCTTTGGGATGTGGCGAGATGAATGTGAGCCGTTCAAGGCCCCCAAGCCCTCCGACCTTTCGGAAAAGATCGCCGAAATCGGCGCCGGTGCAATCTCGCCATGCGTTCACGGTTTGGCCTACGAGCGTGATTTCCCGGGCTCCTCGAGCGATCCGTTCCTCTACTTCTTCCACGATGGCATTCTGCGGCCGGTGATCGAACCGGCCGCGCACGTATGGAACGATGCAGAAGGTGCAGTAGTAGGAACAACCGCGCTGTACCGTAACGAATGCGCGCAGATGAGTGAACGCATGGGTTACTCCGTCGGCCGTACCGCCGAGCGCGAATTTAAGCATGTTGTCGGCAGCGTCGTCCGGAGCCGTTCGATGCAGTTTGTCCCCGGTGGAGTCAAAGGACCACGAGGCGAGCTGGTCGCCGAGCTGCACCAGCTCCCGCGTGCCGAAAATCGCGTCCACGTGGGGTGCCCGTTGCCGCAGCCTTTGCCTGTCTTGTTCTGCCAAACAGCCCGTTACCACCAGACGGACACTTGGATCCGAGACCTTCAATGCGTTGAAGTGGTTCATTCGCCCGTACGCTCGCCGCTCGGCGCTATCCCTGACCGTGCAAGTATTGAGAACGACCACATTCGCTTCTTCGGGCGCAGAGACGATGCCATACCCCGCGGCGGCTGCGCGCTCGGCAATGTAACGGGAATCGGCTTCGTTCATCTGACAACCGAAGGTCTCGATGTAGAGGCTGGGCATATCCGGTCATGCAGTTCGCTCGACGACGCGGCCGTTCCGGCCCGATGGGTCTCCCTCCCACAAGCTGAGAAATGAGAGGAATGCTGCGGCCGGCGACGGTTGCCATCGTTGGACGACCGAACGTCGGCAAGAGCGCGCTCTTCAACCGCCTGATTGGCCGACGACTCGCGATCGTCGAAGATACACCAGGCGTTACCCGCGATCGTCTCTACGCGCTCAGCGACTGGCGCGGTTTGACCTTCAGCGTCGTCGATACCGCCGGCATCGATCCCCGTGCGGACGTGGCGCACGGTGCAGAGCTCGCGGATGTCACTCGTCGTCAAGCCGAGGCTGCCGCCGATGAATCGGACGTCATCGTTATGGTCGTCGATGCCCAAGCGGGATTTCACCCGCTCGACGACGACGTTGCGGGCATCCTGCGGCGCAAACGAAAGCCGATTGTGCTCGTTGCGAATAAAGCCGAGGCCCCGGACGCGGCGGCCGCCGTCCACGCCGAGTTCGGCGGGCTCGGCTTTGGCGAGCCAATCGCCGTTTCGGCCATCCACGGGGAAGGCACGGGCGACCTGCTCGATCGCATCGTCGCACTTTTGCCATCACAGCTTCCCGATGCGGCGGATATCGACGCGCTTGCGCTCGCTGTGATCGGGCGTCCGAACGTTGGAAAGAGCTCTTTGGTCAACGCGCTGCTCGGCGAAGAGCGGGCGCTCGTTTCGCAAAGCCCCGGAACGACGCGCGACGCCGTCGACGCCGTGTTCCAATGGCACGACCGTTCGTTCCGCTTGGTGGATACTGCGGGCTTTCACAAGAAGCCGCAAGCCCACGGAGCCATCGAATACTACGCCGCGCTCCGCTCGTTGTCGGCAATCGCGCGCTGCGACATCGCGCTGCTCGTCTTCGATGCAATGACGGGCATCATGATGCAGGACCGCCGACTTGCCGGCATCGTTCTCGAAGAACGCAAAGGCCTCATCATCGTCGGCAATAAGTGGGACCTCGTCCGCGACCAGGCCGGCGATTTCAGTCAGAACGAGCTTGCCCAGGTCGTTCGCGAGTTGGTGCCCTTTGCGGCGTTCGCGCCGATTACGTTTCTTTCAGCAAAGACGCATCGCCGGTTGGGCAGCCTCATGCCCGTCGTCGGGGTTGTCGCGGAGAATCTCGACCGTCGCGTTCCAACCGCGCAGCTCAACACGGCGCTGCGCGCTGCGATTCTGGCGCACCCGCCACCGGCAACAGCGGGCAAGCTGCTGCGTATCTATTACGCGTCGCAGCCTGCGACGCACCCCCCACTCTTCGTTTTCCACTGCAACGACCCCGAACTCGTGCAACCGCATTACAAACGTTTCTTGGAGAATACCATCCGGCAACATTTTGAATTTGAAGGCGTTCCATTGACGCTCGAGTTTCGCGCACGCCGCGATCGGGACGAGTCGAAGCCGTGAGCGATGTCGGCTTATCCTCGTCATCTTTGCTCTTGCTTCTGACTGGGATTCCCCTTGCGGCATTTGTCGGGGCCTTCCTGATCGGTTCGATCCCGTTTGGCTACGTTATCGGTCGCGTCTTCTACCGCACCGACATTCGCACGCATGGTTCTGGAAATATCGGTGCGATGAATGCCCTGCGTACGTTGGGCAAAGCCGGTGCCCTCGCCGTCCTACTGCTCGATGCGCTCAAGGGGTTCGTGCCGACGATATGGGCTCTGGCATTCTTTCGCGGTCGTCTCGACATCGAAGGCTTGCCGCCCACAGACCAAATCATCGGCGCGCTCGTCGCGACTGGAGCCGTACTGGGGCATTGTTTTTCGCCGTGGCTTCGCTTCCGAGGAGGCAAGGGGGTCGCAACGTCGCTTGGAGCAACTCTTGCTCTCTGTTGGCCGGCAGGTCTCATCGGCATGGGAGGCTGGGTCGTCGGCGCGGCGCTAACCCGCTATTCCTCGGTCGGCTCGATGCTTGGCAGTATCGTCGCGGCGATTGCGATCTGGTTCTTTACAGGCTCGGTTCCCGAAACGCTCTATGGCGCTTTTGCCGCATTGCTGATCCTTTTCACGCACCGAGAAAACATTCTTCGGCTTCGAGCCGGAACGGAAAGAGCCATTCGACTCTCCGGGCGGCGCACATAAAGGTCTGCCGCAGCCGCCAGGGCTTGCCTTGCTGCAGCCCGTACTGTGCGCAACGCAATGATTTCGTCAAACGACCTGCGCAACGGCGTGACCATCGTCGTGGATGGCCAGCTTTGGACGGTGATCGAGTTCCTGCACGTCAAACCCGGAAAAGGCTCGGCGTTCGTCCGCACTCGAATGAAGAACGTGAAGACCGGTACCACGTTGGAAAGAACGTTTCGGGCGGGCGAAAAACTCGAGCGCGCTATCGTCGATAACCGGCAGATGCAAATGCTCTACAACGACGCCGAAGGGTACCATTTCATGGACCAGGAGACGTTCGAAAACGTCACGCTCCAGCGCGACCTCATCGGCGATCCCGCCGATTTCTTGAAGGACGGTATGGCGGTCGACGTACAATTCCACGATGGTCTGCCGATCGGCATCGACCTTCCGGCACACGTCGAGCTGAAGATCGTTGAAACCGATCCCGGCTTCAAAGGCGACACTGCGACAAACGCTACGAAACCGGCCAAGCTCGAGACCGGTGCAACCGTCGCGGTTCCGCTCTTCGTAGAAAGCGGCGACGTCATACGCATCGATACGCGTGATCGTCGCTACATCGGGAGGGTAAGCTAGTGACACGACGCTAGCGCGATTCGCGCTGGAGCTCTTCGCGGCTGCATTTTTTGCGAGCGTTTTCGGCTCGATGGTGGGGCTCGGAGGCGGCTTCATCCTGGTTCCGATCCTGCGGCTTTTCTTGGGTTTCTCGCCGGCCGATGCGGCCGGTACGTCGCTCGTACTGATCGTCGCCAACAGCGCGAGCGGTGCATTCACTTACCTGCTGCACCGGCGCGTGCACCTTCGTATCGGATTGCTGATCGCGCTCGGCGGCCTGCCTAGCAGCATCATCGGCGCGGTAATTTCACTGCACATTCCCGGGCGTATTTTTGACGTGCTTCTCGCGATTCTCTTGGTCGCGGTGGCGATCGATATGGCGTGGAATGCCGAGAGGCGCATGGCCGGCCGGCCCGACTGGCATCGTCTTCACGAAATCAAAGGAATGTCGTACCGTGGTGCACTGGCGCTTGGGTTTCTCGTGGGAATTTTCTTGAGTCTTTTCGGCTTGGGCGGAGGTATCGTACTCGTTCCGGCGTTCCTTTACTTCTCCGAGCTGCCGGCTCACGCGATAAGCGCAACCTCGCATTTTGCCATCCTTCTCACTTCGCCACCCGGCCTAATCGTACACGTGATCCAGGGCGATGTGATCGGCAAGGACGTCGTCCCGCTCGTCGCCGGCGGGTTGCTCGGCGGCCCGATCGGCGCACGACTCTCGCTTCGCCTGAGGTCGCCACAGTTGTTGATCGCCGTCGCAGTCGCGCTCGTGACGGCGGCAGTTACGCTCGTTTGGCGCCAGCTATAGTTTCGAGCGGCTTGGTTAGCTGGGCGATGTCATTTCCTTAGGAACGACGATCCGATCGTACTCTTCTTCCGTGACGTGTCCGAGCCCGAGCGCGGCCTTCTTGAGCGTCGTCTTTTCGTGGTGAGCTTTCTTCGCAATTTCGGCGGCTTTATCGTACCCGATGTGCGGAGAAAGCGCCGTGACGACCATCAGCGACTCATCGAGATATTTTCGAATCTGCTCTTCGTCGGCTTGGAGTCCTTCGACCGCGTGCTCCCGGAACATCGTGCAGGCGTCGCGCAGCAGTCGCGCCGAGTGCAAAAAATTGTAGATGATGACCGGGTTGAACACGTTCAACTCGAAGTTTCCTTGCGACGCGCCGAAGCTAATCGCGAGGTCGTTGCCGTAGACCTGGACGCAGACCATCGTCATCGCTTCAGACTGAGTCGGATTCACCTTACCCGGCATGATGGAGCTGCCCGGTTCGTTCTCGGGCAGAATCAGCTCGCCGATCCCCGCGCGCGGACCTGATGCGAGCCACCGGATGTCGTTTGCGATCTTCATCAACGCCGCGGCAAGCATTTTCATCGCGCCCGAGGCGAAGACGAAGTCGTCGTGAGAAGCGAGCGCGGCAAATTTATTTGGGTGTGAGCGAAACGGAAGACCGGTCAGATCTGCGATCTTGGCTGCGGTGCGCTCGCCGAACTCGGGATGCGCGTTGAGCCCCGTTCCAACCGCCGTGCCCCCGATCGCAAGATCGTAGAGCGGATCGAGCGCTTTTTTGCAGGCCGCCATCGCTCGATCGAGCTGGGTAACGTATCCGGAAAACTCTTGCTCGAGCGTAAGCGGCGTCGCGTCTTGCAGATGCGTCCTTCCCACCTTGACGACGTGCGCCCATCCTTTTGCCTTGGCCGCAAGGGCGTCGCGTAACGCCGCGACGGCAGGGAGCATGCCTGCCATCGCCTGCGCGGCCGCGACGTGCATCGCGGTTGGAAAGGTATCGTTCGACGACTGGGACATGTTGACGTGATCGTTGGGGTGAACGGGTTTCTTCGAGCCCATCTCCCCGCCGGCCAGCTCGATTGCGCGATTCGAGATGACCTCGTTGACGTTCATATTGGTCTGCGTTCCGGAGCCGGTTTGCCAGACTCGCAACGGAAAATGCGCATCGAGTTTTCCCTCGACGACGTCATCGGCTGCGCGAACGATCAACCGCGCTTTCTCGGCATCGAGTTTCCCGAGGTCGCGATTGACCAATGCGGCGGCCTTCTTGAGGACGCCCATCGCTTTGACGACTTGCGAGGGCATTACGTCGCGCGGCCACTCGCCGTCGCCGATATCGAAGTGGATGAGCGAACGTGCGGTCTGAGCGCCGTAATATTTCTCTGAAGGGACTTCGACTGCCCCCATGGAGTCGGTCTCGATACGCGTACCTTTGATATTGGTAGCCGTCATAGCGCCGTTACGTTCGTCGCCGCTCCCGGCCTTTCCGGGCCGCGCGCGTTCCCTCGAGACTCGTTCCGGCCAGGCGCAGCTCCACGATCTCGTAGGTCGTTAGCGGATACCGTTCGTCAAAGCGCCGTTTGTTGCAGCGCGGGCAGCTCGACGGCTTGCGCGGAAGCCCGCGCCGAAGCACTTCGAACGCGCAACGCTCGCATCGCAGTATATACCGCTTGCTCGATTCTTTGAGCGGACCCACATTGCCGAGATCGTGGTAGATAGAGTTCAACCCGCACTCGCGCAACTTGCGCTTAAACCGCGGGCCGTGGCCCATGTCGCGAAACTTCGCGTAGCACCACGCATGGATCATTTCGTGCAGGAGCGTTTCGGTCAGGGCCTCGGGATATTCGCGGAAGTGTTTGGGCGAGAGCTCGATCTCGAGAGGGTGCTTCCCGTAGGTCGTGCGTCCCGCCGAATTCGAGAAGCGTTCGTTGTAGCGAATTCTGCAGTCCGGAGCCTCGCCGTTGAAGAACTCGTAGTTCAAACGCGCGAACAGCAACTGTAGGTCAGCCTCGCTTGGCAACGCATTTGACGCCACGCAAGATTTACTTCGGCGCGCGTCCAACGGAGTCATCGTGTCCGAATACGAGTCGAGCGGGCTGCCCCCCCGGATCTACATTCCGATCGTCACCCTCGTCGCCGCGATCTTTCTCTGCACTATGGCATACCTCGTAGCGATTGGATTCGGCGTCACCGGCTCGGTCTTCGGTAAGGCGGCGCAACCGGTACGCGCGGCAACGGCACAGCAGCAAGGCTCGCAGAACGCCGTCGAAGGCGGCCCGCCCGCACCGGTCGTGGCGGCGCTTCAGACGCTGCGCGCCCGTATTGCCGCGCATCCAAAGGACGACGTGGCGCTGACGCAACTTGCCGATATGTACCTCGCCGCGAACCGTTTCCAGGAAGCGATCCCGCTCTATCAACGCGCTCTGCGGTCAAACCCCCGCAACGTCGCCGCGCAGACCGGTCTGGCGCAGGCTCGTGCCGCGCTAAGAGAATAAAGCGCTGCGTGAGCATTTACGTCTCATGCGATATGGAAGGGACGGCCGGCGTCTGCTCGTGGAAGCAGTGCGATCCGAGCGACGCCCACGAATACCCGGCTTTCCGCCGGTTCATGACGCTCGAAGTTCGCGCGGCCATCGAGGGCGCGCGTCAAGCGGGGGCGCGTGAATTCATCGTCAACGACTCGCACTGGTCCATGCGCAATTTACTGTTCGACGAGCTGCCGGACGACGACGACCTGCGCGTCATCTCGGGGGCTCCAAAGCGATGGAGCATGATGCAGGGGATCGACGACCGGGTTCGAGCGGTTTTTTTTACGGGCGCTGCCTGCCGCCAGGCTGGAGCACGTGACTGGGTTTGAGCCGGCAACAGGAACACAGGCCGGAACTGAAGCGTCGAGAGTGTTCGTGAGCATATTGAACTGCTGCACGCCGGCCTGGATTCCGCCGCACTCAGCGCCGCAGCTCAGCACGTAGGCGGTGCTGTCGTCGCTGCTGAAGAAGGCTGCAACCGGACGATCGAAAACGCCGGGACCGCCGATGAGGGTCACCGGGTTGTTGACGATTCCGATCTGCGACGGCGTAATCACTGAGATATAGTCGGAGTTGTCGCTGAAACCAAGGACTCGGTCGCCAGCGTTGTCGATGGAAAGATAGTGGACGGCGGGAACCTCGGCTTGCCCGGTGAACGAACCATTGCTCAGCGAGATCACTTCCACCAAACCTGGAGACCCACCCACCACGGCGGCGGAGGGCACGGCAACGTAGGCGGTCGAACTGTCGGGCGAGACGACGAAGCTCTCGGTCATTCCGGGCAAAGTTACGTGGCCTGCGGCAGATTCACTGGCGTTGTTGATGATAGTGAATTGGTTGTCAGAGGTTTGCGTGCCGTTACCGCTGAAGACCAGGGTTTGGGTCAGGTTGGGCGTAACCACCATCATCCCCGGATTGTTGCCTGCGGAGATCGCGGATGCCTTAGCACGCTCATCCTCTTGAGCGTTGAGGATGTACACGCCCGCAGCCAGAGTGCCGGCGGAAACGCTATTGGAGATGAAAGCACGGAATTGAACACCGCTGGTTTGTGTGCTGGATGGGGGGGACCGCCGCAGCTCAGCCACATCAGGCTCGCGGGCAGCAGGGAAAATAAAAGAATCAGGGCTCTTTTCAAACCTGGGACTCCAACCTCATGAGGGATAATCACTTGGATGCAAGAACAAGGATTATAGCAAAGGGAAAAGAGCCAGGTTTCAAGGTTTCATGGTTTCAAAGTTTCGAGGCTGACGCAGGCTCCTCTTTGAAACCTTTCAACGCTGAAAGCTTGAGGCGTTCGCCCTCGGCAGATGCGTAGACCTCGCCGCTTCTTGTATTCTCAGAGAGATGGCACAGAACTTTATTGAACGTCTACGGCAGTCGCCTGTTCTCTGTGACGGGGCCATGGGCACGCTGCTCTATGCCAAAGGCATCTTCATCAACCGCTGCTATGACGAGCTGAACTTGTCGCAGCCGGAGCTGATCCGCGGCGTCCACCACGATTATCTGCAGGCCGGCGCCGAGATTATCGAAACCAATACCTTTGGCGCCAACAGCTTTCGCCTGGCGCGGCACAGCATGGCGGACCGGGTGCGTGACATCAATGTGGCGGGTGCTCACGTGGCTCGGGAAGCGGCCAAGAGTTTCGATGTCTGGGTCGCGGGATCGATCGGTCCACTGGGGGTTCGCATCGAACCGCTAGGCAAGATTTCGTTTGAAGAAGCGCGGACGGCGTTTCGCGAACAGGTCGCGGCCCTGGTCGAAGGCGGCGTTGATCTGCTCATGCTGGAGACCTTCGGCTACGTCGAAGAATTGCATCAGGCAGTGTTGGCCTGCCGCGACGTGAACCCGAAGCTTCCCATCGTCGCCCAGGTCACGATTGATGAAGACGGCAACTGTCTCGACGGCTCCGATCCCGAGGCTTTCGCCGCCCGGCTGACGGAATGGAATGTCGACGTGCTCGGCATCAACTGCAGCGTGGGACCGGTGGCCATGCTCGACGCCATCGAGCGGGTTCGAGCTGCGACTTCCCTGCCGCTAGCGGCGCAACCGAATGCCGGCATGCCGCGCTCGGTCGAAGGACGGAATATCTATCTCTGTTCGCCGGAATACATGGCGAGCTACACGCGAAAATTCGTGGCCGCCGGGGTGCAGCTGATCGGCGGATGCTGCGGCACCACGCCGGATCATATCCGCGCCATGAAATCGGCTTTGCGTGTGCGCGAAGCGCGCGGCAAGACCGCGATTTCGGAGACGATTCATTCGGGAGTAGCGCCATCGGCTGCCGCCAGTATTCCCATGGCGAAGCGCTCCGGCCTGGGCGCCAAGCTCGCGGCCGGGGAATTCGTGACCATGGTCGAGATCGTGCCGCCCAAGGGCATCGACATCCGAAAGGAGATCGAGGGCGCGAAGTTCGTCAAATCGGTGGGCGTGGACGCAATGAACATTCCCGACAGCCCGCGGGCCTCGGCGCGCATGAGCAACCAGGCCTTGTCGCTGCTGATGCAGCAGGCGGTTGGTATTGAAGCGATCCTGCACTACACCTGTCGCGACAGAAACGTGCTGGGCATTCAGTCTGATCTGCTGGGGGCGGCGGCAACCGGAATTCGCAACCTGATCTGCATCACCGGGGATCCTCCGAAGATGGGGAACTATCCCGACGCCACGGCGGTGTTTGACGTGGATGCGATCGGACTGGTGAATATCGTCCACAACCTGAATCGGGGATTGGACCTGGGCGGAAACCCGATCGGCGCTGGGACCAGTTTCGTGATTGGGGTGGGTGCCAATCCGGGGCTGCCGAACCTGGACGAAGAGATCAAGCGCTTTGAATACAAGGTGCAAGCGGGTGCGGAATACGTGGTGACGCAGCCGGTGTTCGACCTTACCCTGCTGGAGAACTTCCTGAAGCGGATCGAGCACTGCCGCATTCCGGTGGTGGCCGGGATCTGGCCGCTGGTGAGCGCCCGCAACGCTGAGTTCATGAAGAACGAGCTGCGGGTTTCCGTGCCGGATGAAATTCTGAACCGAATGACGAGAGCGGCAAGTCCCGAGGCGGCTCGCGAGGAAGGCGTGGCTATCGCCCGCGACATGCTGAGGGCAGTCCGCGACCGGGTGCAAGGAGCGCAGATCAGCGCTCCCCAGGGCCGATACACCTCCGCGGTGGATGTTTTGGAGGCTCTGGGCTCGAAGCGGCCGGCTGCTGTTTAAGCATTTGGGAAACGCCCTGCCTAAGAAATTTACAACATTAGACAATTTCGCTGGACATTTTCCACCGGAATCGGCATTACAATAGAGTGCAGGAGCAATTGGATTGGTGAAGTTTGAAGAATGCCTCGAGCGTCTCGAGAAAATCGTTCAGGAACTGGAAAAAGGGGAGGTTCCCCTGGAGAAGTCTCTGACGCTGTTTGAAGAAGGCATGCAACTTTCCGCAACCTGCCGGAAGCAACTGGAGGAAGCGGAAGGAAAAGTAGAGATTCTGTTAAAACAGAACGGAAAGCTGCAAACTGAACCGTTCGAGCCCCCGGCCGAGAAAGCGTTGCGCAAGTAATGCTAGTTCGCGCTCGGATCGGATTTAGCAACGTCAACGCCTGTGCTAGCAGTTTGCTGTCGCAGCCAAGGCCGCCGCGAAATCGCGGTGACGTCAGGGGGATGTATGGCAACACTCAGCGTAGTTCTCTATCAGAATGACCCCAGAACTGCGCAAACTCTGGCGGTCAGTCTTTCCCAACATTTCGATATCTGTTTATTTGGCCGGCACTTGCCAGGAGGTCCGTCCCGCGGTTGCCCGGCACCGCGCTGGAGCGGTGGTGCTGGATCTGGAAACTTCGGGCCCGGACGAAGTCGAACGTTTGCATCTTGAGTTCCCTCGCCTGTGCATCGTCGGCACCCACCGGTTGGCGGACGACAAACTATGGACCGAGGCAATGAGTCTGGGAGCGTCCGACATATGTGAGCCGCGCATCGATGACGTGGTGCGATCGGTGTTGCAGCATCTCCCGCGCCATGCGGCCGCCTGATTCCGGGTCTCAGGTCTCAGTCTAGGGTGTTAGGAAAAACAAAGATCCAACCTGGCCTCCCCTGGGTTTCCTGAGACCTAACACCTAGGACCTGAGACCCTGCCGCTTGTTATACTGCGATGCCATGCTGAAACAAGTTCTGGAGCAGGGACGCGAAGCTGCCGACGCCGCGCTCGAGCAACTCTTGCCGCCCGTGACCCAGTATCCAACCTCCATCCATCAAGCCATGCGGCACAGCGTGTTTGCCGGCGGGAAGCGCCTGCGGCCGATCCTCTGCATGGAAGCGGGGCGCATGATCCGAGCGGCGTCGGGCACTGGTTCTCCGCGAGGCGCTGGTACGCGAGCACTGGTCCGCGAACTGGATCGCTGCCCGCCGGCATCGAACAGGTGGGCGCGGCGCTCGAAATGCTTCACACTTATTCCCTGATCCACGACGATCTGCCCGCGCTCGATAACGACGACCTGCGGCGCGGGCGTCCCACCAGTCACAAGGTCTTCGGCGAAGCAATCGCCATCCTCGCCGGAGACGCCCTGCAGACGCAGGCCTACGAAGTGCTGGCACAGCTCATTTGTCCAGCCGAGGCGCGGGTTGCGATCATCCGTGAAATCGCCCACGCCACCGGCACCATCGACGGCATGATCGGCGGCCAGGTCGTTGATCTCGAAGCTGAGCACAAGAAGCCCGACCTCGCCACCCTCGAATACATCCACCGTTCGAAGACCGCGGCGCTTATCACCGCCAGCGTGGTCAGCGGAGGAATCTACGCGGGGGCGACTGCCGCGGATATCGCCCGCCTCCGGACCTATGGGCAGTCGATCGGTCTGGCGTTCCAGATCGTGGACGATGTGCTTGACCTGACCCAGACCTCCGAACAACTGGGGAAAACCGCGGGCAAGGACGCGGCGGCGGAGAAAATGACTTATCCTGCGTTATTCGGAATCGAGGAATCGATCCGCAAGGCCGACGCACTGGTCGATCAGGCGTGCGCGGAGCTTAACGAATACGGTTAAGCTGCGTCGACGCTGAAAGATCTAGCCCACTTTCTAGTAGAGCGCACAGAAATAATTGCCGGTCGCACCTTGCGCAACTGCGCCGGGCAAGCGTCGGTGCGGCGGCACCTCCGGCCCTTGAATCTTCCTCCCTCCAGCAGTAGAGTTTCATTGCTCTCGCGTTCTCCCGCCCTTCTCCTCCTCACCATGAAACTGCGCGCGATAGCTGTAGTGCATGTGCAACTAAAGGCGGTCGCTTGGACGAGTACCACCATATGTGGTGTTTTATTACTTGACCCGTCCCTGCATTCGCCGTTAGAGTTGGTCAAAGCGTGGGTGACGTTCCTGGTTCGGGGACGGCATCCACACAACGTGACCAGCGAGGAACCTCGGGAGTTAACAGCGCAAGTTAAGGCTGCAAAGTTAACTCCCGAATCCGCGCGATTTGCAGCGCACTCCAGCCAGCGCAAACAGAGTCCGCGGACGGCAAGTCATTGTCCGCCCACGAAGGAGTCACTTTGCTCAAACTTAAGAAGCTGCAAATCCTGGGATTCAAGTCGTTCTGCGATCGCACGGAACTGAAATTTCATGGCGAAGGCATCGCCGCCATCATCGGGCCGAACGGCTGCGGGAAGTCGAACATCGCCGATGCGATCTCCTGGGTGCTGGGCGAGCAGTCGGCGAAGACGCTGCGCGGCTCGCGCATGGAAGACGTGATCTTCTCCGGCACGCGCGACCGTAATCCCACTGGGATGGCGGAAGTGTGCCTGACTTTGATTGACCCGGAAATTTACGGCGGACCGGATACAAATGCGCCCACCGAGATCGAGATTCAAGACGACCTGCTGAGTGAATGAATGGCAACGAAAATTGGGATGAGGCCGAAATCCGAGCCCAAGCCGCCACAGAAACCGAACGCGCCGTTGAAGAAGCGCAACCTGGGCAGATAAAGACCGAAGAAGTTGAAGGCGAAGCCGCGCCCGAGCCAACTCACGAGGCGCCGAATCACGAAGGACTAAGCGGGCGACAATGCGCGTGGCGGTGCAGGACCGCAGGTGGTTCTGAAAATTCGCCGGCGCAAATTCAATCAGCAGCAAAACCACGCCGGAGAGATTTCGGTGACGCGACGCTTGTTCCGCAGCGGCGACAGCGAATACTTGCTCAACGGAAAATTGTGCCGGTTGCGCGACATCCAGGAACTGTTCATGGGGACGGGCCTGGGACCGGAATCGTACGCGCTGATCGAGCAGGGGCGCATCGGTCAGATTCTGAGCAGCCGTCCGACAGATCGCCGCGCCATCATTGAAGAAGCGGCCGGGATCACGAAATTCAAGACGAGGAAGCGCCTGGCCGAAGCGCGTCTCGAAGACGCCAAGACGAATCTGAATCGCGTCAACGATATTTTCGAAGAGGTCACGCGGCAGATGAACTCGCTCAAACGCCAGGCCAGCAAGGCGGAGCGCTATGCCAAGCTGCGCGACGAGATGCGCGCCAAGCTGCGAGTGGTGCTTGCCAGCAAGTTCACGCAGATGGACCAGGAGAGCGTGACTCTCGACACGCAGATCAATCAACTCGGCGAAGAAATTCGTCAGCAGAAGCGAGAGTGTGCAGCAGTCGGAAGCCGAACACTCCGAGCGGACGCAGCGCGGATATGCGATCGAAACCGAGACGCGGCAAAATCGCGACCGGCTCAACCAGATCGCAATTGAAGGCGATCGCGGAAAGGCGCGCGTCCGCACCAACGAAGAGCGCTGCGCGGAATTGATCGTTCGCACGGCGTCCGCGGAAGTGGAGTTGGCGCAGGCTCAAAATCGGCTCACAGCGCTTGAAGAAGAACGCGACGGCCACCGGGAAGTGCTGGACTCAGCCGCTGCGGATCTCGCGGCGGCCCAGCAGGAGTACAACCTCAGCCAGCAGGAAACAGCGCACGCCGCCATCAATCTTGCGCTGCTCGAAGGCGAGCAGGAGTCGCATCGCACGGCCATTCTCGAGGCGGTCGGCGCAGCTTCCAACCTCCGCAATCAGCTCACGCAGTCCGAGGAACGGCTGGCGGGCATCGGCCGCGAGGAGCAGCGTTTGCGGAGCGAGATCGCAACCGCTTCTTCGCAATCGGAAACTTTTGGCGGACAACGCGGCCAGATTGCGCTGGAATTCGAGAGCGTTTCGCAGCGCGCCAGCGGCCTGACCGCTGAGATCGCGAGTCTGCGTGAGACCCTCGACGGCAAGCGTTCGGCCGAGAACGACACCAAGAAGCATCTCGACTCCATTCGCTCGGAATACGCTACCGCGCTGGGCAAGAAGGGTTCGCTCGAAGCGGTCATCGCCGAGCACGGCTATTCCACCGAGTCGGTGCGGCGGCTGTTTCAATCGGGCGCAATGCAGGGAGGCAACACTCCCGCCGGTGTGCTCGCGGATTTTCTCGAAGTCGAACCCCGCTATGAGCGCGTGGTCGAAGACTTTTTGCGCGACGAACTGAACTTTGTCGTGGTTAAGTCGTGGGACGCCGCCGACGAAGGTCTGCGGCTGCTGCGCATCGGACGTTAACGGGCGCGCGACCTTCCTGGTGCATCCGGAAGATTCGCAAGCAAAGTTTTCGTTTGTTGCGGATGAAAGCCATCACTACTCGCCCCTCAATGACACGGTCCTCCCGCTGAAAAACTCGATTCGCGTGTTGAACGGATTCGGCAAGTCGCTGGAAGTGATTCTGCCGAAGTTGGGCAACGGCTACATCGTGCCCGATCCTGCAGTGGCGCGCGAACTGGCGCTCTCCAGTCCGGACGCGTTCTTCCTCTCGCAAACGGGGGAATGCTTCCACAACGTGACCGTCACCGGCGGCAAACAACGCAGCGAGGGGCCGCTTTCGATGAAGCGTGAGTTGCGCGATGTGCTGCGTCTGCTCGAAGAGTTGGAGCGAGCTTTGCGCGAGAAGGAAATATTCGCGCTCACCTTGGGACGCGAAATCAAGGAGTACACTTCCCTGCTCGATCGTCTGGAGGACGAAAAACGCGGAGCCGAGAAGCAGGCGATGACCTCCGGACACTTGCTGCAGCAATTGGAAGCAGAGATGTTGCGGGTGCGCGAACGGATTGCCATCAGCGAAAGCGAACTGCAACGTCTCGCGGCAGAACGGCGGGAGCAGGAAAGCTTGGTCGCATCGCGGCAAGCAGAGCTGACTACGATCGAGGAAGCGCGCTCCCAATTCGAAATGCGGCTGGTCGCCGGGCAAGATCGTCTCGCCGCTCTGCGCAGCCACCGGGACACAGCTGCCGAGACCACGTCGCAGCGCGCGGCCCGCGTCGCTACGCTCGAAGAGCGCCACCGTTCGGCCACGATCCTGCTTCAGCGCATCGAAACACTCGTGTCGGAGATGCGGGAGCGGGCGGGCGCGTTGCAAACTCAAATGGAATCGGCGAGTGCCGAGATTGTGCAGCGGCAAAACGAGAACTTGCAATTGGCCGAACAGCTAGTCCAATTTGAGGCCGAGCGCAACGCTGGGGAAGCTCGCGAAGGCTTGCTGCAGCTTGAGTCTGAGCAGGTGCGGGCGCGATTGGTTGAAATTGATGAGCTCCTGCACAGCACGCGTCAGCAGCTCGATCTTGCTCGCGACCGGCGGGGTGAGCTGTCGGCCACGGCGGCCAAGCTGCAATCCGACCTGCAACACCTGGCGGATACCTGCCTCAACGAACTGGGCATCGAACGTCCGGCGCTGATGGCCGACAGCACAATTCCACTGGTTGCCGGGGAGGAGCTTGCAGCTGAAGATCAGGCGCACCGTGAAATGCGCGCCCGCCTTGACGCCATGGGTCCGGTCAACATGATGGCTCTGGAAGAGTACAAGGAAACGGCGGAGCGCCACCAGTTCCTTGAGACGCAACGGAAAGACCTGCTCGACGCCATCACGGATACAGCGGCCACCATTCGCGAGATTGATCAAGTCTCGCGACAGAAGTTTGAAGAAGCGTTCCACAAGATCAACGAGAACTTCCAGGGCACGTTCCGCAAGCTGTTCGGTGGCGGACACGGCTTCATGCGGCTGACCGACCTGGAAAACAGCGCGGAGAGCGGCATTGACGTGGTGGCATCGCCTCCGGGCAAGAAACTGCAGAATGTGCTGCTGCTCTCCGGCGGCGAAAAGGCGCTCACTGCGCTGGCGTTGCTGGTGGGAATCTTCCAGTACACGCCGAGTCCGTTCTGCATTCTCGACGAAGTCGATGCTCCGCTCGACGAGGCCAACATTGCGCGCTTCACGGAACTGGTGCGCGAGATGAGCGTGCAGACGCAGTTCATCCTGATCACGCACAGTAAGCGGACCATGAGTATTGCACCGGTGCTCTATGGCGTGACTATGCAGGAGCCAGGGGTATCGAAGCTGGTATCGGTGCGGTTCGGGGCGGCGTAACAGGCTTGTATGCGGTGATAGGGTTGGGCCCGTCCCGGCGGGGCACAGCCCCGCCACCACACAACCTTCGGATCAGCAAAACACGCTGGCCGGTTGACACATCCTGCGCTTTCTGATTCGACAGTCCAAAAATGGCGGCCTTTTTTTCCAGAGCCTTCCTCAGCTTTTCCACACAGACGTCCCTTGAAACCCTGCACCGGACACGGCTTCTGCCTTACACTTAAAGTGTCAACACTTTTCGGATGCAATGGGCTGACCGCGACCTCACCGATGTGAGGGAAAGCGTTGACAAATTCTCCACGACAACTAGAATACGCAGAGTTTTCTACCGGTGAATTAATACATGAGCCCCGAAATTCTGGATTCCGTTCTGCTACGAACGGACTACTCTGAATTGGAGTTGCACGCCAGCGGCAAAGTCCGCGACGTCTACTGCCTCGATAGTGACCATCTGCTGTTCGTGGCCACCGACCGCATTTCAGCCTTTGACTACGTTCTGGCGACCGGCATTCCGCACAAAGGCCGGGTGCTGACCCAATTGTCGTTGTTCTGGTTCGACTTTCTCAAGGACGTCGTCCCTAACCACTTCGTTACCGCCGACGTAAACCTCTACCCGGCGGCGATTCGCCCGCACGCGGACGAGCTCCGCGGGCGCTCCATGATGGTGATGCGCGCCGAGATGTTTCCGGTCGAGTGCGTGGCGCGCGGATATCTTTCCGGCTCCGGATGGAAGGAATACAAGGCGACCGGCTCGGTGTGCGGCGTCAAGCTTCCGGCAGGATTGAAAGAATCCGACCAGCTGCCCGAGCCCCTGTTCACGCCCGCGACCAAGGCCACCACCGGACACGACATCAACATTTCGTTCGAAGAAATGTGCAAGCTGGTCGATCCCGAGCTGAGCCGCCAGCTTCGCGACCTCACGTTGCGGATCTACAAGAAAGCCGCGGATTATGCGCGGCAGCGCGGCATCATCATCGCCGACACCAAGTTTGAATTTGGACAAACCGCCAAAGGCATCACCCTGGCGGATGAAGTGCTCACACCGGATTCCTCGCGCTTCTGGCCGGTCGACACCTACCAACCGGGCAAGGCGCAGGATTCCTACGATAAACAGTATGTGCGGGATTACCTCGAGGAAATTCGCTGGAATAAACAACGGCCCGCGCCAGCCCTTCCCCAAGAAGTTGCGCTGCACACAAGCAAGAAGTACCTCGAGGCGTATCGGCAGTTAACGGGACGCGAGTTGGAGATTTAGCCCGCGTGCGATTGGCGTCATTGAATTCGATCGTCGAGCTTCGGATCACGGAGCTTCGGATCCTTGAACCATGAGCGTGGCGGACTGGATCATCATTGCATTTCTGCTGTTTTCCGTGGTTGGGGCAGCCGCCGAGGGCTTCTTTCATGAGGCCTTCAGTCTGGCGGGCCTGGCCGTGGGATACTTGCTGGCCGCCTGGCAGTATCATCGCGTGGCGGAGTGGTTCGCGCCTCATTTGAAATCGCCGTGGGTAGGCGAGATCGCCGGTTTCCTGATTATTTTTTTCGCGGTCCTGATCGTTGCCGGCTTTGCCGGACGGACCACGCGGTGGGCAATGAAGAAGGCCGGTCTGAGTGCGATCGACCGGGTTCTGGGAGCGGTTCTGGGTTTGTTGCGGGGCGTCCTGGTGGTGGCTGTCGTGCTTACTGCCATGGCAGCTTTTGCGCCCGCGGACAAATGGCTGGAGGGATCGGAGCTCGCTCCGTACTTCCTGGTGGGGGGTAGGGCTGCGATCTGGCTGGCACCGTCGGAATTGCGCCAACGTTTCTACGAGGGTTTGGATTACATGCGGCAGGCGCATTCGGCAGCGGACAAGGTTCAGCCTCCATCGGCTGGGGCGCCGAAGTAGTCCTGTCGGTCATTTGTCAGTGAAAGAATTTTCAGTTGTGAACGTGAGGAAACGAGGCAGCAAGTGAAAGATCAACTGGAAGCACTTATTCTTCAGATGTACAAGAGCAATATCCTCTACTCGGAAGCGGTGCGCGAGTTTAAGAAGCGCTTCATCATAACCGTGCTCGAAGAGAACCGAGGCAACCAGTGCAAGGCGGCACGGCAATTGGGCATGCACCGGAACACGCTGAGCCGGACCATGCAGGAGTTGAAGATAGATGTTCGTCCGTTGCGGGCCGGCGCCAAGCGTCCGCCGCGGAGCGCGCGTCCGGTAACGATGGAGAGAAAACAGGTTCGGTAGGGCGGGTGTCGGGTCTCAGGCTAAACAAAAAGGGCGACCTGGTCGGGTCGCCCTTTCTCTTTTAGCTGCTGAGAATCTTAACTTCAGTGTGCGGCTGGCTTCTTGTGGACGGGCTTCGGCGCCGTTTTCACCAGCAAGGCCCCGTCGTTCATGGTCATGACAAACGGCTTGGCCACGTAGGACACCGGCGTTCCTTCGAACTGGAAGTCCGTATCTTCTTTTGGCATCTGAATCTTCGTGAGTGCCGCCGCCATCGTGAGATCGATGTCGGCACGCTTGGCGTCGACATCGTCTGAACTGCCAGCCAATTTCAGTTCGGTGGGGGCATCGACACTCTTGCCGTGTTCGGTAATTTTGCTGGGTGGTTCGATACTGATTACGTGGGCAACCATCTGCAAAGGCTTGCCCTTCAGGGCGCTCCAGACCGTGTCGGCGTCTGCGGGCGCACCTTCGGAAAGAACGAGTTGCCACTCCGCGAAGCTCATCTCCTCAACTTTCTTGCTCTTCACCAGATCCGCGGCTTGCTCGGCGGGAGTCGGCGGCACGTACTTCTTGATCGTGAAACCGGCCGGGGGCAGAGTTGTGGTAGCCGTCTGTGCCAGCACGTCGGTCCATCCGTCTTCGCCGCCGTGATACTTGTTGTACCTGCTCTTGCCGAACTTGGCGATCTGATCCTTGCCCGCGCCCTGCGCCAGGTTGGAAGCGCGCGCGATGAAGAAGAGTCCATTCACGTCATCTTCCGTCGGTCCTGCCGCCAGATATGCGAGTGCCAGGTCGTAGACGTCCAGGAGGTTGGCTGGATCCGCTTCCACCGCCGCCCGCAGATATTTTTCCGCCTTCGCGTAGTCCTTCGCCTGGAACCCGGCTAGGCCCGCCGCGCCGTTAAAAATCGCCGTTGTCTGCGCCTTCAATTTGTCCCAATCCGCAGCCGGAGTGCCATCCGGCTTGGTCGCCGTCTGCACGCACGCCAGGCCCTTCTCGCCGTACTGGCCGGCATCGGCAAAATTCTGTGCCGAGCTTTGGCCCGCTACCGCCATCGCCTGCTTGGTGTAGGCCAGCAGCGCCAAGGCTCGGATGTTGCATGCGTTGGCCGATAAAACCTTCTGCGCTGTTTCCAGCGTCTTCGCTTGGTTGCCGGTCTGCTGGTAGGCGCCCATCAGAAGTTCCAGGGCATCTTCCTTCATCACGCTGTTGGGATACTGGGTCAGAAACGCTTCCAGGCCGCTAACCTTGGCGGGGGCGTCCTTCTGCTCCACCGCGCCTACGTACGCGTTATATTCGGCCGGGTCTTTGATCTCCTTTTTCTGGGGTGCTGGTGCCGGAGTTGGCGCGGTGCCCTGTGGCACAGGCGCGGTACCTTGCGGCACTGGCGCGGTACCCTGCGGCACGGGCGCGGCGGCGGTTTGAGCGACGGCGGCAACTGCGGCAACCAGCAACATCGCGAGAAAAATCTTCTTCATTCCTGTGGCTCCTTAAACTCTTCGGGGAAGATGGAGATTGACACTTCTTTTACTGACACTTCTGTTCGGTTTCTGCCACTGGTATTACTGACATTCACTCCCGAAAGTCATAGGCCGCCTATCGATATAAGGCGGCTCAAGATTATTCCGGTGAGCGAATTATAAGGATGTAGTCCCGCTAAGGCAAGCACCAGCCTCTCCAGGGCTGCCCTGAATCGGCAGCGATCCCCCGTCCCTTCCCAGTTTTGAATCCGGACAGCCATTTAAAGCGGCAGCCAAGTCCCAATTCCTTTCTCTAAAGCGCGCTCGTAGATCAACGGCGCCACGGCGATGTCGTCGAGCGCGAGCCCTAAATTGCAGGCAATCGTACGCTCCCCCGGTTTTTCCCGGCCCGCCTTGCGTCCGGTGACAAGCTCTCCCAGGTCCGCGTGGATGGCGGGAATGTCCTGAAAGTATCCGAGGTCGCGGTAGTGATGAAGCTGGGGCACGTCGTCGGTACAGAATTTATCGGCTTCATGCAGGGCACTGGGATGCCAGTACGAATCGAAATCCAGCAGCGACGCAAATGCGCCCTCCAAAAGCCAGCCATGTTGGATGGTCGCGTGCGGCTTGTGCAGAATCGGGCCGGCCGTGACCACGATATCGCTCGCAACCACCGCCAGTTTGGGGTCGCTCACCGGGACGACTTCGATTCCATGCCGGCGGGTCATTTCGCCGGCGTAAGCAAGGGTCCGATCCGTATGCTTGTCGTAGGCATAAACTTTTTTTAACGGGAACAGCACCTTTAGCGCTTCCAGATTGCTGCGCCCCTGCACTCCGCAACCGAGAATCCCAATACTTTCCGACTCGGGCCGCGCCAGATATTTTGCGGCAACCGCGGTGGCGGCGCCGGTGCGCTGCGCGGTGATCCACGTGCAATCCATGAGGGCGACGGGAACGCCGGTTTCATGATCGTTCAGGATAAGCAGGCCCGTAACGTAGGGCAATCCGCGCTCGCTGTTGCCGGGATATCCGCCAACCCACTTCATGCCCGCAGCCTTTTGCGCCGGGATTGAAGCCGGCATCGCATGGATGAACGCATCGGGCATGGTGTGGATGGCGATTTTGGGCGGCATCTCGACGCGGCCTTCGCCCTTCTCCCGAAACATGCGCTCGAGCGCAGTGATGATTTCCGCCATATCCAGTCCGGCGTCGGCAACGTCCGAGCGCGAAAGATAGAGGAGTTCGTGGCCGAGGCGTGATTTGATGGGCGAGCTGATAGTTTCCTCCGAATACTGCTTAGCGTTTCCTGTTGCTCATTTTCTCAGCGAGCGCGGCAGCGTCATCGAGCATTTTATCGATGCGGCGGGCTTGAGCATCCGGAGTTCTGTAGTAGAAGATGCCGAACAGGTGTCCGCGCCGGCGCGACGCCGACATTCCCTCCCAACCTTCGCGGGCCCGCGGATGGCGAGCGAAAGCTACTTGCAGAATGGGTGGCAGTTCGCGTTCCGCCTCCATAACGTTGAGCAGAAGTTCCGCAATTTGTTCCGCGCGGCGGACGCGCGCTTCGGCGGTCTTCGGTTCCGTGATCCACTTGGCAATGTCGTTGCGTGTGGAGTGATTCAATCCGTCATACCAGCGGCGAAGCGCGCGAGCTTCGCCGAGAGGAGCCTGTCTGAGAATCCGCTTGAGCTGATCGGGAATGGCTACGGTCCGTTCTTCGCGGTCGAGTTCCATCTGGAAACGGGCAATACTGCCTTCCGCGACTCGCGCTCCTTTTTGCATCTGCTTGTTGATCAGCAGAAAGTGCCGGCCCTCGCGGGTGGGCATGAGAGACGTGCGGAACGGGAAGCCGTTGATTTGGCCCTTTACTTTAATCTGGGCGCGCGTTCCCCAGAGTTTGGCAGCATCGAAGGGGACGCGGATAATGATCCAAGGGAGGCGGGAGCGCAGGCGCTCGAGCCTCGCCTCGAAACGCCTTGGGGTGTGCGCGGATTTGCCTTTAGAGGCCTTGGGCATGCTTGGAAACCGGCGCTTGCATTTTAATATGAATGAACGAGAGCAATGACATTGCCCGTAGGAGTTAAACTGTAGGAAACGAAATCTGGAGAGCCATCGTGGTTTGCCCGAAGTGCGGCGAAGTCAACTCGGATAATTTCCGTTTTTGCGGAATGTGTGGAACCGTGCTCGAAGCTCGGCGGCCTGTGGGCGCGCCAGCTCCGGGCCTGCCGATGCCGGCCGCACCCAGGCCGGCGGCGCCGAAAGTAGCGAACACACTGGAACCGCTGCGGTCTCCGGTGTCGCCGAGCGGCGGTCCTTCGATGCTGGGGTTGAATCAGCCGGGCTTGAATCAGCCCATACTTAATCAGCCCACGTTCAATCAACCCAGCATGGACTCGCTGCGGGAAACGGCGTTCTCCGGCTTGGATTCTTTTTTTGAGCCCGAGGAAGAAAAGACCGGCGGACGGCGGATCCTGATGCTGGTGGTTCTGCTTGTGGCATTGGGCGGAGCTGGCTGGTGGACGTACACCAACTATCTCGGCGCTACGGAGAGTCGAAAGCCGGAAGCGGTGGCGTCGAGCGCGGACGAAGCTCCGGCGGAGAAGCCGGCAATATCGAAGCCGGCAATATCAACAGCAATGAAACCGGCTGCCAAGGATGCAACTCCGGCGCCCGACGCGGGCTCGTCGCAGGCAGCGGCTCCGGCGGCAGAAACTCCGCAAAGCCAGCCCGCGAGTGCAAGCGCGGATCGTCCCGACGCTGCCCGCAAGACTGCTGACGCCGAGGCCAAGCCTGTAGCGCCAGCAAAGCCAACTCCGGTTACAACGACGCCAGCAGCGATCGTGCGGCCGGAGAAAAGTCCGGCCAAGATTTCGCCCGCGCCGCTTGCGGCTGACGCCGGCGACGCGGACTTCCGCAAAGGCGAGGCCTATCTCTATGGGCGAGGCGCGCCGGAAAACTGTGATGAAGCAGTGAAATACTTGAAGGCCGCTTCGGCTAAATCGAATGCCAAGTCGCGAAGCGCGTTTGGAACCATGTATGCCACCGGCCACTGCGTGCCGCGCGATTTGCCGACCTCGTATTTGTGGTTTGCGCTGGCCTTGCGGGTGGATCCAAACAACCAGATCCTGGAAAAGGACTTGAACGCGGTCTGGAACCAGATGACGCCACCGGAGCGGCAGTTGGCGACCAGAATGAAACAGTGAAGAGGCATCGGGTCATCGGGTGATCCGGCCATCGGGTGATCGTTTCGCCTAATGTTTTCGCGCTTCGGCTACGTGCGCTTTGTGATGACGAAGTGCGTGGTGTTGGGAGTGGAAACGTGTTCGGCGCATTGATAGCCGAGCTTCGCCGCGTCAATGCCTTCCAGAAGGCATTCTCCTGAACCGAGCAGGATCGGCGACATGGCTAAGTGCATCTCGTCGATAAGTCCGGCGCGAAGGTATTGCCGGATGGTCGCAACCCCGCCGCCAAGCCGGACATCTTTACCGTTCGCAGCGTCGACCGCTCGCTTGAGCGCGGCGTGAATGCCATCGGTAACAAAGTGGAAGGTCGTGCCTCCGCTCATGTCGATCGATGCACGGGGGTGGTTGGTAAGCACGAAAACAGGCGTGTGGAACGGCGGATTGTCGCCCCACCATCCCTTCCAGGCGTTGTCTGGCCAGGGTCCGCGGAGCGGTCCGAACATGTTTCGACCAATGATCCACGCTCCGATGTTGTGGAAGCCGCGTGCGACGAAGTCATCGTCAATACCGGTAGCACCCCCATCCTTGCCGTGTATCTGTCGAAAGGTGCGCGTGCCGAAGACCCATTGGTGCAGGGCCGGGCCACCGACGCCAAGTGGATTGTCGAGATCCTGATTGGGGCCAGCACCGTAGCCATCGAGGGAGATTGAAAAGCAGTGGACACTGAGCTTGGACATGAACTTACGCGGCCCGATCGTCTGATCGGGTTACTCGCCCGCTGGAACCAGGTTCAACGCCTTCTTCACCGTGCCGCGTTCGATCATGATTTTTTCCTGCAGCAGCGTGATCGCATAGATCAACTGCTCGGGACGCGGCGGACAGCCGGGGACGTAGACATCCACGGGAATGACCTGGTTGACGCTCTGCACGAGCGCGTAATTATTGAAAACGCCACCGGAAGTCGCGCATGCGCCCATCGAGATGACCCACTTCGGTTCCGGCATCTGCTCCCAGAGCTGGCGAATCACGGGCGCCATTTTGTTGGAGACGCGGCCGGCGATGATCATCAGGTCCGACTGCCGCGGGGATGGCCGGAATACTTCGGCGCCGAAGCGCGCGATATCGAAGCGCGAGGCGCCCATGGACATCATTTCGATGGCGCAGCAGGCGAGGCCAAACGTCATCGGCCAGATGGAATTCTTGCGCATCCAGTTGACGGTCGAGTCGAGCGTGGTCATGACGATGCCTTCGGGCACGCCGTCTCCGAAGACGAGTTCCTTGACTACCTTCTTGCCGTTTTCGACGTCAACGTAGGGGCCGAAACTGAGTTCGTGCGGCATGGGTCTATTTTAACCGCAGAGAGGGCCTGAGCGCGAAGGGATACGAGTCATCCGAGGAAAACTGAGCCGCTAGCCGCTGACAGTGAGCGGCGCGCAGAAGCCTTCTTCGTCCGACTGGGGAACTTGCACAACGACGAAGTAGTTTTCTGGATAAAGATAATCCTCGGCGACTCGTCGATCACGCGAATCTGGTGGAGCTGTGCAGCTGCATCGTCAGAGACCAACTGATAGAGCTTCCGCAACTCGAGCGAGGCACCGTAGCCCTTGCTCTTGAACACAGCACGACAAATCGAGCTCAGTTGCGGTTCAATGGATTTCCAAAAGACGCGTGATCAACCTTGGCAAGCCATGCTTAGTACCACTGCACTTCGATAGATTGTTACCATCCGAACCCAGCAGCTTCCTTCAGCGTCCTCCACAGTCCGTGGAGATCGGTAATGACGTCAACGCTTGCACGATCGACTCGCACTGTCGCCAATGACTTCCCGCGCGTTCGGCGACTCGCTAAAGTCAAATCTACGGATTCAGCACGATCTTGCCGAACATCTGGCTCTTCTCCATGTATTCGTGCGCGGTGCGGATTTCTCTTCAAGGGAAAAATATGGTCGATGACGGGCTTGAGCCGTCCGGCAAAACATGCCCGAGCACTTCATGGAGTTCGCTCATCGTGCCCATGTACGATCCGAGCAACGACAGCTGGCGTGAAAACAGGAATCGCAGATCAAGTTCGACTTTCGGTCCCGTCGTCGCGCCGCAGGTGACGAGCTGTGCCGCCGGGCTTGAGCGATTTCATGCTCTCCTCCCAGGTGGCCGGCCCGACGTGCTCGACGACGATGTCGACACCCTCGAAGTTGGTGATCTTGCGGACTTCCTGCGAAATTTTCTGCTGATAATGGTTGATGACGAAATCGGCGCCCAGTTCGCGGGCTCGCTCCATTTTGCGCTCGTCGCCCGCGGTGGCGATGACGCGCGCGCGAAACAGTTTCGCGATCTGGATGGCGGCGATGCCGACACCTGAGTTCGCTCCCAGCACCAGCACGGTCTGCCCGGGACGGATGGCGGCGCGTCCCGTGAGCATGTGCCAGGCGGTGAGGAAGACGAGCGGAACGCTGGCGGCTTCGTTGAAATCGAGCGCGTCGGGAATGGGAATGACGTTGACCGCCGGCACCGCAATCAGTTCACAGTTGCCGCCGTCCACGCGGTTCCCGAGCACGGAGAACTGGGGGCACTGATTCTGCAGGCCGGCAACGCACTTCGCGCAGTGATTGCAGAAAATGCATGGGCGCAAGCAGCACGCGCTGTCCGGCCTTGAGGCCGGTGATGTACTCGCCGACTTCAACGATTTCGCCGGCGACGTCGCTGCCCAGGATGTGCGGCAGATTAACGCCGGGCAGACCGTTGCGCACCCAGAGGTCAAGATGGTTCAGAGCGCAGGCGCGCACGCGAATGAGGACTTGATCCTTGCGCGGCTTGGGATCGGGGATGTCTTCGTAGGTCAGAACTTCCGGCCCACCGAATTGATGAATGCGAACGGCTTTCATGAGCGCTCCTGAGCTCGATCTGACGCACTGCAAGGAACTGTACACCGACATGGCCAAATGCGACGTGATGTCCACACAGCATGAACTTCCACAGATCTAGAGCGTACCACAGACCACGTCTGGACGTCCTGCGTACGGACACGGCCTGCGAAGCCGCGAGTGGCCCATCAGCCTGCAGTCGAGCGCAGCTATGGCGCAGTCCGACAGTATCCAAGTGCCCACTAACCGCCAGCAGTCCCTCAGATGCCCCGAGGCTCGATCATGGTTTGCAGGGCGCTGCACCCACTGGCGATCAGTCGAGCGAGTCTTGACCTCAACTCCGCGTCAATTGACCTTCCCGCTCCGCGACCCATAATCAGCACATGGACCTCTACGAGGAAATCGTCCGCCTGCGAAAAGACGGACGCCGCGGGGCGGTGGCGACCATCGTCAACGTGCGCGGCTCGATTCCTTCGTTTAAGACCGCGAAAATGCTGGTGCGCGACGATGGCTCGATCGTCGGAACCATCGGCGGCGGCTGCGTTGAGGCCGAGGTCTGGCAGGCGGCGCGCGAAGTGATGGAATCGGAGAAGCCGCGCACCCTGACGTTTGATCTGAATCAGGATCCCAAGTACGACACCGGCCTCGTCTGCGGCGGTACGCTCGAGATTTTCGTGGAGCCGGTTCTGCCTCCGGCGGACCTTTATATTTTCGGTGCAGGCCACGTGGCGGCCAGCCTTTACAAAGTTGCACGAATCGCCGGCTTCGACGTCACCGTAATCGATGATCGCGAAGCCTACGCAAGCCGCGAACGCTTTCCCGAAGCGCAGCAGGTGATCGCCGAAGATTTCGAGAAGGCCGCGGCGCAGATTACGCCGAGCGAATCTTCGTACATCGTGATCGTCACGCGCGGGCACCGCGACGATATGCGCATGCTGCGCTGGGCGGTGCAGACTCCGGCGCGTTACGTCGGGATGATTGGGTCGAAGCGAAAGACCATCACCATCTTCAAAGAGCTGCAAGCGGAAGGCCTGCCGGCGCATCTATTCGACCGTGTGCACGCGCCGGTCGGGCTGGATATTGGGGCGATCACGCCGGAAGAGATCGCCGTGTCAATCACGGCGGAACTGATCGCGAAACGAAGGAAGGTCGAGCGCGAACTGCCGCACATGAGCTGGTTCCATCGGCGGGAGCGAGAGTCCGAGATCGAGCCGAAGACTTAAGAGTTTTTCGCCGCCAGATCCGGAGTGCGTGTGGGGAGCGGGTGCCCTCGCCCGTCCAGCCGAGCGCAAGCTCGGCGGTTGCCTGCGGCGCAAGAGTTCGGATCCTCTTTTCTCCGCGTCCTCGGCGTCTTGGCGGTTATGATTTCGGAATGCCGAAGGAAATCGAAATTAAATTTCGAATTGTGAATCTGCGCGCGCTGAGTCGTGCGCTGAAACGTGCAGGCTTCAAACAGCTCACCCGCTCCACCCACGAAATGAACTCACTCTACGATCTGCCCGGCCAGAAGCTGCGCAAGCGGGGCGAGTTGCTTCGCCTGCGCAAGTACGGCGAGACCTGGATACTGACCCATAAGACGAAGGGCAAGGCAGGCGTCCATAAAGTCCGCGTTGAACTGGAAACACGCGTGGAGAACGGCCAGCAAATGGACGCCATCCTACGCGCGCTCGGGTTCAAGCCAACCTTCCGTTACGAGAAATATCGCGCGGAGTGGAGCGACGGCAAAGGACACGTCGTGATCGACGAGACTCCGATTGGAAATTTCGGCGAGATCGAAGGGCCGCCGCGATGGATCGACCGCACGGCGCGGGCGCTGCGGGATCGCCCGGAACGATTACATCACTCAGACCTACGCCCCTATGTTCTTTGAATGGAAGCGGCGCACGCGAAGCAAGGCCACGGAGATGACATTCAAGGCGATTAGCGGAAAATCAAAAGGCGCTTAGCCGGCATGGACGGGGCGGAGCCCCGTCACAACACGAGCAAAGATCTCCAAGCGTATCGGCGAGGAATAGTTCCACTAATTCGCCCCGCAGCACTTCTTATATTTCTTGCCGCTGCCGCAAGGGCAAGGATCGTTGCGCCCGACTTTTTCCCCGGCGCACGACCTGCTGCACTTGCATGTCGCCGGCGCCGGCCATGCGCGCCTGCTCCAGTTCCGACTTCTTGCTGCGCTGGAAGGCTTCTTCCATTTCGTCCACGGAGGTAGCGATCTGGCGCGGCGGGCGTCCGTTGCCGCCTCGCCGCCGGTGATGATTGAAGGCACGCCGGCATCGGCCCTTGCCGGACAAGATCGCTTTACGGGCTGCTTCCGCCACCGGCCATCGTTCCCGGGGCGGGCGGCCGCTCCATGACTCTGCATCAGGTACAGGTACCGAACCGTCTCTTCCTCGAAGCGCTGCATCATGGCTTCGAACATGTCGAACGACTCGCGCTTGTACTCCACCAGCGGATCGTGCTGGCCGTAGCCGCGCAGGCCGATGCCCTCTTGCAGGTGGTCCATCGAGAGCAGGTGATCTTTCCACTGCTGGTCGATCACGCTCAGCATGATCATGCGCTCGTGGTGGCGCATCGCCTCGGCGCCGATCAGCTCCTCTTTGGCGTCGTAGCGCTCTTTGAGCTTGTCGAAGATCGCGTCGCCCAATTCCTGGCGATTCATCTTTTCAGGCTCAACGCCTTCGGCGTAGATGTCCACGCCGAAGCGAGTGAAGATCTGGTCTCTTCAGGCCTTGAGGTCCCAGTTGTCGGCGTGCTCTTTCGGCGGACAATGCCTCGAGCAGGTCGCCGAGAATGCCGGAACGTAATCTTCGAGGATCAGATCCTTCTGGTCGAGGCCTTCCAGCAAGCGGCGGCGCAGCCCGTAGACCGCCTGGCGCTGCTTGTTCATCACGTCGTCGTATTCAAGCAGGTGTTTGCGGGCCTCGAAGTTCTGCCCTTCGACGGCTTTCTGCGCGCCTTCGATGCGCCGCGTAATCATGCGCGATTCGATGGGCACGCCTTCTTCCATGCCCAGCCGCTGCAGCAGATTCGAAATCCACTCCTTGGCGAAGATGCGCATCAGGTCGTCTTCCAGCGAAAGATAGAAGCGCGAGGAGCCGGGGTCGCCCTGGCGGCCGGCGCGTCCGCGGAGCTGATTGTCGATGCGGCGCGCTTCGTGGCGTTCGGTGCCGAAGATGAACAACCCGCCCGCTGCAATGACTTCATCGTGCTCGCGTCGGTATCGCTCTTGTAGCGCGTAAAGATTTCGTTCCACTGATCGGTCGGACCGCGTACTCATTGCCGCCGTAGTACAAGAAGGTGCGGTTGGGATCGTCGACCTCGGCTTCGATCTTGCCTTGCGCGGCGCGGATCGGCTGCGCAATTCCCTTCTTCACGCATTCCTGCTTGGCCATGAATTCGGGATTGCCGCCCAGCAGAATGTCGGTGCCGCGGCCGGCCATGTTGGTGGCGATGGTGATCGCGCCTTTGCGTCCGGCCTGCGCGACAATCTCCGCTTCCTTCTCGTGATACTTGGCGTTCAGGACGACGTGCTTGATGCCCTTTTTCTTCAGCAGCTCAGAAAGCCGCTCCGACTTTTCGACCGAAGTCGTGCCCACCAGCACCGGCTGGCCGCTCTCGTGCAGCCTTTGAATTTCGTCGGAAGCCGCGAAATATTTTTCTTTCTCCGTGCGATAAACGATGTCCGGATTCTCGATGCGCAGCAGCGTTCGATTGGTCGGAATGACGACGACTTCCAGCCGGTAGATCTTGTCGAACTCTGGCGCTTCGGTTTCGGCCGTACCGGTCATGCCGGCCAGCTTCTTGTACATGCGGAAATAATTCTGGAAGGTGACGGTGGCGAGCGTCTGATTCTCGCGCTCGATCTTCACGTTCTCTTTGGCTTCGACCGCCTGGTGCAGCCCGTCAGACCAGCGCCGGCCCGGCATCAGGCGCCCGGTGAACTCGTCCACGATGAGGACTTCGCCGTCTTTCACCACGTACTCGACATCGCGCCGGTAGAGCGCATGCGCTTTGACGGCGGTCTCGACGTGATGCTTCAGGTCCCAGTTTTCCGGGATCGGCGATGTTGCCGATGCCCAGCAGCTTCTCGACTTTTTCCCAGCCGTCGTCGGTGACCGTGATGGTGCGGTGTTTTTCGTCGACCACGTAGTCGCCGGTCAGGATCTTTGGCTCGCCCGGCTGCGTATCGATCTCTTCGCCCATTTCCAGCTTGGGGATGATGCGGTTCACCTTGTAGTACTTGTCGGTGGACTCTTCGCTGGCGCCTGAAATAATGAGCGGGGTGCGCGCTTCGTCGATCAGGATGGAATCGACTTCGTCGACGATGCGCGAAGTTGTGCACGCGCTGCACGCAATCGCGCAGGTCGAACTTCATGTTGTCGCGCAGATAGTCGAAACCGAATTCGTTGTTGGTGCCGTAGGTCACGTCGGCGGCGTAGGCGTCGCGCCGCTGCACGTCATCAAGGTCGTGGACGATCACGCCCACGGTCAGGCCAAGGAAGGTGTAGAGCTTGCCCATCCACTCGGAGTCGCGCTTGGCCAGGTAGTCGTTGACGGTGACCACGTGCACGCCGCGTCCGGACAGCGCGTTCAGATATACCGGCAGCGTGGCGACCAGCGTTTTGCCTTCGCCGGTCTTCATCTCGGCGATCTTGCCTTGGTGCAGCACCATGCCGCCGATCAACTGCACGTCGAAGTGCCGCATGTTGAGCACGCGCCATCCGGCTTCGCGGACCACGGCAAACGCTTCCTCCAGCAATTCGTCGAGAACGGTTTTAAGCGCCTGGTTGCGCTCCTCTTCGATTTCTTTTTGACGGTCGCTATACTGGAGATTCTGGACGTCGGTATTCTGTAGATCGGTCTTCTGGAGATCGGTCTTCTGGAGATCAGTGTCTGGGGAATCGGGATTGGCTGCGGGTTCCTCGGCGATCGAGCTAAGACGCTCCTGAATGCGGGCGCGAAACTCCTCAGTCTTGGCGCGGAGTTGGTCGTCGGAGAGCTTCTGTATCTCCGGCTCGAGCGCGTTGATGGCCTCCACCCGAGGCAGCAGGCGCTTGACCTCGCGCTCGTTCTTGGTCCCGAAAATCTTGCCCAGCAAAGTGTTGATCAAAACAGAAACCCTTCAGAGGACACGCGTCCCAACCTATCATTAAAAGCCTAGCACATTAGATGCGCGAGGAATGGAATTGGCTTTGGCGGCCTAGCGTCACTTCGCGACGGGTGACGGATCGCGCGTTAGATCAGCTCGGTTCCTAGTTTTCCCCAGCTGTCTTTAGTATATTCACCTCGGACATGCCCGCCTTCTATCAGCGATTTCAGGAATCGGCCCGAAAGTTCCCCGACAACATTGCCCTCGAGATTCAACGGCAGCAGACGGTGGAGCGAGTCACCTTTGCGGAACTGACTCGCATGTCGGAGAGCGTGGCGAACTGGCTCTCAACGCGGGTTCCGCGAGACGCGCGCGTGGCGATTCTGGCGGCAAACCATCCACGGTGGGTGGCCGCGTATTTAGGAATCATCGCCGCCGGCCGAACGGCGGTTCCGCTTGATACCGCTTTCCAGGCCGAGCAAGTGAAGAAGTTACTGATCGACAGCGGGGCTTCCCTGCTGTTCTGCGATGTGAAGCATCTTCCGGTGGCGACAGCGGCGGTCGACGGGGCTCAACATAGGTCTGGTGATGACGTCGGCGGCAGTCGAGCAGAATCTCACGCCGGCAACAGCGGGCGAAGCCGTTTTCAAAGCCGATCTCGACTCCATCTTTGCCGCCGGCCCTGCCGGGTTTCAGCCCATCGTCCCGGCTGAGAGCGACCTGGCGGCGTTGCTCTACACCTCGGGCACCACGGCCGATCCGAAGGGCGTGATGCTCACCCACGCCAACCTCGTCGGTGAGGCAAATTCCGTGCTCGCGATAATCAAGATTGAGTCTACCGATGCGCTGCTGGGAATTCTCCCCATGTTTCACGTGCTCGCGCAGATGGCCAATCTTTTCCTGCCTCTGTTCAATGGCGCGCGCGTCGTGTACCTGGAGACGCTGAACACGACCGAGTTGCTGCGCGCTTTGCAGGAGCGCGACATCACCGCGTTTTGCGTTGTGCCTCAGTTTTTCTACCTGATTCATGAGCGCATTTTCAAAGAGCTGAACAAGCGCGGCAAGTTCACGCTGCGGCTGGTGCGCACGCTGATGGCGTTCAACCGCGGACTGCGCCGGTTCAGAATCAACGCGGGCAAACTCTTTTTCGGCAAGATTCACGCCACCCTCGGTTCCCGAATGCGCTATCTGGTCACCGGCGGTTCGCGATTCGATCCCGCCATCGCCCGCGATTTCTACTCTTTTGGCATCGACGTTTTGAATGCCTACGGGCTGACGGAAACCACAGGCGGCGCTTTCATCAATCCTCCGGGGCACGTCGTATTTGGCTCGGTGGGACGGCCTTTTCCCGGAGTCGAAGCCAGAATTGTGGACCCTCAACCGTGGAAGACGGCGCGCCGCCCGTGGGTGAGATTGCGATCCGCGGCGCCATCGTGATGAAGGGATATTGGAATCGTCCCGAGGCGACGGCCGAGGTGCTTCGCGACGGCTGGCTCTACACCGGCGATCTGGGCTACTTCGATTCCTCCGGCAATCTATTCATCACCGGGCGGCGCAAGGAAGTCATCGTCCTCGCCAACGGAAAAAATGTTTATCCCGAAGAGATTGAGGCGCACTACCTGCAGGCGCCGTACGTGAAAGAGATTTGTGTGATGGCGCTGGAGGCGCGTCCGGGAGATCCGACCTCAGAGCGGCTGCATGCCGTGGTCGTGCCCAATTTTGAACTGCTGCGCGAGCGCAAGATCGTCAACTCGAAAGAGGCGATCCGCCTCGCCATCGAGGCGCTCTCGCACAAGATCGCCTCCACCAAACGTCTGGGGAGCTATGACATCTGGCAGGAAGACCTGCCGCGCACAACGACGCGCAAGTTAAAGCGTTTCCAGATTGAAAAGAAAGTTCGGGAGCTGAAACAAAGCGGCGTCGGCGATTCCGACGCGGGCGCGGAGAAAGAGAAGCCACTGACCGGCGACGAGCAATTGTGGCTGCAGCGCGAAGATGTGAAACGCGCCCTCGCCATCATTCAGGAGTCGTCGCGGGAGTCTTCGCTGAACCGCCTCGACGCGATTCGTCCCAGCCACAATCTCGAACTCGATTTAGGACTCGATTCCATGCAGCGCGTTGAACTGCTGACCGCGCTCGAGCAGCAACTTGGCGGCGAAGTGCCCGAGTCGCAGCTGGCGGAAATTTATTCCGTGCGCGACCTGGTCGATGCCGTTCTCGCCAGCGCGAGCCGCGGCGAGGGCCAAGCCAGAGCGGCAGCAGCCGGCCTGGTCGACAATCTTGAGCGAGCCGGTGACCGATCCCGAGGTGCTCGCACTGGCGCGCCACAATGTTTTTGCTGAAGTCTTTTTCTTTCTCCTGTCGGACGGCTGATCTATCTTTTTGCGCTTGACCGCTTTCACCTCAAACTCCGCGGACTTGAAAATCTTCCCGAAAAAGGCCCGTATCTGATCTGTTCGAATCACCAGAGCTATGTCGATCCGCTGGTGATGGCGGGGGCGATGCCGTGGGGCCTGTTTCGCAACACCTTTGCGGTGGGCACGAGCGACATTTTCGGCAAAGGATTCATGCGGCGCCTGGCACGATGGCTTCGTGTGGCGGTCGTCGATCCTGACGCGAACCTGGTGTCGGCCATGCGCGCCGGATTTTTCGGCCTCAGTCAGGGACACATTCTGATTCTTTATCCTGAGGGCGAGCGCACCGACGACGGCAACCCAAGAATATTCCGCAAGGGTGCCGCGATTCTCTCGATTCATGCGCAGGCTCCGATTGTCCCGGTCGCGATCGAGGGTTTCTACGAAGCCTGGCCGCGCCACAAGAAGTTTCCCAAGTTCGCCGATTTGCAATTGGTATTCGGCAAACCAATTCAACCTCCGCCGCTGAGTGCGGCGAGCGAGGCGGCGTATGACGAACTGACGTCGAAGCTGAAGACCAGAGTGGTGGCCATGTGGGAGGAATTGAGAAACAGTCGCTAGTCGTTAGTCGTTAGTCGCGAGTCGTTAGTCGTTCGCGGGTTTACCAACGACGAACGACCAGCGACCAACGACCGCCTTTTACGCCCCTGCGCTCTGGGCTCGCCCGCATATGATTTTCGCGAAGGCTTCCACCACGCCGGCGTGGAACCTCTGTCCTGCTCCCGCCACAATCTCCGCCTCGGCCTGGTCAGGCGACAGCGCCTTGCCATCCGCGCCGCTGATCAATTTCTGATATGCGTCCGCCACCGCCAGAATATGAGCCTCGATGGGAACGTTGACGGAACGCGCTCCCTGACTCTCCACAATCTGCTGCGCGATGATGATCGGAATCACCCGGCGCAGCGAATTGCCGACCTCCTGGGCGCGCGTATCGGACTTGCGCTGCTTGCGGAAACTTGCAACCACTTCGTCGCGGCTCATATCGGCGGCTTTGTACAGAATGTCGTTGGTGATCCCGATCTTGCTCAGATCCCGCAGCAACACCGCCGACCGCAGCAACTCGACGCGATCCGATCCCAAGCCCATCGACTCGGCGATTCTGGTCGCCGCCTCCACCACCCGCAGGTTTCCGCCTATGCCGAGCTTCCCGTTGGCCATGAAATGTTGCAGCACCAGCAGCAGCCCGCTGAAACTTTCGCGGATGTCGGCGGTCATCGCCTGCTTGCGCTCGTAGAGAGTGCCCATGAAGTAGCTGGCCACCACCAAAACGCCGGCCCAGATGGCAAAGTTGAACAGCTGCTCATCGGGCAACGACAGCACCTTGTGCTCTGGCATCATCTTGTTCAAGAAGTTGAGCAGGAGGACCAGGAATACGCAGGCAAAGGCGGTGAGAGTGGCGTGGCGGCGTCCGAAGTGATACGCCGAGTACAGAGTCGGCAGAAAATAAATGCAGAGCGCCATGGGCAGCGACTGGGCGAAGAATTGCACCATCGCAGCAATCAGGAATAGCGATAACAGCAGGAGACTTTCTTTGGCGATTTTACTCATCTTTTTTTGTCAAGCGGGTTTAGTCATGTCTGTTTAGTCATGTCGGGGGATCCGTTTGTCTACTTTCCTGGCGCGAGTAGAAACGCCCTGCAGTCATGTTCAAGCAAGGGCTCGTGGGTGCAAAGTTACGGGGGTAATCGGGATTTTTTTCAAAGCGAAGCGGCGGAGGTTGGATTGCTGGATGCCTAAGGGGCGAATTGCCTCGCGCGGACGCGCTCAGCGTGGATTCACCGTCATCGATGCGCGATGTCCGGTGGCGGTTTCCCAGTAATCGATCCATTGCCGCCGAATTCCGTTGGCTCGTTCGATGAGTTCGCGGCTCGGGCTTTGTCCGTGCCCGACCACGACGACGATGCCAGTGTTGAATTTTCTTTGCGAGTGATCAACATCGGGTAAACGCTGCCCTTCTGCGCCGATCACGTCTTGAATCGTGACTTTTGTTCGATCAGCTTTGAATATGGAGTGCCCGTTGGCGTCCTGACCGGCGGGCACGAGGTTCTCCAGGATGAAGAAGTCCGGCACCTCCGCGGCGGAGATCAAGCCCATCAGGTAAAGGTCAAGATAGGAATAGCCCGTCGCCGGCACGAAGTAGCCGTCATGGAGTTGGGTGTAGGTTCCATCGAAATTGTCCTGCCAGACGCCCCCTCCCATGGTCGATGCCTCCGTGGGCCGCGAATAGGGGAATGCAACGGGGGCGTGCAATCCTCGCGCCCAGTGCGGCCAAGGGCCAAGGGAAATTGTCTCTCCGCCGACTTTTGCGGAGACATATGCGGCCCAGCGGTGGCCCACCTCATGCCCGAGGTGCCCTACCGCGTAGTTGTAGGGAAGGGACTTTCCTTCGGGTGAAGCCTCGTCGAGTTGGCGAGTGTAAAAGGTTATATCGTGAACGCTTCCGACGGGCGCCGTGTCGGGAGGGCGTGCTTGCATTTCGTTCGAGCCGACGTACACGGGCTGTGCGAACTGCAACTGAAATCTGCCCTGGGTGCAGTGCGTGTCAGGGTCGGGGTCGTGCTGGGTTGGCCCGATCCCCGTCAGATTGCCTTCCACTGGGCCATCACCCGGAGTGCTGCTTCCTGGCTATCGACACGAAAGTCGGAGTAGTAGGCCAGGAAGTCGAACTTGTCGCCGAGAGCTTTAATGATTGTGCAGGATAGATCCTGCGGGTCTGGGCAGAGCAAGGTAGTGGAACGATTCGTACACGATGGTAAACGGCCCATCCTTGCCCGTCAGGGAGGAAAGGTGAACCTTGGGACTGCGAATTCCCGAAACCACCGGGTAAATACCAACGATGGCGTCCTTGGCGGAGAGTTCCTTGTACGACATTTCAATGGAGCCGTCACGATGCAGCACAGCCTGGAAGCGATTGATCGTCTTGAACCAGGTGAAATCCAGGAGACTTCCGAACGGCTCAGTGAGATTCCATGTGATGACCACACGGTCGGGCAGTTCCTTTACATAATGAGGTCCGGACATCCGGGGCTTTAGAAACACGCAGATGGTGGGAGCGCTGTCTGCCGATGTAGTGATGCCAGTCTGCCGGCGGCCTCGGCCAACTGATCGAACCGGCCCAGGGAAACTCCGCCATCGATTCTGCCGTAAGGGTCTGGGCTGATGTCCCTTTCAGCGGAGCCAAAGCGGATCGATCCCGTTGTGCCAACGCGGAAGGAGTTCCACGGCTTACCTGAGAAAGGAAAGGCGAACTGGTGGAGAATAACTTCGGCACCGGCGAGTTCAGGACCGAAGTCCGAATCCCAAGGCAAGGCCCCATTCTCCACGCGATAGCGGGAACCCTCGGGCGTGAAGCGCAGCGTGCGGCCGGTGAGGTCGAAGAGGTTTGTGTCACCAATCGCGCCGTCATCCAATTCCAGGACGACCAGGTCTCCTCTGGTCGAGACCTTGCCGATAGAGTGCCCAGGCTCATATCTCCTGCGCGTCTGACACGCTGAGACGCAGGAGCAGCGCACATAAAACCAACGCTCCACTCCGCGATAAACGGCCGGCGCTATTCCTCACATCATCTTCAATCCGCCAAGATCAATCCGCCAAGAAGAGAAATAGGGGTGAGCATGGCTATAGGTAGAGATATTTGTTATATATAACGGTTTTCACTACTTTGTCATGGAAATTAGGGTCACTTTGCCCGCGGATGCGTTTGATCATAAACGTTCATCACATGCTTGACCGAGAGCTGCGTGTAGCGCTGCGTGGTTGCCAGGCGCTCGTGGCCTAGCAGTTCCTGGATGGCGCGGAGGTCGGCTCCTTCTTCTAGCATGTGCGTGCCGAAGGCGTGACGCAGGGTGTGGGGATGAACTTCTGGGGATAGCCCCTTGGCGACCGCTATGCGTTTGATTATGCGTCCTACGCTGCGGGTGGTCAGGCGTCCGCCGCGCTGGTTGACGAGCAGGGCGGGACTGCCTTTTTCCGGCTTCGTTTTTAATTTTAGATTTAGTCTTAGCGTGGCGAGCAGTTGTTGGCGCCACGGCAGGTAGATGGCTAGGGCCGATAGCGCGGAGCCTCCGAAGGGGACGAAGCGTTCTTTTTTGCCTTTGCCGCGAATCAGGATGGCTTCGTTGCTCATGCTGATGTCATCGAGATTGATGCCGACCAGTTCGGAGTTGCGAATGCCGCAGCCGTAGAGCAGTTCGAAGAGCAGACGATCGCGCTCGGGAAACGATGCCACCTCGGGCATTTTGCCGTCGAGCATGTTGTTCATTTCTTCGATCGTCGGAACGCGCGGGAGTTTTTTGGCCAGCCTGGGCGTGGAGACGAGCTTGGCTGGATTCTGCTCGACCACTCCTTCTTGCGCCAACCAGCGATAGAGCGAGCGCACGGCGGCCAGGGCGCGGGCTACGGAGGTCTTGCCTAATCCTTTGTCGTAGAGATGCGAGAGGAAGCCGCGGATGGCGATGTGGTCGATTGTCTTCCAATCGCGCGGGCCGATATAGGAGGCGAAGGCGTCGAGATCTCCGGTGTAGGCCTTGATGGTGTGCGCTGAGGCGTTGCGCTCGCGCAGGTGGCGCAGGAAGTCGTCGGTGGCGCGCTCGACGATGGTTCGGCCGACTATGCGCCGCTCAGTCTGTGGAGCCGATCCACCATGAAGAAATGAGTCACTTTGAAATTTGGAATTCAAAACCATTTCCGCCGTATGGACGTGTTGACTGGTTCGAGAAATTAGAAAGGTTACACAGTACTCGTGCTCCGTGGTGAATTCAGCCTTCGCCTTCGCCCGCGGATGATGCTTTGCGTATACGCTCTTCAGGCGGTCGAGCGCTACGTGGGTGTAAATCTGCGTCGTCGAAATGTCGGAGTGTCCGAGGATGGTTTGCACGGTGCGGAGATCGGCTCCATTCTCCACCATATGCGTGGCGCAGGAGTGACGGAGCATGTGCGGACTGGCGTGGCGTCCGGAGGAAGAGACTCGCCTTGCCCACCAACTGCCAGATGCGCTGCCGGGTCAAACGCCGGGCGCCCGTGCCCAGAAACAGGAGCGAGGAATTCTTTTTCTTGGAAATCACTTCCCTGCTGTTTTTCAAGTATTGCTGCAAGGCCTGCTGGGCGGGCACACCGAGGGGCACCATGCGCTCCTTGTCGCCCTTGCCGCGCACCAGGATGTATCCCATGTCGAGCTTCAGGTCTTCGAGACGCGCGTCGCAGACTTCGGAGACGCGTACGCCTCCGGCGTAGAGAAGTTCGATCATGGCGCGATCGCGGAGCGGCGAGCGCTTGCCCTCGCACGGTTTCATTGCGCGGCTTTGTGTGGCCGAGAGTCGTTGCGGCCGGAGTTGTTTCGCACAGCATGGCTCCGACTTCGTCGCGGCTCAGCGCCTTGGGGAGCACCTTCCACTGCTTCGGCAGGTCGATGTTCAGGGTCGGATCCTTGTCAATCTTTCCATCGAGCAGCAAATGGCGATAAAGATGGCGGATGGCCGACAGCTTTCTTCCCACCGAGCGGCCGTCGAGCGCATTGGAAAATAATTCCTGAATGTATTGGCGCACGTCTTCGCGCCGTGCTCCGCTCAGAAGAATGTGACGCTTCTCGAGAAACTCGGCGAACTGCGCGAGGTCGCTGGTGTACGCGGCGATGGTCAACTTCGCCGAGCCCCGCTCTACGCGCAGGTAGTCGAGGAAGGCAGAAAGAGTCCGCAAGTTGGCGTCTGAGGCCATGAGACGAGTATGAGATGTGGGGAGGAACCCGCAAAGTAACGAGCGGGATGCGGGGGAACCGCCAGGTCGGAGGTTAGAGGTTGGATTGCAGAGGTGAAGATCAAGAGCTTCGCAGCGGCTGTCCGTTTTCACCTCAGCAATCTGACTTCTAACTTTTAACTTGGTTGGCGGTGGATTGCAGCACATCGACTGCGTACAACACGCCTTCGGGCGTCTCTTCGTGCTTGAAGTAGGCGAAGACGTCGCGACCGGCGGCGAGGTGCTCACGAATGCGCGCGACCATCGCTTTGCGCTCTTCGGCGGTATAGGTGGGCTTGCGGTAGCGATAGTAGGCGTAGTCGGCGGTGACTACGTCGGGCGTGTCGCGCTCTTCGGTCTCGGCCACGCAGAGGGCGATGTTGCGCTCGCGCAGCGCCTCCCATGTCGCGTCGGAGAGCCACGACTCGTGGCGGAATTCAAATGCTGCGCGCACGCTTCGCGGCAGGTGTTTCAGAAATTCGGTGAGTACCGCCTGATCTGCTTTGAAGTTTGGCGGGAGTTGAAAAGCAGCGGGCCGAGACGCCGGGCGCGCTCCAAAGCTTCCAGCGTGCCTAAGAAGCGCTGCAGGAATTCTTCCGCGTTCTTCAGGCGCTTGATGTGGGTTAGCACCTGGTGGGCTTTGATGGTGAAACGAAAATGGTCGGGGGTTTCGGCGATCCAGTTCTGGACGGTCGTCTCTTTCACCAACTGGCGGAAGGTGTAGTTGACTTCGACGGCATTCAATTTCGAGGCGTAGAAGTTCAGGAATTTTTTCTGCGCGAGTTTCTCCGGATAGAAAGCGGGTTTCCAGGTTGGATACGCCCATCCGGAAGTGCCTACGTAGAGATGCGCCATATGGCCCTCAGCGGCTAAAGCCGACTTATAACTGTCACCGCAGCGCTGAAGCGCTGCGCCACCCAAAATCCCGTGCGACGCTGGTTCGTCCGCGGCGGTGCTTCCCTTTCGGCTTTGTGTTTGTCTTTTTCTTGATTGGGCGTTGGGCGAGGCCGCGCTTCAGCCTGGGCGGCGATGCTGACGGTTTCCCTCTTCTTTTCTTTTTTCTCTTTCTCTTTCGTCGATCCGGCAGCGAGTCCTGCCAACTGCGGCAGTTTCTGTTTCAGTTTCTGCACTGGCTCGAACAGGTCGCCCAATTTCTCCACGCGCGCGAGGACGTCTTTCGCTTCGAACACCAATCGCTCCGCATCTTTTTTCTTTAGCGCCTGCTCGACTTCCTCCCAGGTGATCGGCGTTGACACGGTTGGATGCTCGCGCGCTCGCAGCGAGTACACCGAGATGGTCGTCTTGTGTGCGTCGTTCTGGCTCCAGTCGACCAATACTTTATTGGTGCGCACGGCCTTTTTCATATCGGAAACGACCAGGTCGGGATGCTCCTGTTCGAGCAAGCGCGCCAGGGCGTGGGCAAAGGACTTCGTCTGCTCGTAGCTGGTCGCCGTATTCAGCGGCACATAAATCTGCATGCCCTTGGAGCCGGAAGTCTTTGGAAAACTCTGGAGGCCGAAGTGATCGAAAATCTCACGCACCCAGAGGCCGACCTGGGCGCACTGCACGATATTGGCCGGAGGTCCGGGATCGAGATCGAAGACGATCATGGTCGGGGTCGCGATGTCTTCGGCGAGCGAGAGCGATGGATGCAGTTCGATCGACGCCAGGTTCGCGATCCACACCAGCGTGGGTAGATCGTTGGCGAGGAGGAAATTGATAGTGCGGTGGTTGCTTTCGCTCCAGATGGGCGCAGTCTTTACCCAGTCGGGGCGGAACTTGGGTGCGTTCTTTTCGAAGAAATATTCGTGGTCGACTCCCTCGGGATAGCGCTTCATGGTGAGCGCGCGTCCGGCTAGATGCGGCACAAGGACGGGCGCGATGCGGACGTAGAAGTCGACCACCTGCCCTTTGGTAAAAGCGGCGGCGGGGTAAAGGACCTTGTCCAGATTCGTCAGACTGAGCTTGCGGCCCTGGACTTCGACGATGGTGGGGGTGGACATGGGGTGACGAGTTTGCGACTTCGAAAGCGCATTCCAGTATAGATGCTCTCTTTGACTTTTTATCTATATTTCTAGTATTATCGAACTATGATAAACGCTGCCAGTAAGAATCGAGTGAACAGTGAGCACGTCGCGCGCTACGCGGACATGTTCTCGGCGATGGGCACCGAACCACGCCTGCGCATCATGCAATTGCTGCTCTCCGCGCACCCCGAGGGACTGGTAGTCAGCGAAATTCAGGACGACCTGGAGATCCCCGGCTCCACGCTTTCCCACCATCTCGACAAGCTCAAGAACGAAGATCTGGTGCGGGTGGAGCGCCGGGGCACATTTCTCCGTTACACCGCTAACACCGAAGCACTGCGCGAAATTCTGCAATTTCTCTATGCCGAGTGCTGCACTCGCAATCAGGCGCTTAAGCCGCGAAGACCTTGTCCAACTCTGTAAATAGGAGAAGCCATCATGCCCGACGCAAAATATTGATATTAAGGAAGTCGTAAAAGAAAAATACGGACAGGCGGCGCTTGCGCGTCACAAGCGGCGGCAGCAGTTGCTGTGGAGCTGGCCCGGCCGGCGGGATCTCCTGCGATCCGATTACCTCGAATCTTTATGACGAATCGCAGGCCGGGCAGATTCCCGACGAGGCGATGCTGGCCTCGCTCGGATGCGGCAACCCAACGGCCTTGCCAAGCTGAATCCCGGCGAAACTGTGCTTGATCTCGGGTCGGGCGGCGGCATCGACGTGTTGCTCTCCGCTCGGCGCGTGGGGCCAACCGGTAAAGCTTACGGGCTCGACATGACCGACGAAATGCTCGCGCTGGCAAACGAAAACAAGCGCAAGGCGGGCGCGGAGAACGTCGAATTTCTCAAGGGCGAGATGGAAAGCATTCCCCTGCCCGACAACACGGTCGACGTCATCATTTCCAACTGCGTGATCAATCTTTCCGCCGACAAGGACCGGGTGCTGCGCGAGGCGTTTCGCGTGCTCAAGCCGGGCGGGCGGTTCGCAGTCTCCGACGTGGTGACACGCGGTGAAATCGCGGCCGAGATTCGTCAAAAATGTGCTCGCGTGGGTGGGTTGTGTCGCAGGGGCTTTGGAAGAGAACGAATATCGCGGCAAGCTCGCCGCTGCCGGTTTTGAGCAGATCGAGATTGAGCCGACGCGAATCTATCGTGTTGACGACGCTCGCGAGTTCCTCTCCTGCTCGGGCATTGACGTGGATGCCATCGCGGCGCAAGTGGATGGGAAGTTCATGAGCGCGTTCGTACGCGCGGTGAAACCGAAACGTACGCAGGGGGCGTGATGTGGTCCGACGTGCTGCGACTGAGGCTCTGGGCACGGCTTTTCTGCTGATGGCGGTCGTGGGCTCCGGAGTCATGGGAGAGCGACTGGCGGCGGGAAACGTCGCGATGGCGCTGCTGGCCAATGCGATCGCCACGGGAGCCGCGCTGACCGCCTTGATCCTGACGTTCGCGCCGATCTCGGGCGCGCACTTCAACCCAGCAGTCACGCTCGCCGTCGCTTTCGACGGTGGAATCTCCTGGCGTGAGGTGCCGTCATATCTGGGCGCACAAATCGCGGGGGCGTTTGGTGGCGTCGGCGCGGCGCATTTGATGTTTGGCCTGCCGCTATTCTTTGCGGCCCGGCACAGGCGAAGCGGCCCCGCTCAGTTGTGGAGCGAGTTCATCGCGACCTTCGGACTGCTGTTGCTGATTTTGGGCTGTTCGCGCACGCGTCCTTCCGCCGTCCCATGGGTGGTCGGAACCTACATCACCGCGGCCTATTGGTTTACAGCATCGACGTCGTTCGCCAATCCGGCAGTCACCCTGGCTCGCGCCGCCAGCGATACTTTTGCCGGGATACGACCGGGCGATGTGCCGGGGTTCGTCGGCGCTCAACTTGTCGGTGCGGTGGCGGCAACTTTGCTAGCGCGCTGGCTGGTGCCGGTGGAGGCCAGGCCCAGCCCCTGAAGGGGCGTCTTGTTTCGAGGTTTCTCGGCATCGCTAAAGCGGAGCCCTGATACAAATCTGATTTTCGTGCTTACGAATCGGAGATTAGGAATGGAGCCGCACTACAACGTTCTTTTCCTGTGCACGGGAAATTCGGCGCGGTCGATCATGGCCGAGGCGATTCTCAACCACACGGGAAAGCCTGTCTTCACGGCCTACAGCGCTGGTAGTCATCCTGCGGGGACGGTTCGTCCCGAGGCCTTGAAGGAGCTTACGAGGGCTGGAATTTCGACCGATGGCCTGCGCAGCAAGAGCTGGGACGAATTCGAGCGCCCCGGCGCTCCTGAGATGCACTTCGTCTTCACAGTTTGCGACAACGCCGCCAAGGAAACCTGCCCACTGTGGCCGGGGCAGCCCATGACCGCGCACTGGGGAGTTCCCGACCCTGCCGCCGTTCAGGGAGACTCCGCCGAAATCGACCACGCTTTTCGCGACGCGTTTTTTGTTCTCGATCGGCGCATCAGCCTTTTTCTTGCTCTGCCTCTGGCGGCACTTGATCGCCTCGCGCTGAAGAAAGAAGTGGAGCGCATCGGGCGGCAGTGACGGGGCCCGTACTTGAAAGGGATGGTTGCTTTGGTCTAGTGTGTCTGGTTGGGGATTTGCGCCGTCTCTCCATTCGAGGCAAACATGACACGCATTCTTCTGTGTTTTTTCTTTGCTACTGGTGCTGGCCGCTGTGCTCTGCTTGGCTCAGACTAGTCCGTCTTCTTCCGGCCCAGCTTCCTCCGCTCTGCGGGAGATTCCCGCCTTCGACGTTAACGCCATTGATAAGACCGCCGATCCCTGTGTGGACTTTTATCAATACTCTTGTGGAACCTGGATGAAGAATAATCCGATTCCTGCGGACAAGTCGCGGTGGGGGCGATTCGACGAACTTGCGGAGCACAATCTTTATATTTTGCGGGACATATTGACCGAGGCGCAGGCCCCGGGGAAACACACTCCGACGGAAAGCATGGTGGGTGATTACTATGCGTCGTGCATGGATGAGAGTGCGATTGAGAAAAAAGGGACGGCTCCGCTGACAACGGCACTCGAAGGGATTAGCGGCATCAAGACGAAAGCGGATGTTATTCGACAGGTTGCCGCCATGCATCGAAATTCGACTCCGGCACTGTTTGCTTTCTACCCGCAGCCCGACATGCACGATTCGATGGAAACCATTGCGTATCTCGATCAGGGAGGGATCACGCTGCCGGATCGCGACTATTACATCAAGGATGATGCGAAGTCGGTGGAGACTCGGCAGAAGTATGTGGAGCATGTGCAGAAGATGTTCGAACTGGCCGGGGACAAGCCGGAGGTGGCGGCGGGCGAGGCCAAAGCCGTTTTGACCGTGGAGACGGGGCTGGCGCAGGCGTCGATGGACCGGACTCTCCGGCGCGATCCCAAGACTCGCGACCATAAGATGACGGTTGCGGAAATCGCGGGCGCGGCTCCGAATTTCGACCTTACCGTCTATTTTGCGGATAATGGCTCGCCGAAGTTCACTTCCCTTAACGTGGGCAATCCTGATTTCTTCAAGCAGGTCAACGAGCAGCTGAACGCCTTGCCACTCGAAGACTGGAAGGTGTACCTGCGCTGGAAAACGATCAACGCGTACGCTCCGCTGCTGACCAACGCTTTCGTCGAAGAAGATTTTCTGTTCAACGGCAAGTATCTGTCGGGACAGAAAGAGATGGAACCGCGCTGGAAGCGTTGCGTGAAGTCCACCGATGCGAGCCTGGGGATGGCTCTGGGCAAGCTCTATGTGGATCGCACCTTCGGCGCCGCAGGCAAGGAGCGCACCTTGAAGATGGTGCAGGCGATTGAAAGCGCCATGCGTCAGGATATTGGCCAGCTGACCTGGATGTCGGACACGACTAAGAAAAAGGCTTATGAGAAGCTCACCGCCATCGTCAACAATATTGGCTATCCCGACACTTGGCGCGATTACAGCAGCGTGGTGGTTACGCCTGGCGATTATGCGGGCAATGCGATGCGCGCGGGCGCGTTCGAGGTGCAGCGTTTGTACAAGAAGATCGATCAGCCGACGGACCGCAAGGATTGGAGGATGACTCCACCGACGGTTAATGCTTATTACCGGTCGTCGATGAACGATATCAACTTTCCCGCCGGAATTTTGCAGCCTCCGTTTTACGGCAAGCTGATGGATGACGCGGTGAACTATGGCGGCATCGGGGTGGTGATTGGACATGAACTCACGCACGGCTTCGATGACCAGGGCCGCAAGTACGATGCGGAGGGTAATTTCCGCGATTGGTGGACGGCGGAGGACGCCAAGGAATTTGAGCAGCGCGCCGATTGCACCGCCAACGAGTATTCGAGTTTTGTCTCGGTGAAAGACGACAAGGGCGACATTAAGCTCAATGGCAAGCTGACGCTGGGTGAAAATACGGCCGACAACGGAGGACTGAAGTTGGCTTACATGGCGCTGTTGTCCATTATTGGCGATACGCCGGTGAAGCCGATCGATGGATATACTGCGGCGCAGCGGTACTTTCTTGCGTATGGGCAGATCTGGTGCCAGAACGTAACCGATCAGCAGGCGCGGAAGCTGGTGTTGATCGATCCGCATTCTCCGGGACGCTGGCGGGTGAATGGCGCGGTGCAGAATTCGGCCGCCTTCGAGCAGGCTTTTGGATGCAAGGCGGGACAGCCTATGGTTGCGGAGAATGCCTGCCGGGTTTGGTAGCGACGAGCTTCGCTCGGCATCGACAGCCGAGGGCGGCTGTCGCTACGCGGACGCTAGGGCGCCCGTTTCTCCACCGGCGACTCGTTTGACAATCTTCCCTGCCTCCACGTAACTTCGAATTTCTTGATCTTGTTTCGTGGAGGCAGGATGAAATCCCGCTTAATTTCTATACAAACAATGGTTGTCTGTTTCGTTCTGTGCTCGCTCGCTCTGGGGCAGGACCTGGCTTCTTTCGAGAAGCGGACTACGGTGAAGAAGCTGGCCAACGGGCTCACTGTCATTATTTGCGAGCGGCCGGAGGCTCCCGTGTTTTCTTTCTTTACGCATGTGGATGCGGGGTCGGTGCAGGATCCCATGAACAAGACCGGGCTCGCGCACATGTTCGAACACATGGCGTTCAAGGGAACGGACACGATTGGGACGCGCGACTATGCGGACGAAAAAGTTGCGCTGGCTAAGGTCGAAGAGGCTTATGCGGCTTACATTGCCGAGCGCGACAAGCCGGTGGACCGCGACGAGCAGAAGCTGAAGCAGTTGGAGCAAAACTGGAAGGACGCGATTGCGGCGGCCGATAAGTTCTCCGCTCCTTACAACAATGAGTTCGGCAAGATTGTGGAGAGTGAAGGCGGCGAGGACATGAACGCCTTCACCGATTACGATGAAACCGGCTACCACTACTCGTTCCCCATCAACCGGCTGGAATTGTGGGCTTATCTGGAGTCGGAGCGCTTTCTGCATCCGGTGATGCGGCAATTTTATAAAGAGCGCAACGTGGTGATCGAAGAGCGCCGCATGCGGGTCGACAGCAACCCCATTGGGCGGTTGCTCGAGCAATTCACGGAAGAGGCATTCGCGGCGCATCCTTATCATCGGCCGACGATTGGATGGATCTCGGACTTGAATTCTTTTTCGGCGACCGACGCGCAGAATTTTTTCGATAAGTATTACGTGCCTTCGAACATGGTGGTCACCGTGGTTGGGGACTTGAAAGCTTCGGAAGCGATGCCGATCGTTGAGAAATATTTCTCGCGGATTCCGGCGCGACCCAAGCCGGACACGGCGACCACGGTTGAGCCTCCGCAGAATTCGGAGCGGACGGTGGTGCTGCACGAGCAATCGCAGCCGCTGTATCTGGAAGGCTATCACCGTCCGGATTACCGCAGCCCGGATGACCAGGTGTATGACGCGATCGCCGATTTGATGTCGAATGGACGGACTTCACGTTTGTACCGGGCGCTGGTCCGCGACAAGCAGATCGCTTCGGACTCGGCGGGATTTACCGGGATGCCGGGAAATAAATATCCGCACCTGTTTGCGTTTTATGCGTTTCCGATTCCGGGGCACAAGCCGCAGGAAATGGCCGACGCGATTCATGTGGAGATTGAACGGCTGAAGAAAGAAGACATCTCGGATGAAGAGCTGAAGATGATCAAGACGCGAGCGCGGGCAAATCTGATTCGCTCGCTGGGATCGAACGAAGGGCTGGCGTCTGAGCTGGGACTGTATCAGTCGCGCTATGACGACTGGCGGGAGCTGTTCCGCTCGGTCGACCGGATTGAAAAGGTGACCAAGGCGGACATACGGCGGGTCGCGAATCAGACGTTTACTTCCGATAATCGGACGGTGGGGATTATCGAGTTTGCCGGTGGACCTCCTGGAGCGAGTGCGGCGCCGCAGGGAGGTGGACAGTGAAGCGCGTCGACTTTTCCCGCATTGCGCGTCGTGCCTCCTGCTCTTTTTCGTTTTCGTTATTGGTGTCGGTTTAAGCGCCTGTGGGCGCAGGCGCAGCAGCCTTCTCAGCAGCCATGGCAGCAGATACCGATTCCGAAGTTGCCGGCGTTTCATCCGGCGCAGCCTAAGCGGATTGAGTTGCCGAATGGCATGGTGATTTTTCTTCAGGAAGACCACGAGTTGCCGACCATTGACGGCACGGCTCGGATTCGCGGCGGCGAGCGGCTGGTTCCGGCAAACAAGGTCGGGCTGATGGATGTTTATGGCGAAGTGTGGCGCACGGGCGGGAACGAAGACCCAGACCGGCGATCAACTGGACGATTTTCTGGAGCAGCGCGCGGCCAAGGTCGAAACCGGCGGAGGCACGGACTCGACTACGGTTAGCTGGTCGTGTCTGAAAGAAGACTTCGACGACGTGTTTCGCGTGTTCGAAGATTTGCTGAAGAATCCGGAGTTCCGCGCCGACAAGATTGAAATCGCGCAGAAGGGGATGTACGACAGCATTTCGCGGCGCAATGACGATCCCTCGCAGATTGCGGGACGGGAAGCGGCGAAGCTGGTGTATGGGGCGAACAGTCCGTATGCGCGAGAGCCGGAATATGCGACGGTGGCTGCGATCACGCGGCAGGATCTGGTCGAGTGGCACGGCACGTACGTTCATCCGAACAACATTATTCTTGGCGTGGTCGGCGACTTTGACTCGGCGAAGATGGAGGCTCGGTTGCGCGAGGCGTTTGCGGCTTGGCCTAAGGGACCGGCGGCGAACGATCCGGAGATCAAGCCGGAGCCGGCGAAACCGGGATATTACCAGGTCGACAAAACCGACGTGAATCAAAGCAATATTCAAATGGTGGCGCTGGGGATTACGCGCAAGAATCCGGATTACTTCGCGACCTCGGTGTTTAACGAAGCGTTTGGCGGAGGATTTTCGTCTCGGCTGTTTGGCGACATTCGAACCACCAAGGGACTGGCGTATGCGGTGGGCGGCGGAGTGGGCTCGGGGTGGGATCATCAGGGGATGTTGCGGCTGATGGTGAGCACCAAGAGCAAGACCACGATCGAATCCATTCAGGCGCTCGATGAGGAGATCGCCGACCTTCCGAAACGTCCGATCAGCGATGAGGAAATCAAGCGCGCCAAGGACTCGATTCTGAATTCTTTTGTATTTCGGTTCGATTCTCCGGAAAAGGTTTTGCAGGAAAAGATGGCTTACGAGTTTTATGGCTATCCGCTGGATTTTCTGGAGAACTTTCAGAAAGGGATCGAAGGCGTGACTAAGGAAGACGTGGCTCGGGTCGCGGCGAAGTACATCCACCGCGATCAGATGGCGGTGCTGGTGGTGGGCAACGTCGGCGAATTCGACAAGCCATTGTCGTCGCTGGGGACGGTGAACAAGGTCGATATTACGATTCCCGCGCCGCCTCCGGGGCTGATGCCGGAGCAGGGGGAGCATCCGTAAAGGGTTTGGTGCGTGGTATGCATTTCTGCGGCGGTTGTGGGGACGTTATGAATCGGTGCGGTGACACCTAGCGCAACGCTAGATATCGCAGGAGAGCGGCTCGACGGCGGTATGCGGGGCTGAGGATTTTGCCCGGCAGGCTTTGTACTCCATCACGAAGGCATCGCACGCTGCCTCTTCCTCGACGGAATTCCGGCCAAGGGTTTTCCTGGCATTCAAATATTCTGACGCTCTATCCACAAGAAGGACTCTGCCCGCTGCCAAGTGGACCGATGACTCACTCAAGACCATGTTTGCTAACTGGCACGGGTTCATGAAACCAGAATAGCAAGCAGCAGGGAGCAGTCTTCAAGTTACGAACGGGTGGAGGCCCACGGGTGCGGGATCCGTCGGCGGCGCCGCCGGGGGCGATGCCGGAACTAGGGGAGCATCCGTGACCTGGTTTGGGGACTACCCCCACCCCCCTATTTTCGCAAAATATTCAAAATAAAGGACATGATGTAAAATATTCAGCAATAAGGACTTAGCTGGCTCGGGCGGATGCCCACACCCTTTGATTTCGATTTTCGCTCTATATAGCCATTATATCAACTTCAACCGGGGTGGCCCGACAGATTTTCGAACTCCTCGCCTATTCAAGGACTTACTGGGAAAAACGTGGAAACCGGGGGTTGACAACATTCGGGGTGGAAGCCGGGCGTTTCGAAGTGACCGGCGAAGATGGAATCGGGGTCCGTGGTGCCCACCTGTCGAAAAGCGCGACAGGTGGGGCAGCCTTAGTCGGTAATGGGGCAAGGGTGGGCCAGCCCCCATAAATTAGCGCGGGTGTCAGGGTTCAGAGATCAGGGAACAGAAATCAGGGATCGCAAAATTCACACTTGACATTGCCAGATAATCCACTACCATATGGTTGTGGATAGATTGGGTACAACATTTGCGGCTTTGTCTGATCCAACCCGGCGGGCGATGATCGAACGACTCTCCCATGGGCCTGCCTCTGTGCATGGATTGACGGAACCGTTTGCACTCTCGCAGCAGATGATTTCAAAACATATTGCCTACCTGGTGCGGGCGCGGATTGTGATCAAGACGAAGCGTGGACGAGAGAGTGTGTGCACGCTTAGGCCAGAGGCGATCAAGACAGTCAGCGACTGGGCGATTAGCTATCGCCGATTCTGGGAAGAGAGTTTCGACAAGCTGGATGTGGTTGTGAATCAAATGAAAAAAACGGAGGTCAGAGATGACAGAAAACACGGTTAACGAGATAGAGCGGATGGTTGTCACAAGAGTTTTTGATGCCCCACGCGAGTTGGTTTGGAAGGCGTGGACAGACCCGAAGTACGTGATGCAGTGGTGGGGGCCGAAGGGTTTTACTGCGCCTGTTTGCAAGATGGATTTTCGCGTGGGAGGAAAATTTCTCTGCTGCATGAGGGCGCCGGATGGGCAGGAGTTCTGGAATGCGGTTGAATACCACGAGATTGTTCCGCACGAGAAGATCGTTTCCTCCATGTACTTTTCGGACTCGGAGGGAAACAAGGTTGACCCTGCGCAATTAGGAATAGAACATGAGGCCATCGACGGTGCGTACGACGTGACCATCTTTGAGGATCTCGGAAACGGCCAGACGAAACTCACCTTCATTGGAAATGAACCCATGGAGAGCGCGAAAAATAGCGGTCAAATGGAGGGCTGGAACCAGATACTCGATAAAGTTGCCGCAGTTGTTGCGGGGCTAGCGCAGGCGAAATAAGAAGTTGAAGTTTTGACGATCGTCATGCGCGAGATCTGAACGTAACGCAACGCCGGTCCCTTCCGGAAACCTAAGAGTGGGCGGCGGAGGGTGTGGCCCGGCCTTCAAACTGCAGAAGCTACCACAGCAGCGGGTGCCCCGTCCTTCGCGTACTTTGCGAAGGGCGGGTACTACGACGGCATCCACAACGGGTAGTGTAGAACGGACAGGTTGCGCCCGCAGCATCGCCGCCCACTCTTGCAAAAAAACGCAAGGATGGGGCACCCTCCGTGAGAATGGTGCAATGCAAAGATGGGCCACCCGCCGCGAGAAGTGGCCCCCAGTTGTTTCGGCCCATAGTTGAGAGCCAAACTGGCGTTATACTTCGCTGTTGACGTGGCCCACCCGCCTTACCCTGAAAAGCGGCCCACCCGCCTCTGTGAAGGGGAGAAAATCTCAATTTCGTTCTAAGTAAGTGTTGGGGAGCAGCGGTTCCGACCTTCGCAGTCGTCATTGACGGGGACGGGGTTCTTATACATACTTAGCCCCCTCTGCCACCCCACCGACATTTGGTGCGACTTTTGGTGAATTCATGAGCAAAATGCACTGCGCGCGGTGGTACTGGTCCGTAAATGCGGGGGGTTCTCACGCTGGCGCTTCTTCCGGAGATGATCGCGTGCAGCAGTGGCGGCGGTTCCCAAGCTCACCGCCCCCGCCCCCGCCGCCCCCGCCCGATTTCAGTTTGGCGGTCAGCCCGGAGAGTCAATCCGTGGACGCTGGCAGCTCAGCTTCAGTTTCTTTATCCGCGACCGCGATTAATGGGTTCTCGTCGCAGATCAGCGTTCAGCTGACTGGCGTTCCACCAGGCGTTTCTGTGTCACCAGCTCCTCCTATCACTCTGACGCCGGGACCACAGCAGCAAGTCACATTTACGGCCGCAGCGAACGTTGCGGGCGGCAGCGTCAGCGTAACCTTTACTGGCACTGCTGGGTCTTTGACACACACGGCAGGATTGGGCCTCACCGTGAACGCTTCGACGCAAGGTCTTCCGACTCGGACTCATTACCTGCGAACGGATGCAACAACAGAATACTTCGCTTATTTGAATCAGCATTGGATGATCCATCATGCGAACACAGGGCGTTATTTTGTCACCGATCCGTCCTCCAACCAGATCATAGTTATCGACGCTGCCTCGCAGACCGAGATCGGGACGATTGGAGTTCCGGGGGCGTTTGGAATCGACGAGACGCCCGATGGGACGACCCTGTACGTCGGAACGTTGATCGGGGATGTCTACACGGTTGATCCGGTTGGGATGATGGTGACACAGCGCTATATCGCGTCTGAGATTGGACCGTCGGGATTCCCGACAAATACCGCCCTCGTGCTTTCGAGTGGCCAATTGGCGCTATTCGGGCCAGTAAACAGCGGTTTGCAGCCTCTTGGAATTTGGAACCCGACTGACAACTCGATCACAATCTACGGTGCGTACCAAGGCACTCCGATTCCGTGTGGTGATGGTTCAGGCTACAGCGGGTTTACGCTCACCGTGGACCGCACCCAGATCATCCTCGGAGCGGGAACTCTCTGCGAAATGAATCCAGCCACCGGGACAAGCATTTCCGCGGTCGGGACTTCATTGGATAGCGTCTCCCTAGAGCACATTGTTACCACCCCGGATGGCAAGTACATCATTCTGGCTAGTAATCTGCAAACGGACCCCGGATCGATCGCGGTTGTGCTTGACGCGCAAACGCTCGCTACCGTCGCTCAATTCAGTGTCCTGGGTGATACTTCGTCCGGGTCCGGCTTTTTTGTCAGCCCGGATTCGACAACACTGTATACCCCCGGCGACTCCGAGACAGCAATAATTTATGCCTATAGCCTGGCAACTCAACAACTAGTGGGCTGGGTCCCTGACCTTTCGATGGGGCCAATCAGCGGCGGCTTTGCGTTGGGTCCCATTGATAGCCCCTATCTCCTTGCGAGCGATGGGACGGGCCTTTTTGCCGGCCCTATGGAAGAGGGGATCGGTTTCGTCGACCTTTCTGCTTTGCAAACTGGCCCGGTAGGGACGCAATTCCAGAATGATTACGCGGATCCGCTAAGTCCCCCAGCCGGTCCTGCCTCCGGAGGTACGGCGACGCTATGGTCCGATGGGGGTTCGTTTACGCTCGAGAGCGTTTACTTCGGCCCCCGACAAGCCACCAATATCTCGACTAGCCCGAACGACCCCTACCCATTTTTAGGCATTCTCGCCACCAGCCCAAGCGGATCCGCCGGACCAGCGGACGTCTATGCATTTACAACCGACGGCGGAATGCAATTGCTTCCCGAAGCCTTCAGCTACGGACCCACGATCCTGGAGGTCACGCCGAACATGGCCACTGCCGAAGGCGGCGGGACGGGATACATCTATGGCTATGGATTTGGTCCGCTCAACTCGAATGCGATTCCGTCCGGTCTTACAGCGACGGTAGGCGGCGTCGCGGCGCCGGTTACGGCGTTCGCGGCAAACGCCTACGAGATTGGGTACCCGCCCCTTCCGCTGCAGAGTTTCGCATACACAATCCCGGCGGGCACGAGTGGATCGGCAGTCAATGTGGCTGTCACCACCAGTGCGGGCACTGCGACGGCATCGAGCGCATTGAGTTATTTACCGGCAACTCAGCAATTCCCGCTCGGTGGGTCGGCGCTCGCTCAGGGCATCTACGATTCGTACACCGGTCTCTACTATTTCACCGACACTACCCAGATCCAGGTCTTCTCGCGAACCCAGGGGAAGTGGCTGGCTTCAATCCCGATTACTCCACCTCCGGGTACGACGGAGAGATTATGGGGAATCGCGCTTTCACCGGACGGCAGCATGATGGCCGTTGCCGATGCCGGGGCGGGAGCTATTTATCTCCTCAATCCCGCGAACCCGACATCGGTACGAAAATTCTCCACCACATCAGAGCCAAATGGCGAAACGCTTCCCTGTGGAGTGGCGATCAGCGACAGCGGGATGGTGTATTACACGACGGTAGGCCAGGGGATTGGCGGAGCCGACGAGTTTTTCAAACTGGATACCAGCACGGGCAAGATCACCAGCTACGGGATACCGGGTCCGGACGTAAACGGCAACGCGTACTTGCGAACAGTCATCAGCTCAGATAACTCCCACGTATTCTTCAACGGCGACGGTGAGGTCTTCAGCATCGACACCGCAACCAATACTTTGACCGAAGCGCTTAACGGTTCGACTTGCTGCTACGGCAACTACGAACTGGCGCTCTCCAGCAACCAGATCCAACTCACCGGGACCTTCTACATTTACGGGGCCGACCTTAACGCCGAGTCCTACTACGCGCTTAACGATCGCGAGATTCTGAGTATCGCTTACGTCTATGGCGCAAAACTTAGTGCAGACGGCCTGCTGCTTTTCCAGCCGTCCACGAATGGCATCGATGTGCTTGACGGCAACCGCGGCAACCTGCGAAATCGCATCTCGCTGCCCTTCGCGATGTCGCCTAACTATGATGCGCTGGTCGACGACGGAACGGACAACATCCTGATCGCCATAACCGGCACCGGTAATGGAATTGCGGTCATTGACCTGACATCCATCCCCGAACCGACTCCCTTACCTAGCGATGCCAAGGTTGCTTCCCGGACGCATGTAGAACCGGGCGACCGCTGGGGGAGAGGCTCCGCGCTGGCCGCGCACGTGGATCGACGGAATTCGCGACCGGCGACGCCAAATCGTACTGTCCCGCATATCACTAGAACACTCGTTCCGCATCCCCGGTAGCGGTAACAGTTAGGTTGGCGAGTGTGAACCGTAATGGCGGCACCACGGTGTCGAGGCCGCAGGTAAGAGCACTTTGCCTCGGGGCATTTGACAAGACTCCGGCCCGGGTGTATCGTAGGCGAATAAATGGCGAAACTGCGCCACGCCTATGGCCTCATTTCCTTTGCTCCCTGATGGCGGGTGGGCCACTTTAACAAGGAAATATAAGGCGGGTTTGTACCTTAACTATGGGCCGAAATAACTGGGGGTGCGCCACTTCTCGCGCTTTTCGAGAAGTGGCCCGCCGGACATCCGACACCGTTGGACCTAGCCCTGCGTGGCCGGAGGTCGGACCTTCATCTTTAGCACATCCCACTGGTTGACTCGCACCCGACCAGAAGGGCCCGGCCCCATTCGGCAAGAGCCGGGAAAGCGCAGATGCAGGGGTCCTGTGAAAAACGGTTGACATTTATATAATAACTTATATAGTGACGGCGTGAGTCTCGAACATATTTTGCTTGGTCTCCTGCGGGAGCCCGCCAGCGGATACGACTTGAAGGCCGTCCTGGACAACGGCATCGGTCATTTCTGGGCCGCCGAGCTGAGCCAGGTTTATCCAAGCCTGAAACGGCTCGAGAAGCAGAAGCTGTTGCGATCGCGCCGCGTTGCCTCCAAGCGCGGCCCCGGACGCATCCTTTACGAGATCACCGCAGCCGGGCGCAAGGAGCTTGCCGCTTGGCTGCGGAACGAACCGCAGTTCGACGACATGCGGCACACCTTTCTGGCACAGATCTACCTTATGGATGAGCTCTCCGATCTGCCGCATACATTGAGATTTCTCGAACAGCTCCACACTCGCTGGGCGATGCGCCTTGAGGCGCTAAAAAATAAGGAAAAGGAGTGGTCCCAGCGCGAGCCCGGATTTCCCGACGATCTTCCCCTGGCTGCTTTCCACCACCATATGACTGTGCGAATGGGAGAGCATGCACATCAGGGCTGGCTGACATGGTGCGAGGAATCCATGCGCAGAGTCCGCGCTCGAATACGAAAGGAGAATCGCAATGGCAAACCTGTTTCAGTGGTTGCGGTGGATGCACGTCGGCGCAGGCGGTCTCGCGCTGATATTGTTTTGGATTCCGGCCATCGCCCCCAAGGGTGGTAGGACACACATCCGCGCCGGGTGGTTCTATGTCGCGTGCATGTCCGTGGTTGTCGTAACGGCCCTCGCTATGAGCGGACTCGCTTTCACCATTCCTCTTGCCATTCGGCGGATCGCTCGACCGCTTTCGACGGCAGAGCTTTCGGTTTTTTTGCGGGGGCAGCGCCTCTCTGCAACCTTTCTGGCCTACCTGGCTGGCCTCACCCTGGCGGCCGGCTGGCAGGGTATTTGGGCGGTTGAAACCAAGCGCGAGCCGAAAGCAATGCGCACGCCCTTCAGTCTGGCGCTCAATGTGACGGTACTTCTCGCTGGTTTGACCGTGCTCGTTCTCGGAATTATGTATCACAGCGGACCGCTCATTGCTCTGAGTCCCATTGGCCCATTCATTGCCGCTGGCAATTTGCGTTACTTGCTGCGGGGTCCACAATCGCGGATGCACTGGTGGTATGAGCACCTTAGCTCAATGCTTGCCACGGGCATCGCTGGTTACACGGCCTTCCTGGTATTCGGTGCGGCGCGCTTGCTTCCTTCGGTCGCGCGAAGCCAGCTGTACACAATTTTCTGGGTACTGCCAGCCCTGATCGGCGTGCCTGTCATCTTCATGACGGTTGCCTACTATCAACGCAAATTCAACGAAACTGGCCACGCATCGGGTGTTTCCTCACCACACGGACAGCTGGATTCCTAAACCGACGCCCAGCCAGCCGGGGCATTTGACAAGACGCCAATCAGGATGTATTGTAGGCGAACGAATGGCGAAACTACGCCGCGCCTATGGCCTCATTCCCTTTGCTCCCTGATGCCGAGTCCCGCTCCGAGTCTCATCCTAAGTTAATCGGCATCGCTCGCCTGGCGGCTGCGGGGGAGTCGCTGCGCGAGGGGCACAACGTCGAGTACTTTACTTTAGGGACTCGATCGCTACTCAACCGGGTGGTGAGCGCTCGGCGGCTTCCTTTTACTTGGGCTATCAATCCTTATCGCGGATGCGAGTTTGCCTGCAAGTACTGCTATGCCCGCTATACGCATGAGTTTATGGAACTGCGCGACGGGGTGGAGTTTGAACAAAAGATTTTTGTCAAGCAGCATGCGGCGGCGCTGCTGCGCGCGGAATTGAAAAAAGTTAAAAGCTGGGGAGGAGATTGCGATTGGCACGGCTACGGATCCGTATCAGCCGGCGGAGCGGCGGTTTGAGGTTACGCGGGCGATTCTTGAAGAACTAGCGCTGCACTCCGGACTGGAGATTGGGATTGTGACCAAGTCGAACCTGGTGACGCGGGACGTGGAGATCTTGCGGCGGGTCGGCGAGCACAACCGGATCTTTGTGAATATGACGGTGACCACGGTGGATGTTGAACTGGCGCGGAAGCTGGAGCCGCGGGCGCCGCGTCCGGATCTGCGGCTGGAGGCGGTTCGGCAGTTGAATCTTGCGGGGGTGGATGCGGGAGTGATCTGCGCTCCGGTGCTGCCGGAGATTACGGACCGGCCGCGCGATCTCGAAGCGCTGGTTAAGGCGGCCAGTGAGGCGGGGGCCAAGTTTATCTTTGCTAATCCGCTTTTTCTGAAGCCTTGCTCGGCGGCGGTGTTTCTGCCGTTTCTCGAGGAGCACTTCCCTCACCTGGTGCCGTTTTACCGGACGCGTTATGCCGATCGGTCATTTCTTCCGAAAGGATACGGGCAGCGGTTGTCGCAATTGGTGGCGGTTTTGCGGCAGACGTACGGCATGGGCAGCGAGCATGCTCGGAGCAGCCGCAGAGTGCATGTGCAGGTTGCGCAGATGGAGTTGTTTTGAGATGGCTTGGTCGGGGGCGATGCGGTCACCTCAGACGCTAAAGCGCGACATATTTCTCAACGGTTTCACGGCACGAGTAAACTCGTGCCCTTCCCAGACCGTGCCCGAGCTAGAGTTCTCTGGTGATGCCGGACGGGGCGGAGCCCCGTCACCACACGAGCAAAGGCAGCGCCAGCCTATAATGTTGGCTCCGGCATGGCGTCTCCCACGCAGAATGTTCCTCCCCAAACCCGGGCCATGGGGCGCGCTCATCGCTTCTGGCTTCGGCTGAGCGATGGGATGGCGCTTCACCAGCTCTGGTCGCAGTTTGAAAAAGACGCGCGGTCGAGTTACCGGCTGTACTCGGCGGGGCTGGACAATCTGGAGGCGGAGCGGTCGCGATTCAGACGGGGCTGGCAGATCGCGAAGGCGGTGTTCTGGGCGATCCTGGAAAAACTGACGCCGGCGCGCCGCGTGCTGCTGGTGGTGGCGCTGGTCCTGCTGTTCTTCCCTTCTGGCGGGGCTAGTTACTCCGACAGCAAAAATCATGTCGAGATTCATGGACTGGACTTGCCTTTTTGGGGCGGGCTGTTGATGTTCGTCGTCCTGCTGCTGGAGCTGGCGGATCGGGTGGTGATGAAGCGCGATCTGGAGATCGCCAAGGACATTCAGAGTTGGTTGTTGCCGGGCGCGCCGCTGCAGATTCCGGGATACCAGATTGCTTACGCGACGCAGCCGGCAAATACGGTGGCGGGCGATTACTACGACGTGATCCTGCGGCCCGGGCGGACGTTCGCTGGAGACCCGAGCGAGGGCCGTATTCTGTTTGTGGTGGCCGATGTGGCGGGAAAGAGCATTCCCGCGGCGATGCTGATGGCGACGTTCCAGGCTAGTTTGCGGACGTTGTCGACGAGTGGTGTGGCGCTGGCGGAACTGGTGGCTGGCGTGAATCGCTATGCGTGTTCGAACAGCATGGGTGGAGGGCGCTTCACGACCGCATTCTTCGCCGAAGTGGATCCGGCGACGGGAGACATTGTTTATGTCAACGCGGGGCATAATGTGCCGATTCTGCGGAGGAGATCGGGTATTTTGGAGCGGCTGGACGCGGGAGGCATCCCGATAGGAATTTTTGCGGACTCGCCTTACCAGGTGGGAACAACTCGGCTCGAGCGCGGAGACTGGCTGGTGATTTTTACCGACGGCGTGGTCGAAGCGGAGAATGCGAAGCATGACGAATACGGCGAACCGGCGTTGATACGGCTGGTGGACCGCGAGTCGGGGGCGGCTCCAGCGGAATTGCTGCGCAGCCTGCTGGCGGAATTGGATCGGCACGTGGGGAACACTCCGCAGCACGATGACATTACTTGTTTGCTGCTGAAGCGGGGCTGAGTTTTCACCGCCGAGACGCCGAGAGCGCCGAGACGAGGCTGGAAAAGTCAAAAACTTTAGCACAGGGGCACTGGGCACACAGGGGTGAACGGTGTAAAGATCATCCGCTGTATTTCGTTTCTCTTTGATTTTTCTCGGCGTACCCGGCGTCTTGGCGGTGCAAATTCCTACAGCGGCTTCACTCCGGCGAAGAAGAGGAGTTGTCCGGCGTCGAACTGTGCCTGGCCGGGGTCCTGGGAAATCTTCTGGACCTGCGCGGCGGCGGAATCGGCTTCTGCGGAACGACCGACTCGGCGCAGCGCTTGCACGTAGACCAGAACATTCACATCGTTGGGATCGGACTTCACGGCGTGCTCCAGGTCGGCGATGGCGACATCGGACTGCCCCTGACGCAGCGCCAGCACGGCTAAACCGGTCAGCGCCTGGCCGTCGTCCGGATTCAGGCGCAGGGCATTCTGGTAACTCTCGGTTGCCTGATCGTAGTGGTGCAACTGCAATTGCGCTTGACCAGACTCGGCCAGCGCGGCGGCCTGAACTTTGGGATCGCTCGACTCGTGCAGCGCCTCGGTGCTATCGGCGAGCGCTTCCTGGGAATGCCTGACATGCAACTCGTACGCGCCGAGCGCGAGGATTTGTTCGACCGAATATTTGTGCATCGCCTTGGCAGTGTGGAAATGAAGGAGAGCCTCTTCGGGCTCTCCCGCCTTGGCTAGAGCGAGCGCGAGGTTGCTTTGGGCGGTGTAATTGCCTTCGGGAGCGACCGACAAGGTGTAGCGCCACAGGGTTTCATTGTCGTGCCAGTAACCAATCTGACGATAAGTGAGACTTCCCATAACGAAGAGAACGGCAACGGCGGAAGCGGCGAGCCAAATGGGGCGGATGGCGTACTTCGAGGCCAGGTCACCGAGAGACCACACGACCGCGATAAACAGTCCTATAAAGGGAAGATAGCCGTAGCGGTCGGCCATGGCCTGCTCACCCACCGTGATGATGCCGATCATGGGGACTAAAGTTCCCAAAAACCAGAACCAGCCGACGGACAGATAGCGGCGGTCGCGATAGTGGATGGCCAGCGCGGAGAGCAAGAGCAGTATCGCCGCCGCTCCCAAAACCTGCCAGGCGGGCAACGAATTGACAGGGCGCGGATATAGCGGAACCAGCTTAGTCGGCCAAAACGCCTTTCCGATGTATCTCACGTAGGAGACGAAGACGTTCTGCCATCGCAAAGACATCGAAACTTCCTCCAGCGTCCGCACAGAGGAGCCGGCGCGCTGCGCCATAACGGTGACGACGGAATCGGCCGCGGCTAGAACGAAGAGGGGCCACTTTTCGAGGACCAGAAACTGGAACGAGCGGGGAGCGGGAGCCGCCGGTGAACCGTCGGCGGCGGAGACGGCTGTCGCAGATCCAAAGTTCATTCGCTGGAGCGGCCAGTAATCCCAAAGCAGCAGGACAAAAGGCAGAGTGACGATCTGCGCTTTCGCCAGCAGGCCAATCGCAAACAAACCGCTTACCAGCCAATAGAGATAACGTCCGCCTCCGCGCGCATAGCGGTCGTAAGCATGGAGCGCAAGCAGGAAGAACAACATGCTCAGCACGTTCTTGCGCTCCGCGGCCCAGACAACAGACTCGACGTTCACCGGGTGCAGGGCAAATAACGCAGCCACGATCAGACTGGACCAGAGAAATCCGGTGGCTCGGCACAACAACAGGAAGAGAAGCAGGGCGCTGGTGGTGTGCAACAGCAGACCGGTGTAGTGGTGGCCGATCGGATTGAGGTGAAAGATCTGGCAGTCGAGGGCATGCGACAACCAGGTCAGGGGATGCCAGTTTCCGTCGCGAAAGGTCGAGAACGACCATTTCACGGTGGTCCAGGTCACACCACTCAGGACATGGTTATTCTTCACGATATAAGACAGGTCATCGAAATCGACGAACTGGTTACGGACGACGGGATTGTAGAAAACGAGTGTGGCAGCCACCAACAGGAGAGCGTAGATGACGACGTTTTTTTCGCGGGACGGTGACATGTTGGATAACTGCGATTTCGTTGGCTGCCGATGACAATTTTATCGCGATCGGAGCGGAGTTCGACGATGCTGTGCTGGGCACGATCAATCGATGGTAACTATCGATCGCCCGTCAGGCCTTCACCATCAGGGTGCGGAGAAAGCGCTTACCACACAGCAGTCTCACCGCGGCGGCTAAAGCCGGTTCTGGAAACTGGTCCAGTATCGCAGCGGTGAACCGCTGCGCCACCCAAAGGTAAGTGCAACACATCCCATGCACGATACATTTGTGGAATCCACCCTTGCGCAAAGAACGCGCAAGGATGGGGCACCCGGCTTGCGTGGCGAAGCCCATACATAGGTCCTTCGCTTCGCTCAGAATGACAATCCATTTGTGGTAAACCGCTGCGAGCTAGGCGGGCATTAGTTCGCGGTACATCTGGTGGAAGGCGTGGACGCCTTTTTCCTGCTTCACGCTGTAGCGGCCGCTGTGGTAGCTGCGGGAGTGGAGATTTTTCTGAACGATCTCGCAGATGCGCGTGTCTTCGACCTGAATTTCTTCGCTGAAGGCTAGAGCTTTGCGGGCAGCTTCGCTCTCCAGCTCTTTCTCGGGCAAATACCATTCGAAGATAGCCAGGGTGCGCTCGGGGCCGAGCGGCAGGATGATGTTGAGCGAGATGTTGTCGGGATAGCAGTTGAGCATCCAGTTGGGAAACATCCAGAAGTAATCGGCGGTGAGGGCGTTGTCGTTTTCCCTGTTGCTGTCGTTGTTGCTGCTGTCTTTGTCTTTGACGGATTCCGGGTAGCGGCGCGGGGTGGCATCGCCGGGCTGGGCGCCGCGGATCGGGGTCCACTGGCGAACGTGTTGATGATAGGGCTCGACGGTGTAGGCGCTGTAGTTGACTTCGCGATTGAGGGAAGGATGGACGCTGGGCAAGTGGTATCCCTCAAGATAGTTGTCGATGTAGGTTTTCCAGTTGCAGTTCATCTCGTAAGTGCGGCGCTCGAAAAACTTCATGTTGGCAAAATCGAACTTCTCGGCCTGGGCGGGCAATTCGCCCAGGAATTCCTGCAGCGAGCCAGCCTCGGGGTCGAGATTGACGAAGATCAGGTTGAACCATTCCTCGAGGCGAACCGGGACGAGGCCGAAATCCTGGGGATCGAAATCTTCGACGCCATCGAACTCGGGGGTAACCAGCAGAGCGCCGTCGAGGCGGTAGGTCCAGCCGTGGTAGCCGCAACGGAAGAGTCTGCGGTTGCCGCAGCCGGAGGCGGGGTTGCCGGCGCGATGGCGGCAGACGTTATGAAAGCAGCGCAGAATGCCGTCTTCGCCGCGGGCGATGAGGAGCGGCTCTCCGATGAGGTCAAAGGTAAAGTAGTCGCCGGGACGCGCGGCCTGGTGAACATGACCGACGACCTGCCAGGTGGAGCCGAAGAGCTTGGTCTTCTCCTCTTCGTAGGTGGCGGGACTGAAATAGAGGGACGCGGGCAGAGTGGATGCGCGAGCGATGTCGCGATCGGCATTGACTTGAAGATTCGGCATGGGCGCTCCGCGAGGGCTATTCTAGCGCACAGGAGGAGCGTTCGGGCGCACCGTCGGGCAGTTACCATGGGAATAAACGCTTCGCGGTTCTTTCCCGCGATCGGTCGCGTCTGGTCCAGAATGGTTAAATCCATGAGTTCGTCTTCCTCAGCCGCAGTGGCGACGTGTCCCGAACGACCGGGAGTCGCGGCTCCGTCCGGATTGTCTCAGTCGTTATTTCAGTCGTTATTTCGATCAGCGGGGCAACGCACTTTGCTGTTGTGTCTGCTGTTGACCGTGGTTGTGCTGGTGGCCTACAACCCGGTGACTCGCAATGGGTTCGTCAACTATGACGACAATGGGTACGTTGCGAAGAATCCCCACGTGCGGGCAGGCCTGACGTGGGAGACGGTGAAATGGTCTTTCACCACGTATCAGCAGGCGAACTGGCATCCCCTGACCTGGCTTTCCCACGCTCTCGATTGCGAGCTTTTCGGCCTGCACCCTGCCGGGCACCATTACATGAGTGTCCTGCTGCATGCGGCGAACGTTGTACTGCTCTTTCTGCTGCTGCAGGACGCTACCGGATTCCGCTGGCGCAGCCTGATGGTGGCCGCTCTGTTCGCGCTCCATCCGATCAACGTCGAGTCGGTGGCGTGGGCGGCGGAGCGGAAAAACGTGTTGAGCATGCTGTTCTTTTTGCTCGCCCTGTATGCCTATGGCGGGTATGCGCGGAGAATTAGTCATTGCAAGCTAACCTCGGCAAAGCTGATGTCGGGAAAGTTGCGCTTGGCCGATACGCCGCGGTGGCGGGCTGCTTTGTATTGGCGCTGCTCGGCAAGCCACAGGTGATCACGTTTCCGTTTCTGCTCTTGCTGTGGGACTACTGGCCGCTGCGCCGGATGGGCAGTCCTGCTGTGGCTGGGGAGGCGGAAGACGCGAACCGGCCCAGATTGTCGATGGGATGGCTGGTGCTCGAAAAGGCGCCCTTTTTTTGCTCTCTGCTGCAAGCGCGGTAATAACCATGAAGGCCCAGAAGGCGGGAGGCGCCGTCCAGACTTTTTCCCAGTACAGCCCGCTCTTACGGCTGGAGAATGCCACGATCTCGTACGCGCGCTACCTGGGAAAAGCGTTCTGGCCATCGAAGCTCGTGGCCATGTATCCGCACTCCACCAAGCTTTATCCTGCCTGGCAAGTGGGTGCGGCCGCGGTCTTATTGCTGCTGGTCACCGCTTTGGTTTTGCGGGCGCGTGAGCAGCGGTATCTTGCCGTCGGATGGTTCTGGTTCCTGGGCAGCCTGGTGCCGATGATTGGGCTGGTGCAGGTTGGGGTTCAGGCGATGGCCGATCGCTACGCCTACATCCCGTTCATTGGCTTGTTTCTGATGATCACCTGGCTGGCGGCGGACTGGGCCAGAGCTCGCAAGATTTCAGCCAAGTGGGTGGCCGTGCCGGCGGTTTGTTGTGTGCTGGTGCTGGGGACGCTCACGTACCGGCAGGTTGGCTACTGGCGTGATAGTGAGTCATTCTGGCTGCGCACATTGGCGCTCACTCAGGACAACTACGTCGCAGAGGTGAACTTGGGGGACTTTCTGTCGAGCCAGGGTCGAGACGAAGAGGCGGCGGCGTACTTCAGAGCAGCACTCGCCATGCATCCCGAGGGTATGACGGCCAATCTGAATCTTGGCGTCTACGAGGATGACCGGGGCAATTTGCCGGCGGCGATCGAGCACTATCAGATGGTGGTGGACCACGCGCACGACGTGAGCATCCGCGCAACAGCTTATGGCAACCTGGGATTTGTTTATCGGCAAATGGGGGAATCGGCGAAGGCGAAGCAGTGCTTCGAAGCGGCGCTGCGGTTGGCGCCCGGCCGGCCGAGGGCAATGATCGGACTGGGCTTGCTCGCCGAGAAAAATGGCGACCTTCCCGAGGCCATTCGCTGGTATGCGCGCGCGTTGTTGGTGCAGCCGGATGATGCGGTCTCGCTGCTGCTCGCGCACGCCTTGCAGCAGGCGGGACATGGGGACGAGGCGAAAGCGATATCCGAGCGCGTGGCGCGCTTCTCAGCCAATTTTCCCGAAGCGCAGAAAACCGCCGCGGAGTGCTTCTCGCGGGAAAGTAAATAACGGGTCTGCGCGGCGTCGGAGAGTGCGGGCTGGCGCAGGCGCAAGAAAAGCAGATTTGAGCGTTCCGGAAGCAGCAGTTGCGGCGTCTAGCGGGCATTTGAGGGTGAAGATGGAAATGCGGGAGACTGGCAAAATTTGTCAATCCGGGTCTCCGAAAGTGTCATACTGGGCAAATTAGGGGTAACTTGAGGAGGTGACTATCCCGCAGAACGCCACTGAAAACACTGAGGTTCAGTCCGGAAGGACATCTGACTTTCGTCACTTGGGCCTCTGGCCCTAAGAGTGCGATAGTGCAAGCGAGTTGGTCATCCAACCAAAACCATCAAACGGAGACGAGGACAATCTAAATGCGGAAACAAAAGGGCTTCTCACTGATCGAATTGCTGATTGTGGTGGCGATCATTTTGATCATCGCCGCGATTGCTATCCCGAACCTGTTGCGCGCCCGTATTGCGGCGAATGAATCGTCCGCAGTGGCGTCGCTTCGCACCATCAACACAGCTCAGATTTCTTACAACTCCAACTACCCGACAGTCGGCTTTGCGGCCGTACTGAGCAATCTGTCGGGCACTTGCACCGGCACCACAGGCCTACTTCGACCGGCGCCTGCATGATCGATACGACGCTGGCGTCGGGCACCAAGAGCGGCTATTCGTTCGCGGTGTGCCTCGGGCACCCGGCCGGCGGCTATGCTGCCTGGACGAACCCGGTGAGCGCGAACCAGACGGGCGTGCAACTCCTTCTGCTCCGTTGCAGGATGCAGTCGTGCGCATAGACCGGCACCTCTGCGATCACCACCTGCGCCGGAACTGAAACCCCGCTTCAGTAAGTTTGATTTGGCAAAGTACCTGGGGGAGGGTACAAGCCGGAGAAAAGCAGAGGAGAAATCCTCTGCTTTTTTTATTTTGGGGCGATTTTGTTGTGGGCGAAATGGTTGCTGCTTTCCAGAGAAGGCTCTCGCAGTGACACAAAATGTCATTTCCGATGCGGGAATGACGAACGCACGACCAGCCGGAAGGCTGCGACGCTGCATTTCCAAGGCACTTAGCCGCGGGTCGTTGCGATCGTGAAGTCCGGCATGAAACGTGCAAGACTTTGCTATGGAACTGGGTCGGATGTGTTCATCCGGGAAGGGAGATGCGATGCAAGGACCAAAGGATTTTCTCTCATCGAACTGTTGATCGTAGTGGCGATCATTCTGATCATTGCGGCGATTGCGGTTCCCAGTTTTCTGCGTTCGCGGCTGGCTGCCAACGAATCGGCCGCAGTGGCAGCGGTCCGAACGCTGAACACGGCGCAGATCTCGTACAATTCGTCTTATCCGACGGTGGGTTATGCGGGCGCGCCTGGCGTGCGCTCGGAGGCACCAGTGTTCGCCGCCCGTCCTACCGGCGCTTGCTTGATCGACACGGTGCTGGCCGCCGGCACAAAGGAGTGGATACAGCTTCGTATCACCAATAGAAGCGGCACTCCGAACGCAGCCTACAATGTTATCGCTAGCCCCGATCGTGTATAACTATCGGGAATCCGTTATTTCTGTTCCTTCGCGGACGCGGTGATACGCGTCAGCATGACCGACGATCACGACCTGCGACGGCACGAGTCCCTCCGCAAGATTAGCGGCACGTAAGCCGAGGCGGCAGACCTTCCCATCCGCCTGATCCCGGTTAGCGGTTTCCTTCGTAACCACCAGGCTGGCGGACATCCGCCAAGCGCGCGAGCATTGCTTATAATTCTCTTCATCAGAATTAGAGTTAAACTCCAGAGAATCAAATTCCATCCAAGTCCAAGAAGGGCTGGGCATTGCGCGCATAGCCATGGCAGCGATTGAAATTCTCGACCTGGAAAAAAGCTATTTAGTCGGATTCTGGCGCAAGCGGCCGAAACTTGCGCTGCGTCCGCTGCGCCTGACGATCGAAGAAGGAGAGGTGTTCGGCTTCCTCGGTCCGAACGGCGCGGGCAAAACCACTACCCTCAAGCTCCTAATGGGGCTGGTGTTCCCGACCGCGGGAACGCGCGGATTCTGGGGATGGAGATGGATGATCCGCGGGTGAAATCGCAGATTGGATTTCTGCCCGAGCAGCCCTACTTCTACGACCATCTGAGCGCGAGAGAATTGCTCAATTATTACGGGCAGCTTTCTGGAATTCCGGCGAAAGGGCGCTCGGCACGGGTGGAGCAGATGCTGGCGCGGGTGGGACTGAGCGATTCGGCGGGGATGCAGTTGCGGAAGTTTTCGAAGGGCATGTTGCAGCGGGTGGGGTTGGCGCAGGCGATCCTGCACGATCCGAGGCTGGTGTTTCTGGATGAGCCGATGTCGGGACTGGACCCGATGGGGCGGCGCGAGGTTCGGGATCTGATTCAGCAACTGCGGCACGAAGGCAAGACGGTTTTCTTTTCGACGCACATTCTGTCGGATGCGGAAGCGCTTTGCGACCGGGTGGGGGTCATCCACCAGGGTGAGTTGCGCGGCGTGGGGGCGGTGGCGGACTTGACCTCCGAGAAGCAAGGCAAAATCGAGATTATTTTTTGCGCGCAAAAAGTGCCGGCGGGTTTGACGAGCCTGGGAGCCGAGGCGCGGGTCAGCGGCGATATGGTGAACGCGGTATTGCCGGAGGAGCAGCAGGATGCGGCACTGGAGGTGCTGCGGAACGAGCGCCTCAAACTGATTTCGCTGACGCCGGTGCGCAGTTCGCTGGAGGAATATTACATTCAGAAACTGCGGCCCACCGAAGGCCGGGAAGAAGAAAGCCGGAAAGGAGTGGGGGTATGAATTCCGATGGCATGAATGCGCGGATCGGTTACATCGCCTTCAACACTTTTCGCGAGGCAGTGCGCGACCGGGTTCTCTACAATCTGATCGCGTTTGCGCTGCTGCTTTCAGCGGCGGCGATTCTGGTGGGAGAAATCTCGATCGACATCGAGCGCCTGGTGGTGGTGAACCTGGGGCTGACGGCGGTGTCACTGTTCGGGGTGGTGATCGCCATCTTCATCGGGATTGGCCTGGTTTCTAAAGAGATCGACAAACGCACGCTGTACACGGTGCTGTCGCGCCCGGTTCGCCGTTGGGAGTTCGTCGTGGGCAAGTTCTTTGGGCTTACGGGAACGCTGGTGGTGAATACGTTGTTCATGGCGATCGGCGTGTTTCTGGCGCTGTTTTACGTGACGCACAGGTTCGAGATGATGGATGTGTGGGTGCTGGTCGCGCTCTACTTTATCGTGCTGCAGTTTGTGATCGTGTGCGCGCTGGCGCTGTTTTTCTCGTCCTTTTCGACCCCGCTGATGTCGGCGGTCTTTACTTTTGCGATGTTCGTAATCGGAAATCTGGCGGAAGATTTGCGGGGATTTGCCAGAATCACGCAGGGAGTCGGGGGCTGGCTGGCGACGGCTATCGCCTATCTGGTGCCGAATTTTTCCGCTTTGAACGTGATCAGCCAGGTGGCGCACGGGGATGCGGTACCGGGCCGCCTGATTCTGTACAACAGCGTATACGCGCTGCTGTATTCGGCGATGGCCATCTCGGGAGCGGTGCTGATCTTCCAGCGCCGAAATCTGAAATGAGAACGAGTGCGGCGCGACGCTTCAACCTGGTGGCGATCGCGGTGCTGTTGTTTTCCATGGCGGGCGCAATGTCCGCGCTCTACGCCGTTGACCAGCTGCGGCGGGAACCGGTGGCGCAGGAAGCGCTTTATGTGAGTTCTCCAAAGGTGCTGCGGCGGTTGAGCCTGGGCTATACCGGCCTGCTGGCCGACATTTACTGGACGCGCGCGGTGCAGTATTTCGGGGAGAGCATCGCGCCCATTCGCGGGATTACCGTTTGCTGGCGCCGCTGCTGGAAGTCGCAACCGAACTGGATCCGAGACTGTTGCCGGCGTACCAGTTTGGCGCCAGCTTTCTGGCTCCGAAACCGCCCTTCGGCGCGGGGTTGCCGGGAGCGGCGCTCTCGCTGATGAAGTACGGAGTCGAGCACAATCCCGACCAGTGGCGGCTCTACTACAACCTGGGATTTCTGTACTACACCGAGTTGCAATGACTACGCTAAGGCAGCGGATGCTTTTGCGCAGGGAGCAAAGCTTCCCGTGACTCACCCCTTCATGCCGATTCTAGCGGCACGGATGGCGCAGCATGCGGGCGAGTTCGACACGGCGCGCATGTTGTGGTCGACGACCTACGAGAGCAGTAAAGATGAACTGATCCGGCAGAACGCGTCGGCACATTTGCTGGCTCTGCAGGTGGATGAAGACGTAACGCAACTGGAGCAGGCGGTCGAAAAATATCGCCAGCAAACTGGACGATTGCCGGCCAGCATGGGCGATCTGGAGCGCGCGGGGCTTATCCATTTACCGGCCGACGGGATGGCCGTCGACCCGAAGGGACGGCCGTACAAGCTGATGCCGGATGGGCGGATCGAAGTGCAGGATCCGGAGAACTTTCTCTTCATCACAAAAGGCCTTCCTCCGGGCGCAAAGACGCTGGAAAAGAGCGACGACCCAGGTCATTGAGGCATTGAATCATTGAGACATTGAATCATTGAAGCCATGTGCCTAAGTGAACCAATGATTCAATGACTCAATGATTCAATGATTCAATGGTTCAATGATTCAATTCTGGAACGCGCTCCGGAATCTGTGGGTTTTCGTGCGCGACTCTACGCCCGAGCGCCGGCGGCAGCGCTACGGCGACATGGAGTACGACTGGGAGCATCGCGTCAACACCACCAGCGGGACGGTGGGCTGGCGCACGCGACTGCTGGGATCGTTTCATTCCGCTTATCAACCGACCGAACCGGCTCTGTTTCGGGAGATGATGGCGAGCCTGCCCGTCTTATCCCAGCAATTCGAGTTCGATCAATTCACCTTCGTCGATCTTGGTTCGGGCAAGGGACGTACGCTGCTGATGGCCTCGGAGTATCCGTTCAGAAAAATTGTGGGAGTGGAGTTGATTGCCGAGCTGCATCGCGCGGCGGAGGAGAACATTCGCGCGTATCATTCCGCGACCCAGCGCTGCGCTGAGATTGAGACGGTCTGCGCGGACGCGCGCGACTTCGAATTTCCGGCGGAGCCGCTGGTGCTCTATCTTTTCAACCCGCTGCCGGAGGCTGGCATGAGGCGGATGATGGCTCGCCTCGAAAAGAGCCTGGCGGCGAATCCGCGTCCGGTGTGGGTGCTGTATCACAATCCGCTGCTCGAAGCCGTGATCGAGGGCGCAGGGTTTGCTAGAGCCGGTGGGACTGAGCTGTACGCTATCTATTCCTCGGGCCGTTCCGCGGGAAAGGCCTTCTGATTCGGGAGTACGTGAAAGCGTTCGTCAGGGTCCACCCAAACCTTAGAAGCCTTCCCAGTCCGCGTCCGTCCGCTCTGTGGTGCATCCATGGTCTAGGCTACTTCCACATCCCCGATAGCCGGCGAGACGCCGGCGCTACGGTCGCGGACCCAAGATGCAGGGGTCCTTCGACTCCGCAGGGACTTCACTTCGTGAAATCCCTGCTCCGCTCAGGATGACAGTTTGGAGGAGGCGGCTGGCGGATGGAGGCCCCGCACAGTTTGCGAAGCTTGCGGCGCCGCTGCCGGGCTGCGGTCGGCTTGGACAGTCGAGGGCGGCTGTCCTACGCAAACCTGGCCGAACGAGCAAGCCCGTCCCTTCACAAGCGGCCGCGTCCCTTGTCGATGCTGCAAGATTGAATCCGCGTGAACATTCATACATGGTTAACGGCGGACGCGAACGCTCCGCAGTAGAATCAATAAAGGGAAAACCAAACGTTGAATCGCCACGTCTCTTTCTTCTGTCTGCTGCTTTGCTGGCTTCCGGCGATCGCCATCGGCATCGCTTTCGTCATTCCTGCGCAGGCGGAGGACATCCATCAACTCGCCCGGGCGGTTGACGACCACTACAACCACCTGCGGAGTTTGCAGTCGGACTTCACCCAAATCTATCGTGGGGACGGGCCGGAGCGAGTGGAATCGGGCACTTTGTGGCTGAAAAAACCGCGCAAGATGCGGTGGGAGTATCGTTCTCCGAATGAGAAGCTGTTTATCAGCGACGGCCAAGCTGTGTGGTTTTACCTGCCGGCGGAACGGCAACTGAGAAAGACGACGCTGAAGCAACTGGATGACCTGCGGTCTCCGTTGGCGTTTTTACTGGGCAAGACGAAGCTGGAGAATGAATTACAGGGACTCTCGAAGGCCGTCGATCAATCGCCTCTGGGCGCGGGTAACGTCTTGTTGCGAGGAGTTCCGAAGGGCGTCGCTCCACAGAGCGCGGCGGGACAGGTGAGCGAGGTGTTGCTGGAGATTACACCCTCTGACCAGATTGTCCGCATCGTATTAGTGGAGGCGGACGGAGCGACGACGGAGTTTCGCTTTGCGGGCTGGAAAGAGAATTTGGAGTTGAGCGACAGCCGGTTTCAGTTTACGCCTCCGCCGGGAGTGGAGACGGTGGAAGGAGAATTGGGACGGTAGCGGCGGCGGGACGGGCGGGGCGCCCGTCGCTCCACTAGGTTTGGTGCGGGTTACCGGCGTACACACCGAGGTACAGGTTGCGGTAACCGCTTTGGGGACAGAGTGTTAGACTTAAAATAGCGAATGGCACAATTCCTGGTCAAAGTCGCCGACGAACAAGGGCATCTGCGGCAGCAGGTGGAGCATGGGTATTCCGAAGCGGAGGTCCATGACCGATTCACGCAGCAGGGATACCTGGTGTACTGGGTCAAGCCCCGGACGATCCTGAGCGCGGGTAGAGGGCAGCGGGGCAAGCTGCGGCAGTCGACGTTTTTGATCTTCAATCAGCAGTTTTTGACGCTGATTAAGGCAGGGCTTCCGATCCTGACGGCGATGGATCTTTTGATCAAGCGGCAGCGGGACAAATCTCTGCTGCAGTTGCTCGAAAACGTGCGCGAGCGGGTGAAAGGCGGCGAGTTGATGTCGGATGCGTTCGCCGCTCAGCAGGTGTTTCCGAAGATGTACACGACCACGCTCATGGCGGGTGAGAAGAGCGGCAACATGGAGGAGGTCCTGAACCGGTACATCCAGTATCAGCGGATGGTGCAGACTTTCCGGAAGAAGCTGCTGGTGTCTTTGGTGTATCCGGCGGTGCTGGTCACGATGGTGACCTTGATGCTGATTTTTCTGATCACCTACGTGGTGCCAAAGTTTGCCGACCTGTATAGCAGCCTGGAAGTGCAGCTGCCGGCGATCACGGTGTTCATGCTCTCGATCGGCGTGAACGCACAGAAATACGCTTGGGTGGTGCTGGTGGTGGGGGCGGTCGCAGCTTTTCTGCTGATGCGGTGGAAGCAGAGCGATCGAGGAGCCGAACAGATTGACCGCTTTCTGCTGTCGCTGCCGCTGATCGGGGAAATCCGGCTGAAGTACCAGGTGGCGAATTTCTCGCGCATTCTGGCGACGCTGTTGCAGGGCGGGCTGCCATTGGTTCCGGCGATGGAAACGGCGGGTGAATCGATGAGCAGCCGGCAGATGTTGAACGGGATCACGCAGGCGGCGGAGCGGGTGAAAGAAGGACAGAGCCTGGCGCATAGTCTGGAGAAACAAAAGTTGTTTCCAGATCTTGCGGTGGAAATGCTGGAGGTGGGCGAATCGACCGGTGCGCTGCCGGCGATGCTCGGTTCAGTGGCGGAGTTTTACGAAGAAGACGTGCAGACAGCTCTGGGGGCAGCCATGGCGCTGATTGAGCCCATGATCCTGATCATTATGGCGGTTTTTGTGGGCGGGATATTGCTTTCGCTGTATATGCCGATCTTCAGCTTAGCGGGGAACGTGCACTAAGGGCGAGGTTTCAGAGTTTCAAGGTTGCAAGGTTTTAAGCCTTGTGAAACCTGGCTTGATAAGAGGCTGTAGACTGGAATGGGAATGGCGGACAAGAAAACAGTGCTGGTGGGCGGCGGGAACGGCGGGAAGCTGGTGCCGGAACCTGCGTCGGTCCCGGACGAATTGGCGCGGGCGCGGGATATCGCGCGGCGCTATCGTTGCGAGTTCGTCGATTTGAGCGACTTCCAGTTGCACCACGATCTGTTCGAGAAGATCCCGGTGCACCTGATGTTCCGCTATAAGTTCATACCCCTGGACGAGACGGCGGACGGGCGGTTGGCGATTGCCATTGCCGATCCCAGCCAGTTGATGATGATCGACGAGATCAGCCTGCTGCTGGGCAAGCGGATCGTCACCAAAGTTTCGACACTGAAGCAGATCTCCGACATCCTGCAGAAGACCGAGCAGTCCAAGCGCGTGCTGGAAGACGCGAGCGAGGGATTCACGCTGGACGTGATCCGCGAGGACGAAGGCGGGAACGACGAGACCATTTCGATCGACAAGCTGACGGCGACGGCGGGCACGGACATGAGCCCGATCATTCGCCTGGTCGACACCACGATTTTCACGGCGTTGCAGCGGCGGGCAAGCGACATCCACGTGGAGACGCGGGACGACTCGGTGGTGATCAAGTTTCGCATTGACGGCGTGCTCACGAACGCCATGCCGCCGATCGGCAAAGAGCATCACTCGACCATCATTTCGCGCATCAAGGTGATGAGCGAGCTCGACATTTCCGAGCGGCGGGTTCCGCAGGACGGCCGCTTCCGGGTGAAATACAACGGGCGCGCCATCGATTTCCGCGTCTCGATCATGCCGTCGATCCACGGCGAAGACGCGGTGCTGCGCGTGCTCGACAAGGAGTCGATGAGCGAGAAGTTCAAGAAGCTCACGCTCGAAGTGGTCGGGTTCGACGAAGACGATCTGCGCCGTTTCCGGCGCTACATCAAGGAACCCTACGGCATGGTGCTGGTGACGGGGCCGACGGGCAGCGGCAAAACGACGACGCTCTATGCCGCGGTCAACGAGATCAAGACCGACGAAGACAAGATCATCACCATTGAGGATCCGGTCGAGTATCAACTGCGCGGCATCACCCAGATTCCGGTGAACGAGAAAAAGGGTTTGACCTTTGCCCGCGGCCTGCGTTCCATTCTGCGCCACGACCCCGACAAGATCATGGTGGGCGAAATTCGCGACAACGAAACCGCGCAGATCGCCATCCAATCGGCGCTTACGGGGCACCTTGTGTTCACGACTGTCCACGCCAACAACGTGGTCGACGTGCTGGGGCGCTTCCTGAATATGGGGGTCGAGCCCTACAACTTTGTATCGGCGCTGAACTGCATTCTGGCGCAGCGGCTGGTGCGGATCATCTGCGATTCCTGCCGGACGGCGGTGCATTATCCAAATGACGTGCTGGAGGCGAGCGGCCTGGACCCGCAAGTGTGGTCGCAGGTTCCTTTGTACGAGGGGCAGGGCTGCATCGAGTGCGCGGGCACGGGGTTCCGGGGACGGACGGCGATCCATGAGCTACTGGATTTGACCGACCGCATCCGCGAGATGATTCTGGAGCGAAGACCGACATCGGAGATTAGGAAAGCCGCCCGCGAAGAGGGCATGCGGTTCCTGCGCGAATCCGCGCTGGACAAGGTGCGCGGTGGATTCACCACTCTGAAAGAGATCAACAAAGTCACCTTTATCGAAACCATGCGGTAGGGCTGAGACCACGAGGCTTGGCCGAGAGGGCATCAGCCGCACCCGCCGAGGTAACTGTCCTCGCCATGAAGGTAAGAGATATCATCAAGTTGCTGGAGCGGGATGGTTGGTTTCTGAAACAAACACGCGGGAGTCATCGGCAATACAAGCACCCGATGAAACCAGGACGCGTCACACTGCCGGGAACCCAAACGATGATCTCCCTCCAGGCACTCTGAACAGCGTCCTCAAACAAGCAGGATTGAAGCCTTGAACTACGTTATGGTTTACGAAAAATCCGATACTGGCTGGGCGGCTTACGTTCCCGATCTGCCGGGCGTGGTAACCACGGGACGGACCAGGGACGAAGTACGCTCGTTGATTCGAGAAGCGATTGAGTTTCATTTGGATGGATTGAAAGAAGACCGCCTTCCCATTCCGGAGCCGAGTGCAGAAGCAGAGGTTGTTTCGGTGTTGCAGCGATGAATCCCATTTCCAAACACGTTCGGCGTCCGACGCTCGCCTGTGAAATCGCGGCCGACCGCGTGCTCGCGGGGCGGGGCGCCGATGCGGGGCGGATGGTGGAAATGGCGTCGGCGCGGGAGTTGGCGCCGGGCTCGGTCGTGCCCGATTTGATGGAAGCGAATCTGCGCGACGGCACGGCCGTGCGGCAGGCAATTGAAAGCGCGCTGGGCGGCGTCGGCGCGCGGTCGCGGGACGTGATCGCGATTCTGCCCGACAGCTCGGTACGCGTGGTGCTGCTCGATTTCGAAACCCTGCCCTCGAAGCGGGATGAGGCGGAAGCGGTGGTGCGCTTCCGGCTGAAGAAGTCGCTGCCTTTTGATCCCGCCGACGCGCGCATCTCGTATCACGCGCACCCGACTGGGAAAGGTGTGCAGGCAATCGCGGCGGTGGTGCTGAATACGGTGCTCGAGGAATATGAGTCGGCGTTTCGCGACGCGGGCTACAACCCGGGGATGGTGATGCCGTCGATGCTGGCGTCGATTGGAGCGGCCGACGCGGACCGGCCGACACTGGTGGTAAAGGTGGACGCGCGCACGATCAGCATTGCGATTCTCGACCAGGAACAGTTGCTGCTGTCCCGAACACTCGAAAATGTGCGGGGCGTGACCATCACCGGCGATCAACTGGCGGAAGAAGTCTATCCCTCGGTGGTGTTTTTCCAGGACACCTATAACCTGAACATTGAGCGCGTGTATGTGGCTGGCCTGCCGGAAGCTGGTAGCGCCGCGCCGGCGCTGCAGAGCCAGTCGGGCGCGCGGGTTGAGGAACTGGTGGTGGCGTCGCAGATCGGGTCCAGCACGGGCACGGTTCCGCGCTGGCGAATGGCGGGAGTGGTGGGTGCGCTGATTTCTTAAAACGCTTCTGGCTCCTGGCCTCTAGCCAAGAGCCAGAAGCTAGAAGCTAGAAGCTAATATGCGATTGGATATCAATCTCGCGACCCGGCCTTACGAGGATGCCCGTACGTTCTGGATGCTCTGGGGATTGGGAGTGGGGCTGCTGGCGGTGTTCACGCTGCTTCTGCTGGGCTTCGCGATCAAGGGCTGGACCGAGGCCGGTAGAGATCGGCACGAAATCGCGCGTATCGAGGCACAGATCGCGGCACGCGACAAAGAACGGGCTCTGGATCAGGCTGTACTCGACCAGCCCGTCAATCGCAGCACCCGGGATCAGTCGCAGTTCTTGAATGGACTGATTGACCGCAAGGCATTTTCGTGGACGCGCGTGTTCGAAGATCTGGAACAGGTGATGCCCTCGAACCTGCATGCGGTCTCGCTGCGGCCGGAATTGAACGAGCAGAATCAGATGGAACTGGAAATGAGCGTGGCGGGCGACACGCGCGCCGCAGCCGTCGATCTGGTGCATCGCATGGAAGGCTCGAAGCATTTCCGGGGAGCGCAATTGGTGCAGGAAGGGCAGACTGGAGCAACGGGATCGGCCATAGCCGCTTCGGTGGTCGCGATTTATGTTCCTGACGTGACGGCAGGGAGCGGAAAATAATGCCAGACTTTCGGAATTCGCGGCGCAAGTTGAAAATTGCGATTGGGGCGATGCTGGCTGTCGATGTGATAGCGGCGGCGGTTCTTTTCTCTCCCCTGGTGGGCTCGCCGGAATCGCGGCGGATGCAAATCTACCAACTGCGGGCGGAACTGACGAAGAAGACCCGCGAGGTGGAACCGTTGCGCGGCATGGACGATAAGATCAAACGGGCGAAGGACCAGATCAGCGGGTTTTACAAGGACCGCTTTGCCGCCAAGGATTCCGAACTGCTTAATGAACTGGGGAAACTGGCGGCGGAGAATGGGGTCCGCGTGCAGAATGCGAAGTACAAGGAAGAAGAGCCAGAAAGCTCTGGTGTAATTCCGGTGGAAATCGAGGAAGGCGTTTCCGGAGACTACCTGCAACTGGTGCGCTTCATCAACACACTGGAACGGTCGAAGATGTTTTTTACGGTGGACAGCGTGGAGTTGGCGGGCGAAACAACGGGGCCGGTCCGGCTGGAAATCAAGATACACAGTTATCTGCGGTCGGGTGCCTGAGTGAAACTGGGAATCGAAAACCGGAAGGAACTCATCTGGCTGGCAGTGGTGGGCGGGATCGCACTGCTGACGGTGGTCTACGAGTTCTGGCCAACGTCGCCGGAAGCCGCGCCGGTGGCGGCGCAGCCGACTTCGACCGCGGCGAAGCTCCGCACAAGACGCACGGCTTCGGGGAAAATTGTGCCGGTCGGCGAACTGCGTTTGGATCCTACGCTTGATCTGGGCCTGCTCAGCCAAAGCGAGGGGATCAAGTACGCGGGCAACGGGAGAAATATTTTTGTCGCGGGGTCGGTGGCGATTATTGAAAAACCCAAGGGTAGCGGCGCCACGGATAAAGACAAAGCCAAAGAGGCTGCCGGCATGCGCCCGCTACCGACAATTCCGCCACCGCCGCCCATCACGCTGAAATTTTTTGGCTTTGCCAACCGGCCCGGGGAGACGAAGAGAGTATTTTTGTCGCAGGGCGAAGACGTTTTTATCGCCTCTGAGGGGGACATTGTCGACCGACGCTATCGCGTCCTGCACATCACGCCGACAGCGGTGGACGTGGAAGATGTGCTCAACAACAATCGGCAGAGTCTGCCCTTGACGCAGGGATAGGGGTCACGATTTGTAATTGGTAATTGGTAATTTGTAATTTGTAATTTTTGTTGCGGATCAACATTATGCGGAGCGGTGGTTTGAGGTCGGGCAAGTTACGAATCAGAAATTGCAAACTACAAGTTCGCTCGCGCGGCTACATGCTGATCACTTTGATGTTGACGCTTGCGCTCATCGCGGTTGCGCTGCTGACCGTGCTTCCCGAGATTGGCCAGCAGATTCGGCGTGACCGCGAAGAGGAGCTGCGACATCGGGGCACGGCTTACATGCGCGCGATTCAACACTTCTACAAGAAGTTTGGGCGTTATCCATCGGGCGTCGAGGAGCTGGAAAACACCAACAACGTCCGCTTTCTGCGCAGGCGCTATACGGATCCGATGAACCGGGACCCGGCCACGGGCAAGGAGAAGGACTTCAAACTTCTGCATCAGGCGGACATCAGCTTAAACAACGGACCAGTGTTGGGACAAACACCAGGGCAGGGTGGACTACAGGGACAAAGCGGATTCGGCGGAGCGCCGGGCGGGTTAGGCGGGTTGCAAGGCGCGCCGGGCGGGTTGGGAGCGCAAGCGGGTGGAACGCAGACTCCGGCGACGGGCGACTCCAGCAATTCATCCTCTGGCAATGCTTCTTCCGGTAATGCATCTTCCGGCAATCCGTCGGATGCTTCGGGAAATCCGAATTCGGCTGGATCGTCGTCTTCCAGTTCCGGCTCCGGCTTCAACGGACCGACGTTTGGCGGCGGTCCGATGCTCGGGGTCGCGAGCATGAGCAAAGCGAAGACGATTCGCGTCTTCAACGACAAAACCCATTACAACGACTGGCTATTCATCTACCTGCCCATGGCCGATCGCGGCGGCTTGCTGGTGGGGCCGGTGAATCCTAATATGCAGACCGCGATGGGCGGACTTACTCCTGGATTGGCGGGTGGTGTACCGGGACAGGGCGGAGTTGGGCAGGGTGGATTTGGACAGAGTGGATTTGGCCAAGGACTCGGACAGGGACTGGGACAAGGACAAGGATTGACGCCGAACGGTGGACCAAACCAAGGCCTTCAGCCGCAAGCTCCGCAGACTCCATCGCCAGCGCCCCAGCAGTAGAGTTCGCAGAACCTTCCGAGACGAATTCGACTATGCTACTGCACAACAAAGGGACGGCGTGTGTCACATGGTCTGATTCGTCGACGGGCGAATCTGGTGGAGATGCTAGCGATGAGCTCGGATGAAAAAGCTCGACTCAACGTCCACGGAACATGCTTCGCCTTAGTGCTAGGAGGGCTGCTAGCGGGGCTCACACTGGCAATTGAAAAGCTATCTATGATTTCTGACAAGCCAGTGATCGGTGCCGCACAGAAGACTCTGTTCATTCTTCTATTTCCGGGGGTCGTCGGAGCCATGGGTGTAAGCGGAAACGTGCACTCTTGGCACTTGTGGGCTGCTGCCGCGATAAACGGGTTGTTCTACTTCGGCATCGGGTGGCTCTCCTATGTTGTAGTGACGAAATCTAGAAGACGGGGAAACTCTTGCTGAAAGTGGCTGTCATCCGCTCTTGACGAAGACGGTAGAAAGCTGGCTGCTGTGGAATTGATAGGGCTTCCCGAGTTCGCTTCCGCGACATCTCAGCGATATGCCAGCAACGGAAAAGCCCCGCATTGGATGCGGGGCTTGACGCGAAACCAGAAATACTCAGACGTCGAGTATTCAAAGTACAGGAGTATTCAAAGTACAGCTTAAACGTTGAAAGAAGAGCCGCAGCCGCAGGTGCTCTTCACGTTCGGGTTTTCGAACTTGAACCCGGCACCTTCCAGAGTCTCGACGTAATCGACATGCGCTCCGCCGAGATACATCAGGGAGGTGGCATCGACGTAAACCTTCAAACCGTCGAAGTCGAAAACCTTGTCCATCATGCCGGCGCCGTTCTCGAAGGCCATGGAGTATTGGAAACCGGAGCAACCGCCGCCGACCACGGACAAGCGCAATCCAGAAGGGACGGGCGTCTGCGTCGCCATGATTTCCTTGACCTTGGCGATGGCGCTGGGGGTCAGAACTGGGGCCGCAGTCTTGGGTTGGGCATCGGGCTGGGTATTGGGTTGGACTTCGTGCTGAACTCCGGGAGCGGTGGTGGTTGCCATCTGTCTATCTCCTTAGTGAACACTTATTATAACAAAGCTTGCAAGCGGCTCGGCAAGGCTTTTCTAGAGCCTGTATTCCCTCTCATACCTAGTACTTAGATGCCTTGCACAAGCAATTAGTCGCGGACCTCTTGCCAACGGGTCTATAATCATCGGCAGCAGGGGGCCTGTACCCGAACGCCAGCGATACCACGTAGTTTCGCTGGGGCGCCGCATAACGACTTCGGGAATTGGCTCGATCTCAGTTCCGAGGTGGCGTATGACTCCTATGTTTGGACTGCTGGTCGTGTGGGGTGTTCTGACTGCGGTCTTGATTGTTCTCCTGATCTATAAAAGCACCCTCAGCATGCACGAAGACGATTCCATCTTCCTCAATGACACCGAATCGCAGATGCATAAGGACCAGGCGGAAGTTCTGGTCAAGATGAAAAAGATCACACCGATCGTGCGGGTGCTCGGCGCCTTGTCGGGAGCGATGATCCTGGTGATTGCGGGATTGTTTATCTATCAGGGACTGAGCAGCGCTACCACGCTGCAGTAGGCGGGAAGCCCGCGGATTCGCGGGCATCCCTGCCGACCTGAGCCTGGGGAGAACTTTGCAAATTTTTCTCGCCCCTACTCAATCTCCTACTCGGCAAATCCGTCAGGCTGCCTTGGCCTTCATCCCCTTGATGTCGTCGAGCAGTACTTTCTCGTGGCCTTCCGGGTTCACCTTCTCGTAAACCTTGCGGATCACACCTGTGGGATCAACCACGAAACTGGTGCGCTCCCAGAACTTCATTCCCTTCCATTCCGCCTGGCCGATGCCGAGCGTCTTCATGAGATCGGATTTGGTGTCGGAGAGCAGGTCGATGGTAAAGGCAAACTTGTGGGAGAAGTTCTTGTGCGAGGTGACGTCGTCGGCACTTACGCCAACGACCTTGATCCCAGCATCGTCGAAATCAGCCTTGGAGGCGGTAAACGACTTGCCCTGGACGGTGCAGCCGGGCGTGTCGTCTTTCGGATAGAAATAGATGACGAGCCATTGCCCGGCGAAATCGGAGAGTTTGGTGATCTTGCCGTCCTGGTTGGGCAGCGCAAAATTCGGGAACGGATTGCCAGCGGAAAGCATGAGGAGAATCCTTTCTAAGGTGATAGTGAGCTGCAACTATACGAGCGGGTCTTCTCTGTGAAATCTCCTGTGAACTTTTTCTGTGAACTCTGCGTCCTGGTGGTTCACGCTTCTGGTTCTTCACCACAGGGGACACAGAGGTCACAGAGGTACACGGGGAAAGCCTTGCTGTCTGTGCTAGGCGGCCGGCATTAATTTCTTCATGCGTTCCGCCATTTCTTTCGGAGAGACATCTTCTTTGTGCGTCGCAATGCCCCAGAGATGACCGAACGGGTCCTGGATGAAGCCGGAGCGATCTCCGTAGAACTGGTCCTGGACCGGCTTCAGGATTTTCGCTCCCTCCGCGACCGCTTTGGCGACGACTTTGTCGCAATCGGGGAGATAGACATACAGGCTCACCGGAGACGCTCCGATGCTCTCGGCGCTGCGGTTGCCCATCTGAGGGTTTTCGTCGGCCAGCATGATGCGCGAGTCGCCAATCTGCAGCTCGGCGTGGCCGATGTGGCCGCCGGGACCATCCATGCGCACGACTACGGTTGCCCCGAGAACTTTCTTGTAATAGTCGATCGCTTTCGCTGCGCCCTTGATGACGAGGTACGGCGTAATGGTGTTGTATCCCTTCGGAATGTAATGGACTTTTTTCATGATTCTTCTCCTCTGGTGTTCCGCTCATTCGGCTCAAAGACGATGAGGTTGAGGTTAAGGCGCGCTGACAGTCGCCCACGGGTCGCGCCGTTCGTTGTCGCGTCGCCCTTAATGAGAACACAAGTCCGCAGGACGCTCAAGCCGAACCTCTGGGGCGGGGCGGCCGGTCTTTATGAGTCTGAAAACTCCCAAGCTGGAGGCGACTGTGGAATCCTACTCATGGTAAAGAGGGCGCTCTCGCTAACCGAAAAGGCCCCGCCCAAAAAGGAGGTTGAGCGGGGCAAAACGCTGTTGATGGATCTGAGCCAGCCTAGAACATGCTTACCGCATCGGAAACTGTCAAAAGTTACAGGGAGCGACGGGTAAAGAGCGAGGCAGTCCGGCATGGGTTTGTTCAGCAACTCCCCGGTGAGATGCACCACTTTTGAGGAATTGACAACTTTCTCATAAAGATGATGATTGCGGTAAGCGTGAGTGCTGTTTCACGGGACGAGTACCAAGAAATAAGGGCTCTCCTACAAAGGCAGGTGTGGCGTGTCCATAGTCCGGGTTCTCGTCGTCGATGATTTCGAACCGTTTCGGCGATTCGTCCGTGTGACACTGGGACTGAGGCCGGACTTGCAGGTGATCGGCGAGGCGTCTGACGGATTAGCAGCGGTTCAGAAGGCTGAAGAACTACAGCCAGACTTGATTGTGCTCGACATCGGGTTGCCGACACTCAATGGAATTGAAGCGGCTCGACGAACCCTCGAAGTTTCCGGTGAATCCAAAATACTGTTCCTTAGCCAAGAAACTTCGGGTGATGTGGCGCAAGAAGCTTTCGACTTGGGAGCGCGGGGCTACGTGGTTAAGACGCACGCTGGAAGCGAACTGCTAGCGGCTGTGGAAGCGATTCTTCAGGGCGGGCGGTTTATCAGTGGCGGATTGTCGGGTCACCGTTTCGCCGACGCTCCGGACGTGGCAGCCCCCGACGTCGGCCGCAACTTGGCTCTCCCATCGCTGGTGCCTAGAAAATCGAAGGTCGCTCGCGGCCACGAGGTTGAATTCTATTCTGACGATGCAGGTTTTGTAGCCGGCTTTGCTTGCCGTATCGAAGCCGCTCTAGCGGCCGGGAATGCGGTTATCGTGGTTGCGACCGAGTCACATCGCAAGAGTCTCTTGCAGAGACTGCACGAAGATGGAGTGGATACTGCTGCCGCCGTTGAACAGGGGCGCTATCTGCCTTTGGATGCTGCCGACACGCTCTCGACATTCATGGGGAATGATCTGCCCGACCCAGTACGATTTTTTGGGGTGGTGGGCGATCTGATCGCGGCAGCCGCCCGGGCTACGGCGGGGGAACAGTCCCGGGTTTCAATTTGCGGGGAATGCGCGTCAATCTTGTGGGCGCAAGGCAAGGCGGATGCGGCTATCGAGGTGGAGCGGCTCTGCAACCAACTGAGCAAACGATACGAGATGGAAATTCTTTGCGGCTTCTCATTGAGCAGCTTTTACCGCGAAGAAGATAAGCAAGTCTTCCACAGGATCGCGGCGAATACTGAACCATCCCCCGCGCGATAAGGGGAGATTCTTACCCGGCTGCCCGCACCGAATCGCTTCCCGCGCACAAAGGCACGCTAGCGTGGATCGTGGTACCACGCATAGGTTGCGTCTCGATTGAAAGCGTTCCCTTCAGGAGTTTCAGCCGCTCTTCCATGCTGATGAGTCCAAGCCCTCGACTCTGCCTGGCCGCCTCGCGATCAAATCCTGCGCCGGAATCCTTAACCGTGAGATGAGCTTCATCCGACGTCCCACGCAATCGCACTTCGAAGCGTCGAACCCCACTGTGCTTGGCCGAATTATGGAGGGCCTCTTGCAGTACTCGGAAGAGGCAGAGAGAAATGTCAGGCGACAAAGGGCTGAGTAAATCCTGGGTTGTGAAGTCAACCTCCACTTTCTGCTGTTCCCCGAACTCCCGGCAGAATGCGCTCATGGCCGCGATGAGGCCCATGTATTCCAGTCTTGGAGAGTGCAGTTTGTGCGCCAAGGCTTGGACATCCTTCGATATCTCCGAGGTTTGCCGCAGCAGCTCGTCCACGCGGCCACGAAGTTCAACCGCGTCATCGGGGACGTCGTTCTTGAGTTGTTCAATCCCAATCGCCAACATTGCGAGACGCTGGTTGGTGTCGTCGTGAAGTTCTCTGGAGATCCTGGCACGTTCTTGCTCCTGTGCCTCAATCAACCTGGACCTCAGGCTAGCGAGCGCCTCTTCCGCCAGTTTGCGCTCGGTGATGTCCTCCACAAAAGCAAAGACCAGCGGGAATTCTCTACCGCCACTCTTCAGAAGAGAGACATTCAGACGTCCCCAAAGCCGAGTGCCATCTTTCCTCACATAGCGTTTTTCCAGCGAGTAATGGTCGATGGCACCGGCACGCAGCTGCTGAAAAAGAGCGTAGTCGTCCGCGGAATCTTCGGCATTAGCAAATTGGGAGCAATTCATGCCGCACAGCTCGCTCTTCGGGTATCCCAGCATGGAACAAAGCGCTGGATTCGCCAGCAACACCAGCCCTTCGAGACTCTCCACCGCGACTCCCAGTGACGCTTGCTCGAAAAGACATTGGAAAAGCTGTTCACTCTCGACTAGCAATAATGGCGAAGACATAACGACTCCAGTAGCTCAAAAGGTTTTCAAAGCTGAGATTAGGGCAAGCCAGAAGCGCACGTTCTCCACCGGCGAGAAGCAGACAACAGGCTTTCACACCTGCCGCCCCGAGGATTGTATCTCAGGAAGGTTACACCCGACTGCCGCGATGCGGAAAACGACTCTTCGCGCGCCCGGCTCTACTCGATTCCCAACTCCTTCGCCAGCGCCTTCCACTTGCCATCCACCAGCGCGCGGGTCTTCGCGTCCATTACTATCTCGTCTGGCCACGGACGAGTGAAGCCCTCGGTTGACCACTTGCGCGTGGCATCTATGCCCATCTTCGATCCGTAGTTTGCCAGGCGCGAAGCGTGGTCCAGCGAATCTACCGGGCCGAGCGTGAATTGGATGTCGCGTTCGGGATCGATGTGGTTGAGCACTTTCAGGGTTACATCGGCGATATCCTGCACGTCCACATCTTCGTCTACTACGACGATGCACTTGGTGAACATCGCCTGACCGAGGGACCAGATGGCGTTCATTACTTTGCGCGCTTGTCCGGGGTAGGACTTGCGGATGGAAACCAGCATCAGGTTGTGGAACACGCCTTCTATGGGGAGGTTGATGTCGACTAGTTCGGGGATGGTGAGCTTCATCAGCGGCAGGAAGATGCGCTCGACTGCTTTGCCCATCCAGGCGTCTTCTTGCGGCGGCTTGCCTACTACCGTGGTCGCGTAGATCGGATCTTTGCGGTGGGTGATGCAGGTGACGTGGAAGACGGGATACTCGTCTTCGAGCGAGTAGAAGCCGGTGTGGTCGCCAAACGGGCCTTCGGTGCGGAGTTCGTCCAAATTGACGTAGCCTTCGAGGATGATCTCGGCGTTGGCGGGGACTTCGAGATCGATGGTCTCGCACTTCACCAGCTCGATTGGCTTCTGACGGAGGAATCCGGCGATGATGTACTCTTCTACTTCGGGGGGCGCGGGGACGATCGCGGAGAATGTTAGCGCGGGGTCGGTGCCGATGGCTACGGCTACTTCCATTTTGCCGGAGGGACGGTCGCCGGCGGGTTGCATTGCGCCTCCGGAGGAGCGGGCCATGATGTCGACAGCGGCACGGCTCTGACCGGTCGGGACGGGGCGAAGCCCCGTCACCACACGAGCTTGATCTTCGGCGGCTTGACGGAGGTGGTCGCGGTAATGTTCGGCGGCTACTTTTTGTCTTTGCCAGTGCATGCCGGTGGTTTGGCCGTCGTAGATCTGCATACGGTACATGCCTACGTTGCGCTTGCCGGTTTTTGGATCGCGCGTGATCACGCAGGGCAGCGTGATGAAGCGTCCGGCATCTTTTGGCCAGCATTGCAGGATAGGGAAATCGAGCAAGGAAAAATTGTCGCGCTTGATCACTTCTTTACATGGGCCGGTGGCTACGGTCTTGGGGAAGAACTTGCCCATCTCGGCTAGCATGGGGAGCATCTTTACTTTGTCGAGGAAGCCTTGCGGAGACTTCACGTCCATGAAGGCGCGGATGCGGTCGGCTACTTCGTCCAGAGAATCGACTTCCAGCGCCAGGCGCATGCGGCGGGCTGATCCGAATTGGTTGATTAGAAGTTTCTTGCCGGGATAGCCTTTTACATTTTCGAAGAGCAGGGCTTTGCCGCCGACTGTTCCCCGCTTGTCTTTATTCTTACTTTTCGAGACACGATCGGCGATTTCCGTGATTTCTAAAATCGGGTCGGCTTCGGTGCGGATACGCTTTAGTTCACCGGCGTGGTCGAGCGCTTTGATCCAGTCGCGCAGATCGTCGTAGGCCAAAATTCCTCCTGGAAGGACAGACGATTATATGACGGCGTCGATGGAAAGAAACCACAGAGCCACTGCCGGTGCACGGGATGACAAACGTTTGCATTGATCGCGCTCTTTCACATTTCGCGCTCTGCGACTAGGATATGGAAATCAATTCTGACGCATCTGTGGTTCGCTGAGGGGCTAATGATCCGTTTTAAAGTGAACGGGAACTCGAAGACGTTTGACGGCGATCCTGACATGCCGTTGTTGTGGTATTTGCGCGACGTGGCCCTGCTTACAGGGACGAAGTTCGGCTGTGGCATGGCGCTGTGCGGGGCTTGTACGGTGCACCAGAATGGCGCGGCCATCCGCTCATGCAGCACGCCCATGAAGGAAATTGGCGGCACAGAGATCACTACGATTGAAGGCATCGCGCCCATGCATCCGGTGCAGGAGGCGTGGATGGAGATTCGGGTGCCGCAATGCGGGTACTGCCAGACGGGACAGATCATGCAGGCGATTGCGCTGCTTAAAGAGAACAAGAATCCGAGCGACGAGGACATCGACACGGCTATGGCGGGGAATCTGTGCCGCTGCGGGACTTATCAGCGGATCCGGGCGGCCGTTCATCAAGCGGCAAAGCAGCAGGTGGCGAAGGAGACGGCATGAAGCTTATTGAAAATGTCAGCCGTCATGTCAGTCGAAGAGGATTTCTGCAAGGCGCGTTGGCCAGCGGCGTTTTTGTGCTGAGCGTGCGCTTTGTTCCCCAGCCGCTCTGGGCGGCGGAAGATGAAGCGGCTGCGGCTCCGTTTGAGCCCAGTCTGTGGATGTCGATCGCTTCCGACGGCACCGTCACCATTGTTGCGCATCGCTCAGAGATGGGATGCGGCAGCCGCACGGCATTGCCGCTGGTGGTGGCCGACGAACTTGATGCCGACTGGTCGAAGGTGAAGATTGAGCAGGCCATTGGCGATCCGAAATATGGTGAGCAGGATACGGACGGATCGCACTCGGTCCGCAGCTCTTTCGACCTGATGCGGCAGGTGGGCGCTACCGGGCGCGTGATGCTGATCAGCGCCGCGGCCACGCAGTGGGGAGTTGCTGCGAAGGAGTGCACGACTGAACCCCACTTCGTTGTGCATCGCGCCAGCGGACGCAAGCTGAGTTATGGCGAAGTTGCCGCGGAGGCGGCCAAGTTGCCGGTTCCGAAGAAAGAAGATGTCCCATTCAAGGAGCGGTCCGAGTGGCGCTACATTGGAAATGAGAACAATTCTCTGTTCGACCTTCCGGAGATTGTCACCGGCAAAGCGATTTTTGGCATGGACGCGAGCATGCCGGGAATGGTGTACGCGTCGGTTGAGCATCCTCCAGTGCTGGGACAGAAGATCAAGTCGTACGATGACAAGGCCACACTCAAAGTGCCCGGCGTTCAGAAGACGCTAACTATCGACGCTTTTACCCCGCCGCATATGTTCAAGCCTTTGGGCGGCGTCGCCGTGATTGCGGACAACACATGGGCGGCATTCAAGGGACGCAAGAGCCTGACGGTCGAATGGGACAGCAGTCCGAACTCGGTGTATAACTCTGGGCCGTATCGCAAAATTCTGGAAGCGACTTCGAGAAAGCCGTGCAAAGTGGTTCGCAACGTCGGCGATGTTGATGCGGCGTTTGCACAGAGTGCGAACTCCGGCGGAAAGATTATTGAGGCCGAGTACTACACTCCGCATCTGGCGCACGCTTCTATGGAGCCGCCGGTGGCCGTTGCCGAGTATCGCGACGGAAAGGTGCTGGCTTGGGCGCCGACGCAGAATCCGCAAGCGGTGCAGGAGACTATTGCCGGCGTGCTTGGCATTAAGAAGGAAGATGTGACTTGCCATGTGACGCTGCTGGGCGGCGGGTTTGGGCGCAAGTCGAAACCTGACCAGGTGGCGGAAGCGGCCGTTCTTTCGAAACAACTTGGCAAGCCGGTCAAGGTAGTCTGGAGCCGCGAAGACGACATTCACTTCGATTATTTTCACTCGGTCGCGGCAATGTACATGAAGGCCGCAGTCGGTGCCGATGGCAAGCCGACGGCATGGCTGCAGCGCACGGTGTATCCGCCGATCAATTCGACTTTCGACGCATCCGCCACTTATGCCGACGATGAGATGGGCCTGGGATGGAACAACCTTCCTTTCGACATCGCCAACCATCGCGCGGAAAATGGGCCGGCGGATTACCACGTTCGCATTGGATGGATGCGCAGCGTCGCGAATGTTTATCATGCGTTCGCGATTGGCTCCTTTGCCGACGAACTGGCGAAGGCTGCGGATAAGGATTCGGTTCAGTATCTGCTGGATCTGATCGGGCCGCCGCGAATCGTCAGCCTTCAGCTGACTGGTGACGACGCGGAAGAGAATAAAACTTATCCGCTGGACACGGCCCGGCTGCGGCGTGTGGTCGAGATTGCGGCGGAGAATTCGGGTTGGGGCAAACGGCAAATGGGTAAGGGGCATGGCATGGGGATTGCGGCTCACCGCAGTTTCCTGACTTATGTCGCCACCGTGGTTGAGGTCGAAGTCGACAGCCGGGGACAGGTGCACATTCCGAATGTGTGGACTGCGGTTGATGCGGGCACGATCGTCAGCCCTGACAATGTCCGCAACCAGTTCGAGGGCGCGGCCGTGTTTGGAACCAGCCTGGCGCTGTTCGGCGAAATTACGGCTACGAATGGAGTCATCGACCAGAGCAATTTCAATAATTATCAGATCACGCGCATGAATCGTGCTCCGCGGCACGTTGACGTGCACATTGTGAAGAGCGAAGCGCTGCCGGCCGGCGTGGGCGAACCCGGCGTGCCGCCTTTTGCGCCGGCTCTATACAACGCGGTGTTTGCGGCCACGGGTAAGCGGGTGCGCGAGTTGCCGCTGTCGAAGACGAAACTGGTGTAATTGGCCGTCGGGCTTCAATCTTTCGAAGGTAGAGACGGGGGGTTTGCCCGGTATGGATTGAACGCGGCCGGAGACGCGGCAAGCCGCGTCTCTACGGAAAACAAGACAGGCGGAAAATATTCGATGCGAAAATTGCTGGCGCTCTATTCTGCTCACGGGATCTTTCGCAACCGCGCAGGAGATTACTGTGGCGGCGGCGGCGGATATGAGTGCCGCGCTTCCTGATCTGGTCGCCGCTTACACGAAGAAGACGGGGCAAACGGTAAAGCTATCGTTCGGAGCGTCTGGCAATCTGACCAATCAGATACGAAACGGCGCACCCTTCGATGTCTTCTTCTCGGCCGATGAAGAATATCCTCAACAACTGATCACCGAGGGACTGGTATCGGGCACTCCTTACCGTTATGCGGTCGGCCGACTGGTGCTGTGGGTGCCGAACGACTCTCCTCTGGACTTGTCGAAGCTGGGCATGACGGCATTGCTTGATCCATCAGTCAAAAAGATTTCGATCGCGAATCCCGCGACCGCGCCATACGGGCGTGCGGCAGCGGCCGCTCTGCGGCACTTTGGGATTTACGATCAAGTTTCCAGCCGGCTGGTGGTGGGAGAAAACGTGTCGCAGGCGGCGCAGTTTGTTGAATCGGGCAACGCGCAAGCGGGGCTGGTCGCTCTCTCCCATGCGCTTGCACCTGCAATGAAAGGTAAAGGCCGCTACTGGACGGTTCCGCTCGACGCTTATCCCACGCTGAATCAGGCGGCCGTCGTGCTCTCGCGATCAAAGCAGGGCGATGCGGCCCGCAGGTTTCTCGAGTTTGTGCGCAGCCCCGAGGCCACTTCCCTGCTCGCCACATACGGCTTCACCCTGCCGGCGGAGACGCCTTCCAGCGGGGAAAGGAAATGAATTGGGAGGCGTTCTGGTTGACGGTGCGTCTCGCGGCCATCGTCTCGACGCTGCTGATCGTGATCGGGATTCCCATCGCCTATTGGCTGACTTACTCGCGCTGGCGCTGGAAATTTCTGGTTGAGGCGGCGGTCGCGCTTCCGATTGTTCTGCCGCCGACTGTGCTCGGTTTTTATGTATTGGTGGCGCTTGGATCGCGGAGTCCGCTTGGCCGCTGGTGGGAATCGCTCACCGGGCACACGCTGGCTTTCACTTTCGAAGGACTGGTGATCGGGTCTTTGTTATACAGTCTGCCCTTCGCCGTGCAACCGTTCGCGGCTTCGTTCGGCGCGATTGACTCGCATCTGCTGCGCGCCTCGGCATCGCTTGGACATTCTCCGGTGCAGACTTTTCGCCGCATCGTGCTTCCCCTCTCAAAAGCGGGGCTGGTAACGGGATTTGCGCTCAGCTTCGCGCACACGCTGGGGGAGTTTGGGGTGGTGCTCATGGTCGGAGGCAACATTCCGGGGGTGACGCGCACGATCTCGATTGATATTTACGACCAGGTGCAGACGGCAAATTATTCCAGCGCGAACCAGACGGCACTGGTGCTGCTGGTTATCTCGTTTGTCGTGTTATCGGTTGTGTATGGCTTGAACCGGCGTCCGTGGGTGGTGGGCCCATGGAAGTAAAGATCATTATTCCCGCGCCACAACCTTCGCTGCCGACATGTGCGCAGCCAATTTCCTCCGAACTTGAAGTGCGCATTCGCAAACGCTTTTCGAATCCCGAGGGGAGGTTCAACCTGAATGTCCACTTTCGCGCGCTGGCCGGTTTCACAATTCTGTTTGGCGCTTCGGGTGCGGGAAAAACCACGCTGCTGGATTGCATTGCTGGATTGACCGATCCCGACGATGGACGCATTGCGATTGGCGGAGAAGACCTTTACGACTCGGAGAAGAAGCGGAACGTGGCGGCCTGGAAACGGCGGATTGGGTATGTACAGCAGGAGTTGGCACTGTTTCCTCACCTGACTGCAGAGGAGAACGTGGCTTACGGCCTGCGCGGGCTGGGCGCGGCGGAGCGACAAACCCGCAGCCGCGAGATTCTTGGGTTGTTTCGCATTGGTCATTTGCGCGACCGGCGGCCGGCGCAAATCTCGGGTGGTGAACGCCAACGGGTTGCACTGGCGCGCGCTCTGGTGACTGAGCCTCGCGTGTTACTGCTCGATGAGCCACTGGCGGCGCTGGACCGTCCGACGAAGTCGGCTCTGGTCGGCGATCTGCGCAGGTGGAACCAGGAACATCGGGTCCCGATTCTTTTTGTTACTCATAATGGCGAGGAAGTGTTTGCCCTGGGCGACGAAGTCATTATGCTGGACGGGGGAACAATTGTGGCGCAGGGACAGCCGCATGAAGTGATGCGCGCTCCGCGACTGGAAACCATCGCGCGGCTTTCGGGGTTTGAAAATATCTTCAACGCCACGGTGTTGGCGCTGCACGAAGATCGCGGGACAATGACGTGCCAGTTGAGTAGCGGCGAAGTTGAGTTGGAAACGCCGATGGTTCGGGCAGAGGTGGGCTCGCGCCTGCGGGTGGGCATTCGCGCCGGCGATTTGCTGCTGGCAACGGAAAGCCCGCGCGGGTTGAGCGCTCGTAACGTTTTGCCGGGGACTATCCGGCAATTGGAACGGAGAGACGTCATCATTTCGGCCACGGTAGATTGCGGCGGCACGGAGTTCGAGGTGCACCTGACGCTGGCGGCGCGGGATGCGCTTGGGCTTGATCTGGGGAAGAGCGTCTGGGTGGTGGCTAAGACGCATTCTTGCCACTTGATGCGGATGTGAATGGCTCAATGGCCGAATCGAGCGGGGTTCTGATTGGACGGGGCTGAGCCCCGTCACCACACAGGAAGACTCACTGCTCTAGCGCAATCACCGCGATCCATTGCCCGTTTCGTTCTTCATGATAAGCGATCGTTCCGCCTAGACGCTGGGCAATCTCTTCGGGCGGGACGTCGCGATGGTAGCCGAAGAATTTTTCCTTGACGCGCTGCCATGCGTCCCAATTTTCGAAGAGCGGATGCGGCGGCTGGTACTTGGTGGAGAAGACCAGAGCCACGTCGAAGTGGGCTCGAGTTTTGGCCGCCAGGTCGATCTGGGAAGCGGAGAAGTCCTCGATGCGCAACACGCGGAAAGGCTGGCTGATATAGCCGAGCCATGGGCGGGAGAGTTCGTCGGACGCAGGCCATGCGGTTAGAACGCGCTCACCGGGATATCGCATCGCGAGAAAACGACTGGCGTCGGCATGCATCACGATGTAATCGCGATAGGCCAGATTGTCTTCGAGAGAAAACCCGTACGGGGGATTGCTAAACAGGCCGACGATAAATGCAATTGCGACCGCTCCTACAATTAATATCCAATGCCGCGCGCGACGCCAGAGAGTCGCGACTAACGCCAGAATCACGAGCGGGACTACGGGCAACATATAGCGGGCGAGCACGGCTCCGCCAACTACCGACATGAAGGCGAGGTAGGCGAGTATCACGGCAAGAAATGCGGCCTGCGTCGAGAATGGGATTCGCGGCCGGGCGGCGGCGTTCGCTATCTTTTTTTCGGGCTTCGGCATTTCTATTTCTATTTCTATTTGGGGCGGACGCAGCAGGGCCAGTAATCCTGCGAGCGTCAGGAGGTAGAGACCGAAGTATCCGAAGAGTTGCCAGAGCCTCATTACCAAGGCGATTGGAACGCGGAGAGGATTGAGGGTAGCGGCAACGTTGTAGCGAAAGAATTCGGGATTGCCCAACAGGAACCCCGTCTTCGCATAGTGATAGGCGTACCAGGCGGCCAGCGGAACGACGGGAAGCAGGAGAAAAAGCAAGTTCGTGCGTCTGCTGGCAGGCGAGACAACTGCTTTCGTTTTCCATCGCCGCCGAATGAAATAGGCGAGTAGTTCCCAGCCAAACAGAGCCAAGGGAGCCAAGATCGCAGTCTCTTTCGCCAGCGCCGCGAGCGAAAACCAGAGCGCCAGCTTCCACGGGCGATCTTCGATATACGCGGCTAATGCCCAGAAGGTAAATCCGGCGGCGGGCAAGTCAACCTGCGCCATGGAGCTCTGGGTGAAGTACACCGGATAAATCGCCACCAACGTGGTTGTCGCCCAAGCCACGGGTAGATTCGCAGCGCTACGCGCTAGTCGAAACAGTCCCACGAGCGACAAGGCACTCAGTGCGAGCATGGCGGTGCGCGTGACTAGCGGGGAATATCCCGCGACGCGCCAGGCCAGCGCCAGCCAGGCCATCACCAACGGGGGATGCGCATTCGACGGCGTCGACCTCGGAATGAGCGTGCCGTGCAGGAATAGATCGCGCGCGGCGGGGACGTAATAGCCGGCTTCATCCCAGAAATAAGGAAGGCGGAGAAGTGGCGCATGCAGCAGCATCAAGCCGGCAAAAAATAGCGCGAAGAGAAGAACCTGCTGCGCCCATGCGGAGGCTGCTGGTTGAGATTTTGTTTTCACGTCAGACGGTGCATCAGTGAACGGGTCCGCCCGGAGCGCGCGGATCGAGTTTGATCTCACCGAAGGCAGTCTCGTAATTGGCCACGTTCTGCTGCAGGAGCGCCATGAGCGCCTTGGCCTGTTGCGGGCTGAGGTAAATCCCCTGAAAGTTTCGTAGTTCCACCTGCGTCTCGGAGCTTTGCTGCATGGTTCCAAAAACGAGGAAGAAATCCCAGACATTCACGCGGATTTGCACGCTGTTGGAGTAGGAATCGCGGTAATCCGGGGTTTGCACGAATTTCACATTCGGTTGGTTCGTGGTATGCATTCACGCAGTGTAACGCCTAACCGGCGATGGAAAAAGCATCTTTGCGTTGGCGTCTCACCTCAGCGGCTAAAGCCGGCGGTGACTAGGATCCGGCGATCGCAGCGGTGAACCGCTGCGGCACCCGAAAGCAAGAACAAAACCGACTTCTTATCAGACTCGTTTTTCTCGGACTGCGCAGCCCAAATCTGGACTGAACGGGTACGGGTCCGCTTAAGCATCTCCCATCAAACTCCCCATCAAAGTCAGCGTCGGCGGGCGGGGCGCCCGCGCTACATGGAATCATCGAATTAACCCTCCTTTAACACTAGCGAAACATTGCAGCAACACGGTCGCTCTAGTGTTAGCGGGGAGTGTCAAGCAGATCTCTTTCTACCTGAGTTCTTTGAGAGTGCGTGAGGCGCCCGGTGCTCGCTATGGTTGCTTTGGAGGCGGCAGACAAGTCGCGTTACCCCGATCTGATCTATGTCGTGGAAGATGATCCGGATGTGTCTCGCCTGATCGAGCACAATCTGCGAACCGCGGGGTATGAAGTCTCCACATTCTTCTCGGGGGCGCCGGTGGTGCCGATGGCAGCCATGGCGCAGCCAGCGTTGTTTCTTCTCGATATTATGTTGCCCGGAATCAGCGGCTTCGACCTGTGCCGGCAGATCCGGCAGCACGAACGACTGGGCAAAACGCCGGTCATTTTTCTTTCCGCCAGAACTCAGGAACCAGACCGCCTGCAGGCCTTTGACGCGGGTGGCGACGGATACATCACTAAACCCTTCAGTCCCCGTGAATTGATTGCGCGCGTGCGCAACGTTCTCCGGGCACAGCCGGGGGCCACCAGCCGCGAAATTATTCAGGTGGGAGGGGTGGAAATTGACATCGCTTCGATGACGGTGAGCGTGCAGGGCAGAAGAGTGCTTACCACGGTGCGCGAATTCCGGCTCCTTGAATATCTGGCGCGGCACCGGGGACGAGTGTTTACGCGCGACCAGTTGCTCGACGCGGTGTGGAAAGAAGGGTCGTTTGTGACCCCACGGTCGATTGATGTTTTTGTGCGGCGTCTGCGCGAGAAAATCGAAGAAGATCCACGGCATCCCCGTTATTTGAAAACGCTGCGCGGAATCGGCTATCGGTTCGAATCCGGACGCTGACGGCGCGAGCCGGTTTGCGCGGCTGGCTGTCACTGGTCACCAGCGTAATCTTACCCTCGGCTCCGGCGAACCCTATAATTCGGCTGTGACCAACACATCGAAAGCCGGCGTGGCCGTAGTCGCGATCTTCGGCCTTGTGTTTCTCGGCTTCGGTGCGGCCGTATTTATGTCTGCTGCGCGAGGTCCCCTCCAGGGCAGCCTTGCGGCGATCCTGGTTTTTTGCTCAATCTTTGCGGTCATGGGCGGCGGCCTGATTGTTGCGGCCGCGCAGATGAATCGCAAGATCAACGAGCAGGTTGCGGTGGAGGTACGGAATCCGGGCTCACCCTGGTTATGGCGTACTGACTGGGCGGCCAGCCGGGCTTACGGCAATAACACTGGGAAAGCCATTGGCCTCGCGCTGGTCGCTGGCCTGTGGAATCTGATCTCATTTACCGTCGCGGCAGGAACCCTTCCGCAATTCCTGCGCACTTCCGATCCCAAGTATCTGGGACCTCTTTTATTCGTTGCCGTGGGTGTGGTTCTGGCTTTCTTCGCGGTCCGCGCTGCTGTTCGCCGCGAACGTTTTGGCAAGGCCTATATTGAGTTTGCTTCACTTCCGTTTTCTCCGGGCAAACCGCTGCGCGGCACCATCCACCTGCGCTTCAATACCACCACCAGACACGGCGTCAACCTGCGTCTATCATGCCTGCGGCAGATCGTAACTGGCGGCGGAAAGAATCAGTCCACAAGCAGAGTCGTTCTGTGGCAAAGCGACAAGAACGTATCCGAGCAATCGATCACGCCTGGTCCGATGGGCGATGCCGCCATCCCGGTGGAGTTCGCCATCCCCAGCGACGCGTACGAAACCAATCGCGATGATCCCCGAGACCAGGTGCTGTGGAGCGTGCATGCGGAAGCAGACACGCCCGGTGTCAGCTTTTCCGACGACTTTGAAGTACCTGTGTTTCGCCTGACGCCGCAACCCGGGACGGCCGGCAGTCTCGGTGATCCCGATGCAACAGCCTCAGCCGGCTTTCAGAGCGATGCGGAGGACGTGGCGCGGCCGGACAATCCGAAAGTTGTGGTGGGTGTGGGCGCAACTGGCGGCACGGAATTCTATTTTCCGATGTTTCGGAATCCTGTCCGCATCCTCGTTCTGACATTGTTTACAGCGGGGTGGACCGGCGTCGTTTATTTTCTGGGGCACTCGCATGCGCCGGTATTGTTCCCGGTCGTGTTTGGTCTGTTTGATGTGCTGCTCGTCTATGGGCTTTTGCAATCGGCGCTGGGGTCGTCGCGCATCGATGCAGGCAACGGCAAAATTGTTTTGTCGCGCACATTTGCGGGGATTGGAACGACCCGTGAAATTCCCTATTCCGACGTCGCCCAGATTCTGGCTGCGACGGCAGGGCAAAACCCGCCTTCCTACTCGCTTCGTTTGCAGACCAAGAGGGGCGAGAAAATAACTCTGGTCGATTCGATCGACGATCGCCAGGAGGCCCGCTGGGTGGCCGCGCAACTGGAAAAACTGGCGGGGTTGAAGCTCGACACCCACGTTCAAGTGGATATCGGCTTGGGAGGATATGGGCCGCCGCCGCAACGCGGAGTTCAGCGCCCGGCAATTGCTCGACGTGCTCGCGCGGCGTTGGCCATCGGAATTGCGGTGTTTTTTGGCGGCATCTTCTTCCTGACCGGACGGTCGCTCATGCTCAAGAATCAGACTGCGCGCACGCGGACTCCACGCTCCGTAAGAATCGCCAAGTCCCCAGTGCAGCCTGTCAACTATTCGCCTCTCACGGACACCGATGTGCAACGCCTGCAGGGAATGCCTGAGCAGGCGCAAGCGGAGGAACTTTTGGAACGGGCCATCCAGCACGATTCACGAGCGCTCGACTTGTTCGAACAGAAAATCGGCATTTGGCTCGGCGGCATCAAGCTCACCGAGCACATGAAGCAACTCGAAAGGCGTTCGCAGTTTTCTACGGACCTGCGCGTGCGCTATGCCAACGCCGATCTCAACCTTGCGATGGACGGCTGGTCGAAGACCGACAACTCCGTTGAACTGCTCATCGCCAAGGCTAAATCGGACGCAGGCTATCGCCAAGCTGCGGTGTATTTCATGGGAATGATGGCTGGCCGCGGAGTCGGCTACGATCGCATCTATCCAGTCCTGGTTGAGTACGCCCGCAACGATCCTGATGCTAATGTGCGCCAATGGGCCGTCGAAGGAATGCGCTATCTGGGAACCGACGAAGCCCTCGACGTACTTTTCGAGTCGTTTACTCACGATCCCTCCGACGCAGTGCGCAACCGCGCCGGCTGCAATATCTCCGACTGCGGCAATTTCATGCGTAAGCAGCGCATGCGAATGGCGCCGAAGTTTATCGAACTGGTAGAAGATCCCCAGACCAACCCGCAGATGCGCAACTGGAGTTTCATGGCTCTGCGCGAGATCACCGACGAAAACCTGCCCGCCGACGCGGCAGCCTGGCGGGACTGGTACACGCAGCACGGCGCAGAGAAAATGGCGGAGTGCGAGCGGATGGATTGGTGGAAAGTCCACGGCGACGAATAGTCTGCCGCCAGCCGGAGTCTTCGGTTGTTGTTGTAGTATCTCGATTGTCGGTATCTTTCTCCGCCGCTCCTACCATCAGATCCGCGACAGCTTTATGATTTTCCGAGGAGAGAAACTCATGACCAGGCGGTCGTTGTCATTGTCATTGCGGTTGTCGCGGTCACTCATCGTGCTGCTGGCGCTGTTTGTTTCTTTGGTTGCGGCTGCTCAGTCTCAACCAACCGATGCCGAAGGCCATCAGTGGTGGCAGCATGCCGTGTTTTATGAGATCTATCCGCGCAGCTTTGCGGACAGCAACAACGACGGCGTCGGCGACCTCAATGGCATCAGTTCCAAGATGAGTTACCTGCATGAACTGGGCGTTGACGCCATCTGGATCACTCCCTGCTATCCCTCGCCTCAGGTTGATTTCGGCTACGACATTTCCGACTACCGGAATATCGACCCCATGTACGGAACTCTCGACGACTTCGATCACATGGTTGCCGAAGGAAGGACGCATCAGGTGCGGATCATTATGGATTTCGTGCCCAACCACACCTCCGACCAGCACCCGTGGTTTTTGGATTCGAAATCTTCGCGCAGCGCCGCGCACCGCGACTGGTACATCTGGCGCGACGGCAAAGCAGTCGGTCAGCCTCCCAACAACTGGATCTCACTTTTCGGCGGCTCGGCATGGAAGTTCGATCCCACCACCAACCAGTACTATTACCACTACTTTTACGTGCAGCAACCGGACCTGAACTGGCGCAATCCGGCCGTCGAAAAAGAAATGCTCGATACCACGCGCTGGTGGTACAAGCGCGGCGTTTCCGGATTCCGCCTCGACGCAGTTGACACGCTGTTTGAAGATCCGGAACTGCGCGACAATCCTGTTCTTCCCGGCACCAACGCGCAGGGCGATCCCAACATGGATAACAGAAACAACACGAACCTTCCCGAGGTTCACACAGAGTTGCAGAAGCTGCGCAAAGTGGCCGACGAATTTGACGCTGTGCTCATCGGCGAAACCTGGACCTCGAACGTCGCGGAACTCGATCGCTACTATGGCCAGTACCATGGCCAGAATGGCAATGAACTCCAGATGCCGATGGACTTCATGTTCATGATGGTTGACCAGCTATCGCCGCGTGAATACCGGCGGCAGATTGCAGCGGTCGAGAGCGCCCACGGATGGCCCGTGTTCGTGATCAACAACCACGATAGAGTCCGCTCCTACAACCGCTATGGAGATGGCACGCACAACGACGCCATCGCCAAACTGATGGGGGCCTTCTACCTGACGCTGCGCGGCACCCCCATCATGTATTACGGCGAAGAAATCGGCATGGAGAACAACGATCCCACGCGCAAGGAAGATGTGAAAGATCCGATTGGACGTACGGGATGGCCAAAAGAAAAAGGACGCGACGGCGAACGCACTCCCATGCAGTGGAGCAGCGCCGCCAATGCCGGATTCAGCGAGCACACTCCGTGGCTTCGGGTACCGCCGAGTTATCGGACTCATAACGTGGCAACGGAGTCGAAGGATCCCGACTCGGTTCTGAATCTTTACAAGAAAGTTCTCGCGTTGCGCCACACGAACGTGGCGCTGCTCGAAGGCACCTACACCGCGCTCAATGAAGATGACCCGAATGTGATGTCGTATCTGCGGAGCTACAAAGGAAAAGCCGTGCTGGTCGCACTGAACATGTCGGCCACGCCGCAGAAAGCAATCTTCGATCTTTCCAAGCAGGGATTCGGCGGCAATGCGCTGAAAACCCTGATCGCGTCGTCCGCCTCGGCAACGGGCAATGCGGTTACCCTCGAACCTTTCGGATTGCTGATTGCGGAAGTTGGCCAGTGAACTTAACCAAGTGAAGGGAATTTTCCTGACGCCTTGCTCTAACGCCGCCCACCTGCGTATGGTTACGGGGTGAAATTTCCGCGATGCAGCGGCATCCTGCTCCACTTCACTTCTCTGCCGGGACGTTTCGGCATCGGCGATCTCGGGCCCTGCGCGTACGAATTCGCGGATTTCCTTTTCGCCGCGGGACAGAAGTTATGGCAAGTGTTGCCGCTGAATCCCACGGGATACGGCGATTCTCCGTACCAGTGCTTCTCGGCTTTTGCCGGCAATCCGATGCTGCTCAGTCTGGAGCGCTTGCGGGAGCAGGGCTTGCTGCAAGCGTCGGACCTGGACCTGCCGTCGCCGGTGTTTCCCGAAGATTTTGTCGACTACGGGCGGGTGATCGCGTTCCGAATGGCGGCTCTGCGGCGGGCGGCGCAGGTTTTTTTTGCCGACGGTTCGCGTGCCGATCGTGCGGCCATCGACCGTTTTTGCGAGAGCGCCAGTCCGTGGCTCGACGACTACGCACTCTTCATGGCCTGCAAAGATGCACACCATGGGACCATGTGGACCTTATGGGACGCGCAAATTCGCAGGCGAGACGCACATGCCGTAAGCGAGTGGTCGAGGAAACTGGCGCCGGAGCTGAACGCTTACAAGTATTGGCAGTTCGAATTCTTCCAGCAGTGGGAACGCCTCAAGACTTATTGCCAGCAGCGCGGCATACGTTTCATGGGCGACATTCCGATTTATGTTGCTCACGACAGCGCCGACGTCTGGGCTCATCCTGATCTTTTCTATCTCGACGATCAAGGGCGTCCGACGGTGGTCTCGGGCGTGCCTCCGGATTATTTCAGCGCCACGGGGCAGCTTTGGGGGAATCCTATTTATCGCTGGGACTTGCTCGCCGCCAACGGATACAAATGGTGGATCGAGCGCTTTCGCGCCTCGCTGGCGCTTTTCGATATGGTTCGCCTCGATCATTTCCGCGGTTTTGAATCTTACTGGGAGGTTCCCGCAAATGAGACGACCGCCATTCATGGGCGCTGGGTGAAAGGGCCGGGAGAAGATTTTCTATCGGCGCTGCAGAACGCGTTTGGCGCGCTGCCGATTGTGGCGGAGAACCTGGGCGTCATTACTCCGCCGGTGGAGAAGCTGCGGCAACGGTTCGGTCTGCCGGGCATGAGTCTTTTGCAATTTGCGTTCGGCACTGATCCGCAGGGTCCATCGTTTCGCCCGCATAATTACAGTCACGATCTGGCGGCGTACACCGGCGGACACGACAATGACACGACGGTGGGCTGGTGGTCGAGTTCGGGCGCGGGCGACAGCACACGCACTCCGGAAGATGTGCGCAAAGAGCACGAATTCGCGCGCGCATATCTCAACTTTCATGACGACGACGATTCCGAGATCAACTGGGTCATGATCCGGGCGGTGCTGGCGTCGGTTGCTGACGTGGCGATTGTCCCCTTGCAGGATGTGCTCGGCCTGGGCAGCGTGGCGCGCATGAATCTTCCCGGCAGTGTCAGGGGAAACTGGAAATGGCGTTATCGTCGGGAAGCGTTGAGCGGCGAACTGAGCGCGAGGCTTCGAAGCCTGGTCACACTCTACGATCGGTAGGAGATCGCGAATCGCCACGAGCTTCCGCTCAGACTCGGTATCGCAAGTGTTGTCTTTTGTTACCCATACGTATCACAAGAAATCGATTCCCCTTCTGCGCAGCGCTGGACGCGGAGGAGAACTACCTTCCGGACCCGAAATCGAGACCGCACTTGGAAGTCGCCAGAAGCTGTGCCAGACGGGGCATGCATGCATTTCGACTTCAGGGTTGGAGAAAAGATATTGACATTGCCAAAAGCAATTGTGGTGTATAATCCGTGCGCATTTGCGCTCTGAGCAGGAATTTCCCTTGGAATTCGTGCCGAGCGAGCGATGCAGTTTCCCAGTTCGTCCCTTCCCCTCGGACTGACAGAGGAAACCTATTCGACACGATTCGCGCCCGAGTGGCGGGATTCCGTTGCCTAATTCGTTTCCACCTATTTTTCGTTCTCGACAAGTTCTCGACTAGGAGAAATCTTATGCTGCGTGCCCGCGTCTGTTTCCTATTCGCGTTGCTAATTGTTTCCATCTCTCTCGCCACCGGAACTTTCGCGCAAACGCCCGCCATGAAGTTGCTGGGCAATGACACGCTCACCTTCGAAGAGGCAGGCGGCGGGGTTGGGAGTGGGCAGGCGGCATTTAAGTCTTCCGTGTCCGGCCTCGATTTTCAGTTTTATGAGAGCCGGGCGACGATAGACATTGCTCCGGCGGGCGCCGCGAAAGGCGAGCCGATCCGTTTTAGTTTGGCGGGAGCGAACCTGAGGCCACGCGTTTCTCCTGAAGGAAAATTGCCGGGGATTGTGAGTTACTTCTCGTCGCGCGACACGAGCGCATGGCGGACCAACTTGCCGACCTGGTCAGGCCTGCGCTATGAGGGGATCTATCCGGGCATCGATCTGGTGTACTACGGCAATCGCGGCCAACTGGAGTATGACTTTGTGGTGGCTCCGGGGTACGACCCCAAGACGATCGTGCTCGACGTCAGCAACGCGCAAGAAGCCAGTATCGCCGCGGGCGGAGAGTTGAATATCAGCGGAAACGGCGCCAGCCTGCGCTTCTCCCGGCCGGTGATCTACCAGTTGGCGGCAGACGGCTCGCGTGAACTCATTGCCGGCAGCTATGTGATGAAGAGTGCTGGCCGGATTGGTTTTGACATTCCGAACTGGGACCGCAGCCGCCCGCTGGTCATTGATCCAGTGCTGGTGTGGTCGTCCTTTCCGGTGGGTTCGACGACGAGCGACGCTTACTATGCCACCGCCGTCGATGGCAGCGGCAATGTTTACCTGGCTGGGCACACCACCGGAGGGATAGTAATTGAGAAGATCGGTTCCGACGGCGCTACCCTTGTCTACCGCGACGTCATTACGAATACTCCGACTTTTAACGCCGTGCCCGAGGACATACGAGTCGACTCGGCCGGTCTGGCTTACGTTGTGGGGTACTCGGGCGAGTATTTCCCTACCACTACGAATGCCTATCTGGAGTCAGTGACCGGTGGAACGCATGCGTTTGTCGCCGTCGTGAACGCGGCTGGAACCGCGCTTACGTATGCCACCTACCTGGCGGGAACCACCAACGCCACGGACCAGGCGAATGGAGTGGCGCTTGATTCGGCGAAGAATATCTATGTGACTGGCTATACCAACTCCACTAGTTTTCCCACCACCACAGGGGTTTATCAGAAGACGAACTTAAGCGGCGGACAGACCGCTTTTGTGGCAAAGATTAACCCGACGCTGTCGGGCGCGCCGTCACTGGTTTACTCCACTTATCTGAGTGGACCCACAACAGCGTCGAACGAAAATAGCATCGCGGTCGATGGTACGGACAATGCTTACGTCGTGGGAATTGGCGGATCGGATTTTCCCATCACGGCGGGTGCTTATGCCTATGACGGAGAAGACGTGGGGTACGGCGGAGTCTACGTTACCAAGTTGAATCCGACGGCGACAGCGTTGGTTTACTCCGCCTATCTCGGGTATGGCAACACGAATGGAATTGCCGGAATTGCCGTCGATGGATCAGGGGACGCTTACGTGACCGGAACTGCGGGCGTGGAAGATTTTCCGACTACCGCTGGCGCTTACCAGTTGGACTACCCTTCAGGTTTTGTCAGCGAGTTGAATGCGGGCGGCAGCGCACTGGTCTATTCCACCTTTCTGGGTGGCGCCCTGGAACTCACATATCCTACGGATATTGCGATTGAACCCGGATGCGCTTCCGCCTGCGATGCGTTCGTGACGGGATACACAGGAGAGGACGATCTCTCGGTGACACTCCCGATTCAGAGTTTCAATGCCACCTGGGTAAATGGTGTGGAAGGCGACAATGTCTTTGTCACCGAATTGAATGCCACGGGAACGGCGGCCGTCTATTCGACTTACATCGGCGGCACCACGGGCGAGAGCACCGCTTACACCGCTCACTCTCCTGCCATCGCAGTGGACGCTAGCGGCGATGCTTATGTAGTCGGCGAAACGAGTTCGGCCAATTTCCCGGTTACGCTCACCGCGACTCCATACCGAAGTACTTTTGCGCTGGAAATCGGGGCAACGGCAGCGGCTACGGCGGTGGTGTATCCCTTGACTCTGGCCTTCCCGACGACCCAACCTATGGGGGTGGCCAGCGCTCCGCTGGTGGTTAACCTGCAAAATTTGGGCAGCAACGCCATGCCTATTACCAGCATCACGCCGTCACCGGCCTCTTACACAGAGACGAACACCTGCGGCACCAGTCTGGCTGGGGGCGGCGAATGCGCCATCACCGTCACTTTTACGCCAGCCACGGCTACATCCATCCCCGGCACGCTCACGATTGTTCAAGGGGGTAATAACAGTCCGAATAAGGTGACTCTGACGGGAACGGGCGTGAGCCAGCCTTTCCTTACTCTGAGTCCTACCAGTTTGACTTTTGACAATCAGCCTGTGGACACAGCGAGTCCGTACCAGACCGTTACGGTCGGCAACAGTGCCCCCACCAGCCTGACGTTGAGCAGTCCGGCATTTACAGTCTACGGCAACTTCGCCCAGACGAATAATTGCCCGGCGTCGCTCGCGCACAATGCCACTTGCACCGTGAATATTGCGTTTCTACCCACCGAGAATGGGCTGTTAACCGGACAGCTGTCCGTGAACAGTAATACCAGCAGCTTAGTCCCCTTCACCTACGTAGCCTTGTCTGGTAACGGCGTGGTTGGCGCCCCGACGCTAACCTTGAATTCGGCCGGCCTGGTGTTCAATCCGCAGGACGTCGGTACCACCAGTGCCGTCCAGTACATGTCTGTCACCAATACGGGCAATGTACCGGTATCCATCTTTGGTTCTTCGATTACCGGGGCGGCTTACACGGACTACACAGCAACCAACTGCTTCAATACGAACTTGAACCCCGGAGGAACATGTAATGTGAAGGTGATCTTCGATCCGACTGCAACCGGAACCCGAGCCGCGACCGTAACCATGGCGGACAGCACCACGGTGGGCACGCACAGCTTCACCGTTACTGGCACGGGCGTGGCCCAAACTCTCACGTTGTCGATTACCCCTCCGACGGTGCCGTTTGCCGCGCTGGGTGTGGGAGGCGCGAGTACAGCATTCCCCGTGGTGGTCACCAATACGGGTGATGCTTCCGTGGTCATCGAACGCGTGTATACCACCGGCAATTTCCGTCTGAACTCGACCGGCTGCGTGACTACCCTGAGAGCTGGATACGGCTGCACCACCCAAGTGGAGTTCACTCCGCTCGCCGCCGGAGCGCTGACCGGCTCGCTGATCTTCGAGGACTCCGCCACCGGGAGCCCTCAAAGCGTCACTCTTACCGGAACCGGCCTCGTCGCCGCAGCGGCAGCAATTACGACGCCCGACAGCCTCGACTTCGGTACACAGGCGAATGGCACCACTACGCCCACCGCGCTCACGGTAATTCTGGATAACGTCGGCAACGTGCCTTTGGACGTTCTCAAAGCTTTCCTTCGCCGGCACCGACCCCGGCGATTTCCAGATTTCCTACCAGGATTGCCTGGCCACTATCGTGGTTCCCGGCCGAAATTGCGAGGTACAGGTCACCTTTACTCCTGTCGCTGCGGGAGCCCGGGGCCCGGCGACGCTGAACTTTACGGATGCTGCCGGCACGCAAACGGTGAACCTAACCGGAACAGGGGTAGCGGCTACCGAAGCGCTGAATTTAACCCCAACAACTCTTACTTTCGAGGCGCAGCAGAAAGGCGTTCAGAGCCCCTATCAGAATGTCTGGCTCATTAACACTGGAACTGCTGCGGTCACTCCCTCCGCCATCGTTTCAGCCAGCACCGACTACGAAGTGAGTGGATGTGTTGGCACTGCGATACAACCCAATACTTCCTGCGAGCTTTACGTCTACTTTACCCCCACGGTGACCACGGCAGATAACTCGACGTTGAAAGTTACCAGCAATGCCACAGGCAGTCCGCAGACCATTACCCTCAATGGCACTGGCGCGGCCGCGGCGGCCGTGATGGAGCTAGCGCCGTCGGGTCTCGCCTTCACCAGTCAGGTGATATCCACCGCGAGCGCCGCTCAGTATGTGGAGGTAACGAATACCTCGGCAGCAGCGGTGGCGGGCATCACCATAACCACGGCCGGCACCAATGCGGCCTACTTCACGATCAGCAGCAACTCTTGCGCTGCGACGCTGGCCGCCGCGACCTCATGCAGCTTCTACGTCAGCTTTAAACCCACCGCAGCCGGTGAGGCCACGGCGTCGGTCAGTGTCAAGTACACCGGCGGTTCCGAAAGTGTGGCGCTGGCCGGCTTTGGCGTTGCCGCCGCCTCTTCGGCGCTGCTGCTTCAGAGTGCGCTGCAGTTCCCGAGCGAGACTCTCACTTTCCCCAGCCCGAACCAGACGGCTACACTCGAAAACACCGGCAACTCGCCCCTCACCATTTCCAGCATCGTGCTGGGCGGGTCCGACCCGGGCGACTTCACAATGTCTCCCTGTTCGATCACCAACCCGTTAGCCGCCGGTTCGAATTGCAACATCAGCGTGAGCTTCACGCCAACCGTGGCGGGATCACGTTCGGCCACGGTCACAATTACATATACCGGCGCTACCGGCAGCCCCGCAGTGATCACGCTTTCGGGCATGGGAGTCGCCGCTTCGCAGTCTCTGGCAGTCGGTCCCGCCACCATCACGTTCCCGCCGCAGGTGGTAAGCACGACCAGTACTCTCAGCCCCTACGTGCTGCTCACCAATACAGGGACGTCACCGGTGACGATCAGCTCTATCGCGCTCGCCGGCGACAGTGACTTTACCATCTCCAGCCAGGGTTGTCCGATCTCACCCAGCACCCTGCAACAGGGGCCGATCAGCAATACCTGCGCTGTGTACGTGTCCTTCACGCCCACGGCGGCGGGCGCGCGAACGGCCACAGTCACGGTTACGGACAGCGCACCGGGCAGTCCGACCAAGATCACGCTCAACGGAACCGGAGTTGCGGAAACCAAGGTTCTAACGGTTACTCCTACCACCCTGGCCTTCGGGCCTCAGGTAACCGCAACCACGAGCAGTACGCTGCAATACATCACCGTCACCAACACGGGCAACTTTACGGTTACCTTCACTAACGTCACGATTACCGGCAACTACGCCCTTGCCTCCCAGGGCTGCACCGGCGCGATTGCCCCGGGCAGTGCGTGCAGCATTGGCGTGAGCTTCACGCCGACCAGTGCGGGCGCGAAAACCGGCACCGTAACCATCACCTCTAACGCTACCGTGGCCGCCCCGAAGGTGAATCTGTCGGGCACGGGGATCGCAACCACTTCGGACATTCTGCTTTCGCAAACGGCGGTGGTGTTCGATGCGCAAACCGTAGGCGTCACGGGGACTCTTCCGCAGCTTGTGTATTACTACAATCAGGGAAACACCACTGTAACCATCAGTAGCTTTGCGCTGGGCGGCACCAATCCGGGGGACTTTTCCCTGAGCGGCAGCAGCTGCACGGCGGGCGGACAGGTTCCCGCGCTGTCCTACTGTTACTTCAGAATCTTATTCACGGCTGCTGCGGCGGGAGCTCGTAGCGCAACCCTGAGCATTGTCGACACCGATCCGGGCGGTGCAGCCCCCGGTCGCGTTATCAACCTTTCCGGCACAGGAATCAGCAGCAGCGTTCCGGAGGTTGGCCTCTACCCGACAAGCCTGACGTTTGCAAGCACAGCGGAAGGTTCAAGCAGTGCCCCGCAAAACATCACGCTTACCAATAACGGCTCGGCGAAGCTGACCATCTCCAGCACGGGCATCGCCTTCACGGGCACGGACCCCGGCGACTATTCACAAACCAACAACTGCCCTGTTTCGCCTGCCACCCTGGCAGCCGGTTTCAGTTGCAACATCGCGATAACATTCTCGCCCAAGGGAACCGGAGCCCGGCCCGCCAACCTGACACTGACCGATAGCGCGACCCCGAGTCCTCAATCCGCGACCCTTACCGGTACGGGCGTGGCGGGCGCGGTGGGAGTGGTAACGCTGTCACCTACCAGCCTGGCGTTTGGGAATGTGGCGCTGGGCACACCGAGCGAGCTGCCGATTACCGTAAAGAATACGGGCACCGCATCGCTGACTTTCGCGAGCCCCAGCGTTGCGATCACAGGTACGGTGTCTTCTGACTTTTCGCAGACGAATACCTGTACTGGGGCTCTCGCTGCCGCCGCCTCCTGCACCATTATGGTGACTTTTAAACCAACAACCATCGAATCCCAGACGGGAACCGTGACCATCACCGACAACGCCACCAATAGCCCACAGCTGGTGCCAATCACGGGTACCGGAGCGGAGGCTGCGGTGGACCTCTCGCCATCAGCGCTGGCGTTCCCCAGCACGGTAGAGGACACCACCAGCGCGCCGCTGACGATTACGGTGGAGAACTACGGTGATGCGAACCTGACGCCGATCACTGTCAGCGTTACAGGTCCTTTCGTCATCTCGGCCAAGACCTGCGTGGCCCCGCTTGCGCCTGGATTGACTTGCACGATCTCTGTCGAATTCAGCCCGAAGGCAGCGGGGGCATTCGCCGGAGCGGTGACCATCATCGACAATGCGGGAGACAGCCCCCAGCAGATCGAGCTGAGCGGGACTGGAACCTCGTAGAATCCTGTCGACGAGGTGCGGAGTTGGATGCTCCGCACCTCGTCTCTCTATAGATCGAGCTTCTGGAGATCGAGCCTCTACAGATCGAGCGTCCGCGAAATAGTGCCTGAGTCGCGATTCTGTTCGCAGCGGGGCAGCGTTCTAGCGAAGAGACCAGTCGCCCGGGGTCCACACGAAGCCATGGTTCAGGTTATTTCCGTCAACCCACCAGCCGGCGACGGCCCCTTCCAGGTTGGCGGTCGAAGGGCGCGTACCCTGGTTGGCGCCGGTGCCAGCGCCCGGAGCATCGAACATCGTGAAGTTGCCGTTGGAAAGACGCGCGAAGCCGTGCGACGCATAGCTCGCGTCGAGGAATTCTCCCGTGACCGCCCCGAGGAAATCGATCGAAAAAGCCGCGCTACCCTGCACTGGGCCCGTGGCTGCGCCCGGAGCTTCGAACGTGGTGAAGTTGCCGTCGCGAGCGCGCACGAAGCCGTGAGCCACGATCTTCGAGTCATAGTAGTATCCCGCGATCGCGCCCTCCAGGTTGATGCTTGCACCGAGGGTGAGCTGGACGGCGCCGGGCGCGTCGAAAGAGGTAATAGTGCCGTCGCGCTCACGCAAGAAGCCGTGAATGACGCCGCTCGCATCGGAATAGTATCCAGTGATCGCGCCCTCGAGGTTAAGGCAGGTTTCCTCGCAAACCATGGTGTAAACCGAACCCGTTGGATCGAACGACGTGATCTCGCCGTTGCGTGACCGCGCAAAACCGTGTTGCACGTTGCTCGAGTCAATGTAGACCCCTGCGGTTGCGCCTTCCAGATTCAAGCTAAGTGCGAGAGTGCCCTGGTTAGCAGCCGTGCCTGCATCCGGAGCTTCGAACGTGGCGTAGGAATCGTCGGGGTAGCGTACAAAGCCGTGATACACATGGCGGGAGTCCTCGAACTGTCCCGCGATCACGCCCAGGTCGTTGATGCTGTACGCGACGGTGCCCTCGTTGAGCCCGGCCCCAAGGCCAGCTCCGGGAGCATCAAAGGAGATAATGTGACCGCTCGGAGTTCGCAACAGGCCGTGAGGCACAACGTTCGCGTCCGTGTAATAACCCACGATCGCTCCCAGATCGTTGTTGGCGTTTGCGAAAGTGCCACAATACGGCGCACACGTGGGCGAAGATACTGCACCTGCGAGCGGAGCATCGAACTCAACGAGTTTGGGTGCGTGACCGTAGTGGGTGTCTGGTTGTTCCTGTGCAGGCAACTGAACTGAGATGGTCAGCGCAGCGAATACGGTCATCCTGGTGATGGACGCCAATATCCTGGATTTCATGTTGCCTCCTCTGTGTGCCGGCTGGGAGCCGAGGCCGGTCCAGTCGAACCACTGTTGAGGGGGGAAGACAGGTGGGCACGGCCGAGAGGAGTAAACTTATCCTTCGAATCGGTGGGTGTCAAGTCAAAATATTGCGGGTGGAGACGCCGAATGCCTTGTCAGACGGCGCTTTCGCGGCACAATGAGAAAAGGACCGATTCTACATCGGCCCTCAACGATTGGTGCGAAAGGGGGGACTCGAACCCCCACGGGTTGCCCCGCCAGATCCTAAGTCTGGTGCGTCTGCCAATTCCGCCACTTTCGCATGTACGTTTTCAATCACTCAACTAATACTGTCACTTCCCGGGCCGCAGGTGTAGCGGATACTACCGAGGCGTGCCTGCTACTGCCTTTATTGTAAATGCATCCGCGCCAGCCGCGGCCAGGTCAGTTAAGACCGTGCGGCGCGAGATTGGCTCGGTGTACCGGAAATCCTTTTCTCGCCCGCCGCCCAAATCTCACGAAAACAGAATTCGACCTGGAAATTAGCCTTTGCCGCTCGAGTATGCCTTGGGCTTCCTCCGTGATGGCTCACGAGTTTCCGGTGCACACTAACCTCTCGGTTGCGGTTGAGCCGTCGTTTGAGGCGGCGACTCTGGAGTCGGTTTCGGTTGTGGAGCCGGCTTCCGTTGTGGAGCCGGTTTCGGTTGTGGAGCCGGCTTCGGCCGTGGAGTCGGCTTCGGCTGTGGAGCCGGCTTCGGCTGCGGAGTCGGCTTCGGCTGTGGAGTCGGCTTCGGCTGTGGAGTCGGCTTCGGTTGCGGAGTCGGCTTCGGTTGTGGACTTGGTTTCGGTTTGGGCCGGTTTGGCGGTGGCCTATGTCCGGGCGGATTCGATGGTGAATAGGGCGGACGGTGTGCCGGCGGACGCTGCTGATACGGAGGCCGATAGTTTGGCGGACGATAGTGCCAATTGCCGCCGTATCCCGGACGGCTATTGTACGGCACCGGTCGCGGACGGTACCACACGTTTGGCGGACGATAAGGGTTTCCCCATCCTACCCAGACTGTGTGGTTGTAATAGGCTCGGCGCATTCCCCAGTTCCATCCCCAGCCGCCCCATCCCCAAGGCTGGTTACTGGCGATTAGCGCCCCGATTGCGATGCCCGCACCAAAAGTGATCAGCGAGCTCACGACCACCGTACTCGTGGCCGGCTGGACATAAACTACCGTGGGATTATATTGCGGCACATAAACCACTTGCGGATTCGCCGGCTGCACTACATAGATCGTCTGACCGGCCTGCCGCTGCACGTCCACCTGCTGCTGGGGATTGCTGCGCAATGCGCCGGCGGCATAAGCCTGAGCGCGCAGCCGCTGAATCGAGGCAGCCACCGACGCTTGATCCGCCGAAAATGCCTCACCGATGGCGGCATAATCATCGATGTCCTCCGCCATCATGTCCAGCACTTGCGGAAAATTTACCAGCGCGATGAACGCCGGATCGAAACCCGCCTGCTGCGCCGCATCGGTCAACTGCGTGCCCGTCAGCCCGGAATTCTGTTGCAACCAGTTGGACACATCCAGGATTTCCTGCGGATTGGTTGACGCCGTCGTGATCTGGGACAGCAGCGAATCCGGATAAAGCGCGACTGGTGCGAGCAATTGGTCCAGTTGTGCCGGTGTGGGCAGCGTCGTCTGCGCCGAAAGAAAGGGGCTGAAGTCCGGCAGAAGTACGAGCATGATTGACAACAGGATTGCCGCGAAACTAGGTTTGGATCTCATTGAACACCCCGTAGCGGAGGTTTGTGAAAGCAGTCGGAGCACAGGAGTATAGCAGCAAAACAGGAGACACCGGCGGTAGCCGAATCACTCATTATCATTATCATTATCATTATCGTCATCATCATCGTCGTCATCATCCTCATGACTCATCATTGACTCGGCGACGGAAGCGTCAAGGGCGCAGACAATCGGAAGCTGAGCGTCGACTCGACCGGGATTTTCAATCTGCTGCCAATCGCCCAAGAAGGGGCGACCACCGATTGGTCGCCCAGTCGATCAACTTCCTGGTTGCCGGCTAATTCTCGATCTTTTCCTTTTGACCTGCCAATACAACGCCGCTGGCGTTCGCCGGTCCGTTGCGGTCAACCAGTCGGGCGAAGTCCTGCGATTTGAACGGGTAGTCCTGCGTTGATTCTTGCCCGGTCGTGCTCAGCGTGAGGTCCACTCGGCGGTTATAAGCCAATACGATCGTCCGCATTTTCTCGAAGGTCTTCTGCCGGTCTTCCGCGCTCAGGCTGGGGTCCTGCTCGACCTGCTGCTTGACTATCGGGATGCCCTTGCTCAGTGGACTGGATGCCGGGAGGCAAATCAAGGAACTTCGGCCTGAGACCAGGCTGATCTTTCTCACCCAGAATCAAGACGCCAACCTCGCCGCCGAGGCGTTTCGCCGGAAGGCCTCGGGATACCTGCTCAAGAATTCGGCTGCGACGGAATTGATCACGGCCATCCGCGAGGCGCTGAAAGGGCGCACCTATGTTTCGCCCTTGATCGCGGAAGCGATGCTCTCCACTCTCTCAGATCCCGCCCGCGCTGAGCGAGGGGCGGAGCTCACCCCGCGCCAGCGGGAAGTTCTGCAACTGCTGGCGGAGGGCAAGTCGATGAAGGAAGTTGGAGCTATTCTGAATATCAGCACGCGCACGGTGGAATTCCACAAACAGCGCCTGATGGAACTGCTGGACCTGAAAACCAACGCCGACATCGTGGTTTACGCGGTGAAGCAGGGATTGATTTCAACGTGACGAGACCTCCCCTCGGTATTATCGGCTGCCATACTCGGGAAAGTCCGAGTCGTGGGCGGAGCTTCCCAGCGTTATTCTTCTGGAATGAAGGCCACGCCGTCTGCGCGTTCGCGAATTCTGTTGGCAGACGATCACCGCGACACCCTTGCCGCCGTCAAGTCTTTCCTGGAATCTGCTTACAACGTGGTGGGGGCCGTGGGCGATGGTCAGTCGCTGGTGCAAGCGGTCGAGCAACTTCGCCCGGATGTCGCCGTGACTGACATGTGCATGCCGCGCATGAACGGTGTCGAAGCCGCCCGAAGGATACGGGCGCTGGGCTCGAATACCCGGGTGGTCTTCTTGACTGTTCAAGGAGATCCGGAATTCCTGCGGGCCGCGATGGAAGCTGGTGCGGTCGGCTACGTGTTGAAGTATCGCTTGACGGCTGACCTGCCGCTAGCCATTGACGCGGCGCTTGCCGGCGAACGTTTTATCTCTCCGCCGCTAGACTCTTCTTCGTGAAGCCAGGCTCCTCTGCCTCCGGGCAGAAGTGGCCCGGATGACACTGACAGTTGTCCGAGTCTTTTGCCGCTCGCGTCGGTCCCGCCCTCTTCGGAAACTTTAGCGAAGCGATTCTTCGGAGCCCTGCCCCGTAGTTTCCCAACTTATTCGAAGCGTAGGAGGTCTCCTGATTCACAACGTCGAACTATCGTTGACCGTCGGGTGCGCGGCCGACGAACGGGAGCAGCAGAGTCAAAACCGTCAGGAGAACTTAGCTGCATTGGCCATGGCTCAATGGTCTTGGTCTCGCCGAGGGCTGCTCGCTCTGCTATTTTGACGGTTGCTTCGCGATTATAAGTTTGGAAATTTTCTGGTACGTCGCTTGTGGGACGATTTTCTTTCGGACCAAATCGGTCTTCGTCTTGTAGGGGCGGCCATCGATTATTTTCTGGGAGTAGGCCGTCCCGATGCCGGGCAGAGCTTCGAGTTGTTCTTTCGAAGCCGAATTGATGTCCACGAGATCGGGAGCTGGGTTGGCGGTTCCGCTGGAACTCTGGGCCGCAGCAGCGCTGGGACTGGAGTTGGCTGAAACGGCCGAACTCTCTGTCGCGCTCACATAGACAAACAGGAAACATAGGGTCGCAACGCAAATTACGACACAACGCTTCACATTCATGATGGTTTCTCTCCTTTTTCTTGAAGGGTTACTCGTTCTTGGCCGCACGGTAGCCTGCCTTGATCGCGTCGGGCTCGGACATGTATTTGCCTTGTTTTGTCTTGCCGTAATATTTCGTGCCCTCCTTGTGATACACCCCGCTTTCAGTGTTCACCCAAACCATTCCAGTCCCAGGCGAACCTTGAGCGGCTGGCGATGAGTTTCTCGCTGATGGGGCTGGTGTAGCTGGAGATGGTGCAGGCGCAGCCGGCGCGGCAGCCGAAGAACCCGGAGAGTTCGGCGGAGGTGCGGATGTTCGTGAAGATGCATTGACCACCGGGCCGTTGCCGATGGTTACGAGTGAGGTGATTTTGCCGATGGTGGCGGCAGAAACGCCCGCCTTCGATAAGTCGCCGACCGAAGAATATGGACGACCGGAGATTATCTTTTTCGCGGTCGCATCCCCGACACCTGGCAACTCCTTCAACTCGGCTGCGCTCGCACTGTTGAGATCTACCTTGGCTCCAGGCGCGCTGGAGGCGCTTGGCTTAGAGCTGGTGGCGGATTTGCTTGCAGCTGACGTGACGGGTGCTGAGTTGGCGCCACCAAATGTAACAAGAGGAGTGATTTTCTTGATTGTCGCCGCGGAAACGCCAGCTTTCGACAAGTCGCTGGTTGAAGAATACGGCCGGCCAGAGATTATCTTCTTGGCCGTAGCTGCACCGACTCCGGGTAAATTTTCCAGCTCCCGTTCGCTCGCGCTATTCACATCCACTTTGGCGCTCGCGCTGTTCGATTGACCTGATGCAGCGCGCGCAGACTCTTTCATCCCGAGTGCCAGCGCTGCGATTGCCAAGAATATACCGACTAACCTGAAAGTTTTTGTCATGATCCCTCTCTGAGCTCTAGAAGTTGGTTTCCTCAGCCGTCAATTGGTCTTTACCCGGCTCTGCGCTGACCACCGATTCCTCCACCAATGACACCCAGAATAGAGTTGCCGAGCGGGCGCAGGTTAAATTGTTTCAATATCGACCCAGCCGCATTGCCGCCGGCTGCGCCACTGATGAGCTGAATGACTCCTGGGAATGCATCCGCACCGGAGCGGCCGCAATCGTCTGTGAGGTCGGGGCGGCGACAGGGCGATGAGCCACGCACGGGTACTTTTGGCTGATGATCCCCTGATTTGTCTGGATGCGCCGACGAACGATCAGTTTCCAATGCGTTTCTTCCGGTGCTGACGAGCGTTTACGGGTTAGCCTTGCTGCTGCTGGTTTGTTGCGAGCCTCGCTCCCAGCATCAGAATTCTGCATACCATTTCCTCGTGCTTCCTACTTCTACACGACGCGTCCGCCGCCGACTCGCGCCTTAGGTTGCTGCCACCTGGTCACCGCTACCACTGCTAGACCTGCAACCAAGAAAGTCGCGAGCAGCATCGCCGCGTTCGACAGCGCATACACGTACCCGAGGTCGCCGACGTCGATGAATGGATAGGGGTAACGTCCGGAGACGATTCCACGAATCAAAACCCATGCTAAATAGACGAGGGGATAAATCGACCACCATAGCGGATCTTTCCAGCGTAGCCCGCCCTTCGGTACGAAGAGGATCCAATAGGCTACGTACATCACCGGCACGATGCCGTGCAGGATGACGTCCGCAATCTTCTGCAATCCTTCCGGGTCCCACAAGTGCCGCAGCAGAAGGAAATACACCGCGCCAACCATCGCGATGTATAGGGCGGTGCCTGATGTCACCACTGCGCTGGAGAAAAAATTACCCCAACGAGAGTGCGGCGCCGAAAGGGAGAAAGTAAGCCCAAACGCAACGATAAGATTTGTGAGAATGGTGAAAAAGCTGAAATACGCGATGACCGCTCCGATCACCGTCATTCCATTTGCGCGCGAGATGGCGATCGTCAACGGGAACTGAAGCAACAGGGCGAACCACGTCACGGATGCAACCATAGCCATGAAGATGCGCATCGCCGTATTCGACCGCAGCCTAATCATTCACCCTACTGGATGGTTGACGCAAACAGGCGATTACGCTCAGAACCCCGTCCTGAGGTCACTGTGTGTAGCGGGAATTTATCGCCGATCTCGCTAGTCTACCCGTTCGGATCAGTGCCCCAGCTTCGGACCTGAGCCCCTGTCATCCGGGGGAGTGCCCCAGTTTGGCAGGATTTGTGCGATCGAATATGCAATGAAAGCAGGTCTTCGCCGGCGCTCCTCCCGGAGAGTGAACATGATGGCGAGGAGAAATCCTGTTAGAGCCCCGAGGAATCCTTCGGTAATGGAGAGGTTGTTGAAAGTTCGCAGGCCCTGGCCAGTCAGGAGGAATCCGGTGTACGCCATCGCCACAGTCCAGATTATTAAGCGAACTTTCATGGCGATTTCACCAACTATGGGCCAGTGAGTTTTAAACGCGAGTTCAGGGTTCGTAGGACGAAGAGCCGAGCGCAGGATCGGACGAACCATGTTCCCTCCCCCGAAGGACACGATTCAAGGCTGGAGGCTCGGCCAGTGTTAGTTAGGCATCATATCGCTAGGGATACCGGAGTCAAGAGCAAAAATCGGCATTTCTCCCAACACTTTTCAAAGATAGTTGTTGTAACGTCGCGTATGAGGGCGGGAAACCCCAGTTTTCTTAACTCGACGCTCGTTGAAACGCGTTTTGCATGCCCTTGAATGAGTGAGATTTCGCCCGACAAAAATGTTTTGCGTTTCGCGATGATCGGTGTAATCCTCGCAGCGTAATTCTCGCAACGGAGAAGACGAGCCATGTGTTTTTCAGCCACCGCGAACTTTGTGGGCAGCGGAGTTCTGGCCGCTGTCGGCGTCGTAACATTGACGAAGGTGAAGCACCGGCGCGAACTGCTTTTCGCGACGCTGCCTATCCTCTTCGCCATTCATCAGTTCATTGAAGGATTCGTGTGGCTGGGATTGGATGGGGACCTCTCGCCTGCGGTGGCGCACGACATGGGCGCGGCGTTCATGCTTTATGCGCAGGGACTCTTACCTTTTCTGCTGCCGCTCAGCGTGCTGCTGTTTGAGCCGACCGCGAAGAGCCGCGGGCGCATGTTGCCGTTTCTGGTGCTCGGCGGAGGAACTACACTTTATATTTTGTGGGCGCTGACGGCGTTCCCATTGCAGCTGTATGTCAAGGGAAACAGTATCGTGTACATCAATCAAGCGACCAACAATGAGGCGGTTGCGGTGCTCTATGTGATTGCAACTTGTGGCTCGCTGTTTTTCTCGAAGATCAGGATGATGGTAATTTTCGGGGCGGCGAACCTGGTGATTCTTCTGGCGGTCATGGAGGTTAAGCGGTACGCCTTCACCTCGCTTTGGTGCGCTTACGCGGCGGTTGCCAGTGTGATCATCCTTAGCTATTTCTGGAAAAGCAGCGGAGAGCGGCCGTTCCTCTATGCGTAGCGGCGCTAGCGGGACTCGGCGGCCGGGATTATGTATTGCGGCACTAACTGGGATTCCCAAGGGAAGAACTTGTCACGCTCGGAGTAGTCTCCTCCGGTGATTCCCACGACCATATCGAGGTCGGGGAGAACCAGCACGTACTGGCCTCCATTGCCGGCAGCGTAGTAATCACGAAACTCCCTTCCACCCGCTTGCAGATGACGCGTGTGCCAGGCATAGGTGTATCCGTGATCGGTGTCGGTCGGGATGACGGGTGGAAAACCGGAGTGCCGCTCGACCGAATCTTTTACCCACGCCTCGTTCAGGATGCGGGTTCCGTTCCACACTCCTCCGGAAAGATAGAGCTGGCCTAGTTTGAGTTGATCGCGAGGACGCATGTAGAGGCCTCCGCCGAGGTAAGCTTCGCCGGTGGGCATGAGGTTCATGTGGTAGGAAGCGATCTGAAGCGGGCGCGCGAAATACTGGTCGAAGAATTCAGGCAGCCATTCTCCAGTAGCGTTCTTGACGATGCCGCCCAGCAGATTGATATCCGATGCGCAGTAGACGGCTTGTTCGCCGCCTGGAGTGCGGGCCATCGGGAGATCGAGCGCGAACTTGTACCAGTCGTTCTGTGTGGTCTGCATCTGCATGAGGTCTTCGCCGCCGGGAGACGATGGATCGTGGTCATCACAGGCCAAGCCCGACGTCATGTCCATCAGGTCACGCACCGTGATCTTGCTCTTCAGCTCACTCCAGTTCGCCAACGGCTTGTATTCCGGGAAGAACGAATATGCGGGTGAGTCGAGCGATATCTTCGCTCCGTGCTCGCGGGCCAGACCGACTAGCATGGGTGCGAAGGTCTTGGCGGCGGATCGCATATCGTGCGGACGCTCTTTGTTGAACCCGTAAAAATACTCCTCGAAAACCAGTTTGCCGTGGCGAGCAATCAACAGGCTCTGAATGTTGACCGGATTACTGAGCGATGGTGGAGTGGTGAGGATTCGCTGGATCAACTCCGCTATCGGACTTAGTTTTAAGCCCACGTCCGACAGCGAAGCTGTTGTCCAGCCATCGTTCTCGGCTGTCGGCTGCTGGTAAACGTAGGGTCCGGAGGGCGGGGGAATACGGGGATAGAAGCCGAGCGCATTCCTCTGGTTGCGACGCGTGAACTGCAACAGCGGATACGGACCGACAACGGGCAGAGATAGAACGTCGGATTGCGGATCGTAGGTACCTTGCAACAGGGCGGTACCGTTTTGACGCAGAGTGACCGCGCCATTCTGCAGTTCCACGTCAAAAGTCTGGCCGCGGAAACGATTGGCTTCTGGATTCCGAAGAAATGCTTTCAATGACCCGTAGGGAGTCTGTTGAATGGAAATATAGAAAGAGGACAGCTCGTCGAGTGGGACAACCTTGCCACGCCACATCCGCGGCGACAGTTCCGACAGTTCCACTGGACTTGCGTAAGAGTAGCTGTAAAAGGCAACGCCTGCCAGTTGTATCCAGTGGCCCAGGATCTGCTTGCCGTTGGCGCTGAGATGTCCGCGAAACTTGCCGGCCTCGCCAGGGAGGGCAAAATGAATCTCGTTTTTCGCGTGCTCGTCTTTCGTGTGCTCGTCTTTCGTGTGTTGCACCGGTACTTCGTATCCGGCGATGCGCGCCCGCCATTCGGGACCGCGCGCATCAATGGTGAGCTCGCCGCGAACAATTGGGCCGAATGACTGCTCGCTTCCCCACAGGCCGAGCAAAGCACTGGAAGGCTGAGGTTGCGAATCCGAAGGTGCGGGGAAACACAGGGAGAGCAGGGACAGCGCGACGGACGCGATTCCGCTTGTTCGCATGGGCGAAGGCCTCCCGAGAATGCTACAGCGAGCACATTGTATGACGGGCGGTCCGCGGTTTTGTGAGCCGGCACCGGGCGGGGACGCCCGTGATGACAAGGTTGGAGAAGCTTGCTGGCAAACAGCAGGTCCTTCGCTCCGCAGGATGACAAGTCTTAATCTGAATCGGCGGCTATTACGCTTTATAATAGAAAGATTCGCTAGCGAGTTTTGATCCATCTGTAGTGCCAGGGGAAGATGTCGACAGATAGCATTGTGGTTCGCGGGGCCCGGGTTCATAACCTCAAGAACATCGATTTTGAGATCGAGCACAACACTCTGACCGTGGTTACCGGGGTCTCCGGTTCGGGCAAGTCGTCGCTCGCCTTCGACACGATCTATGCCGAAGGACAGCGGCGTTACGTCGAGTCGCTGTCCGCATATGCGCGGCAGTTTCTGGAGCGGATCGAGAAGCCGGACGTCGACCTGATCGACGGCATCGCGCCCGCGGTTGCCATCAAGCAGAAGAACTCCACCCGCAATCCGCGCTCGACCGTCGCTACCGCTACCGAGATCTTCGATTATCTGCGCCTGCTCTTCGCCCGCGTGGGACGCACTTACTGCCTGCTGTGCGGACAGGAAGTGAAGAAAGATACGGTGGACGAAGTGGCCGACCGCCTGCTGGCTTTGGGCGAAGGCACTCGGCTGAATGTGTTCTTTCCGATTCAGCCGCACGTGCCCGCGGCCGAGGAGAAGGCGAGACCAGAAGCGGCGGCAAAGTCCCGCGCCAAGAAAAAGTCGGCCGAGTCGAATCTGCCTTCCGATGCGATCAAGGCGCGGCTGTTCGATCTGCGCAAACGCGGCTTCAACCGGCTGTTTCAGAACGGCCAGAGTCTTCGAGTTCTCGACTCCGGAATCGCTGCTTGACGTCAATTTTGCCGAGCCGGTTTTTGGTCTGGTGGATCGGCTCGTCGTCTCGCGCCGATCAGCGCTCGCGCATCGTCGATGCGGTTGAGAACGGATATCGCGAAGCGGGCGAGGTGATTTTCGAAACCGCGCCTCGGGATGGGGATGGCGATGGCGAAGCACTCGCATCCGAGCGACTTCGTTTTTCGCAGCGCTTCGAATGCAAGAACGACGGCAGCCGCTACGAAGAGCCCGAGCCGCGGCTGTTTTCTTTCAACAATCCTTATGGCGCCTGCCCGCGGTGCCAGGGCTTTGGCAACACCATCGATTTCGATCTCGACCTGGTCATCCCCGACAAAGGCAAGACTTTGAATGAGGGCGCGATCGAGCCCTGGACTAAGCCGAAGTACCGGCCGCTGTTCACCGAGCTTAAGCGCTTCGCCCGGCCGGCTGGAATTCCGCTGGACGTGCCTTGGTATGAACTGGAAGCCGAGCAGCAGCGACTGATTGTCGATGGGGAGACGCGGGTTTCGGCGGGGTGCGCGGCTTCTTTCAGCATCTGGAGCGCAAGAAGTACAAGCTGCACGTCCGCGTGTTTCTCAGCCGCTATCGCGGATATTCGCTGTGCTCGGCTTGCGGAGGGACTCGGCTGCGCGCGGAGGCGCGTCAGGTAAAGATCGATGGCAAGAACATCTGCCAGGTGTGCAGCATGACGGTCGAAGAGGCGGCGCGCTTCTTCGGTCAACTCGAGCTTTCGACCGAGCAGGCGGCGATTGCCGAAAAGCTGCTGATCGAACTTCGGGAGCGCCTGCGTTTTCTCAACGAAGTCGGGCTTGAGTATCTGACGCTTGACCGTCTTGCCTCGACGCTATCGGGCGGCGAAGCGCAGCGCATTCAGCTGGCGACTTCTCTCGGTTCGCGTCTGGTCGGCACGCTGTACGTGCTGGACGAGCCTTCCATCGGCCTGCACAGCCGCGATACCCACCGGCTCATCAAGATTCTGCATGACCTGCGCGACTTGGGAAACACCATTCTTCGTGGTCGAGCACGATCCCGACATCATGCGCGCCGCCGACCGCATTCTCGACCTCGGTCCGGGCGCGGGAGAAAATGGCGGAAAAGTTGTCGGGGCCGGCACCTACGACGAGATCATCAAGATGCCGCACTCGCTCACCGGGCGCTATCTTGCCGACGAACTTCACATTCAGATTCCTTCGCGACGCCGGCAGCCGGGGCCGCACAGACTCCGCATCACGGGCGCGCGCGCGCACAACCTGAAGCGCATCGATCTGGAAATTCCGCTCGGCATGCTGGTGGCGATCACCGGCGTCTCCGGCTCGGGAAAATCTTCGTTGCTGCATGACGTCCTCTATCAGGCGCTGGCCACGGCTAAGCGGCAGACGAATGGCAGCGCTTCCTCCGCGATTTTGTGGGACAGCATCGAAGGCGACGAGTATCTCGACGAGGTCGTGCTGGTCGATCAATCGCCCATCGGGCGCACTCCGCGGTCGAATCCGGTCACTTATATCAAGGCTTTCGACATCATCCGCGAGCTATTCGCTTCGCTGCCGGAAGCGAAGAAGCGCGGCTTCCCTGCCGGGCATTTTTCTTTTAATGTGCCCGGCGGGCGCTGCGACAACTGCCAGGGTGACGGCACGGTCACGGTCGAAATGCAGTTTCTGGCTGACGTGGAGCTGATCTGCGACGAATGCAAGGGCACGCGCTACAAGCCGCAGGTGCTCGAAATTCACTACAAAGGCAAGAATATTCATGAGGTGCTGGACCTCACGATTCGCGAAGCGCTCAAGTTCTTTGCCGATGTTCCGCGACTCACGGAGAAATTGCGCGTGCTTGACGAAGTCGGGCTGGGCTACCTGCGTCTTGGCCAATCGGCTACGACGCTCTCCGGCGGCGAAGCGCAGCGCATGAAGCTGGCTGCGCATCTTCAGCCTGGGACTCGTCCGGCCAATCGCCACGCGGAGGGCGGCGACGGACCAAGCGCAAACGCCGCATGCTTTATATTTTCGATGAGCCGACTACCGGCCTGCATTTCGACGATGTCAGCAAACTACTTTCTGCTTTCCGCCGTCTAATCGATGCGGGAGGCTCGATCGTCGTCATCGAGCACAATCTGGAAGTCATCAAGACGGCGGACTGGGTCATCGATCTTGGTCCGGAAGGCGGCGATCGCGGCGGGAACCTGGTCGGCTTCGGGCCCGCCGGAAGCGATCGCGGAGCTGAAGGGCTCTTACACTGGACAGTACCTGAAGCAGGTGTTGAACGGAAATGGTGTCATGCGCAGAGGGATCGGTGGCCGGTGCAGACGTCAATGCTCCGCAGCGACCGGGTAAAAAGGCGGGCTCGTTTTCCGCGGCCGTTCTAGCTTCGCCTGGGACTTGCCTAACCGCCGGCTGCCTTTGCGCAAGACCACACCACCGTTCGCCATTACAAGGGCCCATCGATGACAGCCTCCGGAAATCGCGCAGGCTGAAGATGCCATCCAGAAAAACGATTTCACCGGCGCGGAAACGCTGCTGAAGAAGGCCATCGACAAGGATCCCAAGAACTATCAGGCGTGGTTCGATCTGGGATTTGTTCTCAATCGCCTCGACCGCATTGACGACTCGATCCACGCGTACCGGCAGTCGGTCGCCGCCAAGCCCGACGTTTTTGAGACGAACTTGAATCTGGGCTTGATGCTGGCCCGCTTGAATAGTCCCGAGGCCGAACGATTTCTGCGCGCGGCCACTACGCTCAAACCCACGAGCCATTCGGCAGACGATCACCCGGCGGGAAATCACGCTGCGGACGGTCGCAGTGCGGACAATCACGTGGTGGACAATCACGTCGAAGAAGGTCAGGCCCGCGCCTGGCTCGCGCTGGGACATTTGCTGGAAAATACCAAGCCGGAAGACGCGTTCCAGGCGTACCGCAAAGCTGCCGAGCTTATGCCGAAAGATCCCGAGCCTCATCTTTCGGCTGGGCTGCTGCATGAGCAGCGAAAAGAATTTTCCGACGCTGAGGCGGAGTACAAACAAGCGCTGGCGCTTGACGCCCACTCGACGGACGCCGCGATCGGCCTCACCAACATTTATATGAAGTCGGGCCGGCTGGGCGATGCCGAGCCACTGCTGCGCCGGCTGGCCGCTGAACGGCCCGATGACGCCGGCATTCATCTCCAACTGGGGCGCATACTCGCGGCGCAGGGGAAGAAAGACGACGCCATTGCGGAGATCCAGACTGGCGTGAAACTTGCGCCCGGTGACTCCGACGCGCAACGCGATCTCGCCGACCTTTATGCGAGCGCCGGGAAAAATGATCTGGCGGAAACTGCATATCGGGGCTTGGTCACTGCGCATCCGAATGATGCCGAGTCTGCATCGGGGGTTGGGGAAGGCGCTGCTGCTGCAGAAGAAATTTCCGGAGGCCGAAAAGGAATTCCTGGCGGCGGTCCGGCTGAAGCGCGATTGGCCCGATGTCTACGTCGATCTGGCATGGGCGGCCAGCGAGAACAAGAACTACGACCTGGCGATCAGAGCCCTCAACGGGCGCGCGCTGATCAATGCGGAGATGCCTGCGATCTGTTTTTTTCTTCGGGCCTCAGCTTACGATCACTTGCGTGACTACAAACTGGCGGCGGTCGATTATCATCATTTTCTGGATGTTGCCAAGGGGAAGTATCCTGATCAGGAGTGGCAGGCTACCCATCGCCTGATCGCCATTGAACCGAAGAAGCCTTGACTGCCATGCGGCGACTTGCTTTCACCATTCTGCTCCCTCGCGCTGGGCGCGGCTTACGGCGCCGACAAGGACGAAAGTTTGAGCGGGACTCAAAGCACGCTTCGAGAGCGCGCATCCCGAAGATCGGCCCGACATTGGCATAAAGATCGCACAGGATCAGCTTCGCAATGCGGACAAGCTCTACGCTAGTGGCGACGCGGACCAGGCGCGCGTCGCCGTCGATGACATCGCCACCTATTCCGAGAAATCGCGGGACGCCGCGATACAAACCAAGAAGCATCTTAAGAATGTCGAGATCGATGCCCGAAAAATGGCGGATAAGCTGCGCGACATCAAGCGCACTCTTGCGTTCGACGACCAGGCTCCGGTGGAACAGGCCATCCGCCGTCTTGAAGACGTCCGCACCAGCTTGCTCAAGGAAATGTTCGCCAAGGACAAGAAGAAGGAGGCGAAATGACGCGGGGTAATTACTGGCGCTGGCGCGCGGCACTCGGACTGGCGCTGGTGATCGTGCTTGCGCTCCCGCTCGGCTTGCCAGTCGGCTCGCCGCTTTGGGCCCAAGCCCGGCGCGACCCACTGAATCCGCTGGAGATCGACCAGCTTCGGGACGCCATGCTTGACCCAGTGCTGAGGTTAAAGCTTTACGTGCAGTTTTCCCGGGATCGTATGACAAAACTTGAGCAAATGCGCAGCGATCCCAAGACGACCGAGCGCGCCCGCCAGACCCATGACATGCTGGAAGATTTCCTCGCCGTCTACGACGAACTGAACGACAACATCGACATGTACGTTGGCCGCAAGGACGACATCCGCAAGCCGCTGAAAGTCGATCATCGAAGCCGACATTGAATTTCAATCCAAGCTGCGTGCCCTTAAGGACGCGGCGAACGCCAATGCCGCGGAAGCGAAACAATACGAATTCCTGCTGACCGACGCGCTCGACACCGTCGACTCCAGCGTCGAAGACCACCGCAAAACCGTCGCCGAGGTCGAGGAGTACATGAAGCATAAGAAGAAGAAATAGAGTGGCGGCGCCGACGGCTCACTTCTTTACCACAGGTGGCACAGAGAAACACTGAGGGAGACTAGTTAAGGGTCGGGCCGTGCTACTCTTCCCTCAACGTGTCCGCAACACTCGGCGAAATCTTTCACGAAGCCTATCGCGAACTTCGTCCGCACACGGTCGTGCCGGCGATGCATGTTCGTTTTTATTCTTTTGTCTCCATCAACAACACCATCCGGATGCGGCAGGGAGAGCTTTATATCCGCATCTCCGATCTGCTCGAAGGCGCTCCTCAAACCGTGCTGCACTCGATTGCGCACATTCTGCTGGCCAAGCTCTATCGCAAGCCGGTTGATCGCACTCACAACACCCGTTATCGCCGCTATGTTGCCGGCCACGACGTTGCCGCCAAAGCGCGGCTCGTGCGGCAGATGCGCGGACGCAAGCACATCCGCTCCGCCCGCGGTCATCACTACCATTTAGAAGAAATATTTGAAGACCTCAACCGCCGCTACTTTCACGGACTTATGGGACGGCCGCAACTCACCTGGAGCCAGAACCACGCCCGCCGCAGCCTTGGCCACTATGATCCGGCACACAACGCCATCGTCATCAGCCGCGTGTTCGACGACCCGCGCGTACCGCGCTACGCGGTCGAGTACATCCTGTTCCACGAGATGCTGCATTTGAAGCACCCGGTTAGACTGCGGGGGAGCCGGAGATGCGTGCACTCGCGGGAATTCCGCGCTGAAGAGAACCTGTTTCCGGAGCTCGCGCGGCGAAAAGTAGTTTCTGCCCGCATGAATCTGGGTGGCCAAAGACGCGAACGCGGCCAGCGCAGCGCACGCGGGTCATCAATAAAACCACCTCGCTCCGTCCATAAAACCCAACTACAGCCCCTCTCCCCCCCACGGGCCCTGCGCCCAGTTTCGTGGCTCTTGACGTTTCAAGACAAGATCAAGCATCACACGAAAATTGTGACAAATACGGTTTTCCTGCGAAGCGCCATTCAATGCGTGGTTTCCCCGTGTGATGCAAATCGCAGCGGTCCGTGATTCCCTGCGTTGACCGCTGCCCGCTCGAAACCGTATCCTATTGATATTGAAATTGAATTTCATTTTCAATTAGGAAGCTGGACCCTAACTTAATGCTTCAAGCATTCATCGTCACTCTCCGCGAAGGCGTCGAGGCGGCGCTTATTGTCGGCATAACGCTCGCCTATCTTGCCAAGATCGGTCGCAATGACCTGCGCAAGTCGGTCTACGCCGCGCTGGGCGCAGCTTTTGCTGGATCGATCGGCGTGGCCGTCGTGCTCTCCCGTTTCAAGTTGAACGAGGACATCTTCGAAGGCTGGGTCATGCTGGTGGCTGCCGTCTTCGTCGTCACCATGATCGTCTTCATGATGAAGACGGGGCGCAAGCTCAAAGGCGAGATCGAAAACAAGGTCGGCTTGTTCGCCCGGGGCGACGCATGGATCGGCCTCTTTATTTTTGTCTTTCTCATGGTGCTGCGCGAGGGCGCTGAAACCGTTCTGATCCTCTCCGCCGTCACGTTGAATTCGAGCGAGCTGATGAGCTTTATCGGCACGGTGATGGGAATCGTCGTCGCCATAGTGTTCGGCGTGATGTTCGTCAAGGGCAGCGTCAAGATCAATCTGCAGAAATTTTTCAAGGTCACCACCGCGATTCTTTTCCTGGTGGCCGGGCAACTGGTGATCTCCGGCCTGCACGAGCTCTCCGAGAACGGCGTGCTTCCGTCTTCCCGGCAGGAGATGGCGATCATCGGGCCCGATCGTCCGCAACGATTTTTTCTTTTTCATCACCATTCTTGTGCTGGCCGCGCTGATGGTGCTGTTTGAAATGAAGAGCCGGCAGCCGGTCGAGCTGCCGGCCGCCGGCGCTGCCCGCCGCAAAGCGCTCTGGACGGCCCGCCGCGAGCGCTTCTGGATGGCTTCGGTTTACATCTTTTCGTTCCTCTTCATCGTGATGGTCACCGCCAGCTTCATCTATGAGAAGAGCGCCAGCGCACTGTCGCCCGTCGACCGAAGTTACTTTTGTCGACGGCAAAGTTTCCATCCCGCTGAAGCAGGTTTACGATGGCGAACTGCATCGCTTCGAAGCTAAGGAAGGCGGCAGTCGAAGTGCGCTTCTGGCTCTACCAGAAGCCCGACGGAAAAATCGCTACCCTCTTTGACGCCTGCGAAATCTGCGGCGGCGTGGGCTTCTATAAAGGGGCGCAGGGAGTGATCTGCAAGAATTGCGCCGCTCCCATGAACCTGCAATCGATCGGCATGGGCGGGGGCTGCAATCCGATTCCACTGAAAGCGCAGGTGACCGACGACGCGGTCATTGTCTCCGAGGCTGACGTCGCGGCCGGCACGACACTACTTCGAGCAGAAATAATGTTTCCTCGCATTGTCTACGAATCGTTTCGCCACCAGGCGCGCCGCAAGCTGCTCGCAGGCATCGCGATTACGCTGGGCGTAGCGGTGGCCACCGCCATGATCGCCGTTGCTACCGACATCGGCGACAAAATTAACCGCGAACTGCGCAGCTATGGCGCGAATTTGGTGGTTACTCCGCAGGAAGATACGCTGGACGTGGAAGTCGGTGGCGTCAATCTGAAGCCTCCGAGCGACGGCGCATTTCTCAACGAGGCCGATCTCCCGAAAATTCGCGGCACGTTCTGGCATAACAACATCGTTGGCTTTTCGCCCATGCTGCCGGTCACGGTGAAACTGGGCAGCGGGAACGACGCTAAAGATGTCACTTTGCTTGGCACTTATTTCAATAAGGCGCTCAGCTTTGGGAAGAACGACTTCACTACGGGCGTGCGGATCACGCATCCGTGGTGGAAGGTTTCGTGCGGAGATGGCAAGGAGTCTCCCAACTGCGGCTGGCCGGACGACAACTCTCAGAATGTGCTGCTGGGCGAACGGCTGGCAGCGAAGGCCAATGAGAAGGCCGGTGACGCGATCGAAGTCGCCGGCCGGCAAGCTGACTGTCTCTGGCGTTCTTTCCACCGGCGGCGCCGAAGACGACCAGCTCGTCGCGCCGCTCGCACTCGCGCAGCAGATTATCGGCAAACCGGGCGCTGTGCGCAGCGTGTACGTCAGTGCTCTGACCAAGCCCGCGGATGCGCTCTCCGTCCGCGACCCCAAGACGATGACTCCCGAGGTTTACGACCGCTGGTACTGTTCGCCTTACGTGGAGTCGATTGCTTATCAGTTACAGGAAGTGATTCCGCATTCGCACGCGGAGCAGATTCGCCAAGTCGCGCAAAACGAAGGCACTGTGCTCTCGCGCATCAAGGGACTCATGCTGCTGATCACGTTCGCCGCGCTTTTCGCTTCCGCGCTTGCGGTTTCCGCTGCCATGGCCACAGCGATTTATGAGCGGCGGGTCGAAGTCGGCCTGATGAAAGCTCTGGGCGCGGGCAATCTTGCGGTCTCTGCGATCTTCTTTGCGGAGGCGCTGCTGCTGGCGCTCGTCGGCGGCATTGCCGGATTCTCTGCCGGAGCCTGCTTGCCCGGCAGATCGGGCGGTCGATTTTCAACTCGCGGATTTCCATCGAGCCCGTGCTCTTCCCGATCATCATCGCCATCGCCGTGTTCGTGACCTTTGCCGGAAGCGCTGCCGCCATCCGCCGCGCCGTGAAGTTCGATCCTGTATTCGCTCTGCGAGGTGAAGGATAACGCACGATCGCCACCGGCCGCGCATCGACAGTTGCCGCGCGTACTTCGCCACGTCCGTATCGATGTTCGCGCGCATGTTTCTGCGCGCCGCCGTGCTTCGCCGCCGGCGCGCCGCATCGGCTCTGCTCGCTATGATCGTCGCCGCCGCGGTCGCCACAGCGATGATGAACCTTTACGTCGACGTGCAAGCCAAACTCCGAACCGAGTTCCGGAATTATGGCGCCAATATAGTTATCGTCGCGAAAGAGGGCCAGTCGCTGCCCGCCGACGCGCTCGCTAAAGTTGAATCGGTTCTCGGCGCAAAGACGCTGGCGGTTCCTTTTGCATATGCCGTCGCGCGCACGGCGGAATGGACAATCCGTCGTCGTCGTCGGCACCGACTTTGCGCGCGCCCGCCAGTTGAACCACTGGTGGAAGGTGAGTCATTGGCCCGACGCGCCCAACGAAGCTCTCGTCGGCATGCGCGCCGCCACCGTAGTCAGCCCCAAAGGTAGCCCCAATCGCCAGCCCTTCGAACTTACTTTCCAGGGGAAACCGATCGAACTCGCTCCCGCCGGCATGCTCCAGACCGGCGCCGGCGAAGACAGCCGCATTTATCTCGATCAATCTGAATTTCAGAAGCTGGACAGGGGTCGCGCCCTCCACCATCGAAGTCGCCGCCAATGGAACCGCCGCGGATATTGATGCGTCGATTCGTCAGCTTGCGCAGCTTCTGCCCTCGGCTGAAGTTCGCCCCGTCCGGCAGATCATGGAAGGCGAAGCCAACGTGCTGAACAAAACGCGCGCCACGCTCTATGCCTCCGCCACACTGGTGGTGCTGACTTCCGCGCTCTGTGTGCTGGCCACGCTCATCGGATGGGTCTTCGACCGCCGCCGCGACTTCGCTATGATGAAGGCTCTGGGCGCTTCTGAACGTCTGATCAATGGATTCTTTGCCGCCGAAGCCGCGGCGCTCGGCGCGGTTGGCGCGATTCTCGGCTTCTTCATCGGCATCGGCGTCGCGGCCTGGATCGGACGCGTCAACTTCCACGCGCCGGTCGTTCCGCGCTTCAGCGTTTTTCCGTACGTGCTTGCGGGCAGCGTTGCCGTGGCCCTCATCTCGGCGGTACTGCCGATTGTTCTGCTGCGCCGCGTGCAACCGGCTATTATTTTGAGGGGAGAGTAGGGGAAGGCGATTGAGTCATTGAATCACTGAGGTATTGAATCAGTGTTTCAGGGTGCTGACTCAATCATTCAGTAAGAGAAAGATCAGCGATGATTCGACTCAAGAATGTCACCAAGAGTTATCCCGCCAGAGCGGAAGAAAATAATGGCGGCGCTTAACCTTATTAAGGCGCTTGACGACATTTCTCTTTCCATCGCGGCCGGGGAGTGGGTCGCGATGATGGGGCCATCGGGCTCGGGCAAGAGCACCATGGTCAATCTGATCGGATGCCTCGACCGGCCGACCAGCGGCGAAATTTGGCTTGATGGACAAAATGTCGCCGGCCTCAGCGCCTCTGAACTCAATCATGTCCGCGCCGAAACCATCGGGTTTATTTTTCAGCAGTTCCATATGATCCCGTATCTGACAGCGGTCGAAAACGTCATGCTCGCGCAGTATTTTCACAGCATGACTGACGAGCAGGAAGCGCTCGATGCGCTCGATCGCGTCGGCCTGAAGGACCGCGCCGGACACCTGCCTTCACAGCTCTCCGGAGGCGAGCAGCAGCGCGTTTGCATTGCGCGCGCGCTGATCAACGATCCTAAAATCGTGCTGGCCGATGAGCCCACCGGCAACCTTGACGCCGTGAATGAGGAGATCGTGCTGCGCCTGCTCCGCGAACTGCATCAACAGGGACGCACCATCGTGATGGTGACGCATGATCCCGTGGTGGCGCGGCTGGCCGACCGCCGCGTTGAATTGCATCACGGCAAAATCGCCGCCCAGGAAGTTTTTGCGATGGCCGACGAGGAGCAGTTCGACGAAGTGCTGGAAGAATTATTTGCCCTGGAAGAGAACGGTGAAATCGCCGAGGTTGGGCGGATGGAAGTCCACGGCGCTTTGCCGGTTTCAATCGCGGTGGAGAAGATGGCCGCCATGGGGCTGGTAACGTCGCGCCCGCACCCTCCCGAAGCGCACGATCACAAGCCCTTCGTCAATCCCTGCCACGACGCGCTGAAGCCGGCCGGCTTTTCGACGGGCGACGGTTCTGCGATCGTTGAACTCACCACGCGCGGACACCAGCGCGCTGCCGACATCATCCGCCGCCATCGCCTGGCCGAGCGCCTGTTTACCGATTCGCTCGCCATGGACAGCGAAAGCGAAATCGAGCAACAGGCCTGCAAGTTCGAGCACATACTTTCGCCCGAAGCCACCGACAAGATCTGCACCTTCCTCAATCACCCGCTCACTTGTCCGCATGGCGCGCCGATTCCACCGGGGCCGTGTTGCGGACGGCGGGCCGAACCTCGGCAGACTGCGGGCGCGTTATCCCATCGGCACTGAGTTTGATTTTTCCTGTGTGGAAGCGGGGCTCCGCCCCGCCTGGACGGGGCAAAGCCTCGTCCCCACACAGGACACGACCGCGTCGCTACTTCTTTCCGAAGAACTTTCCGAATCCCAACCGTACCTCCACTGTGTTTACTCCCGGATTCGGCACGGTCAGGCCGGCATTCGAAATATGCAGGTAGCGAACATCCAGCGACCACGCATGCTCGCCAAAGAAATACATTCCGAAGGCCGCGCCCGGCGTGAAATTTATTTCCGAAGTTCCATGAGGCACGTCATGGGTGGTGAACAACACACCGCCATTTAACTCGAGAAATGGGGCAACATGTCCGCGGGTGGCGAAAATCCATTTGAAACCTACCGGATTCACTCCCGCGCCGTAGGCCGTATTGGCTCGCTGGAAAACAACAAACGCCGGCACGGCGTCTACCGCGAGTTCGAAGCGTCCGCTGAGAAAGCCCGGCAGGTGCGGCTGCGTCAGGATCCAGCCATAGCGGATTCCGGCGTTCCAGACGTTGGTGTCGCTGGTGCCGCCCGGAACCGAGTGTCCGCCGCCCGTCCAAACCTGAAGCTCAGAACCGCCTTCCTCGGGGCGATCCTGGGCCGCGGCAAGAGAAACGGTCAGAAATAGTGTTAAGAAAAGAAAGACTGCTCCCCGAATGGATCGTGTCATAAGTAGGTTCAAGGTCGAAACAGAACGATACGCGAAAACTGGCGATCCGTGAACTCCGGCCAGGACAAAAATCGGGCCGGCCCTAAATCTTTTACCACAGGGAGCACGGAGGACCACAGTGGAAACCACAGGGGCGATGGGATGGCAGTCTACAGACCGAGCCCGCCATCCACCGCCAGCACCTGGCCGGTAATAAACTGCGGAGCGGTGGCGAAGAACATCACGGCCGCGGCAATGTCGGCCGCGGTACCGTCGCGCTGCATGGGTGTCTGCTTCGCCATTTTCTTCATGAACGCCGCCGCTGCTTTTTCTCCCAGATCAATCATCCCAGGGGCAACCGCATTCACCGAAATCTCCGGCGCCAGCGCCTTCGCCATCACCTTGGTCAGCATGTGCAGCGCCGCCTTCGACGAGCAATAGTGCGCATGCGTCGCCCAGGGACGCAGGCCGCCCAGCGATCCCATATTAATGATGCGCCCCCGGCGCTTTCGGAGATGCGGCAACGCCTCGCGCGACACCAAGAAGGGCCCGCGCGTGTTCGACGCAAACATCGCATCCCACTGCGCGACTGTGATCTTTTCAAATTCCACGGTCTCGTAATTCGCGGCGTTATTCACGAGTACGTCGATGCCGCCCAGCTCTGCCGCAACTTCCTTCACCATTTCGCGGACGCTCTTCTCATCGGTGACATCGCAGCGCACCGCCAACGCCTCCACGCCATGCACGGCCAGTTCTTCCATCAGGGCCCGTGCCTCGCGCGCCGATTCGCGATAAGTGATCGCGACGTCAGCGCCGTTTTCGGCTGCGGCCAAGGCGATCGCGCGGCCAAGGCGCTTGGCCGCTCCGGTCACCAGCGTCGTCTTTCCAGAAAGTGGGCGTGCGTTTGTTGTCATGCCGAGATTCTATAGCGGATCGGGTGTTGCTGTTGCCGCATGGAGGCCGAGCTGCGCTCGGCTGGACAGCCGAGGGCGGCTGTCCCTACGCAACACCCTACGCTGGACGGACGGGGCGGAGCCCCGTCACCACACGAGACTTCGTGCCTTGGAAACCCTGCACCGAAACTGCTACACTCCGTCGAATGATGGGGCCTCGCGAAGTCGTCATTTATTCCCGCAAGGGATGTCATCTGTGCGAAATCGTTAAGGAAAGCATCGAAAAGCTGCACAAGCGAGGCGGCTTTATCTGGCGTGAAATCGACGTGGACTCCGATGCCGAAATCCGGCGCCTCTATAACGACGAGGTCCCCGTGGTCTTCATCAACGGCCGCAAGGCTTTCAAGTACCATATGGATGAGCAGGAATTCCTCCGCAAACTGAGCGCTTGAGTTGCCCGCGTTCCGCACGGCTTCTCTGACTTCTACTGTCTTCACTTTTAACGCCTGACTTTTAACTTCCGCACTCTGCCATTACAATCAGCCCCGATGCTTCGCACCGAACTCTACGCCGATCCCACGGGACGGTTCGTGCACGATGTCGTTCTCGAGAGCTGCCGCCGGAACAGCGGCAAAACGGCGCTGGTCGATACTTCCTCCGATCGCCGGTTCACTTTCGGCGAATATGGCAGCCTCGTCGAATCGCTTGCCCGCGGCCTCATCTCGCGCCGGTCTTGCTCCGGGAGAAGTGGTTGCTATCTTTCTGCCTAACTCGTGGGAATTCGCCATCACCTATCACGCCGCAACGCTCGCCGGAGGCATCCCTACGCTGCTCAATCCCGCCTACCGCGAGCGCGAGATCCGCTATCAGCTGGAAAACTCCGGCGCCGCCATGCTGGTCACCGACGCTCCACTTCTGGAGAAGGTGAACCTTGCGGGACTTCCTGCGCTGCGTCGCGTCTTCACCACTCGTCGCGAATGTGCCGGTTTTGAAGACTTCGCTCGCCTGCTGCGGGGCACGTCGGCTAAATTCCCGGAAGCTCTTAAGAGCTCACAAGAAACTATCGCCGCGCTTCCCTACTCTAGCGGCACTACCGGACTACCCAAGGGCGTGATGCTTTCGCATCACAACCTGGTCGCGAATGTCTATCAGGTCCTGGGCCCGAATGCCGTGATGCTCACACCCGATGACGCAATGCTCTGCTTCCTGCCGCTGTACCACATCTATGGACTCACGGTGGCGCTCACGCTTTCGCTGACTCTCGGCTGCAAGCTGGTGCTGATGCCGCGCTTCGACGTGCAAAAGCTGTGCGGTCTTCTGATTCAGGAAGGCATCACCATGATGCCGGTGGTTCCGCCCGCTATTAACGCTTTGTGCCAGGCCGCCGAAGCGGGCATTTTTCCCAAGAATCACAACGTTCGCTGGATCAAGAGCGGCGCGGCGCCGCTTGCTCCCGAACTTGCTCGTCGCATGAGCGGTCTCACCGGCATTAGCGTCGTGCAGGGATACGGAATGACCGAAGCTTCGCCGGTCACGCATGTCGGCTACATGGCGCCACCCGAAATGTATCGTCCCGCCTCCATCGGGCAACCGCTGGCCCTGACCGAATGCCGCGTTGTTGACATTGACGGGAACGATGTCGCGCCCGGCGAACAAGGTGAACTGGCCATGCGCGGGCCGCAGATCATGCTTGGATATTGGAAAGAGCCGCAAGCCACCGCCGCCGCTCTTCGCGATGGCTGGTACTTCTCGGGCGATGTTGTGCGCGCGGACGCCGACGGCTTCTATTACGTCCTCGACCGCAGCAAAGAGATGATCAAGTACAAAGGGTTCCCGGTCGCGCCGGCCGAAGTCGAAGCCCTGCTGCTCGAACATCCCGCGGTACGCGATTGCGGCGTGGTCGCCAACCCGATCTCGACGCTGGAGAAATTCCCTGCGCTTTTGTCGTCTTGCGCGAGGGCTTTGCAGCCTCGGATGCGCTGGAGAAAGAGCTTTGCGGCTTTGTCGCTGATCGGCTCGCCCACCACAAGCAGCCGCGCGAGATTCGCTTTGTGGATGCGGTGCCGCGGACGCCGTCGGGCAAGATTCTGCGGCGGGAGCTGCGGAAAACTTTTTCTTGATGCGCGCAGTCTCACCTCAGCGGCTAAAGCCGACGGGAAGAGGAAGCGCTTATCGCAGCGGTGAACCGCTGCGCCACCCAAAGGCAAGTACAACTCCGGTGAACCGCTGCGCCACCCAAAATCAAGTGCAACGCCGACTTTTTCCGCAAGTTGATAAAGGCAGAGAGACGCGCGCGTCGCGAGACCACCCCTGAGCACAGGCAAGACGGGGCAAGCCCCTGTCTCTACACATGGGAAGTTGCGGTGTAAAATCCTCTCATCCCCATGACCCTCACCAGCTTCGTCGCCAAATCCGCGTTTCGCAACAAGCGGCGTAGTCTGCTGACGGTTGCCAGCATTGCCTTTTCCCTGCTCCTGCTTTGCATCATGCTCTGCGTCTGGCGCAGTTTTTACATCGACAAGGGAGCGCCTGACTCCGCGCTTCGCATCATGACGCGGCACAAGGTGTCGCTGGCCAATTTCCTTCCTATTTACTATCGCGACAAGATTCGCGCTGTTCCGGGCGTTGTGCATGTCGTGCCGATGACCTGGTTCGGGGGCACTTATAAGGATGACAAGCCTGAGAATTTTTTCGCTCAGTTCGCTACCGATCCAGACGAATACTTTGACGTTGCCGCCGACAAGGTCATGCCCACCGACCAGCTTGCCGCCTGGAAGCGCGACCGCGCGGGCTGCGTGGTTGACGCTGACCTGGCGCGGAAACACCACTGGAAGATTGGCGACCACATCATTCTGCAGGGCACCATCTTTCCCGCCAATCTTGACCTGACTTTGCGCGGCGTCTACACCATCGACCCACCCAACAGTGCGCTTTATTTCCACACCAAGTACCTGGAAGAGTCCGTCGACTGGTTTAAAGACACGGCCGGCTTTTACTTCACTCGCGTCGATACGCCGGAACACATGCCGGTGGCGGCCCACGCCATCGACGACATGTTCCACGGGAGCCCGGTGCCTACCAAGAGCGAGAGCGAACAGGCTTTCAAACTCGATTTCATCAACACTCTGGGTAGCGTCAAGGTATTCATTCTCAGCATCTGCGGAGCCGTATTGTTCACCACGCTTCTGGTGTGCGCAAACACCATGGCCATGTCGATCCGCGAACGCACCCGCGAAGTGGCGGTGCTGCGCACGCTTGGCTTCACTCGCGAGAGCATCCTTAAATTGCTGTTAAGCGAGTCGATCGCAATTGCGGTGATCGGAGGGTTGGCCGGCGTCGCGCTTGGGACCGTCGTCATTAAGGCGATGTCGCGCCCGGGAATCGGGTTGCCGGTGTCGATGCACATGACGATCGCCACCGCGCTGGTGGTCATGGCGGTCGCATTTCTCGTAGGCCTGGTCAGCGGCCTGATTCCCTCTTACCGCGCTTCGAACCTCGCCATTGTCGACGCCATGCGCCACATTGGATGAACTTATTGAGTCATTGAATCATTTTGACATTGAGTCATTTGGACTAATGATTCAATACCTCAATATTCAATGACTCAATGATTCTCTAGGGACACGGATACGGCGTTCCCGGAATCGACGGTGTGCCGGGGATGACGGTGGCGGGCGTGCCTGGGCTGTCGCCTATCGGGGGCGTGCCGGGAATGATGGTTGGCGGCGTGCCGGGCGTGCCCGGGGTGTAGCACGTGCCGCGATCGTAGACATACGGCAGCGGGCGCGGAGCGGGCATGGGAACTGCGGCCGGGTGCTCCTGAGCTTGTCGAACGGCATCCGCAACCTGATTCTCGGATAAGGCTAGCGGCTGCGGCAGAGTCATTTCCATGGGTGAGCCGACGTCCACGAAGAAGCCGTGACTGTGGAGGAGAATGGCGAACATCACCGCGGCGCCGACGGCCAGTCCCATACCCGCGCCGTCGGAGGCCTAGGCTGCTGGAACAGATTGTCGTTCCGCCTAGCGTAGCACTCTGCGTGCTATGAATAGGCGGAACTACCAACTCTTCCAGCACGCCCAGGCTTGCTATCGGCCAGGTGTCGGGCGCGAGAATCGCGCCGGCTTTTGCGCCGTCGCCGGGATCTCGCCAAGCCGTGCCTTCGTCGCTCGCCACATTCAGTGGCCCGGCGATGTTGGCGACGTAGCCATCGGGGAAGACGACCTTCGCAGAGGTCATCAGCATTTCAGCGCGGTTGCCGTTGCGCGTGAGTTTGTCGACCTTGCCCTGTACGAAGGTTCCGGCGGGAATCAGCACCTGATCGCCGACAGTGACGGGAGCAGTGGTTTGGGCGTAGACCACGTCTCCACGATGCATCGTCTTGCTTGAAACAGGATTGGTGAGCACCAGCGCGAACCGGGTTCCGGCGGGAATGGTTACGGTGGATGGTTGGGCTGTGGATGAGGTTGTGGTTTGTGAACTGCTTTGTGAACTCGGCGGTGTAATTTGAGGTTGGTGGTCGTCTTGATCTCGATTTTGCGCAAGACAGGTGAAGGGGATGAGGAGCATTGAAGCGACAATGACGGCTTGCTTCGCTTTTGTTTTGGCCAGAGTTGAAAAAACAGCCAGGGCCGAAACGACTGTACTTAGGTGGTCTTGGTTCGGCATATGGTATCTCCTGTGGAAGGCTCTCGCGTGGCGCTTGCGATTCGTGATTTTAGGAGAGGAAGCCTGCTTCCGATCGGTTGGACGTGTGGGTTGAGGAATGGTATCGAGTCAGGTTGGTAAAGCTTTGCATAGATCAGGTAGGGATTTGTAAAGGCCGCAGTGGACGCTGGGTTTGAGGAAAAACGCAACACTTCGATTGGGTAAGAGAACGCGTGAAGACAACAGCGAACTTACTCGAACTGGCCCGGCGAGCCACTGCAGGTGCTAAACTCACTTCGCATGCGGACGGACCTTCTGCCCCTTTGCGACCAGCATTTTCGCACCATGGAGCCGGTGATCGCTCCGTATAACGCCGACTATTCGATTGAATTCTTTCGGTGCACTGACAAATTCTGCCATCGCTGTTTCGGCGAGCGCATCGGCTACACCACGCCCAAACGCGGAGATGCGCCCGTCCTCACTCCCAACCAGCCCAGTTGCGAGCGCCACGGACGTCCGATGTTTATCATCAGCCTCGACCGCCAGCATAATCACGTGACTTATGCTTGCCAGGAGTCGGGGTGCACGGAGCGGGTGGTGCGGACTTAGGGCGTTGCGGAAGCTAGGTGGCGCCAGCTATACCCTGCCGAGTTCCGCTTGGACAGCCGAGGGCGGCTGTCCCTACGCAACCTTTATTCCGCCGCAAGCCACGCGAACTGCGCCGGCGTTAGCGGCACTACGCTTAATCGTCCCTGCCTCACTAGCGGAGACTCGGCGAACAGCTTGTGTGCTTTGATTTCCGCTAGTGTCTTCGGGTTCGCGATCGGTTTTCCAACTTTGATCTTTGCTTGTGGAGTTTTGGGATCGCTCGCTTCCACCGACACCACTGACGCTGTTCCCACCGCACTCTTCTCGTCGCCGGTATGATAAATGACCAGGCGCTCCCCGGGCTTCATCTCTCGCAGGTGCTTCACCGCCGCCGGATTCGTCACACCGTCCCAGATTGTCGTCTTCTCGCGCTCGAGATTCGCGAAGGAATAAACCGTTGGTTCCGTTTTCAGAAGATAGTCCATGAGCAGGTATTGTAAACACAAAACCATGCACAGGAAAAATCGCGCTGCACATCCTGCTTGCACTCCCCGGCAACCTTGCTATAATTCCGCAATGTTTTGGGGGCTGAGAAACCGGTGACCAGAAGACCCATCGTTTGGCTGTTGGGATGCGGCTTGCTTCTTGGGCTCCTGGTCGCCTTCGCGGGACACCAGACCGTGAAATACACCTCGACAGACGCGTTCTGTAATGAGGCTTGCCATTCGCATCCGCACGCTACCGACTACTGGGTTCAGTCGGCGCACTACTCTAATCGGCACGGAGTGGTGGTCCACTGCACCGAGTGCCACCTTCCCCCGGGCGGGATGCACGTATCTCACGGAAAAAGCTCGGCTGGGGGCGCACGACGTTTATGCTCAGCTGTTTCGCGACGTTTCCAAGATCGACTGGGCGCGGGAGCGCACGCTCGACCGCGCCGTCACGTTTACTTATGACGCGAGCTGCGTCCGTTGTCACAGTAATCTGTTCACCCAGGGGCTCTCCAACGTGGAGGACAGACTTCCCGCCGCGGATCAGAAAACTGACGCCCAGCAAATCCTCGAGATGAGAATCGTCGCGCGCAGGATGGAAGGGCACCTCTACTATCAGCGTAATCGGGACAAGGTGCACTGCATCAACTGCCACCTGTTCGCGGGGCATCTCATGGAAAAGAAGATGGAGCCGCGTGCGATGGCTGCGGTCGAAGATTCGCGGTTTCCGCTTGCCGCCTCAGGTTTTCGCAATTACACGGAAGCGGTACCGGGAACGGCCGTCAAGTTCCACATGATCGCGGTGCCGGGTGGAACGCTGGCAGCGGGGAGCCCGGAACTGGGCGCTTGCCGCTTTCGAGGCGCGGGGCCAGTGCACTCCGTTGGCGTGAGGGAGTTCTGGATGGCGCAGGCCACGGTCAGCGGGCACGATCTCGAATTATTTTCTGCGCAGCATAAGTTGAAGCCGGGCGCTCCGATGGCGCAGATCGCTGATGTTTACACACAATGGTTATCACAGACGACGGGAAAGAAATACCGGCTGCCGACAGAATCGGAATTGGAGTATGCCTGTGTTGCGGGCGGCACCATGCAAGGTTGGGACCGACTCGATAGCCGGGCGGATTTCCGCGATCCCAGTTTGGCCGTGGTCAATGCCTGGGACTTTTTCGACCTGCCGGGAAACACGGCGGAAATTCGCGCTGACACTTCCACGGATGAATTTGTTTCTGCCGGCACCAGCTTCAGGGTGGTGAGGGAAGTTGAGGAAAAACCGGCGACCCGCGCCAGCATTGAACCTTAAGCGTCGAGCGGCCCAGCAACCAGCAATGAAGGCGTCGACGTAATAGAAAGGTGAGGCAGAGTTGGGACCAGAGTTGAGACCAGAGTTAAGACCTATGAAGGATGCACGCGATCACGACCTGGGGATGGACCGCCCCATTACCCGCCGCGATTTTTTGAATGGGGTCGCTATCGGGATCGGCAGCCTGGCGCTTGGTTCTTCGCTGACCGGGTGTACGCGCCATGGCGGCTCGGATTCCGGCGCGGTGCAGGATAGCGCGGGCTATAGTCCTCCGGCGGAGAGCGGGATGCGCGGCGATAACACGGGGTCGTATGAGGCGGCGCACGGCTTGCGCGACGGAACTTTCTGGCAAACGGCCGGACGGGCAACGCACACCGATGCGACCTACGATCTGATCGTGGTGGGGGCGGGCATCAGCGGACTGGCGGCGGCTCATTTCTTCCGCAAGCAGGCGGGGGCCAATGCGCGCATCCTGATTCTTGAAGCGCACGACGATTTCGGCGGGCACGCGGCGCGCAAGGAGTTCCACGCGGGAAACCGGCTGCTGCTCGGTTACGGCGCGCAGTCGATTGAAAGCCCATCGCTCTACAGCGCGGAGTCCAAGGGTTTGCTGGCCGATCTGGGCGTGGACGTGCAAAAGTTCTACCACTTCTATGACCAGAGTTTGTATTCCTCGCTGAAGATGGGGAGCGGGATGTTTTTCGACCGCGAGACGTTCGGAGAAGATCGTTTGGTGGCGGGCTTTGGCAAGATTCCGCACCGGGAATTCTTCGCCAAGGCTCCGCTTTCCGAGCAGGCTCGCCGGGACATTGTGCGCCTCTACACTGAAAACGTCGACTACCTGCAAGGCCGCACTCCGGAACAGAAGAAGGCCATCCTAGAGAAAACCAGCTATGCCGATTTTCTGACCAAGATCGCCAAGTGCACTCCGGAAGTGGTTCCCGTCTTCCAGACTCGCAGCCACGATTTGTTCGGTGTGGGCATCGACGCCGTCTCCGCTCTCGCGCTCTACGAGGAAGGCGATGACTACGGCTACGGGTATCCGGGCCTGGATGCGGTGTTAGGACACGCCGGCGATCGCGGCGGGCATAAGCCGGATCCTTACATTTTTCATTTTCCCGATGGCAACGCTTCCATTGCCCGCTTACTGGTGCGGGACCTCACTCCCGAGGCAATGCCGGGACACACCATGGAAGACGTGGTCGTGGCCAAGGCCGACTACAGCCGGCTGGACCGGGATCCATCTCCCGTGCGCATCCGCTTGAACAGTACGGTGGTCGGAGTGCGGCATGACGGCGAGCTTCATAACGGAGAGCTTCATAACGGAGACCCAGGATCGGCGCGTGAGGTGGAGGTAACCTATACGCGCGACCGGCAACTCTTTAAGGTGCGCGGGCGACGCTGCGTGCTGGCTTGCTACAACGGGATGGTTCCTTATATTTGTCCCGAACTTCCGGCTGCGCAGAAGGAAGCGCTGGTGTATGGGGTGAGAACTCCGCTGGTGTACTCCCACGTGGCCATTCGCAATTGGACCTCGTTCCAGAAGCTGGGTGTGAGCCAGATCGCGGCTCCGGGAAGCTATCACGTATTTGCCATGGTCGACTTTCCGGTGAGCATTGGAGAATACAAATTCCCCAGCCGTCCGGAAGACCCGATGGTCGTGTTCATGTTGCGCACACCTTGCCAGCCGGGATTGACGGAACGTGAACAGCATCGCATCGGGCGAGTGGAACTTTACGACACTCCATTTACCACCATCGAGCGTAATATCCGCGACCAACTCGCGCGCATGCTGGGCGCGGGAGGGTTTGATCCGGCGGCGGACATCGAGGGCATCACGGTTGGGCGCTGGGCGCACGGCTACGCCTACGGATATAACTCGCTGTTCGATCCCGACTTTGCCGAGGGGGAAGCTCCCAACGTGGTTGGACGAAAACCGTTCGGCCGGATCGCGATTGCCAACTCCGACGCGGGCGCCACTGCCTACATGGATGTGGCTATCGACGAGGCGTATCGCGCCGTGCGGGAACTTTCTCAGTATCAAAGCTGAGGGCTTGCCGTTGCCGGGAACACCCCGCTCTCCACTCACACCACTAATTGCTTTTTTGTCACTTGGTGCAGGAAATCTGATTCGCTGCCGTGGAACTGAGCTCAACAGCTCAGCTTCTGAAACGACTTTGCGGCATGATGGGTCGAGACCGAAAGTAATCTGGTATTTCCTACACGAACGGGAAAAAATCTTCTTTATGGAAGAATCGACCCGGGGGCCGCGGAACGCCCTGTAGACAAGGACTTAGGGGCTTTGGCCATCGCGATGCTCTGGTTCGTTTCTTAGCGCGGTGCAGCCCCAGGGAGCTTTCTGGCCATCTCAATGAACATGCAGGCATTCGCAAACCCGTTCGAGGCGTGGGCCAGAGGCTCCTGGTCCAGAGGCTCATGGAGCCTTGCGAGGCTGTGCACGATTCTGTTCTTTTGCCTCGGCAGCATTCCGCACGCGCAAGCTGGAGCCACACTACTTCTGGAAGAGCCGTACAGCTACGATGGCGCTTTCGCCGGAACCGGCCACGTGGCTGTGTACCTCAGCAACGTTTGTGCGGAGTCCCCGGTAATTCTGCGTCGCTGTGACGCGGGTGAATCCGGCGTAGTGCTGAGCCGATACCACGGCATTGCGGGATACGATTGGATAGCGATCCCACTCATCCCCTACTTGTACGCGGTTGACCGGCCGGAAGCCGTCCCGCTGTTCGCCGACGAAAAACTGGTTGCTTTCCTTAGAGATCAATACCGTCGTGACTACCTGGAGGCGCTGGCTCCCGATCGCGCCGACGGCGGAACACCCGCGGGAAACTGGTACGAAATGATCGGGTCAGCTTATGACCGGACAATTTATGGATTTGAGATAGAGACCAGCCCGGAACAAGATGCGCTGCTGATCAACAAGCTCAACAGCCAGCCCAAACGCGAGCGCTACAACTTCGTGAAGAGCAACTGTGCCGATTTTGTGCGGGAGGTGGTCGATTTTTATTACCCCCACGCGCTGCATCGCAGTTTGATTGGCGATCTCGGAGTCACAACTCCCAAGCAGATTGCAAAAATGATGGTGAAATACAGCCACAAGCATCCTGGATTAAAGAGTTCGGATTTCCTGGTGCCGCAGGTTCCGGGCTCGCTCAAACGCAGCACAACCGTCCACGGAATATTGGAGTCGGTGATGGCGGCCAAGAAATATATGGTGCCCCTGGTGGTGTTGCATCCTTACATAGGCGGCGGCTTGCTGGTCGAGTATTTTGGCCATCGACGTTTCGATCCGGCGCGAAATGCCCTTGTCTACAGTGTGGATAGTGTCGATTCTCACGACCAGTTGAGTCCGCCCATGACTCGCGATGAGCGTGTTCGCTACCAGAGTCGATTGAACGAAATGAGCCAGGCCGCTTCCGCGATTGATCCCTTGAAGGAAGGAAAGAACGAAGGAAAAAACAAGGAAGTGAAAACCTGGGAACGCTTGCAAGCGGGCGCCACGCCTGGAATCGATATCTCTGGACGGCCTGTTCTGCAGTTGCGCGCGGGGGATGCTTTGGCGCAGGTGGGTGTTTCGCGAGACAACATCCTGGTCGTTTCTGATTCGTCTCAATTGGCCGCGGGACTTCTGGAGGCGCGAATTCGCCAGGAATTGCGGCCTGCCGCAGCTCGCAAGACTTCGCCCAGTGACGTGGAAAGAGATCTGATGCTATACCAGCATCTGCTCTCGCTTCCGCCGAGAGAAGCCGGCGTCACTCCGTCCTCCGCTCCAGCCACGGCTACCTTGCAGTAGCCATTGGCTTCTTTGTCGGTGTAACGCAGGGCATCCTCGCCCGGCGGCGATCTTGCTGGACGGGCGAGACGCCCGTCACTCCACTTTGTTCGTCATCGGTGTTGCGGGGGGTAGTTTTGAACGGATCAGGGATTCCACTTGAGTCCAAACCCTTGGATCGCACTCAATTTCGGTATGAGACTTCATGAAGAGACGGTCGTACCAGGGATACTGCTTGCAGTCGATCGGATTGGTTTTGTAGTCGAAGCGGAAATTTCCGATGATGTGCGTGCGCGACGGATCGGCAGCGCGTATTTGAGGTTCGCCGTGCAGAAAACCATTCAGTTGATAAAAATTTGCAGCCTCGGCTACGTTGGGGGGAATGACCTGATCATTCTCGCCGGGCTTGGCGACGCTGTCGACCTGAACGGTGAGCAACACCGGAATGCCCTCGCTATCCAGTTGTCGCGCCAGCGTAATGGCCTCGGAAGCGCCCCAGCTGTGTCCGAATAGGACGATGCGGGCGTTCTTCTTTTCCTCGGCTGATAGTGTGCCGTTGTGGTCGGTATCCACAAGTCGAACAACGTCGGCGTAGGCCCTTTCGCGGTGATGATTCTCAATGACCTCTACAAAGACGCCCGATCGGTAGTCATGGCGCAGATGGGCAGCGATCTGCACGACGCTATGGACCATGTCATCGTACTTGACGAATCCGCCGACGAAACCGATGACGACGACGGGCACCGTCGTCAGCGCGTCGGTTGCGCTGGCTGGGTTTGCCGCGCCGGCATCGGCGACGGCAAGGATGAGGCAAAGAATAAACGAAACAATACAGATTGAAGTGCGGATATAGGGACTCCCGGCCTGCTAGATCATAACAACAAAGGGCGGCTATTTTTGATAGTTGTCCCTCCCGTGCCGAAACGATTCTGATTTTGCGTACGGACGCAGGAAAAAACGTAATTTCCCCGAGTCGTAGCGTGGCAAACGGGGTTACTATTCGATAAAAGCACAATCCCGCAGTGGCAAGGAGCTCCCCCCATGAATCCTCGTCGTTTCGTGTTTGTCTCCTGTACAGTTCTCGGCCTAGGCGTGTTTCTGCTCAACCTCAGCGCTTGCGGGAGCAGCAGCTCGTCAGCGCCCCCTCCCCCGACGGAGGGCACGATCCAGCGCGTCGTGATCATCTTCCAGGAGAACCGCACGCCGGATAATCTTTTCCAGGATCCGGCGCTATACAATCCGCCGCGCAGCGCAGATATTGCCCAAAGCGGCCTAAACTCGCTTAACCAGATCATTCCCCTCAGCCCCATCGACTTGGGCACGAACGGCTCCGACCCTCAGAATTACGATCTCGACCACTCCAATGCCTCCTTCGTTGCCATGTATAACGGTGGCCTGATGAACGGGACCAACCCCATTTGCTCTGTTCCTCTCCCCCCTCCCGTGATCACTTGCCCCCCCAACGCGCAATACATGTACGTCAAGCCAGCCGACGTTCAGCCCTACTTCGCCTTGGCCGAGCAATACACGTTCGGCGACCGAATGTTTCAGACCAACGAGGGCCCCAGCTTTCCGGCTCACCAGTTCATTCTTTCCGGTACTTCGGCTCCCACCGCGACCAGCGACCTGTTCGCGGCGGAGAATATGAGTATCGGAAAAAGCATCGCGGGCTGCATAGCGACGGCTGGAACTACGGTGGCGTTAATCAATCCGTTGGGCGTCGAATCCTCGTCCCAATTCCCCTGCTTCGAACACCAAACCCTCTCCGATCTGCTGGACGCCGCGAGCATCTCCTGGCGCTACTACGCCCCCTCTGCCGGTTCCATCTGGACGGCACCCGATGCCATTAACCATATCTGCCAGCCGCAGTCCGTGAACAACACGCTCACCTGCACCGGCCAGGATTGGGTCAATAATGTGAGCATCCCGGAGTGGAACGTCCTGGAGGACATCGCCAACGGCCAACTCCAGCAAGTGAGCTGGATCATCCCCGATGGCGCCCAATCCGACCACGCCGAAAGCAATGACGGCACCGGACCCTCGTGGGTAGCCTCCATTGTCAACGCAATCGGCAACAGCCAATATTGGGCAAACACCGCCATCATCATCACCTGGGATGATTGGGGAGGCTGGTACGATCACGTCGCTCCCAAGGTCATTGACGACGGGGTCAGCTGGGGGTCGGGATATGTGTACGGCTTCCGTGTTCCGCTGATCGTGGTCTCGCCTTACGCCAAGGCCGCTTACACTTCTCACGTCACCCACGACTTCGGCAGCATCCTCAAATTCATCGAGACCACTTATAATTTGCCTTCGCTCGGTTACGCCGACGCCCAGGCCGATGATCTTTCCGATTGTTTCAACCTCATGCAGAAGCCCATCACCTTCCAACCAATCTCCGCGCCTCTCGGTGCCGACTATTTCATCAACAACAAGAGACCGCACATCGACCCCGACGATGACTAGGGATAAGGTGAAACGAAAATGAAAATCAAAGTGACCAGCGTATATGTGGACGACCAGAACAAGGCCCTGCGCTTCTATACGGAGGTGCTGGGTTTTGCCAAGAAGGCCGATTTCAGTCAGGGCCCATATCGCTGGCTGACCGTGGCCTCACCCGAGGAACCGGACGGCACCGAGTTGCAGCTGGCACTGAACAACAACCCGGCGGCCAAAGCGTATCAGCAGGCGATGTTTCAACAGGGCCAGCCCGCCGCCATGTTCTTCACCGACGACGTCAAGGGCGATTACGAGCGGATCAAGGGCCGCGGCGCCGAGTTCACTATGCCGCCCACCGACGTCCCCGGCTCGACCATTGCGAGGCTGAACGACGGCTGCGGCAACCTCATTCAGATCACCCAGCTGGCACGGTATTCGCGTTAAGGACCCACAGCCAATGGAGCAAACGCCATCAGCAGCGAGCCGCTGCCGGCAGGCGATTTATCAACGACCGGCAAGTTGTTACAGTAGTAGCCGATGAAATTGACCTTCTGCACGTTGTTATTGTTCTTACTCTTAACGATGAGTGCTGCTGCCCAAAACACAGGCGAGTTCGACAGCAAAGCGGCTCAGCGGTTTGCAAATCTTGCACTTGCTTGCGTGCACAAAGAGTACCCAAATCACATTAGCCACACGCTGAATAGCGATGCGGATGCGGCCCCACCACGGGAATTAACGCCTGCCTTTTATGGCTGCTATGACTGGCACTCGTCCGTGCACGGGCATTGGCTCCTGGTTCGCCTGGTCAGGACGTTTCCGGACGCCCCGTTTGTTTCGGCTGCTCGCGAAGCATTGCGGCAAAGTCTCACCGCAGAAAACATCATGCAGGAGGCTGCATATCTGCGAGGAGATGGGCGAGCCAGTTTTGAGCGCCCGTATGGGCTGGCATGGCTTCTTCAACTGGTTGCGGAATTACGCGAGTGGGATGATCCCGAAGCTAGAGCGATGGCGGCTAATCTGCATCCGCTTGAGACAGTCGTACTGGAACGGCTTAACAACTGGCTGCCCAAACTCTCGCACCCTGTGCGGATCGGCGAACACGACCAGACCGCTTTCGCGCTCGGTCTGATGTTCGATTATGCACACGGGTATAGCGATCAGAAATTCGCAGAATTAGTTGTGTCCAGAGCCAAGCAGTTCTACCTCAGTGACAAAGATTGCCCGCTTGCCTATGAACCCTCGGGTGAGGATTTCCTCTCGCCGTGCATCGGCGAAGCAGACCTGATGCGCCGCGTGCTGCCTAGCCAGGAGTTTGCGCGCTGGCTCCGAACGTTCATGCCCCAGGTTTCCACGTCGGGCGACGATAAATGGTTGCAGCCCGTTGTGTCGCCTGATCCCAGCGATCCGAAGCTGGCGCATCTGGATGGGCTCAATCTGAGCCGAGCATGGATGCTAGAGGGAATCGCTACTGGTTTACCGCAGAGAGACAAGCGGCTGCCGTCGATCATGGCAACAGCCGAGGCGCACAGGCGGGCTGGTTTGGCTGCTGTAACCGGCGAACATTACGAGGGCGGTCATTGGCTGGGGAGCTTCGCGGTTTATCTTGTAACCCGGCGAGGCATTTCAACGAAATAGCAAGCGGTAGCCCATGCTTTTCTTGTTGCTCGCCAGGCTGGGAAGCTACGACGCCCTGGTTTTGGCCCGGGCGAGAGTTGGAGGTTGCATATGAAAAAACCTGTCCCGATGGAATCTGCCTCGGCATTAATCGACCACAAGATCAAACAACTTGGAGACTGGCGCGGGAAGACGCTCGCGAAAGTGCGCGAAGTTATACACCAGGCAGACCCTGAGATCGTCGAAGAGTGGAAGTGGATGGGAAGCCCGGTGTGGTCTCGCCACGGAATCATCGCGGTCGGCAACGCCCACAAAGACAAGGTGAAGCTTACCTTTTCCCATGGGGCGAGCCTGTCAGATCCTGACAAAGTCTTCAACGCGGGCCTCGGAGGCAATGCGTGGCGAGCGATCGATCTTTTCGAGGGCGATGAGATCAATGAGCGTGCTCTAAAGAATCTCGTTCGCTCCGCCGTTGATTACAACCAGGTCAAATTGAAGAGGAAAGTGCCTGCGGGTACTCGAGCGAAAGTACATAAGAGCTAAGAATTGATCAAGGTCAGCGGGCAGGTTCCGTGGATCGATTGTGGACCAGGAAGCTGCGTGAAAATCGCTGTAATCCATTCAAAGGAATGGCGGGGACGACGAGACTCGAACTCGCGACCTCTGCCGTGACAGTTCTCTGCTGGAAAAATACCCAGTGACGGTGAATGAACGCGAGATCGCCGGAAAAGAGATACTGATTGCGCCCAACTCACCCTCACCGGGCGTTACCGTCGCTTTTATTGTCGAGAATGGAGCCCCAGTCGAGTTTCTCCAATTCGATAAGAAGCTTGATAAGAAGTGATGCTTGAGAGCCGTCACTGGGGTTGTGGCGGATCGTCGGCGCTCACAACCCACTCTGAGCGACAATCCGATTCGTGTCCACGAGATTTTTTTCAGCACTGTTAGTTTTCCCAGCTCCTAAGCCGACAATCCTCGACTACCGTTGGTAGGTGGAACCATACGCTCGGTTTCTGCTGCGTTTCCCTATGTCAACCCTCGCTTTTGCCCAGGTTCAGCCAAGCCCCGCTCCCGGCCTGCAGGGGATCTCGGGCTGGTTCGCCCGGATAACTCTGCCGTGACTAATACCGGAAGGGAAGACTACACGGGGTTCATGAAAAACAACTGGAAGTGCGTATTGACCTTTACATGCGCTGTCCTATTTCTGAGTTCCGCTTTGCATGCGGAAGAAGCGTGTCCGGTCGAGGCCAAGCTCTTGCTCTCCCCATCGACGACTCAAACTGTGATCGAATCCCTCAGGTTTGAAAAAGAGATGGCAGGTCGAGTTTATTTCTTCGACACCGACCAGCTTGATCTCTTAAAGCAGGGTGTGATTGTGAGAGTCAGGCAGGGTGCGGATAACGACCTGACGGTAAAAGTGCGAGTGCCTGAGGGCAACAAGCAGACCGTCGCCGCGCAGCTTCGAACGCACTTTCCGTGCGAAATAGATATGACCGAAGCCGGAGAAGACACCGACTACTCGGTTCGGCACAAGTACAAAGCTCCGCAGGTGCCTGACATGGGCGCCGACATTTTCCCGCTGCTTAGCCGGCCGCAACAAAGACTGTTGCAAGAGGCGCGGGTCTCGATTGATTGGGCCCGAGTAAAGAGGATTGCCGACATCAAGTTAACGAAGTGGGAAGCCTCAGCTCAGGCGCCGTTTCACAAACTCGCGCTCGAGCTGTGGGAATGGCCAGCTGGAAGTATTTTAGAGCTCTCTACCAAGGTCGGTCCCGATGAGGCGCAGTCGAAATATGCGGAGTTACGACTGCTGGTTAATAGGGAGCGTCTGTCGTTGAGCGCCAGCCAAGGTACGAAGACCAGCATAGTCCTGGGGGCACTTACACAGCACCCGCCCCCACCTTGATGATCCCGGCTTGGAGTTCTCCCTACTTGCAGCCCCTCCCGAACGCCACCTTCAAATGCCCGAAGTATCAACAAGCCGGGCTACTTGGGAGCCTTCGTCGGGCATTGGGCGTCGTAGATCGTCTGCATCTGCCGCAGTTTAAAAACGCCGTAGATGACGGTAATCGCCATGGCCATAACCAGAAGCGAGCCGAGCGCCTTTTCCATGTTGTACGCACCCTCACGACCGGCGACATAGCTGGCGACGATCAAGCCAAAAATGCCGATATTGATGGCCCAGTTCACCGGCTTCGGCACGATGTAGTGCAGGGTGCCGAAGCCGGCGAGTTGGTAGAGCATGAATGGCAAGATCGCCACCATGGGCAGGAGCTCGGAGGCGCCCAGCGACATATCAACAGCGCCGGGGGCCACTGCGTGCAGCAGCCTGCTATGCGCCAGTTGATGGAACAGTGCCGGAATCGCGCACAACAAAGGCACCACCGCGAGCAGCTCGAGCACAAGCGAGCCGCTCCAGGTGCCAACCTGGGACGAACGGTCGCCGCCCGCACCCGATGATTGCGAGCCGATGTACAGTCCACCGACGATGGCGGCCGCACTGGAGAGCATCAGCAGTTCCACTATGATGCCAAACGCCTCCGGTTCTCCCGCCTTGAGTAGCAGCATGGCCAGGAAACCGGGAGTGTAGAACATCACGCGCACGAGTTTCGCCCAAACGCGCTCGTCGCGTTCCGGCGGCAGGACTGGCAGTGGTCGTCCGTCGATTCCGGTAGTTGGTCTAGCCTTATCTTTCGACATTCCAGCGGCCCTCGATGCGCAACTTGTACTGGGGGCTGCTCGCGCTTTGCGACAGCGCGCAGCAAGCCCGCTGGCTAGTGCACCATCCTGAGGGATCAGTGCCAACTGTCACTTGTTACAGGTTGGGGTCCGGAAGTCGTCTTTGGCATGGGGGACGGAGATCCTGCTGCCTCCCTGCCGGCGAAGTCGATCATCTAGAAAGTCAGATTGACTTGCAGGCCTAACACAACCGCTCCCGCCCCGTTCGTGCCGTTTGTATCCCAGATGCGCTGAAAATCCGGGACAACGGTAATGTAACGCTTTGCTACCCACTGGTAGTTCGCTTCGAATAGTTTTGCCGCCGACGCGTTGGTAATATACCTGCTGGTCTGCCCATAGATCCAGCCTGCGCTGACGATGTCATCTTTCCGCTTTTTGATCAGACCCTCATAGCTAAGCCCTGCTCCAGCGAACACCGGCATGGGACTGACCGACTGTTTCGAGCTATACGCCCAGGCACCCCAGATCGTAAGACCTTGTGATGTACCCGCAGCCCCCGGCCGGTACACCATCTGTTGCCCAAGGACAAACACGCCGGAGTTGCCATCACTCTTCGAATTGCCAGCGGGAAGTGTGGCAAAGGAGTTGTTGTCCTCGAAGAAGCCTGCCGTATATTGGCCTTGCTTTCCCTCTTCGTTCGGTCCCTGGTTGTATAGATAGCTTAACTGGGCAGTGACCAGTGCACCCTTATTGCCCTGCTGGAAAGCAAAGACGTTCCCATTATTTGCGGAGTGTGGATTGGTGTTGAATACTCCTGCCGCCACTTGGATAACGGGAGTGATGTTGTAGATGGCCTGTGCTCCCCACTCGAGGCCAGGTGGCGGTCCCGTATAGCTAAGGTCATTGGTAGCCAACGATCCGAGGGCTGGATTGATAGCAAGACTCACATAGTTGTCGAGGACGGGCAGACCAGCAAAAGTATAGAGGGCGGCCAGGCGGCCTGCTGCCACGGTTAGATCATCCTTGAAGAGCTTTTGCTGTAGATACACTTCTTCCACGAAAGCTCCCACTGCGTAATTGACGTTGACCGGGAAGACGCTGTCGATAGTTGACGTAAGATTGCCTCCCGTTCCCCATGAATCGGAAACGTACAGCGACATGCCTGGAATCTTGAGCAACTTCTCGAAGTTGAAGTCCACAGCGGTGGTTAACTGACCGGTATAACCCCATATCTGATGCGGGCCGCCCATTGGGTTGGTCTGCAGCGCGGAGAAATACGAACCACTTGGCGTAATTCCCAGCTTTCTTGCCTCCGCGCGAGCGCCGTTCCAATCTGAGGTCAGCGTCTCTTCCCAGTCAAAGTCTTCGTCTTTGCAGCCAAATCGCCGTTTGCTCGGATTGGCAGGATGTTGGCAGTTAAGCTTTCGCGGTTTGGTGCTTGCTGTGCCCGGTTGAGATTGCTTGGTTGAAGAATCCGGAGTCTGGGTCTGAGCGGAAGGAGGGGGTGCGAGCACAGACTGAGCAGGAGGCATTGGATTCGCATCGGGACTTGTGGTCTGCTGCCCGAGGGCCAAAACTGACCACCCCTGCATCAGCACCGTCGATACTGCTGCCGTCAACACGAATCGGAGATTGATGCGGCCGAGATGATTCGTCAGTCGTACTCTCTGCGCACTCATCACTCTCTCTTGGGACCGACAACGGGGCACCGGGACCTGACGCGTAATCATCGTCCGGGCAGGAAGATGACGCTGCACCTGTCAAAAGCAACAGTTGTGGGCAGCGTGGGTATCGTCGTACACACATAAATTGAAGAAGTGTGTGAGACGGCACGGAAACTTCGTGGATACTATTCCAACCCTCCTGGCTAAGATTCCCGATGAATACAAGCCGCTGGCGGCGCTCGGCATTGGTGCATTCGTCCTGGTTTTTCTCGCCCTGTTCCACGGAGTTGGTCTCCACTGGATACTCGTCGAACAGAGGCACGGCGAACGACGTCTGCGCTTCGGCCGGCCCCGTGTGATCGCGGCTTCGTTCCTGTTCGGATGGTCTGTTTTCCTCATGCTCGATTTGCATATAGTGGAAATCCTGATCTGGGCCTTCGTCCTCACTCACATGGGCTTGATTGTGCACGCCTACGATGCGATCTACTTCTGTGCCAATGGCTACACAACGCTCGGCATGGGGAAGATGGACGTCGAAGAACATTGGCGTCTCCTCAGCCCTATCATCGGCATTTCCGGATTATTCACTTTCGCGTGGACCACCAGCGCGCTGGTTGACGTTGTCGCTTCAAACAGGCGACTCCTCGAACAAGTGGAGGCCGAGCGCGAACAGGAAATGCACATGCGCTTCGCCCTGCGAAAAAAAGAATGGGACGCCCTGAAAACAGAAAGAGACGCTGAACGAGCGTATAAGGAGAAGACCGAGACCGCAGACGCTGGATCCTCAATCATTCAGAGGCTCAGGATCTGGCGAGAAGAAAGAAAGAGAATAGCGGAACTCCGCAGCGAGAACAGAGCACAGATGGAGGATCTTCGCCGACAAGAGCGCCTGAGCGAAAAAGAAGCTGTGTCCAGTTCCGCTCCTGGCAGTCCCGAAGAGAAGGAGAAGGAGCGAGGGCAGCCTCAATCCTGAAGTGCCTGTAGCCGAATTTCAATTTCAGGTTCTCGAATCGATAAGTCGCCATCTCACTCATCGACTGGCTCCTGTAACTTTTGACAGTTTCTAATCCTTCGAGGAGCCTCTAGGTTAGGGTTTGTCCTCGCGCGACAGACGCATTTTGGGAAACGCCGCAACAGTCGAGGAAACGACACCGTGTGGTGGATAAGTTATCGAGGCGAGGGCAAGGCCGGCGTCGAAAACATTGGCGTTTTCGAGGATGACGGCACTCCGCGCAAAAAGCATCCCCTGCTGCTCGACCCGTCGCCCGATGCGTACCCATTGCACATTGCGCGCGGCTTCGCGCTGGTCGGCGACGACCTCTACATTGCCAACGCCTGGCGCAAGGACAGCCATGTCGCTCGGTATCGCCGCCAGGGCGATACTTTCCACTTCGCCGACGTGGTGGTAACAACCAAGCTCGTTTCGGCGATGGTCCACCCCTTTGATGTAGAGCTCGGCGACGACGGCCGCCTGTACGCTTCATGCCAGGACACCAACACCGTCCTTGCCATCCTGCCGAAGACGCGCAAACCCGCGCCGGTGGCGCTCCACCTCCGCAAGAGTTTCCCTGACGGAAACTTCTTTCCCGGCACGCTGGTCGCCTCCAGCCAGGGCCGGCTTCCCGAAGTCGGCGACCACGCGCCGCTGGACGTGCCGTCACCTCAGGGCCTTCAGGTAGTGCTCGACGAACACGGCAGGCCCCGCCACTCGGTACGCGGGATCATCGTGCACCGCCGGCTTCTCTATGTGGCGGACGAGGCGGGGGACGTGGTCAAGATCTTCGAGAAAAAGTCGGGTCGACTCGTGGCGCACATCAAGGGTAAGAAGCTCGCGAAGCCCGTTCACCTTATCCTGCACGGCGAGACGCTCTACATCGGCGCGGCGGGCACCGGCAGCATCCTCGCCTACGACATCCCCAAAGTGGCCCCTCGCGGCAAGGTCAAGGCGCGCGTGGTGATCGATGGCAAGCTCAAGGCTCCGTCCGGCTTTGCGATCGGCCCGGACGGCGATCTCTACGTGGCCGAACGGTTCGATCAGCGGGTCCGGCGCTTCTCCGTCAAGGGAAAGAAAAAGGGGACGTTTATAGACGGGCTCCCGGACATGCCGGAGTTCCTGGTGTATGTGCCTGATCGGGCGTAGAGCATCGTGTCGGCACTCTCAACATCGAAAACATGCCGGTGGTTGGCGTAACATCCCTATTACACTCACAACCTGGGTTCTGAGTGTGATCGCCTGTTTACAACAATTAACTTCCGTCATCCGACCAGCATTTTCCTGCACATCGTGCTGGAACGCCCGCTATCCCAAAGGGTGAACGTCTGGAGTTCTCACGTGCTCGGGACGGAATCCGACCCCGACCGTCCGCGCAGGGATTCGGCGCAAAACTGGGAAATTTCGCAGCAATTTGAGCGGCCAACCGACTCTCAGGGGTTTCGAACTGCCCAAGACGTGCTTGATCACTTTGTTTTGCACAATGAGTTGGACGCGCTGGGTAGCGCGCGTGGGGAAATCCCTGCGCCGCTGGACGACCTCCAACTCACTGCCGAACGAATTCTGCCGCAGAAGTTTGTCTCCGAGGAGATTTGCAGTGGCCACCGCATCTTGAATGGCGAGATTGATGCCGACGCCGCCAATCGGTGACATCGCGTGAGCAGCATCGCCGATGCACAAGAGGCCTGGCCTCGACCATTGCTCGAGACGATCGACTGCAACCGTCAGCAGGCTGACTTGCTTCCAATCGCGCAGCTCCGGGACACGATCGCGCAAGAATGGTTCGAGCGAGACAATCTGTTCGCGGAACGATTCCAGCCCTTTCTGCCGCACGTCCTCTCCCTTGTCTTTGGGGATGACGAACGCGCACTGCCAATAATCCTCGCGGTTGAGCAAGACGAGCATTTTGCCCGCTACGATGTGCCCGAAAGTCTGCCCTCGGTCCGTGGGGCGGCGGCTAATTCGCGTCCATAAAACATCCATCGGCGCGCCAAGATCGATTACTTTCAGACCCGCGCGTTCGCGAACGATCGAATGTCGGCCATCAGCACCAATCGTCAGTGGCGCGCGAACCTCAAGAGGGCCACTCCGGGTCTTTGCGCGAACGCCCGCAATGAATCCATTCTCTTTGACGAGATCGATTACTTCCGCCTGCATCATCAAATGAAATCCGGGATAGCGGCTGGCCTGTTCCTTAATGAAATCGAGGAAATCCCATTGCGGCATCAGTGCCACGAACTTGCAGTGAGTGGGAAGGTGCGTGAAGTCCCCAATGGGAACCGTCTCGTTCTCTATTTGAACCGAAAGCTCGCGAATCTCCTGATGAGGAAGTTTGAGGAAGGCGTCGAGAATATGCAGCTCATGCATCAGCTCGAGAGTGGAGGGATGAACCGTGTCTCCGCGAAAATCACGGAGAAAATCGGCATGCTTCTCCAGCACGACTACATCCACGCCCATGCGGGCGAGAAGTAGGGCCAACATCATACCGGCCGGGCCGCCTCCGGCAATACAGCAGCGAGTGCGGATCGGCTCATCCATGCGAACCATTATGCCGCGAAGTGCGCGAAAAGGTGACAACGAGGGCGCGTGACAAAGTGACAAGTAGGAACTGCCCTGCCTCACTTCCCCCAATCTGCGAAATAACACTACCTACCACCGTATCGTTCATATGCATTTTGGGGGAGTAAGCCTGCTCCGGCTAGCAAGCCTTCGGCGGATTGGGTGAATGCTGAGACTGCTCAAGGTCGCTCAGTCCAAGCCCGAGTGGGAAACGGCATACTTGGCTTCGGTGCTCGCACTGAACACAACAATGCGGGGATACGAGGTCAAGCAGCTGCGCTGGCGGGACATCGATTTGATGGACCAAAGCCTAGTGATCCGGCGCTCAAAGACGCTCGCTGGTGAGCGCGTGATCCCGCTCAATGCTACAGAATCCCTCGACGACTTGCTGCAACCCGAAATGCATTGCCGATCTAAGCAGAGAAAAGCGCTGGATGCCCTCGCGGTAGGGGTCAAAAAGGTAGGTTACGACACAAGCAACGACACAAAACAACCTCATGGGGCCATTCTTTCTTCGCAAGTACCTGAAAGGAATGGCGGGGACGACGAGACTCGAACTCGCGACCTCTGCCGTGACAGGGCAGCGTTCTAACCAACTGAACTACGTCCCCACTCGCCAAATCAACAAGATGCGCAATCGCCAGTGTTTATGCGGCTTTGCGCGATTTGCATATATTGCACAGATTGCCCAAGATGACCCGAAATGATCCTAATCCGGTCTGAACCGCCCATAAACCGCCAGTAAGAAATCACGGGAAACCTCGCACAATCCATCTGCTAACAGCTTCCGTGAGAACGCGAAAGGCGCTCCGGCTTACCGGCGTCCCCAATGGCGCGGGATGGCCCGGCAGCGGTGCGCGTGCCAGCGAGAGGATGAAAAGGGACAGTTGGCCTCTGCAGCGGCATGACCACCAGACTCACTGCTTCGCCCGACCCGTTAGTTTGCGGAACTCATCAAGATGTTTTGTGAGTCCTCCTCTGAGCCCAGCGCAATGTCCATCATCAACTGGAGAGCCATGATTGGGCCGGGAATGATCCCGGCTTCATCAGGTGTGCCCCCCTTCAAACTGCGGATCTGTTGCAATATCCACATTGATGATCCACCACTTCTCGATCTTGGTCAAAAGTGCGATCATCTCAGCGAATCGAACGGGAAGCTCGGCGGGAAGCTCACCCATCAACACGTTTGCAATCTCGTGCGCGAAGTCATTCCGGCACCTTTTTACTTTCTCAAAGACGGCTGTGTCGGCATCGTCAATGACCTGAGATTCCTTCAGCCACTCAAAAGACGCGTAGACCGGGCTGCGGTTCCTGGAGAGTACTTTAGACTTGTACTCTGGATCATACCTTGTTTAGCCCACCTAGCGTGTAGAAGCTCCGTATTCGCTCCACTATCCTGTTTTCAGAAGCTCAAAGGCAGTGATGTAGATCGAGGCAACAATCAGCTTTGCGCGTAGGATCTCGGGGTTGAGAAAGTCTTCCGACATGTTCCGATTCGTGATCTCCTCAAGCTGATCGGCGGAACCAACGCTGCATGTCGGAATCGGGGACGGAAAACTCTGCTTTTCCGCACTGCGTGCAGACGTTGACTTCGGTTTGGCTCAGCAGTATCCCGGCACCGGCCGGAATGCCTGAATTACCCGGTTCACTGAACAATTGGACGCTGGAGTAATAGGTTCTCTTCTTGTCCGGCTCACAGTTGCATGACATCTTTGTGCCTCCACTGGGAGTTTATCAACTTTGAGACTAGCTTTTAAGACTCCTCTTTAGCTGGCTTGTCCACCCTTGGGTAAATAGGCGATCCATGATCAGCGTTCCCGCCCGCCAGTGGTGTGCGCGTCGAGTTAATGATCTCTGGCTTTTGTGCCACCTGTGCGCGGACCTAGGACGGGTCAGTTGCAGAAAACTAGAATAGCGAACATAAGGGCGAAATGATAGACTGGCGTCCATGGACGAAGGCCGCAAACGAGTGCTCGGGATCATGGCAGCGATTCTCGCCAGCCTGCACATGCAGACGGCAGATGATCTGTTTGGTGGACCCCAGGGAAGTCCGCGCAGTGACAAGTTGATTGCTGCTTCAGTTCAATGGGCCGAAAAAATCATGGAGAAGATCGATAACGTGTTTCGCTCATCCGATCTGCCATAATCTTCCAATGTGTGGGCGCTATCGACTTTCCCGGAGAAAGCAAATTGTTGAGGCGCACTTTTCCAGTGCGTCGGGCGAGGAAGACTGGAATCCTCGCTACAACATTGCCCCTACTCAGCTTGTTCCGGTCATTCGCCAGAATCCGAAGCAACCTATTCGGGAATTATCGCTCCTCCGCTGGGGACTCATTCCATCGTGGATGAAAGACTCGTCCGGCGCTGCCACGATGATTAACGCAAGATCGGAAACCGCGGGAACGAAGCCCGCGTTCCGCGATGCGTTGAAGTCTCGCAGATGCTTGATCCCAGCAGATGGATTTTACGAGTGGCAACGAGTGGGGAAGACCAAGCAGCCATACTGTTTTGAAGTCGGTAACGCGGAGATGTTTGCCTTCGCGGGAATCTGGGATCGCTGGAAAGACCCGAGTGGCAACTGGGTGAAAACCTGTTCGATCCTGACTACAACGCCGAATGCCGTGACCTCAGCCGTCCATGACCGCATGCCGGTCATTCTCGATCCGGATAGCTACGACCTGTGGCTCGATCCGGGAATGCAGGATGCGAGTACGGTGTCCGACATGTTGAAGCCCTATGATGCTCAGCTGATGCGGCGCTATCCCATAAGCACTCGGATCAATCACGTGGCCAATGACGACGAGGAATGCTCCGCACCCGTGGAACTCCCCCAGGCTCAGGCTCGTCTCTTCTTGTAAGCGGACTGTCGGATAAGTGCGACGATTGCCGGCGGGCGTGTGGTGAAATAAAAAAACCCGCGCCAGCGAGGACGCCAGCGCGGGTTTCGCGTTGCTCAGTACTCGCTCGGCAAGTGGATCACGTTGTTGGTGAAATACAGTGTGATCTCATCCAGCGGGAAATCAGTGTGCTCGATCTCCTTGGTGAACACGATATTGCCGTTGCCATCGTCGCACGTAAGCGTAGCGGTTCGGTCGGGGCGTACGGCGAGCTTCCAGACTTGAAATTCCTCGGCGGCAACAGCCTTGTTGTAGGGCTGAATGATCGCGATTTCGTCCAGAAGCCAATATGCTCCACCGTGCTCGGCAACGTGCTGCGCGCCGTCGGTGTAGAGAACGTTGCGGTTGATCCCGTGCCGATACCAGTTTTCGCTGCCGGTGAACTGCGCGAGGTCGCTTTTGCTGAGAGTCTTCGTCGTCATGTTGTGCCTCTTTCGTTTGAAGTGACCCCCACGGCGGGGGCGAGAGAGGCAACAGGAACAGCCGCACTGAAGGCGCGGCGTCACAGGCAAACGTGGAATAAATGAGGGGCAGCCCGTAGGGAATCATCGTTTATGCCGCGAAAGTGCCTTGACGCTAGCCTGCGGCTGTTAGGTTGACTCCGAACCCGTCCGTTAGTGGGTCACAGGAAGAGGCACACGATGACGAGTAACACACGGCTGAGATCGCGAGTCCTAGAAAGCACGGAATGGAGATAGCTCTCAACGAAGACACCCGTTTTGAGGAAGGTAGACTGGTAAGCTAGGCCTAGCATTGACAGTACCTCTAGGTGAAAAGCGCAGATATGAGAGTTGCACGGCTGGAGATTAAGAATTTTCGCGGTATCAAGAGCGCTTGTCTTGACTTCGCCGGTCATACCCTGCTGCTTGGTATGAATAACGTCGGAAAGTCTACTGTCTGCGAAGCCCTCGAATTAGTGCTTGGCCCGGAGCGTCTGTCAAAATTTCCGCCAGTCGAGGAATTTGATTTTTACAACGCGCGATACCTTGAGGATGATGGGGAGACATCGATCCCGATCGAGGTCGATGTAACGTTGACTGAACTTTCCGAGGAAGTCGCCAAGAAGTGCGCTCCACACGCTCATCATTGGCATTTGGACAAAAAAGATGTCCTCGCTCAGGGCGAGGCTGATGTCGTCGATGATCCCCGTGTATGCGAATGTCTCAGGCTCAAAACCATAGCTTCGTACAATCGGGAGGAAGACGAGTTTGAGGCCCAAACGTTTTTCGTCGACGGCCCGCCGAATTCCGAGGGCGGGCTTGCCGGAGTTCCGAGAAACATAAAACGGCTCTTCGGCTTCTTGTATCTACGGGCTCTTCGCACCGGATCTCGCGCGTTGAGTCTTGAGCGCGGGTCGCTTCTGGATATCATTCTCAAACAACGCGATATTCGCACAGGGATCTGGGAAAGCACCATCAAGCGGCTAAGAGAGCTTGATCCTCCAATCCACGAGGGGGCCGCCGATTTGGGGCCGGTGTTGGAAAATATCGAGAGACGTCTTGGCCAGTATATCCACCTAGAAACAGATGGTCCTGCCACGCAGCTTTTCGTGTCGCAACTGACGCGAGAGCACCTCAGAAAGACAATTAGTTTCTTCCTTAGAACTTCGGCGGGTCAGGACCCGGTTCCTTTCCAGGAGGTCGGGACAGGCACGCTTAATACGCTTGTTCTCGCGTTGCTGACCTTTATCGCCGAGATTAAGAAAGACAATGTGATCTTTGCCATGGAGGAACCGGAGATCGCCCTTCCGCCGCACACGCAACGGCGTATTGCAAATTACCTGCTCCAAAACACAACACAGTGCTTGGTCACCTCTCATTCACCGTACCTCATCGAACGCTTCGACCCAGCGCAAATTCAGATATTGAGAAAAGACGGAGACGGAACTCTTACGGCGATCTGCCTTCCTGGATCATCAGTACTCAAGGGAAAAACGTATCGCCGCCATGCTCGTCGGGGGCTTGCCGAGGGAATGCTAGGCCGTGGAGTAATCGTCTGCGAAGGTGTGACGGAAAAGGACACTTTGTTAGCCACGGCGGAGAAAATGGAGGAATCCGACCCGGACGGATTTTATCCGCTCGACTTGTCCGGCGTCACTCTTATTAGCACGGACGGCGACGGATCGATGCCTGAGTTCGGCGCGTTTTTCAAGGCGCTGCATGTGCAAGTATTCGCGTTATACGACGCGAAGAAACGCAAGGCCGAGGACGAGGAAAAATTCAAGCAGAATTTCGACATTCCGTGTCAGACGGCGTATTCGGGCACGGAGAAACTGCTGGTGGAGGAAATTCCTGTTGCGCGACTTTGGGACTTCCTGTTGGACCTGCGCGATTCAGGGGAAAAACCAACTCTCGTGCTGCCCTCGGCAATGCCCGCGGCGAATGAGGTTAAGGCTCTCGCCTACTCTGTCTTGGAAAAGGAAAAGGGCAGCGGATATGCGGGCCGATTGATCGACTTTTGCGAGTTTGCCGAACTGCCGGCGACGATCCTTGGATTTCTGAAGTCGATTTACGCGCTCTTCCCCAAACCTGCACCAATTCCGCCGATCGAAGCGCCAGGGGAAGAGTCGACAAAGCCCACTCCTCCGATCCCAGCGAAGCTGGTCTGGAAAATCAAGGACAGAATGAGAGAGCGGAACGTCCAGCCGCATGACCTAGTGTTTCCGAACGGCCAAGGCAAACCTGACGGTCACTTCCTGCGCAAGCTCAAGGCAATTGCAAAGAAGGCGGGCGTCGAAGGCGCGGAGCTTCACCGCTTCCGCAAGACCTACGCCGACACGCTGCACGAGGAAGGCGTCTCGGTGAACACGATTCGAATCCGCCTCGGGCATGAATCACTGGACGTCACACTTGCCTACCTGAAAGGCAAGGACGCCGAGTCGGAAGAAGCGCAGGAGCACGCTAACAACAGCAGCCTGGCACTGTTCGCATAAAACCTAAGAACATCATTGCGGGAGATTTCGGGCTGCAACGGGATCTCCCGTTTTCATCTTTAGACCGGTAGTTTCCGGTTTGCCCGTCAGAACGAAGCCGCTGGCGCGGCGGACGCTGCCGCGTGGGTGATGTCGGCAGTTCTTGATTCTCAACTCAGATAATTTGTGGGTCACAAGGAGGTGTCCCTGTGACCCATCTACGCAAAATGATGCTGGAAGAACTCCAGCGACGTCATTACTCTGAGGCTACTACACGGCGTTACATTCGCTTCATCGAGCGCTTCGCCCAGCACTTCCACCGCTCGCCCGATCGCCTGGGACCGCAGCACATCCGCGAGTACCAAGCCCAACTATTCACCGTGCACAAACTGACTCCCGGTTCGGTGACCAACCATCTGTGCGCCCTGCGCTTCCTCTACATCCAGACACTCAAGAGGCCATGGAGTATCGCCGACACTCCCTATCCCAAGAAGCGCTATCGCCTGCCCACTGTTCTCAGTCAAGAAGAAGTAGCGCAACTCATCGATGCTGCGCCGACTCCCTTCTATCGCACCATTTTGATAACCCTCTACGGGACCGGCGTGCGCCGCACCGAGCTCACCCGCCTGAAAGTCAGCGATATCGATAGCCGACGAATGGTCGTGCACATTCAAGACGGCAAAGGAGGGCAAGACCGCGATGTCATGCTCAGCCCCGTCCTGCTCGAGGAACTGCGCGCTCACTGGCGTCGCTTGCGCAAAAAGTCCGTCTGGTTATTTCCCGGCAACCGCTGGCACAGCGGGGATCACCCCACGGATGACAAGACGCCCTACCTGGCTTGCGTCCAGGCCGCCAGCCGCGCCGGGATTAAGAAACGCGTCTATCCCCACGTGCTCCGCCATTGCTTCGCTACCCACTTGCTCGAAGCTGGCGCTGACCTGCACACCATCCAGATCCTGTTAGGCCATCACGATCTGAAAGAAACCGCTCGCTATCTCCACCTCTCGCAACGGCACCTGCATGCCACGCCCAGTCCGCTGGATGCGCTGGTGCTGAAGAAAGGCAGGTCGTCCGAGGAGGAGTAGATGAGTCGGCCACAGTTAGAGGTGGCCGACATCATTCGCAGCCAGGCACAGACTTCATTGAGCGCAACCGTCACTGGCTCCGCTGGACACATATTAAGGTGCTGCGTGCCATCGCACGCTGTCGTACGGCCGCACTCGGCGGCCATATCGATCAGTGCACTCGCTGCGGACATCGTGCCACCATCTCGTACAACAGCTGCCGCAATCGGCATTGCCCGAAGTGTCAAACCGGTGCCGGGGAACGCTGGATCGCGGGACGTCGCCGCGAACTGCTGCCCACGCCCTACGTCCATGTCGTCTTCACGCTGCCGCCGCAACTGGCTTCGTTAGCACTCCAGAACAAGAAAGTCATCTATGGGGTGCTGCTTCGGGCCAGCGCAGAAACTCTACTCGAAGTGGCGCGCAATCCCGCTCATCTCGGAGCCGAGATCGGCTTCTTCGGCGTGCTCCATACCTGGAACCAGAAACTCCAACTTCATCCCCATGTCCACTGTGTCGTTCCCGCCGGCGGACTCTCCCGCGATCACGCCCGCTGGATTCGCTCGCACCCACGGTTCTTTCTTCCCATCGCTGTACTCCGGCGCGTCTTTCGTGGCAAGTTCGTCGCGGCTCTTAGATCTGCTTTCCAGCGTGGCCAACTGCACCTGGCCGGAGAACTCGCACCGCTCACCCATCCCAAGTTCTTCGCGGCCTGGCTGCGTCCGCTCTTCCGCAAAGATTGGATCGTCTACTCCAAACCACCCTTCGGCGGACCCGAGTACGTGCTGCAGTATCTCGGCCGCTATACCCATCGCGTCGCCATCTCCAACCACAGACTGGTTTCATTCGACGACGGACAGGTCACCTTTCGTTGGCGCGACTCCGCTCACAACAATGAGCACAAGCTGATGTCGCTATCACGCGATGAGTTTCTCCGTCGCTTTCTCCTTCACTTGCTCCCCAAGGGCTTTGTCCGCATCCGCCACTTCGGCTTCCTCGCCAACCGAAGGCGCGCTGCTCTGCTGCCACGGTGCTTCGACGCTCTCCACGCGACTCCCCCGAAAAACGAATCCAAACCTCAACCGCTACAGCGCACCCGCTGTGGCGCTGTCCCAAGTGCGGTGGACCGATGGCCGTTGTCGAACGATTCACAGCCCCACAACTCCAACTCCGTTCCCCACCGCTCCTGGCCACGGCTGCATGAAATCACTCACCCACCCACCGCACTCTCGGCGCGCTTCAGAGCGTTTCGCCGAAGTCTGTCTCCATAGCCCCCAGACACCTTCTTCTTGTCCCTGCCTCGGCTCACTTCCGCCATCGACTCGTCTTTGCATAGGTGCGCCGGCTGCTACTTCAGCGGCCTTGACCACTCCACCTAACTTCAACCCCTATGCCTCACTCCATTCAATTTGCATAGGTCCCGCGTCCACCGCGCCAGCGGCTTCCTTCTGACGGCTTTTTCGAACGCGACGCCTCACACTTTCTTTCAGCCTTGAGCACTCATCCCGGCGTCGCGTCCGAAAAAGCACTAGCGTCATGCAGGAGTTGCTGCGATCGATCCACATAAGCCGACATATCATTACCAATCCGGGCGCGATGAGTGACATAGTGATCTCCAAATGCTTGCGTGCTCACTATCTATATGAAGCCTTCAGAGCGGGGCTCGCCGTGGTTCAACATCCCCAGACTATGTTGAGAGCAGATTTCTTAGAGGATTGGCCCTGAAGTGCTTTGAACTTCGCGTAAGCGGCCATTACCCAGGCCCAGGAGTTGAATCGCTGTGAGTGGATGAGGCTGTCCATAATGTCAGCCTGTTGTCTGCGGCGTTGAGCTCGCGTTTGCCCGGCTCAAGCGCCAGCGAGAGAAAGTTATAGCTACTGCTTGCCGATGGCCTTCAGGCGCGGCAGGAGCACCAAGTCGGCCGCTTCCTCGGCATCCCTGAGAAGCGTCTTGCGCGGCGTGCCTATCTGCGCACGCATGGTCAGCCCACGCGCTAAATCCGTGACTTGGGCTGCGCGCGTGGCTACGGGAAAGTCAGATTGGATTTCTCCCGCGCTGATCCCGTCCCGGAAACGGCGTTCCACCAGAGCTGCGCCGCCCGCGACCGCGCTCTGCAGGAACCGCTGAACCTCAGCGTCGTTCACAAGCGGCGCGACGCACACCATAAGGCAGCCCCGGGCGGACCCTTTCTCGGTCGCACTTTCGACGGCGTACCTCAGAAAGCCCGCGATCGAGTCGCGAAGACTCTGTGGCGAGAGGAGTGCCTTCGCGGCTGATGCGCCCTTCCGTTCTGCGTACGCCCTAAGGACACGCAAGAATATCGCCCGCTTGTCCCCAAAGACGGCATACAGGCTCGGCCGTCCCACACCCATCCCGGCGACGAGATCGTCAATCGTCACTCCGTCGTAGCCTTTCGACCAGAACACCTGGGTCGCCTTTTCCAGCGCCCCCGTCTCGTCGAAGCTGCGAGGCCGTCCACGCGGCTTAGGGGTATTCTGAACCATTCAGTTACAAACTCCTTGACCATGACCACCTCACCATTATATAACCGAATAGTTCAATAATAGCAAGCTGGCTCTGCCCACGCGGGGCCTCTCGACTCGATCTTAACCCTTTACCACGGAGACGCAGAAAAAATGAACGAAAGTATTTTAATAACCGGAGCAAATGCTGGGCTTGGGAAAGAGACTGCCCGACAGTTAGCATTGAAAAAAGAAACCAAAAAGGTAATTCTTTTTTGCAGAAATCGAGCGAGAGCACAGGCAGCAAAGAAAGACCTTGAGGAGAAAACGGGGAAAAGATTTTTGAAATTATTATTGGCGATGTTACGGATGCAAATTCTGTCAGAAAAGCAGTAGAAGAAATAAAGGAACCTATTGATGCGGTCGTTTTAAATGCAGGTGGAGTAGTTGGGAAAACGGCTGCGAACTTCACGCCTTCCGGCATGAATGAATTGGCCGCTACAAATATTTTAGGCCATGTAATCCTAGTGGAAGAATTGATGAAACGGGACAAGTTGAGGAAAACAGTTCTATCAGTCAGTGCGGAAGCTGTTCCAGGAGTAAAGATGCTCGGAATAAAACCAGTTTCAATGAGGACTTCTTCTGTAGATGAGTTTGCTGCCGTTCTTGATGGATCATATTTCGGTAAGAAGTTCGATGCATTGCAAGCATACGCATATGTCAAGTATGCGGAAACCATGTGGACGTTATCAATGGCAAGAAAAATATCCTAAGCTCAAGTTTATCGTTGTGAGCCCAGGGAATACAAAAGGTACTCAGGCGCCAGATAGTCTTCCCCCGCCCATGCGGTTTATGTTGAAGTTTGTGATGATGCCTATTGTATTCCCATTGATGGGCGGAATGGTGCATACACTGGATGTAGGTGCAAAACGCTTTGTAGATGCCATTTCGAATGACGGGTATTCAAGCGGCGTGTTTTATGCCAGTAAAGAGGGTAAGTTACAGGGACATGGTGGACCAGAGCACCTTTTTTACTGATTTGAAAAACACTTCATTTCAGGATAACGCCAACGAGGTAATGCGTTTCATAAATTAGACGCTGGAACCGACGTCTCAGGGCAATTCTTCGCCTCGGTTCAGGGGAAGTTCACAGGCCCAATTGAGGCGCACCGTCATCCACACCTTCACGATCACGCCAGCCAAGAAGCCGCGTGGCAGGCCGTCGTCAAGGTCTCTGGCATCGATTTCTCTTCCAAGCACAGTTGAGAGCGGTGTCCTGAAGTAGTCCAAGATCGCGGCTGATTTGATAACACAATGTCATTATTGAACAACAAGATCGCCGTCATCACAGGGGGCAGCAGCGGCATTGGCCTCGCGACCGCCAAGAGGTTCGTTGAAGAGGGCGCCGATGTATGCATCGCCGGTCGCCGCCAGGCCGAGCTCGACAAGGCCGTCGCGGAGATCGGCAAGAACGTCACCGGAGTAAAGACCGACATCTCAAGGCTCGATGACCTTGACCATCTCTACGAGACCGTTGCGAAGAAGGGCAAGATTGATGTGATTTTTGCGGGTGCGGCTTTCGTCGAAAAGACGATGACCGCCGCTGCGACGGCTGAGCATTTCGACAAGACCTTCAACACCAATGCCCGCGGCACTTATTTCACGGTTCAAAAGGCGCTGCCCTACTTGAACGATCGGGCTTCCATCATCCTCGTGGCATCGGCCGGTAAGAACAGAGGCTTTCCGGGCCGCAGCACCTACAGCGCCGACTCATCGCTTGATCAGCCTCCTGGAACGCTTCACCTGGTCGGGACTAGACACCTCGATCGCTTCCAGGGGGCTGGGAACTGCTTGCAGATGGCGCCGCGACAAGTGTAGATAGACGGTCGTGTCAGCCAGCTTGGCATGACCGAGTAACATCTGGATCGTGCGCAGATCGGCGCCGGCCTCCAGCATGTGGGTGGCGAAACTGTGCCGGAGCGTGTGCGGAGACACATGCTTGCTGACACCAGCATGTTTCGCGGCCTCCGCCACGGCCTTCCAGACAATCTTTTCTGTGATGGGCACGTCGGCGCGCCAGTTGTTGACGGTGCCGGGGAACAGATATGTCTTCGGCTTCATCCAGCGCCAATACTCGCGCAGGGTCTCCAACAGCTTCGGGGTCAACAGAACATCGCGATCACGGCCACCCTTGCCCTGGCGAACATGAATGACCATGCGTTCGCTGTCGATATCGGAGACCTTGAGGTGGCACAGTTCAGCGCGTCGCAGGCCGGTTGCATACAGCATCATCAGCATGGTGCGGTGCATCAGGTTCTGCGCGGAAGCGATGAGCCGCGTCACTTGCTCCTGACTCAGTACTGTGGGCATCCGCCTCTGCCGCTTGGGAAACGGAATGTGATCGGGAAGATATGGCCGTCGGAGCGTCTTGACGAAGAGAAAACGCAGAGCAGCGGTACGACCTTCGATCGTTCCTGGCGAAAGCTTGCAGTCGCGAAACAGGTGAACCTGGTACTCGCGAATATGTTCTGGGCCGAGACGATCGGGCGAACGGTGGAAGTACCTCGCAAAATCCTCTATGGCGTGGATGTAAGCACGAACGGTGTTCTGAGCGTAGTTGCGACGCTGGAGCTCGTCCAGCATCAGCTTCCGAAGATGGGTCACAGTGATCTCCTTGTGACCCCAAAACTTACATGAGTGACACTGCTCCGGGAGCGATCCACGCGGTAGCGTCCGCCGCGCTAGCGGCTTAGTTCAAACGCCCTCGTGTTTACGAATACCGCGTCACCTCCCCGGATGGTCGCTAGCCTTGATCGGAAACGCCTCGGGGCAGACTGTTGGGGCGGAGGGGGTCTCGATCCGAGGCGTTTTCGATAAGGAGACTAGGAGGAAGCCGCTGGCGTTTGCGGCGGACGCGGTGCGCTATGGGATTTGAACGGCAGCGTGGATCTGAACGGAGCTTGGGGAGAGCAGCGAAACGTGGCGGGAACGCCGCGAGGATTGTCGGAATAGGGTTGAAGATGAGCCAGAGCGTATGCGGAGAGTGGCCGCAGAGACGGTGGCGAGGCGGCGGGCACACGAGTGCGCCGGCGTGCGGGAGCACATCCCAGGGCCGCCAGTGGTGGACACGCTACGAAGAATCGAAGTAAGCGCATGGGGATAATTCCGCAGCGGTAAATCTCTGAAGCACGATCATCGCCGCGCCGCAGCGTGGGCAATGCCAGACAGAAGAACTCTCCGCCGGAGCTTTGCTGGTTTCAGCCTCGACCAGCGTGGAGGAGATACTGGACAGCAGTTGTCGGGATAGTGCCAAGCGGGAGGCGCGAAAGCGATTGGCGAGGAATCCGAAGTGACGGATGCGCACGAAGCCTCTGGGGAGCACGTGCAGAAAGAAGCGCCGCAGGAACTCGTTGGCGCCCAGAGTCATCGTGCCTTGCTTACCGCCGTGGGCGTAATCCTTCCAGCGAAAGGTGACGCGCTCCTGGTCGAAGTCCAACAAGCGATGATTGGAGATGGCCACGCGATGGGTGTAGCGGCCGAGATAGCGCAGCACCTGCATGGGGCCACCGAAAGCTTGCTTGGCATAGACAACCCAGTGATGTCGGTGCAGGCGGCGGATGAGTTTTGCGAACTGCAACGGATCGGCGAGAGCGGCGGCGGGGCCAGCGCAGCAGAGTTGGTGGCGGCGGTGGAAACGTTTGAGACCAGCGAGGAACTTACCGCGAAAAACGCGGCTGAGAACCTTCACGGGTAAGAAGAAAGGATAGCGTGGGCGGACCCATTGACGGTGATCTGGCGAGAGTCCGCCCGCGGGAATGGCGCAGTGAATGTGGGGATGCAGGAGCAGGTTCTGTCCCCAAGTGTGAAGAGTGCTGATCACGCCGATCTCGGCGCCCAGGTGTTTGCGATCGATGGCGATTTCGAGCAAGGTTTGCGCGCTGGCAGTGAACAGCAGGTCGTAGAACAAACGCGGGTTCTCTAAAGCCAGCACGTTGAGTTCGTGGGGCACGGTGAACACGACATGGAAGTAACTGGTGGTCAGGAGTTCGCGTTCGCGGGCCGCCAGCCAGCGCTGGCGCGCTTGCGTCTGACACTTGGGGCAGTGTCGGTTTCTGCACGAGTTGTACGAGATGGCCTGATGACCGCAGCTCGGGCAGGCATCGCGATGACCGCCCAGTGCAGCGGTGCGACAGCGCAAAATGGCACGAAAAGCTTTGAGTTGCTGAAAGTCAAAGCTCGATCGATAGTGCTCCAGGAAGCGATCGCCTTGCGCACGCAGAATGTCCGCCACCTCGAGGGTGGGCCGAGTCATTTTTCGTTTTTCCGTTTAAAGCTGCGGCTGATGTTCTCGGTGCTGGAGAGCGCGAGGCCATCCAGCGGATTGCTGACCGCTTGCAGGTGCCGCTGCGACAGGTGCAGGTACTGAGCGGTGGTCTCCAGGTCGCCGTGCCCGAGCAGAACCTGGATGGTGCGCAGGTCGGTGCCCGCCTCCAACAAGTGGGTCGCCCAACTGTGGCGTAGCGTGTGCGGGGTGACGCGTTTGCGGATGCCGGCGCGGCGCGCGGCATCGCTGCACGCAATCCAGACGGTCTTGTCCGAAATCGGCTGATTGAGTCTCCCTGAGAGGTTGCGCGTCGGGAACAGATAGAGTCTGGGTTTTCGCCAGCGCCAGTACTCGCGCAGGGTTTCCAACAGGGTTGGACTCAGAGGCAAATCACGATCCTTGCCGCCCTTGCCTTCCACCACGCGGATGATCATCCGCTGGCTATCGATATCGCTGACTTTGAGACGAGCCAGTTCGCTGCGTCGCATGCCGGTGGCGTAGAGCGTCATCAGCAGCGTCCGTCGAAACAAGGTTCCCGCCGCATCGATCAATCGCGCAACTTCCTCCCGGCTGAGCACCGTGGGCAGCCGGCGCCGGTTCCGGGGGTAGGGCAAGAACTCGCGAAACTGATGGCGCTTGAGTGTCTTGACGAAAAAGAAGCGCAGCGCCGCTACCCGGTTGACCACCGTGCCGGGCGTCAGCTTGCACTCAGTCAGCAGATAGGCTTGATACGTTCGAAGTTCATTGGGGCCGAGCTTGTCGGGAGACTTGCCAAAATGCTTGGCGAAGTCGCTTACCACCCGCAGGTAATTGCGCGTGGTGATGGCAGAGTAGTTGCGACGCTGGAGTTCTTCCAGCATCATCTTGCGTAAACGGGTCACAGGAATCTCCTTTCCCATGACCCACACTATGTCAGCAGTTCCTGAACTCTCTCGGTCGATCCACGCGGTAGCGTCCGCCGCGTCA
>CAVXBU010000008.1:0-89952 GCA_963760175.1 uncultured Acidobacteriaceae bacterium
GATTGCCGCTTCTTCCCGCTCCTGTGATGCCGGGCAGCATGCCGGTGCTATTCAACTGCCTGTGCCGATGCTGCTGCCGCCGCCAACGCCCAGCGTCACGGAAACGCGGACGCCGGGACCATCGACCATCCCGATGTATCCGGGTTACCCGGCCACGGGCGGTGTTCCGTACCAAGGTACCGATCGTCGCTCCAGAAGCCGTGTACCAACCGGGCGTCTACCAGCAGGGCGTCTATCCGCCGAACGGCTTCGACCCGGTGCGCTGAGCCGGACTGCCCGATCCCGATGGACGCTCGCGCGGCCCCAACCCCTCGGTATGTGGGGCCGAGTTCCTCATGTGGTGGACGCGCAGCATGCAAGTCCCCACCCTGCTCACGACGAGCGCGCCGTCATCATCAACTTGCATCCTGGGTGCGCCCACCACGCGGTCCTTGTACGGCGGGGACGTCGGCGACACCTTGCACGGCGGCGTCGTTTCACCGTTCTGCCGCTGGTTCGGCGACGACTGCAAGTGGGGGGTTGAAAGACGCTTTTCTTCCTTGGTTACGATCCCAGCACCTACGTCGCGAACAGCAGCGAGTATCCGGTGCTGGCCCGGCCGTTCACCAACGCGAACACGCCGATGGGACCGTTCTCGGAATTGATCGCGTACCCCGGCCTGTCCAAGGGCGTTGGGGAGATCACGACACAGACCCAGCTCTGGGGGGCCGAAGCGAACCTGCGCCGGGTGTTGATTGGGAACGCGAACGCCGGCGGTTTCGAGCTCGATGCCATCGTGGGCTACCGCTACCTCGAGCTCGATGAGCACCTGACGGATACGGAGTACTTCTTCCGGACGCCCGGCTCCAACATGTCCATCGGTACTCCGGCGATGTCGGGAAGCGTGTACGACAGCTTCCACACTACCGACGTGTTCCACGGCGGGCAGATCGGCCTGAATGCCAGCTATACTGCGCGGTCCATGGTCGATTTGATGGCCGGGCCGCTGGTGGCGTTCGGCGACCTGGAACAATCCGCCTACATCAACGGCAACCAGACGCTCTATTTCGCCAACGGCACGGTGACGCACACCACCGGCGGTCTGCTGGGGCTGCCGAACGCGAACATCGGCACATTCCACAACAGCCAGTTCGCCGTGATTCCGGAAGTGACCCTGAACGTGGGCTATCAGATCACCTCGCACTGGCGGGTGTTCGTGGGCTACGACTTCCTCTTCCTGGGCAACTCGCGCTGTGGCCGGGCGGCACGATCGACACCACCATCGATGCGGCCCGATCCCGAACTTCCCTCTGCCGGGCAGTCCAGCGCCGTTGCCGGGCGAATCCCCGCGCCCCGGACCCTACTTCACCACGAGCGACTTCTTCGCACAGGGCATCAACTGGGGGGCTTCAGTTCCGCTGGTAATGTGATCGGGAAGCCCGACGCGTCAGCGAAGGACTCCCACCTTGGTCCCTCGCTGACGCTCTGTCGCTTCGGGCGTATGCCGTTCCGATTCAACCGCGCCGGTCCATTTGTGCGAAGAGCTGATTCAACGGCAACGTGAAGCCAGGCAGGACGGGCTTCGCCGCTGAGAATGTCGTCATGCGACAACTCCTGTGGCTTGATGCCCGGCTTCAGGACACGCACAGATTGCTTGCGGGGATCGAACTCCCACACCAGGCGAACGCTGCTGCGAAAGTACTCCTTGTACTTGCGTTCCATCTCTCTCGGCGTATTGCTTTTACTCAGAACCTCGACTGCCAGGTCAGGGCTGAGGGTCAAGATCGGCTCGTCCGGCACGCGTCGATCCGGCAAGCGGTCCCACGAGAAGAAGGCCACATCCGGCACCGGGCCGAACCTCCGGTCAATTCAAAGAAGCCGGCCTCCCCAGTGACAAATCCCAGTTTATTGGGGATTACGAATTCGTTCAGGAATTGGATAATCATCCCCGCAAGAATTGATTCTTTCGCTCCACGGGTTTCTCCACGAGAGTCTGATCGACGAGTTCGCAGTGTTCGTTCTCCGGGAGCAGCAGGTCTTCGAGCTTCGCCGTTCCCGGCGTGGGTGTGAAGCGGACGCGGTCGGCGGGAATGTCGCCCAGGTGCTGGAGCAAATCCGCGATCGTGCGTACGGGAGGATCGAAGAGCGCATCATACGGTCATTATCACCAACGGTTGAGGGAAATGCAATTATTGGATTGGTAGTAGCCGAGTGTGGGATGGATCATTATCGAACCCCAAGGATTGACGCGAGAATTGATGAAGGCCGCGGTCCCCGCGCCATTGATGGGCCGTCCGACTCCAAGGACGAAAATCGCTACGTCGCCTGCCGCTTACTGGGCCGGATTGGACCCTGGAGCTGCGCCAAGCCATCCCCGCCTTCGAGTTGTTACCGGTCGCCAATAGATATTCCCGCACTGGACGAAGATTGACTAGTCGCCGAAGCGATCTGTCCCGCGAAGGAATTCGTTCCCGATTTCGTTCAACGGTTGGGGAATCGCAGGGCGTTGTTGTGCCTGGGTGAAATATGGTACTGGATGCGAAGGAGGCGATCCCCGCCCTCAAGAAAGTGCTGACCGATCCCGATCCTGCACTGCGATTGGGAGCGGCATACGCCCTGGCTCGGATCGAAGACATAGCGCTTGTACTGCGCCAGCATCCTCTTTTGCGGCCGCTGCACCAGCCTGACGATGGGAGCGGCAGATTCAACGGCGTCCGCGTCGCCACGATCATTCTCCCCGTCTTCGAGCGACTGGCCCCCGACTGCCCGGAGTTGATCCCCGCCACCCTCCGGCTGTTCCTCCATTACCGGTGGGCTGCGCGACCGGAAAGTCCTGATCGAGTCGATCGGAAAGTACCTGCACTGACCGCCAAAGCGATCGTACCGGACCTGCTGAAATTACTGGGAGATGATCGGAGAGGTACTGCCGTCCTACGATAGAATGGACGGAGAGATCGCCGGCACGCTCGGCGCCATTGGTCCCGACGCCAAGGCCGGGCTCCCGGCATTGTGGAAACTGCTCGACCATCCGGAACTGAAAGTCGCGCTCGCGGTGCGCGACGCCATCGCCAAAATAGATAAGTGAAATGTTGCCATGTTGGATGCACTGCTCGCGGGGATTGTGTCGGACCCGTTGGAGGAAACGCGCTGGCTCGTCCTCGCCGACTGGCTGGAAGAATTCGACGACCCGCGTCGCGGCGAACTGCTCCGCTTGCACCGCAAGTTGCTGGCCACGTGTTGCGAGCCCGGAAGCATCCGGAACGGACCGCCTGGCACGCCGCGGATTGTGGAGTTGATCGCCGGCGGCGTTCGTCCCTGCGTACCGCAAAAAACGTTGATCTTGCCCGGCGACGTCCCCATGACTTTCTCGTTCATCCCACCGGGACGTTTCCGCATGGGAAGCGACCATCCGGAAGCAGTCAAGGAGACATGAGCGAGAACGAAGGCCGGTTCACACAGGTACATCTAACAAAGGGCTTTTTCCTGGGGATTAACCCGGTCACCCAGGTGCAGTGGCAAGCGGTGATGGGTGCCGATCCGAGCTATTTCAAGGGTCCGAACCGGCCGGTGGAGCAGGTTACGTGGCAGGATGCCCAGGAGTTCTGCAAGAAGCTCACGACCTGTTGCAGGGCCGGGTCACGATTTGTTTGCCGACGGAAGCAGAGTGGGAGTACGCCTGTCGAGCGGGTACACCACGACGGAGTATCACTTTGGGGACGCCATCACCACGGACCTCGTCAACGATGACGGCAACAATACATGGAACGGTTCTCCGAATGGGTAAATATCGAGAGCAAACAATCGGATGTCGGCATATTCCCCGCAAATCCATGGGGACTTGTTCGATGTCCACGGCAACGTGTGGGAATGGTGCGAGGATTGGTACGGCCCGTATTCGGCGGAAGACCAGGCCGATCCGTGCCAGACAACAATACATTCTGACGAATGTCGCGTTCTCCGCGGCGGTCCTGGCTCAACGATCCAGGCGACTGCCGCGCGGCGTTTCGCGCCGGGGGCGAGCCCGCCGACCGCGACGGCTACTGCGGATTTCGGGTCTGTTTCCGCCTGGACTAATTACTATTTATTATTTATTGAAGTAGATTCCAATCACGACCGTTCAGCGAGCTTGCAATGTACCTCCGACTGCTCTTCGTCTTCGCGAGTATGGCCCTCGTCATTCCGACGGCGGTGACGTTCGACGGCACCTTCACCGGCACCCTGCTGGGCAGCACCGTCACCCCGGACAGGACGGCCCCGTCACCGAGAAGAAAGTGGAGTGGGACCCTAAGAAGACCGCCATCATCGTCTGCGACATGTGGGACGACCACTGGTGCAAGTCCGCGGCCCGGCGCGTCGGCGAGCTGGCCGGGCCGATGAACGAGATGCTGAAGCAGCGCCCGGGCCAGGGCGTCTTCATCATCCACGCGCCCAGCACCTGTCACCGGCTTTTACAAGGACACGCCGCAGCGGAAGCGCGCGCAGGCCGCGCCGTTCGCCCACGCCGGTGCCGCTGGCGACGATCAGCGCTGGGGCACCGCCTGGTACTGGCCGGACGCGCGGCACGAAGGCGTGCTGCCGATCGACGACTCCGACATGGGCTGCGACTGCGAGGCGAGAAGTGCAAGATCCGCGACGCCTGGACCCGGCAGATCGCGACGCATCGAGATCGCCGCGCCGAAGACGCGATCACCGACGACGGCCAGGAGACCTGGAACCTGCTCGCAGAGCGCGGCATCGACAACGTCATCCTCTGCGGCGTCCACCTGAACATGTGCGTGCTCGGCCGGCCCGTTCGGCATCCGGCAGATGGTCCGAGCTCGGCAAGAACGTCGCCCTGATGCGCGACATGACCGACACCATGTACAACCCCGAACGCCCGCCCGGCGTGCAGCCATTTCGACGGCACGGAGCTGGTGATCGAGCATGTGGAAAAATACTGGTGCCCGTAGTTTCACGAGCAGCGACCTCACCGGCAAGCCCGGCCTTCCGCTTCAAGGAAGACAGGGGCGGGAGCAAAGTAAGAATTGCGTGTTGCGCCTGAGCAGTTTAGTCTGAAGATGTCCACCGGCATGGCAGCCGCCGCGTTTTGTCGTATCTGGCCGTGTGGAGAACAAATGGGTTTCGACAGCGTTGACGTGTCGGACGACGACCTGGCTCGATCGGTCCAGGAACTCGGGGCCCCGGAGGCACTCTTTCGGGTCAGCTGCGCTCGTTTCGCCGCCAAGTTGTTAGTCGGCGTCGGCTTGACCGTTTTCGGAGTCGTTGCCAATTACCTCTGGTGGACGGAAGGTCCTGGGTTGCAGCACTTCCACGTCATACACCTGCTCCTTCTGGGACCACTGATTACGGGATGCGGGCTCCTCTGGCACATGTATCGCCAGCGCGGTCTGGTCATTCTCATATACCCGACCGGGCTCCTCCGCCTCTGCCGCGGCGAAGTCGATTCCTTCCCCTGGGGGGAGATCGAGAACGTGCGCGTGATCGTGCAGCGGGCCGCCTCGGCGGAGACGGTCCGCGATCCCGACGGCACGCTGACGGCGTGCTGGCTGGCCGCGGAAACACCGACCTTCCGATTGTGGAAATCGGGTCTGTTCCTGTCGCGCGGACGGTGTGGAGATGCGCATCAGTGCGGCGCTGAGCGGCTACGTTCAACTGGCCGAGGAAGTCCAAAAGCGGACCTTCGCCGCGCAGTGGCCGCAAATCTGGGATGCTTCCTCTCGGGCGTCCCCATTCCGTTTGGGGACCTGGAGGATCTCGCGGAGGGGCGTCTTGCATAAAGGGAAATGGATCCGCTGGCGGGACATGAAAGAGATTTCGGGTCCTGCAAGGCATGCTGCAAATCAAGCAACTCGGTAAGTGGATTCCCATCAAGTACGGAGAACTGCTGGCGATTCCGAACCCGCACATTCTGTTCGCTCTCACGAAGGAAGCGCAGCGGACCGCCGTGCATTCCTGAAGGGAACAACGAAACGTATTCGTTCGTCGTTCCGCCTTCAGGCGATTGCCTTGCGTCATCGTTTGCACCTTGCGGGCTCCACATCACGCTTTTACTTCGGACTGTAACGGATTGAGATGGTCGAGCGACGATCGCCCACGATCCGCTCCACCACATTCATCTTCTCGGGCAGCCCCGGGCCCGGCGCGGTTTCCCGTCCACCGCCGCGCTTGCCACCGGTCGGTACGGCATCGCCTTTCTTCCAGGCCATGGCGAACTGCACCGTGATCACGCCGACTTCGCCCGTACTCTTGAACTGCGTTGCCGCGCCGTGGCCGTATTCGGTGACGAGGAACGACAGGACGTTGTCCTTCACGCCAGGTTTGACGGTGCGCAGCCAGCCGCGGACCAAGGTCGAGTCCTTCCGGGGAATGATGTAGGAGCCATACTTCACGCCATCGACGTTGAAGGTGTTGAGGGCATCGAGTCCATCGATGGTGATGGTGGCCGCGGCTTCGACGTCGTTGTTGTTGATGAGCGCAGCTCGTAGAACTGCGTCGTCTTGATGTCGGCGAAAGCCAGACCCTTGCGCTCTGCGTAGCCCGTGCCGAGCAGACTCATGTCGAAGGGTACGATGGGAGTGCCGGCCGCTTCGGGCGTCGACTTCACCAGCACTTCCACCGCATACGGCGACGACTCCGAGTCGGTCACCTGCGTCCGGTTGCGCACGACAAAGGTTGGGTGTTTCAGCGCATTCTCCGCCGACTTGTTACGGGCCTTTTGCCCGCCGTTAAACGGAGGTTGAACGGTCAGGCCCAGCGCCGCCGCGATGTCGTCGGTGTCGTTGATCTCGATGACTTTGCTAATCAACTCCTGACCGCTGCCGTCCAGGATCGCGGCCTTGATCCGGAGCACCTGCATCGTGTAGTTGGGATCGTTGGCCGCCGGTTTTGCGCGAGGCCATGTACGCGTAATCGCCCGTGATGATGTAGGACGCCTTATTATCGACGAAGGTGCGCTCAAGGCGGTGCGGAGGAATTGCTCGATCCGTTGGCCGAAGTTGGTCCCCTGTCGCTTGATGTCGTTGAATGCGCCGATTTGGACTTTGGCGTTCGCGAACGCGCTATCGTTTTTCAGGGTCGTTTCCAGCTTTTGGGCCAAGGCCGCCAGTTGCGCCTCGAGCCGCTGCTCTCCGGCCGCCGTCGCGACAGGCGCCGTCAGGAACAGAAGTGCCAGACCCGAGATCCAGATCTGCGCCGACATGGTTTCTCCTCTCGTTCTTCGTGACGGTGATTGTGTCGTCTATTGAATTATTTCGCACAGTTTCAGGAAATTTCGGTGGACAATCCTCTTCAATTTCTTGAGGCGAGCCGGGAGCGTCAGCGACCGGAGTGCTGACCAACTCGCGCGCCTCAACAGCTCACATTCATGCTGACCACTCCGGTCGCTGACGCTCCCGGCTCGCCTCAGAAATTACTTCACGATTTCAAAGCTGTACGGCGTGTAATGCAGGACGCGAGCGGCCTGCTGCATCTGGGACGAACCGCGAAAACTTTCCCAGGCGGGGCGCTTGCCGGATCGTCCCACCTCCTTGAGCAAGGCGCCCAGGCCGATTTTCCGCAAGAACCCCGTGGGGTCGGCCAGCATCTTCTTCAGGTCGTCCGGCTTCTCGAGGTAGCAACTCGGCGGCAACGGTCGCCAGGTCCATCTTGCGCAGCAGGAGCAAGACCAACCTGAACCAGTAGAGGACATAACAGCGTCGTGACAGCTACATCGAGCGAAAGACAGTAACGAATATGGAGACCCGCCGGCTCGGAAAGACTGGTTATAACGTAAGCGTTATTGGGCAGGGGTGCTGGCAGTTCGGCGCCGATTGGGGCGACGTGAGCGACGCCACGGCTATGGCAACGTTGCATGCGGCAGCCGACGCCGGGGTGAGTTTTTTTGACACAGCGGACGTCTACGGCGACGGGCGTAGCGAGCGCCTGGTGGGCCGGTTCCTTGCCGAGCGCCCCGACGCCGGCATCATTGTCGCGACGAAATGTGGACGTCGCGTCCCTCAGGTCCTTGCGAACTACAACGCTCGCGCATTGCGTGCTTGGGCCGAAAGGAGCCGGGAAAACCTTGGCCTTTCGACGCTCCCGCTAACCCAGCTGCACTGCCCGCCCTCAGATGTCTACGCCTCCGACGAGGTGTTCGGCACGCTCGACGAAATGGTGAGCGAGGGCATCCTTGGCGCGTACGGCGTTTCCATCGAAACAGTCGAGCAGGGATTGAAAGCGATCGAACGGCCCGGCGTATCGACGGTGCAGGTCATTTTCAACGCTTTTCGTTTGAAGCCGTTGGAGAAGTTGCTGCCCGCATGCGCGCAGGCCGACGTCGGAGTGATAGTGCGCGTGCCCCTGGCGTCAGGGTTGCTGTCGGGGCGCTACGACGAGCACACGACGTTCCCACCCAGCGACCACAGGGCGTACAACCGCCACGGGGAAGCCTTCGACGTCGGCGAGACCTTTTCGGGCGTGCCCTACGAGGTCGGAGTGGCAGCCGCCAGACGGCTGGCCAAATTCGCGGTGCCCGAAGGTTGGTCGCTGCCAGAGGTGGCGCTGCGCTGGTGTGCCGACGCCCCCGGCGTTTCGACAGTCATCCCGGGTGCCAGTAAACCCGCCCAGGCCCGCGCCAATGCGGCGGCGGGGGACCGGCCGCCTTTGCCCGCCGAAGTCGTGGCGGAGATCAAGGCCACTTACGACGAAGAAGTACGCACCTACGTCGACGACCGCTGGTAAAGCCCTCTGAGCGCCTTGAGCGCCCCGGGGAAAAGCAGTTCCACCACTACTACGGACACCGCCGTGGCCGCCGTGCCCGCGAGGACGTCCATTAGGTAGTGGTTTGCCGTCGCCATGACCACCCAGGCCGTGGCGAGAGGGTATGCAACTCCAAGGGCAAGGGCCGCCCAGCGCCAGCTGCTCTTGCCGGCGAGCCGCCACAGGGCGACGGAGCACCAAACCGCCCATGCCAGGTGCATGGAAGGCATCGCCGCCAACTGGTCGGCGTGGGAGATGAGCGTGTTATGCCAGGAGCCGAGGCCGCCCACCTTTTCGACGACATCTGTGAAGCCGGCCAGCATCCGTGGCGGGGCAACCGGGAACTGCCAAAAGACCGCAAAGCCGATCAGGTTGGCCAGGACCAGGTCGTTGCGCAGCGGCCTGTAGATGTCGGGCCGGCGCCACCAGGTCCAAATTGCGATGGCCGCCGTGAACGCGAAGATCGCATTGTCGTAGAAGTCCGAGGATATGTAGGCGACCCAGTAGTGGTGTGTGAGCCAATGGTCCAGGTACCTCTCGGGCGAAATGTGGAGCCGCTCCTCGAATGAAAGGATGGCCCGCCCGTTGCGGAGCGCTAGTCCAAGGCGGACCGGCGCTAAGTCCTGCAGCCAGTCGTAGATCCACCCCAAGAACGCGATCACGGCCAGCTCGACGAGGAGGGGGCTGCGCTTTGAGCTCCGGCCCCGGCTCCCCTGGCCTCCCGGCCCTGGCTTTCGGGCTGACCGTCGCTCTTCACACCGTCGGCACTGCCGGCTTCACTTCCGTCGGCAGTTCCGGTCGCCCCTCGTCAGGAGCCAGCGCCAGCTCTGGGCCCTCGACAACCGCCATGGGCGGCAAGCTTAGGGGCCTGGCAGCCCGCGGCCGGCCTCGGTCGGGCCCGCCAGGCCGCTCGACAATTATGCTTCAGCGTTGTGCGTGGGCTGCTCCAGCGGGTCTCGGAGGCGTCGGTCAGCGTCGACGGAGTGGTCGTCGGCAGAGATCGGGCCTGGCTTGTGCGCACTCGTCGGGGTGGGTTGCGAAGACGACGAAAAAGCGGCAGACCGCCTAGCCGCAAAGATCTGGCAGCTTCGCCTGTTCCCGGACGACACCGGCAACATGAACCGTTCCGCGGAGGACCTCGGCTTGGCGGTCCTCGTTGTCAGCCAGTTCACGCTCTATGCCGACACGACCAGGGGACGCCGGCCCTCTTTCACCAAAGCGGCCGCCCCCGAGGTTGCTAAAGCGCTGGTAGAGCGGGTTGTGGCGCAGCTTCGCGCGGCAGGCGCCGAGGTGGCGACGGGCCATTTTGGGGCCATGATGGAGGTGAGCCTGGTCAACCAGGGCCCGGTCACGGTCCTCGTCGAAACCTGACGGCGCCCTTGTTCTGGCGGCGGATGGCGGCGGAGGCGGTGACAGGGGGATGGCGGAGCAGCGCGAGGGGACGGCGCACCGGGGCCGTCACTCAGTACGGTGCTGCGGCCACACTTCGTCCACGAAGCGCGCGAGCACGTCCAATAGTCGGGCTGCCTCTTGACTCGGTGGTCCTTATCCGGCTAGTTTCCGAGGGATCGAAGGAGCCGGCTTGAGCAGGGCCGGTTAGTGCTGCTGCACCTGCACTGCGCTATTGCGTAGCTGCCTTGTCAAAGGGGAAGTTTGTCCTAAGCCAAGCGGAAGCGAGCGCGTATGCACGGTGGGCGGGAAAGTCGCTCCCCACGGAAGCGGAATGGCATCGCGCCGCGTACGGCAACACCAGCGACAGCGAAAGCGAAAGAACTTACCCCTGGGGAAATGAACCGCCGAATGATACTCTTGGCAACTTCGACCTACGCCGCTGGGACCCTGTGCCGGTGAACGCGTTTCCCGAGGGCCGGAGCGCGTTCGGTGTCCACGGCATGTTGGGAAACGGTTGGGAATGGACGTCCACGCCGTTTGCCGCGTTTCAAGGTTTTACTCCGTTCTCATTTTATCGAGGCTATTCAGCGGATTTTTTCGACGGCAAGCATTTCGTGATGAAAGGGGCCTCGGCGCGCACCGCCGCCTGCATGCTCCGGCCCACGTTTCGCAACTGGTTTCAGGCGCACTACCAATACGTGTACACAGGATTCCGCTGCGTGAGCCACTAATACTGATACTGACACTGAAACCGACGCTGATACCGATACTGATCAGGGGGATGGAAAAATGATGCTCGTTCGTGCCATTGCCGGTAACGCCACCTACGACTTCGGCTCCGAGGTTCTTGCCGGACTCACGCGCTTCGGGCAGAAGGAACTGCCCTCCAAATACCTTTACGACGACGTCGGCTCAGCCCTCTTTGATGTGATCAGCCGCCTGCCCGAATACGGCCTGACGCGCGCGGATGAGCGCCTCTTGCGGCGGCATGCGAGCGAGATTGTCGATCGTCTGGCCACTCCGGTAGCGGTCGCCGAGTTAGGCAGCGGCATTGGCAGAAAGACGCGCTGGCTACTCGAAGAGCTGTGCCGCAGACAACGTACATCGTATTACCCTGTCGAAATATCGCCCTGGGCGCTGGCCATGTGTGAAAGGGAACTGAGCGACATCGAGTCGATTAGCATTGTCGGCCTGGAGCGCGAATACCTGGCCGGGTTGCTCGAGGTAGCGGCGCGCCGGAAGATCGGCCAGCATCTATTTGTATTGTTCTTGGGAAGCACCATTGGCAACTTCGATCGTTCCGCGGATGTGGAATTCCTGAAAAAGATACGAGGAATCCTGCAAGCCGGCGACTCGTTGTTATTGGGAACGGACCTGCAGAAATCCAGCACACAACTGCTCGCGGCCTACGATGATGAACTCGGAGTGACGGCGGCATTTAATCTCAACCTGCTCGGCCGCATCAATCGAGAGCTCGATGCGGACTTTGACCTGAGACAATTCTCGCACATAGCCAGAATCAATCACGATGCCCGCAGCGTCGAGATGCACCTCCGCTCCAATCGCCGGCAGAGGGTGCGGATCGCGGCGGTGGGGCTCGACGTCGAATTCCTGGAGGGCGAGACCATCTGGACCGAAAGCAGCCACAAATATTCGACGGACGAGATCGTCCGCAAGGCGGGCGTTGCCGGGTTCCGTTGCCAGGCACAGTGGGTCGATCAGGAGTGGTCATTCGCGGAGAGCCTGCTAACAGCGGAGTAAACAGCGGAACGGAGGTTTGCATCATCTACTGATGGCGGTTGATCTTTATTGCTTGATCTCTGTTGCTCGATCTGAAGAATCTATGTCTTCCTTTCCCCCACCTAGCGCACTTGATGCCAACACCCAGATATTCCCGGATTTGACGCCGCCGCAGATCGAAAGGATCCGCGCCGGCAGCAGGCTGCGCAAAGTCGAATCGGGCGAGATACTGTTCCGTCCGGGGGATACCAGGGTTCCGTTCTTTGTCCTGCTTTCCGGAAGCTTGGAGATCGTGCAGACAGACCTCAACGGCGAGCGCCTCATAACCACACACCGCGCCCGATCGTTTACCGGTGAACTTAGCCTGATCTCTGGGCAGCGATGCCTGGTGCTCGGGCGCGTTACCGAACCAGGCGATCTTCTTGAGCTTAGCCCGGAGGGCCTGCACTCCCTGATCGGGCGAGATGCGGAACTGAGCGAGATCATCATGCGGGCGTTCATCCTGCGCCGCCTTGCGCTGATCACGAACCAGCTGGGAAACCTGATCCTGATGGGTTCGCGCCACTCCGCGGCCACTCTACGCCTGCGCGAGTTTCTTGGACGCAACGGCCATCCTTACACCTACGTCGATCTTGACACCGACAAGACCTCGCAGGAACTGCTCGACCGTTTTTCCGTCAAGTTGGAAGATGTTCCCATCGTGATCTGTAATGTCCGTGGCGCATTGCGCAACCCCAGCATTCAGGAGCTCGCCGATTGCATGGGGCTGAACGTCAGCGTCGACAGCACGCAAGTGCGCGATTTGATCATCGTCGGCGCCGGGCCTGCCGGACTGGGAGCCGCTGTTTACGCTGCTTCGGAAGGTTTGGATGCGCTTTTGATCGAGACCGAAGCACCCGGTGGACAGGCCGGATCCAGTTCCAAAATAGAGAATTACCTTGGGTTCCCCACCGGCGTCTCCGGACAGGAGCTGGCGTCACGTGCGCTCACTCAAGCCCAGAAGTTTGGCGCGAAGATGATGGTGGCGCACAGCGTCGTTAAGCTGAACTGCGATCGCCGTCCGTACAAGCTCGTTCTGGACGACGGCAACACACTCTCGGCGCGGGCTATCGTCATCGCCACCGGGGCGCACTATAAGAAGCCGGCAATCGCCAACCTGAAGAAGTTTGAGGGGCAGGGTGTGTATTACGGTGCGACCTACATCGAAGCGCAGTTGTGCGGAGACGAAGAAGTGATCGTAGTCGGCGGCGGCAACTCCGCCGGCCAGGCCGCCGTCTATTTATCGCAGACGGCGCGCAAGGTCCATATGCTGGTGCGCTCCGGAGGATTGGCGGAGACGATGTCCCGTTACTTGATTCAGCGAATCTCTGAAAATCCTGCGATCGACCTGCATTACAAAACCGAAATTGTGAGTTTGGACGGCGACACTCAATTAGAGCGTGTCGGCTGGATCGACAAGACCACGGGGCAAACTTCAAGTCACGAAATTCGCCACTTGTTCATCATGGCGGGCGCATCACCCCGAACCGACTGGCTGCGCGGTTGCGTTGTTATGGACGACAAGGGGTTTATCCTCACGGGACGAGATTTGGATGGGTACACGGGCGCCAACGGCTCTCCCGCCTGGCCGCTGGCGCGAGCACCCCAGATGCTGGAAACCAGTCTACCCGGTGTGTTTGCGGTCGGCGATGTGCGGGCAGGCAACGTAAAGCGTGTAGCTTCGGCGGTGGGTGAAGGAGCAATTTCCGTGAGCCTGGTGCACCGCGCGCTCGCCGAAATATAGAGCCGCCGGTTAGGACGGGCGGCAGGTCAGCAAGCGACGACGGAGAAACACAATGACGCTATGCAAGCATCTCGATCAGATCAAGATCACCAGCACCGACAAGCATGTTTGTGCAGAATGTGTGAAACTCGGCGACACGTGGGTCCATTTGCGGCTATGTCTCGAATGTGGAAACGTTGGTTGCTGCGACTCGTCGAAGAACAAGCACGCGACCAAGCATTTCCATCACACGAAACACCCGCTCATGCGCTCGAATCAGCCGGGAGAAACATGGGTCTGGTGCTACGTGGACGAACTTTCTCCCGGAGACTTCAGCGGACACACCTTTGTCCCGGCGAGCGATTGATGGATAAGGCGTGATGGATAACGCAACATTTTGCATCGGAGTTCACTATGTCGATCCGACCTGTCAAGCGGGTGATCAAATCGAAACCGACTCTCGAAGGCGCGGGCGTGCACCTCCGCCGCGCATTCGGTTTCGGAAACACAAAGGAGTTCGACCCGTTCCTCCTGCTGGACGACTTCCGCAACGATGTCCCCGAGGATTATCTGGCGGGTTTCCCCTGGCATCCTCACCGCGGAATCGAGACCATCACATACGTGCTCGCCGGAACCGTCGCGCATGGCGACAGCATCGGCAACAGCGGCGTCATCTCGTCCGGCGATGTGCAGTGGATGACGGCTGGCAGCGGCATCATTCACCAGGAGATGCCCAAGGGAGACCATGCCGGGCGCATGCATGGATTTCAGTTATGGGGCAATCTTCCGTCATCGCTCAAGATGACTGCGCCCCGTTATCAGGAAGTGAAGGCCGCCGAGATACCTGAAATCACCGACGACGACGCCACCCACGTGCGAGTCGTCTGCGGAAATTTCTGGGGAAAGACTGGCCCGGTGGTCGGAGTTGCCGCCGATCCGATCTATCTCGACGTGTCGGTTTCTCCGGGCAAAAGAAAGACGCTTCCGGTAGAGACGGCTCGTCATGCCTTCGCCTATGTTTTTGCGGGCAGCGGAAAATTCTGCAACGCGTCGGGTCCGCTCGCGGTGCCGACCGAGGCGATCAAGTGGCTCGACACGGCTCCTCCCGTGGAGGCCGATAACCGCTCGCTCATCCTCTTCGATCGCGGTGACGAAGTCACCGTGCAGGCCGGCGAGGATGGAATCCGGTTTCTCCTGGTATCGGGACGCCCCCTTGAAGAGCCCGTCGCCTGGTATGGTCCGATCGTCATGAACACACAGGGACAGCTGCGACAGGCGTTCACGGAACTACAGGAAGGAACTTTCCTGAAAGAGGGTGGCCGCCGATAACCGGTGCGCTTTGGGTGGCGCAGCGGTTCACCGCTGTGGTAACCGGACTATTTCAAATAAGGCTTTAGCCGCTGGGAATGCTTCTTCCAGACTAACCCACTGCCTCGCACCGCCGCCGGCTTGACGTTAGTCGCTCTTTTGTTATAGTTACCCTCACATTTTATGCACGTTGTGTTTGAGACGTGAATGCAGGAGGAAAAGACCATGCCTGGTGCGCTCGCGATACGGAGTGCGGCCGCGGAGACAATAGGACCGCAACTCGAGGTCGGACTTCGGGAGCGGAAGAAAGCGCGCTTGCGCCAGCAGATTATCGACACCTCGATCAAGCTGTTTCGCAAGCACGGATACGAGCACACCCGGATCGACGACATCGTGCAAACTGCTCGAAATCAGCCAGCCCACTTTTTTCCGCTATTTCCCCAGCAAAGACGCGGTTCTACGCGAGGTCGGAGAACGCGGCTATGCCTGTATCTGCGAGCGGCTGCGTTCCGAACTTTCGAGCCAAGGCCGGGACGGGCGAGCGTTTGCGCCGGCTGTACGTGACCATGGCGCGCGAGGTGGAAGCCGACCGACAACTGTGGCAAGCCGTAGTGTTGTCAGGCGCCATGGATCCGGTGCGCTCCGCGGAACTGCGGGGCCACGAGGAAGCTGCCGCCAGCCTGCTCCGCGAAATCCTGACGCAGGGCCAGAAGCGAGGCGAGGTGACGCGTGCATTTCCGGTCGTGCACCTGGCGGAGTTCATGGAAGGGCTCTACAGCACGGTGGTGCGGCAATGGGCGGTGGATCTGACCGGTCCGCACAAGCTCACTGAGCGGGTGCGGAGCGCGGTGGAGTTTTTCTTGCGCGGCATCCGTCCGTAGGATTTCCGGATCGCGCCAGCGCATCCTTATTATTAATTGGTATATAACTGCTAGGGGAACGCGATGAAGGCCGCTGTTCTGCACGAATTCAAGATGCCGTTATCGATGGAGGATGTGCCCCGGCCGGAACCTGGCCGCGGACGAGGTCTTGATCGAAGTGGAAGTTTGCGGTGTGTGCCATTCCGATCTCCACGTGGCCGACGGCGACTGGACGCAATTTGCCGGCATCGTAAAGAAGCCGCTGATTCTGGGCCACGAGATCGTCGGCCGGGTGGTGGAGCGAGGGCGCGGTGCGAAGAGTGTGCAGAAAGTCGGCGAACGGGTCGGAGTACCGTGGGTGCAGTGGACATGCGGGCAATGTGAGTTTTGCCGGGAAGGCAACGAGAATCTGTGCGTGCGGCAGCGCATCACCGGCGTCATGGTGGATGGCGGATATGCGGAATTTGCCAAGGCTCCCGCCAGCCACGTGGTCAAGATTCCCGACAACTTTCCTCCGAGCAAGCAGCACCGCTGCTTTGTGCGGGAGTCACGGTACATCGCGCCCTGAAGCAGGCCAAAGTTCGAGCCGGGCAGCGGCTGGCGGTTTTCGGCGTGGGCGGACTCGGCCACATTGCGATCCAGATTGGGCGGGCGGCGGGCGCGGAAGTGACTGCGATCGATATCTCCGAAGAAAAACTCGCGCTGGCGAAATCACTGGGCGCCGCTCGTACGCTGAACATCGCAACGAGCAACGTAGTGAAGGAAATGCGCCGCATCGGCGGAGTGCACGTCGCGATCGTCACCTCGGCCGCCAAGTCCGCCTACGACATGGCGTTCTATTGTGTGCGGCCGACCGGGACGCTGCTGGCCGTGGGATTGCCTGCAAAAGAGATTTCGTTTCCGCCGATTCTGATGGCTGCCGCCGAAATTCAGATCAAGGCTTCGGCCGTGGGCACGCGCGAAGATCTGCGCGAAGTTCTGGCGATGGGAGCGGCCGGGAACGTCCATTGCCAGGTGTCAGCGCGCCCGCTCGCCGAGGTGCGAGCGTTCTGGAGCAGTTGAGCCGCGGCGAAGTCGCAGGCCGCGTGGTGCTGCGGATGCGGGAGTAATTATCCGGTGAGTGAGGCGTGCTGCCGCGAACACGGCCTGCATCAGCGGCGTTAATTGACGTTAGCAACTATAATATGATATTAACTATCACTTTTGCGGGCACCGCATCGCAGAAAGACCGCTCTCGGAGTGAACGTTTGAGTGAACGATAAAGTGAACGACAAAGTGAATGTCAAACAGCTTTTCGACCTGACCGGACGCGTGGCCATTATTTCCGGCGGCTCGATGGGACTGGGCCGGCAGATGGCCGAGGGCCTGGCGGAAATGGGTGCGAACCTCGTACTCTGCGCCCGCAAGAAGGAACGCTGCGAGGAAGCGGCGGAATCGTTGCGCAGTCCGGCGTGCAGGCGCTTGCTTTTGGCATGCGATGTCAAAGACAAGGCTGCGATTCAGGAAGTCGTGGACGCGACGCTGGCGAAGTTCGGCCGCATCGACATTCTGATCAACAACGCGGGCGTATCGTGGGGGGCTCCGGTGGAAGATATGACGCTGGAGCAGTGGGACAAAGTTCTCTCCACCAACTTGACTGGCACGTTTCTGTTTTGTCAGGCCGCGGGCAAGGCCATGGTGGCGCAAGAGCTCGGGCAAGATCATCAACATCGCATCCGTGGCGGGATTAGGCGGAGCGTCGGCGGAACTGCAGGCGATCGGCTACCATGCCAGCAAAGGTGGCGTGATTGCTTTCACCAAGGATCTGGCCTGCAAGTGGGCGCCGCACAACATCCAGGTAAATGCGATCGCCCCGGGATGGTTTCCAACCCATATGTCGGAGTGGGTCATCGAGCATCGTAAAGATTCGCTGCTGGAGAAAATTCCGCTTGGCCGCTTTGGTGGCGATCACGATCTGAAAGGCGCGGCCGTGTTTCTGGCATCGGAAGCTTCGGCTTACGTAACCGGCCACGTGCTGGTGGTCGATGGAGGCCAGTCGGCTTGGTAAGAATAAATTTTTATGAATCTTCCGCTGACTCCGGTTCGCTTCCTCCGTTACTCGGAACAACAGTTTCCCCGAAAGACGGCGGTGGTGTGCCAGGAACGGCGTTTTACCTATGCCGAATTTGCCGATCGCGTTGGCCGTCTGGCAGGTGCGTTGCGCGCCGCCGGAGTAAAGCCCGGTGATCGCGTGGCATTTCTCAGCTTGAACTGCCATCGGCTGCTCGAAGCCTACTTCGGAGTTCTGGAAGCGGGCGGCATTTTGCTCCCACTCAATATTCGTCTCGCCGCGCCGGAGCTCGCCTACATTCTGAACCATTCGGGAGCGACGGTGCTGTTCCTGGAACAAGAGTTCGTCGGGCTCGTCGATTCGTTCCGGCGCAAGAGCTGCACACGGTGCGCTCGTTTCATCAACTCGCTCTCAAGGAATGGATACGCCGCAGGCAGCGTGGCTTTCCGACAAAACTACGAGCAGATGCTGGCCTCGGCCACGCCCTACCGCGAAGAATTGATGGGGTTTGACGAAAACTCCGTGGCCGAGATTTTTTACACCAGCGGAACCAGCGCCAGCCCGAAAGGCGTGATGCTCACGCATCGTAACGTGTACCTGCATGCGATGAACATCGCTTTGTACCATCACACCCGTTTTGAAGACGTCTGATGCACACTATCCCTTTATTTCACGCCAACGGCTGGGGAGCGGCCCATACGATCACGTCCGTGGGAGGGACGCACGTCATGGTTCCGCGCTTCTTGCCGGAAGAAGTATTTCGTCTGGTGGAGCGCGAGCGAGTTAGCGCGCTGAGCCTGGTGCCGATTATGGCCACCGTGCTGGTGAATTCGCCGGCGCGTTCCAAGTACGACCTCAGCAGCGTGCAGTGGTCGGTGATCGGCGGCGCAGCATCTATCCCACGCTTGATTCGTGAAGTCGAGAAGATATTGGGATTCAAATGTTTTTCTGGATACGGACTGACCGAATGCTCGCCTTCGTTATCCACTGCCGAACTGAAACCCGACATGCAATGCACGCCCGAGGAGCGGCATGTGATGCAGGCCATGACTGGCTATGCCTATCCGGGGTATGAGCTTCGCGTGGTCGACGCGGAAGACAAGGACGTGCCGCACGACGGAGTGACCATGGGAGAAATCATCGCCCGCAGTGACGGCGTGATGGCGGGTTACTGGCAACAGCCGGAAGCTACGGCCGAAGCTTTGAGGGGCGGATGGTTTCACACCGGCGACATGGCCGTGATCGCGGAGAACGGGTACATCCTGATCGTGGATCGCAAGAAGGACATCATTGTGAGCGGCGGAGAAAACATTTCGTCGCTCGACGTCGAAAAAGTACTCTTGGCGCATCCTGGCGTTTTCGAAGCCGCGGTGATTCCGGTGGCCGATCAGAAATGGGGCGAGGTGCCGAAGGCGGTGGTGGTGGCGAAGCCGGGATGCGAACTCAGCGAAGTGGAATTGATCGAGTTTTGCCGCGCGCGGCTGGCTCACTACAAATGTCCGCAATCGATTGAGTTTTGCGAGGCCTTGCCCAGGACCGCGACCGGCAAAGTTTTGAAAAGAGAGTTGCGCAAGAAATATCAAAATTCTAGCTGGAGTCGTTCGCTTTCGGATGCCCTATGAACAACCTCGTAAAAATCACTAAAGACAATGATGTCGCGGTCATCACCATCGACAATCCGCCGGTGAACGCTCTCAGTCCGGGCGTGCCGGAGGGAATCTGGGCGGCGATCGATGAAATCAATACCGACCCGGCCGTCAAGGCGGCGGTCGTAATCGGCGCCGGCCGCACGTTTGTTGCCGGCGCGGATATCAAGGAATTCGGCAAGATGACGTCCGGCGGTACCGCGCAGAAGCCTGCTTCCGCTGCTGCTTCATATTGAAGACAGCGGCAAGCCGGTGGTGATGGCGATTCATGGCACCGCGTTCGGCGGCGGACTGGAACTGGCCATGGCCGGCCATTACCGGGTCGCATCGCCCACGGCGCAGGTGGGCCAGCCGGAAGTGAAGCTCGGAATTATTCCAGGGGCGGCGGGAACGCAGCGTCTGCCGCGTCTGGTGGGTGTCGCGAAAGCTGTCGAAATGTGCGCCGAGGGCAAGCCGGTTTCCGCGCGCGAGGCGGCCGCGCTGGGACTGATCGACCGCTTAATCGAGGGAGACCTGCTCGCCGGGGCAGTGGCTTTCGCGCGCGAAATCGCCGGCAAGCCCGCGCCCAAAACGCGCGAGCGAACGGGAAAGCTGGGGACGCGACTGAGAACGCGGCGATTTTTGCGGCCGCGCGCGACGCAGCCGCAAGAAACAACGCGGGCTGAAAGCTCCGCTGGCGGCGATCGATGCGGTGGAGGCGGCAACCAGATTATCGTTCGACGAAGGCTGCCAGACTGAGGCGAAATTTTTCACCGAATGCCTTTTCTCCGATCAGTCGAAAGCGCTCATCCATGTTTTCTTTGGAGAGCGCGAAGTGGCGAAGATTCCCGACGTTCCCAAGGAAACTCCGGTGCTGCCCGTGAACCGCGCTGGCGGTCGTCGGCTCCGGAACCATGGGCGGAGGCATCGCGATGGTGTTTGCCAACGCCGGCATTCCGGTGCTACTGAAAGATGTCGATGAGGCGACGCTCAATGCGGGCATGGGCAAAATACGGAAGAACTACGCGAGTTCAGTGCAGCGCGGGCGTTTTACTCAGGCATTCGTGGACGAACGCCTGCAAATGATCACGCCGGTGCTCAACTACGATGCATTCTCCGAAGTAGACATGGTGGTGGAGGCGGTCTTCGAGGGCATGGCGCTGAAGAAAACCGTATTCGCGGACTTGGACCGCAGCCTGCCGGCCGGGAGCAATTCTGGCGAGCAACACGTCGACGCTCAATATCGATGAAATCGCCGGAGCCACATCGCGGCCAGAGGCGGTGATCGGAACGCACTTTTTCAGTCCGGCCAACGTAATGCGACTGCTGGAAATTGTGCGCGGAAAAAAGTCGAGCAAAGAAGTGATTGCCACATGCATGCAACTCTCGAAGAAGCTGGGGAAGATCGGAGTGCTGGTAGGGAACTGCCGCGGCTTCGTCGGCAATCGCATGTTTGGCCCGTATCGCCGGGAAGCGCAATTCCTGATCGAAGAAGGAGCGGAGGTGGAAGCCGTGGACCAGGCGCTGGTCGAATTCGGCAACGCCATGGGCCCGCTGGCGACGGGTGATCTGGCGGGTCTCGACGTGGGATGGCGCATTCGCAAGGAGTATCGCCACTTGGAAAAACCCGGAATCCGCCAGCCCTTCGCCGAAGACCGTCTTTGTGAAATGGGCCGCTACGGCCAGAAGACGATGAAAGGATGGTACCGGTACGACGAGAACCGGCGCACGAGCGTCGATCCCGAGGTGACCGCGCTGGTGCGGAAGTGGAGCGCGGAAGCAGGAATCCCGCAGCGGCAAATCTCTGCCGCGGAGATCGTCGATCGCTGCATCTATGCGCTGGTGAACGAAGGAGCGCGGATTCTCGAAGAGGGATACGCGTTGCGGGCCGTCGACATCGACATCATCTATATCAACGGCTACGGATTTCCCGCCTACCGCGGCGGCCCGATGTGGCATGCCGACACGGTGGGGTTGCAAAAGGTTTATCAGCGCATTTGCGAATTCCACCAGCAGCACGGAGAACTCTGGGAGCCGGCTCCTCTGCTGCAAGCGTTTGGCGGAAGCGGGCAAGACATTCGCCGAGTTCGACAAAGAGCAGGCCGCGGCCGCGTAGTGCAGGGGACAACGTGAGCCGAATCATTCTGGTGCGCCATGGGCAAGCGTCTTTTCTGGAGCGGGATTATGACAAGCTCTGCGCGAACGGCGAGACGCAAGCCAAATTGCTCGGCGAATATTGGTCGCGCCGGGGCGTGGTTTTTGGCAGCGTGTTTTCGGGCCCGCGCGTTCGGCAAGTGGAGACAGCAAGGATTGTGTCCGAAGCGTATCGCAGCTCCGGCGTTGATTTTCCCGAGACGGTGGTCATGAGCGAATTCGACGAATATCAAGCCGAAGCGGTGCTGCGGGAATGTCTTCCGCAACTGCTGCAGGCGAACGCCGAGATCGCCGAATTGCACCGTGCGTATAAAGAATCCAGTGAATCCGGCGAGTCCGCCCAGTCGGGCGCCCGGCGGAGGACTTTTCAGAAGTTGTTTGAGGCGGTGATCAGCAAGTGGGTGGCGGGAGAAGTCTCGGCCGCCGGCATCGAACCCTGGAATGAATTCTGTTCGCGGATCGAGCGCGGGCTTGCTCAAGTGGTGCGCGACACTCCTCCGGTGGCAAGCACGGTGATCTTCACCTCGGCGGGAGCGATTGGCGCGGCAACGCGGCGGGCTCTCCACTTGTCCGCCGCCGATACGCTGCAGGTGACCTGGATGTCGCGCAATGCTTCGTTCAGCGAATTTCTAGCTTCGGGCGAGCGTTTCACGTTGAGTAGTTTCAACGCGCACCCGCATCTCGACGGCGACGGGTTGCTGACGTACCGGTAGCGGATACAGGCAATTGCGACTATGGTGGCACTTTGCGATCAAGCGGGAACGGTAAGAGTCGGCGAAGAACTCGACCTCGCCCGGTTGCAGCCATTTCTGCGGGAGCACTTCGGCCACAGTGGCCCGGTTTCGGTCGAACAATTTCCCAGCGGCCACTCCAATCTCACCTACCTGTTGCGGCTGGGTAACGAGCGAGTGGGGAGCAGGGAAGTCGTGCTGCGGCGCCCGCCTTTCGGCAGCAAAGTCCGTTCCGCGCATGACATGGCGCGCGAATATCGTGTGCTGTCGAAGCTGCACGCCGCTTATCCCCCAGCGCCGAAAGCGCTTCTCTATTGCGACGATCTTTCGATTCTCAACGCGCCCTTCTATCTGATGGAGCCGATTCGCGGAATGATCCTGCGCCGCGATCCTCCTCCCGACATGCCGTTTCCGCCGCAGACAGCGCGGCGATTGAGCGAAGCCTTCGTCGATAACCTCGCGCGCCTGCACAAACTCGACTACGCCGCAATCGGCCTGGCTGATTTGGGCAAACCGCAGGGCTATCTCGAACGCCAGGTCAAGGGCTGGATCGAGCGCTACCGCAATTCAAAAACGCACGATCTGCCGGAAGTCGAACCCATTTCCGCATGGCTCACCGAACGACATGCCGGTCAGCCACGGGACGGCGCTGATCCACAACGACTATAAGTATGACAATGTGGTGCTCGACCCGACCGACCTGACGAAGATCGTCGGCGTTCTCGATTGGGAGATGTGCACGCTGGGCGATCCGCTGACGGACCTGGGGACAGCCCTCGCGTATTGGGCTGATCCGCAAGATCCGGAAGAGTTCCAGGAAATTCGCAGCGCGCCCACCACTTTGCCGGGCACGCTGACGCGGGCGCAGATAGTCGAGCGCTACGCATCCGCAACGGGACGCGATCATGGCCTCGACACCCGCGACATGGTCTTCTATCTGACGTTTGCCCGCTTCAAAGTCGCCGTCATCATTCAGCAGATCTTATTACCGCTACGCCCAGGGATTAACGCAGGACGCGCGCTTCGCGGAGATGCCGCCAAGAATCCATACCTTGCTGCGCGCCTCATGGCACTGCGCGGAAAGCGGGACGATATGAGTGGACACTCACCGCAGAGTTCACAGGAAAGCTCACTGCGGGTAATAGCGAACCAGCCACTCGGCGACGCAGCAGGGTTTGCCGGAAGGCTGCCCGTCAGCCTCCTGACTCTCGACATGGATCAGAAAAGTTGCGTCGCCGAACTCGGGCGATTCCTTCGCCGACAAGCAGAGTGATCCGAGCGCGAACCTGCGAACCGGCGCGAACCGCCGAAGGAAACCGAACTTTATTCAGTCCGTAGTTGATGGTCATCGCGATGCCCGAGCGAATCTGGATTGCCTGTTTCAGCCAGTAACTAAGCAGCGAAAGAGTGAGAAAACCATGTGCGATGGTGCCGCCAAAAGGCGATTCACGCTGAGCGCGCTCCGCGTCCAGGTGAATCCACTGGCGATCCTCAGTGGCGTCGGCAAATTTCTGGATGCGGTCCTGCGTGACGACGAACCAGTCTGTCGCAGGGAATTCGCGTCCTTCGAACCGTTTCAAGGATTTCAGATTCTCAATTTCAAAAGGCGGCATAGGAGTATTTTCATGACGACATTAACAGACATCCCCCGCAAGACTACAAAGGGAACAGCGTTTCTGATCGAAGACTCGGCACCCCAGGATATTTTCACGCCCGAGGATCTGAGCGAGGAACATCTCGCCGTCGGCCACATGGTGGAAGAATTCTGGGCCAACGAAGTCGAGCCGAATCTGCCCGCGATCCGCGAAAAGAAGCCGGGCGTAGCGATGGCAGTGCTGCGCAAATCGGTGGAACTCGGTCTGACCGCGATGGCCATCCCCGAGGAATATGGCGGCATGGCCATGGATCTGCCTTCGCTGATGGTCACCGCCGAACGCCTGGGACGCGATGGTTCTTATGCAGGCTGGCACTCCGCTCACACCGGCATCGGCACGCTGCCCATCGTCTATTTCGGCAACGAGCAGCAGAAGCGAAAATATTTGCCGAAGCTGGCGAAAGCTCGAAATGCTGGCCGCCTATGCGCTCACCGAGCCACTGGCTGGGTCGGATGCTCTGGCGGCCCGAACGCGCGCCGACCTCTCGCCCGATGGAAAACACTACATCTTGAATGGCCAGAAAATGTGGATCACCAACGGCGGCGCGGCTGATCTGTTCACCGTATTCGCCAAGGTCGGGGGAGAAAAGTTCACCGCCTTTCTGGTCGAGCGAAATTTTCCCGGCGTAAGCAGCGGCGCGGAAGAACACAAGATGGGCATCACCGGCAGTTCCACTACGGCCGTGTATCTCGACAACGTTCCGGTGCCGGTTGAAAACGTTTTGGGCGAGATCGGCCGCGGGCACGTGATCGCCTTCAACATCCTGAACATCGGACGCCTAAAACTGGGTCCAGCCGCTGTTGGAGCCGCGAAAAACGTGTTCGCGACTTGCCTGAAGTATGCCAAGCAGCGCAAGGCATTCGGCACCACCATTTCCGAGTTCGGCGCGATTCAGCACAAGCTGGCGGAAATGGCGATCCGGATTTATGCGGCGGAGTCAATGGCCTGGCGCGTAGTCGGACTGATTGAAAATCAAATGCACGCTCGTCGACGGAGTCTGCCGACGGCTCTCAAGAGCTGAAGGCGATCGAGGAATTTGCCGCGGAGTGCTCGATGATTAAGGTCTACGCCACCGAAATGCTCGACTACGTAGTCGATGAAGGAGTCCAGATCCACGGCGGCTATGGATACCATCAGGACTATATGGTGGAGCGCGCTTATCGCGATTCGCGCATCAACCGTCTGTTTGAGGGGACCAGCGAAATCAACCGGCTAGTGATTACGGGCATGCCGCTGAAGCGCGCGGCCCGCGGACAGTTGCCTTTGCTCGATGCCGCGCGCGCCGTCCTGCAGCGAGACTGAGCCGCGATGCACCGGATGCGGCCGATGCGGAACTTAGCCTGGTCCACAACGCAAAGAAGATTGTCCTGCTGACGCTCGGAGTCGCGCACGAGAAGTACGGCGCGAAGCTCGAACAACAGCAGGAAATCATCATGAACATGTCCGACATCATCATGGAAGTGTTTGCCATGGAGTCGAGCCTGCTGCGCAGCCGGAAACTAGCGGCGGCCGGTGGCGGAGCGAATGCGGCGGATGCGTGCGCCGTGTACTTGCGTGATGCCATCGCCCGGATCGAACTTTCGTCGAGAACGGTGCTGAGCGCCTGCGCACAGGGCGAGGGACTGCGGCGAAATCTTTCCCGCGTTGCGCGCATATGCTACTCACGATCCAGTAAATGCAATCGCACTGCGGCGCCAGATCGCAAGCGGCTGCTGGCGAACGAACGCTATACAGTCTGAGCGCAGATTGCAACAGATCAACCAAGGAGGCACGCATGGCACTCACCAATCACAAGTTTCTGCTCGCGGCGCGTCCGGTAGGAATGCCGAAGCGCAGCGACTGGACCTACATCGAAGAACCGGTCGCGGAGCCGAAAGAAGGCGAACTGCTGGTCCAAGTGTTGTACATCTCGCTGGATCCCGCGATGCGCGGCTGGATCAATGATGTGCGTTCGTATGCTCCGCCGGTCGGCATCGGAGAACTGATGCGCGCGCTGGGAGTGGGGTCGTGACCGCATCGCGCAACCCGCGCTTCGCGGTAGGCGATCACGTTTCCGGACGCGTTCGGAGTACAGGAGTATGTGCTGACCGACGGCCGGGGAGTGACCAAAGTGGACACGAAAATCGCGCCGCTGCCCAAGTATCTCAGCGTGCTTGGCATGACGGGCATGACCGCCTATTTCGGACTTCTCGACACGGGCCAGCCAAAGCCGGGAGAGACGGTGGTGGTCTCGGCGGCGGCGGGAGCCGTGGGCGCGGTCGTGGGACAGATCGCCAAAATCAAGAACTGCCGCGTCGTCGGCATCGCGGGAGGAGCGGAAAAGTGCGGCTACATCGTGCAGGAGTTGGGCTTCGACGCAGCCATCGACTACAAATCCGAAGACGTGAAGAAGTCTCTTCGGACGCATTGTCCGCAGGGCATCGACATTTATTTCGACAACGTGGGTGGCACAATTCTGGAAGCCGCGCTGGCGCAACTGGCGCGGGGCGCGCGGATTGTGATCTGCGGGGCGATCTCGCAATACAACAATACCAGCCCCCATGGCGGGGCCCAGCAACTATATGTCTCTGCTGGTGAATCGGGCCACCATGAAGGGCATGTTGGTGTTCGATTACGTCGACCGCTACGCGCAGGCCGGAGCGGAAATGGCGGCATGGATGGCGGCGGGCAAGCTCAAGTCGCGCGAGGATATTGTGGAAGGACTGGCAACCTTCCCCGAAACTCTGCTCAAACTTTTCAAGAGCGAGAACTCCGGAAAGCTGATGCTGAAAGTGGCCTAGCTTGCTCGTGTGGTGACGGGGCTCTGCCCCGTTGCGGGGCGAAGCCCCGCCACCACACAGGCTTGCAAACACACAAGATCCATAAAGGGCGGACTCCGATGGCATTCGTCGAGAATCAAGGCGCAAAAATTTATTGGGACGAACAGGGGCAAGGAACCCCCGTCCTGCTGATCATGGGCCTCGGCTATACGTCGGACATGTGGCATCGCACACGTCCGGTGCTCGCGCAACACTTCCGCACCATCGCGCTCGACAATCGAGGCGTCGGACCGAGCGACGTCCCTCCCGGGCCTTATTCGATTGCCACCATGGCATCGGACGCAGCCGCAGTTCTGGATGCCGCCGGCATTTCCCGCGCCCATGTTTTCGGAGTTTCCATGGGCGGCATGATCGCGCAAGAATTCGCGTTGCAATATCCGGCGAGGACGCGCTCGTTGATTCTTGGCTGCACCTCAGCCGGCGGACCTTCGGCGGTGCGCGCGGAGAGCAAGGTGACTGACGTCCTGTTCGCGCGCGGCATGACTCCCGGAACAAGCGCGCGAAGCCATCCTTCCCTACATCTATGACGCGGCCACGCCGCGAGAAAAAATTGACGAAGATATCAGGGTGCGCGCAGCCCTGGTTTCCTACTCCGGCAGGCTACATGGCGCAACTGCAGGCGATCCTGGCATGGGAGGGCTACAGCCGAATCGCCCAGATCACGGCGCCGACGCTGGTCATCCACGGCAAGTCGGATGCACTGGTCCCTCCCGGCAACGGGGAGCTGATCGCGAAGCGAATTCCGGGCGCAAAACTCGTCCTGCTCGAGCACGCGAGTCACTTGTTTCTCACCGACCAGACGAAGAGGCCAACGAGGCAATACTTGAATTTCTTTTGTCGCAAATGCACGAGCCAAATTCTGCAAGAACGTCCTTAAGCTCGTTTCTTCGGGCAGAGCCAGCTCCAACGAACATTCCCCGCAGGCATACATCATCATCAAAACAATTCATTTGATGAATTTCGCGAAGGCGGATACGCTCGCGCCCATCGTGAAGATGCGGCGCTCCGAAAAGCGCGAGCGTGGGGAGTTGTCTGTTTTCATTCAAGCCGACTCAAACACAATCTATGAAGATTCGCCACAGCTGCGACAATGCTAGCCGGACAATCGATTTGAGCTTCGCGGCGGAATATCGCCGCTGGATGGAGCTGTGTATTAGTGATGTGTGAGCCAGCTAGAGGTCGAGAGGAATATGGTATTCGAACGAGCGGTTCGGATGGTCGGCGGCTTCATGAGGGGCCTTCCTGAAAGGTGGCTGTCCTCTCCGGCTGAATTCGGTCACTTGCATGCTCTGTGATGCTGTTGCAATGCTGCAACCCTCATGGCTCACGCTCAAGGCGTGGGCGCGTCCGGAGAGATACAGGGAACCGTGACCGATTCTTCCGGCGGCGTTTTGCCGAAGGCCACCGTGAGTGTGGTAGAACAGCAGACCGGAATCCAAGCGCACCGCCGTGACCGAATAGCAGTCGGTCGAGTATCGCGTTCCCGGGCTGCCGCCGGCCACTTACAACGTCAGGCAGAAATGTCTGGTTTTCAACTGAGATTCGAAAAGGCGTCTACCGTCGCCGTCGGCCAGACGGCCATTCTCCGATTTCAAGTCTGAAACTGGCGTCAGAAATGGCAACGGTCGTCGAAGTGACGGACCAGCCGCCCATGGTGGAAACGGAGACGCAGCAAGCCAGGCGGACACCATCACCCAAACGCTACATCGCGGATCTCCCATCGACCGCCGCGATTACCTGTACCTTTACATTGCTCGCGCCCGGCGTTCCGATTCCACCCGACTGGCAGGCGACCAGGATTTCAGAGTCAAGCAAACTCCGCAAAGCGGACTGTCGTTCTACGGCAGCAATGGCAGAGGAAACAGCATCACCGTGGATGGCGGTGAGACCTCAGGCGACAGCGGCGGCGTGCGCCTGACGGTGAGCCAGGACGATGTGCAGGAATTCCAAATCAATCGCAGCAACTATGCCGCCGAACTGGGGGCAGCCACCGGCGCTTCGATCAATATCGTGACCAAGTCCGGCAGCCAACAAAGTGCATGGCACGCTGTATGGTTTCTTCCGCGACGACTGCGATGGACGCTCGCGATCCATTTGCGTTCAGTCAGGCGTTCGCGCCCGACCCGACCTTCGCCAATTTCGACACCACTGTCCGTCGGCGATCCGATCAAGGACACGTTGACTCGCCAGCAATTCGGCGGAGCCATCGGCTTCCCGATTCAGAAAGACAAGACTTTTCTTTTGCTTCTTTCGAAGGTTTGCGGCAGAACTCACAGAACTCCGTTCCCCTGCTGACGAACAGTCGATCTTCGCCGGACCCCCGTGACGGCAACCACCAACCTTTTGCGCCGAGTGATCCGAGGTATGCGCAGCAAGCAGTTGTTACCGCGCTCGCCACTTCCACTGACCCTACTCCCTGCCTTGCATCCACGGGGTCCAGACTTGCCTTCGGGTGAGTGCGCTTTTGCCCTGCAGAGCATTTTGGCGGTGAACCCATTCCCGGTGCGAACCCGTTCGTGTCGCCGACCCAAGGCGCGCTGAATGGCTTCCTGGTAAACCAGTTCGAAACCCAGGGTGGAGTTTTTCCCTACAACACGCACGAATACCTGGCGTCGGGACGTCTGGATCACCGCTTTAGCGCGAACAACAAGGTCTCCGTAACCTACAGGTATGGACACGATCTGGAGGAATCGCCGGACGTGCAGTCTTTGACCGCATTATTCGGCGGGAAGCTCGACCCACACCTACGATAATAATTTGCAGGCCGCCTGGTATCACCAGTTCAGTCCAAACACCCAGAACGAGCTCCGGGTGCAGTGGAATTACGAGAGCTTTAACGTAATTCCTAACGAACCGGCAGAGGTGGGGCTGCAGATTCCCGGTTTTATCAATAACCTGGGAACGAACATTTTCATACCCAACATCACTATCCTCCGCCGCTACGAATTCGCGGACAATTTCACCGTCATCCGCGGCCACCACACTCTTAAGTTCGGCGTCGACGAAATGCTCCGCGGCAATCACACCGAATCGCACACTTTTTTCCCGGGTCGCTTTGTGTTCGGCTCGCTTCCCGCCGGACTTGTGCTCAGCCCGCAGCTTGCCGACGCCAGCCTCAGCCCCTTGCAATCGGCATCGTTGGGGGTTCCCGAGGTTTACCAGCAGGGTTTCGGAGATCCGGACTACGGGAATTACAACCGGCCGCTGACTGGGTTCTACGCGCAGGATTCCTGGAAGATAACGTCAAACTTCACTCTGAACTACGGTCTCCGCTACGAAATCGACTCGCAATTCAACCCTTTGACCACGTATTACAAGGATTTTGCTCCCCGCGTATCCTTCGCCTGGGATCCCTTCAAGGATCACAAGACTGTAATCCGCGGCGGATACGGAATCTTTTACGGACCAGTCGACTCCCAGATCCCCGACGTCGACCTGAGTCTCGGCGTTCTCAACGCCAATAAGTCTGCGGTCGAGCGCGGCTCCGGAGCCGCCCAGGTCCAAAACCTCATCTCGACCTGTGGACTCTCCCAACTCGGGATACCCTTATTCCCCCCGACCACCCCCGGCGCCAGCCCGTGCAACCGCGAAATCTCGATTTATGTGGATCCACTCGGTGGGATTCCGTCTTCAGAGATAGGAGGAGCGCCAGCGTTAATAGGAGCGCCCGGTGTTTTCCAGACGCTCTTTCAGAACGGAGCGCCGGGTAACCCGATTGCGTGCACCACCCCAGCCCCAGGCAATGCCGCCTGCATCACACCGGCGGATGTGCTCCCGTTTGGCATCGGTGTTACCAATAGCGGTCCCATTGCTCCGCTGCAGGTAGCTTTCGTGAACCAGCCGGGCTATCGTCCCCCGATCGCGCAGCAGGCTTCGTTTGGAGTCGAACGTGAGATCGGAAATGGGTTCTCAATCTCTGCCAGCTTTATCTATTCGCACACCCAGAGAATCCCAGTCGCCATCGATACCAATCTGCTGCCTGCGCCATTCACTACCGTAACTCTGGCCAATGGCAAGTCGGTTTCCTATCGCAACTGGAATACCACCAATGCAGGTGCCGATCCGCTGGGAGGCACTGAGCCTGGCGGCCTGCCCTGTGATGACCCGGTCACTCTGGTCACCCAATGCTTCGTGAATCCGCTGGTGGTACAGAACAACCAATATACTTCTGGCGCGTACGCTCTTTACGAGGGCGGTATCTTGGAAGTCAAAAAGCGTTTCCGCGAGCACTTCACCGTGTTCGGGAATTACACCTTCAGTAAAAGCTATGACACCTCCACCGATTTCAACTCCGACTACGGGCCGCAGGATCCGACGAACCTCAACTTAGATCGTAGTCTTTCCGAGTTTGATCAGCGCCATAAACTGGTGGTCGCCGGAGTGCTCGACAGCCCCTGGAAACAGAGTATCTTGTCGGGTTTCCAGCTCGCCCCGATCTTCGAAGTTCACAGCGGACATCCTTTCAACCTGCTCGCCGGAGGAGAAGTGAACGGCGACAATCACACCACTAACGAACGCCCCATCGGAGCCCCGCGCGACACCGGTCTGGGACCCGACTACATCGACTTCGACGCGCGCCTGAGCTGGCAGCACAAACTGGGCGAGAAGTCGAACATCCAATTCACGGCGGAAGGATTCAACATCGCGAACCGTACAAACTACGCCAGTGTGAACAACGAGGTAAGCCCCCTTTTCGGCTTTAACACGGGCATCCCGGGTGTCCCCAATTCGGCGTTCACGACCTTCAACGTGCGTGGCATGAGACCGGGCGCAGCGCTGGCGGGTGGCGGGACGGCGACATCCAGCACGCCGCTGACCTTCACCTCCGCCTTCCCCATGCGCGAGATCCAACTCGGTCTGCGCTTCACGTTCTGAGGCGGGCGGATGCCATCGCAGGAGACGATCTACGAAGTCGCCGATCAAGTAGCGACCATCACGCTGAATCGTCCAGACAAACTGAATGCCTGGACCGCGACCATGGAACGCGAAGTACGTTCCGCGGTAGAGGATGCAGAGCGCGACCACAACGTGCGCGTGATCGTGCTAACCGGCGCCGGCCGCGGCTTTTGCGCCGGCGCGGATATGTCGCTGCTAAACGCCGTAGCGACTCAAGGCCTGCCCGAAGATGTCGCCGGCAGAATTCAGTCCGGCGACGCCGCTCGGGAAGGACTACGCCCCGACTTTCAGCGCAAGTATTCGTATTTTCTCGGAGTCGCCAAGCCGGTGATCGCAGCCATTAACGGCCCGGCGGTAGGCCTCGGCCTGGTCATCCCCCTTTACTGCGATCTGCGATGGGCGGCGGAAAATGCCCGCTTCAGCACCGTCTTCGCCCAGCGCGGCCTCATCGCGGAATACGGCATGGCCTGGATGTTGCCGCGCATCATCGGTCTGTCCGATACCTTGGACTTGCTCTTCTCCGCCCGCACCATCACCGCCTCCGAAGCGCTCGATCTGCGGCTGGTCAACCGGATCTTTCCCCAGGACGGTTTCGCCGCCGCCGTTCACGACCAGGCCGCCAAGTTGGCCGCCGGCGTCAGCCCGCGTTCTACGGGCGTAATCAAGCGGCAGGTATACGCGTCAATGTTCCAGTCTTTGGCCGAGTCTTTCGATCTTTCCGTAGTGGAGATGGTCGCCAGTCTCCGAAGCCAGGACTTCAAAGAAGGCGTCGCGCACTTTCTGGAAAAACGCCCCCCAAACTTCAGCGGCCGCTAACAAATCTACCCTGTCATCCTGAACGGAGCAGAACGATCCGCGAAGCGGTCGTTCCGCGGAGTCGAAGAGCCTGCCCTGAGCGAAGCCGAAGGGACCCCTACACCCTTGACGTTATCTGACGCGTCAGGGAATTCCGGCCACAAATCTCGCCCGCCGTGCTTGTCCCAGCAGCCAGGTCGCGAACCAGCGGGACAGCAAGCCGAGTCCCTCATAAGTGAAGAAAGCGTATCAACAAGCCAGCCAGTGAGCCGCCGATCAGTGGTCCAAAAAACGGCACCGGCGCGTAGCCCCAGTCCGAGCCTCCCTTTCCGGCAATTGGAAGAACGGCGTGGGCGAGGCGCGTGGGCAGGTCGCGGGCGGGATTCATGCCATAACCGGTAGTTCCTCCTAGACAAAGTCCGATGCCCCACACCACGCACCCGATCAGGTAGGGCCCGGCGATTCCCACCCAGCCGGACGAAATCAGCGCTCGCGAAAAAATCGCTCCCGCTACAATGACAAGAACAAAAGTGCAGATGATCTCGCTGACGGTATTGGCCAGCAGGTTGCGGATCGCGGGCACGCCGCAAAAGCACAAGAGCTTCAGCTCGGGCTCTTCAGTTTGTTTCCAATGCGGTCCGAAGTGCACCCAGACCAGTATCGACCCCACAAACGCTCCCAACATCTGCGCCACCGAGTACGACACAACTTTGGAATAGCTGCCCGTGGCGACGGCGAGTCCAAGCGTGACCGCGGGGTTGATGTTGGCCTCTCTGCTGCCGAACGCGATGGCAACGAAGAGCGCCGACATTACGGCAAATGCCCAGCCGGTGGTGATCACGATCCACCCCGAGCCATGGGCCTTGGAGTGCTTGAGCAAGACGTTAGCGACGCACCCATTTCCCAACAGAATCAAAACCAGCGTTCCCATGAACTCGCCCAGCAATGGTGAAGTCATTCTTAAAGTCCTTTCCCAAGCATGAACATCAAGAGGTTGAAAAAATCGATGGGGTAGCCCGCTCCTCGCGGCCGTATCGAAAGGGCCTTTACTGAGAACCGAGAACTGAGAACCGAGAAACTAGTCTTCACTCAGCCGAGGCCGCGCTCCTGGGCTTGTACTTCTGCAGCTCCAACTTGGCAATCAAAGCGCGATGCACCTCATCGGGTCCGTCCGCGATGCGCAGCGTGCGGATCGCGGAAAACATTTCGGCCAGCGGAAAATCGTCGGAAACGCCTGCGCCTCCGTGGATTTGAATCGCCTGGTCAATAATCTCCAGGGCAATGTTGGGCACCGCGACTTTGATCTGGGAGATTTCGCTGCGCGCCCCCTTGGTGCCGACTTCATCGAGTATCCACGCGGCCTTGAGGGTAAGAAGACGGGCTTGCTCCAGCATGATGCGGGCGTTCGCAATGACGTCGGCATTGGCGCCCAGTTCAGCCAGAGGTTTGCCGAAAGCCACGCGCTGCAGCGAGCGACGGCACATCAGTTCAAGCGCGCGCTCGGCAGCTCCCAGCGTGCGCATGCAGTGATGAATGCGACCCGGCCCCAGCCGCCCCTGCGCAATCTCGAAACCGCGGCCCGGCCCGGCAATGATGTGGTCAACCGGCAACCGGACATTGGTGAAGCTGACCTCGCCATGCCCGAAGGGCGAGTCATAGGATCCAAACACCGACAACATGCGCTCGATCTTGACGCCCGGAGTTTCGATCGGCACCAGAACCATGGAATGACGCTGATGCTTGGCAGCGGAGCAATTGGTGATGCCCATGAAGATAAGCAGCCGGCAATGCGGATGGCCGACTCCGGAACTCCACCATTTCCGGCCATTGAGGACGACCTGGTCTCCCTCGATGAGCGCCGTGGCTTGCATGTTCGTGGCATCCGAAGAAGCCACGTCGGGCTCCGTCATGCAGAACGCGGAACGAATTTCGCCCGCCAGCAACGGCGTCAGCCAGCTTTGCTTTTGCGCTGCCGATCCATACTTCACCAGCACTTCCATGTTGCCCGTGTCAGGTGCGTTGCAGTTGAAAACTTCGGGGGCAATCCAGGAGCGGCCGGTGATTTCCGCCACAGGCGCGTATTCCACGTTGGAGAGTCCAGCGCCAAACTCCCCGTCGGGGAGGAACAGGTTCCATAGCCCCGCCGCCCGCGCCTTGGCCTTCAAAGTTTCCATCACCGCAGGCTGCTTCCACCCCCGCCAGTCAGGAAGGTTCTGCACGTGCGCGAAATACTCAGACTCCGCCGGCAAGACATGCTCTTGCATGAACGCCGAAAGGCGCTGGACGTAGCTTTGGGCTCTCGGTGATGCAGAAAAGTCCATAGATATGCGCCAGGCGCTAAGCGTCGGCCCGCGCAGGCACCCTAGCCTAGCGATTCCAGCAGAATTCTCCTAATGAATCCTGTGAATCCTGTAATATATGCGGCGTGCATTTAAGTCAGGTCGACCTGAACCTGTTCGTGGTGCTCGAAGCCATCTATCGCGAGGGCAACATCACCCGCGCAGGCCAGCAACTGAACCTCACCCAACCCGCGATCAGCCATGCGCTCAAAAGGCTCCGCGATCTTCTCCAGGACCCGCTCTTCGTGCGCCAGGGACCGCACATGGTGCCGACCCCGTTCACGCGCAACATGATTGAGCAAGTGCGGCAGGCGTTGCACATCCTGGAGGTGAACCTCACCCAGAGTCGCAATTTTGTTCCCGAACACACGCGGCGGAACTTTCACCTGTCGCTGTGGGAATATGCCGAGGCGCTGATTCTTCCGTCCCTGCTGCGACGCCTGACGCATGCCGCCCCGGGAATGTCGATCACCACGTCGCGGGTCAAGCGCCGCGACCTGGAGACCGAACTGGCAAGCGGTTCGGTCGATCTGGCCATCGACATACCCATGACGATGAGCGATCGCATCCGGCATAAGTGGCTCGTGAATGAACCATTCGTGGTCATCGCCCGGCACGGTCACCCGGCAATCAAAGACAAACTCGACCTGGATACCTACCTGGCGCAGCGCCATATTCAGGTCTCTTCGCGGCGCCACGGTCCCAGCCTGATCGACGTCGAACTTAGCCGGCGCGGGCTTCGCCGGCAGGTCTTTCTGCGCAACCAGCACAACCTCACCGCGAGCATGGTGGTGAGCATGACGGACATGCTGCTTAACCTTGCCCGAGCGCCAGGCGGAACTGCTGAACAACTTTCTGACGAACACCGGTCTTGCCCATAGCGGTCCGGTGAATCAGGTCTATCCCCTCCCGCTGCAGGGGCCACGCCTCGAAGCCCACTTGTACTGGCACGAGAGTGTGGAGAACGATCCGGCAAACCGCTGGCTGCGCGAAGAAATCGAAAAAGTATTAGCCGTGGCGCCCAAAGCGCCGAGAGCGCCGCGCAAGCCCGGCAAGCAGCGCCGCCGCCAACAATAGTCTCTAAAGAGTCACGGTCGGAACAGTTATTAAACCCGCGCGCCCCCACGCGAGGATCGCTACGGGAGCGAATAATCGAAGGTCCAGGTGTGTTTACCCTGTGCGTCGATATGGATCATCAGCGAGCCCACGAGTCCGGTCAGTTCTCCAGTGCCGGAATTGGGTACAACCGTCACGCTCAGGTCTCCCGCAGAGGGGGCGTCGCCTTTCATCATGCTGGCGCGGTGCGCGAAGGTGAAGCTGCCCTGCCGTCCGTTAAGTTTGCCTGTCATGCGCTCAATCGCAACGTAGGCCATGGAGCCGGTGCTCGAGGTCGAGCCGGTGATCATTTCTCCATGGCTGACGCCTTCGAAGTCCCCGTGCCAGGTCTTGTCGGACGTGAACCGAGCAATGTCGTTCGCCTTCTCGAAGTCGGTCGCTTCGGCGGGAGTCATCTTGATGTCGAAAGAACCTTGGGCATGGACCACGTGCATCTCCTTTTGGGCTGCGACACTCCGGGCTGCGACACTGAAGGCGAGACTCATCACCGCCGCTGCCGCTGCCACTGCGAATCTCACTCTCATATCGTCCCGAAATGCACCTACAGAATTCTTGATCCAAGCTCGATCGTATACTTTGCGGCCGCTGCGTCTACCAACACTGCACAACTGAACGGCACTGGATTAGGTGACCTGTGTCGACTAGGCGAGCGCGGCTCTATATAAGGATACGAGTTTTCCCCAGGCGCGCTCGGCCTCGGGCTTGTTATAGATTGGCACTCCATCGCGGACGGGCATATCCGGCACGCACCAGCCATGCAGCGCCGCATACACTTCGATTTCGGCGGTAACCTGGGCGGCGGCAAAAGCTTGCTTCAGCTTGTCCTTGGCGTCGGGCTGCTTCTCGTCATCGTTCGAGGCAATCCCGATATACATCCGAGCCTTGATCTTGGGCGCGAGCAGATGCGGACTGTCGGGTTTGTCCGTCACCAGCCCTCCGCCGTGGAATGACGCGCCCGCGCCAATGCGATCGGGCAAGAGCGCAGCAGTTCTCATGACCAGCGCTCCGCCCATGCAGTAGCCCTGGGTTCCGATCTTCTTTGCCTTGTTCACTTCTTTTTGCGCATCGAGGAAGGCAACGTAGGCGGTCGCATCCTTCTCGGCGTTGCCGGCCGCAGTCACCGACGCCATCAGCGGCCTGAGTTTCGCCATATCGTCCGCATTCTGGAAGTTGAAATTGGAAGCATCCGTGAAAGGTGCTTTGGACACGCGATAAAAGGGATTGGGTACAAGAACGGAATATCCGTCACCCTCAGAAGCAATCCGCCGGGCAATGCCGCGCATCGACGGCCGCAAACCGAATGCATCCGGCCAGATCAGTACTCCCGGATAGGAACCGGGTTTCTGGGAGCGGGGTCGGATGAACGCGGCGTCGCAGGTTCCATCCGGAGTCTTGATCTCGACATCCGTTTCGACCAACTCAACGCCCACGGCCGACTGTCCCGTTGCTGTTGCCGCCAGGCCCGCGCCCACCAGGATGGCTGCAAAGTCGCGTCTCGTGATGTCCCCAGGATGCGCGTCGTTCGTCGATTGGGTTTTCTGGTCGTCTGTCATGTCTTCTCCTGCAACGAGTTTATCGCTTTTTAGTGGCTCAGTTTCGATTTGTTTTTACTTCACAGCTTGCGGAGAAACTAACTCGTGTGGCGACGGGGTTCCGCCCCGTCCAGCATGTGCCTGCACAGGTTGTATCTTCGCATCACAGCCCACCGTGGAACCGGCCGAACGAGCGGGCAAGCCATTAGCGACATGACCAGGATGCCCGCCCCGAGCACAAGCACATGTCGGGTCTTGCGCAGCTCGAAGTTCCCAACCCGGCAGACCAGCAGATAGCCGACAACAAGATTGAACAATCCCCACAGGACATTGATCGTCGAGGACGACAACCCTACTCCTGGCGGGGTCGCGAAAGGACTCTGGAAGGCATGGCCTGAGACCCCATTTCCGAGATGGGGCAGCGCGTTTGCGAGGAAGGCGCCTCCGAAGAAGTACGCCACATAGTGGTACCAGCGCATGATTGTCTCCCGTTCTGGAGTTCCTAATCAATGTCTCGTCTAGGGCATATTCCGGTCAAGTGGTGCAGCAAACAAACAATTGTCATCCTGACCCTGAGCCTGCCGAAGGGGAAGGACCTGCTGTTTGCCGGCCGCAATCCTACACGTGGCTCGCTTCCCGTTTCAACTACCGAGGTGAGCGCCATATCGCGTACTCCACCCGACCGTGTGTCCGATGTTATCTTTAGGGGCAGCCACAGGAAGGCAGCGACACAGTTCATGGAAGTTCTCAAAAGACTTTTCGAGCAGCATTTCCACTCGCCGGTTGAGCGGGTGCAGCCGCTGCAGGGCGAACTCGGCGGGTCGGGGCGCAAGATCATCCGGCTTGCGACAGCGGCAAAATCAGCGCGATCGGCATTCTCTATGACGTGCGCGAAGAGAATGTCGCCTTCCTCGAATTTTCCCGGCACTTTCGCCGGCACGGTCTGCCGGTGCCGGAAATTTATGCCGAAGATTTAAGCCTAGGCGCTTACCTGGAAGAAGATCTCGGCAGCACCACACTTTACGAGTTTCTCTCGGAGCATCGCGACGGCGCGACCATCGCTCCCGAGGCCGTCGCCGCCTATCGAAAAGTTGTCGCCGTGTTGCCGCGCTTTCAGGTAGAAGCAGGCCGCGACTTGAACTACAAGGTGTGCTATCCGCGCGCCAGCTTCGATCGCCAGTCCATCGCGTGGGATTTAAACTATTTCAAATATTACTTCCTCAGACTCGCTGGCATTCCCTTCAACGAACAGGCGCTGGAAGATGATTTCAGCCGCCTGACCGAATTCCTGCTGAGCGCCGGCCGCGATTATTTTCTCTATCGCGATTTCCAATCCCGCAACATCATGTTGCGCAAAATCGTGGATAGAGTTCCGAACGAAGTTCCAAACCAAGACCAGCCCTTCTTCCTCGATTATCAAGGCGGCCGCAAAGGCGCGCTGCAATACGATATCGCTTCTCTTTTGTACGATGCCAAGGCCGACCTGCCCCCGGATCTGCGCCAGCATTTGCTCGATCATTATCTCGACAGCCTGGCCGGTTTCCTCGATCTCGATCGCTCCCTGTTCATGCACTTTTACTACGCCTACGTTTATGTCCGCATCATGCAGGCGCTGGGGGCGTACGGCTTTCGGGGATTTTATGAGCGCAAAGAGCATTTCTTGCAGAGCGTGCCCTACGCGCTGAGAAACCTGCGCTGGCTGCTTCACAATGTGGAGTTGCCCATCGCCTTGCCGACGCTGATGGAAGCATTCAAAAGCATGGTGGCCTCGAATAAGTTGCAGGGCCTGACGTCGACATCCCAATCGGAAAATTTAACCGTGCGCGTTTTCAGTTTTTCCTTTCATCGAGGCCTGCCGCAAGACGATACCGGCAACGGCGGCGGATTCGTTTTCGACGGCCGCAGCCTCCCCAATCCAGGGCGCGAAGAGCGCTTCAAAACCCTCAGCGGAAAAGACGCGCCCGTCATCGACTACCTCAATCAGCAGGAAAGCGTGCACCAGTTTCTCGCCAACGCAATTTCACTGGTGGACGCCAGCATAAGCGCCTATCAGCGTCGCGGCTTCAAACACCTGATGGTGTCATTCGGCTGCACCGGCGGCCAGCATCGCTCGGTCTACCTGGCCGAGCAATTGGCGAAACATTTGCGCGCCAGGAACGGGGTGGAAGTAGTCGTCCGTCATCGCGAGCAGGAAAGCTGGCCCAGCGAGAGCCAGATCGGTCAAAGCGCCAGTTCGGTGAAAGCGTAACGGTGAAAGCGTAACAATAACAATGAAGATGAAAGCGATGATTCTGGCCGCCGGCCTGGGCACCCGTTTGCGGCCGCTCACCGACAATCGTCCCAAAGCGCTGGTCGAAGTCAACGGCCGCACTATGCTCGAAATTACGCTCTCGCGCTTGCGCAGCTTTGGAGTTCGCGAGGTGATCGTCAACGTCCACCACTTCGCCAACATGATTGTCGAGTATCTGAAAACCAACGAGAACTTCGGTATGCGCATCGAAGTGTCGCGCGAGGAGATGTTGCTCGACACCGGCGGCGGCCTGAAAAAGGCGGCGTATTTCTTTGCCGATCCTTCTGAAGATAGTTCTGCCGATTCCCGCCGCAATGAAGATGAGAATAAGGATGAAGAGCCCTTTATCCTGCACAATGTCGACGTCCTCAGCACCATCGATCTTCGCCGCATGGCACAATTTCATAGCGCAAACCGCGCTCTGGCCACCGTGGCGGTGCAGGACCGCAAGACCTCTCGCTACCTGCTGTTCGACGATCTGCTAGACGATCAGCTTCAGCTCTGCGGCCGGCAATCCGAAGGCGAGCAGCCCGAAATTGTTCGACCATCCGAGCATACCCGCCCATTGGCCTTCTCCGGCATTCACGTGATTTCTCCGCGTCTGCTGGCCATGATGACTGAAGATGGCGCGTTCTCGATTATTACTTCCTATTTGCGTCTCGCTGCTCAACGAGAAAAAATTCTCGCCTTCCGCGCCGATGAATATTATTGGCGCGACCTCGGCAAGCCAGACAATTTGGAACTAGCGACTCAAGACCTAAAACTAAAGGTCATTACGCAGTAGGCTCAGCACCGCACGCCCGGCAACTGATACTCTCAATCAGAACCTTCAGGAGACCGCAAATCATTGCCGCCCATCGTCAACGCACAAGAAATTACAAAAACCTTCGGGGCAAACCCGCTCTTCCAGAATGTTTCTTTCACCATTTCTGACGGAGATCGCATCGGCCTGATTGGCCCGAACGGATCCGGCAAGTCCACCCTTCTGCGAATTCTGGCCGGCGAGGTCGCTCCTGACAGCGGGGAAGTCTCGTTCCGCAAGCGAACGCGCCTAGCCTGCGTCGAGCAAGACTCGCGATTCAAGCCCGGAGCCACCGTGCGTTCGGTGATCGAGAGCGCTCTCGATCGGTGCGGCGTCTCCGCATCCGAGCGCGGCGCTCGTTTCGCCGAAACTCTCGGACGCGCAGGTTTCGAAGATCTCGAGGCGCAAGCCACCCAGTTATCCGGCGGCTGGCAGAAGCGTCTCGCCATTGTCGAGGCTCTGGTGCAACATCCCGACATCCTCCTGCTCGACGAACCGACCAACCATCTCGATCTTCCCGGAATCACCTGGCTTGAAGACCTGCTTGAGGAAGCGGCCTTCGCCAGCGTCATCGTGAGCCACGACCGCTACTTTCTCGAGAACGTCACCACCGATATGGTCGAACTCAATCGCATTTATCCCGATGGTTCCCTCCGCGTCCGCGGCGGCTACGTCGCCTTTCTGGAGAAGAAAGAAGAATTCCTGCACGCGCAGTCCAAACGCCAGGAAGCGCTCGAAAATCTCGTTCACGGAGAAATCGAGTGGCTCCGTCGCGGAGCGAAAGCGCGAACCCGCAAATCGAAAGCTCGCATCAGCAAAGCCGGCGAACTCATGGGAGAGCTTGCCGATCTGAATCAGAGAACGCGCAGTACCACAGCGCAAATCGATTTTTCCACCACCGACCGCAAGACAAAAAGACTGATCGAACTGCAGGATGTCACCTGCACCATGGGAACGCGCGCGTTATTCGAAGGCCTCAACTTCATCCTGACCGCCGGAATGCGCGTGGGTCTCGTCGGCCCGAATGGCAGCGGCAAAACGACGCTGCTGCGCTTGTTGCAGGGAGACCTGGCTCCAACTGGTGGTGAGATTCGCCGCGCCGATTGGTTGCGCATCGTATACTTCGACCAGACTCGCACCCTCGATCCCGATGTAACTCTGCGCCGCGCGCTAGCACCCGACGGCGATTCCGTCGTCTATCGTGATCGAGTAATTCACGTGGCCGGATGGGCGGCGCGATTTCTGTTTACCGGTGAACAACTGAGCCAGCCGGTAGGCCGCCTCTCCGGAGGCGAACGGGCCCGCGTCCTGATCGCGCAACTAATGCTTCAGCCCGCCGACATTCTTTTGCTCGACGAACCCACCAACGACCTCGATATTCCGACGCTCGAAATTCTGGAAGAGAGCCTGCTCGATTTCCCCGGCTCGCTCGTCCTGGTGACGCACGACCGCTATATGCTCGACCGCGTCTCCAGCATCGTACTAGGACTAAACGGCAAAGGTGGCGCCGACACGTTCGCTGACTATAGCCAGTGGGAGCAATGGCAAGCTCAGCGCACAAAGTCAGCCGCGCCAACCACGGCTCGTGTGGTGGCGGGGCTCAGCCCCGCTCCGGCGACCGCGGCCTCAACAGCAAAAAAGAAACTGTCCTACCTGGAAGCGCGAGAATACGCGACCATCGAGAAGCGAGTGGAAGAAGCGGAGCAGTTAGTGCAAGCCAAACGCGCGGAGTTAGAGGACCCAGCCAACGCGATGGATGCTCCGCGGCTGGTAAGCGCGCAGGCGGCGCTGGACGCAGCTCAACACGCACTGGATGAACTCTACACGCGCTGGGCCGAACTGGAAAAGAAGAACGGCTGAGCATTTCTCGTCAATGCCTCGCGCCAAAGCTTCGCCTCATAAGTTTCGCGCCAAAACTTCCGCAAACGCGCGGCCCGAATCCTTCAGTACTCCCCGTAATGCCCCTTCACTGAGTCCAGGAGCTTCCGCGAGTCATAGCCGATGCCATCCTTGAACACGATCTCCACGTTTTCAATATCCGAAATCTGCTTCGACGGATCCCCCTTGATCACCACCAGGTCCGCGTTCTTTCCCGCCGCGATCGATCCGATCTCCTTTTCCTTGCCCAGGTAAACCGCCCCATTCAGCGTCGCAATCTTGATCGCCTCCAGCGGAGAAAAACCGGCCTCCACCAATAACTCAATTTCGCGCTGATCGCCGAATCCGGGCACAACGTCTCCAATGCCGGTTGGATCCGGACCCGCGATCAGCAGGCCTCCCGCGGCCACGAACGCCCGTTCCAGCTCCATATCGCGTTTGAACAGCATCGCTCCATCCGTCTTCGGGAGCCGGCCGCGACGCCGGGCGCTGGCGCAGATAAAAAAACGCCTCGCGCGCCTCCGGAGTCATCGCGTCCAGCACCTGCTGCCGGATCGGCGGTCGTCCTCCACCGGCCTCGCCTTCAAACACCGGCAAAGTCGATGTGATGGCCACGTGATGCTTCACCAGCGTGTCGATCAGGTCTTTGGCCTCGGCGCTAGCCGGCGGCATGTGTTCCAGAGTGAACTCCCCCATACTGTCGCTGCAGACGTCGGGCTTTTTCCCCGGATCAAGTTGCGTGTTCACAAAGAATCCGTGTTCCAGATCGTCAATGCCCAACTCCGCGGCCTCTTTGTACGTAACTGAGCACAAGTGCCCGGTGACCTTGATCCCACGCTTGTGCGCCGCGTCAATCGCGGCCTTGAGTTCGGCGCGCGTGATGTTCATGTACGCCTTGAACGATGTCACTCCTCGGTCAGCCCAGTATTCCACCGTTTGTCGCGCGTCGTCCGGGCCGGTCAGGTGCGGCATCTGGAGGAAGTAGCTCTCCGCTCCCTTCCAGATACGGGCCGGTAACATCAATGTGCGGACCGGGAAGTTTGCCCGCATCGATGTCGCGCTTCAGATTCAAGTCCGCATACGGCTCCACGCTTCCAGTGGTGCGCATGGTTGTGACACCGCCCGCCAAGATACAGTCGCGGAGCGGAGAAGGTCATCTGCGTCACCAGCAGCGGAGCATCAGACTTCCACTGGCTGTTCAGGTTCGGTCTTGCAATATAGAAGAGGTGATTGTGCATGCCGACGATGCCCGGCATGACAGTGTAGCCGTGGAGATCGACCACCGTGGAATCCGCGGCCGCCGCAACTTCCGCGCCCGGTTCGATCGCCCGGATCTTTCCGCCCGCGATGACTACATTCTGATCTTCCACCGCCGCCGCGCCCGTACCGTCAATCACGCGCACGTGCGTCAGAATGACCTTGGGCGCATTCACCCGGACCAACTCTTTTACGCCTTTGGAAAGTTCCGGCGTTTGCGCCGCCGCCGGCAGCAAGAATAGAAACAGCGCGAAAACAGACCCAATCCTATGTCGCATGTTTGCCTCCTGAGTGTCCCGAAATGCGCCTTCATGTAAGAGCTGTCAGGTTCTATGCCTTAACAAAATCAATAAATCCATGCTGCACATCCGTCCGCACCAGCTTCGCTCGGAGCATATCGCCCACGTGCAACCCTTGCGCTCCCTGTGCCAGTAGCCCTTCCATATGCGGTTGCAGCACGCGCACAAACGTTCCCTTCGGAGTTGTTCCGGTGACCATCGCATCGAAGGTTTCGCCGACCCGGCGGCTCACCGCCATCGCCGCTAACCGCTTGGACATTTCACGCTCCACTTTTCGCGCCGCATCGCCTTTCTGAGTGCAGTTCGAGGCGATAGCCGCGAGATCGTTATCGGAATAGGGCCCGGGCTTTCCGTCGAGCGAAGCCTTGATCAGCCTCTGAGTTACGATATCCGGAAAGCGCCGGTTGGGCGCGGTCGAGTGGGTGTAATCCTGCACCGCAAGTCCGAAGTGTCCTTCCGGAGAATCGCCCGGACGCTCAAGAACATATTCTCCCGGTCCAACCAGTTTGATGACGGCCAGCGAGAGGTCCGCGAAATGATCGGGATCGGCGGCTTTGCGCTTGATTAGAAAATCGTTGAGTGCCTTGGAATCAGGCGTTGCGGGCAGCGTTTCACCCGCCGAGGCCGCGAGTCGCACGATGCCGTCCCAATGCTCGGGCGTTCTCACGATGCGGCGCAGGGAAGAAACGTTCAACAGCAATCGCGCCACCACACCATTGGCGGCGACCATGAAGTCTTCAATCAAGTCCGTAGCCCGGTTCTTCGTGGCCTTCACCACATCGACCACCTGCTCGTCGTACAGCAGAGGAACAACTTCACTGGTGTCAAGGTTCAGCGCGCCATGCTCGTAGCGCAGTTTCTTGAGCGCTTGAGCAACTTGATCCTGCAGTTTGAGCTGAGCCTGAAGATCCGAAGACGCGGCCACTTTGGGCGGAGCCGCCGCCGTGCCGTCCAGCCATGCACCGACCGCGTTGTAAGTGAGCTGTGCTTTATTACGGACAATGGCCCGATATGCCGTGCCGCCGCTCAGCGCGCCGCCGGCATTGACTACAAACTCGACGACCACCGCCGGCCTGTCCACGTCCGGGAGCAGGGAAGACGCGCCCGTCGAGAGTTCGTTTGGCAGCATGGGAAATATGGTTACGCCGGTATAGACCGATGTTGTCTCCCTTTCCGCGTGCTGATCAATGGGAGAATCTTTACCAACAAAAGCGTCAACGTCGGCGACGCCGATCATCACTTTGACGTCGCCATTCGGCAAGCGTTCAGCGACTTCGATCTGGTCGAGATCTTTAGAGGTATCGTTGTCGATCGATGACCAAAGAAGATTGCGCAGGTCGCGAACCTTGTCGGAAGGTGCAAGTTGCGGCGCATGTGCGCGGATATCCGCCAATTGCTTTTGCACTTCGGGCGGGAAATCGGGCTGAAAGCCCGCCGCCTGCATCACCTGCCGAGCGATTGCCTGAAGATTAACGGAAGAAGGCCGAGGGTCGTTCATCGCGCTCCGCTTTCGGTGAAGATTTGCTTGAAAAGGCTAACACGAATACGCGGTCGACGGCGGCGAGCGATTCTTCGTTCCCCTGTGACCTCCGTGTTCCCCGTGGTTATGACTTTGATTCTTAAGCCGCGAGCTCGTGATATCCTAATACCAGCAGCTGCGTCTTCCTCCGATACGATTAGGACCGATTCCCGCAGTTCCCTAAAGATTAAAGATCATGATTTCAGTCAGCAATGTGTCCATGCGCTACGGCGCTAAAATTCTGTTTGACGAAGTTTCCACCGGCTTTGTTCCGGGGAAGCGCTACGGCCTGACCGGCCCCAACGGCGCCGGCAAATCCACCTTCATGAAGCTTCTGACCGGCGAGCTTGAACCGCAGAAGGGAACTGTCGTTCGTCCGCGCAAGCTTGGCGTTTTGAGCCAGGATCAATTCGCCTTCGATAAATATCGCGTGATCGACGCGGTCATCATGGGCAACCGGCGCTTATGGGCGGCTCTAGAAGAACGCGAGCTCATCTACGCGAAGCATGAGATGACCGACGCCGATGGTATGAAACTCGGCGAACTCGAAGGCATCGTCGGCGAAGAAGACGGCTACACCGCCGAGACCGACGCCGCGATTCTGCTGCAAGGGCTCGATATTCCCGACGAAATGCACGAGCGGAAGATGTCGGAGATACCGGGCGGGCAGAAAATGCGCGTCCTGCTGGCGCAGGCTCTGTTCGGACATCCCCAGGCGTTGTTGCTCGACGAGCCCACCAACCACCTCGATCTCGACTCGATCCACTGGCTGAAGAATTTTCTCAATCAATATGAAGGCGTGCTGATCGTAATCTCGCACGACCGCCATTTCCTCAACGGCATTTGCACTCACATTGCCGACATCGATTACGAGACCATCATTACCTACACCGGCACTTATGACGACATGGTGATCGCGAAGACGCAGGTTCGCTCGCAGATCGAAGGGCAAAACGCGCAGCGTGAGAAGAAGATCGCGCAGTTAAACGAATTCATCGCCCGCTTCGCCGCTGGAACCCGCTCCAGTCAGGTGCAGTCGCGGCGCAAGGAAGTCGAGCGCCTGCAGGTTACCGAGCTGGCGAGGTCCAACATTCAGCGTCCCTACTTGAAGTTCGATCAGAAGCGGCCATCCGGCAAGCACATTCTCGAAATCGAAGGCATTACCAAGTCGTACGGAGAGGCCAAAGTGATTTCCGGTTTCACGGCGAGCGTGATTCGCGGAGAAAAAATCGCGCTTGATGGGCCGGAACGGTTCCGGCAAGACCACCTTAGTGAACGCGCTGGTGGCGAACTCGCCGACGGTTTCAGAGTCGGAACTGCGAAAGACCAGCGGCTACGATGGCCCCTTCGTCGACGGCGGAAAAGTTATCTGGGGTCACGAAGCTGCCGTGGGATATTTTGCCCAGGATCACAAGGCGCTGATCGAGCCCGGCATCAAGGTTCTGGAGTGGCTTCATCAGTGGGATCCTGCCGCTTCAACCGAAGAGATTCGCGGCATACTGGGCCAGATGCTGTTTCCTCGCGATGATGCGGAAAAGCGAACTGACGTGCTCTCCGGCGGAGAAGCGGCGCGCATGCTCTTCTGCAAGCTGATGCTGCAAAAGCCGAACGTGCTCGTGCTCGACGAACCGACCAACCATCTGGATCTGGAATCGATCAACGCCCTCAATATTTCGCTGCAGCGTTACCAGGGAACGGTGCTGTTGGTGACACACGACGAGGACCTGATCGACGAGGTCGCGACCCGGATCTGGCACTTCGAGGGCAGCCACGAAATCACCGATTTCAAAGGCGCCTACGGCGAGTACGAGTCGGTTCTCGCCTAACGTCCGCGGGACGAGCGAGCTAATTACTTTTTGCGCCCTCGTGGACAATCGACAGGGTGGTAACTTTCTTTGCTTTTGGCCTTGATTTCTTGCGGGGCTTAGAGGCCCCCCCGACGATGTCAGCGACCGAGGTGCTCTCCAATATCTTGGCCGCGGCATCTCGCACTTCCAAGAACACTCCGTAAAGCGCGCGATGATCAGGATCGGTGACGATCAGGCTGCGGAGTTGATCTGCATCCCCAAAGGGTGCAAGTGGACCGTCAACCAGACGAATGATCTCGCTGAGTTTGATCTCCGCTGGCGGACGGCGCAGCCGATAGCCGCCTTTCGCGCCCCGAACGCTCTCCACGATGCGCGCGTTCTTGAGTTCCAGCAGAATCAACTCAAGAAACTTCTCCGGCAAGTCGCTATCAAGGGCAATGTCGCGGATCTTTACGGTTTCCGTTCCATAGCGGCGGCCGAGGGTCATGATCGCTTGCAGCGCGTAAAGACCTTTTTGCGAGATCTTCAATCTTCTATCCTTTCCAGCTTTCGGCGAACTCGGCTTCTGCGCGACGCCAGTTACTCCGGCAGTGAACTGTCCTTATTGGAGGTACTCTAGTGCTCTCGCGCCCACTTTGCAACTGATCTTGTTGCCATGTGGTAACAGTTATGTAAGTGCAAAGTGTTTCACGTGGAACGGCAGCGGTGCGACTATCCATCGGTCATCTATCCGGCGACTTACTTCCACTGAATCACCCCCGCTTCAGCGCAAGCCTCTAGGTAGTCAGCGACAAGATTCACCGGCAAAGGCCCGTATTCGGCCGACACCGCATCCCGTATTTCACCCACGGTGCGTTTTCCATTTACGAAGTTGACGATCTCGTACGCATAAAGCTCGGATTGGTCGCGCACGTTCAGCATTGGCGTCGCTTCGCTGTTGATGAGCTTGATTTTCTCGTAACGGTCTTTACCCAGGCGCGCCAGCAGGACGTTATCGTTCTGATAAGTCAGGGGACCGAATTCTCCCACGCGGCTAGGCATGCGTTTCGCCGCCGAGTCGCCGGCCCAGGGCACGCTGGGCGCCGGTCCTTTTGCTCCACGCAGCTTCGCCCGCTTGTCGAGCCAATTTTGGAAAGTTGAGGCTTGTTCCGCAAGGGCCTTGGCGCCGTCGGCATCCGCCTCCGGAGGTCCGCCCGTAAATTCAATTACCGAGTGCAGCATCGCGCTCTCACGCTGCAAGGTTTGATTCACCAGGTTGCGCGCTTCGTACCAGGCGACGCCCGCTTCGAGTTGAGGGTCATCCACTAACTGCTGCGCCGCTCCAAAGACCTGGGCAAGACGAGTTTCCGCCTGCGCAGTGAGAAACGGAAGTAAGGTTGAGAGTTGTTGTGCAGAGAGGGTTGCGTAGACGTATCCCGAGGCCGCTCCCAGCAGCGCCACTCGACGCAACTTCGTTGCATCGATCTGATCGAGACTGTCGTGGTCGGTATGAATGTAGATGTCTGGCCAATCGCAAAGATAAAGCGACGGCACCGCGATGGTGGAAGAGTCGTAGTCATCGTGGTCGCTGCCGCTCGAATAGGGTGTTACATCGCCGATAAGCTGATTGCGGGTGCCTGGTCCTCCGGCGCGGGTTTCCACAATGCCCGTTTCAGTAGACGTCTCGCCCGCCGCGTAGCCGCTGGCGGCGGTGCGAATCGCATCGAGAAACACCTCACCCACATCCGTAACAAAACTTGGCAGCGACCACGGAGTGCCCGTGACATGGAACACCGACTTGTTTTTGAAAGGATCGCCGCCGACCATATCCATGTGGATGCTGGCACGCAACCGCTGCCTGATCTCGGGATGGCTGGCGAGAAACGCCATCGTGCCCTCGACCTCCGGTCCCCAGGTAAAGCGCAGAGTGCGCTTCGGCCGCGGCAATTGGCCTGAATCGATTAAACGCGCCAACACACGCGCGGATTCAAGGATGGTCACACAGCCGCTGCCGTTGTCGTTTGCTCCCGGGCGTTCGTGATCGAGATGGCAGCTGTAAACAATTTCTCCGGCGGCAGGGTCCGTGCCGGGAATTGTGGCGGTTACCACGGTCCAGTGGCCGGGGCCGACGGTCGCTTTGACGTGGGCACTCAGAACGACGTGTTCGCCACTTCGCAAGCGCGACCGCAGCGCCTCGGCGGTCTGGCGGGAGGCCATGAAGGCGAAGCCGGACGGCTGACGCGCGTTCAGATGCCCCCACCGAATCACAGTTGTGTCGAGTCCAGACCAGGCCGTGGTCTGGTTGGGCATGTCGCTGACAATGCCCACCGCGCCGTGCTGTGCGATCGCCAATTCTTGCACTCGCGCCAGAACGCCGTCGGCCAGAACGATCTTGCCGCGCACGTCTTTATTTTTGCCCGAGTAATCGGCTTCGCTCGCGCCATTGCCAACGTCGACCAGTTCCGCTTCCACGTCGGCGCTGTGACTGTAGTCGGCGAGGCGGATGGGATCCGTCTTCCAATCTCCGAGAAGTAGATGCTCGGGATGGACTTCCCACAGCCGGGCCTCTTCGACCGTCCACGCCAGGTACGAGCGCATCAGGCCATACTGCTTGGTGCCATCAATCGGGAACTGCTCGCTATGGGCGTCGGAAAGGCCGTATTCGCGCGCACGCTGCAAAACAAATTGCGCCGCCTGGTCAAATTCTGGAGTTGCCGGTACTCGATGCAACCCAGTCAGGTAGCGAAGGTTTTCGTAGGGAGCAGCACCGCTCGATTCGTCTCGCAAGGCGGTCCACTGATGAGCGTCGAGGAAAGGTTGCTGGCCAAAAGCGCGGAGTGCGGTGAATGCGACAAAGAAGCAGAGCAAGGGGCGGATGCGCATAAGGTAACGAGGATAGCACTGACGTTGCTTCGAAGGAATTTGTGGCACAAGGTTGTCCGCTACCGCGCCGTCGCCATGTTCATGGCAGGCTCGCCGACTTCGTCGTGCGCTTCGCCTTCGAGACAAACGCGATGCCACAACTCAAGATTGAGCAGGCGCCAGATGCGATCGCAGTTGTCGCGATGCTTCGCGCGCTGTTCGGTGAACAACTGGTCAATCGCGTCGCGCCGGAAGTATCCGCGGTTCAGGCTGCGCGGCTCCAGCAGCATCTCGCGAATCGTCTCCAGCCGCGATCCAGCCAGCCATCCGCTCCACGGCGTCGGAAATCCCAGCTTCTGCCGGTACAGGATCGAGTTTGGCAGCAGATCTTCTACCGCCTTTTTCAGAATTCGTTTGCCGGCCAGGCCATGAATCTGCACTTCGCGCGGAATCCGGGTCGCAAATTCAACCAGCACATGGTCGAGAAATGGCACCCGGCTTTCGATGGACGCGGCCATGCTCATGTTGTCCTGCTTCATCAGCAGTTCCACCAGGTAGGTTTTAATGTCGGTATAGAGCAACCGTTGCAGCAGTTCGTCCCCTGCTGGAACCGCCGCCGAGCGTTCCCAGTAATCCATGACGTTCTTATATGCCGTGCCGGGTGCGACTTTCTGCGCGAACTCGCTCGTCAGCAACCCGCTCTGCTCTGCCTCGCCGAAGGCGGAAAAGAAGTTATCGAAGTAGAAAGAAGCCCAGGAATTTCCATCCTTGGCTAAGAACGTGTGTTCCAGCTTCCGGCGCAGGGTTGCTCCCAGCAGGGGAGAGTTCGCGAACGCGTTGCGCAACCCCCGCCGCAAAGAACTCGGGACGATGCTGCGGTACGCTCGATCCATGGCCGCATTTTTCAAAGTGAAAGCATAGCGAGTGTAGCCCGCCAGGGTTTCATCCGCGCCCTCTCCCGTCAGCACCACCGTAACTCTCTGGCGAGCGAGGCGGGCGACAAAATAAAGCGACACGCTTGACGGCCACACGATCGGTTCGTCCTCATGCCAGATCAAATGCGGGAGCGCCCCGAAAAACTCCTGCTCGCCGACCAACACTTCATGATGCCGCGACTTGATGTGGTCCGAAACCGTGCGCGCGAAAGGCAGCTCGCTGTAAGTCTGCTCGGTGTAGCCGACGGAAAAGGTCTCGATTGGTTCGCGCCGTATTTTGGTCATCAGCGCCGCCACCGCGCTCGAATCCACGCCGCCACTCAGGAACACGCCCAGCGGCACGTCGCTCATCAGGTGGCTGTTGACGGCGCCCTCCAGCAACTCGCGGTAACTCTGGACGTAGTAATTCTCATCTCGCGATTGGTGCGGTGTCGATGCATCCAGGTCCCAGTACTGCCGGATGTCGGCTTTGCCATCCGGGCCAACGGTCATGGTGTGTCCGGGCAGCAGCTTAAGGATTCCAGCGTAAAAGCTCTCCTTGCCCGATAAATATCCAAACGCCAAATACTCCGGCAGCGCCGCCCGATTGAACTCTGGAGGAATCCCGCCATGCGCCAGCACCGCCTTGATTTCTGATGCGAACAACAGTCGTTCCGGGGTTAATTTGTAGTACAGCGGCTTGATGCCCAGGCGGTCGCGTGCGATGAAGAGCGTTTTCGTATTGCGATTCCAGATGGCAAAGGCGAACATGCCGCGCAGATGTTGCACACAATCCGCGCCGTACTCTTCGAACAGGTGGATGACGGTCTCGGTATCGCTGTGCGTGTTGTAGCGGTGGCCGCGCACGATGAGTTGCTCGCGCAAGGCTAGATGGTTGTAGATCTCGCCATTAAATACGATCCAGAGCGAGCCGTCTTCGTTCGAAATCGGCTGATGCCCTCCCGCCACATCGACAATGCTGAGCCGCCGCATGCCGATGCCTGCCGCCCCGTCACTATAAAAACCTTCGTCGTCGGGGCCGCGATGAGTGATTACGCGGCACATTTCGCGCAAGGCTGCAGGGTTCGCCCGTGCGCCCCGTCCAAATTCAAGAATCCCGGCTATCCCGCACATTTAGTGTTTCTCCACGCAGGTACGCGCGCCAACTTGCTGTGCCATCCAGAAGCCACAGATTCGTCTATTTTACATGCTGAAAACACGCTCCCGCCCCGCGCGTTACTCTTGGTACCCTCGGCCTGCGATCACCCATCGCGATAGATTTAGGGTAGTGGCAATTTGATCCAACAGAGTTCCCACCCTGCGGAAATAGTTGTCCACATTTTGCCCCACGCTGGATGGCTCTAGATGACCGCATTAAGAATGTTATCTAAAACATTGAAAATGAGCATGTTGTAGTCTGCCTTGGAGGTCGTCCGACGTCCCGGTGGAAAGTGGCTTGCTACCACTCAACGAGGGGTTGGTATAGTTCAAAGGGCCACTAGGTGACACTCGATGGCCAGGAGAATGCGCTTGGGCTTGTCCGTTAGCATTTTTGGGTTGGGATACGTCGGCTCCGTGTCGGCCGCTTGCTTTGCATCCATGGGCCACAACGTCATGGGCGTCGACGTGAGCCGCGCGAAAGTCGAGACGATGGACTCGGGGCGCACCCCGATCATAGAAGCCCGTATGGCCGAAATGGTCGCCGAGGCGCATCGCGCCGGACTGTTGCACGCAACCACCGACGCCACTGCAGCCGTGCTGAATTCCGAGGTCTCGTTTGTCTGCGTGGGAACGCCGAGCCTGAAAAATGGCAAGCTCGACCTCAGCCACATCGAGCATGTAGCGAAAGAAATCGGCTCCGCGATTCGCCAGAAAAAATCGCCGCACGTTTTTGTGTTGCGCAGCACGGTGCTGGCCGGAACCACCGAAACCGTGGTGCTCCCCATCCTCGAAAAAGAAAGTGGGAAGAAGTGCGGGCAGGGTTTCACCGTTTGCTATAACCCTGAGTTCATGCGCGAGGGCAGCGCCGTCGCCGACTTCCTGAACCCGCCCTACACGATTCTTGGAGCCAGCGACACCCGGCACCTCGCGCCGCTGCGTGAGCTTTACAAGAGCACTCCCGGCACGCTCTACGAGACCACCATTCCTGTCGCGGAAATGGTTAAGTACTTTTCCAACTGCTATCACGCGGTGAAAGTCGGCTTCGCCAACGAAATGGGAACCATGTGCAAGCATCTGGGCGTCGACGCGCAGGCGGTGACGAAGATTTTCACATCGGACACCAAACTGAATATTTCCCCCGCTTATCTTTCGCCGGGTTTTGCCTTCGGCGGTTCTTGTCTTCCGAAAGATCTGCGCGCCATCACCTACAAAGCCAAGGAACTGGATCTCAAGCTTCCCTTGCTCGAATCGCTGATGCCGAGCAACGCGGAGCACGTTGATCGCGCCGTGGAAATGGTGATGAGCACCGGCAAGAAGAGGATTGCGCAGCTCGGCCTGAGCTTCAAAGCGGGCACTGACGATCTGCGCGAGAGTCCGCAAGTGCAGTTGATCAAGCGCCTCATGGGCGAGGGTCTCGAAGTCAAAGTGTGGGACGAGGACGTTTCCCTGGGCCGCCTCGCTGGTTCCAATCGCCAGTACATAGAAGAGGTCATCCCGCACATCGGCTCCGTGCTCTCGGCCGATCTCGAAGGCGTCCTGCGCACCGCCGAAGTCGTGATTCTCGGCAACAAATCGGCGAGCAAAGATCGGCTTGCCAGGTACCTGCGGCCCGAGCAGATTGTGATTGACCTCATCCACTTGGATAGGTCGGGGCGTCCAGAAGGCCCTCGGACCTATGAAGGAATCTGCTGGTAGGTTCGAGTGGTTGTAACGTAATTTATTTCCCTGCCTTCGCCCGACCTACCAGCCGTGCTTCATCGCTTTCGCGAATTTTTGCGAGGGCAAAGTGTTCAGCACGTCGTCTTTGGTGAGCCATGCCCGCCGTGCCTGCGTGATTCCGTAACGTATTTTCTCCATGTGAGAAGTATGGTGGGAATCGGTGTTGATCACGATCTTCACCCCATGCTGTTTGGCCATTCGCAGATGAACATCATTGAGGTCGAGCCGCTCGGGATAGGAGTTCAGTTCCATCGCCACTTTGTGTTTGGCCGCCGCTTTAAGAATCGCGTCGAAATCGAACTGGTAGGCGTCGCGCCGCAGCAACTGCCGTCCGGTCGGATGTCCGATCAGCGAGGTATTGGGATTGGCAGATGGCCTTCAGCAGCCGATCGGTCATGGTGGCGCGGTCTTGATTGAACTGCGAGTGCACGCTGGCGATCACGATATCCATTTGTTCGAGCACCGAGTCGGAGAGATCGAGCGAGCCATCGCCCAGAATATCGACTTCGATTCCGGCGAAAATGCGAATGCCTTTCATCTGTTTTTCGACCGCGCGAATTCTTTCGATGTGCGCCAGCGCCCGCTCGTCGGTTAGCCCGTTGGCGAAGGCCAGATTCTTCGAGTGATCGGTGATGGCCATGTACTCGTAGCCGCGTTCCCGCGCCGCTTCGGCCATTTCTTCAATGGTGTTGCGGCCATCGGTTTCGACGGTGTGCATATGCACGTCGCCGCGGATGTCGGCTAGTTCGATCAGCACCGGCAGCGTGTGTGCGGCGGCGGCTTCGATCTCTCCCAGATTCTCGCGCAGTTCGGGAGGAATGAAGTCGAGCTTGAGCTTGGCGTAGATTTCTTCTTCAGTTTTGCGCGCGACCGGCTTCTCGTCTTCGACGTTCGCCAGGCTGTATTCGTTGAGCGTGAAGCCCATCTTGAGCGCGCGCTGCCGCAGGGCCACGTTGTGTGCCTTGGAGCCGGTGAAATATTGCATGGCCGCCCCGAAAGATTCCGGCGGCAGCAGCCGCACATCCACCTGCATGCCGTTGCGATGGCGGAAGCTGACCTTGTTCTCTCCTTGCGCGATGACGTCCATCAGGCCGGGGAAGCGGAGCAGATGTTCGATGAGTGTCTGACGTGACTCCGCCTCAATGCAGCCCTTGCCGGTAACCAGGATATCGAGGTCGCCGACGGTTTCGCGTCCGCGGCGCAGCGATCCGGCGGGCGTAACTTTTTCGATGCCGGGAACTGCCAACAGATGCTCCGTCGAGTTTTTCCGCCAACTCTTCCGCGGTATCGAGCAGAAATCGTCCGGCGATGCGGCGATAGTCCTCGATCGCTTTGAGCAGCTTTAGTTCGTGCTTTTCGCCCATGCGCGGCAGCGTGCGGATCTTGCCTTCGCGCGCCAGTTTCTCCACGCCCTCAAGATCGCTGACCTGATAGGCGCTCCAGATCAAGGCAATCGTCTTCGGCCCGAGGCCCTGAATCTTGAGCAGTTCAAGCATCGAGGGCCGGTATTTTTTCAGTAGTTCGGAGTGCGCTTCAATGCTGCCATCCTTGAAAAGCTGCAGCAGATTGGCCTGCATGCCCTTGCCAATGCCTTGGATGTCGAGAAGTTTTTTCGGCTCCGCGATCAGATCGGCGACCTGTTGCGGCAGCGCTTCAATGGCTTCCGCCGCGTTGCGATAGGAACGAACGCGAAACGAATCCTGCCCGTCGATCTCCAGCAGATCGGCAGTCTCGTAGAGAAGTCCGGCAATGGCTTTGTTGTCCATCCAGATTTATCGAATCGGATTTATCGAATCAGAGTTATCAAATCAAAGTTATCGACTAAGCGTTGTCAACCCAAGAGAAGATTGGGTAGTGCCTCAGTTTGTTCAAACTGAGGCACTACCGAAGATTGTAGCGCTGAAGAAGAGCCGCGCCGCCAGGAAGCGGGAAGACACAGTCAGCGTGGCAGTCGACACAGCCGTCGACGCGTAGAACGGCTTGGCCCCTGCAACCGGCGTGAGAAAAGCCACCTCTGATCAGGAGGCCTTGGTCACATTGGCCGCTTGCGGCCCTTTCTGTCCCTGGACAATCTCAAACTCCACCTTGTCGCCCTCCTGCAGGCTCTTGTAGCCTTCGGTGGTGATTGAGCTGTAGTGAATGAATACATCCGGTCCATCTTCTCGGCCGAGGAAGCCGTATCCCTTGGCGTTGTTGAACCACTTGACGGTGCCTTTCAAACGTTCCACGTGCGCCCCCTCATTTCTTGCGGATTGCCCCGAAAAGGCGCGATTCCGGGCTCTGCAAGAAATTGTGTAGGCATTGTGCTGCTCACCGGCGGGACTGTCAAGGCTTCCCGTCACATAGAACGGGGTGCGCCATGTGGACCCCGGGTACCAGTTGGTAACTAGTAGCTTTTCTGGCCGCGGGCGACAGGCTTTGGCGGTCTCAGACCTCTAATACTTCACGATGGCCGCGAACGATTTGGGATCGAGCGAGGCCCCGCCTACCAGCGCGCCGTCGATTTCTTCTTCCGACATCAGGGCATGAGCGTTCTCCGGTTTAACCGAGCCGCCGTAGAGGATGCGGAGTTTGTCGGCGAATTCCTGGCCGAAGGATTCCGCGGCTTGGGCTCGAATGATTCCGTGGGCGTCGGCGGCCATTTGCGGGGTTGCGGTCTTTCCGGTGCCGATGGCCCAGACTGGCTCGTAGGCCACCACCAGATTGACGGCTTTCTTGGCCGAAACTTTGTGGAAAGCGCGGAGACACTGGCGGCGCAGTACGTCGTCGGTGAGTCCAGCTTCGCGTTCTTCGAGGACTTCTCCTACGCAGACGATAGGGGTGAGTCCGGATTCGATGGCGGCTTTGAGCTTGAGGTTGACCGTGTCATCGGTTTCGCCGAAATACTGGCGGCGTTCGGAGTGCCCGATGATGACGCTCGTTACGCCGACCGCCACCAACATGCTGCCGCAGATTTCTCCGGTGAAGGCGCCTTCTTTCTGCCAGTAGAGATCTTGCGCGCCGATACCCACGTTCGAGCCTTTGGCGGCGTGGACAGCGGCATCAATCGCGAGGTAAGTCGGGCAAACCACGATTTCGTCGCGCTCGTGGCCGTGCACCAGAGGAAGGAAGTCGCGGAAGAAGTCGCGGGCCTGGTCGGGAGTTTTATACATCTTCCAGTTGGCGGCGATGAGTTTTTTTCTCATGAAGCACCTTTCTCGAACGTAACGGAGTTAGTGAGCGGTTGCCGGGATAATTTTTCGGCGGCCCGAACGTAGGTTTCACAGGTGGCCCTGTCGAAGAGCACGAAACGGATGTGCTCCACATGGGCGCAGGCTGGCAGAGCCTCGACAGCGGCACGAACTGCGATTTCAGCGGCCTCTTCCACGGGATAGCCGAACGCTCCGGTTGATATGGAAGGGAAGGCCAACGAGCAGATTCCATGATCGTCGGCGACGCGGATGGACTCACGATAACAACTGGCGAGCGTTTCAGCTTCGCGCTGTTGACCTCCCCGATACACTGGGCCGACGGTGTGAATGACATGCTTGGCCGGCAATCGTCCGCCGGTGGTGATGACGGCTCTGCCGCCGGGCAGAGTGCCTATCTTGGCCACGATCCGCCTGCATTCCTGGACGATCGACGGACCGCCAGCGCGGTGAATTGCTCCATCCACGCCTCCGCCACCGAGCAGAGACGAGTTGGCGGCGTTTACGATGGCACCTGTGGTTTCCTTGGTGATATCGGCGGGGCCATGGAGTGCGACCGTCTTGCCGTTGGCGAGAGTCAGTCGGGCTGCGAAGTCAGGCATAGCGGGCGCTAAAAGGGACTTGGTGAAATGCGGCTTTCGGCATCGCTAAAGCGATGCTCCGATACGAAAACTTTGGATTGCGAGCTAAAAGCTAGACCTGACACCTGCGACCTACTTCTTCTCCGTAAGCGCTTCGACCCCGGGCAACTTCTTGCCCTCCAGAAATTCCAGTGAGGCGCCGCCACCGGTTGAAATATGGGTAATCTTGTCGGCTACGCCGGCGGCCTTGACGGCCGCGACGGAATCTCCGCCGCCTACGATCGAAGTGGCTCCGGGATTATCTGCCACAGCCTGGGCAATCTTGAAGGTGCCTCTCGCAAAGGGCGGCACTTCGAAAACCCCCATGGGGCCGTTCCAGACGATGGTGCGGGCGCGGGCTACCTCTTCGGAAAACGCCTCGATCGATTGCGGGCCGATATCGAGAGCCATCATGTTGGCGGGGATCGGTTCGCCGTGGCTGACGATTTTGGTCAGGGCGCCGGCTTCGACGCGGTCGGCGATAACGTGATCGGTGGGCAACAGGAACTTGAGCTTGTGGGTTTTGGCCTGCTGTAGAAGGTCTCGGGCGAGTTCGATTTTGTCTTCTTCCACCAGGCTCTTGCCGACGGATTCGCCTTGCGCCTTGAGGAAGGTGTACGCCATGCCGCCGCCGATAATGAGAACGTCAACCTTGCCAAGTAGGTTCTGGATGACGCCGATCTTGTCGCTGACCTTAGCGCCGCCGAGAATGGCGACAAAGGGGCGCTCGGGGTTCTGCAGGACGCGACCCAGATATTGCAGCTCTTTCTCCATCAGCAGACCGGCGGCGGATTTCTGTACGAACCGGGTGATGCCAACCGTGGAACCGTGAGCACGATGGGCGGTGCCGAATGCGTCGTTGACATAAAACTCGGCAAGCTTGGCGAGTTGTTTTGAAAAATGCTCGTCGTTCTTCTCTTCTTCGGCATGGAAGCGGAGGTTCTCAAGCAGCAGCGCCTGGCCTTTCTCCAGCTTGAGCGCCATTTCCTCCGCCTCGGACCCAACGCACTCAGGACAGAAGCCGACGTTCTCGCCGCGCGACAGTTCTTTGTCGAGCACCATGCGCAGACGCTCGGCGACCGGCTTGAGGCTCAGCTTTGGATTCGGCTTCCCTTTGGGACGGCCGAGGTGAGATGCAAGGATAAGGCGCGCGCCATGACGAAGGGCATACTCGATGCTGGGCAGGGTTTCGCGGATGCGCGTATCGTCCATGACGCGGCCGTCATCGAGCGGGACGTTGAAGTCGACTCGCATGAAGATGCGGTTATCGTTCAGAGGAAGATCGCGAATGGAAAGTTTGGACATAGGAACCCCGTCGTTAGTCGCTGGTCGTTAGCCGTTAGCGCACAGGCGCGAGCGCAGCAACATCCTACAGGCCTTTCGCCGCCATCAGGTTGATCAAGTCGCGCACACGGCAAGAGTATCCCCATTCGTTGTCGTACCAGGAGATCACCTTGACGCAGTTGCCGGCGACCACCAGGGTCATGGGCGCGTCGACGATGGAGGAGCGGGAGTCTCCTTTGAAGTCGGAGGAGACCAGTTCGTTCTCCTCGAACCCGAGGTAGCCCTTCAGCGGGCCCGACTCGGAGGCTTTTTTCAGGGCGGCGTTGACCTCTTCTCTAGTGGTCTTTTTCTCCACCCAAGCGACGAGGTCGACCACCGAGACGTTGGGCGTGGGTACGCGCATCGCGAATCCGTCGAGCTTGCCGGCCAGCTCGGGGATGACGAGCTTGAGCGCTTTAGCCGCACCGGTCGAGGTTGGGATCATGTTGATTGCCGCGGCACGGGCCCGCCGCAAATCTTTGTGCGGAAAGTCGAGGATCACCTGATCGTTCGTATAAGAGTGGATGGTAGTCATGGTGCCGCTGACAATCTTGAATGTGTCGTTCACGACCTTGGCGATCGGGGCTAGACAATTCGTGGTGCAAGAAGCGTTGGAGACGATGTGGTGCCGGGCCGGATCGTACTTCTCTTCATTCACTCCAAGCACGACCGTGAGATCTTCATTCTTTGCCGGTGCGGAGATGATGACTTTTTTCACGCTGCCCCGCAGATGCTTCTTGGCTTCGCTGGCATCGGTGAACCGGCCCGTGGATTCGATGACGACCTGAGCTCCGACGGAGTCCCAGGGCAGAGCCGCCGGATCTTTCTCTTTAAAAACCTTTATGGTCTTGCCGTCGATCGAAATACTGTCGGGGCCGGCGGTGATCTTGTTCGGCAGGTTGCCGAGGATCGAATCGTACTTGAGCAGGTGAGCTAGAGTTTGGGGATCGGTGAGATCGTTAACCGCGACAAAGTCGAGGTTCTTGTCGGCCAGCGCGGTGCGCAAAACGTTGCGCCCGATACGTCCAAATCCATTAATGCCAATTTTTACGGCCATCATGCCTCCGAAGAAAAATTTGCTTGCCTAAGAAATAACGCGGAGCTCCGAACAACATTCGATGGTAACAGGACCCAGGAGCCAGCGTAAACGTCATGCGGCAAAGTGCTTGGCCCGACCAAAGCACGTTCGCCCCGATGCAGATGTCTTGTGTCGGAGAGTGCAAAAGTTTTATCTTCCCCGCAATCTTTTTCGCAAGGACACAATTATTAACTTGACATAGTTTGGGAATGCGTTAAGCTGCCGGTGTCAGCGTAGGCCACTACGCTTCCCCAGTGTAGCCGACCTGAGTTCGGGTCAAATTTCCAAATCTTTACCAATGCACCTGAGAGGAAACCCTTGGGTGAATAGCCTCGGTTTGATGTGAGACCACTCGCGGGTAGTGGTTTCCTGGGATGCTGGCAGTCACGTTTATGGTCATTCACGACGACATCCGCCATCACCGCCCCGCGCGAAGTGGGAAGCACTGAAGTGGGAAGCACTAAGGAGAAGAACATGCGATATTGCCATTCGACCAGCTCCGCGAACAGCGCGTGGGCACGTCAATTCCTCTTGATCGTCGCGTTGTGCGCGTTCGCCTCATGGCCTGCATTGGCCCAGACCTCCGATACCGTCACTCTCGGTCAGCACGTGCCAATGAAAGTCGAGAACGGCTCGGCTACGCTGGTTGGTCATTACAATCCCAATCAAATGCTGCGCCTCGGGCTGGCAGTTCAGGCGCCGCACATGGCAGAGGAAGAGCAATTCATCCAGGAATTGATAACCAAGGGGTCGCCCAATTTTCACAAGTTTCTAACCGCCGACGAATGGAACGCCCGCTTTGCACCCGCAGCCGAGGATGAGCAGGCTGTTGTGGACTGGGCCAAGAGCCAGGGCCTCACCGTGACCAACCGCTATGCAGATCGGCTCATGGTGGACGTTGAAGCTCCGTCCGGGGTCATCGAGAAGGCCTTCGGGGTCACCCTCAATAACTACCAGGTCGGCGACGAAGTGGATTTCTCCAACGATCGCAACCCGTCTATCCCGGCGAGCCTCTCCGGCATCCTTCACACCGTGCTGGGCCTCAACAACGTCGAGAGGGTCCATAGGGTAGGGGCCAGCAAGAGCACGACGAAGGGTGCCGACTATGTTCCCGGCCCCATTTATTCCGAGGGAGAAAGCATGCACCTCGACGGCGACCCGACAAAGGCACCAGCAAGCCTAGCCCTTGCGAATCAGGCGGGTGGGTCAGCGCCGAGTCCAATTCCTTCGGATAGCTACCCCTTGCGCGAGATCGACGGCACTTACGCCGCCAATCCCAGCAACATACAAAGTTCGGAGGGCTACGACTATAACGCTCTACAGAGGCTGAGCCACTGCTGTAACGTGCATAACGACTCGACGGGCTCGCCGGCTGTCTCCTCGATCGCGCTCGTTGGGTATGGAGGCTTCAGCAACACCGACGTTACCACATTCTTCGAGTACTACGGGATGGCAGCGAATATCAACGCGTACTGCATCGGTGGATCGCCTTGTCCGGCTGTGGACGGTGAAGCTCCCCTGGATGTCGAGTACTCGGGCGCAATGTCCAACAGCTACGGCTCCTATCTTGACACCGCGCATATTTATGAGTACGAAATGACAAACAACGCATACACCACGTACTACGACACTTTCGAGGACATTAAATCCGACAACCATGCGAAGGTGGTTTCAACCAGCTACGGCTTTGTGGAGAATGTAGGATTCGCAGGCTCATATGCGACCGGTACCATGCATCCCCTCTTCAACACCATGTTGGGCGAGGGCTGGACGCTGATCGCGGCCTCCGGCGATAACGGCGCCAGCGATGGCTGCGGGGACGCGACCGCAGTGGATTACCCGTCCTCCGATCCCGATTTCGTTGCGGCGGGCGGCACACAGCTTCTGTTGAACGACTCCGGAATCTATGTGAGTGAAATCGGCTGGCAAGGAGAATTTGGGACAAGCGGCAAAGGTTCTTGCGCGACCAACCATGGTGGTAGCACCGGCGGCGTAAGCGTCCTTTTTGGTGCGCCCCCCTGGCAGAGCACCCTCGTCTCTCCCTACTACGAGTACAAAGGCAGCACGAAGTACGTGGTCACCGGCAACACGAACCGCTTGGTGCCTGACATGGCGCTGACCGCGAACCCGGATGTCATGGGTGAGTGGTACTACTCCGGCGGGTCATGGCAAAGCGAAGGCGGCACCAGCATCGTGGCGCCCGAGCTGGCGGGCTTCTTCGCCCAGGAAAACACCTACCTCAACTACATCGGCGACATTTGCGGAAGCGATGGAACCACCGCCTGCACCCCGATCGGCTACGCCCCTCAGTGGATCTATTATACGATCCTGCCGGGCGACGGCGCGCCTCACAATCCTTTCTACGACATCCTCAGCGGCTGCAATAACAATAACGATACTGTGTTTTGGAACCTGTATTATTTCTGCGCCGCTAAGGGCTTCGACCTGGTTACTGGCTGGGGCTCGGCCAATATGTTGCAACTGGCCTGGGGCATCAACTGGCAAATGATTCCCGGCGACGGCCTACCTATCATCACGTACTCCGGCCCGGCCATAAACAAATGGTACAACTCCAATCAGCAAGTGGATTGGACGGTCACCGACAGTACCAGCAACACATTTCCAGCCACTGGCGTCGCAGGATTCACGCAGGGCTGGGACTCCATCCCCAGCGACCCCACCAGCGAACCGCACGGCGGCGAAGGCAACTCTTTCTACAGCGGTCCGGAGTACGCCTTCGGCAAAACCGGCTGCCTCTCCTTTGTCGCCGACGCCTGCTCGGGCGGGGTCAGCCAAGGCTGTCACACCGTCTATGTGGAAGCCTGGGACAACCAGGGGAGGAATGCGACCAAGACCTACGGCCCGCTCTGCTATGACACCGTCGCCCCCGTTGCCACGGCGGCCGTGAGCGGCACGAAAGTCGGCTCGTATTACGAGAACTTGGCGTCGGTCACTCTCAGCGCGAGCGACCCCAGCCCCGGGTCAGGTGTCGCGAATATTTTCTACCAGGTCAACGGCGGAACATGGCTTACATACTCCGTAGCGTTTCTCGTGGGAAAGAACGGCGCCAACACGGTGAAGTATTATGCCACCGACATCGCCGGCAACGTAGAGGCGACCAAAACACTCACCTTCGGGATCACGGACGGAACCACCACCTCTTTCAAGTCGTCGGTGAACCCGTCAGGCTTTGGGAAGCCGGTGACGTTCACGGCTGATGTGACGGCGGTTTCTGGCCTGGCAACTGGGAGCGTGACCTTTAAGAACGGCGCGACCGTGCTGGGCACGGTCGCACTCAGCGGCGGGGTGGCAACGTTCACCACTTCAGCGCTGCCGGTGGGCAGTGACTCGATCACCGCCGATTTCCTGGGCTCGACCTACTTCCTGGCAAGCGTGTCGCCTGCGCAGACTCAGGTGGTGAAAAACGACTCGACCACAGTGGTGACTTCCTCCGCGAACCCGTCGAAGTGGGACGAAACCGTCACGCTCACCGCTACCATTACACACACTGCGACGCCCGTACCAACCGGCACCGTGATCTTCATGAATGGAATGGTTACTCTAGGCACGGTTACGGTCAGCGGCGGTAAGGCGACGTTTTCAACCGCAGCGCTTGCGGTGGGGACGCACTCGATCACCGCTGTGTACAGCGGCAGTTCGAATTACATGGGCAGTACCTCGGCGGCGTTGTCGCAAGTCGTGGACAAGGCGGCCACTGCAACCACAGTAGTATCGTCGGCGAATCCGTCTCATTTCGGTCAGTCGGTGACGTTCACCACCACCGTGAAGGCGGTAGCCCCCGGGGCGGGAACTCCGACCGGTACGGTGAACTTCAACAATGGAGCGACTCTGCTAGGGTCGGCCACACTCTCGGGTGGAGCAGCGGCGTTCGCTACTGCGGCGCTAGCCCCGGGAACGCATAGCATCACGGTAGTGTATGTGGCCAGTACCGACTACGCCACCAGCACCTCGGCAGCGCTATCCGAGGTGGTGGACAAGGCGAACACTACAACCACGTTAGTGTCGTCGGCGAATCCGTCCCATTTCGGTCAGACGGTTACGTTCACCGCCACCGTGAAGGTTGTAGCCCCCGGGACGGGGACTCCAGTCGGTACGGTGCAATTCAAGAATGGAGCGACGGTCATGGGGACAGGCACACTCTCGGCTGGGAAAGCGACCTTCGCTACTGCGACGCTAGCTGTCGGAACGCACAGCATCACAGCGGAGTATGTGGCCAGTACCGACTACAGCACCAGCACGTCGGCTGCGGTCTCCGAGGTAGTGGACGAAGCGAGCACGAAAACCACGATCGCGTCTTCGTTGAATCCCTCCACATCGGGCACGACGGTTACGTTCACCGCGACAGTGACGGCGGTGGCGCCGGGGGTAGGTACGCCCGCCGGAACGGTGACGTTCAAGAACGGCACGACGACGCTGGGCTCGGGGACGCTCAGCGCCGGCAAGGCGACGTTTGCTACGTCGACGCTAGCGGAGGGAACGGACTCGATCACCGCAGTCTACGGCGGCAATTCGGACTTCACGACCAGCACGTCGGGTGTGCTGTCGCAGAAGGTCAATCCATAGAAGTTGCACGTTGCGCGCCGTCGCCGCGCAAGTTTTGTCCGTCCCACGTTTCGGAGTCCCGAAGCGTGGGACGTTTTTTTTGGCATAACCTGATAATGCCTGACTGAACCTGCCTCACAATCCACAACGAGAACATCACGGCCGAACCGTTAGGACAAACGGCGCAGGAGTGTTGCGATACACTACCTTGATTGTCACGGTTTGGTTGTTAAGCAGTAGTGGTGTTTGGCGGTGTCCTAACGACTACGACAACTTCACAAATCACGGATCCACTTGGCGTGCGGTCACTTACAATTGCGGGCGATTGAGGCTCGGATATGAGCGAGACCTGGAAACAATGGGAAGGTCGGACTGTCGATGGGAAATTCCCGTTGCAAAACTACTTAGGTGGTTCCGATCATAGTGTTGTGTTCCTTACCGTTACGCCGGCCCGTGTGGGCGATCCCGGGAAGGTTGCGATCAAGTTGATCCCGGCCGACCCCGCGAATGCCGAGAATCGACTCCTCCGATGGAAGGCCACTGGCGAACTGACGCACCCGAATTTGATTCGTATCTTTGCGACGGGACGCCGCGAGCTGGGTGGCACGGAGTTTCTCTACATCGTGATGGAGTATGCGGAGGAAAATCTTTCGCAGATTTTGCCGGAGCGTGCCCTGACGCCAGAGGAAGCACGAGGGCTGCTTCCGCCGGTGCTGCGTGCTTTGCAATGGGTGCATGGGAAGGGGTACGCGCATGGTCACATCCAACCTTCAAATATTCTGGCCATCGGGGACGAGGTGAAGCTGTCGAGCGACGCCCTGTGCGTGCCGGGCGAGAGGGGCACGGGAGCGACGACCGCATACGATCCACCGGAAGCGGCGACCGGAACGATTTCGACGGCGACCGACGTTTGGCAGTTGGGGATGACATTGACAGAGGTGCTGACACAGCACTTGCCGGTATGGGATCGCGCACGGCCGGGCGCGCCGGAAGTGCCGGAGACGGTCCCGGAGCCATTCCGCGAGATCGCTCGGCACTGCTTGCGGCTTGATGCCGGGCAGCGATGGACCGTCGCTGAAATAAGCGATCGGTTAGAAGGGAAGGGTCGGAAGACAACGTCAGTGCAGCCTGAAAGGGCGGCTTCTGGGGCCCTGGTCGCGGGCCAGCACAGAGAATCGAAGAAATGGCCCTACGTGTTGGGGTTGGTGGCAGCGGTTGTGGTCGCCTTCTTTTTCATTGCAAGACCGAAACCGTCGGGTTCGCCGGTGGAAGTGCAATCGACCGAAACTCAGCAGAGTGCAGCGACCGAAGCCTCACAGTCCGCGCCGTTACCGGCAGGGACGACGCCAAAACCGGGTTCCATGACGACCGGGAAGGCCAGGTCGAAGTCCGGGGATGAGAATTCGTCTGCGAATCCTGAGGCTGCAGCCGCTGATGATCAGAGCGGTGTGGTGCAGCGGGTGATGCCGCAGGTTTCGCCAAGCGCACGCCATACGATTCAGGGCACGATCAAGGTTCGTGTGAGAGTCGAAGTGGATGCGGCGGGCAATGTGGCGCAGGCCAAGCTCGAATCCCCCGGTCCGAGCCCGTATTTTTCGCGCCTCGCACTGGAAGCAGCTCGCGCTTGGAAGTTTTCTCCCTTGCAAGCCAGTGAGTCTGGCGACCGGGCATGGAAGCTGCAGTTCGCCTATACCCGGGCGAAGACGGAAGCTTCCGCAGTGCGGGTCAAGCGCTAGGCGCCGGCTGTGAGGGTGATCTCGACGCTGGTGTCGGTGTTGCGCCACAGGAATGGAAGACGTGCGAGCCAGTATTTTGTATTGATCGCCTGGCGCACGCGAGCAAACTCTTCCGGGGGCAGGATGCGGGCGGTTGCGGGGAGTTCGGGACCAGTGATTTTTCCGCGGATGGTGCAGGGGGCGATCTTGACTTGGGGGTTGTTGCGGATGCGCTTGCACTTTCCCAATTTACTATTCGTCATGAAGTAGAGCTTGGCTTTGTCTTCCGCAAACCAGATGGGCGTGTACACCGCGACACCATTTTTGCGGAAGGTGGCGAGGGTGATGTAACGCTGGCCGTGGATTTCGGCAGGGATCGCCATGGCGAAATTGTAAAGCAGCGCGAAGCATTCTAGCGTAGAAATTCTATCGGGCGGCGGCGTGCCTGCGTTGTCCGCCGGTCTTTTGACGGCCGGCCTCTACTTCGCTGCCTCCGGCGAAAGCAGAGTTTTTCTTGCTGTTTCTCAACCACGCGGCGGCTTTGTTTTCGGCCTCTGATAGCTGTTGAGGAGACATCGTCTGGCTGATGTTTCTCTTGCCCTCCTCGATTTGCCCCAGCATTGGCGTGGCCGCTTTTTCGGCGAGTAAGTACCACATGTAGGCGGAAACGGAGGCGGCTTGGAAGCCCGCGTTTTCCGCGTCTCCGTTGTCTTGAAGATCTTTGATCTGTGAAAAATGCTCGGCCAGGCGAAGTTGTGCGCAGGGGTTGCCGGCCTCGGCGGCTTCGATAGTCGCCGAGAATGCGTGGCTCTCTCCGTGGGCGATGTCCTGTGACTGTGCCTGCGCGTTGTTCATCGTCAGATAGAGCAACTCGGTGCGGCTGGAGACACCCAGCTTGTCAAAAATACGGAACAGGTAGTTCTTGACCGTATGCGGGCTGAGGTTGAGAGCGTGCGCAATCTCGCGGTTGGTCATGCCGCCAGCCAAGTGCTGAATGACCTGGCGTTCCCGCGTGGAAAGCAATTCGATCCCCTGGTGATTTGTGGCATGGACGCGCGGCGAATTGGCGAACGCTTCGAGCGCATGATCCAGATCGACGCTCCGCGCCCAGATTTGTCCCTCGTGGACGCTGCGAATGCATTTGCAAAGGCTTTCCAGTCGCTCCTGCTTGGAAAAAATACCCTTGGCACCGGCGCGAAAGCACTCTAGAACTTCTTGTGGCTTGGACGAATCGAGCAAGATGACGCCCTTGATCTGCGGACGGAGAGCACGCATCTGCCGCAAAACCTGTGTGCCGTGGCCAGGCTGGTCGTCCAGATTGTGACTGATGACCACGACGTCGATGGGCACGCGGGTAATGGCCGCCAACAACTCCTCGGAATTCGAGGCCTCGGCCACGACCTGCAGACCGCGATCATTGCGCAGAGCGTCCGCCAACAGCTGGGTATGTATCCGTGTGCTGTCGGCAACTACGACACTAACAAAGTCCGAACCCGGTCCTTCATGGGGCGGCATCGGGCCTCCTCATATTTAGTGGTACGAGCCGGAAGGGGGAGCCAAAAAGGCAGTCCGTTCGTCGCTACCGTGGCCTCGGGGGGAAGGGTGAAACTAAAGCAAAAGAAGCCGACCACAGTCTCTTGCTACAGTCGAGACTGTACCACTAAACTCGCCAGCCGGCAAGCAAAGGGTTTGCAACATATGCAAGAAAGTGCACTACTGGACCCCCCATCGAATGCAGCTTTATCAGCTGCACGACGATACAAGCAATCTCCTCCAGTTCGGTCATCGATATGGTAGTTAGTCGAGTACAGGCAGACAGACACTAACATCAACAATGGCAATAAGATAGAACCAATTCCAGCGATGGATCAATCGAGCCTGACGAGGGAACTCTTCGGCCCTGCGAGTGCGTCTACCACGGCTGTGCCATGGAATAATGTCTCCCAGCCGAATAGCTTGGTCAGGGAGACGACCGGCCCTCGAATGGGCAGGGTCGGTATGTTCTAAGTAGTCTTACCACTTGCACGTTCTTGCAAGTGACCATAACTTTAAGACACAAGTAACTCCCCCCTTGTAGGACCAGATACCCCTTCCCCACGACGACGGTGACGTGTCTCCCGTGGGAGACAAGCGGTCCCAATACAGTGGGACTCAGAGGGCGAAGCTATGAGTAGTGCCAATCAGAGCTACGAGGGCAGCGGGTCGAGCCCGTGGCTAGCACAGGAACAACTGCGCTGGTACGCGTTGCACACCAGAGCGCGCCACGAAAAAGCGATCGAACGGCGATTGCGCGAGCAAGGCATGGAGACGTTTGTGCCGACCACGATCCAGGTACATCGCTGGAGTGATCGCAAGAAAAAAGTAGAAGTGCCGCTGTTCAGTTGCTATGTGTTCATCCGCAGCGCTTTGAGCGCGGAAGACCGGACGCGCGTGTATCAGGTGGAAAGTGTTCACGGTTTTGTGGGGATGCGCGGTTCGAGCATGCCGATTCCCGATGATCAGATTGAAAGCATTCAGAAGGTCCTGACGCAGACGGCGCCCTGGCGCTCGTATCCCTTTCTCAAGATTGGGCAACGGGTCCGGGTATGCGGCGGAGCGATGGACGGCGTGGAGGGCGTGTTCTTATCGGAGAACGGCGATCACAGCCTGATCATCTCCATCGATGCGATTCAAAGGTCGATGGCCGTGCGAATTGATGGATACGACGTCGAGCCCGTTTGAAAAACTGGATGCAATCCGCAAATAAACCAAATCTCCTGGTAAGCCATCTGAGGTTTTCCTTCCAGTCGTAACCCTTAAACATGTACCAAACAGAAATCGAGCGAATCAGCGAAGAGCTGTATTTCATTGCGGCCAGCCCGGCCACGCGCCGGCTGCGAACGCAAGCGGAATTACTCTCTCAGACCGACGTGCCGGTGCTGATTACCGGAGAAGCGGGGAGCGGGAAGACGACGGCTGCCCAGCTGATCCATTCGCTTTCAATTCGGTCGAGCTTCCCCTTCATGCGGGTGAAGTGCGCGGTGCTCACCTCCGATCTGCTGGAGAATGAACTGTTCGGTTATGAACATACTTCTGCCAACCGGCAGCCGGAATCGACGCCGGGAAAGTTCGAGCAGTGCGCCAAGGGAACGATTTTCCTGGACGAATTCGATGCTATGCCGAGTGCGGTGCAACGGCGGCTGCTGAAACTGCTGGAGACAGGAGAGTTTGTAAGGTGCGGCGGCAAAAACCCGATCCGGGCCGATGTGCGTATCATCGCGGCCACGTGCAACGACCTGGAGTTGGCGGCGGCGGAGAAGAGAGTTCAGGAAGAGCTGTTCTACCGTTTGAGCGTTTTCGAATTGCGCGTGCCACCCCTGCGGGAGCGCCACGAGGAAATCCCGATGCTGCTGGGACACCTGATGAACCGGCTGACCCGGCGTTATGGTGTGCCCGCCCCGCGCTTCTCAAGCGCACTGCTTGATGCATGCCAGCAATATTCCTGGCCCGGCAACGTGCGCGAGCTGGAGAACTTTGCCAAACGCTTCCTGGCGCACGGCGATGAGGCAGCGGCACTGCAGGTGTTACATTCGTGCTCAGCCAGCGTGCCCGCCAATCAGGGTGTGAATGGGACTAGAAACGGGAACGGGTACGCGAAAATCAACGGTCACCCTTCAAACACGCAGATCGCGGAAGAAAAATCGCTGAAGTTGCTGGTAAGAAACGCAAAAGGGGAAGCCGAGCGTGGGGCGATTGCCAGCGCGCTCGAACAGACGCACTGGAACCGGAAAGCGGCTGCTCGATTACTGAATGTCAGCTATCGTGCGCTGCTTTACAAGATCCAGGAGTATGGCCTGGTGCCGCCGGTAGAAGCTACGCGGCTTTTCGCCATACGACAAATGAAATAGGCGTCGCCGTGGAAGCCGTGGCGATTGAACCGATTCGCAGTGAAGGACTACGATTACCAGCTAAGTTAAACGCAGGGGAAGGCTGAGAAGCATTGCCTATGACGCAAACCACGACGGCCCATCGAATCATGTCAGTTCTGACGCTTCTGGTGCTGGTGTCCATCGGAGCATTCGCGCAATCCAATTCCTCATCGCAACCTCCCGCGCCCGCCTGCCGACAAGCAAGCGGGCGCGAAGCCGGAGCAAGGCTCGCAGGCTGCACATTCGGACAGTTCGTACGTGATTGGCGCCAACGATGTCCTGGCAATCAATGTCTGGAAGGAACCGGAGATCACGCGTTCCGTTCCCGTTCGTTCCGATGGAAAGATTTCTTTGCCTCTGGTTGGCGAACTTACGGCGAGCGGTCAAACTCCGCTACAGCTTGAGCAAGAGATCACCAAGCGCCTGCAGAGCTATATCTCCGAGCCGGAAGTCACGGTCATCGTTACCGATAGCAAGAGCCAGAAGGTGAACATCCTGGGTATGGTCGTTCGGCCCGGGCGCTTATTTGTTGACGAGTTCGACCACTGTGCTCGATGCGATTGCGATGGCCGGTGGTTTCAAAGACTTCGCCAAGCAGAAGTCGATTTATGTTCTTCGACAAGCTCCCGACGGAACACAGAAGCGAATCCCGTTCAACTACAAAGAAGTGATCAAAGGCAAGAATCCTGAGCAAAATATTCGCCTGCAAGCTGGTGATACGGTGGTGATTCCGTAGTGGTGGTTATGAGTATTCGACGCTGTTTGATTCTCGGGTGGCTGTTGGCTGGGTTGCAGGTTTTCTCGGCGGGGCAGAACTCCGGACCCTCCGCAGAACCCGCCCGTCCAGACTCCGCACGGCGACAATGGCAAACGCCAGAGCGGCTCCGGCTGCGGCCGCATTTCGGCCATGCAGGGATGCAGCTGGAAGGTGGCACCGAGGGACTCAAGCAGTGACTTGCCCCAGATACCGGCGTTGCTTGGGGGATCGGGAATTTCTTCGGCTTTCATTTCGGAGTGGAAAGATCGAATTACCTGCGAGGCGGGGTGAATGTGGGCGCGGCGTACGACGATAACCCATTACTGGCTTCAAGCGGGGCGGAAAGCAATACCAGCGAGTCGATCTTCCCCAACATCAGCATAGAGGAATCGTCGTCTCGAATCCGCTGGACGCTTGGATACGCTGGCGGCCTGACAATGAATCAGAAGATCACGAGCGAGAACCAGGGATCGCAAAACCTGAATTTCGATTCGCAATACCGGTTGAGCCCGCACGTGAATCTGCGGATCGCCGAGAACTTTTCCTTGACAACCGGATTCTTCGATGCCGGCAATGGCCCCGAGAGTCGTCGGCTCCGTGCGGGCCGAACACGAGTCTCATTACTCCATTGGCCACGCAACGATCCAGCTTGACCACGGTAGAAACGAATTATCACTTTGCCTTAAACGATCTGATTGGGGCCAGCGGGTCATTCTATGATTTAAATTTCAGTAACGTTTCTGCGGGAAGCCTGACGGATTCGCAGACCGCGTCAGGCTCCGCGTTCTGGCTACACCGAATCTTCCTCGGAGACTGGGGCGGCTTGAGTTACCGATTTGATCGGATCACCTTCAATCCGAATGGAGAAACCCGGGTCAGTAGCTTCAATTTGGTGAACACGCTGAGCATTGCGAAACGATTCACAGTGACGGCCTTTGTCGGTCCGCAGTACTCGGAGAATCAGGGTTTGGTCCCAGGTGCGACGCAGCCCACGCAATCGAATGATTGGTCCGTTTCCTTTGGAGCGGATGGTGGCTGGCGAAACGTCCGGACCAGTATTTCCGCCGGATACACCCGAAGCATCAGCGACGGCGCCGGTGTTTTGGGTGTGGTCCGCTTGCAGACAGTTCATGGCAACTTCCGGCGCGAAGTGGTTCCGGGCTGGGCGGTTGCTCTCAATGCAAGTTACGGAACGAATCAATCGGTCACCGTGCCCTTCGTGACCAGCGCAACCTCAATTGATAACACGTCGGCAGGTATTTCCCTGGAGCATAATGTTGGGAAGAGTTTCGGGTTCCGGTTCGGCTATACCCACGATTTCCAACAGCAATTCGGAGTGTCTGGCCCGACCCAGACGCTCGATGCGAACCGGAATCGAGTGTTTGCGACGCTTTCGTACCAATGGGCAAAACCTTTAGGAATGTAGAGCATGGAAGAAGAACTGCAAGAATCAATCGAGCCGATAGAGTTTTCCCAGATCAAGGGAATCGTGGGCCGCCGACGATGGCAATTTCTGGTGCCTTTCTTCTTCGGCTGGTTGCTGGTGTGGGGAGCCAGTTGGTTCATCCCGTCGTCCTACCGGTCGGGCACGCTCATTCTTGTCGAGCAGCCATCCGTACCGGAGAAGTATGTTGTCTCGAATATTGACAGCGACATTCAGCATCAGCTGGATAGCATTACCGAGCAGATCCTGAGCCGCACCCGTCTTCTCCGCATCATCGATTCTCTCGGTCTCTACGCGCAGGAGCGGAAACACAAGGGACCCGACGAACTCGTGGAGATGATGCGCAAAGACATCGAAATCGAACTGTCGCACGGCGATGACAGGAAGCTTTCCGCCTTCAATATCTATTACGCAAGTCGCGATCCGAAGATGGCGCAGGCGGCGACCAGCGAGCTTGCGAACTTGTTCATTACGGAAAACCTGGAGCAGCGGCAGGAGCGTTCAGAAAACACTACCAAGTTCCTCCAAGATCAGCTTGATCAGGCGCGTGCAAAACTGGCTGCACAAGAAGCGAAGTTGCGCGTGTTCAAAGATCAGCATCTGGGTGAGTTACCAAACCAGGTTCAGAGCAATCTGCAGATTCTCGCAGGTCTTCAGAATCAGGTGCAGGCGAACCAGGACTCGCTGAACCGGGCCAAACAGCAAAACACCTATCTGGAATCGCTGATCAATCAATACCGCTCCATGGACAGCGGTGCGAAGTCGGGCCAAACGAGCGGACCCATCGGTCTTGCCGAGATCGACAAAGAGCTGGATCAACTGAAGGCGCAACTGACGGATCTGACGTCTCACTACACCGATAAACATCCCGACGTCCGAAAAACCAAAGAGCAAATTGCCCGGACGGAGAAGATACGCGAACGGATCATCGCTGAAATGAATAGTCCGGCGACTGACTCCACTCCGGCCCCGGCCGCCGCTACGTCATCCGACCCGAAAACCGCGCCGATGCTGGAGTTGGAAAGTCAGCTCAAGGCCAACCGGCTCGAAATCGCGAATCGCGAGGCGGAGATCAAAGACGAGCAGAACAAGATCACCCAATACCAAGGCCGGCTGAATATGGCCCCGGTGATGGAACAGCAATTTGCCGACATCACGCGAGACTATGATCAGTCGAAGACGGACTACGAATCGCTGCTAGCCAAGAAAAACCAGTCGGAAATGTCGACCGACCTGGAGAAAACGCAACAGGGTGAACATTTCCGCATGTTGGACCCGCCGAACCTTCCGGTGAGACCTTACAAGCCGAACCGTCTGCTGTTGTGCGGTGCGGGATTGGCGGTGGGCCTCCTCCTTGGCGGGGGCCTCGCTTTGGGCCAGGAAAAGCTGAGCGGCAAAGTCTATAGTGAGCGAGAAATCAAGAAGCTTGTTCCCTACGACGTGATTGCGGAAATTCCGTCGATCGAAAGCGTGAAGGAATTGTCGTCCCGCCGGCGCGGCACCTGGGCGGCGGGCGTGGCGGCAGTGGTGATCGTGGGTTTCATCCTGTTAGGATCGGCAGTAACGTATTTGTACGGCTAGAAATCATGTACAAAAGCTTCTACAACCTGCAGAGAAACCCATTCGAGATTACCCCGGATCCGTCGTTCTTGTTTCCCACGACGCGACACAACGAAGCGCTCGCTTCCTTGTACTACGGAGTGACGGCGCACCGCGGATTTGTAGTTTTGACGGGTGAGGTGGGCACGGGGAAGACGCTGATTCTCCGCTCATTGTTGGCGTTGCTGCAGCGCCGCGATGTCGCCTTTGCTCTGATTTTCAACCCGACCCTTGCGCCTCTGGAGTTCGTGCGCTATATCGCGCGTGACTTTGGGTTGCCGGTCGGGGACAAGGCCAAGGACGAGCTGATCCACGTGCTGAACGGCTTCCTACTGCAGAGGCACCAGAAGGGATTGACCACGATTCTGGTGGTGGACGAGGCTCACCACTTGTCACTGGAAATACTCGAAGAGATTCGGCTTTTGACCAACCTGGAAACGTCGCAGCGGAAATTGCTGCAGATCGTGCTGGCGGGTCAGCCGGAACTCGACCAGAAACTCGATTCCCATGAACTTCGGCAACTGAAACAGAGGATCGCACTTCGCTGCCATCTCGAGCCGCTGAGTCCGAATGAAACCAGGGAGTACATGAGCCGCCGTCTTAGGATTGCGGGGGCGCCTGCGGCTGTCGAGATTTTTTCCAAGCCCGCGATCGAGGCTGTATTCCGCCACTCGCGAGGAATTCCCCGGCTGATCAACACCATCTGCGAGAACGCGCTGCTCGCGGGCTACGCCCAACACGCGGCCACGATAACATCCGAGATCATTGATGGCGTCGCGCGGGATTTGCGGCTCGGCGTGGTGGACGTGGAGCCGAGGAACAATATCGGAGCCCGGGTGTCAATGGAAGAGGAGCGGAAAGAGCTGCTGCAGGCGGTTAAGACCCTTCTTGATGTGCGGGACCGAATGCATCAAACAGAGACGAAGGGCCGGCTGCAGTAGGAACGGGTTTTCTCTACATGAGCTATATATTTGAAGCGTTGCAGCGAGCAGAAGCCGAGCGTTCGGGCGGAAGCGTGCCGACAAATGCCGATTCGGTCGCGGAGCTGTTGCAAAAGGTTGAACAGGAAATCGATCACAAGCAATCTCTTTCCGAGTTGCCACTGGCAGCGAAGTTAGAGTCCCCAGGGGTAAAAACATTTGCTTCCGCCAAGATGCTCTCGCCAGCGCTGACGGCCGACGCCCGGCTGGTGTGTCTGACGGATCAAGGCGGCATGGCGGCGGAAAAGTTTCGCGTCCTGGGATTGAAGCTGCGGCACCTGCGCGAAAAGCGCAAACTCAAGCGCATCGTCATTACCAGCAGCATTCCAGAGGAAGGGAAGAGCCTGATCGCGGCCAACCTCGCGCTCAATCAATCCCGGAGCAAGGTACTCCATACGGTACTGATCGATGGCGATTTGAGACGCCCCGAGTTAGCGAGCCGTTTTGGCTTTCGCCGCGACCTGCCGGGACTGAGCGAGGTGCTCCGAGGAGAGCGCCAGTTGCCTGAAGTTGTTTACAAGCTCCAGGGCTCCGGCCTCTGGTTCCTTCCCGCCGGCGTCACACCGGAGAATCCGATCGAGGTCATGCAATCGGGTCGACTCCAGCAGTTGCTTGAACAGCTGGAAACATCCTTCGATTGGATTATTATCGACACACCTCCGGTCCTTCCGCTGGCAGATACACCGCTCTGGATGAAACTGGCCGACGGAGCGCTGCTTGTGATCCGCGAGGGCGTGTGCGAAAAGAAACAGCTGGCGCGAGCGGTGGAAGCGATCGACGGTTCCGTCATGCTTGGCGTCGTGGTGAACAGTTGTAGCACGAACGATAACAAGTATTATTATTCACGGTACAGCTCGGCAGTCTCGGATGGTGAGGAATCTCGGTCAGGTGCAGCCGAAGACTGAAACTCCGCTTCTTCTTCCCCTTAGCTCAATTTCCCCCGTTAACTCAATCTGTCAGTAAGGCTACGGTGGCCTGGTTGCCATCGGTAGACCGAGGAGATGCATCCGTGTCGTCAACAACGGCAAGACCGCGATCTGCTAAGAGCGTTCAACCGCAGAACGGGTTGGATCTGAAGGAAGTCCTTGCTGAGGAGGTCTTCCGTCGAATGATCTCGCTGGAACGAAAACGCAGCGAGCGTACGCAGCGTCCATTTGTCCTGATGCTCATGGATACGGGGCGCACCCAACCGACGGAGAAAAATGGGCGCATTCTGCTCGACATTCTGTCCGCGCTGCACAGCGCCACGCGCGAAACCGACATAATGGGTTGGTATGAGGAGAATTCTGCCGTGGGCGTGATGTTCACGGAGATAACACTCGAAAACAATCTCATCCTTAGCACGATCCTCGCCCGGATCAGTGAAGTCCTCCGCGGGCGACTTACGACCGAACAGTTCAGCCAGATCAAGTTCTCATTTCACTTGTTCCCAGAGGAGTGGGACTCGAACAATCCAGAACGTCAGAGTAACCCGACACTCTATCCTGACCTGCACAAGCGCGACGGGGCCAGTCGACTGGGCCGAATGGCGAAGCGAGGCATGGATATTTTGGGAAGCCTGTTTTTGCTGGTTCTGTTATCCCCGGTGTTTCTGGTGATTGCGGTAGCGATTAAGCTGACTTCACGGGGGCCGATTATGTTCCGTCAGCAGCGCATTGGAGAGCACGGAACGTCGTTCACTTTCCTGAAATTCCGGTCGATGTTCGTAAATAACGATGCCAGCCAACACAAGGACTACGTGCGCAAACTTATTGCCGGTCAGGCGGCCAAGCAGCCGACGAACGGCGCCGGCGACGGCATTTTCAAACTCACCAACGATCCTCGGATCACCCCGGTGGGGAACTTTCTGCGACGCACGAGCCTGGATGAATTGCCGCAATTCCTCAATGTCCTGCGAGGCGATATGTCATTGGTCGGGCCGCGCCCTCCGGTACCTTACGAGGTCGAGGCCTACGCGACCTGGCATCGGCGCCGCTTGCTCGAAGCCAAGCCGGGAATTACGGGGCTTTGGCAGGTCCAGGGGCGGAGTCGCGTCGGATTTGACGACATGGTTCGACTGGACCTGCGCTACGCGCGGAACTGCTCCCCTTGGCTTGATCTGAAGATTTTGCTGCGGACACCAAAGGCAGTGATCGCCGGGAACGGTGCCTGCTAGCCGCTCCAAATACCTTGCATAGCAATTCCCCTTTATATATTCCCTAAGGCAAGTTCATCGTTTACATAGAAATTGTCTCCCTTTCTTTTAGGTTAGACAGGAGTAGTCATCAAGGTGGAATCTTATGATTAGGTTTGGTGTAATCGGCTATGGCTATTGGGGGCCGAATATCGTTCGCAACTTGCGCGCCCTGGAGGGTTGCCAGGTGGTTGGAATATGCGATCGGGCACCCGCGGCCCGCACGCGCATACAGGCGGCACACCCGGGGGTCCCTATCTATAGCGACCCCAACGAACTGGCAAAATCCCCTGACGTGGATGCCGTTGCGGTAATCACGCCCGTGTGGTCGCACTACGAACTCACCAAGGTCGCGCTGGAAAACGGCAAGCATGTGTTCGTGGAAAAGCCGTTTACCAGCGACGCAGGGCAGGCAGAAGAACTGATCAACCTGGCGGAGCAGAAAAACCTCCAGATCATGGTCGACCACACATTCTTGTTTACAGGCGCGGTCCGCAAAATAAGGAAACTACTCAAGGAGGGGGCGCTCGGCAAGCTTTACTATTACGATTCGACCCGCGTGAACCTGGGGCTTTTTCAGCATGACTGCAACGTGATTTGGGACCTCGCGCCGCACGACCTCTCGATCATGAATCACCTGCTGCATAAAGATGCGGAGGCTATCTCGGCCACCGGACAAGCCCACCTCAACGGGCACGAAGATATTGCGTTCATTACCGCATATTTTCCGGACAAGATGATCGCACACGTCAACGTGAACTGGATTTCGCCGGTCAAAGTTCGAACCACGCTGATCGGCGGCGAAAAGAAAATGCTGGTCTGGAACGATCTGGAGGCCGACGAAAAGCTGAAGATCTATGACAAAGGCGTGGATGTGAAGAGCCAGGAAGGTGTCTACCACCTGCTCGTCAGTTATCGCTCAGGCGACATGTGGGCGCCGCAGGTCGAACAGGTGGAAGCGTTACGCCTGGAGCTTGAGTACTTTGTGGAATGCATCAAGAAGGGTGAGAAACCATTCAACGACGGTTGCGCGGGATGGAAGGTCGTCCGCATGCTGGAGGCAGCCAGTAAATCGCTCGCCAAGCGCGGCGAACTGGTCTACGTCTAAATCCGCCCAGAGTGGCAGCCCCCACAACCGGCAGCAAGGTGAGACCTTTCGGTCTGTCACAAACACTCTTATGGATGATTTCTTGAGCATTGCGCCGAGTGTAAAGCTCGGTCGAGACGTCAAGCTTTCCAAATTCATCAATCTCTACGGATGCGAAATCGGCGATGAGACCAAGATCGGCGCGTTTGTGGAGATCCAGAAAAACGCCTCGGTTGGTAAATGCTGCAAGATCTCCAGCCACACCTTCATCTGCGAAGGCGTGACCATCGAAGACAACGTTTTCATTGGTCACGGCGTGATGTTTATCAACGATTCCTACCCGCGCGCCACCGCTGCCGGCGGAGGTCTCCAGACCGAAGCCGACTGGAAAGTCGAAAAAACGGTCGTCAAGAAAGGCGCATCGATCGGGTCGGGCGCCACCATCCTCGCCAACCTCTGTGTTGGTGAAAATGCCATCGTAGGAGCGGGCGCAGTCGTCACTAAAGATGTTCCCGCCAACACCATCGTTGCCGGTAACCCGGCAAAAATCTTCCGTCAAATTTAATACTGGGGTCGATCACATGAGTGAGTCAAAGGGCATTCCTTTTCTTGATCTGGTTGCGCCGCACGTCGAACTCGAGCAGGAACTGACAGCGGTTTTTCAAAGAGCGTTGCGCACCGCGGGCTTTGTCGGCGGTGCAATGGTAGAGGATTTCGAGCGGGCCTTTGCCTCCTTCTGCCAAACGAAACATGCGGTTGCGGTCAACAGTGGCACGGACGCGCTCCGCTTCGCGCTGATCGCTGCCGGAGTCAAACCGGGCGATGTTGCGATCACCGTTCCGAACACTTTTATCGCCACCACAGAGGCGATTTCGCAGGCTGGTGCGCAACCCGAGTTCGTCGATATAGACGAACGCACTTACAACATGGATCCTGTGAAACTGCATGCCTATCTGGAAGCTGAGTGCACGCACGAGGACGGCCGACTCATCAGCAAACGCAGCGGCCGCCCTGTGACTGCCATCATTCCCGTGCACCTTTATGGGCAGATGGCGGACATGGATGCCATCCTTGAACTGGCGGCCAGCTATCACCTGATCGTGATCGAAGATGCCTGCCAGGCCCACGGCGCCGAGTATTTCTCGCGCAAGCGGAATCGCTGGTTCAAAGCCGGTTCGATGGGCGATGCTGCCGGTTTCAGTTTCTATCCTGGCAAGAACCTGGGCGCCTGTGGCGAAGCCGGAGCGGTCACCACCAACAACGAAGCGATCGCCGCCAAGATCCGCATGATCCGCGATCACGGCCAAGCCAGGAAGTACTACCACGATATAGAAGGCTACAACGGCCGCCTAGATGCAATTCAGGCCGGAATCCTTCACGTCAAGTTGAATCACTTGGCGAAATGGAACGACCAACGGTACGAACGAGCAGAAGAGTACAAGCGGCTGTTCGAAGCCGTCGGCAATCCAGTCAGAATCCCATTCGAACCATCATGGTCCCGTGCCGTTTACCACCTCTACGTTGTGCGCACCGACGATCGTGAAGTATTGATGGCCTTCTTGAAGGAACAAAACATCGGAACGGGAATTCACTATCCCGTCCCGCTCCATCTGCAAAAGGCCTATCAACACCTCGGCCACCGACAAGGCGATTTCCCGATTTGTGAGAAAGTCGCACGCGAGATCGTCTCCCTGCCAATGTTCCCACAACTCACGTCCCACCAGCAGCACGCAGTGGCGAAAGCTGTTGCCGGATTTGTCGACAAAAAGACCGGGCTGCTTGTCCGCTAAGTCGGGGCCGGGCATCCCGGTCCGGATGGCTAGGCGTTCGTTCACTCCTCGATGCAAGAGTTCGTCTCTGTTAGTACCGATGACCCTTCCGGCTTCTTCTTCCACTCCACGCGGCACACTCTCCCGTGAAAGAGACTGCGCTTGAAACCGTTCGACTCTGACGGAATATTGCGAATATCGGGCGGTGCCAATCAGTTGCGCGGTGTTGCTATCCGCGGAGCAGGCGTTGGCCTCCTCGCTGAATCCAGTTCGTATTTGGTCCAATTTGCCGGCGTGATTGTTCTCGCTCGCCTGTTGGTGCCCGCTGACTTCGGCTTGGTCGCGGTGGTCACAACGTTCAGCATATTTCTCGCCACGATCGTGCGCATCGGCTTTCCGGAGGCCATTCTCCAACGAGAAAATATGAACCATGATGTCGCGAGCAATGTCTTCTGGATCAATTTGGGTATATCGGTGTTGCTGTCGCTGGGGTTCGCCCTTTCCGGGCCGATACTGGCTAAGGTTTATGCTGACCTGCGTATCTCGCGTGTTGCTGCCGTTGCATCCCTTTCGATTTTTTTTACCGGTACCTCGGTCGTTCACCTCGCGCTCCTGGACCGCAGCATGCGCTTTGTTACTCAGTCGGGAATTAAGATTACGAGTCGTGTCGTTTCGGTGACGACAGCGGTTCTGCTTGCCCTGGCAGGATGGGGCTATTGGGCATTGGTCGGAGGTGTGATTGCGGAACCGCTTGCTGCCTCGATTTGTGGTTGGGTTTTTTGCAGGTGGGTGCCGGGGCTTCCCCGTCGCGTCGAGGGCACCGTGCCGCTGGTTTCTTTTGCTATGCATGTCAGCGCTGCAACCAACGTCAACTACTGGACACGTAACATCGATAACCTCCTCGTCGGATGGCGCTTTGGCCCGGCGTCGTTGGGGTTCTACAAGAAGGCGTATGATCTTTTTATTCTTCCCGTAAACCAGTTCTTTTCCACCTTCCCGGTTGCAATCACCACTTTGAGCCGGTTGGCTCGCGACCCTGTTCAATACCGACGGCATTTTCTTGCCGGGCTCTCGGCGCTTGCGCTGGTGGGCATGGGCGCTGCAGGGGCCCTTACGTTCGTCGGTAGAGATCTCATCCGACTAATCTTGGGACCCGCGTGGGGAACCGCAGGTTTGATTTTTACCTTTTTCGCCCCAGGAATCGGAATTTTGCTGATCTATAAAGCAATCGTAATGATTCACCTTTCCATTGGTACACCGGGGCGGTATCTGCGCTGGACAATAATCGAACTTGTCGTAACTGGCGCGCTATTCGTCTTGGCGCTGCCCTGGGGACCGACGGGAGTGGCAGTAGCCTGGTCGGCTTCCTTTTGGATATTGTTTATTCCCGCCTTTCGCTACGCAGGCAAGCCGATTGAGCTTGAAGTCACCGCAGTGGTTCGCAGCACGTGGAGATACTTTGCAGCGTCACTACTGGCCGGGTGTGGGTGTGCATTCTTGATCCATCATGCCCCCTTTTTGGCGGAACTACCAAACTGGACCGGAGCGTTAGTACGTCTCTTAACGACTTCAGCCGTTTTTTTCACCCTCTATGTCGCAGCGGTCATTCTTCTACACCTAGGGTGCGAACCCCTTCGCCAGTTCGCAGGTCTCCTGCGAGAGGCGATCTCAACCAACAACGCTCGCCTGCAATCACCGGAACAAGTAAGCATCAGCGAAGAAAACCTGGCGGCCGCCGGCTCTTCGACCGCGGTAAAGGATACAGCTTAGTTGCGGAAAAGGTGGGATGCAAAGTGGCCGGGCGCATTGTTGAGGTAGTCGCTTCGTTTATGCGATTGCGCCACGATCACGCTTCCGCGGTCCAGAGTTTGTCCGTGACGGTTTAAGAAAGACAGAGATGTCCACGTTACAAGAAGCATCGATAGATCGTCAGAGCGCCGCATCAGTGGGGTCGGCCTCCGTCGCGAGAACAACCGCCCCGAGAAAAATCTGGATCGATCTCGACAATTCGCCGCACGTGCCGTTCTTCAAGCCAATTGCCGAGGAGCTGGAGCTTCGAGGATACTCCGTTGTCTTCACAGCCCGCGATTGCTTTCAAGTGCGAGAACTCGCCGACCTGATGAAACTCAACTATCGCAGCATCGGACATCACTATGGCAAGCATACGGCAGCGAAGCTGGCGGGCACCGCGGTTCGCGCGATGCAGCTCCTACCTTACGTACTGCGGCAGCGGCCGCAACTGGCGGTATCGCACGGGTCGCGCTCTATGTTCGTCCTCGCCTCGTTGCTGCGCATTCCCACCATCACCATCATGGATTACGAACACGCACGTTGGGCATGGTTCTTAGGCGACGCTTGGGCAATGCTGCCGGACGTCATTCCAGGGACCGCGCTAAAGCTGCGCAACGATCGAATCCTAAGGTACCCCGGTATCAAAGAGGATGTTTACGTTCCGTCCTTCCGGCCCAATCCAGCGATCAAGCGGATCCTCGGCATCACCAATCAGGAACTGATGGTTACTCTACGTCCCCCTGCGACGGAGGCTCACTACCACAACCCGGAGAGCGAGGTCCTCCTCGATGCGGTTTTTGAGGTGATTTCACAAACTCCCAATATCAAGGTTGTCTTGGTCCCACGCACCGCGAAACAGGAAGCGGAGCTCCGGACGCAGTACCCTAGGCTATTTGACTCGGGAAAAGTGATTGTTCCGAAACGGGCAGTGGATGGTCTTGATCTGATCTGGTTCTCCGACGTGGTCATTAGTGGCGGTGGAACGATGAACCGCGAGGCCGCGGCGCTTGGCGTGCCGGTGTACAGCATTTTTCGGGCAAGAAAGGTGCAGTTGATGAATACCTGGCCAAGAGCGGACGGCTCGTTATGCTGCAAAGTGCAGATGAAGTGCGCGCGAACTTGAAATTGGTCCATCGCGACATCGGGACGCGAAGCGCTGGGGAGAAACGCAGCGCTCTTAGCGCCATTGTCAACCATATCGCCGTGATTGCAGAATCAAGACGCTAACCGCCATTTGCGCCGTGCTGCCATGGCGTCGGCTCAACGTAAGAGGGTCGCAGGCCAGCAATTGTAGTGAACTCATAAATGGATACTCATCAAGTGGTGCCCCGGGTCAATTCAGCCGCGATGGAGATCGATGTTGAGGCGGCGATTTTGAAGCTTGTCGCCTATTGTCGTATGAACGATTGGGCCGGCGACGATCCCTACGACGCTCTCAACAGCCCGCTGTTCCGCGCCCTGCCATTCCTGGATCACCGCTTGCCGCGACTGGTCCTTACACAGGCGTTAAAGCGAAGCCCGGTCAACTTTCGACGCTTGCTTCACATTCCCAAAACCCAGAATCCCAAAGCCATCGCCCTCTTTCTTTCCGCATTCGTCACCCTCGAAAGAATTGATGCGGCTTCTCAGAAAAATGACGTCAAGAACATGATCGAGCGCCTGTGTGATCTGAGATCGCCAAGAACCGATTACTGGTGCTGGGGATACAGTTTCCCTTGGCAGACGCGCACGATTGTCGTCCCCTCGAGAGCACCCAACCTGGTCTGCACATCGTTCGTCGCGAATGCGCTTTTCGATGCTTTTGACCGCGGCCGGAACTCACATTGCCTCGACATGGCTTTAAGTGCGGCAGAGTACATCCTCAACGAGCTCTACTGGAGCGAAGGCAGTAACGCTGGCTTTAGCTATCCCGCTCGTTCGCTTCACAGCCAAGTCCACAACGCGAACTTCCTTGCAGCTGCCTTGTTGTGCCGTGCTTACCGACACACCAACGACGACAAATTCCTTCATCCCGCACTCCGTGTTGCCCGATACTCTGCAACCAAGCAACACCCGGATGGCTCCTGGCACTACGGCGAGTCACCATCACAACGGTGGATTGATAACTTTCATACCGGGTACAATCTGTGCGCGCTGCAGGCCATCTCTCGATATGCTGCGACAACTGAGTTTGATGCGGTCATCAAGCGTGGCTTCGAGTTCTACCGGAGTCATTTCCTTCAAGAGGACGGCTCCGTCCGCTACTTTCATGACAGGAGATATCCGGTCGACATCCACTGCGTCGCGCAGAGCATTATCACGCTCCTGTCGTTCAGGGAAATGGACTCCAGCAACCTCACAATGGCGCAATCCATACTGCGGTGGGCGTTGATTCACATGTGGGATGATCGGGGATTCTTCTACTATAGGGTGCTAAGATCGTGGACCGATCGGACGTCGTACATGCGATGGTCACAAGCGTGGATGCTTCTGGCCATGGTCATGCTTCTGGAGGCTTCCGAGGGGCAGGACGGTCTCGACGAAGTCGACCAGCGATTTGTGGGGATTGTGCGGGAGGGCGCATGATTGAGTGCGTCGTCTCAGGGACGATCCGTTACCTGCGCGATGGTTTGGACGACCAAGTTTCACAACCGTATCCTCTCGGAGCAGCCTCTGGGCAATACAGCCCACCCTCGTTATAGCAAACGTGCTGGTGCGACATGGGCTAATCTCCCTCGCCCATAATTTAGGAGAGACATGGGTTTTAGACCGAAACGCGCTGCAAGACGAACTCTGAGAGCTATGACTGACCCTGTGACTGTCAGGTCATTGTTCCTCACGGCTTCATGTCTTAAAGGGTGGGCGGACGCGAAATTGGGCAGGCGGACTGCGTCCAAAGAGGTCATGCTCGACTTAAAGCACCTCAAGCTCTGTGTTGACGTTGCTTCTGTGGAACTCATTTCGTATTGGGAAATCTGGCATGAACGCTGTTATGACGCGATTGCAATGAATCGACCTCGATGCGTTGTAGACGTGGGAGCTAACATCGGAGCATTTTCGCTCTATCAAGCAATGGTGCAACATGCAGAACTAGTGGTTGCATTCGAACCGTCGCCCCAAGTCTTTCCACGATTAGCCAAGAACATAGAAATCAATGGACTAAAGAACGTGCGCGTTGTAAATGCTGCCGTAGGCGATAAGCAAGGAGTTTTGTCCTTTTCCGAAGGACGGATGTCAGTTAATTGCCGAGTCAATGAATTCGGAGCCCTGAAAGTTCCATGCGTGACTTTAGATGCCGAACTATCTGACATGCCGCGCATCGACATTCTAAAAATAGATACAGAAGGCTATGAAACACATGTTCTCAGAGGCGCATCCGAAACATTGAAGAAGACGCAGCGAATTGCATTGGAACTTCATTATCCCGGTGAACGGCAAGAAATTGAGGCGATCTTGTGTCCGCTCGGGTTTTCTTTGGTGAAGATGCAGGATGAATTGGTGTTTTTCTGCAGGGCGAAACCTGGCGGTGCGTGCTAGGCGGACTCATGATTGAGTGTGTTTTCACGCTGGATTACGAGATCTACGGCAATGGCGAAGGCTCACTGCGGGATTTGGTGCTTGATCCAACGCGACGGCTAGCGGAGCTTTTCCAGGAGTTTGGCGCGCCGTTTGTCGTTTTCGCCGAGGCAGTCGAATTCGCCAGGATGGAGGAGATCCAGTCCGATCCCGACATTGCTGGCGTGCGGGCTCAACTGCGCGAGCTGCGTAGAGCTGGCCATGAAATCGCTCTCCACCTCCATCCCTGGTGGGCCAACGCGAGGTATGAGGATGGGCACTGGCGGATGGATTGGAGTGAACGCAACATCTGTACATTGGAGCCCGGCCGGGTTGAAACGATTGTCTCCAGAGCGATCCGTTACCTGCGCGATGGTTTAGACGACCCAAGTTTCACACCGGTATCCTTTAGGAGCGGCCTCTGGGCAATGCAGCCCACCCTCGTAGTAGCGAATGTGTTGGCGCAGCACGGCATCCAAGCCGATTCTTCAGTGTTCAAGGGCGGTCGAGTAGGCAGCTTGGGGCTGGATTACCGGCCAGCGCTCGAAAATGACGGCCGCTGGCGCTTTGGCCGGGACGTGAACGTGCCCGACCCCGATGGCGCACTCTGGGAAATCCCGATTCACACGCAAATGGTGCCGTTCTGGCAAATGCTCGGCCGCAAGCGCCTGAAGCTGCAAAACAAGGCGCGCAACTCCGGCCATGACACGCCCCTGCCGAGCCGCTGGCGCGATTTTTTGCGCTTCCGCTATCCCCGCAAGTTGGATTTCTGCCGAATGACCTTTGAGGAAATGCGTGAGGGCATAGAGGCAGTTCTCGATGAAAGGGAGGTAGGGCAGGAAGAACGCAGGCTCATCGTGGCGATTGGGCATTCCAAGGATTTCGTAGATTCCGAGGCGATCCGGCGTTTTCTCGCCTTTCTTCAAGAACGATCTGTTTCCGTGACGACATTCTCGCGCGTGTTTTGTCAGGAGCCACAACTCTCATGCTGACGCCGGTTATGCAGCGTGCTTCGAATTGCCTCCCGCCCGCCAAGGTTCCGGACAGGGCCATCGGGGCGGAGCCCATCAAGATCCAATGGGATCCGAGCCTGCCAGTCTTCGCCAAAGAGGAGTTCCTCCGCGCCGTGGGTGATGAGTACGGTTGGTTGGCGGGGATTGATGAATCAGGAACGTTGCGATGTGTCCTGCCATACACGATCATTCGGAAAGCCGGATTGCGAATGGTGCGATTCCGGGTTGAGACGATTCCGTTCGGTGCGGGCTTTGATGTATTCGAAGAAAAGTCCTTCTTGAACAGTGTGGTGCAGCATTTCCGAAAGATCGGGGCCGATGTGATTGTGCCGGCGAGCAACAACTCGATCTTCCGCACCTACCCGGACGGTGCTGACGCAGCGCCGTACGGTAGTTATGGGATCGATTTGCAGCAACCCGAGGACGTTCTCTGGACAAAGATCGGGAGCAAGACCCGACAGCATATCCGAAACGCGCAGAGGTCAGGTGTCACGATTCGGGAAGGAATGGAGTTCCTCGAGCCTGCGTACGATCTCATTCGCGAAACCTTCAGCCGCTCCAAGATTGCTTTCATGGATCGCACTGCGTTCGAGCGATTCGTGCGTGGGCTTGGTGAACATAGTAAGCTGCTAACGGCGGAGCATCAAGGCATTGCTCAGAGCTATTGCTTGTTTGCTTTCAGTAGTCCGTGCGTTTATGCGATTTATGGCGGTAACATCCAGAACCAGCACCAGGGGTCAAATAAGTTCCTTGAATGGGAGGCCATCCGACTTTTCCGCGGCCTTGGGGTGCGAAAGTTCGATTTTTACGGAGCCAGAATCCAGCCGCAGAAGGGGTCGAAGCAGGAGGGAATCAATCTGCATAAGATTCGTATGGGAGCGACGCTCTCAGAGGGTTTCATGTGGAAGTACTCTCTCCGGCCGTGGCGCGCATTGCTCTATTCGGCCAGCGTCCGCCTGCTGCGCGGGGGAGACATCGTGGACCAGGAAGGACCTAGGTTGAAGGGTTATCGCGTCCAGGTTGGAGATGACGGCGCGCAATAGTTCTGTTGAGCACAATCATCTGGATCTCGAGTCCGAAGAAACACGGTTCAAAGCAGGCATTATGTTCAATCTCCAGCCGAATGAGCACTGGGACTATGGCGCCATCGATGCGATCCGTGGACTAAGGGTGGCCTTGTCGTCCCGCTGTTCGGGCGAACAGCGGGACATCGGCATATCCGGGCTGGGCCGGTGCCGTCCAGTTAGATCGGGCAGAGCTGCCATCTTTTTGGCCCTGAAGGCTCTTGCGTTACCGCCGCGTGCATCGATTGGCGTCCCTCTGTATTGCTGCCCGGTGGTGTTCAAGGCCATCACCGCAGCTGGCTACCGTGCTCGTTTCATTGATGTCGATCCAGATACTTATTGCCTGTCGGCGGCCGACCTTGCGGCGAAGAGCTCCGAAGTCGATGCCGTCATCGCCGTCCACATGTTCGGGAATGTCTGTGATGTGCCTGTGTTGCAAAGCGCCGCGCCGGGCAAACCATTTATCGAAGACTGTGCGCAGGCGTTGGGTTCTCGGCTCAACGGCCGCCTCGCCGGCTCTTTTGGCGAAATCGCTGCCTTCAGTTTTCGCTCGGGCAAATACCTTTCGGTCGGCGAGGGTGGAGCAGTTTACTGCAGCGACAGCGATCTCGAGCCTCAACTCTCGGAACTCATCAACGCACTTTCGGTTCCAAGCCGTGTAGATGAGTGTGTCCACGTTGTAAAAACATACTTGCGATCAATGCTTCGCACCAGACCGTTGTGGGGCCCGATAGGGACTCGATTGTGGGACGCCTACAATGCGACGGTGAGTTACACTTCCCAATCCCCGCTTGTGGTGGGGCGGGTTTATGAACCCGACCGCGACCTGACCGTCCGACGCCTGCCGCTTCTTGACTCTTGGATCGGGAAGCAACGATCTAACGCCCGCTATTACGACCAAAATCTGAGAGTTGATGCTGAGATGCTCTGTTCCGAGACGCCCGGCGCGTTCTTCAACCGCCTTCAGTACCCGCTGCTCCTCCCGACGTCCGGCCAATGTGACCAACTGGTCGGGCGCCTGAGGGAGAGCCAGATCAGTACAGCCAGACCATACAAAGACATTGCCTCGATCGCGGCGACACATTACGGTTACACCGGTGATTGTCCTCAAGCTGAACGGATCGCCAGAACGGTGCTTGTGATTCCCTGCAATTACGCGATCAAAGCCACCGATGTCGAGCGGATCGCGACGTGTGTGAATCGCGCTTGGGCAGAAGTTTCTGGTCGCCAGCGTGGCATTGGCGTGGGGTCAGTTCATAACAGCGCCATCGCTCCCCAAAACGGACAAAACGTGGGGAGTGTGGTCGAGACACACCATTCTTCATGAAGCAAGTCATTCAGAATTTCAAGACTGGCGAACTCTCCGTGGCCGACGTTCCACCGCCCGCGCTTGCCCCAGGGTTTGTGCTGGTGCGCAACCACTTCTCGCTCATCAGTGCCGGCACCGAGCGCTCCACGGTCTCGACTGCTCAGGCATCGCTTCTCGGGAAGGCTCGGCAGCGACCCGATCTCGTAAGGCAGGTGCTCGACAGTTTCCGCAAAGACGGATTTGCGGAAACGATGACGCGGGTGCGTACGAAGCTGCAAACCCTGAAAGAACTCGGCTATAGCTGTGCGGGCACGGTTCTCGCCTCGATGGATACCCAGGGACGGTTCAAACCCGGCGACCGCGTGGCGTGCGGTGGAGGCGGCTACGCCTCGCACGCTGGCGTCGTTACGGTGCCGCAAAACCTGGTCGTCAAAGTGCCCGCAACAGTCGGTCTGGACGCCGCTGCGTTTACCACGCTCGGAGCGATCGCTATGCAAGGCGTCCGACAGGCCAACCCGGGGCTCGGGGAGTATGTGTGCGTGATCGGCCTAGGGCTTCTTGGCCAGATCACCGCGCAAATCCTGCGGGCGAACGGATGCCAGGTTTTTGGTGTGGATACCGCGGAGTCCATGGTTGCGCTCGCCGAAAAGGCCAGCTGTCATGCCGCGCGTGCGCGGTCGAATACCGGTATGGAGTCCGCCGTAGCTGCTTTCACCGGCGGGCGTGGCTTCGACGCCGTAATTATCACTGCGGCAACGCAATCGACGGACCCAGTGGAACTGGCCACCGCCGTCCTCAGGCAAAAGGGCGTCATCGTCATCGTGGGTACCGTACCCATGAACATCCCGCGGGAACCGCATTTCTATAAGAAGGAGCTGCAGCTGAAAATCTCCTGTTCTTACGGGCCGGGACGTTACGATCCCACTTATGAGGAGGAAGGTCAGGATTACCCGTACGGGTATGTGCGGTGGACGGAAAACCGCAACATGGAGGCGTTCGTCAAGCTGCTCGAAAACCGGAGCGTGGATGTGCAACCACTTGTCACGCATACCTTTGAAAT
>CAVXBU010000009.1:0-391827 GCA_963760175.1 uncultured Acidobacteriaceae bacterium
CAGAACCCGCTGACCTTTCCTGATGGCATCTTTGTGAATCTCCAGAGCGTTGCTGCCATATTCCAGTTCGTAGCTGACCTTCACCGTCTCGGCCGGCAGTTTTCCCGGTTTGCGGACAGGAACGAATCCCGCATTCAACCGGTAGGCAAGCGCGGGTCCAAAGATAAATCCGCGGGCCTCCATGCCGAGCACCAGATCAATCTCTTTGCCGATATAGTTTTCCGAGAGCGCGTCAATCAGCCGCGCGAAGCCGACTTTGTCCTTGAGCAGCGTGGTGATGTCGTAGAACAGGATGCCCTTTTTCGGGAAGTCGGGCACCTCCCGGATCAGCTTCTTCAATCCGTCGCAATCGACTGGCTTGGGCGGCATCTTGGTTGCCATCGTAAGGTTAAGCTCCTCGAACTTGAAACGAATTGAGTCCAGCAGTCGGATCGGCTTCAGATTCTTCTACGTCATCCACCCGCGCCGCTCGCGGCCCTTCCCGCAAACGCGACCGCAACCCGGCCAACTGCTCGCGCGTTCCCATGGCCAGAACTTCGACGCTGCCATCGGGATTGTTACGCACCCATCCGGCAATTTGCAGGACCTGTGCCTCACGCTCGACAAACCAGCGAAACCCGACGCCTTGGACACGCCCACGCACAAAAAAGCGCCGAGCCTGAACGTGAGATTGATCGTCTGTGGAAGCCATCGTTCAGATTGAAGAGGTCAGAGGTTAGATCGCAGAGGTGAAACCCAATCCGATAGGTTCCTCACCTCTGCAATCTGACCTCTAACCTCTGACCTGCCATTAACCGCCTACTGCGCCCGCGACAGATAAGTCCCTTCCGCCGTGTCGACCTTAATTTTTTCGCCTTCGTTGATGAACGGTGGCACCTGAACAATCAGGCCGGTTTCGGTCTTCGCCGGCTTTAGTGACACTCGATGCAGTTGCGCTCTTCAGGCCGGGCTCGACTTCCGTCACCGTCAGCACCACCGTCTGCGGCAACTCGATACCGACGGCCTTGCCATCGAAAAACTCCACTTTGATCTGGAGGTTCGACGTCAGGTAATCCACCGCATCGCCGAGCGTGTCGCGGGTCAGGTGGGTCTGTTCGTAGTTGGACGTATCCATGAAGTAGTAGCTGTCGCCGTCGGCGTACAGAAACTCCATATTGACTTCATCGACGTTGACCTTCTCGATGGGATCGGGTGAGCGGAAACGGTGCTCGAACATGGCGCCGGTTCGGAGGTTGCGCAACTTCGCCTGGATGAAGGCGCGCAGGTTGCCCGGCGTGCGGTGCTCCACGCTGAACACGGAATGCAAGTCATTGTTGTGCTTGATGATCATGCCGGGACGGAGCTGGGTCGCTGGAATCGACATTGCTGGTTTACATCTCCTTCACTCTGCTAGGAATTCTGGACGAGCGGGGCAGGTCCGGGGCCCCCAGCGGGCCCGCTTTTGTCCAACTGGGGTGAGTCGTCCGGGCTTCCGCCACACTCGGGATTAACAGTTCATTTTACACAGCCGGAGAGGGTTATGGGAACAGGCGGCACTTCTTCCGTATCGTGCCGCACTCCTAGCGCGGAAGTCCTGTTCGGTGATTGTGCGATTACAAATCGTAGAGGCGGACTTGCCCCGTCTGGCAGTACGGATAGGTTGATGGGAGGTTCTTATGCGCATTGGAAAATATGAGAGTTCGGACGGTGCGACCGGCTCGGCAGTCACTTTCTTGCTGATCGGTCTTGGCGTCGGCGCCGCTCTCGGTCTGTTGCTCGCTCCGAAAAGTGGGCGGCAGTTGCGGAGAGACCTGCGGCGGTCTTATGACGGAGCCCTGGACACCGTCTCTGACTGGACGGACGAAGCGAAAGACCGATTTGAGGAAGCGGTCGAAAAAGGCGCCGATTTTGCCGACGAACTGCGGGCCAAAGCCGAGCCGCTGAGCGATTTGCTGCGCCGCCCGTAAGTTGCGGCCACCGGCTCGCCGCTGGATTCATCACCAGTAGCGCCTACGACGGCCCGCGTCCTGCCCACGCGATCCTACGGTGCGGTCTGAGTTTCGTCGTCGAGCGTGCGCTTCTTTTTGTGCACGTTGCGAATGACAACGCCCAGCGAGAACCGGAAGTTGTCCTGTTTCTGCTTGGGCTGACAGCGGAAACGCGGTGCCGGTCTGGAAGTAATCGGCCTTGAGCCGCAACGCGAAACGCTGATTGATTTTGCGATCGAGGCCGCCGCCGGCCGATATTGCCCGGCCAGTGCCCACTTCCGTCACCGTAGCGCCACTGCCGGTCGCCACGCCGCGTGTGCCTTGATGTCCGTACAGGAGTTCGCCAAACGGCGTCCAGCAGTACATATTTGCGGCGGGCGAATTGCACGCCAAAAAGAAAGTTGTACTCTCGCGTCGACACATCGAACGTGGGATGAGTGTCGGGCAGAAGCTGTTCGCCCGGACCCGCAGTTGGAAATGGCGCAGGAGTACCTGACGGTATCTTTGAGGTTCCGAAGTATTGGCCGCCTTCCACTACGAACCCCTATCCAAGAGGTCGCGTTCAGGCCGAGCGAAGCGTCCCATCCAGGTAATCCAGCCCAGTGTCCGGCGTTGAAAAGACCGGCCTCAGCGTACGAACCACCGCCAAAGAATTCGATACGCGCGAATTGGGGCGCTGGGGCGGCGGTGCTTCCCGTTGTCGTCGGAATCGAGTTGGCTCGGGCCCGGAGTTGGGGCCTGCGCCGGAGCCGGGGCTGCGGCGGCGGCGGAGCTGGAGTTTGAGCTGGAGCCTGCGCCCACGACACGACACACAGCGCAGCCACACCGGCCAAAACTCCCAGGTATTTCCTCACGATTCCTCCTTAAGATGCAGTTGCGAGCACACAGTTGCCAGTAGTCAGAAAGCAATTCTCTCCTATCCAACCGGAGATTCAGCGGCCCAGAGCGTCATTGTCACCTCAACACGGGCCACTCGGTACTGGCTACTGAGTTGCTGGTTTTCCGAAAATCGTATTGTAGTGAAGCTGGATTTCTCCGCATGTTCCCTGTTCAGGCGAATAGACCACGCAGGTATCAAAAGGCCGCGAATAAACGTGCAGGGTCACCGCGCGCTGGTTCGCTTCCCGCGGATTCACGACCCGGTGCACCGGCTCCCGCGGATCGACCGCGCACGGATTGTCCACCGTTAAGTTCACCGTGTTAGATGCCAGCAACCGGCACTCGCCCGCCTCGATATCCTGAAATCCGACATGAAAATTTTCGACCAACAGACTTTCCTATCGGCGCCGCCATCCAGCAATTCTGGTCGCGATGATTGTGCACTGAACTGCTCTGCCCAACCTCCCAGCAGACGGCCATGAATTCGTAAAGGTCCGTTTTGTCGATCAGGTTGCGCGTGTAGTGCTGCCGGTCCCAAGCTCAAATAGGGCGCGAGACTGGCCTCCTCAACGGGCATTTTCTGGAGCAATAACCCGATCTCCTCGGTGTGATCGAAGGCCGATGCGGGAAGCACGCGAAGTGCGCGAACCAGTTCGTCAATCGGGACCCGAGGTCTTGCTGCCTGTTCGCTCATACGTGTACGCGACAAACTATTGAGTATACCGTGCCCGCCGGTGATTGATTGTGTGGCGCGGACACTCCTGTCCGCGGCCTTTGACTTTGGCTGTTTCTATACAATCGAAGCGGTTGAAGAATCCATGGAATTCAGACTGACCGAAACCGAAGTCCGCGTCCTCGGCTCGCTGATCGAAAAGGACATCACCACGCCGGAGTACTATCCCCTGTCTCTAAACGCGCTGGTCAACGCGTGCAACCAGAAAACCAACCGCGATCCAGTGATGCAGTTGGACGAAGACGCGGTCCGCGACGCGCTGGACGGTCTCCAAGAGCAGCGCATGGCCGGCCCCGCACGCGGCGCCGACAGCCGCGTGACCAAATACGAGCAGCGGTTGCAGGAACTGTTTAACTTCACGCGTCCTGAGATTGCGGTGCTCTGCGGTCTGCTGCTGCGCGGTCCCCAAACGCCGGGTGAATTGCGCGGACGCGCCGAGCGCATGCATCATTTCGAAGCACTCGATGATGTGCAATCCGCATTGCAGAAGTTGATGCAGCGTGAACCGCCGCTCGCGAAAGTGCTGCCCCGTCAGCCCGGAACGAAGGAATCGCGATATACGCATCTGCTGGCCGGGGATGTGGCGGAAGCGGAAGTGTCGTCGCGGGCCGTGCCGGAGGTCGGGCGTAATCCGGCCGATGCGGAGCGCATCGCGCGGCTGGAGGAAGAGGTGGCGGAACTGCGAAGGGAAATTGGGGGAGTAAAGGATCAGTTGGAGAGATTCCGGAAGCAATTTGAGTAAAGGGGTTCTATTGTTTCCGCTGTGCTACTCAGTGTCCCCTGTAGTCCCTACGTGAAAAGCTCTACAGCACCCGTTCCTGCGTATAGCCCGCCGCGCCCAGAGCCGAGATAATTTCGGCGATATGGTCGGGTCCGCGAGTTTCCATGGTGATTTCGATCGCGGTCTCACCCAGGCCCACGCCATGATAGGCGCGGTCGTAGTCCGTCTCGACGATATTGGCGCGATGCTGCGCCAGAATTGACGTAAGGCGATTGAGCGCTCCGGGATAGTCGGGCAAGTGCACGCGCAGACGCACCAGGCGTCCATCCTTCACCAGGCCGCGCTCGATGATGCGTGAGAGCAGCGTGACGTCGATGTTGCCGCCGCAGACCAGCACGGCAACTTTCTTTCCCGACCAGAGGCAGTTTGCGGTTGACGAGAGCCGCAATCGCCGCCGCGCCAGCGCCTTCGGCCAGAGTTTTTTCGCGTTCCAGCAGCAGCAGGATGGCGTTGGCGATTTCTTCTTCTTCGACGGTAACGATGTCGTCCACATACTTCTGAACCAGCGGCAAGGTGCGCTCGCCGGCGCGCCGGACGGCGATGCCATCGGCGATGGTAGAGGCCGCCATGAGCGTCACCGGCTTGCCCTCCGCGACCGCAACTTTCATGGACGGCAGGCGCGAAGGCTGCACCCCGAAAACCTGAATCTTAGGGTTCGACTCTTTCAGCGCGCAGGCGATGCCGCCGATCAACCCGCCGCCGCCGATCGGAACGACGACCGCTTCGAGGTCGGGATGCTGCTCGATGAGCTCCAGGCCGATAGTGCCCTGTCCGGCGATGACGGCATCGTCATCGAAGGCATGCACGAAGGTGAGGTGCTCAGCCTGGCTGCGGCGCATGGACTCTTCGTAAGCTTCGTCGTAGTTCGCGCCGTGCAGCACGACATCGGCGCCATAACCGCGCGTAGCCGAAACCTTGATGAGCGGCGTGGTCAGCGGCATGCAAATCTGGGCGCGGATGCCGAGCTTGCCAGCGTGGTAGGCAACCCCTTGTGCGTGATTTCCGGCCGAGGCCGCGATCACGCCCCGGGCACGTTCTTCGGGGCTAAGCGTGAGCAGCTTGTTCAGCGCGCCGCGCTCTTTGAACGCGCCGGTTCGTTGCAGGTTGTCGAGCTTCAAATAGACTTGATTGGCGGTTGACTCGGAAAATGTCTCCGAACGCGCGCAGGGGGAAAGGTAGATAGAGCTGCGAATGCGGCGCAGCGCCGTTTGGATGTCGCTGAGAGTGATCATTTTTCTGACTGCGGCTCAGGAACAAAGATGGCAACATCTTACCTGAACGCACATCCGATTCAGTGCTGGAGACGCGGCTTGCCGCGTCTCCCGCCCCATCCTAATGAGACCGGGCAAGCCGCCTCTCTAACCTGGAGAAACGAAGGGGCGTAGAAGTGACCGGTCCAGGTACAACTTCCGTAATGGCCCTTTTGCACGGGGGCTAGGTCCTTTCGAAACCTATGCATCCGTCAGAAAGCCCGTCAGAATGGGCTTTTAGAGGAGTTCACCCCCTAGGGACTCATGACTACTTCGACTGGTACCGTCCTCGCCCCCCTCCTTACCCATCGAAAGTCCTCAGCGCGCGTCGCGTTGTTTGACTTGCCCGAAGCATCTGCGCAACTGGTAACGGAATGTTTCCGTCAAATCGGAATCGACACCGTTCCGATTGCGCGCGAAGATGCGGCTCGGCTCCACCGCGAAAAATTTGAGGCTTGCGTTCTGCACCTGGGAGAAGAAGCCAGCAGCATCATCGAGCTGGCGCGATCTTCGGCTTCCAACAGCCGGATCATCATTTACGGGCTGGGCGGCACGGCCCAGGACTCTTTGCGCTATTCGAAGTTGTGCCTCAACGCCGTATTTCACGAACCGTTGGAGCGGTCAGCGGCAATGAAGCTGGTGCGCTCGACTCGAATGTTGGTGCTGCACGAATTCCGCCGCTACGTGCGTGTCCCGGTCATGACCGAGGTCGGGATTGTGATGAACGACGGTGGCCGCATGACCGCCACCAGCCAGGAGATCAGTTCGGGAGGAATGTCGCTCAAGGGCAATCACGTGCCCGAACAAGGCAGCCTGGTGGAAGTGTCGTTCTCTTTGCTGACGCTGCCGCGCGTCTGGGTGCGCGGGCACGTTACCTGGAAGAAACCCAATAAAAGCTTCGGGATCCGCTTTGACTCGACCGACGAGCGGCGGCGGCGGGTGAAAGAGTGGATCGGGACATATCTCGAAGTGTAGAAAACCGCTATCAGCTTTCCGCCATCAGTTAACCCTTTCTAACCCAGCTACAATATCGCCGTGAGTTCTTCTTCCGCCGCGGTCGAGCCTGAGCAGCCCTCCATTTCAGAAGCGTGCCGATTCTCGCTCAGACAAAGAATTTCCTTGTGGCTTATCAGCTGGGCGAGCTACCTGGCAATTTCACTGATCGGCCCAACTCTCCGCTATTCAATCTCGTGGGAAGAACCACCTTCGACGCCGAACGCAACTTACGAAAAACCGATGATCTATTGTTTCTGGCACCGGGCCGTGTTCCCGAGCGCTTGGTTGTGGAGAAAGACCGGGATCGCAGTGATGGTAAGCCGCAGCTTCGACGGCGAATACATCGCTCGGACCCTTGAAAAACTCGGCTTCGTCGCAGTGCGAGGATCGAGCAGCCGCGGCGGAGCAACCGCCCTGCTAGGCTTGAGAAGTCAGCTCGAAAAAGGCGTTTCGGTTGCGTTTACGATTGACGGTCCGCGCGGCCCAAAATACGTGGCCAAGCCGGGCCCGGTGCTACTTTCGCAGATCAGCGCGGTGCCAATGGTGGCATTTTATGTAGCGCTCAACGACGCATGGGTGCTCAACACCTGGGATGCGCTGATGATCCCAAAACCATTCTCGAAAGCGCTGGTGCGCCTCAGCGCCAAGGTGCAAGTTCCCGCCGAAGCGGGCGCTGCCGGAATGGAAACACAGATGGCTGAATTCCAACAGCAATTGCAGGCGGCCCTCGAACGCGTCACCAGTTTCGCCGAGGAGCACGTTGCACAGGTAGGGTCAGCGGAGTTTCCCTTCATCAATGGCTAGAAATGGCTGGAGGAAATTAGGGCCACCGACAATACGTCCGTTTGACCGATTTCCACAGCGCACGATAGACTAGATGAGTTTGCCTGTACTCGCGAACCCGTTCTGGGACCGCGTCGCGTTTCCGGTCACAAGCCGCAGCGGGAAAACAGCAAGCACAAGATTGTATTTACCGAGCTGCGGACGGAGCAAAAGCCCGTCTCTGCACGAGTCTAAGGAGAGTTTATGTACGCGGTGATCCGCGCAGGTGGAAAGCAGTATCGGGTAGCCCCGGGCGACGTGATCCGGGTGGAAAAACAGGCCGACACAGACGGTCGGGTCGAATTCGGCGATGTGCTGGCGGTTTCCGCCGAGGCCGGCAGCGTGGTACCCGCGGGCTCGGGTGCGAGCGTAAGCGGCGAAGTGGTCGAGCAGGGGCGCGGCAACAAGATCCTCGTCTTCCATTACAAGCGCAAGAAGCAGTACAAGAAGCTGCGCGGACACCGGCAGGACTATACCGCGGTCCGGATCACCGAGATTGCTTTTGACGGGCAGTCGTTCAAAGCGCCCGAACTTCCGAAGAAAGAGAAGAAAGTGAAGCCGGCGCACGAAGGCGGCGAAGCACATGGAGACGAAGACTTCGAAGCGGCCGGGCAAAAAGGCGACGAAGCCCGCAGCCCACGCGCACGCCAAGAAGTCGGCGCCGAAGAAAGCAGCCGCGAAGAAGAAAAAGAAGTAGCGAGATCGATTTAGTTTTGGGGACGGCTAGTTTTGGGCGGCAAGACATTTGGAATTTACTGGCAACTGGCCACTGGAAACCGGAAACTGATTTATGGCGCATAAAAAAGGACAAGGCACTTCACGAAACGGGCGCGACTCCAACGCGCAGCGGCTTGGATTTAAGGCTTTCGGCGGGCAACTGGTGCCCGGCGGCACCATCATCGTCCGCCAGCGCGGCACGCGGGTTAAGCCCGGGCTGAACGTTGGACGCGGCAAAGACGATACTTTGTTCGCCAAGATCACCGGGCGCATCAAGTTCCTCGACAAGGGATCGATGGGGAAGTTTGTGATGGTCGAACCCGAGGCGATCGAAGCGGAATAAGGTCGACAGCGGTAGAGACCGGGGCTTGCTCCGCTCTATCCTGGACCCGGCGTCGGACGCGGCAGGCCGCGTCTCCATGGGACTTCCACTCAGCCTCGGCTTCGACGTCGAGGCTTTTTCGTTGCGGCGCGAAATTGCATCAGCGCGTACACATCATGTTTATCGATGAAGCCAAAATCCGAGTCAAGGCTGGGGACGGCGGCAACGGCTGCATGGCGTTCCGGCGCGAGAAGTTTGTCCCCCGGGGCGGGCCTTCGGGCGGCGACGGCGGCAAGGGCGGCGACATCTGGATGGAATCGAGCGAACGCCACAATACCCTGGTTCATTTCCGTTTCAATCCTGAATACAAGGCCGAGCGCGGACGCCATGGCGAGGGCGACAAGAAAACTGGCCGCGACGGTGAAGGAATTGTCCTGAAGGTGCCGGTGGGCACGATCGTTTACGACGAGGATACAGGCGAGAAGGTCCACGATTTTTCGCACGCCGATGAACGTGTCGTGATCGCGCGCGGCGGACGCGGCGGACGCGGCAACGCCCAGTTCGCCACTTCCACGCACCAGGCGCCGCGCGAGCATGAAGAAGGACGTCCGGGTGAAGAGCGCAACTTCCGCCTGGAGTTGAAACTGCTCGCCGACGTTGGACTGGTAGGATATCCGAACGTGGGCAAGTCGACGCTCATTTCGGTCATCTCGGCGGCCAGGCCGAAGATTGCCGATTATCCGTTCACCACCCTCGAACCGAACCTTGGTGTGGTGCTGGCTGGCGAAAAGGGAAAAGAAGAGAGTTTCGTGGTCGCCGACATTCCGGGCTTGATCGAAGGCGCGCACACCGGATCGGGCCTGGGCACACAATTCCTGCGCCACATCGAGCGCACGCGATTGCTGGTGCATATGGTGGACGTCTCCGACAGCAGCGGCCGGCCCGATGTGGTTGAAAGACGTTGCGGTGATTCGGGGCGAGCTGGCAAGTTTTGGCGCGGGCCTGGAAAAGAAGCCAACCCTGATGGTCGCGTCCAAAATCGACGTGGCGAACCCAGAGAAGCTCAAGAAACTGAAGCAGTGGGCGACGCGCAAGAAGCTGAAGCTGTATCCGATTTCCGCGGTTACCGGCGAAGGAATCGAGAAACTGAAATATGCGATGGCCGGAGAAGTAGAGAAAGATGCGAAAGGCGACGTTAGCCTCTGAGGAAACTCAGCTTTCGAGATCCAGCGCTTGAAGTCTATTAGGTTAGTGGCAAAAACCTTCGGATTAGGCCTTAAAATCTGCAATCTGACCTTTGCAATCTGACCTCTGTTCTTTGGGGCCTTTCTGCCGTGCCCACCGTGCTAGAATTTCCACAGCTTCAGACCCTAATCCCCGGACCCTAATCTTGATCGAACTTGCACCCTCGATACTATCGGCCGATTTCGCACACCTGGCGGACCAGGTGGAGCGGGCGACGGCTGGCGGCGCTGGCGTCATCCATGTCGACATCATGGACGGCCATTTCGTGCCGAATCTAACCATCGGGCCTCCGGTAGTGAAATCTCTGCGCCGGGCAACCCGGCTTCCGCTGGACTGCCATCTGATGATAGAAAACCCGGACCAGTACATTCCGGATTTTGCGGAAGCGGGAGCGGACTGGATTTCGGTGCATCAGGAGGCGTGCCGGCATTTGAACCGTACGCTGAACTTAATCAAGAGCCATGAATGCCGGGCGGGAGTGGTGATTAATCCGGCGACGCCGGTGGAAACGCTCACCGAAGTTCTCGACATTGTGGATTATGTGCTGGTGATGAGCGTGAATCCGGGGTTTGGTGCGCAGAAGTTTATCCCGGGAACGCTGCACAAGATGAGGAAGCTCGCGGAAATTCGCGCGGCGCGGGGCTACTCATACCGCATCGAAGTGGATGGTGGCGTCGGCATGGATACGGTGGCGGAAGTGGTGCGTGCTGGTGCGGAGATTCTGGTGGCGGGGAATGCAGTGTTTGGCAAGGGCGATCCGAAGGTAAATGCCGAGGCGCTGCTGGAAGCGGCGAGGAGCGCCAGTTTGCAGCGAGTGTAGAGGAAGTACGTAGGTGACAGCCGTCACGGATGTCCAGCCGGGCATAAGCCCGGCAGCAGCTCTGATCAGGATTTGAGGTATTGAATGACAAATCGGAAATCTATCGTTGTCTTTCTCGCGTTGCTGCTGGCCTTGACGGTGGCGTGCACGAACAAGAAGTCGGTGAACCCGCTGGCCAACATCGGGTCGAAGCAGCCCGACAAGGTGCTGTTTGACCGCGCCATGGATGCCATGAAACACAACCGCTTCGACGTGGCGCGCATGACGCTGCAGACGCTGATCAACACCTATCCGGATTCGGAGTTTATCGCCCGGGCGAAACTGGCGGTGGCGGATTCGTGGTACGCCGAGGGCGGTACGACGGCGATGCAGCAGGCCGAGATCGAGTACAAGGATTTCCGCACGTTCTTTCCCAATATGCCCGAGGCGGCCGAGGCGCAGCTGAAGGTGGCCAACATTCACTATGAGGAGATGGAAAAGCCGGACCGCGACTACACCCACGCCATGCGTGCGGAGGAGGAATACCGAGCGCTGATTCAGGAGTATCCCGACAGCAAGCTGGTGCCGCAGGCGAAACAGCGGTTGCGGGAAGTACAGGAAGTGTTGGCGGACCGGGAGTTCGGCATCGGGCGTTTCTATTATCTGCGGCTGGCGTATCCGGCGGCGATTGCGCGCCTGAAAACGCTGGTGGACCGCTATCCGTTATATAGCGGCGCGGACCAGGCGCTGTTTCTGCTGGGGCAATCCTACGAAGCCGAGATCAATGTGGTCCGCAAGAATCCGCGCATGGGCGAAGTGATGAAGGGGAAGATGATCGAGCAACTGACGAAGGAAGCGTCGGAGGCGTACGACCGGATCATCACGCGCTATCCGGCGATGGACCGCGCGGTCGATGCGCAGGCGAGGCTCGAGGCGCTGCATCAGCCCGTGCCCCGGCCCACGCGGGCGGCGCTCAAACTGAACAAGCAGGAAGTGGCCAGCCGGCATGAAGCGGGCATAGTGTCGGGCGTGCTGATCAACTTCGAGAAGCATCCCGACGTGGCCAAGGCCTCGCACGTAGGCGAGCCCACAATGGTCGATCCGGAGCCGGTGACGCCGACCGAAGTGTTGAGGCGGATGTCCGCCGCGGCCATGGGGGGTGGCGGCGACAATAAGGTCAGCGTGGAAACCACCAACGGCACGGTCACGCCGAATCAGGAGGCGCCGCATTCGGATGCTCCAGCGGCAGACCCGGCAACGGCTCCGGGCCAGTCCACGGCGGCCGAGTTGAAGCCAAGCGTGGCGGATCCAAATGAACTGAAGCCGAATGTTGATGCCGACCCGAACGCCCTTCCCCCGTTGCAGCAGAGCAATCAACTGGACAATGGTGGGGCGTCGAGCGCTGTTTCTTCCAGTGCGCCGGGCAAAACCGAGGAGTTGGCGGATATTTCTTCGAGCAAGAAGAAAAAGAAAAAGGGTTTGGCGAAACTGAACCCGTTCTAGGGAGAAGCCCCCGTAGGGACAGCCGCCCCCGGCTGTCCAGGCGAGCGCGGCTCGCCCAGGGTTTGTTCGTAGTCCCATTGCTCCAGTGTCTGCACTTCGTCCCGCAGACTGCGAAAGGCGGCTATCCGCAACCACGCCGAGGTTACCAAAGGCACAACAACCTCATAAATAGCCCACTCCCCAACGGACTAGGAACGCTCGTAACCTGTTACCTCCGCAGGAATCGTTGACTTCGATTGAGGGACAAGGTAGTTTCGCGTTATCTCTACCTTTTTGTCGAAGGATGACGCTTGGCGCGGAAAATACTGCTTGCCGATGACAGTGTGACAGCCCAGAACATGGGGCGAAAAATCCTGGCTGACGCTGGGTATGACGTCATCACCGTCAACAACGGATCCGCCGCCCTGAAGCGAATCACCGAAGTCAAACCGGATCTGATCGTGCTGGATGTGTACATGCCCGGCTACAGCGGGCTGGAAGTCTGCCAGCGGCTGAAGGATGCGGACGAAACCGCGCACATTCCCGTTCTGCTGACGGTAGGCAAGCTGGAACCTTTCAAGCCCGAAGAAGCCCGCCGGGTAAGGGCCGACGGTCACATCGTGAAGCCATTCGAGGCCAGCGAGTTGCTGACCGCGATCACACGACTCGAAGACCGCATGGTGCCGCAGCAATCCGATGGCGTGCGCTTCAGTTCGTCGGTCTCAGGCGTGGAGCGGTTCGGCGGCAGTGGCAACGACGGAGGCGGAAAGAAACAGGAGAGCGCCGCGGACACCGATACTGGATGGAAGAGCCGGCTGCGTTTTCCATCGAAGAAAAAGAAGGAAGAGCCGGAACCGGAGCCAGAAGATATCGCAGCAGCAGCGCCCTTCCGCGATTTCCGTAAGGGAAAGGGCAAGAACTGGCGCCAGCTTCAAGGTGAAGGATCCGCCGCCGCCCGGACAGGAGCCCGGCCTCGTTCCCGATATTCCGCGCGACATCACGCCGGATGAGTTGGACGCACTGAGTGCGTTGGCCGCGCAACTCGATGGCCCGGTTCCAGCGGCTGAGAATCTTGCGCCCGTGGCGGAAAAGATGGGCCCGGTGGAGGCTCCGTCGGCGGAAGTTGTATCCGCCAAGATTGAACCGGCAAACACTGAAGTTGAAGTTCCCGCCGCTGTGGGGAAAGCCGCCCAGGAAGAACCGAAGTTAGAGCCGAAAGAAGTTGAGACTCCGGCCCCGCCCGCCGCAAAGATCGTTGAGCCCTCTGCGACTGCCGTTGCGGCCCCGGCGTTAGTTGTCGAAGCAAAATTAAATTTGAAGAGCGAAGAAAAGAGCGACGAGAAAAGTGAACCCCAGAATCCCGCCGCACAGGTTGTCGCGGCGCCGGAACCAGCGGCAGTGGCTGCGGAAACCCCGTCGAGCGAAGTAAAGCAACAACCCCAGCATTCAGAAACCCGGAACCCCGAAACGCCGGCTGCGGTCACGGTGGATGCAGCCATTCTTGCGCAGCCGCCTGCGCCCGTGGACAAGTCCGATGAGCCGAGGTTCGCTTCAGCACCGAGCGCGGTTGAGCAGACGGCGGATAAAAAGATTGTGCCAGACAGCACTGCTCAAGACAGCACTGCAACTGCTAAAGAAACGGTCGAAGCAAAGCCCGTCGCAGCCGTCACCGCCGCAGTACCAGTAGAGGTAGAGGTAAAGACCGAGGCGACCGCGCCGGCGGAAGCAGCTGTTGCAAAGACCCCGGAACCCAAGCCCGAAGAATCAGCCGCGCAACCATCGCCAGCCGTGGCGTTGAAGCCGGAAAAGATTGAGCAACCGGTCGTGGCAGCCTCTAGCGTGCCCGAGCCGCCGCCTGAGGAAAAGGCGCCGAGCGATGAGGAACTCGCCGAGGCGTTGCGCTTGCTGACTCCCACTACCGGCCGCACGGATGTCTCAACCACTCCGTCGCACGGAACCTTGGTGGCCGCCGGCCAATTGTTGGCGGAAGAAGCCGCGCGCCATGCAGCATCCGGCACGCGGTGGGTAGCACAACCGGTGGCGTTGAGTTCGGAAGAAGCGGCGACCTCGCTGGAAGCGGAAATGTTCCGCACGTTTGCGACCGTGCCCACAACTATTCCTACGGCGGTTCCCGACGGTGAAATAAGGCCGACGCGGGTCACCGGCGTTTCGGCGATCACAGCCGCGGTGGAGAGCAGACTGGCAGCAGCAGAGTTGGCGGCCAGTGCGAAAGCTTCGCCGAAGCAGGAGACCGACTCCGGCTCATCGAAGCCTGATTCAGACGTTCCAGCCGTAGAAAGATCGATCGTAGAAGCGCCTGCGGAAGCAATCCCGGCGGTTTCGAACGCAGCGAGGCCGGTGGTGGATGACGTCGCAGCGGAGAAGGTCGCACCCAAGAAGATTGCACAAGAGAAGCTCGAAGCGGCACAGAAAGATTCCCCCGCAAAAGTTGCGGAGGAAATACCCGCAGAAGAGGTCGCGTCAGCGACTTTCGCGGATGCGGTGGGCAGGGACGATGCCGAAGCTGCAGTAAACGAAGAGGATCAGAATTCAAGTTCAGATGCTGGGGGTGAGGAAGCCATGGGCAACGACGGGAAAGCGAAATCAGGGAAATCGAACTGGCGTCAGATCCACACTGGGCCGGCCAATGCTGGCGCTCCGGGTGACGTTGTGGAAGCGGCAAAGCAGGCAGCAAACGGGGCCGAGGAAGCTCCGAAGGCCATGGCAGCAGCGGCGTCGGCAGACGGTTCAGCGACTGCGTCTCCAACCGACGCCAGCTCGATTGCCAGCATCGTGGACAGCGTAATGGCCGACCTTCGCCCGAAGATCGTGGAAGAAATTGCCAAGAAACTGGCGGGCAAGTAGGGCAGTATTCAACCGTCAGCGTGCAGGGGTCCCGCCGGTTTTCATTAGATATGTATGTACAAAGTGTTTCACGTGAAACACTTTGTACTTGTAGACGTGTACGTACATATGGGTACGTATATCAGAGAACAGACGGCGAAAGGCCGCCGCAGTCGGGACTTCAGGGCGTCAGGCACGGCCGCAAGCGATTGATAAAGCTGGGGCGTCGGTGCGGTTAGACAGCCACACGCGGGTACTTATTACAGCGTAGTTCTTACACAGACCCTTGCTTTGGATGAGAGTCGCAAAACGAGAGTCCCTGCGGTTGTCCTTTCTCGAAAAACGGAACGGTTGAGAAGATCCGATTCCGGCGGCCTAAGCCCTCGCGTCGACGGTTGGGAGGGCCACTTCTCAAACGCGAGAAGTGGCGCACCCCCCAATTTCCTACACTTCACGAGACCGGGTTACACTCCGGGCAGAGGTTGGCCACCCGCCTGAGTCTGGGGTCAATGAATGTAATGGAGATGTTGCCACAATTAACGGAATCGCTGGATTTGCCTGCCCTGTGTCTGCCGGGTCTACGCGCAGCTTGCGACGGGCTCCTTATATCCTGCTTTTGACATTCTCTGCTATGCGCTTAACGTCGTCTGCGTGTTCCTGAATCCACACCGACAGAAATGCCCCCCTCACAACGTCCTCGGACACTAGTCCTATGAGAGCACCTACTTGCGCAAACAACAGATGAGGGTCGCGGTTAGTGCTTGCGATGGTCTCTACAGCATCCACTACGAGTTGCTGGCACGAGAGCGGCCTTGGCATGCGGCCGTTAGAATCGCGGCATTCGTTTTAAGAGTTTTCTTAACCTCCTCGAACACGCACAATTCTGGGTTCTGTCCCGGTAAGCGGAAAATGCCAAGGGCTACGTCTTCCTTCTGCCCAGAATCACCGTCAATAAAGCACGCTGATTTGAATTTGATAGACGGATTCTCGTTGTGCGCCAAGTGTATTCTGACGGCTTCCCCATCTCCGCCAACCGGATAAACACCCACCTCTTCAAAACGTTCGCCCAAGCCCTCCCGCAGAACGGCTTCCAGCCAACGTTGGGCGAACAGATCTTCCGTGAATACTGCAAGCCGCTTGTCGATTCTGCCCGCTAATGCTCGGAGACTCTCGACGGAGAGCCTCCCTTGAATGAGTCTCCCATTCAGAGTGGACCACACGGCTTCCGCCGGGAGAGGATGAAGAGCATATTCACTATGCGTGGTGAAAATCACCTGTATTTTTCGCCGAGCGGCAGCAGCAATGAGGTATTCGACCAGGCGCTCGACGGCGAGAGGATGCAACCCGTTCTCAAGTTCGTCGACGAGGACCAGCGTTTGTTCCGGCAGAGTCTCGATGTCTCGTATCAAACGTAGTACCGATGCCTCTCCGGAGCCAAAGCTGAATTCGGAGTACTTTTCCTTCGCGTCGACTACGAACAATTGCTGATTCTGCTGAACGGTCACTTCTACATAGGGCACCAACTCGCGCAGTACCCCATCTATGCCCTCCTGTGTCATTCCATCCGCGCCTTCACGTACCGCATCGCGCACCATCTCGCTTGCACCTACATTGACAAGCGAGGGGTCGGCCAAGAGCTCCGAGATTTTACTCTGCAACTCTTCTGACACGCGGGTTCCCCTCAATATTTTCCGTATCTTTTTCGCCACTTTTTTTCGACGGGTTCTTGTAAAAGACACAGTCAACAGCTTGAACGAGGAAAGCTCCTTGCCGAGAACTTTCGAAGCTTCGCTGCGGACGAACTCAATGTCTACCTCGGCCTGACTCAGAACTGAACTCGACTTTCCGGAGAGATGTTTCCTCATAAATAGGGGACTGTTGATTGGAGGAATTGTGCGGTTCACGGGAAAATATTGGACTTGGCGATCCGACAGAACGGTCCTAGTGATTTCTTCCTTGTTGATGTTTGCCCGGCCGCGCAATGCATCATGCGGCGACAGGCTCTTATCGATCAACTCATATTCCAGCTCCCAATTAAACGTTTGCTCGTCCCCGACGATACTCGCAAAGAAAAATTGTTTTGCGCTGCTGGCAGGATAGACACATGCGGCAGCCGCAAGTACCGTCGACTTTCCCGAACCGTTTGGACCAACGAGGGCGGTCACGGGGAAATCAAAAGTGATACTGGCACCAGCAAAATGTCTGATGTGGTTCAAGAACAGCGACCGCAGATATGAGCCGTAATTGCGCTTCCGAACCTTTTCAAGCAGTTCCCTAACTTGTGAATCCCTGATCTCGCTTCGGTTCAAGAGCCCTCCATTGCCTCAGTGAAGGCTGGGAAAATCTCGATTCGTACAACTTTAGGTCAATTGGAGTGGTCTCGCCAATCTGCGTATGGAAGTACGAAGATGCTGGCCAGCAACAAAGCACTCGCAACACCCGGTTTGGCGGACCTCCTCTTCGGCATAGCACAATTATGCGCCGGGAGTGTCATGTGATCCCAGTCCGACCTCTAAACCCAGGTGTGGCAGTTTTGCCGTTCTCTCCTCCACCCCATGACACGTTTGACCCTTCTTTTCTCGCGCCTGTAAGATCGATGATTCCCTCCTTCAGCCGGAAAGTCTGCCGAGCTTTGCTCGGCTTGGACGGCCGAGGGCGGCCGTCCCTACACGATCAACCATGCCGCACGAATTGCCGAAAGCTTACGAACCGGGCGCGATTGAAGCGCGCTGGGCCGAATACTGGGTCCGCGAAAAACTGTTTCATGTGGAAACGCCGCGCCCGTCTCCAACTCCGGAGAAGCACGCGTCCGGTGTTCACGCTGCTCCTGCCGCCGCCGAACGTGACCGGACGGCTGCACATGGGCCACATGCTGAACCAGACGCAGATGGACATCATCGTGCGCTGGCATCGCATGCGCGGCTATGTCGACGCTCTGGCTGCCCGGCACCGACCACGCCGGCATCGCCACGCAGATGATGGTCGAGCGCCAACTGGCGAAAGAAGGCAAGAAGCGGCGCGACATGGGGCGCGAGAAGTTCATCGAGCGCGTCTGGGAATGGAAGCGCGAATATGGCGGCGCGATTCTCGACCAGATGAAGCGGCTCGGCGCGTCGGTCGATTGGGGGCGCGAATACTTCACCATGGACGACAACCTGTCGCGCGCGGTGCGCGAGGCCTTCGTGCGGCTGTACGAAGAAGGGCTGATTTATCGCGGCAAGTACATCGTGAACTGGTGCCCGCGACTGCGTCACCGCGATCTCCGACCTCGAAGTGAAGCACGAGGAGTCGCCGGCAAGCTGTACGAGATCCGCTATCCGGTGATCGGCGGCAACAAAGACGAATTCATCATGGTGGCGACCACGCGTCCGGAGACGATGCTCGGCGATACCGCGGTCGCGGTGAATCCGACGACGAGCGCTACACGCACCTGCACGGCAAGAAGGTGATGCTGCCGCTGATGAATCGCGAGATTCCGATCATCACCGACGAACTGGCGCATCCGGAGTTCGGCACCGGCGCGGTGAAGGTGACGCCCGCGCATGATCCCAACGACTTCGAGGCCGGGCTGCGCCACAACCTGCCGCAGATCGAGGTGATGGATGAGCACGCCAGGATGAACGAGAACGCCGGTCCGTACACAGGGCTGGATCGCTTCGCCGCGCGTGAGCAAGTGGTGGCAGACCTCGACCGGGCAGGCTTTCTGGTGGGCACGAAAGACTACACGATTGCCGCTCGGCAAGTGCGACCGCTGCAGGACAATCGTCGAGCCGCGGCTGTCGACGCAGTGGTTCATGAAGATTCCGCCGCTGGCGAAGCGCGCCATCGAAGTCGTGGAGAAGGCGAACATCCGTTCACGCCGGAGAACTACGGCCAGATCTATTTCAACTGGATGCGCAACATCCACGACTGGTGCATCTCGCGCCAGTTGTGGTGGGGACACCGGATTCCGGCATGGCATTGCACGAGCAACGATTGCAAAGAAGTAATCGTGGCGCGCGAGGCGCCGGCGAAGTGCCCAAATGCGGCAGCACGAAGCTCGAGCAGGACACCGATGTGCTCGACACTTGGTTTTCGTCGGGACTGCTTGCCGTTCACCACGCTGGGCTGGCCCGAGCCAACGCGCGATCTGGACGTTTTCTATCCCAACTACGCTGCTGATCACCGGCTTCGACATTCTGTTTTTCTGGGTGGCGCGCATGATCATGCTGGGCTGCCGGTTCATGATGCCGCCACATAAACCCATCCTAAACGCCTCAAAAAGCGAGGCGTTTAGGATGGGGCACCCGGATTCAGAAGACGACGCACTGCGCGCCAGCGTGCCCTTTCGCGAGGTTTACATCCACGCGCTGGTGCGCGATGCCGACCGCCAGAAGATGTCGAAAACAAAGGGCAACGTACTCGATCCGATCGAGGTGATCGAGACAGTACGGCACGGACGCGACCCGCTTCACGCTGGCTGCGATGGCAGCGCCGGGCACCGATATCGCCTTCAGCGAAAGCCGCACTGCAGGCTATCGAAATTTTGCCAACAAGATATGGAATGCGGCGCGTTTCATGTTCATGAATGTGGATCGAGTGGAGCCAGGCCTCCGGCCAGCTCGTGTGGGCGCGGGCGACTCGCCCGCGCAAGCCGGCGGCATCAAGGGATTTGAAGTGCAGACGCTGGAAGACCGCTGGATTCTCTCGCGCTTCAATCGCGCTGCCAAGGACGTGGACGAGTCTCTCGCAGACCTATCGTTTCGATGAGGCGGCGAATCGCATCTATGATTTCTTCTGGGGCGAGTTCTGCGACTGGTATATCGAGCTGATCAAGCCGCGCCTGAATTTTGAAGAAGGAGCGGACACGGGAGCGGCGCGAACTGCCTGTTCAAATCTGGTCAATCTGTTCGAGGCCTCGCTGCGCCTGCTCCACCCGGTCATGCCGTTTATCACGGAAGAAATCTGGCATGCGATCTACGATGGTAAGCCTCCGTTGAAGTCGATTGCGTTGGCGGCGTATCCGGCGGCGGATGCCAAGCAGATCGATCTCGCCGCGGAGACGGAAATGGCGATTCTGCAGGACTTGATCGTCACGCGTGCGCAATCTCCGGGCGGAATTGAAAGTTGAACCCAAGGTCAAAGTGACGATTCGAGGTGTTTGTGCGCGAGCCGGAGATTCGCAGCGATGCTCGAACAGAATCTCAGCGCGGTTCTGCTCGAGCGTCTCGCGAATGTGGAGAAGATCACTCTTGTCGAACGGTCGCTGACGAACCTAGCGGGCGCGCGCAGCACGTCGCGCTTCGATGTGCATGTGATCTATGAAAAAAAGATCGACGTTGCCGCCGAGCGCGAGCGTCTAACGAAAGAACTGGAGAAGATTGAGAAGCAATTGACGAGCGCGCAAGCCAGATTCAGCGATGACCAGTTCTTGACGAAGGCTCCATCGCACGTGGTGGAAGGGCTGCGCAAGCAGGTAGACGAATTGACGATTCTGCGGGAAAAGATACTCGCCAAGCTAAAAGAGCTAAGCGGAGAGTGAAGCGACTGGCAACCGACCACTAGCCACTGGCCACTGGCAACTGTTCTATGGACTGGAATTCACGGCGCATCACCGCGATTCTCGAAAACGCGCTGAACGAAGATCGGGCGACGCGCGATGCGACTAGCTACGCCTGTATCGATCCCAATCAGCGCGCTTCGGCCACAATCATCGCCAGGCAGGAGTGCATCCTCGCCGGCCTGGGATGCGTGCCGCGGATTCTCGACGTCTATGCGGCGCTCGACGGAGCGGTCACTTCGCACTACGAGGTGACCAGCCATCCTTCGATCTTTGATGGCATCCGCGTGCATGCAGGACAGCAGATCGCGGTGATCCAGCATAACGCGCGCGTGATTCTGTCGTGTGAGCGGGTGATCCTGAATTTTCTGCAGCGCATGGCCGGAATCGCGACCACCACGCGCAAGTTTGTCGATGCGGTTGAGGGCACGCACGTCCGGATTCTCGATACCCGCAAGACCGCGCCGGGGCTGCGCGTGATTGACAAGTACGCGGTGCGCTGCGGCGGTGGGCAGAATCACCGGCTCGACCTCTCCGACGGCGTGCTCATCAAGAACAATCACATCGCGCTGGCTGGGCGGCGCGGTTCCGGCGCTGGAGCGCGCCATCCACAACCGGCGCGGCCGGCAGCCGATCGAGATTGAAGTGCGATCGCTAGAAGAACTACAGCAGGCGCTGGAGCACGGAGCGGAGGCAATCCTGCTCGACCATATGAGCGTCGAGAATGTGCGCAAAGCCGTCGAGATCTGTTCGCGTCAGTCGCGCCGGATTCCGCTGGAGTGCGCCGGCGGAATCAATCTGGAAAACGTGCGCTCCTACGCCGAAACAGGCGTGGATTTCATATCGGTAGGAGCACTGACGCATTCATCGACAGCCGTGGATATAAGTATGCGAGTCACTCCGACGTAAGGGGCGGTTCTCGTGTCGGGACGGGCGCCCTCGCCCGTCCAGCCGAGCGCAGCTCGGCAGCCGCCAGAGTTCACAGCAACGATAGGTCCGCTATAGCTATAATTCCCTCCATCTCCGCTCCTACCAAAACTCGCAGCCTACCCTCCGTGCACAAAGCGACCGACGTTCGCCTCGGCCGCATCGTTCGCCTGCTCATGAGCCACGCGATTGTCGTCGTCAGCGGCACAAAGATTGCCGAAGAGATCGGCACCAGCCGCTCTGAAGTTTGGCGGCTGATTCAGCAACTGCGCGCATTGGGCGTCGACGTCGCTGGACATCCAGCGACGGGCTATCAACTGCGCGCGGTTCCGGACTTGCTGCTTCCGGAGATGTTGGCGCCGTCCTTGAAGGGCACGATCTTCGGCGGGGCCAAGCAGATCCATCACTATTACAAAATAGGCTCGACTAATTCGGAGGCCATGCGATCCGCCGCCGACTCCGCGCCAGAAGGCAGCGTGTTTCTCGCCGAAGAACAGCTTACCGGCCGCGGCCGCGGCGCGAACACCTGGCACTCGGCGCGCTCCACGGGAATCTACTGCTCGGTGATCCTCCGTCCCGCGATGCCGCCTTCCGACGCGCTGATTTTTTCACTGGCCGCCGGCCTCGCGGTTCGAGCGGCAGTGACGGAGGTTGCGCCGCAGCTTCAAGCGGACCTGAAATGGCCGAACGACTTGCTGCTTGGCGGCAAGAAGTTCTGCGGCATTCTCACAGAAATGAATGCCGAGGCCACGCGCGTGCATCATCTGGTGGTGGGGGTCGGGATCAACGTGAATCAGGTGAAGTTTCCGGCTGAGCTGCGCGAACTCGCAACTTCCTTGCGGATCGAGACCGGCACAGAGTGGTCGCGCGTGGAACTCTGCGCCGCTTTGCTAAAATCACTCGACCGGGAATATCGCAGCCTGATTGAGCATGCGGGAACGCGAGATGCGATCCTGCGTCGGTTCGAGGAGAGCTCTTCGTCAGTGCGCGACAGAAACGTAAGCATCCTAGTAAGCAGAGAGGAGAACGGCGGTCTGGCGGGCATTACCGAGGGACTAGATGAGCGTGGATTCTTGCGAGTAAGAACGGCGGAGGGGCTGCGAACGGTGGTGAGTGGAACCGTAAAGGTATCGGGCGGGTAGCATACCTAACTGATCCCAGTAACGAGGACGGAAGTTGGCGACCACATTCAAGTTGGCTCGAAGATTTGCTGCCGCAGGGGTAGTCGTCGGGATTGTCTTCCTGGCAATGTACTCTTTCGACTACAAGTACAATCCATTCCACATGCCGACATCTTCACAGACCGACACCCTGCCGGGGCCTTACTCAGCCCCTCCTCTGTATAGCTTTCTCGAGAAGGTTATGTTCGTGCTGGTTCCTGGTTTGTGGCTTCAGGTTCTCACGATTGACACGGGTGATCGAGTTGCTTGGGTGATGTGGTTTTTCGCAGTGCTATTGAACGCCCCCATCTACTACTTCCTCGGACTAGCATCGTCCGCAGTGTGGAAGCGGTTCGAGCTTTTGCGCGGCAGGAGTTAGAAAGTCCGGAGTAACGATGCTGCTGGTCATCGATGTAGGCAACACAAATACGGTGCTGGGCGTTTTCGAGCGGATGGCGCACCGTCCTGGCGAGGATGTGACCATGGACCCGCCGCGTTACGAGCGCCTGGTTGCGAACTGGCGCGTCGGCTCGCATCTGACCCGCACAGTCGACGAATACGGAGTGATCTTCCGCGACCTTTTCGCGATGGCCAGCCTGGAAGTTTCGGCCGTGCATGGGATCGTAATTTCCTCAGTAGTGCCGCCGCTCGATTCGGTGCTGCGCCAGGTGTGCGAGCGCTATTTCAACACCAAGCCGTTGTTCATCGAGCCGGGCGTGAAGACGGGCATGCAGGTGCTGTATGACAATCCCGCGGAAGTGGGCGCGGACCGCATCGTGAACGCGGTGGCAGCGTTTGAAAAATATGGCGGCCCCTGCGTGATTGTGGACTTCGGCACGGCGACGACCTTCGATTGCGTGTCGAAAAAGGGCGAGTACATGGGCGGCGTCATTTGTCCGGGGATCGGGATTTCCGCGGACGCGCTGTTTCAGCGCACGGCGCGGCTGCCGCGAGTGGAGATTCGCAAGCCCGCGCGTGTGATCGGATCGAACACGGTGGGCAGTTTGCAGTCGGGACTTTACTACGGCTATCTCGGCATGGTCGACGGCATCCTCGAGCGGCTGGTGGATGAGCTGGGCGCGGAAACGCGCGTGGTTGCCACCGGCGGACTGGGCTCGCTGATCGGCACCGCTTCGCACTTCATAAAAGACGTGGACGAATTTCTCACCCTCGAAGGGCTGCGCATCATATGGGATCGGAACCAGTCCTTCCGCCGCGAAGCCTCGCCGAAAGGGGCTAAATCGACGATGCCAGCGCCGATCAAGCCGGTCGATGCCGGCGCGAAACCGTGGCCCTCGTCGAAGTCTCCCAAATCGCGCTGAATTTGAACGTCGTGGAAAATTACTTCAATTACTTCACCGAAATCGAAGAACACTACCTGCGCCGGCGGGGGACAATCTCCTTCTCTCTACCCTCGATTGGGCGCTGATTGAAACCTGGAAGAGCGCGGGCATGCCGCTCGAGGCTGTTCTGCGCGGCGTGGATGATTCCTTCGACAAATATGATCAGCGTCCCTCGAAATCGAAAAAGGTGAACAGTCTGGCGTACTGCTCGCAGGCCGTGCTGGCAGCGGCGGAAGATATGAAGGAAGCGGCGGTAGGCGCGACCAGCGGAGCAAAAAGCTCAGCGCGAGCCGGGATTTGAAGCGGCGCAGATTGCGGCATTCTTGCGAGGAAATGCCGAGAAGCTCGAAAAAGCAAAGCTGCCGGAGCGCTCCGGATTCGCGACCGGAGCCTTAGCCAGGAAGCAGCAGGTTCGTTGCGCAAGATCGCGCAGGAGATCGAGAGCAACAACAACATGGTAAGCTTCCCCGCCTGGAAGATCTGGAGCGGCGGCTGACGGTGATGGAGGAGAAGCTGTTCGCAATGCTTGATGGCGGCGACTCCGGATGAAGATCTGGTGAAGGTCCGCAGCGAAGCAGATCGGGATATTGCTCCCTACCGGCGAAACATGACAGCCGCGCAAGTTGAGCAGCTGCACAAACAGTATGTACATAAGCGGCTACTAGAGCGTTGTGGTGTGCCAAGGCTGAGTTTGTTCTACATGCACTAACGCTAGGGACAGCCGCCCCCGGCTCTCCAGCGGGGCGAAGCCCCGCCGCGCTAATGCAATGTCGAGAATTCATCGGGACTGCCCGCGCTACACTTACGACTTGCTTCTTTCCATCGAAAAACTAGTCTACGGCGGTGACGGGCTGGCGCGCACGCCACCCGGCGCGGACGGCCGCAGTATGGCGGTCTTTGTCCCGTTTGTGTTGCCGGGCGAGCGAGTTGACGCCGAAATACGGCAAGAGAAGCCCGGCTTCGCGCGAGGCACGGTCACGCACTTGATCGAAGCATCGCCCGATCGCGTCGAAGCTCGCTGTCCCTACTTTCGCCAATGCGGCGGATGCCATTACCAGCACATTCCTTACGAGCGTCAGCTGGAGTTCAAAGCTGGAATTCTGCGCGAGACCCTGCAGCGGATTGCGAAAATTGAACTGCAATCCGAAATTCGCCTGCATGCTTCTCCTCCGTGGAACTACCGCAACCGGACGCGACTGCAGGTGCGGACCGTGCCCGAGTTCGCGCTAGGGTACTTCCGCATTGGCTCGCACGAATTTCTTCCGGTAAGCGAATGTCCGATCAGCTCGCCGCTGATCAATCGCGTGATGGCGCGGCTAATTGAGTTCGGCGGATTGAGCTGCCCAGCGGCAGTTGAAGAAATTGAGCTGTTCGCGGACGCAGCCGACGAGCGTCTGCTGGCTTGGGCATTCTGCGGGACCGAGGCCAGACAAGAGAGATCTATTGCGCTGGGCAGAGGCGCTCCAGCACGAGTTGCCGGAAATCAGCGGCGTGACGTTTTTCTCTTCGCGGCGCCGATCTTCGCGGAGCAACGAAAAGAAGAAGATGACGCGCCGATGGACTCGAAGGCTCTCGCGCAGTCGGGCGCCAAGTCGATTCGCTATCGGACAAACGACCACGAGTATCAAGTCAGCGCGGAGCCTTCTTCCAGGGTAATCGCTATCTGATCGACGAACTGGTCTCGGTCGTTACCGGCAATGCCAGCGGGGACGTCGCTTTCGACCTGTATGCCGGAGTGGGATTATTTTCGGCTGCTTTGGCGCCGAGTTTTCATCACATTCTTGGTGTAGAGGCGTCACTGACATCCCATGCTGACTTTGTGCAGAATGTGCCTGCGAACGTGAAAGCGGTCGGCGCGCGTACCGAGGATTTCCTGCAGTAGCGGGTACCCGGGAAGCCGGCCGGTGCGAAAAAGTCCTGACTTGGTCGTCCTGGACCCTCCCCGCACCGGTGCCGGCAAGGCGGTGATCCGCTCTCTGGTGGAACTCGGAGCGCCCCGTGTCCGATATGTTTCGTGCGATCCGGCAACGCTTGCCAGGGACCTCGCCCCCTTGTTGGCGGCCGGCTACCACATCGAGGAAGCTCACTTATTCGATCTCTTTCCCGAGACGTTTCACATCGAATCGGTGATGCTGCTGGCGCGCTGACCGCTTTCACGTCGCCCAGTTCCCCCCGAAAGACGGGCGCGCTTCAGCCGGGTCTGTGCGTGACGGGGCTCTGCCCCGTCCAACTCGAGCACACCGGGCCCGCCATTATGCCCGATGAAACGCAACCACAAGCCGCCACGCCAGCCGTTGTTCTGGGCGGCGCTCGCATTTTCCCTCGGCCTGTGGACGGGCGTGCGCGCCTGGCGGCCGCCGTCATGGTGGGTGATCGCGGTCGTGGCCTTTGTCTTCGCGGCGCTGTGGTTTCTTGCCCAACGAGCCTGGCTGGCTAGGCACTCTCGTTGGGCGCGTGGTTTCTCCTCGGTGCCTTTCTGATTCAGGTTCGCGGTCAGCCGCCGGCCGAACATCAGCGGGATGCTCTCTGGGATTCTCTACCTTCGCGGATGGCCGCGAAGTAACCCTAACAGCGCGTGTGATGCGTGAGGGATATGCGCAGGCGATGACGCGCGAATCATGGAGCGCGTCAGATTCGCGAATCCATTGATGTGGAAACGGAAGAGATCGCGAGCCACGGCGAAAGCTGGCCGGTGCGAGCCGGAGTGCGGCTGACGATTTACGAGAAAATAGAAAATTCCGAGGAGGTGGAGCATGAAGGTCAGCCCTTCCCATCATCGGCCTATCCGACGACCGGGACCCCAAGGCCGTTGAATTTCAATGACCCGATCACCCGATCACCCGATGACCCGATTCCGCTGACCTACGGCACGCGGCTGCGCATTCGCGCGAAGCTGCATCCGGCGCGCAATTACCGCAATCCTGGAGCCTTCGACTATGAAGGCTATCTGCGGGAAAACGGCATCAGCGTGCTGGGGTCGGCGGAGGCAACGGATATTGAGCGGCTTCCTGGCTTTTCCGGCAGCCGCGATTGAACTCTGGCGGACGCGCGTTCATGCCAGCATCGTGGCCAAGATTCACCAGCTGTGGCCCGCGTCGCAGGCCTCGCTCATGGACGCCATGGTTCTCGGCGAAGAATCGTTTCTGCGCAACGCGACGCGCACCGAATATCAGCGCTCGGGCACCTATCACGTGCTGGTTGTTTCCGGAATGAACCTGAGCATCCTGGCGTTCGCCATTTTCTGGGCGCTGCGCCAGTTTCGCGTCGATCCCGCCGTGGCGGCGATCACAACCGTCGTGGTCTCGTTCGCTTATGCGTTCGTGGTGGGGGTGGGTCCGCCGGTGTGGCGCGCCGCGCTGATGCTGGCGACATACCTGGGCGCGCGTCTGCTGTATCGCGAACGCAACATGATGAACGCAATTGGCGCGGCGGCCCTCGGAGTTCTGATCGCCGATCCGCACGCTTTGTTTGGCGCCAGTTTCCAGCTGACGTTTCTGGCGGTCTTCATCATTGCCGGCATCGGCTCGCCGATTCTGGAACGGACAACTTTGCCCTACGCGCGCGGTTTGCGCCTGCTGCAGGCCACCAGCTACGATTTGCACGTCGCTCCTAAAGTGGCGCAGTTCCGGCTCGACCTGCGGTTGATTGCGGGGCGGCTGCGAGAGATTCATCGGCGACCGACTCAGCCTGGCACTGCCCGTCGATCGTGATGCGGGTAGCGATCGGCGCGGGCGAATTGATCTTCATCTCGGCGCTGATGCAGGCCGGACTAGCGCTGCTGATGGCCTATCACTTTCATCGCGCGACCACCATGGGAATGCCGGCCAACCTGGCGGTGATTCCGCTGACTCAGATGCTGATGCCCGCCGCTGCCGCCGCCGTCGGCCTGGGATACATCTCGACCACGCTGGCCAAGCCCGCGGTTTGGATTTCCGGGCTCGCGCTCGAAGGGATCGCTGGAACAGTGCACTTGGCTCGGCGGCGCCCATCTGGCGTGAGGCACGGGTGCATCCATCGCCGACCTGCGTGTAGCCATGCCTTCGCTCGCGATGATTCTGGCCTCGATCGCCGCGCTCGCTCTTGCCATGCTCGCGGCGCAGATCCGTCGCACGCGCTGGGCCGCTTTCGTTTCCGTGGTGCTGGTCTTCGGCGTCGCGGTCTGGATCGCGTTTGTCCCCTCGCGTCCTCACCTTCGCCCCGGCGTGATGGAGATGACGACCATCGACGTCGGACAAGGCGATTCCATTCTGCTGGTCACGCCCGAGGGTCGCACTCTGCTCATCGATGCCGGAGGCCTGCCGCAGTGGATGCATTCCGACTTCGATCTCGGCGAGCAGGTGGTCTCTTCTTATCTCTGGAATCGAGGCATCGATCATCTCGACGTGGTCGCGATCACCCATCCTCACGCCGACCACCTCGGCGGAATGCCCGCGGTGATTGCGAATTTTCATCCGCGAGAACTCTGGATGAGCATTGACAAACCGGTGGCCAACTGGCGGCCGATCGTCGCGCAGGCCCAGCGAGCGGGGATGCAGGTCTCGGTAAAAAAAGAAGGCGATCAATTCGATTACGGCGGAGCGCATTTCCGCATGCTCGCCCCCGGACGCGACCAAATCACCGGCTCGATGCGTCCGAACGACGATTGCCTGGTGTTTACTGCCACTTTCGGCGGGACGACCGCTTTGCTCGAGGGCGACGCGGAGCGTCCGGCGGAACGGCGAGTCGTGGAGGAGCATCCCGAGGCGATGCTGCTGAAAGTCGCGCATCACGGAAGCGCCAGCGGAACTTCCGCCGATCTGCTTCGCACCGTTCATCCCCGCTATGCGGTGATTTCCGTCGGCGCGCGGAATGTGTACGGACATCCCCGGCGCGAAGTGCTGGAACGGCTGCAACAGGCTGGAGTGAAAACCTACCGCACCGACGAGGAGGGCGCGGTAAGTTTTTACCTGGATGGCAAGTCCGTTACACCCGACGTCGCGCTTCTGCACTAATCTATTCGTAGATCAACCTGTAGAGATGGGGCTAGCCCCGTCTCCGGCGGTGAGGCACTCCCAAGAAGCATCAAATCGCCTCGCGACGGGAACTCTTTCCTCCCCACGGATTTTCACCCCGGGATATCGGCGGTCTCATCATCCAGAGGCGGCAATTTACGGTACGCATCGATAATCTTTTCCGCTTCGTGCGCGTCCTCTTCGCGCACAAGAATGACCGTTCCGCCGACGCCAGGAAACGTGTCCTGGACCGCGTCAATGGATTTCAAATCCGACTCGATGCCGGCAGATTGCAGCAGACCCTGCACGACGATGGCTTCGGTCTCCTGCTCCGTGTCGAAAATCTTGAGCAGCTTCTCGTTGGGCTCGGGTTGAGGTATGGGCTTGGTCAGATCTGGCATGCGTCCTCCGTAAAACTGTCTGCCAACAGATTACGGCAGTCACTATACCCCTGTCTTGCGGATCACCAAGGTGTACGCCCAAGGGCAGCTTGATTCGCAGCCGGAAGCTGGCACAATGGGTCTTGCACAACACCACGGGGACGCAACCGGAAGGACGGGAGCATGGAAGTTCAACGGGCCGAACCAAGCGGAGAGCACAATGAGCGCAGCGACAGGGACAGGCACCTGGACAAAGACACGAACAGTAACAACGACGAGACCCGAAGACTGCGCCGCCTGCAGATCATGATGAGCATGGTGATGTCCGTGATCAGCCAGGATCCCGATCTGACCCTGGAAGAGGCAGCCGAGATGGCCGCGAATGCCCGCCGCGCCGCCCTCAGCATGTTTCCCGACAAAGAACTAGCCTACGATATTCTCTACCGCCCGCGGCTGCAGCGCCTGATGAACGAACGCTTCCGGCTGCAGTAGAAGTTATTGCGTACATCGCAAACAACTCCTCGCGCGAGTTCTACTCCACCCGCCGCTGCTTAGCGAAGGAACGGAAGATTTTTGATCCCGATCGCGGAACTAGCCGCCAACACTGATCCAAGTCCACTGAGACATAGAAGGACTCGTCGATCTTTCGGTAGCCAGCCTAACAGCGCAAAAAACACAAAAGGGAGCGCGGGAATCGAAAACCGTATGAAATTGCCGCGCGCCCACGCCAGATAGTCGTAGCAGAAGATCGCCAGCAGATACAATCCGCAGAATATGGCCTCGGCCGGGTTAGCTCGCCAATACTCGCGGAGGTATCGGGAGAACATCGCCGCCACTCCTGCGATTACCAGCGCGATCCACGAGAAGCTCAGTATCAGATTGGTCCAGGGTGCCGGGTACAACATGGTGCCGGCGACGATACCGTGAAAGGGCCAACCGAACAGATGCCCGTGAGGTCCAACCAACTTGGCCGCGCCGTAATCGCGGGACGTATAGCTATGAACGGTCAGCAATGGGTCCCCGAAATAGTGCGCGAGCGGCCACACGTACAACAGGCCGATCGCTAAGCCAACGCCGAGGGCCCTGAGGAAATTTGCATAGCGCTTCTGGTAGAGCAAAGTGATACCTATGCCCACAAGTATGAAGAACATCAATGGCCGAACCGTGGTTGCAAGAGACCCGAGCAAAGCAGCCGGCAGAATTTGCCTCCGACGGAAGCTCCAAAAAGCACCCATACCGAGAGCGACCGCCAATGGTTCGGAACCGCCCAAAAACGAGACTTGTAACCAGGCGAAATTCAAGAATGCGAAATAGCCCGCGACCCATGATCCGAACAGACGGGCAACCAGGAGAGTGCTGACCAGAGACGCCACGCAGGCCACCAGCCAGAGGCTGAAGTTTAGGGGAAGATGCAGGATCAGCGATATCGCGGCGATGGCATACGGGTACCCCATGAAGTGCTGAATATCGAGTCCGTGAAAATCCCAATGGCGAATCGACGTCGCCACTTCCAGGTACGCAGGGCTGTCCCCATAATTCAACGTCAGACTATGCCAGCCGCCGAAGGCAATTAAGGTGGCGCCGAAGAGCACGCCGCCAAGGGCTACCAACAGGAGAAGTTCATATACTGTCGGTTCTGTTCTCCATTTCGTGGTCCGCTGAGATTCTAACGTTGAGATCGTCACTGAAAAGGGTCCCCGATAGCGTCTGACATATTATCTAAGACCACGTTGATCTGCGATGGTCCCCGCATCTGCCGTCGCCCTATACTAGCCCGCTCCATCCTTGACCCCGCCGCAATTCGCGCCACTAGACTCCGAACGGGGTTCTCCATGCGCAAACTGATCTGGTTTCTATGTATTGCCGCTGCATTTTCCGGCGCCGCGTTCGCCGACGAAGGCCATCATCACGACGAACTCACGCAGGAACAACTGGGGACGGTGCATTTCCCCGTGTCTTGCACTCCGGAGGCGCAGAAGACATTCGAAAAGGGTGTCGCGCTGCTGCATTCGTTCTGGTACGAAGAGGCGGAGAAGACTTTTCTCGAGGTCGAAAAACAGGACCCGAAGTGCGCCATGGCTTACTGGGGCGAGGCCATGAGCCTGTGGCACCAGCTCTGGGACCAGCCCGACGCGGCGACATCAAGCGCGCATCGGCCGAGTTGAAGAAGGCGGACAAGGCGAAGGCTAAGACCGAGCGCGAGCGCGATTACATTCAGGCCCTGAAGGCGTTCTATTCCAACAGCAAGAAGCTGGATCACGAAGCGCGAGCGCGGGCTTATTCCGCGGCAATGGAGAAGGTGTACCAGAAGTATCCGGACGACCACGAGGCGGCCGCTTTTTATGCGCTCTCGCTGCTGGCGTCGGAGCCCGACAACGACACGACGTTTGCCAACCGCAAGCAGGCGGGCGCGATTCTGGAGAAGCTGTTTGCCGAGGAGCCCAATCATCCTGGCATTGCGCATTACCTGATTCATACTTACGACAAACCGCAACTGGCGGAACTCGGGTTGCCGGCGGCGCGGCGCTATGCGCAGATTGCGCCATCGGCTCCGCATGCGGTGCATATGCCATCGCACATTTTCGCGCGGGTAGGCGATTGGCCGGACTCGAATCCAGTCGAACCTGGCCTCGATTGCGCGCGACCCGCAAGGCGTCGGAGATGGGCATGGGCGGCGAAGGCCACCAGTTCCACGCCATGGATTTTCTGATCTATGCCTATCTGCAAAGTGGGCGCGAGGCGGAAGCGTTAAAAGTGATTGACGAAGTGAAGACGATGCCGGCCATGCACATGGGCAGCATGGATCGCGACATGCAGGCCTTCGCGATGTCGAAATTTCCCGCCATGTATGCGCTTGGAATTGCATCGCTGGTCCGAGGCGGCCGCTTTGCCGGTGATCTCCAAGGCCGATGCCAGGCGACCGCGCCTACACTTACTGGGCGAAGGCGATTGGAAGCGCGCGCAGCGGAGACCTGGCGGGAGCGAAGAAGAATCTGGCGGAAATCGAGCCATCCACAAAGATTATGTGGCGCGCAAGAAAACTTACGTCGGCCGAATACGCCGGACATGCTTTACCAGGAAGCGTCGGCATGGGTTCTGCACGGCGAGGGCAAGGACGACGAGGCAACGGCGGCGCTTCGCAAGGTCGCGGATCATGAAGATGCGGTTGGCGAAGAGCAGACTTCGATGCCGGCGCGCGAGATGCTGGCCGACATGCTGCTGGAGATGAAGCGTCCGGAGCAGGCACTGGCCGAGTATCAGGGAGACTTGAAGTTCAATCCGAAGCGCTTCAACGGCCTCTATGGCGCGGCCCAGGCGGCGGAGATGGCGGGGCAAGCTTCGCAGGCAACCGAGTATTACGCCGTGCTGGTCAAGACTTGCGAGGGGTCGAGTTCCGCGCGTCCGGAACTGGCGAAGGCGAAGCAGGCAGTGGTGGCGCAGAAGTAGATTTGTAATTGCTAATTTTTAATCTGAATTCGAAAGTCGTTAGGTTTTAATTGCAAATTACAATCGCAATACTATTCTCACTTCTCGATCCGCTGCAGGCGAAACAGCAGCGTGCCCCATCCCAGCTTGACGCGCATTTGCACCGGCGTGTGACTTGCATCCTCCGAATACCACACCCACACTTTGCCTTTGGATTGCAGCGGGCCGGAGGTGGCTTCCGCCGTAACCATCACGGTCGGGAAATGTTCCGGCCGGCACTTTGATCTGCTCGCGCTTCTCCACCGTGGCGCGGACGATCGTCGTCTTTCCGTCACTGATCGGGAACTCGTAGCTGGCGCCAAGTTGCAGCGGCAGCGATTGCAGGTAATAAAAGCCGGTGATGACATCAGTGGCGCAACCGGCCAGATCGTTTTCGACGTGCTTGGTCTCGCCGGTCTTCAGGTTCTTTTCATCGAGCGTGCTTTTCTTGCGCGCGTAATCAAAGTGGATCGAAGTCTCGCGTTTATGCGAGCCTTCTTCGCTATGCTTGAAGATCGAAAGCGAGCAGAACGTCCGGGGATCGAAGTGCGATTCGAAGCGGTCGTGCACAGGAAAGATGACGTTGACCGCTCCTGCAGATTCGGCGGACGCGGTGACTTTGCGTTCTTTTCCGGCGGCTTCCATTCTCACGATGCCGGTGCCGGCGGTGATCAAATGCCACTCCGCCGAATAGACATAGCTGTGTCCATCGGGGAAAGGATAGTTGGGACGCGGAGGCGCGATCTGCACCGGAGCGGGGCCGATCGTGCGCTGTCGGCGGCCCTGCTGCGCCGACAACATGGCTGCGATCAGAAGGATCAGCACACCAAACCAGGGAAGGGTGGCGGAGCTTCAGGGCGTCTCTGACGATGCCGCTGAATAGGTGGGCTCACGCGCATTGGACACTGACGATGGCGCATAACCCCACGCGCAGACTACCACACCAGCTTGAAGATCAGCTTAACGACGAGGATGGCGAGCACCACCGCACAGCCAATGCTTGCCTCGTATTCGCGGTGCTTCCAGTAACGCGCGGAAGAGTACGCGCACTGCTGACTACCATAGGGCGTAAGCCGCGGCAACATGCGCGGCACGTGACGGGCATAATCGTCGTATTCGGGGAACGTCCGGCGCAGGTAGCGTTCTTCGCCGGCGATGACCGGAACATAAATCACGGCAAACATCACCAGCATGATCGCGACGATCCACCAACTGCGCGCCGCGATGGCAAGCCAGCGGCCAACATCAGCGAGCCGAGATACAGAGGGTTGCGAGTGTAGGCATAGGGTCCGCTGGTGGTGAGCTGCTTGTCTTTTTGCACGTGGCCGGAAGCCAGTCCGCGCAAAACCAGCCCGGGAAGCAGCACCAGCGATCCTGCGATGAGAGATGTTCTCGTCGGCTGCGCCAGCCAGACATAAACAACCGCAAAAATAAATCCCAGCGGCACGCGGATGCGTCGGGCCACGCGCGACCAGGTGTCGCTGGTGGTCTCGGAGGGTTGCGGTCCGGATTGTGAAAGTTCACTCACCCTGATTGTTAGATATGATTGTTCAACACGAGCCGTTAAATGTGGTTTTTCGATATGGTTCCGCAATCTAACCTGCAACAGCTTCCGAGTTGCGGCGACGACTTCGCCGACCGTGATTTCGAGCAGACCCTGTTCCGGTTCGCCGTGCCGGGTGTGGTCGGTCATACTGCTGGCGCTTCGCAGGACAATCGATCGTGTTCCGAATGGGCCGTTGCGCGCCGGATTTGTCGGACCAAAAATCGCCACCACCGGAATTTTCAACGCCGCCGCCAGGTGCATCGGCCCGGTATCGCCTCCGATGAAGCAGGCGAGCCCGGCGCGTGAGCGCGATCAATTCAGAAACCGAGCAGGAGATTTTTCGCGCCGCCCCTTCGCTCGCGGCTTCCACAGCTGCGGCCAGCTCTTCTTCTCCCGGCCCGTAATTTACCAGCGAAATAATCCATCTTTCGCGAGTTCCTTCGCAACCTGCCCGTAACGCTCGGCCGGCCAATCTTCGCTCCCCAGCCCGCTCCGGGATTGAGAATCACGAAGTCCTTCACATCCGCCGTGAGGCTGGCAATCTTGTTCTCCGCATCCGGATCCACGGGAAACTCTACCCGAGATTCGCGCCATGGCCGTCGGAATGCTCGCAATTGGAAATGACGGCTTCCGCCAGCGCAAGCGCCTGCTCGACAACATGAGTGCCATTCGTCTGCAAGTATTTTCGCGTGTAAAACATGCTGGCAGCATTCTCGCGCGGTTGCACGTCTCCCATATACCACGGGTGCGCCCGACCAGCGCGCCAGCAACGCCGAACGGACCGCGCCTTGAAAATCAATCACCGCGTCATATTGCATTCCGCGCAACTGACTCAAACCTACGGCCATCTGCTGCCAGGTGTTGAACGAAAACAGAGCGCGGCGCCACTCCGCCGTGTTGACGGAGTGGACGCGGTCGACCAGCGGACGCTGCGGAGAGCGCCGTCCCGAACGCGGATAGCGCAGCGTGCACAGCAGTTCCGCCCAGCGCTCTTCGATAAGCCATCCCAAAGTGGCGTGAGGAAAAGCCTGGCGCAGCGCGGCCGCGGCGGCAGAGTGTGAATGATGTCTCCCATGGCGCTGAGGCGCACGATGAGCAGGCTGTCGAATCGCGGGGCGTCTGCGGTGAAGATGGAGTCGGTCATTCTTGTCGCAACCCCGTCGACCGCGCATCCGCACCGCCTCACGATTTTCGCGGCCCCAGCCGCCGTAACCGAATAATCTCTGTGGCCGAGTGATTCTTTGGATCGCCGACGATCACGACTTGCCCTCCGCAGGCTTCGACCTCGTCGCGCTCGGGGACACTCTCCACCGTGTAGTCGGTGCCCTTGGCATGAAAATCAGGGCGGATTTCGCGAATGATGGCGCGCACGTCCTTTTCCGCAAAAATAACGACCGCGTCCACGTCGGCCAGCGACGCCAGAATTTCCGCGCGTTCTTCGGCCGGCATCACGGGCCGCCCTTCGCCCTTCAACGCGCGCACCGAAGCATCGGCGTTGACCGCGACAATCAGTTTGCCGCCGAGTTCCCGCGCGGCGTGCAGATAGCGAACATGGCCGACATGCAGCACATCGAAACACCCGTTAGCCAGCGTGATGCGATCGCCGGCATGCCGCCAATTCGCCACACGCCGCTGCAGTTCGTCGCGCGAAACAATCTTCGGTTGGGGTAACGGATTCATGGAGTGGCGATTCAGTGACGATGTACTCACTAACATGATTTATGCTCAATGATCTCGGAACTGTCATTCCGCTGCGGAGCCAACGCTTCGTTCGGGGCATCGCTTTAGCGATGCCGCTTGTTTTCGGACCGGGCGCCCCTGGACCACACCAGTACTAATGTTCTCGAATCGCCGGTGGCGTCTTATCGAGCGCCTCCAGCAATTCTTGCTGGCTGACCGTGGCCGTGCCACGCTTCATCACCACGATGCCGCCCGCGTAGTTCGCCAGGTGGGCGGCCTCTTCGGCGGTTGCGCCCGCAGCCAGGGCAGCGGTAAAAGTCGCGATGACGGTATCGCCCGCGCCGGTCACGTCGGCGACTTCATCGCTGCCATAGATCGGAATATCCACCGGCTTGTGGCGCCGCGGGAAAGCCACCATGCCATCCTTGCCACGCGTGATCAGCAGCGATTCCAGATTCATCTGCGCCCGCGATCTGGTCTCCCGCGGCCAGCAGGCGCTCCCAGTCGTTGCCGATCCGGATGCCGAGAACCGCTTCCACCTCCGATTCATTGGGAGTTGCGGCGGTTATGCCATAAAATTCGAGCATGCGATAACGCGAGTCGAGCGTCACCGGAACCTTCTCGACCCCGCGCTTTTCCCGAATCACATTCAGCAGGCTTGGCGTCGCGGCGCCGTATCCATAGTCGGAAACCAGCAGCGCATCGGACGCCCGAGTATATTCGCGGGCCGCCAGCACGATCTCGCGACGCAGATGCGAGTTGGGACCTTCCGCGGGCTCACGATCAAGGCGCACCACCTGTTGTCCGGCAGTGTGCGCGAATCCCGCGAGGATGCGCGTCTTGGTGACGGTGGTGGTGCTCTTGTCTTTGAAAACGCCGCTGACCGGAATGCGCTTGTGGCGGAAAGCGCGTAGCAGCAGCTTTCCCGGTTCGTCGTCGCCCACGACCCCAACCGGCAAAACATTTACTCCAAGATCGGCAAGGTTGCAGATGGCATTGGCGCCGCCGCCCGGAACCACCTTGCGATCGCGGTGCTTCAAAATCAGCACGGGCGCTTCGCGCGAGACGCGAGAAATCTCGCCGAATACAAATTCGTCGGCAACCAGATCCGCGAGCACGGTTACGGTGAGCTTGGGGAAAGATTCGACGAGCTTTCCGCAGGCGGTCGTTTTCTTTAATATGTTTTGTCATCAATGTGCTGGTTCATCAAATGCTTCGACATCGGGTGCCACACAAGATTTTCTCACGAGCGGGGCTTTCGCTCCGCGATTCTCGTCAAAATGAGATCTACAACGCCAGCGGGATCGTCGATCGTGAGTTTGAGTTCGCGATGGCGAGTGGTTCGAGGCAGGGCTGCGCGAGGAGATTGACGGCGTCTTTTTCGGTGGTCAGGAACCCGCCACCCGGCCGGTCGCGACGAGTGCTGATGAGAGCTCGAATATCGTCCGAGTCGTAAGCGTGGTGATCGCGAAAGATGACTTCTGCCGCAGGCGTGATTCCGGCGGCGCGCACCTGGGCGAAGAACTGCTCGGGGCGCGCGATGCCGCAGAAGACAACAGGGGCCAAAGGCAGGTTCGGGAGAACCAGTTCGCGCTCGATCCGCCACATCGCCTTTTGCTTTAGCATCCGATGACTCCAGCGCCAAGCCTGCGGGGCAGCACAACTGCATCTGCGCGTGCGAGCGAAGATGGCGACTCGCGCAGGCGTCCCGATGGCAACAGACTGTCAGCAGGTCACGTTCCGTCACCAGGACAATATCGAAGTCGCGCGCCAGAGAGCGGTGCTGAAAGCCATCGTCGAGAATGTGCAATTGTGATTGGAATTTCCGCTCGGCGACTCGTCCGGCTTCATAGCGACTCTCACCAACGATTACCGGAACGCCCAGCCGCCGCGCAATCAGCAGCGGTTCATCGCCGAAATCGGCGGCTTTGCCATCGGCCTCAACTGTCAGCACCCCGCGAGTTTTGCGTCCGTATCCGCGTGAGAGCACATCGAACGCGGATACCTCGCGCCTTCAACAATTCTCCAAGCGCAATCACAAACGGAGTCTTACCCGACCCGCCCACCGACAAATTCCCGACGCTGATCACAGGTTGCTGCAGTCGCCGTGAACGCAGCACGCCGCGATCAAACAACTCATTTCGTAAAGCCGTGGCGGCGCCGTAGATCCCGGTTAGCGGATTCATAATGAAGCGCCCGTAAGCCGCTTTCCCATAAGTTCGACCAGTGCCGCGATCGTTCTGTCCGTCGCACCGCGCTGGGATTCGAGTGCGGCCAGAGCGTTCTGGCCGAGCGTCGCCCGTTCGTCGCTGTTTTCGATCAGCTCCATAAAGACCAGCGGCAGCTCCGCCAGCCCGACGATGCGGACTGCGTTGCGACTGGCAAAGAAATTGACGACGTCGCGAAAATTCTCGTAGTGGTTGCCGGTGACGATGGGAACGCCATACAGTGCGGGCTCAAGAATATTATGCCCGCCGCGCGGCACCAGGCTCCCACCAACGAACGCGACCGTGGCCAGCGAATAAAGAGCAGCCAATTCTCCGATGCTATCGACCAGAAACACGCCGCCAGCCAGCGCTTCGCCGCTCCACAGAGAACGCCGCCACATCCTGAAGCCGAGTTGTTCAACCAGCGCCGCCACCTCCGCAAACGCTCCGGATGCCGCGGTGCGAGGATCATCACTGCTTGGGATGATTGGCCAGGATGTTGCGAAACGTCGAGAGCAGCGAGCCTTCTTCGTCCTCGAGCGTGCTGCCACATACCAGAACCGGTCCCGCTCCGGAGAGTTTGAAACTCCCTCGAAGACTCGCTACCATCTTCGGCAATGGCGGCGGCGCCACATCAAATTTCAGGTTGCCCGCCACCGTGACCTTCGTTTCAGCCGCGCCAATTTCGATGAGCCGCTTCCGGTCTTCTTCGGTCTGGGCCAAGAACAAGATCGACGTTCGCCGAGCGTCTTCTCCAGCAACCTCGGCAGCCAGAAGCGGAACCGCTTGTAGCCGGGAAATGACCGGTCAGAAATACGGCAGTTGATCACCGCTATGCGAGCCCCACCGCGTTTGGCAAGCCGCAGAAAATTCGGCCAGAATTCAGTTTCGGCGACAACCACAAGTTCCGGACGCAAAGCATCAAGGTAGGGCCGGACGGCCAAGCCAAAATCCAAGGGGAAGTAGAACACGTTTTCCGCCCCGAACCGCTGCGCGGCAAGTTTCTGTCCCGTGCTGGTGGTCGTCGAAATCAGCACCCGATGAGACGGATATTTCTGTCGCAACGCGTCGACGACCGCGCTCGAAGCCACCACCTCGCCCACCGAAACCGCGTGCACCCAGATTGCCGGTTGCGCGCCGCCGGCGAGTGCGCGAGGAACGGCGCCGAACCTCTGGCGCAGACCCGCCCGATACTTGCCATGCCGCATCATCTGCAGCACCCAGTAGGGCAGCGTCACTACCAGAAACAAAGCGAGCAACGCACTGTAGAACGCATACATGAATGAGAAGTCCCATTCTAAATGGCACGCCAAAATCTGATCTTGTGACGGGACAGCACGGCTTGCGCTGACGGCATCCTATAATTCACATATGCATAATTCAGCTTCGCAAGAGTCAGGTTTGGCAGAATCACATCGTGCGCCGATGCCGCGATCCCCACGCTCCACGGCAGTCTGTGCTTTTGTGTTGCTCTGCTGCCTGAGCGCAATTGCGACGAAAGAGTTTGTAATGCCCACAGCGCAGCCCGCCCGTACCTACCCCGCACACGACGACCACCCCCTGGAGAAAGTTGCTGTCGCAGTTGATCCGTACGATGTCGAATACAAAGCCTCGATTTTCACCGTCAACTACCGCAATAACGGATACATGCCAGTCTTCTTCGTGATCACGAATGACGGCGATCAGCCCGTCTCTCTCGTCGGCATGCAGGCCCAGATGAATACCAAGGATCGCAGCAAGCTGTTCCCCGCAACCATGGATGATCTCCTGCGCCGGCTCTCGCATCCTTCCCGAAACGACGGGAAAGTTGCATTGCCCATTCCCCTGCCCAAGAAAGAAGTAAAAGGAGGCGTGAACCGCAAGACGTGGGACGAAATCGAACAGGCTCAGTTTGGCGCCAAAGCGGTAGAACCCCACTCCACGGCGCGCGGCTTTCTGTTTTTCGATATAGCTGACATCTCGAACCCGCTGGCCGGCGCCAGCTTCTACCTGATGGGAGTGCACGACGCGAAAGGCAATGAGTTGATGTATTTCGAAATCCCGATGGAGAAGTACTTGAGCGCGCCGGAAGTGAAAAGACCGTAACATTCATTTCGACGGAGCGATGAGTGCGCCCTCGCGACCCGCCCTGGCCCGTCGAAGGGTCCAGCTATAATCTCTTTGCTATGGCGACCACGTCAGCCGTTTCCGAAGATCTCCTGGCGAAGTATGAGCCGGTCATCGGACTCGAAGTCCACGTCCAATTGCTGACCGAGTCGAAAATCTTCTGCTCCTGCTCGACTCGCTTTGGCGATCCTCCAAACACGAATGTGTGCCCCGTGTGTCTCGGACTTCCCGGAGCCTTGCCGGTGCTGAACCGGAAAGCCGTGGAATTCGCGGCGCTGGCGGCGATGGCTTTGCAGTGTCGCGTCAACGAAGTTTCCATCTTTGCGCGGAAAAATTATTTCTATCCTGACCTGCCCAAGGGCTACCAGATCTCGCAGTACGATAAGCCGCTGGCCGAATTCGGATTCATCGAAATCGACCTGCACGAAAATCGGACGAACGAAAGCAAGACGAGCAACAGCAAGAAAAAGAATCGGTATCACCCGCCTGCATCTCGAAGAAGACGCGGGCAAGAGCCTGCACGAAGGCTTCGCCGAAGCCGCCAGGAAGACCGCCATCGATCTGAACCGCACCGGCGTGCCCCTGGCCGAGATCGTCAGCGAACCCGACATGCGCTCGCCGGAGGAAGCTTACGAGTACCTCACGCGGCTCAAGGAAATCATCCTCTACACCGGCGTCAGCGACTGCAACATGGAAGAAGGTTCGCTGCGCTGCGATGCCAACATCAGCGTGCGTCCTCGCGGACAGAAAGAATTCGGCACGAAAACCGAGGTCAAGAACGTCAACTCGTTCCGCTTCATCAAGCAGGCGCTGGAGTATGAGATCGAGCGCCACATCGAGCATCATCGAAGGCGGCGGCAGAATCACCCAGGAAACCCGCCTCTACAACGCGCACGAAGGCAAGACTTACGGCATGCGCTCGAAAGAGCAGGCGCACGACTACCGCTATTTTCCCGAGCCCGATTTACTTCCCCTGGTGGTCGATGAGAAATGGCAAGCCGCAATCCGCGCCAGTCTGCCCGAGCTTCCCGAAGCCCGCCGCCAGCGCATGATGAAGGAGTACGGCATCACCGCAGGCGATGCCCACACCCTGACGCTGACGCGCGCGCATGGCCGATCAGTTCGAGTCGGCGGCCCGCACGGCGAAAAATCCGAAGCGGGTAGCCAACCTCGTGCAGAGCGAATTACTCGGACGGCTGAAAGCGCAGGGCCTCGAACTCGAGCAGTCGCCAATTTCGATGGCCGGCGTTACCGCCTCGGCCGATCTGGTCGAGTCGGGCGCGATCTCAGGCAAAATGCTGAAAGATCTTTACGATCTCTGCTTCGAACGCAAACAAGATTTCCCTGCCGTCTACGAAGCCGAGGGGCGCCCGAGCAGTCGCGCGACACCTCCGCCCTGGAGAAACTCGCCGATGAATTAATAGCAGCGAATCCAAAGCAGGTAGAACAATATCGCGCAGGCAAGAAAACCATGATCGGATTCTTCGTCGGCCAACTGATGAAAGCCTCAAAGGGACAGGCCAATCCCCAGCTGGTGAACGAAGTTTTGACCAAGAAACTGGAAGCCTAGCGGAGTAACACGGGGGACAGCGGCCCCCGGCTGTCCGTCTGAGCAAACCTCGGCTCTACTTAGCCGCGCCCAGATTCTTCAGCACTTCCTCCGCATAATAATTCGTGACCTTGGCGTCGTCCCGAAGCGTTTCGTAATACGCCGCTTTCAACAACTGCTCCCGGCGATCGCGCAATTGCTGGCGGATGGCCTGCTGCACCCGCGGATCGTTCAAATCCCTCTGCCCCGCCGGTTCCTTCGAAATCAGTTTCACGATCATGTAAGCATAGGGCTGATGATTGGTCGGATTCATCATGGGAATCACCGGTGTGTATTGCCCCGGTTTGAGCTTCATCACTGCATCGCGGGTTGCCGGATCGGCGTTCTTGAGCGCGGATTCGGGAGCCATTCCCAAATCGCCGCCGTTGTTGCTGGTTTCCGGGTCCTCAGAATAATTCATGGCCATGGTAGCGAAGTCGTCGCCACTGTCGAGACGGTTGGCGATCATCTGGATTTTCTTGCGCGCTTCGGCATCGTTCTGCGCCTTGCTGTTCTCCCGGTTACGCACCTGCGTGTTGACCAATCCAGACACCATGATTTTCGCCAGATGGTACTGCGCTTCGATCAGGTTGAACTCGGCCTTGTGCTCGTTGTAGTAGCCGGAAACGTCCTGGTCGGTGATGTTGATGCGCGAAGTGATCTCTTTGTTCAACACCTTGTCGCGGGTGAGCGAGCGCCGCAGGTCACGCTTGAAGTCATCGAGCGATATCTTTTTGTCCTGCAGCCGCTTGTTAAACTCTTCAGCGGTATAGGGCGATTTGATTTCGTTCAGCTTGCGGTCGACTTCTTCGTCCGTCGCCAGCAGCCCCAGTTTTTCCGCGCGCTGCATCAGGATTTCCGTTTCGATAAGCTCATTCAGAATGCTCAGCCGAAGGCTCACCGACTGCTCGCCCGTCGGCTGCTGATCAGACCCCGCCGTCTGGTTGAGGTAATACTTGTCGACTTCGCTTCGATAAATCTTCCGCCCATTGACCGTAGCCATCACGTCCCCGCCACTGCTGTTACGGTTACAAGCCGATAGCCCAATCAACAGAAAGGCGCTGACTACGATCAGGCCCGCTCGCCCAACGCAGTTACGTTTTTTCAAGTTTTTCCCTCCGCCACCACGGCGCGTCGATCTAAAGAAGATTTGTGCTTGGCAATTTGCGATTGGTAATTGTTGACCCCGCCAATCGTGTGGTCTTCAACCACAATTTAATAAACCACAACTTGCAAATTCCGTTACTTCGACGGTGCCGCCGGCGTAGTCTTCACTTCCGCCGCAACCGGTTTGTGCTCCGGAACCGCAACCCCGGCATCCTTCAACGCCTGGTCCAGCGCGAGTCGTACCTCATCCGGAGGCACGGCTCCATCCAGTTTCTGCCCATTTACGAACATCGTCGGAGTTGCGTCAACCCCCAGCGTGTCTCCTTCGTGCATGGAGGCGCGCACAGCCTTTTCATCCTGGGCCTTGACGCAGGCCTGCAACTTCGCAACGTCGAGATTATGCGTCTGAGCCTGCAGAGTGGCCAGCTTGTCGAGTTCCGCATTCTGGCCCTCGCGGCCTTTTACGCTGCTGATCGCCTGCGGATTGCCGTGCAGATAATCGGCATAATCCCAGTAGGCGTCGCCGTTTTGCGCGCCCAGGCAATTGGCGTTCACCGCCGCATGCACCGCCCAGGGGTGAATCTCTTCGAGTGGGTAGTCCTTGTAGATGAAAAGAACGCGATCGCCGTATTCCTTGAAAAGTCCGGGGAAGAGTGTCGCGTGCATCCGCGAACAGTACGGACACTCGAAATCGTCATAGTTGACGACCGTCACCTTGGCATCTTTGTTGCCGCGTGTCGGACGCCCGCTGACGTCAATCTTCTTCATGATTGCAGCATACGGATCGCTGGTCAGATCGAACTTGGTTATGCGCATCAGCATCTTGTGGTCGCGCGAAAGCAGAAACTCGAAGTCTTGTTTCTTATTATTGGGGCTGGCAAACGTAACCGTCAGCTCGTCATAGTTCGCAAATTCGCTCGACCGGAGCGGCCCCAAAATCACTTTGACGTCCGGCTGGAGGGAATAATGCGCCCTTACCTGCCGTTCGATCGCGCGTGTGATGTCCAGAGGAGTAGAAACAGGAGAAGGCGCTGGAGGCGGGGCTTGGCCCGAGCAGCCCACACAGACCAGCAAAAGAACTAGGAACGCGCGCCGCACAATCATCAATCGAAACCACCTGAGCATGAGGAAACCGCTTGATTATCTCATGGCAGCAAGACTCTGCGTGATCACTCGAATGCCCAGACGCGGTAAGCTGCCTCTCCAGAAGGCCGTTTTTTCAGGCGCGTCCCCGTGCCAACTCTTCGGCGGTCAGCAATTGATTCATCGACCCCGAGCGGAATCCCTCCAGGTCGAGAGTAACGAATTTAAATCCCAGTCCTTTGAACACGGCGGTGAAGTCGCGGGCCATCTCGGCGGTCAAGGCGCGGGGAAGTTCTTCGCGCGCAATCTCAATCCGCACGATTTCCCCATGATGGCGCACGCGGAATTGCCGGAATCCCATGGCTCGCAGCGCGTCTTCGCCGCGCTCGATAACGCTCAGAGCTTCGGACGTAACCGCGCGCCCATATTCCATGCGCGAGGAAAGACAGGCGGAGGCAGGCTTATCCCACACCCGCAATTCTGCTTGCCGCGCCAGTTCCCGAATTTCCGCCTTGTCCAGGCCGGCTTCAAGCAGCGGGGCCAGAACTCCATGCTGACGCGCGGCCTGCTGCCCGGGGCGAAAATCGCCCGCGTCGTCGGCGTTTACTCCATAGGCAATGGCATCGAATCCGCGGACCTCGCGGTAGCGCTCGAGCACGGTGAACAATTCGTCCTTGCAGTGAAAACAGCGCATGGCATCGTTGCGGACGTACGCCGGATTTTCCAGTTCCTGCGTTTCCACAACTTCGACAGGAATTTTGTGCTCGCGCGCAAAAGCAAGCGCATCTTCGAGATGAGTTCGCGCCAGGCTGGCGGAATCCGCAATCACGGCCAGCATTTGGCTGCCCAGCGCCTGATGCGCTGCCCACGCAAGAAAGGCGGAATCTACGCCACCCGAGTAAGCGACGATCAACCGGCCGCGCCCTAGCGAGGATCTGGCGCAGGTGTTCAGCTTTCTGATCGAGCATGGCCGCACGCATTCACGATCTCCATTATCCACCAAAAAAGTTCTCGGTTGACGATTCTCGTTCAAGCGAGTGGCGTGTGATGTTTCTGAGAACTGAGATCCGGGAACTGAGAACTCATCCGATGCCGAAGTCGAACGAACCGCTAATACAGTCGCTCCAGTCGTCTGAGGTTGCCGAACTCTCCAACGTTCGCCAGCGTAAACGAGAAACGATATTGATTTTCGTTGCGCACCGCTCCCAGCGCAAAGCGCCGGTATTCCACGCTCAGGCCGCAACAGTCCCAGTTGTAACTCGTCTGTGCCGTCGCATATTGTAGAGATCCAGTGTCCGCGTCAAAGCCGAAGCTGCTGGCGGCGCTCAATCCCCGCTTGTTCAGTTGACCGTAGCCAAACAACACCCGGAACTGGTGGAACTCGCTGGCAGTCGTTTGCGTCGTGGCGCCCGCTGCAGTGTCGATCACGCGCAGGAAGGCATCGCCTCCCCCAATGGTAAACGGCCCGTAGTGGTAATTCACCAAAGCCAGGCTGGAATTGATTTGCCCGGTCTTGACGTCGTAATCCAGGTCCCACTCCGTGTTGGTGTGCGGGCTGGTTTCGATGCGCAAGCGCGAAATGATCGGAGCAAAGCGCCGCTCCGCATCCAGAAACGCTGTGCCGGTGAAATCCGCGGTCGTAGTGAACACATTCCGTTGCCCTGCCACCAGCGCATTCCCAAACGTGGGATCGAAAAAGTATTTCTGTCCGATCTCCCAACTCAAGATCTCCCGCGGGCCCGACGCGCACACCTGAACGTCCGGGTTCGGAGGCAGTTCCCACGGAACCGCGCCGGCTTGTGGAACACCGCCAATGGTCAGCGTGCCCATGCTTGGCACATCGCAATCTTTGACGTTGGGATCCAGGTGCTTGGAGTAAAGACGATTTACCAGCGAGTACTCGACCTCATTCGTATTAGTAAGAACATCGTTGGCATCGAAACGCAGAATGTTGGCGAAGGGCAGATGGAAACGATCGTTATCGATCCCGGTCACGTAGTCGTACTTCATGCGTGTCTCAATCACGTGCTTCCATTTGCGTCGGAGCCAGGGATGATCAAAGACGCGCGACAATGCCGGCGGGCGCAATTCGACCGAACCTTCCAGGGACTTGCGATTCAAAACGTCGTCGGCAGCGTCTTGCGTGTAGAACGTATCCCGCAAAGTAAGTGCGGGACGAAACGACCATCCCCGCCACTGCACCGGCATCACAAGCGACGGCGCGAAATCGAACCTGCCCACCAGTGAAGCGCTTTGAAAACCAGGCTGCGAACCTTGGGGAGCCTCGCGCCGCTGCAATCCTTCAGCCGCGCTCTCAAACGACCAGTACAGCGGCGTATTTCCCAGCTGGCGCTCCTCGCCGGAGATAAAGAAACTCGGCGTGTGCAAAATCCGAACCAGTTGGGTCTGCGTAATCGTGCTGCAGGTGCCCGGTTCCGGCACCGCTGGCGGAACACACACTTCGAAGTTCTGGTAACGCTCAGCCAGGACATTAAAGTGAAATCCATTGGTTGTATTGGAGAGAAAAATCTGCGACCGCACTTCCGAGTCGATCGCCTGCGTGTATACATCGGTGAAAGCGATGCGGAAAACGAACGAACTCAGGTAATCGATATTCGTGACGCCACGGAAAGTCCCCAACGGACGCTCCGCCATGAAACGCGCGTCCTCGCCGCCTTGATTCTGCGGTGGATAGCCGATGCCCCGATCCACCATTCCCGTGTAGTTGAAAAACACGTACGAGTTGTCGCTCGGGCGGGCGCGGAATTCTCCCCGTTCGAACCAACCGCGTTTCGAATAGTAATCGAGGCCCACCAGCGCATCCATGCTGCGATTGAAGACCCAGTACAACGAATCGCCAGCAATAAATCCCTTGGTTGACGAGGTGCCGAAAGTTGGAATCAACAGCCCGCTCTGCCGCACTTTCTGAACCGGATAGCTCACAAACGGAAAATAAAACACCGGCATGCCCATCAACTGGAAGTCGCTGTTGTAGATTTTCGCGGTGCTGTCCACATCCACTGAAATGCGCTTCGCGTCAAATAGCCACTTCGGATGCGGCAATTCGCACGTGGTGACCGTCCCCTGCCTCACCAGATAGCGATCGGGCCCGTGCTTCTCGACAATTTTTCCGGTAAAGGCAAACGGATTCGTGGTGGTTAGCACGTAGCGTGACTTCCGCATCCGCATTCCCACCGTTCCGATCACGCTATAAAATGTTCCGATTTGTGTGCGGATGTTGTAAGTGCCGTGACTCGCCAGAACGTGCTCGTCGTAAGGACCGCCATCCAGCACGACGTGGCCTTCCTCGTCGCTGTCTCCCGTGTCCGAATTGTAGGTGATTTGATCCGCCCGCAAGATGTAGTTGCGATAGTCGATTTCCGCCTCGCCACGCAAGTGGTAGATCGACCCATCCTTCTCCTGCTGCACCGCCCGAATCGTAACCGGCTCTTCTGTCCGACTGGTAGGCGCGGCCGGTAGATCCGCACGTTCAGAAGCGGGAGCCGGCGCCGAGGCAGGGGGCAGCGTCTGGCTGGTTACTATCCCCGGAGCGAGAAGCAGATGACAGACCAATGCGGCCGTGATAAAGATTCGAGAGCGGGTGATCATCGCAAGCGCGCGTGCGCTCCGCCAGCCGGTCTGCCAACGGGAACCAACTGACCTTAGCACGCGGGCGGCGGGCGAAGCAAAGCTGCGCATTTTTCTGGTCAACCCCATTTGTGCCTGGCTTGGCTCTGGCTTCTGGCATTCTTCGACGACTTGGTTGCGACGACTGGTTGCGAGACTTGGTTACGACAACTTGACGACCACCACCGGATTGATCCCCGGACCTTGACGACTGGACTGATGACCAACGCATTGACAAGCCGTCCGACCGGCGACGATCCCACCGCCCACGCGCACATTTGTGCCGCCGCCGCTGAACCTGCGGCCTCCGAACCCGTGCTTTGTCCGATCGATCCGAACTCGGATTCCTGGCGCGTCGAGGTGGCTGCTCGCCTCGAGCGCTATCGCACCCGGCGCAAGCCCCGGACTCCGCGCTATCCATCACTGCTCCTACCCTTCGATGCGCCCGAGAGCTGGTCACGTCCCGCGACGGCAAGTGGAGCCGCGGCGGGGGGGCAACCACGCCAGCCGAGCAAGACTTCACCTTCCCAAATAATGAAGAACCAACGGCGGCCGAGGTGCATGGTTTAGGCGAACCTCACCAGCCATCAAAGCGTTACCCGTCACAGCAAGCTCCACACGCATATCCGGAGCAGGCCCCGGAACTATCCGCTAACGTCATAGAGTTCCCGCGTTCCGCCGCAATTCCAATTTTTCACCCCAGCGACCTGGCCGATCCCGTCCTCGATCGTCATCGTCCGCGCATAGTGGAGGCCCCCGAGATTCTGCCGCCGCCTCCCGCGTTGGGTGGAATGTTGATCGAACCCGCCCATAAAGAGCCCGTCGACCGGCGAGCCGCCGACTCTCCCGCAGCGTCCGCTTCAATCGCCCGTCGCGCGCTGGCCGCCCTCGTGGATGGCATTGTCCTGACCATGGCTCTGGCCGCCTTCGCCGCGATTTTTCTTCGTCTAAACGCCGGTTTCATCCGCCTCCCGAACCTCGGCCTGATTTCTATTTCTATTGACCGCCCGCTCCCCCTGCTCGCCGGACCAACGTTCTCCGGACCACCGCTCGCCGCAACAACGCTCGCTGGCGCGCTCGGCATAATCGCAGTCCTGCTCTGGGCCTCTTACAAATTCCTGTTTGTGGTGTACACCGGATCGACTCCCGGACTTCGCGCCGCCCGACTGCGCCTCGCCACGTTTGACGGCTCGCCACTTACCCGTCGATCCCGTCGCTGGCGCGTGCTGGCATCTTTTCTCTCGGCGTTTTCCGCCGGACTCGGCTATCTCTGGTGCGTCCTCGATCAGGAAGGATTATGCTGGCACGACCGTATCACCCGCACCCACATCCAAGTCGTGTAGGGACATGTGGGGACGGGCGCCCCCGCCCGTCCAGCCGAGCGCAGCTCGGCTATTGCCGGCGGCCACCGCAAATCTCGACGCGGGAGCCGCGACTGCTCAGACCAGATCCTCCAGCGCCGCCCTCAATTCGCTGAACCGGAACGTATACCCGCTGCCCCTGAGTTTGCCCGGATCCACCCGCTGGCTGGCCAGCAATAATTCCTCTGCAGCCATCCCGCCAAATGCCAGCCGCACTGCAAACTCCGGCACCGGGAAAAATGCAGGACGACTCAGAACCGACGCCAACACCTTGGTAAATTCCGCATTGCGCACCGGATTCGGCGCCACAAAATTCACCGGCCCGGACAGCGACTCCGTACACATCGCGTGATGAATTCCTCCCACGATATCGTCCACGTGAATCCAGCTCCACCACTGCCGACCCGATCCAATCCGCCCGCCGAGGCCAAGGTTGAACGGTTTCAGCATATTCCCGAGCGCCCCGCCCTGAGCGCTCAACACCAAGCCAATCCGCATGTTCACCGTGCGGATGCCCGCCTCGGCAGCAATCCGGCCAGCCTCCTCCCACTCGCGGCAAACATCGGCTAGAAATCCCTGCCCAGCCGGACTCTCTTCGCGTAGAACTTCCTCGCCCCCGTTCCCGTAGAACCCGACCGCCGACGCACACACCAATACGCGCGGCTTAGCCCCACTCTGCGCCAAAGCCGAAGCCAGACTCCGCGTTCCCAGCACGCGACTATCGCGAATCGCACTCTTTTTTTCGTTGGTCCATCGTCCCACTACGCTCTCCCCGGCCAAATGCACTACCGCATCGAACCCCGAAACCGCCGCCGGCGAAAGCGGAGCCAAAGGATCCCAGGAAACCTGTGCCGCACTCTGAGCGGGTCCCCGCACCAGCCGCACGACCTCAGTCCCCTGAGGCGCAAAAGAAGCTAGAAGCGCCCTCCCAATTGGCCCCGAAACCCCACTAACCAACACCCTTTCCAAGCCATTCCCTCCCAAAGCCGGTGTGGACGCGGGCGACCCCACCCGCGTTGCCCTCGCCAAACAACTTGATACCGGGCGAAGAAGCTCTGTCCCGGTTACTCTACCAGCCCCAGGGTTCTCCCCGCCGGCCCCGGCGTCCCGCCCGTGAATTCCCACCTCCCGCTGCGTTAGAATCGATTATGGCGACGTTGCGTCAACAGATCGCGACCAACGTGCTCACGGTGACCCGCTTCCGCGAGCTGATGAAGAAGCTGCGCGAGAACCGTCCCAACGACGACTTTGATCTCGTAAAGAAAGCCTACGAATTCTCCCAGAAGCACCACGCGGGACAACTCCGCGCCTCCGGCGAGCCCTATCTCGTCCATCCGCTTGAAGTCGGCAACGTTCTCGCCGATATGAAAATGGATTCAGTTTCCATTGCCGCCGGCCTCCTCCACGACTCCGTCGAAGATACCTCGGTCACCGCTGTCGAAATCCGCCAGGAATTCGGCGAACAGGTCGCCCACATCGTCGAGGGCGTCACCAAGATCAGCAAAATCGATTTCTCTACCCGAGAAGAAGCCCAAGCCGAGAACCTTCGCAAAATGATGCTGGCTATGGTTGACGACATTCGCGTCATCCTCATCAAGCTCGCCGACCGCCTGCACAACATGCGTACCCTCGAACATCTCGATGCCGAGCGCCAGCAGAAAATCGCCCGCGAGACGCTCGAAATCTACGCCCCCATTGCGCACCGTCTCGGCATGGGCAAGATTCGCGGCGAACTAGAAGACCTCGGTTTCAAATACGTCGATTCGATCGGCTACGAGCAGGTCCGCGCCGCCGTCGAGTCGCGTCGTAAAGAGGGCCAGGCGTTCATGGCCAGGGTCGAAGGCGTGCTCCGCGACGGCCTGAAGGAAGCCGGCATCACTGGCCGCGTCGAAAGCCGCATCAAGCGCCTCTACAGCATCCACAAAAAACTGCAGCGCCAGCGCATCAGCGTTGACCAGGTCTACGATCTCTGCGCCCTGCGCGTCATCACCAAATCCGTGCAGGATTGCTACGCCGTTCTCGGCATCATCCACAACCTCTGGCGCCCTGTGCCCGGTCGTATCAAGGACTTCATCGCCATGCCCCGGCCCAATCTTTACCAGTCGCTGCACACTTCTGTCATCACCGAGACCGGCGAAACCTTCGAAATACAGATCCGCACCGAAGAAATGCACAAGATGTGTGAGGAAGGCATCGCCGCTCACTGGAAATACAAAGACGGCGCCGTCTCCGCCGAAGACGAGCAGCGCCTCGCCTGGCTCCGCCAGGTTGTCGAGTGGCAGCGCGACGTTTCCGATCCCAACGAATTTCTTTCCACCCTGAAAGTCGATCTCTACCCCGAAGAGGTCTACACCTTCACCCCCAAAGGCAAGGTTCTGGTCCTGCCGCGCGAGTCCACGCCCATCGACTTCGCCTACTCCATCCACACCGAAGTGGGCCACAGTTGCACCGGCGCCAAGGTTAACGGAAGAATGGTCCCCCTCCGCCACAAGCTCCACTCCGGCGACATCGTCGAAGTCATCACCCAGCCCGGACACACCCCCAGTCGCGACTGGCTGGCCATCGTCAAGTCGTCCCGCGCCCGCAACAAAATCAAGCACTGGCTCAATGTTCACCAGCGCGAGCGCGCCATCGAGATCGGGAAAAAACTGATCGAAAAAGAAGCGCGCAAATACCGCATCTCGCTCAAGGAAATTAAGGAAGCGGACCTGCAAAGAGCCGCCAGCGAATACGGACTCGGCCGCCCCGACGACCTGATGGCCGGCATCGGCTACGGCAAATACTCCGCCCGCCAGGTGCTCGCAAAATTTGCGCCCGCCGGCGCCGAACCAATGTCCGACAGCGAAGAGCAGGCCGCATCCCGCGGCTTAACCGGCGGCATATCGAGCGTTGTCCGTCGCGTGTTTGGCGGCGACAGCAACGCCATAGTCGTCCGCGGACACGGCGACCTGCTCGTCTATCGTGCCCGCTGCTGCAACCCCATTCGCGGCGAAGCCATCGTCGGCTACGTCACCCGCGGCAAAGGAGTTGCCGTCCACTCCATCAACTGTCCCAACGTCACGAATCTTCTCTACGAACCGGACCGCCGCATCGACGTGCTCTGGGCCGGCGACAAAGACGGCCAGCCCGTTTCCTATCCCGTCAAAATCACGCTGCTCTGCGACGACCGTTTCGGCATGCTGAAACAAATCACCGCCGTAATCAGCGACACCCACACCAACATCCGCAACATCGAAGCCCGCAGCCAGAACGGCCAAGCCAGCGTAGACGTAGTCCTGGAGATAGCCGACCTGAAACACCTCCAGAAAATCATCGACGGCGTAAGGCAGATCCCCGGCGTCCACGACGTACAGAGACTGCAAAAGATCTAGCGTAGTGTCTCGCCAGTTCTCAACCTAAATTCCAATTGTCAACCTGACCCTGAGCTTGCCGAAGGGGAAGGACCTATGGACCTGACTGCGGCAATGCACAGGTTTCGCGTCGCTCAGCAAGTAAGCGCACGAGCGAATTCGCCACTAGGAGATCAGGTCCTACCAGACGACTCCAAACAAAAAAAGGGGCGCGATCGCTCGCGACCCATCTCTGCAATCTGACCTCTGACCTAGTCCCTAACCCCGTCCATAAACGCCCGCAGCTTCCGCGAGCGCGATGGATGCCGCAGCTTCCTCAGCGCCTTCGCCTCAATCTGCCGGATACGTTCGCGAGTGACCGCGAACGACTGCCCGACTTCCTCAAGTGTGTGCTCCGAGCCGTCTTCCAGTCCAAAGCGCATCTTGATGACCTTCTCCTCGCGCGGTGTCAGCGTGCGCAGCACCTGCGAAGTCTGGTCCTTGAGGTTGACGTTGATCACCGCCTCGGCCGGAGAAACCACCGCGCGGTCCTCGATAAAGTCGCCCAGATGCGAATCTTCCTCTTCGCCAATCGGCGTTTCGAGAGAGATCGGCTCCTGCGCAATCTTCAGCACCTTCCGGACCTTAGCCACCGGAATATCCATCCGCTTGGCGATTTCTTCCGAAGTAGGTTCGCGTCCCAGCTCCTGCACCAGCTGCCGCGAAGTGCGGATCAGCTTATTGATCGTTTCGATCATGTGCACCGGAATGCGAATCGTACGCGCCTGATCGGCGATGGCGCGCGTAATTGCCTGCCGAATCCACCACGTGGCATAAGTCGAAAACTTATACCCGCGGCGATATTCGAACTTGTCAACCGCCTTCATCAGGCCGATGTTACCTTCCTGAATGAGGTCGAGGAACTGCAATCCGCGATTCGTATACTTCTTGGCAATCGAGACCACCAGGCGTAAGTTGGCTTCAATCAGCTCGCGCTTGGCGTGCTCCGCGTCCATGTCGCCCTGGATGATCTCGCGCTGTGTGCGCTTGAGTTCCTGGAACAACAGGCCCGCTTCCACTTCAAGCTTTTCCAGCTCTCCGCGGACCGCGCGCGACTGCTTCTTATATTCCTTGCGCTGTTCTTCGCTGCGCGTCGCCTCGGCCCGCTTCTCCAGATTCTGGATCTGCCGGTCAAGCGAGCGCATCCCGTCAACCGTGCGATTGACGCGGTCGATAAGGCGTTTGCGTTCGTTGTTGGTGAAGCCGAGCTTCCGCACCGCGATCGAAGTGCGTACGATCGCATGTGCCAGATGAAAACGGTATCGCCGATGATCGCGCGGCCGCTTCTTAAGGTTCACCGCCAACAGCTTTTCCTGCAGCGGCGCCACCTTCTTGTAAAGCTTGTCAAGATTGTTAATCTTGGCAAGAAATTCTTTCAGCCGCTTCTCGACAATCTCTTCCGTGATTTCCTCTTCATCGAAAGTCACCAGCTCTTTAATCGAGCGGACGCCTTTCTCGAGATCCTCGCCCAAAGCGAGGAGTTCACGAATCACAATCGGCGAGCGCGATAGCGCCTTCAGAACGCGGTTTTGCCCCCGCTCGATTCGCTTGGCGATTTCCACTTCGCCTTCGCGAGTAAGCAGAGGAACAGTCCCCATCTCCCGCAAATACATGCGGACGGGGTCATTGGTTTTTTCCAGAGCGCCCGGGGTTAGGTCGAGTTCGACGTCCTCGGACGCATCATCCACTTCTTCGAATTTTTTTTCCAGATCGGTCGTCGGCCCTTTCGAGCTTTCGAGTACATCGATTCCTTGGGTCCCGATCGTGGTTAGCAGATCTTCCAGGTCTTCAGGAGAGTGCACATCGTGCGGGATTAAGTCGTTGACCTGATCATAGGTCAGATATCCCTTCTCTTTGCCTGCGTCGATCAGCTTTTTTATGTCATCGTACTTGTCATCAATTGCCAAGCCAGATTATCCTCAAGACGCCGCTGGTTCGCGGACGCCAAACTATTCAGCGGTGGGATTCGTTACGGAGTTGTGCGCAAGGGGCACAGACTTCAGAAGTATAGCACGCCCAAACCTGTGCTCGCCGGTCCAGGTGAAGGTTTCTGCCCGTTTGCCGTCCGCCCGCAGCGTCCTATCTCTTTCCCCGCTAATTCTTTAGATGTCGCTCAACCCCGTTTCGTTCCAACACCTTCGCCCTTTATCGGCGGTCGGCCCCCCGATCATTGACCCTACGGAAGAAGGGAAGTATCCAGTGGCACCTTTCCGAGACAAAATGTGCCGTTATCAGGAAAAGCGTCGCCGACAGAAGAGCACCAAAACTTCCGTCATCGCGCCATTTTCACTGTGAAAAATGGCTGTACGGCGAAAAGAATTAACACAGCGCTGGAAACCGCTAGGGGACGGACATCCTCCCAAGACCTGACGGCGTGAAATCCGCCCGCTAGGAGCGTCTTTGTGAAAACCATGAACCACGGCCCCAATAAAAAGATCCCGACCAACATACACAACGCAAGCGAGGGGCCGGGCGAGGACCCTCTCAATTTCCGCACTATCCCGTATGTGATGCACAGACTTAACGGCAGGACTGCATCCATCAACCCTGAAGACGGGCGGCTCGCGACGACCCGCAAAACCACGCCTGAGCCCCAAAAAACCAGTGGCCCAAGGATAAGATAGCTGATCCAAGTTTTCACAGCGGCCTCACTTCACGGGTTCTGGATTCCTGCGGACATACAGTCCGCGTGCGCGCTCCAACTATGACGCCTTGCTGCCCGTCTCCGCCAGTCCCGGATCCATCAAAGCCCGCTTCAACCGTACCTTTTCCTGCAAAAGCGCCTGCCTTTCCTCCAATGGGAGCCCTGCCCGCTGCAACCCCCGCTGCACCTCCTCCAACCGCCGCCGATAGTGAATCCGCCGCAAAGCCCGCACCGCGCCTTCCACCGTCTCCGGTGTCAGCTCCTCTTCCTCCGACATCAGAACCACCGCCAGCAGCCGCCGGTCTTCTTCCGTCTTCGGCAGCGCCATAACGTTCGCCGTCTCCGCCCCCGCCTCCAGCAGAGCCTCCATCAACGATTGCGAACCCAGCCCCTCATACAGCCGCTCCGATTGCAGCGCATATTGCGCCTGCCGCGCCGGATCGAACTCCTCGTCCGTCCCTTCGCGAGTCGAACTCCGCGTGCCGCTCGCCTGCATCTCCGTAGCCGAAGCCAGCGCCCGAATCAGCACCCGTTCCGCCCCCGTGACTTGCGCTTCAGCCGAAGCCTTGACCGCAGTCGCCGAGCGAGTAGTAGCCGCATGTTTCAACTCCTGCCGCAGCACCGCCGAATCAATGCCCAGCTTCTGCGAAATCTCCAACGCCAGCTCATCCCGCACAATCCGGTTCGGCACCCGCTGAATATGCGGAAGGAGATGGTTGACGGCCTTTACTTTACTCTCCGAATTCCGCACCGGAAACTGCGCCCGCGCCCGATCGATCAGATAGTCGAAATATTTCTGCGAGTTCTTGAGCGCCCCGCCATAAGCGTCCTTGCCCTTGCGCCGTATAAACAGATCCGGATCAAATCCAGTCTCCAAAGTGAGCACGCGAATCGAGAATTCTTCCTCCACCAGCAACCCCAGCGTCCGCTCCGTAGCCCGCGCCCCAGCCGTATCAGGGTCGAAGTTGACCACCACATTCTTGGAGAATCGCCCCAGCAATTTAGCCTGCAGCTCGGTAAACGCCGTCCCCGAACTCGCAATCACATTGTGAAACCCAGCCGCATACACCGAAATGCAATCCATCTGCCCTTCGACCAGAATGGAGTACTCCAGCTTGCGAATCGCCTCTTTAGAATTGTCCAGATTGAACAGCACCCGCGACTTTGAATAAATCGCAGTCTCCGGAGAATTAAGATATTTCGGCCCAGCCTTCTCATCCGTAGAAAGCGTGCGCCCCGTAAAAGCAATCGCCTTGCCCTGTTCATTACAGATAGGAAACATCACCCGATTGCGGAATTTGGAATAAATGGCCGCAGGGGCTCTTGGTCCTTGGCTCTTAGCGTTCGCCTCTAAACCCGCCGAGTTCTCCGTTGCATTGTCATCCTGAGCGGAGCGAAGGACCTCCTTCTCCTGAGACCTGCCGTCTTCTTTCCACGAAAACAGCCCACTCTCCCGCAACAACCCCTCGTCAAATTCCCGCCGCAAAGCATCCCGCAGCAAGAACCCCGAATCCGGCGCATACCCAATGCGAAAGCGAGCAACCGTCTCCTCATCCAGCCCGCGTCCCTTGAGATACTCGCGCGCGTTCGCCCCCTCCGGGCGCCGTAGACATTCCTGAAAAAACGCGACTGCTCGCGCATGCACATCGAGCAGCGCCATCCGAACCTGAGCGTCGCGAGCCTCCGCCGGACTGGAAAAACTGACCTTGGGCATCGGCACACCCAGCTTCTGAGCGATCAGCCGGACAGCTTCAGGGAACGTAATATTTTCGACCTTCTGTACAAACGTAAAAACGTCCCCCGACTCACCGCACCCAAAGCAATGAAAGAACTGCCGCGTGGCATGCACCGAAAACGAAGCCGTCTTCTCCGCATGAAACGGACAAAGCCCCGAAAAATTCTGCGCCCCAGCCTTCTTCAGCTTGACGTAGTCGCCCACAATCCGGACGATATCCGCCTGCTGCTTAAGCGTCTCTTTAAAGTTGTCGGAAGAAGTCAAAGTAGAACTCAAATTCATTGCCGGCGCACGCCGGTCCCGTAACGGCAATGACAATGTTATTGATTATGAGGGCCGGAAGGCCCAAGGGGAATAGCACCGAGGCGGAATCGCTGTGGGAAAGGTGTGGAAGACCAACCGCGAGCGTTAATATCTCCGGAAAAACACGTCAGCTCTTGACGGACGTCTATAACCAAAAGTTAACATTTAACCCAGGGTAGACATGCTCTCGCAGATGGATAAAATCATTGAGTCACATCCCGGGGGCCGTCTCGATCGCTCTGAGCCAGGAAAATATCTATGCCGGCACGCAAGACTCTGATTACGCCCGTGATCGCGACTGTTGGGGCCGTGCTTCTGGCCGCCTTGGGCTTCCTTTTCTGGCTCAAGCTGGTCAGACCGGGTGTCCCTCCAAAGATCAGCCAGGACAACATCATTCTCCGGCTGAGCGGGTCCAACACCATTGGAGCGGGTTTGGCTCCCGCGCTCGCCGAACAGTTTCTCAAGCAGCAGGGCGCTACCGATGTCAAAACCCTCCCCGGGGATCGGGATGACGAAGTGCGTGTCCAGGGCATCCTGCCCAGTGATCGCGCCCCCAAAGCAATTGAGATTCATGCCCACGGCTCGGCCACGGCCTTTGAAGACTTGGCCAATGGCCAGGCTGATATCGGAATGGCTTCTAGAAAAATCAAAACTGAAGAAGTGGCGCGATTAGCCAGTCTCGGAGATATGACGTCCCCGGCCTGCGAACACATCCTTGGGTTGGACGGAATTGCCGTTATCGTCAGCAGAAAGAATCCAGTGGGCGTGCTGTCGAAAGATCAGATCGCGCAAGTTTTCAAGGGCACGATCGGGAACTGGCAGCAAGTGGGCGGGTCGGACGCCCCTGTCAACCTGTATGCCCGCGACGACAACTCGGGAACCTACGACACCTTCAGAACCCTCGTGCTCGACAATGCTCCTTTGGCCCCCTCTGCGCGGCGTATCGAAGACAGTCGCAAACTATCCCATTCCGTCGCCCAGGATCCCAATGGAATCGGTTTCGTGGGTCTGGCTGACGTTCAGGAGGCGCGAGCCATCGCCGTTTACGAGAATGGCGCCGCCGCGCTCTTGCCCAGTCCCTTCACCGTGGCTACCGAGGACTACGCTCTTTCGCGGCGCTTGTTCCTTTACACGTCCGCGAACCCCAGGCAGGAACTGACTCGCAGATTTGTCGACTTCGCCCTCTCAAACACCGGGCAAACCATCGTAGCCGAGATCGGCTTCGTGGGCCAGAATGTCGCGGCTGTGTCCGCGGCCGGCTCGACCCCCCTGCCTGCCGACTATCGCCGCCTCACCAGCGGCTCCGATCGGTTGTCGCTCGATTTCCGGTTCCGCGAGGGCAGCTCACAGCTCGACAACAAAGCCGTGGACGATCTCTCTCGTGTCGTTACCTTCCTTACCGACCTGCACTATAGCGGCGACAACTTGGTGCTCCTGGGTTTCGATGATAGCCAGGAAGGCACCGATAATCTGTCAAAAGATCGCGCCGATGCCGTGGCGCTGCAATTTCAGCAGCAGGGCGTGAAGGCCGCCACGGTGGTCGGCTTCGGCTCGCAACTTGCCGTGGCCTCGAACGACACCCAAGAGGGTAGGCAAAAAAATCGACGAGTGGAGATCTGGTTGAGAAAGTAAGAACATCGCCGCCGGGTCGCCTCCTAAGGAAGCGCGGGTACGCGTCTGGATCTGCGACGAGCTCCGTTCTTACCCGCCAGCGATGTGATCCACCGGCCGTTGAGGGCTCAGAGCCGGGTTGTGAATCTCCGAAAAAACAACTACGGTTGGTAATCAAACAAAAAAAGAGGTGCGTCTGTGATTGAACGACTTAAGGAAACTGGAGGGGCCGCATTCGGTTTTAAGGTGGCCGGAACGTTGTCGGGCGAAGACTTCAAAGCATTCGAGCCGCAGCTTGAATTCTTCATCGCACAACATAAGAAGCACCCCATCGGCATCCTCGCGGACCTTACAGAAATGCGCGGAGCCGAATGGAAGGCGCGTTGGGAGGACCTTCGCTTTCTCCAAAAGTACACCGACCATATCGCTCGGATGGCGGTTGTCGGAGCCCATCGTTGGGAAGAAGTCGTGGACATTATCACCGCCGGAGCCGCTGTTCTTCAGTCCGAGACGCGGTATTTCGAATCCTCCGAAATCCAACACGCGTGGCAGTGGGCCAGGAGCGCGAAGCACGCCGAAGATGCTCCTGTCCGGATAATCTCACCGGCAACCGGAATCTGGAAAGATTACCGCCCTGAGTTTATGGACGTGTAATCGATTCGCGGTCTAACGAAAAAGGGGCAGGTGTCCACGTCAAACCTCGATCCGTGGACAACTGCCCTTTTACAGGTTCTCGATTGCAGTCTCTTGATTGAGATAAGGCAACGGCCGGTATCGATCAGCGCTTACCCTCAACCGCGTGACCGCGTCCGTCACGCACTTCGTTCGCCTTGAAGTGGGCAACCTTGTCGAGACGCCTTCCCGGGTCGGGTCTGTCGCCTGGGTTTGGCCTTGGGCCGTTATAGCCATGCTCAGGGTGGTAACGGTTATTTACGTGGCCCCGGAAGTTGTCGCCGCCATGAAACCATGGACCCGCGCCAATGAAGACGCCACCCGTAAACCATTCCGAGCCGTAGTAGCCGTAGGGGGCGCAGGCGTACGGCGCGGCGTCGTAGTAACCGTAGGGACATGCGGGCGCAACTCCAATGGCGACGCTTATCTGAGCTTCTGTTTTGGGAGTAGTTGCCATGAAGCAGATTCCAGCAATCAGAGCTAATGCGAAAACCTTAAATCCGTTCATAAATTCTCCTCACGGGGCGGTCATCATACCCACCCCCGACGTACATCAATGAAATGACCCAGATCATTCTGATCTGAGCAATATCGAACACATCCATGTCAAATAGACGCGATGTGCAATAGAGCCGAGGTGCACATTCTCGCCGACCGCCGCTTCCGACGTCTGTGATGGCTGGACCGGGCGTTTGTGATAAAGATGAAGATGAAAGAGATGAGGTGCAGGTTCGGCGCGCGACTCGGACTCCGCGTCCATCCCAACTCCGGAGGGTGCCCCGTCCAAGCTTCGCGTGGGCGGGCCTTTGGCCTTTTTCACCACCGACCATCTGCGAAATTCATTGACTAACTAACCAACCCGCCACGCGCGATAACGGAGCTGATTGGGGCAGTCTCGAGGCCCATCCGTCACTTTTGACTATAAGTCCTTTAAACTAAAAGATTTTGCGGGAATCCCCTACTCCACGATTTCAAAGGACCGTGGCAAAAAATTCACGAATCGGAGACATAGTAACCAATTAGTTAACACTTGCTCAGAGCAGGAACAGGAATAAGAATAGGTCGCTCACTGGTCCGTTAGACCCGCAATTCGACGACCGTAGCTCCGCCGCCGCCCTCGTTGCTAGGCGGTTCCGTAACCGACTCCACATGCGGATGCTTTTGCAGATACTGGCGCAGCGCTTTACGCAGGATACCCATCCCGCTCCCATGGACGATGCGCACCCGCGGCATCCCGGCCAGAAACGCGCGGTCGACAAATTTTTCGACTTCGCTGGTGGCTTCGTCCACAGTGCGGCCGATGACGTTGATTTCAGAGGGCATGTTGAGGCCGCTTGATTCGTTTTGCAGCGAGACACTGATGCCACGAGCGCGAGCGGCCTGCACCGGCGATTCCGAGACGCGAGTCTGCGCGTTTGTCAGCACTTCGGCGATATCGTCGCGGGCGATGCGCATTTTCATCGAGCCCATTTCGACATCAAAGTGATTCTCGCCAATTTTCTTCTTGACGACGGCGGCGCGCCCCATCGACTTGAGCTTGACGGTGTCGCCTTCGGAGACGTGCTTCACCAGGCTGGGCTGGGCGTTTGGGTCGCCGCGATCGGCGCCGGTCGCGTGCGCGACTACGGTTGCATCGAACTGTTCGCGAAATTCGCGGCGCATTTTGGAGATGCGGCGTTCGGCGTCTTTTGATAATTTTTGCGCGGCGGCGCGATCCTGCACAGCATTCACGGCCTCGCGCGCGTGGTATTCGAAGTCGCGAAAAAGAGTTTCGAGCTTCGTTTCCATCTCGCGAATTTTGGCTTGCTGTTCTTTGCGGCCTTCGCTCGCAAGCTGCGATTTCTCGCGCTCGAGTTCCTGCTCGCGAGCGTTCATTCGAAGGCGCTCTTTTTCCAGATCGCGAAGATCGGAGTGCAGACGATCCAGAAAGCGCGCTACATCTTGAGTCTGCGAGCCCAGGCGCGAACGCGCGGAAGCGATAATCGCGGGATTCAGTCCAAGACGTTGCGCGATGTTGATTCCCGCGGACGCTCCAGGAACCCCGATCTTCAGTTCGTAAGTCGGCTGCAGCGTGGTTTCGTCGAAGCCGACCGAAGCGTTGATCACTCCCGCCGTATTCGCTCCATAAACTTTGAGCGAAGTGTGGTGAGTCGAGATCACGCTCATGCATCCAACTTTGCGGAAATGCTCGGCGATCGCAACTGCCAGCGCAGCGCCTTCTTCGGGATCGGTAGCCGAACCAAGTTCGTCGAGCAACACCAGTGAATTCGCGGTCGCAGTGCGCGAGATCAAATTGATATTTGTGACATGGGCGGAAAACGTCGAGAGATTCTGCTCGATCGATTGATAGTCGCCGATGTCAGCTAAGAACCGCGTCGAAAACCGGCATGTCAGCCCGATCCGCGGGAACAGGAATGCCGGATTGCGCCATCAGGGCCAGCAGGCCGAGCGTTTTCAGGGAGACGGTTTTGCCGCCAGTGTTGGGCCCGGTGATGACGAGCTGCCGATGATCGCCGTCGAGTTCGATGGTGATGGGAACGATCTTCGCGCCTTTCAGCTTTAGATTGCGTTCAAGCAGCGGATGTCTTGCGCGATGGAGAAGCAGTCGACCTTCTCTCGTGGTTCCAGTCTCACCTAAGGTCACCGCGACGCAGTTGTAGTCTTCGGCAAAGCGGGCTTTGGCAAACTGCAGTTCCAGTTCGGCGAGGACGTCAGCAGCGGCAAGAATTGCCTCCGCGTTTTCTCCAATAAGGCGCGTCATCTCGAGCAGGACGCGATGGATCTCGGCTTGTTCTTCATCCAGCAGACGGACCAGTTCGTTGTTCTGCTCAATGGTTTCGAGCGGCTCGACAAACACGGTTTGTCCGCTGGAACTCGATCCGTGGACCACGCCCTGCACGCGGCGTTTCTGTTCGACTTTCACCGGAATTACGAAACGCTCGCCACGAATGGTGATCAGCTCGTCTTGCACGGTCCCGCCTTCGGCGAGCTTACGCAGATACCCGCGCAGCGATTCCTGAATCTGCCGCTTCTGCTTCTCGATCTCGCGGCGAATGCGGCTCAGTTCGGGGGAAGCGCGATCATCGAGCGTGCCGTCGGGCAGAATCTTGTTGTGGAACGAGCGCAGAAAGCCGGTGAAATCCAGAATGCCGGCGGAAAGTGCGGCCACAGCGGTCCACTCCGAGCGCATCGCGGCAGGAGGCTGACGGACGATTTCGCGCCACTCGGCTCCACGGTCGGCGACTAAGACTACATCGCGGATCTCGCTGGTCTCCAGAGCCGCTCCAACAATACGGGCTTTCTCGATCAGCTTCCTGACTTCGGGCAGGCCGGCGAATTCGAAACGCCCGCCGACTCGACGATATTCGCGGATCTCCGTGGTGAGCTGCTGCTCGTTTTCAATCCATGCGCGATCGAGCGACGGCATAAGTTCCGCGATACGACGCTGGCCCAAAGGCGAAGAGGCATAACCGCCAAGCAAGTCGCGCAAACTCTCGAACTCGAGCAGCCTGGAACTGCTGTTGCTCAACGGATTGGGCACGAAGGCCATGCGATTTGATGTTACATCGTAGGACCGATTTCCGTGGGTAGCAGGGATGATGATTCGGGGCTACCCTGCGGTGTAGAATCGACATCGCCGGTTCACAGTCGCGTGACGTGACGCAGCGGACGGCCCCGTAGCTCAACTGGATAGAGCATCAGCCTTCGGAGCTGAGGGTTGGGGGTTCGACTCCCTCCGGGGTCGCCATTCGACAAGCCGGTTCTGCTCCTGCCAGCCTTGCCGTAAACAGCAGCCCATCTCGATATGTGCACTCTGGTTACTTGCCGCTGGGCCGATTTCGCGGTGCAATTGCACTTGCGGGGTAGCCTGACTTCCGGAGCGAATTATGTTGCGTGTTTTTGGGTTTCTGGGCACGGTCATCACCATGGCGATCGGCATGTACATCTACTCTTTGCAGGTCAAAACACTGACTCCGAGCGCGTCCGGGACCGGCAATTCCGCTGAAGTTGCCACCATCACCGGCGTGAAGAATGACCTGGTCGGCATCGCGAACGCTGAGCGCGGGTACCTGGCAACCCAAGGGAAGTATGCTTCATTGGAGGAGCTGATTTCAGGCAACTACATCACCATAAAGAGCGAGCGCCCTCCATACATTTACGATGTCGAACTCACATCGAGCAGCTTTAGGGCGACTGCCACTCGCACCACGAAAGGCGCTCCGGCACAACTCTGGATCACGGAGACCATGGAAGTTCAAGCGTCGGACTGACCAACTGGATCCCTCGCTTCACTTGGGATCGCAATTCCTTTTGCGGATCAGGGCTTTTTCCAGTTCATGGCTTCTTCCAATCAGTCAACGACATGAGTTCGTCCATGATTTCCTGCAATCTTTGCAGTCGCCGTTCCTGATCGGAAGCTCCGACCATCTTTTTGCCGCCCTGTAGGTACTGGCGGTTTGCTTCACTGATTTCTGCGATTTCCTCTCGCAGCTTTCCAACGCGCTCTTTGACGGACTGGGGCATAAGGATAGGCTAGCAGAGCATTTCGTACCTTTGTAAAGTTGTTTTTCACAGGAACCCGACCGTTTGCTCCACTCGTCCAAACGACGATATATTTACCGGGTACATCTTTGCCGGATATTCAGGTCTAGCTTCTCATGTTCACTGACTTCACCGCCGCCGACCGCTGGACCAAGAAACAGGTTCACTGCCTCTACCAGGCCCTGGTAGTCGCCATCGCCACCCGCCACGCCGATGCGGTGGACATCAAGTTCCTGGTCGATGGGCGCCCGGTGTGGGTAGCCCTGCCGCACCCGGCCTGGGTCGAATACAAGAACCGCACCGGAAAGCTGATCACTGATTCTCTGGCGAAGGAAATCGCCGGCCATTTTCTGAAAACGGCGCTGGAATCGGGTGAGGGCGTAGGTCGGGAAATGTATTCACTTACCGTCGACGAGACTCTCAAGCATCTCGAAGGCGTCGTGGCGGAAGTCGAGCCCCCGGTTGCTGCCAGCCGCTAGACGTCCACGGTGAGGTCGAATTTTCCCAGCCAGCGGTGAACTGATCTCTGTGCTTAAATCTAAGGCATGTTCGCCCGCAAACTCCGCGTGGAATACCAACAAGAAGGACAGCTTCACCCTTGTCCGTTGAAATGGCTCGACAATTTCAGCATGCGCAATTTCACCAACGCATCTGTTTTTGACGACACGCTGCCGGTGGCCGATGGGAGTCTGGAAATTGGAACGCATGTCCCGCTCGATCAACTCCGGGACGCGATGGAAGACTGGTTTCGCCGCAAGGGCTATCTACCCAAAGATGCGACCCTGGTGTTGACCCTCGGGTAGGAATACTCTGATCAGATTTTCGTCGGCATCTTGAGCAGGCGTGCAAATAAACGCACGATCATGCCGTCGAAGCGGGTGCCGCTTAGCTTCTCGAGCTCCGCCAGCGCTTGCTCGTCGGTTTTGGGAGGAGCGAAAGAGCGATCGCTGGTCATGTTCACATAGGCGTCCACAACGGCGACGATGCGGCCATAGAGCGGTATACTCTCGCCCTTCAGTCCGAGAGGATAGCCGCTGCCGTCGAAGGCTTCATGATGGGAGTCAATGGCCTGGGCCACGCGCTCGGTTTCAGGAAGCGCCCTTAACACCTCCGCCCCCAGGTGCGGGTGGGTTCTAATCACCGCGAGCTCATCTTCCGTAAGTGCGCCCGGTTTGTTCAGGATTCGATCGGGGATGAACAGTTTGCCCAGGTCATGCATCCGCGCCGCAAAAATGACTTCTTCCGCTTCCGGCGCAGGGAGGTTGAGTCCGCGCGCGATCATTCCGGCATAATGCGCGCATTGCTCCCCATGGCCCGCTGCGTTATGTTCCCGAAGTTCGGCAGCGCGCGAAAGGGCTTCAACTGCCTCTTTCAAAGCCTTCTGGTCTGCGTCGCCGTCGCGCCCGCACAGTTTGCGGAGCGTGCTGACCAGTTCTTCGAGGTGCTCCGGCCCGTTATGGTCGCGCTGCAGAAATCCTTCGATAAAAACGGCGACAAGCTGCCGTTGTACCGAGGAACCTTCGCCGAACGCGTCGGAAGTGGAAACCTGGTTACCGCCTGCGTGCTTGGCAATGTACATGCCGGCATCCGCGATGCGAATCAGGTCCTCCATGGAAAATCCATGCACGGGAAAACTCGCGACGCCAAAGCTGCCGGTGATATGGTGCTCTTCCAGCATGGGATCGGTGGCCAGCCACAACCGCAGCCTCTCCGCCAGCACCTGTGCCTGCTCGATTCCGGTCTCGGGCATGAGGATGATGAATTCGTCGCCGCCGTAGCGGGCAACCACGTTCGACTGGCGGCACTTCTGTTCGAGTAGCCGGCCAACCCTAGCCAGCACCAAATCGCCTTCCAGGTGGCCGAGCGAATCATTGACCTCCTTGAATTTATCCAAATCGATCAGTACCACCGAGAACGGACGCCCCGAACGGGATGCGCGTTTCCACTCTGAACTCAGCGCCTCCCAGAAAAAGCGTCTGGTCTTGATGCCGGTTAGCCCATCGGTGATGGATTGTTGCTGCAGCTTCTGGAAGACGAAGGAGTTGTGCAATGCGGTCGCCAGAAGATCGGCCAGCGTATTGAGGATCAGAACATCCTGGGGCGCGAATGCATTCTCATCGCGGCTCTCGACATTGAGCACACCCAGCAACGTCTCTCCGTAACTGATGGGAAGGCAGAGCACTGCGCGCGATTCCGGCAGCACGCCAGCGAGTTGACCCGGACCGGCGTTTTGCACGAGCGCGCTTACTCCGGTGCGCGCAACCTTTCCCAGAACTCCGCTGCCCACCGCGATGCGGCGGCCCAGCGTTTGTGATGTCGTTCCGGCCTCGGCTTTGATCTCGATATCCTTGGTGGCGTAATCCATGATGCCGATGCCAATGTGGTCGTAGAGGAAGTTCTTCTGAATCTCACGCACGATATCGGCCATCATCTGCGCGGCGTCTTCGCTCGAGATCGCCATCTTGGAAATGTTGTTAAGAAATGAGAGATGCTTGGCGCGGCGCTGTTCCTCGGTAAACAGGCGCGCATTCTCGATCGCCACCCCCAGTTGACCGGCTGCGGTTTGCATGACTTCGAGATCCCTGGCCACGAACTGCGATTCCCGCTCCGTGCTCAGCGCCGCCATCACTCCCGCCGGTTTGCCACCGAGGAAAATAGGCACGGCGCAGAAGGACCGGGCCGGCCGCGGTGGCACGAAATCGACCCCCAGTTTTAACCGCGTCTGTTCCAGATTGGATTCGATCAGCAGTGGCTGCCCCGTCCTCAGGATGTATTCGGTCAATCCATTGCCAACCTTGCGCGAGCGCTTGGGAAGAATGTTGCCGTCTTCGATCTCCAGCTCGAAGCGAATCTCGTCTTCTTCCTGAAACGCAATGTAGAAGGTGGTGGTGTCGAAAATCTGGCCGAGCTCGACTTGCACGGTGCGCAGCACCTCGTCCTGGTTGAGATGAGAACTGATGGCCTGCCCGATCTCAGTGAGCAGTTCATATTCCTTGGTTCGCCGCTGCGCTTCATGCATTACGACATAGTTTTCCAGGGTCAGCGCGATCTGCAGGGCCAGCCCGATCAGCAGCCGCAAATTCGAAGAGCCGAACATCCGCCGTTCCGCATGTGGAAACAGAATTACCCCGAAGTTGTGCTCCCGCGTTTGCAGGCTAACCGCCATCAGGTCGGTGATTCCCTCCGACAAGCAACATCTGCTTGCAGGCCTCGAATTTTCCTCCCGAAAGCGCCGGCAACGGCTCTTCCAATTCGGCGATACCTCTGAAGGTGACCACTCCACCGCGCCTGTAGGCGAGCTCGGCTATGTAGTCTCCAGCCTGCGTCTTTTGCAGTTTTTCCAGGAACTCCGCGGAAAATCCTTTTTGTACCGAGGGTACGGTGCCGCGCCACTGTTGCGAAACAAAGAAGACGGCGCGATGCGAAGGCAAAGGCGCCACTAGCCGCTCAACGAAAGTTTGCACACTGGGGATCAAGTCAGATGCGGAGAGCAATCGGCGCGGATCGACACCCATGGTCGAGAAAGCCAACGCGTTTTCCTGCACCGCATTGCGCTCATTTTCAAACAACACCATCACCATGGCGATGGCCAGCAACATCTGGGGAATCGGCCCCAGGAAACCTCCCAACTGGCCAACAACATCGAGGAAAGGTTGGCGAACCTGCCCTGCGTACATCAGCGCGGCCCACAGCGCCAGGGCAAAGGCGAGCGTCCGGAAGGCCACCGAATCCCTGCGAAAAGCGTAACGGTAAAAATGGAACGAGCAATATAGCAGCGCCGCGGCCAGCCCCACTTCCAACCGCAAATAGATTGGCAGCGGAGCCGCTTTCTCGCTGAATACCCCGCTCGCAATGTGCGCCCGCAAACCTACATATGCCAGCAGAACCCCGATCACCGTCAGCCCGACGTCAAACCATTTCAGCTGGAACGGCTCTTTCATCAGCCGGGTCGAGACGAAGATGCAAATCGCCATGACCACCAGCAGCAGCGAACTCAAAAAAGACAACAGCTCAGAGGGACCCTGGAAATACTCAACCGCCTGCAGGGCGTAGTGCAGCGTATAGGCCGCCCACGCCATTTGCCACGCGCGAAAATAGTTGTGACGGCTCTGTTCGTAGAGGTAGGTGAAGACGAGAAGCACCAGCAGGGCCACGGCCCCAGAACTCAGCACCAGACCTGTGGCGACGCTATTCATCGGCTAACGCTTCCTCGTCGATTTTGAAAATCGCGGCCCGGATGGAACTTTCGTTGGCCTAATCCTGTCACACTAGACAGATCGAAACAACAGGTGTCTTCCGGCAGGTTCCGCCCTGGGGCACGGCGTTTTTAGAATTATCTTCTTATAGGATGCGATACCGCCACCCCGGTTTCCCCCAAGAAGTTACATTCGTAACCTATTAGTAACCAACCTTCCCGTAGAGACGCGGCTTGCTGCGTCTCGGCAGGGCCTCGTTATCGAAGACCGTACGAGCCCGTCTCCAAGGCAGACCTGATAGAGCTGAAACCCCAATCCCGTTATACTCAAAAGTCATGCTTCGCGTTCGATTCGCGCCGTCACCCACTGGCTTTCTGCACGTCGGCAGTGCCCGAACCTTCATCTTCAACTGGCTTTACGCTCGTCATAATGGAGGAACCGTCATCCTGCGACTCGACGACACCGATGTCGAGCGCAACACCGACGCCTCCGTTAACTCCATCTTCGAAGGTCTGCGCTGGCTCGACCTCGGTTGGGACGAAGAATACAGGCAATCCGAACGGCTCGCTCTGCACCGCCAGATTGCCGACGCCATCTTTCAGAAGGGCCTGGCTTACCGGGACTTCACCCCCGCCCACACCGGCGACAACGAAAAATCCGGAGCCAATCAGACATGGCTCTTCAACCCGGGCATGCGCGAACTTTCCCGCGTTGAAAGCGACCGCCGCGCCTCGGCCGGAGAATCCTTTGCGCTTCGCTTTCGTGTTCCACGCGGTACAAGCGAGCAAGTTCACTTCAATGATGCGGTATACGGCGAACAAATCAAATCCACCGACGACATCGAAGACTTCGCGCTTTTGCGTTCCGACGGCATGCCCACGTACCACCTCGCCTCCTGTGCCGACGACATCGACCTCCGCATCAGTCATATTATCCGCGGCCAGGACCATCTCTCGAACACCTATAAGCACGTGCTCATTTTCGAAGGCGCTGGCGCCATACCGCCGCAGTTTGCTCATCTTCCACTGCTTGTCGCCCCCGACGGATCAAAGCTCTCCAAGCGCCGCCACGGTCCGGTTGTCAGCGTCACCACTTACCGCGATGCCGGATTCCTCCCGGAAGCCTTCATAAATTTTCTCTGCCTGCTCGGCTGGTCACCCAAAGACAATCGCGAAAACATGACGCGCCAGGAACTTACCGACGCGTTCTCCCTCGAAGGCATCAATCGTGCTAATGCGGTCATTAATTTCAAAGAGCCCGCCGCGACGCTAGACGAAACCTTCGATCCGAAAGCACTCTGGCTAAATGCTGAACACATCCGCGGGCTTTCGATCGACGACCTGAGCGCGCGCCTGCTTCCGGTCGTGCACGCTGCCGGGTTCCCGATTACGCCAGAGAAAATGCGCGCTATCACTCCTCTCATCCGCGAGCGCATCAAACTTCTGAGCGACGTTCTCAGCGCCGCAGATTTTTTCTTTGCAGACCAACTCCCGCCCTATGATCCAGCCGAACTCATCCCGCAAAAGGGCGACGCAGCGATGGCGCTGAAGGTCTTAACCCGCGCTCAAGAGGCCTTGGCGAAAACGGAATTTAAGCACGACCCGCTGGATCAATCCCTGCGCACCGCAGCCCAGGAATTGGGGGTCAAGGCAGGTCAAATGTTTCAGCCGATCCGGGTTGCCGTCTGCGGGCGCAAAAACGCGCCGCCGTTGTTTGAGACGCTGCAGGTTCTCGGACGGGAAACTACGTTGGCGCGAATCGATAAAGCGGTCGAGAAGCTACAGTAGTATCGCGCCGTGCTGAGCAAACGCGTCGTGGTCTATCATATGGTGGGGGCTTACTCCGTCTCACCCGGCTGCCCTCGGCGTGGCGCAAGGCAACGCCGTTTTATCTATGAAACACGTAGACGCGAGAATGTTGCAGCCAGAACCCAGCGCCCAGCACGATTAGAGCTCCGACAAGCAGCACCGCGATCCGACGCAAAACGTCGTCGTGTCCCGCAGCGACCTTAGCGACGAGCGCGCCCAGAAGCAAGCCCATCAGCAGGCCGCCGATATGTGCGGCGTTATCGGTGCCATACGACATGGCTCCAAATACAAGGCTGTAACCGGCGAAAATCAGCACACTTCGCAGCACTCCCGACACCGCCGCTCTCGGCATTGAAAACTCGCCAAGATAAAACGAAGCGATCAAAGCCCCTGCTATCCCAAAAATCGCGCCCGAAGCGCCAACACTCAAGATGACGGGATTCCAAATCACACTCGCGAGGCTCGCCGCCAATCCAGTGATCAGGTATACCGAGGCAAATGTCCAGTGGCCGTAGACCGATTCCGCGAGTCTACCGAGGTTCCACAGGCACCACATGTTGAGCCCAATGTGCAACAGGCCGCCGTGGATGAAAACGCAAGTCAGCAGCCGCCACCACTGGCCACTAACAGTAAGCGGCCCGAAATTGGCTCCCCAATGAACGAGGTCCTGCCAGGCGGGATTGTCGAACATCGAGACTCCAGCCAAAGCCATAGCGACGAATACCGCGACATTGATACCGAAAATCGCCTGTGTAACCACCATCGAACTGGATTGCGGCCGCGTCCACGGCGCAGGTTCGACTCGCTGGATGGGAGAATCCTCACCGCGCTGCGCGGCTTCATGCTGCACGCACCACCGGCAAAGCTTCCTGCCGAAGGTGAGAGCTGGAAGCTGACGACCGCATTGAACGCAATTTGCCATGGAAGGATAGAAGACGCGCCACCGGTGATCGCTCGAACGGCGCGGAGCCTCTCGACGCAGATTATCACGTGGATTCCTTCGACGATGGCGGAGAGCCGCCGCGAATCCGCTCTTCCCATATAAAATACAAAGAGTATGAGCGTTGCGAAGTCATCTCACTATCGATGCTGCCATGAGCTCTCCGTCCGAGCCTCGCCCCTCGAACTTCATCCGTGACATCGTCATTGAAGATCTGAAAACGAAGAAGTACGGCGATGCCGTCATTCAGACCCGCTTTCCTCCCGAGCCCAACGGCTACCTGCACATCGGCCATGCGAAGTCCATCTGCCTGAACTTTGGATTGGCCGACGAATTCGGCGGCAAGACCAACCTGCGCTTCGACGATACCAACCCGGAGAAAGAAGAGCAGGAGTACGTGGACTCCATCATGAAGGACGTCCGCTGGCTGGGCTTTGACTGGGATGGCCTTTACTACGCTTCCGACTACTTCGATCAGCTCTACGAGTGGGCGGTCAAGCTGATCAACGATGGCAAGGCGTACGTGGATGACTTGAGTGCGGACGAAATTCGCAAGTATCGCGGCACGCTCACCGAGCCTGGCACGGAGAGTCCCCATCGCAACCGCACCGCCAAGGAGAACCTTGATCTCTTTGAACGCATGCGCAAGGGCGAGTTTCCTGACGGATCGCGAGTGTTGCGAGCCAAGATCGACATGGCGTCGCCAAACCTTAACCTGCGCGATCCGGTCATGTACCGCATCCTGCACGCGGAGCATCACCGTACCGGCGACAAGTGGTGCATCTATCCTATGTACGACTTCGCGCACGGTGAGTCCGATTCGATCGAACACGTGACTCACTCGGTCTGCACGCTCGAATTTGAAGACCATCGCCCGCTCTACAACTGGTTCATCGAGCAACTCGGCATCTTCCCGTCGCAGCAAATCGAGTTTGATCGTCTCAGCCTTACCTATACGCTGCTCAGCAAGCGCAAGCTGCTCACTCTGGTGCAGGAGAAACGCGTCACCGGCTGGGACGATCCGCGGATGCCCACGCTCTCCGGCATACGGCGGCGCGGCTACACGCCGGAGGCGATCCGCAATTTCTGCGCGGCCATCGGAGTCTCGAAGACGAACGGCATCGCTTGAGCTTGCGATGCTCGAACACTTCGTCCGCGAAGACCTGAACAAACGCGCGCCGCGCGTGATGGCGGTGCTGCGGCCCTTGAAGGTCGTGATCGATAACTATCCGGAAGGTCAGGTAGAGGAAGTCGATGCGGTCAACAATCCCGAGGACGAAAGCGCCGGGAAGCGCAAGGTGCCATTTTCCAAGGTGCTCTACATCGAGCAGGACGACTTCCGCGAAGACCCGCCCAAGCAATATTACCGCCTGTCGCCCGGGCGCGAAGTTCGCCTGCGCTACGGCTACTTCATTACAGCCAAGACGATAGTGAAGAACGATAAGGGAGAAGTGGTCGAGGTGCACTGTACGTATGACCCAGCCACGCGCGGCGGCAATGCTCCCGATGGACGCAAGGTGAAGTCGACCATCCACTGGGTCTCAGCCGCGCACGCGGTCGACGCCGAAGTGCGGATCTACGACAAGCTTTTTACGAAGGAAGACCCGAATCAAGTTGAAGAAGGCCAGGAATTTACTGCGAACCTGGATCCGAATTCGCTGGAAGTGATCGCGCAGGCCAAGCTCGAGCCGTCGTTGGCGAATGCGCCGGTCGAAGGCCGCTATCAGTTCGAACGCCTAGGCTATTTTTGCGTGGACCCGGATTCCAAGCCGGGACGTCTGGTCTTCAACCGCACCGTGGCGCTAAAAGATACCTGGGCCAAGGTCGAGAGGAAGATCGACAAGAAATCGGGATCATAGACGTCTTGTTGGTAGAGACGCGGCTGCTCGCCGCGTCTCACTTCAGAGCACCCGGCACGCCTCATCAAACTCAAGACGTGGACTGCGGGGAAAGAGCTTGCTCGGGTCTCCATAACCGAGATTGCAGAGGAAATTCACCTTCCATTTGCCGTCGGGGAAGAATTCCGCGTTCACTTTCGCCTTGTCGAAACCGGACATCGGGCCACAATCAAGCCCCATAGCCCGTGCGGCTAGGATGAAATAACCTCCCTGCAGTGAACTGTTGCGGAAGGCCGTTTCATCGATTAATGACTGATTCCCCGCGAAAAAGGAGCGCATGTCAGCATGCGGAAATAATTTGGGGAGCTTCTCGTAAAACTCGGTGTCCCAGGCGACAATGACGGCGACCGGAGCTGCTTTTGTTTTTTCCACATTGAGGGGAGCGAGGGCGGGCAGAAGACGCGCCTTTGCAGCTTCGCTTTCGAGAAATACGAAACGCGCGGGAGTAGAATTCGCGCTGGTTGGACCTATGCGCGCAAGATCATAAACTTCGCGCAGCGTTTCCACGGACACGCGTTTGGGAAGCCACGCTGAGTGTGTGCGGGCCTTGCGGAATAGCTGGTCCAGTGCATCGCTGGAGATCTTGGTTGAGTGCGCGGCGGAGTGTTGTGTTTGTGTCATCGTTCCTATCTCCTGTGGTTTTGGTCAACTGCTTTGGATGCTAAAGATCACCAGGAGATTCCAGACCGATGAGCAAGAGGGCGAGAAACACATTAGGCGGAAGTCACCGCAGCACTGCGTAAGGTTACAAAACTGATCTACTTCCATGGTCCGCCGGTGTGCACCATCCAAAGATCGGTGTCCGGCGAAGTGATCACGTCGAACGGCATCCAGAAGTAACCACGCTGTCCCCAACCGTCACCCCAACTGTTTTGGATAAGCGCCAGTTGTTCCGTCAGGTCATAACCCAGGCAGAGCACCTCGTGGCCGCCTTGTTGCTGTTCGCCCGGGTTCGGAATCGGCATCATGCCAGTGTCGGCAACCTGATCGCTCATGAACGACTCGTAAACCACGAATCCGACCAGAACAGGCCACGGCGATGGATCCGATAGGCAACTGAGAATGTCAGGCAAAGTTCCGATGCGGTGATAAGCTCCGGTTTTGTACTTGAGCGCGTTCTGCGCCTGCTCCGTCGTCGGAGTAGTGAACTTGCCCGAGACGTAAGGATACAGCGAGGCCTCACAACAACCTGTTACCGTGAGCACCTGGCACCCGGTGCGCGGCATCGCGCCTTCGTCCTTTGGGAAGAAACCGTTGGCGATCAGTTCCTCAACATAGAGAAACTGCGGGCTCAGGATCGGCAGGGTTTTCTCATACTTCCGTGCGATCCATTCGCGCGCGGACGAGAAGGCATGTCCAGTGCAACTGCCTTCCTCGCCCTGATCTTTGATCGGTCCGCTCCACTCCCGGAGATCCACATGTTGCAGGACAGGTCGCGCCGGCGAAGAAGAGCAGTACATCCGATCCCGCACATCGTGAACATCGCGAACCGCTCCGAACTTACGGTTTGTCACTGGAGTCGTCCGAAAGTAATTATCCGCACGAGTTTAGAGCGGTGGTGAAGTTTCAGGCTCGGGGTCGCCGCATCCACTGCCGCGTTGCCAGTCTTCGCCACCAGGATGCGGTTGTAACGATCCGCGAAGGTGGAGACGCTGTAGGGCGGCGCAATCCTCGTGTTACGGGTTACAGACGCGTTCTGACAGGATGGAATAACTGCTGTGACAGCATTCACTGTGCCTGCCACCAAGTCAGCAAGCAGCGTAATTTTCGTTTGCGTGTTCGGATCGCTCACCTGTGCGACCTGAAGCACGAGTTGCTGATCGGTCTGATATGCACTAATGGCGGCTTGCAACTCCTGGCAAACGCCCGGCGCGGATCCCGACGAGGCCGAGGCGAAGTCCGCAGCCAGTGTCTTGATGACCGTAGCATCGGCGTTGATCTTCGCCGCCAGGGTGCTGTTCACCGGCTGGTTATTGGCCACAGCGACGATTTGCAGAATGTTGACCAGCGCCGGCGCCGCCGCCGCCAGAATGGAATCGAGCGTCGTCACCCAAGCGGTCGAACATGCGGTACAGAAAATGGCAAGCGACAGCACAACGACAAGAGCGTTCTTCATAAATGTTTCTCCCTGATTCTTTCGGAATTTATTTTTCTTACTTTCGTGAGAGGTACCCGCTGTCGCCGGCTCGGTTGCGGAGCTCTTGCAGCTCCGTTTGGATGAGCAGTAGTTGCCCTTGAATGCCTTTCACCGTGGCCTCATTGCTGTTTCCCATGGCCTGCAGCGCCGCGATCGCAATATCGCGCACATTGGACTGCGCGATGTGCTCCTTCTTCCACGACTGATCCTCGATTCTCTGCTGCTCGCGCTGGCCGGCCAGTTTCTGCGCCGCCCCAAATGCCAGAACACCATTGATCAGGAAGCCCAGGAAGGCAATCGCGGCCGCGCCGTAATTGCTCCAGAGAGTTGGCGCGATCTGGCTTAGCATCATGGCTTCACGGTCCCCTGGTCCGTTTTCGAGTTGGCGCCCGTATAAGGTGAAGGAAGCCAATGCGCCACAATGACGGCCAGCGGCGCAAAGATCGCTGCGGCGCCAGCATGGTTCATCCAGAATGAAGCGATCGCCGGCGTCGCCGCATTCGCGATCGAGGTGAACAGCAGCACAACAGTAGGCAGATAAGCAGCGTACTTTTTCAAGATAGTATCTCCTTGGTAATAGCAGTTACACCGACCGTCGTGGGAGTAGGGCAGTGAAAACGGTCAAGGCCTGATGCCCGACTCATACGCCGTCCAGGGCGAACGCTTGGTTAGGGCTTCTCGGCGAAATGACAGTCCCTCTTGCCGCAGGCCAACGTGGACCCATCCGTATTCGAGAATGAGTTGGTCGTATTCGATATCGGACGTCAGGATGGCCAGCGACACTTCGATCGGCGTACCGAAAGCCGGACAACTCATGTCGCAGGCCAGACCATGACAGTGCGCACTCGTCACTACTCCGCCCACCGCCCGGTTGACCTGCGGAGAACGGTAGCCGCTGTGAACGACAATGGGCTTGTCCCCAAGCAGCGTTCTAATCCTTTCCATGACGGCCGCCACCAAGCCCAGGTTTGTGATGACGATCGGGCTCGGAGTGTTGTCGAGCCCGAGCCGCGCCGCCACTTCGGAGAACGTAAGTTCCTCCAATGTGAAATGCTCTGAGATTTTCATGGTGACTCTCGTTCTAGCCCTCGTAGAGTTCTACGATCAGAACTGTCCGAGCGGCAGTTGCTCATGTTACGAACACAATTGCTGTTTCGCTGCTGAATGGATTTCAATTCGCTGAGAGCAAATCCACCACAAACACATCGTTGCGCGGGCAAGCCGAGTTGGAGAGCGATGCGTTCCCGCATCCTGGCCAGTTAGCCGTTCCCGTGTCGGAAGCGTTGCTGAATGATGAGCAGGCGCCTCCAACCAGGTTTCCGGTGAACGCGGTACCGGTCGTGGAAGTGATAAGAACGTGGTGATTCAGGCAGGATTCTGCGGTCCCGGTGATGGCTACATACATTCCCACCACAAACGTCGTCGGATTTGTTGCCGTGATGGTCGCATGGCCGGCGCCATCGGCCGAAGTCGCGGAGATCGTTCCGCTGGTCGTATTGGCGGCGCTCACCGGGTCCAGGCAGGCTTGCCCGCTGCCACCCGTCCATCCGTTCGTGCATCCGAGCGTCAGATTCCAATCGCTAGTAAACAAAACAAACTGACCATTCGGGGAGATCGTGGTCGTCGCGTTCTGGGAATAGTAGTCGAAACTCGTGCCCGTGTTGTAGGTCTGGGCCAGACGGTAGGCGCAGGACGAAACCGTTGGAGTGCCGCCGATGGTGTAAGTGCAGTGCTTCCCATACGCGTTGGCGGCGTTGGGATAGATTCCCCCGGTTCCATTGCCGACGGAGTTCTCAATGGCCACGATCTCGTTCTGCCACGCGCCGACGTTATAGTACGCCGTACATGGTCCGTTCTCCGCGCCTATCGTGCCGGTCGGAGGGCTGCCTGGTGTGCCGGTGATGTCGCAGACCTGTTGTGGGTAGGAGATTTGCGGTTGCCAATCCTGGCTGCCCTGGTTCCGATGCGTGCTGTGCTGGTCGATTTCGGTGAGCGCGACCGGGAAGATCACCGCGTCTGGTTCGGTTGCGTTGTGGAATTCGAACGCGATCGTTTGATGCCCAACAATAAAGTAGTCGAACGTGAGTTCTGAGTGTCCCGAGCCTTCCGGCTCCGGAACGATTCGAACGTTCGTCGTTCCCGTCTCCCAGGCGGTCACCGTATCGCCGCATACCGTGCCACTGCAAGACCCCGGATTGCTTGTTGATTCCCCAGTGGCCACGCTCAAACTGGAGTAGAGCGGATTCAGCGAGTTGGTCGCCTGGTGCAGGTAGAACCGGTCGGGAAGCGCAGTGCCGCCGCTCTCGCCCACTGGGTATTGAGTCAGATCAGCAGAATCACAAGGAGGAGAAGTTCCCGCAGAACAGTTCCCTTCGGTCGGCGCAGCCTCATTCGGCCAGATGCTCGCCGAACTGTCACCGAAGTTGCCGGTGATCCACCCGTCGCAGACATCATATAACCGCCACCCTACACCCCCCCCAGGACCCTTCCCTACGCTGACGTTCATGATGTAGATCGGCCCATAATACCCCGCGAAGTTAATCGGGTCCGCTCCGGATGGCGTCGGGCAGGTCTTGCTCGGGTAGCTGGCGGTCGCGGAAGAAACTCCACCCGTCCCCGTCACCGTACTTAGATATTGGAAAGCTGTCGAGGTTGGGTTAGTGCACCCGCTGGCCGTGCCACAGACCGTCCAAGGCGTGCCCGTGGCCGAGTTGTAGGCGGTGGTCGCGGTAACCCCCGAAATCAGCACCGGCGACCCAACCACCGGTGCCCACCCGGTTTTCGCGTTGTTACCCACCGAGACGACCGTCCCGTTCCCGCTGATGCTGGTTAGGGTTGGCCCGGCCCCAAACATAGGATTGTTCTGTCCGTCGTCCGACATAACGAACGAGACTGCTGTGTCGTAGAAATCGACCGCAGCAATCCCCATATAGGTAGTCGCGAAGTCCGAAGGAATGGGAGCGCATCCGCCACACCCCGGAGGTGCCAGCGGGTTCATAATGACGGTGCGGTTGAAGATCCAGTTTGCCGCGTTTGCGAAGGTGGGAGCGACGTTAGAACTTGTACTTCCGCCGGGAACGCAAGATCCTGTTCCAACCGGAACCGTGCAGGCTTGGATTACGATTTGGTTGATGGAGGGTGGAGACGGTAACTCTTCCCAAATCAGGTTTGGATTGCTATAAGACCAGGCGTATTGCGCGCCGTCCGCGAAATTCACGCAATTGGTGAGGCAACTGTCTCCCGTGACAAAGCCCTGTATTGGCGTGGCGGTAGCCGCCATCGTCGCCGGACTGAAGGCGAAAATGCAGGGTTCGCCACTCACCGGAGTAACGAGGAATTTAGAAGCGTCGGGCGCTATGTCTCCTGGATTGTAGGATGGATTACCAGTGCAAAGCCCTGACTGCGTGTTGTAATCCGTAATCCGGACAACCTGAGTTCCATAGAAAGGCTGGGTCACGATATTCCCCGCGCCCGTCAATCCGCCCACGGACGTGACCGCTCCGCACGCGCCCAGGTTCTGCCATTCCGATCCGGGAGGTTCGGTCGAGTTGCTGGCTTCGAGCGACAGATACACGTTACCGCTCACCGACACGGTGGCGTTAAGCGCATAGCTTCCTGCAGTCCAAGGCGCGGCCCCCGGCGTATAAGTTCCATTCGCCCAGTAATTGCAACCTAGGTACGGAGTCTGAGTCGCAGTGGGGCAGTTCGTTTCCGTCCCCAGCTCACACCAGTTCGTGATGGCAGAAGGATAGGTGAGCGGGCCGGCGGTGACCTGGAGGAATTGTGCCGCACCCGAGTAAGTCCCGGGTCCTGAGTACACCGCCTGCCCCAGAGCCGGAAGACACAAAATTAACACCGCCAAAAACTTCTTCATCGCTTTTTGCTCCACAAGAAATCGCATCTTTCGCCACACGCGGGAGAAGCTTTTTCGCGATGCTCGGCGCATACCCATGCGCTCTGCACCCGAGGTCACTCTCGGCTTCGCTATAATGTTTCCTTGCTCTTACCCCGCTATTTGTGTATGGCTTCATGGAAAGGGAACTATGCCAACTGACGTAGTCATGCCCCAGATGGGCGAGTCAATTTTTGAAGGAACCATCACCAAATGGCTGAAAAAGACCGGTGACAAGGTCCAGCGCGACGAACCACTGTTCGAGATTTCCACCGACAAGGTCGACGCCGAAATCCCCGCGCCTGCCAGCGGTGTCCTTCAGGAAATCAAGGTTTCCGAGGGCAACACAGTTCAGGTCAACACAGTCGTAGGCGTAATTGGGGACGGCAGCGGTGCTTCCGCGTCTGCCCCCGCCAAGGCTGTCGCTCCTGCGGCTCCAGTTCCCTCGAAGAAACAAGCTCCTGCTCCGCCGCCAGCGCCCGCCGCCAGCGCACCCGAGGACGAAGAAGATTCCGACGTCCGCTCTTCTCCGCTCGTCCGCAAGCTCGCCCGCGAGCACAATGTCGATCTGGCAAAAGTGAGCGGCACCGGCACCGGCGGCCGCGTCACCAAGCAGGACGTTCTCGATTTTGTCGAACACCGCACGGTTGCTCCAATTGCGGCACCCCCATCCCGTCAAGCCTCAGTCCCTGCGCCGGCGGTCATTCCCGGCGACCTGGTGCCCATGTCCCAAATGCGCAAGATCATCGCGCAGCGCATGATCGAATCGCGCCGCACCAGCGCTCACGTCCACTGCATGTTCGAAGTGGACCTGACTCGCATCGTCAATTTGCGCAACAAGCTCAAGAACGGCTTTGAGCAGCGCCACGGCGCGCGGCTTACCTTCATGCCGTTCTTCGTGCGCGCCGCCATCATTGCCCTGCAGCAATATCCGATCGTCAACAGCTCGCTCGAAGGCGACAGCATCCGCTATCACAAGCACGTCAACGCCGGCATCGCCGTCGCGCTCGATTGGGGACTCATCGTTCCCGTTCTCAAAAGCGCTGACGAACTGAACTTCCTCGGACTCCAGCGCGGTATCACCGACCTTGGCGAGCGCGCTCGTTCGAAGAAGCTCCTGCCCGCTGACGTTGAAGGTGCAACATTCACCATCACCAACCCCGGTCAGTTTGGTGCCGTCTTCGGTTTGCCCATCATCAACCAGCCGAACGTAGCCATCATGGGTGTCGGCGGTATCACCAAACAGCCGATGGTGATCACCGACAAAGACGGCTCAGATTCCATCGCCATCCGTTCCGTGGTTCACCTCACGCTGGGCTACGACCATCGCGTTGTCGATGGTGCCGTCGCCGACCAGTTCATGGCTGTCGTGAAAAAATGTCTCGAAACCTGGAGTGAAGAGGTCGGCTAACCGACATTTTGACGTGGCAAAGTGTGGTCGTTCGCGCAGCCTCAAACTAACGGCGTTTCGCCAAGAAGTAATGGTCCATCTTCCGAACGCTCGATGAAATATCGAGCCACGTCATCGCGAAGTCCCGGTTTGTTGCCTGTCCAGCGCCACAATCCCTGGTAATCTCGCGCGATGTCGGTTGCCGGATTGAAGGCCCACTTTTGCAAAAGCGCCCAACGTTCTCCATAGGCACGCAGCGCCTTGCTGCCGTGAAAAGCATGCGTCGCGAAATTGTCGATGCACCCCATCGGGGAGCGCCCCTCGATGCGGTCCAGTCTCGCGGCACGCGCTTGCCAATTCAGAACAGCTTCCACGTAGGGCCCCGTGCATCGCTTCATTTCTGCGGCCGCGTTGGTCGCTTGCACCAGTCCGAACGCTTGATGCCAGTCCGCGCTGCCCAGAATGCACGTGTCCAACATTCCCCCTACCGCCTCGAAAGCGTCCCGGCGCCACGACCACGCGCCTCCGGTCGCTCCCGGAGCATGACCGAAGGGGAAAACCTCCGACGGTTGCAGCGGAGCATAGTAAGTATCAGCGCCTCCGCGCCGCGCTCGCCGGGAACTCAGGAACTCAGTTGGGTGCATATAATTCCAGGCAAAACTGGCGCTCATGCGGTAAGGACGGTGACCGACATGGCTCGTCGCCGTCTCGCCCGTCAAGTCGGCATATGCGCTAAAAAGCTGAACAAAGCTATGGTGCTGGAGCATATGGATTGCCTCCAGTGCCCAGTCATACCGCGTGAAGTGGAAGTCGCCGTCCACATAGCCGCCGTATTGCCAGTCCGGTGGAAACCGGCGTACGCCTTCATTGATCGCGCATTCCTTGATCCATAGGCTCGAGTCGGTCCGCAGTTGCAAATCGAGCGGATTGTCGGAGCTGGTGACTTCATGTGGCCGGTCTGCGAAGGCAACCTCGACCACATGCAGCACGACGTTCGGACTAGCTCTCCATGTGAAACCGGAAATCATGGAAAGCTTCTCGTCTTCGCTGCCAGCGGTACGGGTTTGAATACACCGAAACGATGTGCAATTTCTGGGTCTCGGAGTACTCCACGAACTCGCGATGAACGTTCGGGTGCTTGAAGGCCACGCTTTTCCTCTCGATCCAATGCCGCCGGCAAGTTCCGGAACATCTCACGCCGCTTCGGAACGAGCAATGCTTCCAGCAATTATCCGCTGCTGGGCGGACTGGCAATCGCTTTAGAAATCGAGCCATCGATCATCGGATACCTGGCCATACCGGAGCCCTCGAACCTCAATCACCTGGTCCGATCTCCCCGATTTCTAAGTTAGCGGATAGTCAACATGCAGCGCCGCCGAATACCGTGAATACCTTGGGGGAGTGCTGCTGTCATAGCTCCTTAGGAAATAGTCCTGCGCTCGCGCGTATCGCGTAAGCGTAAAGCTGCTGGTCGTAAAACGACCTATAAGGTTGCCGTTGTAACCAATTCCCCACCCCTGATCTGAGTTTCTAACTTCAATACCGCCGGTCGGGGGAGTGAATCCGGCGTCAATCGTCACTGTCGTCGAAGTCACATTGGTGGCCTCTGCGTCGGTGAGATCGGCAAGATAAAAATTCCCTACCTCGGTCACATCGATCGGCGTCAGCACCTGCGTCTGTTTCATCAGAGCTGCGACAAAAGCAAAGTCGAGCGAGGGATCTCCCGCATCGACAAACCGTAGGGTGTAGCGGCTGTTTTCGCCGGCGATGTCTGTGATCTCCACATCCACTTCGCGCACGATCGCTGTAAACGTCGCCGCGCGTGACGGAACATTCACTGCCAGCCCGTCCCCGGGAAAAATATCTGCCGCCCCACCTGGCAGAAACTGGCTCCAAGCCTGGTACTCCCCACTCCATCCCTGCCCAGCGTCATCCAGCAAGGCCAGTGCGGCGATTTCACAATCCGCATCCGTGCGCGGAACGGGCAACCCAATCTCGCGTACGCTTCCACGCACTCCATCATCGCCGCCACTCTGATGAGCGGCGATGCTAGCCGAGTTAACGACTCGCGCGCATCGCATGGCTCTGGCCGCGATAAGTCACCGTGATCAACTGATTGGCGACCGGTATGTACTCAGGATAAAACTCCAATGCAGGCGCGGTCGTAACCTGACATGCAGCGCCGTCCAGCAGCGATCCCGTTAACACCGTCACTGGATCTTCCCCAGGCAATGTGCCGCTCACCAGGGCATCGACCGGCAGCCATATATACGTGAACGCAAGCGAGCACTGAATGCTGCCCGCATTGATGAGCGCATAAGTACAGAAGCCCGGTGCGTTCGTAATGACATCGTCGAACAGAACGATAGCCGGCGCGATCTGTGTCGCGGGGTTAGTCGGATCAATATCCTGCACCTGTAGTACGACTTGTACGTCGCCCGCGACCGCACCGCCGCCTCGCGGTGATCCAGACGGGTGCAGCGACGAGTGAAACACCTGTTGCATCCGGTATGTTTCAGTCGGATACAGCATCGTTGTAAATACGTAATGGTGCCCAGCCTGGGTGGCAAGAGGAGTACCCATGACGGAGCCGCCGACTATCGCTTGAATATTGCAGTAGGGGCCCAGGGGTGTAATGCGAAAGCCCGCTAGGCAATTCGCAATCGAAACCACTCCCGCATACAGTCCGCCGATCACGCCATCCGATGCCCCATTGAACACCACGTCGCCGTGTTCCAGCATCGTCGCCCCGCCCAACTCGACCTGTTCGATAAAGTTCAGCAGCGTTTGCCCATCGACCCCCGTTCCTCCCGCAACCTGCAATTGGCCGTTGCTGACCGTAATCACAGCGAGCGGATCGGTCACGGTCCAATGCGTCGGATCCAATTCCGTATAGATCTCATCAAGAATCGTGCGGTTGTAGAGTGCAACCTGACTGCTGCGCGTGAACGGCTTCTGTGACATGTAGAAGTAGCTCGTCTCCCCGTCCCCGCAGAAGTAATCCTTCACGTGCGCACCCGGTTCCAGTGGCCCCAGAATCGTCAAGTCGTTGACCAACCGGTTCACACTCTGCAATTGGAGGTCGCCCGGAGAAAACGTGGCTGCGTCTTCCGCGAGCGCGTATGTGTTTGCCGCCAGCGGTGCAAAGAACAGATTGCCGTTATCGTCCCGGTAAGAACAGCGCGCCGATTGCGCGATCTCCGCCGCCGATGCGGTCCATTTTTTCGCCGGGTTAACGCTGTAGTACGGAATCGGATCGCCCGCCTGAACGCCGCTCACACCAAACCATCCCGGCAGCGCCTCCGCCGTCAGTTGATCGAACGCGCTGCCAGCGTTCCGGTCCACAAACGGGGGATGCGCGGGAGGCGCCTTCTGGTCCATCAGCATCACGTCGCTGAGTGCATCTATCTCGTATCGGTAAACCAGCCCACGATCTGCCCAGCCCAGATACTGATATGTCGGAGTCTCGACAATATAACCCGTGAACAGATCATTGCCGCTGCTCAAGTTCAACGTAACTCGACCGCCAAGCGCCGGCACCACCAAGTTTCCCGTTCCGGCGACCAGGCCAAACTTCAACTCAGCTGGACTGTTGAGCTTGCGTACCAGGGTCGGACTTTTGCTTGAATCCACGAACGCCGTGTAGTCCTGCGGCCCAAGGCCGTCGAGATTATCAATCGTTAATTTCATGGCTTATCGCAAAATTCCGCGGTCCTCTGTGCTCCCCTGTGGTTAAGCTCTTGCCGCGCCTCGATCCGAGTGCATCCAGTAACTGGACTCTAATAAACTGCCGCCCCACTTGCCGGAAAATAACTCCGATAACAGAGCACCAGCGCTCCATCATTGATGTCCACCGTTGGCAGCGCCGTAAACGACGCCTGCAACGCCCATTCTCCGATGGGCTTTTGAATCTCGATCAGGCTCTCCCGCGCCCATTCCGGCTTTACCGTGCACGGACTCAAAATCGGATAAAAGAAATACACGCGTCCGCCCGATTCGTCTTCCGTTACGAACAACCCCGACCACTGTTGGAGAAACGCGCCGCCCTCGCGGTCCACAAAAGCCATCACCTGCTGCACCGACGCCCCGCTCGCCGGCATTCCCCCCGGCAACGCCTGCGTAAGCAGCAACGACGTCGCCGTCACCAGCGCGACTCGGCCCACGTTGAACGTCACCCGCCGCACATAGTTGGCGTCCTGCAGTACATCTTCCGGATTCTGTACATATGCGCCCGAAATGCCGGTGCCCACGTAGCCTACTTGCTGTGCGTAATCCACATCGCAGGCCACCAGGTCGCCAGCCTCGAATCCGGCAACGGCCCCCGCTCCCAACACCAGTTCCTGAGCGGTTGAGCCTGCGAGCAAAGGCACGGCCGTCAACGGAATTCCACCCGATCCTGCTGGCGATGCGCTCGTATCCGTTGCCAGCACATTCATGTGCTCCGCGCCTCCCGCCAAAGCCATCTGCAACTTTCCCCAGTCGCGAAATTCAAAGTCAACTCGCGCTCCTAAAACGCGCCGAGCTTGTGCCGACACCGCGCCCACGGTCCCACCAATCAAGGCCTCGATCTGCGATGTGCTCGTGCGCTGAAAGTTTTCGATCCATCCCAGGTCAATCCACGGCGCCGGTGGGGCATCCAGTTGGAAGCCACTATTTTGCGATGGATCAAAAACTGCGGTCGGACCATTCACTCTGTCCACCGGCGCAAAGTAGGCACGCGTCTGCCGCGCTATCGGCCGTAGCCCCGCCCGCGTCACGCTTCTACCTCAGGCAGAAAGAAATAAATTCTCAGTTGCGCATAGCGGTCGACGCGCGCCGCGCCAGCGCTCCACTGCTGTTTCTGGATCGAAGCATCTCCCGGTGCATTTCCCATTATCGGCACCGTCCAGAAAATCCCCGATCCCAAATCAGCGCTCGGAGTCTGGCTGTAATCGAGCATTTCGGTATGTGGCGGATCGCAGATTCCAAGCAACTCGTCATCCATCTCTGCCAGTACGCGCCCTCGATCCACTCCCGTACCACCGCTGCCTTCACTTGCATACCAAATATGGCAATCCACTCCCAGCATCGGCCGCGTGCTCTCCGCAATCAGAATGTCGCCAAAGTCCACATAAAACGCTCCCGGCTGCGCTTCCCCAAACCGTGGCTCCATGTTTTCACGGACCACGATCGCCGGCACCGTAACTCCGTCAATCACCATCGTTCGCGCCGGATTCAGCGCTGTAAGCCGATCTCGCAGCGCCATGTAAAAACTGTCTTTCGCTGCCTGCATATCTCTCCTGTCGGTCCGTCGTAACTCGCTGCCCTCGCAGTAGCTTGTTGTTGTTCGAGGAATTGGCCTCGGTCATCGAATGATTGAACACAAGAGCACATCCGTTGGACGCCCGATACTGATCCGATCACCCGCCGCCTACGACACCGCCGCCACCCGGTACAGATAAGTCACACCACCCAGCCGCTCGACGACAAATCCTTCTATGTGGAACACTTCGCCGCAGTACACCAATCCCAGCGCTGTTTCAAACAACACCTCCGCCGAGGCCACGTTCCGCTGACTTACCTGCTCCGCCATCGCCGCTTGTCCCGCCAGTAACTCGATGCGCCGCCGGGGTCCGTTGGTCTCAGTGGTTAGCTCCCGGACAACCACCGGCGCGATCAGCGCCTGCTCCACTCCCGGATCAACCAGACCGAGCCCCGCCACGCCATCGGCCGGCAGTCCCGCTGCTGCAAACAGCAAGATCACCTCCGTGCCGCCGAGCGTTCGTAACATGGCATCCGCTGCCCGCACTGCCGCCGCTCCAGAAATTCCACTCATGGTCATCCCACTCTCTGCGCCACAAAAGGCGCCAGCAGCTCCTGCACCGTCGCATCCAGCAGCGAATCGGAGAAGTACCACAACTGCATTCCGTCCGGGACAACATTTTTCTTCACATTCAGCGCCGGAGTAGCCTGCGCATTCTTTACCAGTTGCGCGCACGCCACCTTCACCGGATCGGGAAACGTTTCAAACCCAGCCGTATAGACAATTTCGATCTCGGTGAACGCCCACCCCATCACGTTCACCGGAAGCGTAACTTCTCCCGTCTCCGGAAAGTAATCCAGGTCCGCGACGTTTAAATCCACCCACGTTCCCGGAATTCCAAACGCGAGAGCCACGTCCCACAAATCCGCTTGGTAATCCAACTCGCCCCGCCGGGGCGTCGCATACCGAGCTCTGCGCCGAAACAATCGGCGATGTTGCGGGCGCCAGCGCAGAGAGCGGCAGATAAGTAAGCTGCACCGGCCGTTGTCCGTTCTCCGTTCGCAAGCGCTCCGTGTACTGATTGATCGCCAGCGTGATCCTCCGGCAATGCGCATCGATCATCGCCGATGCCGCCGTCACCCATGCCAGGGCAGTCGTTGCTTCCAGCCCGTACAACTCGTATTCCGATGGTTGCAAATAATTCATGATGGGTTCCCGTTCTCAAGTCTTCAGGTCCCGGTCCTCCGTCCTTTTGTGGATTCAGGCCACTGAGAACTGAGAACCGAGAACTGGGAACTCGTCTTACCGGTTTACCAGCACTTCGTAGTGCGCATAGTTCGCGCCTTTCACCACCATGCCGCCGAATTTCACCACGACACTTTGGGTCATCAGCGTGTTCGGCAATCCCAGCTTGAATATCCGCGGATTCGGATCCGTCAGCCAGTGGTACTCGATCAGGTCCTCGGTCACGATGTAAGCCGGCAACACCGCAGTGCCACTTCCCGGTGTGCCCGTATACGGAAGCGCCCACTCCGGAATCAGCGGCAACTCTCCGGCTTGCGTGCTCAAGGCCTTCACGGTGATTCCGCCCGTGATCTGCACCGTCGAGAGCACGACGTTGAACTCCGTCTTCATTTCGCGGTCGATCAGGTCGAGCAGCACCGGGTTTGCATAGATCGCCGTCGGCCGCACATCGAAGGACGAACTTGAGACCATCTCCGCGATCGTGCTCTTCAGCCCATCCACGATGCTGGCCGTGGTTGCGACCGTGGTGGTGTTCCCACCCGCCTCGATCTGTCCAATGGCGCCAAAATACTGCGGCGTGGTCGGAGTGGCTCAGTGAAGTGTCGTTGCCGTTCCACAGCGCCACGTCATGCGTGCGCAATACACCGTCCACCGCATCCGCCAGATCCTTGGCTTGCAGATACGCGAACTGGCTCTGCTGTGTCCCCACCTCCATGTCAAACAGGTTGTAGTTGATCTGCGAGACCAGCGCCTTCAGCGGAACGGTGCGCTCCAACCGGGTCGGCGCCTGCAGCGTCGGCACAATGTTGCGCGGATCGACGAAAGCCTGCGCCGCCGTCGGCGAAGCAATCGCCGTTTCTTCAAAGAACCGCGACGGTTGACCCGTCGCCGGCACCTGCTTCATCCGCTGTCCGAACACGCCGCGCCGCCGCACGATGTCCGTGATCTCGGTCTGATACCGGTTAATCTCGATCGCGCCCGGCCCCAGAAAATCCGCTGCTGCATGCAAATCCAGAAAATTCGCTTTCATGTCTTCTCCTCAATTGAGTTTTGATTGCCGTTCTTGCCGGCATTTGTTTCAGCTCGCGCCATGAGCGAAGCGCACGATCCCTCAGTTGCTCGACTTTAAGAAAGCGTGCCGAGGATGTTGTTGGTGAGGGTGAGCGCTGGATCTGCCGCGTCGAGGTTGGCCGCGATGAGTTGCAGCGCTCTCTTCAGCCGGCCCCCCCCGCCGCGGCCGCGCTGGCCATGCTGGCGAGGTCGGGGTTGTCGGTGGCGTGCGCTTTGGCGACGCTGGCTGCGGTAAAAGTGGATCCAGCCAGGGTGTGAAGGTCGGTGATGACCTCTGTGCTGTTGGCCATATATGGTGTCTCCTGTTGGAAGTCGTCGGTGCGCGCTCGGCGCGCAACTGGTTTTGCGACGGTGTTATTCGTCCAAATAAAAAAGACGCGAACGAACTCGCGCCCATAACGCACCAGCGGTTACCAATCAACACACGACTTACTCGATCATCCCCGCCCGCGCCAGCTCCGCTTTTACCGCGATTCGCTGTTCCACGCTGAGTGCCGCAAGCGTCTTATTAAGCATCCCCGGATCCAGTCGCTCGCCTTCGATCTCGTTCTTTCCGATCAGCGCCGACACCACCGGTGACAGTGTCTTCCGCGCCATCCGCGACGCCTGTGCTTTTAGATCTGCATTCGACTTCTCCAACTGCACAACGCGTTGCTGCAAGTCGGCTCCAGTTCCTTCCGCCTGGTGCCGCTCAGTTGTTTGTGTAACGCTCTCCTCGACCGCCGCGACGATCCGGTCCACTTTCGCGTTCAGCATCTCCTGCTGCGCGTCCAGCTTTCCCAATACGCGATCAAGTGTCTCCGTGGCGGACGCCAGTCGCTCCGCCGCCGCCATCATCTGCTGCACCATCTCTTCGTTCATTTTCTTTCCTCCCTGGTTTGTTCGTCTGTATCCGGAGTTATCGCTTCGCATCAGCGCACTTACCGTGCCATAAGTCTCCAAAATCAATCGCCCCTTTAGGCCGGCTCGATCTATCTCACCCCAGCTCGATCCACGTCGAGCTGTACGCCGCCTTATCCCGCCGCAGCACCGCTGCCCCCGTAAAGGTCACCCGGTTCAGCACCCAAACGCTGGCCGTGATGTCTTCCACCAGCGCATCCGTAATCTCGTACGACATTCCAAGCCCCGAGCGGCTCGCGCGTCCATTCCCGCGCACGATCTCGGCTCCCGCGGAGACCGCTGCACCTCTCCGCCGCGGCCTGCCGATCTCCGCCACGATCTCAGGAAAGTCTCGCGCATACAAAAATCCACCGACTTCAATGACACGTCCCACAATCTCAGCTCGCGTGATCACACCAATCTTTCGCCGGGCGTCATGACGATCAAGCGCTGGCGAGTAATCCAGCCCCATCCCCATCAGCGACGGCATTGCAGCCTCCGCTGCCCGCCGAGTCAGCAACACGCGATGCCCCCGCGCGCCCGACGGTGACTTGTCCGACGCAACATCGACGATCGTCAATACTCCCCGGAACTCCGCCCGGTTCGGATGACCATGTACCGCCGGCATCGCGATCGCCATCGACTCCAGTGACAATCCCATCTTTATCTCCTCATACCTGCGCGCTTACGTGCGTCTGCCTCTGTGTCACCTGTGGTTCAAGCTTTGGCATTCAGTCTGAATTCACTTCAGATAATTTCGGCTAACCCTCTCGCCCGCCGTACTTCGTTGACGGTGACCACCCCATTGCGCAGCAGGATTTCGTCGATCTGCGCCTGCTCCATCTCGTCTTGCGCATCGACGTCGGTAAAAACAAACTCCAAATCCGTCCACCCCAGCCTCTTCGCGATCGCATCCCGCGTCAGATACTCGGCCACCAAACGCGCCGTTGGAACGATCGCCGACCGGAACCCCAAGTCGCTCATCGTTCCTGCCGTCGACCGGTTCACATCCTGCTCAAGCCCCAGAAACTGCGCCGGCAAATCAAACGCATTCGCGATGATCCGCACCAGAAATTCCTGCCACGCCAGCCGGAGGTCTGCGTCGGTCCCGGCCGCGAACCGCAACACCTCCGGCTTCGACTCCGCCGACATAATCGGCACTCGCCCCGTTCCCTCAATCTCATCCTGCCACCACCGGATCAGCCGCTCATGATGTGCCGGCGTCAGACCCTGCAGCCACAGCGCATACTGCACCACCGAATTCGAAGCCAGCCGCCCCGCATACCGGTACGCGCTCAAGAATGCGTTGATCGTTTCGAACGCCACTTCCAACCGCCCCAGCCCAAACGGCGTGTGCGTTCGCGGATTCAGCCGGATGTAACTCAGCTCGTTATCGTTCAGCACGATCTGACCATCCGCCCCATACAACCCCGTCACCTGCGCATACCGCGGCGAGTCCGGACGCCCATCCCAATCCGTCATGATCCGAATCGTCGCCCCGTCCACCGGCCACATCAGAAGAGGCAGACTTGTCGGCCGAGTCGAGGGTCCACCCTGTAACCAAATCCAGTTCAATCGCGCCAAATCCCCCAACAATCACATCCTCCAGCACCTGCTCGATCAGCGAGCGAAACGAATCATCGGGATTCGGCGCTTCGAAATTTTCGGTCAGCACCTGTACTCGCTGCGCACCATCGGGAATCTGCTCCAGCACCCGCCCACGCCGTGGCTGGATGCGCCATCGCATCCCCACAATCCGATCCTTAATCACGTTGATCGCCCGCCGCGCCACCGGAGTCTCGGCGAACCTCCGCAGATTCGCCGGCGTAGGCTTCGGCACCAAACTGTGTGGTGCCGGCGTGCCTGCCCGTGAAAAACTCGGCGAAGAGAACGGAGCCAGGTTCGACCCCGCTCCCACCGTCCGCCGTCCATCGCGCCCGGCAAACAAATTCGTGGAAAGCCATTCGCGCAATGACAAAGACACTTCTCCCACCCGGCGCCCGGCGCCGCGAACCCTCTCTCGAATGTTCATGATCTCCTCGTCTTGTGCGGTTGTGTGGGGACGGGCGCCCTCGTGAGCCTGCCCTGAGCGAAGCCGAAGGGTCCAAGCCGAGCACAGCTCGGCAGTCGCTTGCGCCACACCAACCCTGGACTCGCTACGAATCTTGCTTCTGTGCCTCGCCCTGTTCAGCGCCTCTGGTAGCGTTTTGTCGCCAAAACAAAACGGCACAGCTTTCGCCGTGCCGTGCTCTAACTTCTAAACAGACATCACTTCCGCAATCAACCTATGCCATCTAAAATCTCAAACCCGCAGCTCCCGCCGCACCTCGCCCGCGATCTCCGCCATTTCCCCCACCGTCCTCACCCGCACCGAATTCTGCTCCAGCATTCCAATCGCGAATCGCGTCCTCTCGTCCGGCAGCGCCATGCGCTGGTCCACCATCCTAATGTCCACCACGGCCGTCAACGAAGCCTGCAGTTGCTCACGCCGCATCCCCGCATCAACCCGCGAGTAACGATAAGCTAGCGCCAGCGCCTGGTCCACGTTCGCCGCCACCGAAACCGCATGGAACATCTTCACCGCGCTCCCTACTCGATATCCAAAATCAATCCGGAACGGATCCCCCTGCCCTGTGTACCTGACCACATCCAAGTCTCTCTGCATCAACTCCAACACTCCTGCTTCGCTGAATGCCTCTTTCATCGTGCCCACGATCGCTACCCTCCCCGCACGCGACGGAGGTCGTTCACCGCGCTCCGTCGGAACCAGGTACATCGAAGCCAGCACTTCCATCTCTTTCGCGGGGTCTTCTGTAATCACCGCCTTCGTCGGAGCCACATCGATCATCGTGCCGAACCTTTCGTTCACCAGTTGCACGATTTCGTCACGCCGCCGCAAACTCCCTAGCCTGCCTCGGATCTCGCTCTCCACGAGTTCGAACCACTCCAACTCCACATCCGGAGCCACGCACTGCAGCATTCTCCAGTCGCGCGTAAATCGAACCTCGGCAAACCCGCCATCGCTCTCCAGCGCCAACACTCCTACCGTAACGAAATCGTCCCGCAAAGCATGCGGCAAGAATCGCAGCAGGTAAAGTTCGAGTTGTCTCTTCTCAGCCATCAAAGATCAAGCTGCGTATCAGGGTATACGCTTTAGCGATGCGGCAAGTTCTTCGAAATCAAGCGCCGCCTTCATGGGCTGGCTTCAGGCTTTCTCGCCCGACTAGCTCCCAACTCAAGCCTCGTTCTCCCACTCCGGAAAAGGCCTCCGCGGCGACCCTCGAAACGCCAGGATCAACTCCCGCACAATCGTCTTCCTCTCGATCAGCCGCTGCACCAGCGCCTCCAACTCGTCCCAGGACCCACCATACCAAGCCGGAGGAATTTCTCCCGCTACCCGCCAGATCGAATCTTCATCCAGCTTCTCGATCCGCGACAACCATGGCTCGAACGACTCCCATCCGCTGACGCGCGCATAAACTTCATTCCGCGGATACACACCGCGAAGCGGAAAATCCGGAAATGTCCACTCTCCCGCATTAAAGCAATACCCTTGATCGATGAACGACGCCGAGTATTTCTTCTCCCGCATCTTCCGCCAGAACGCCGCCTGGCGCCCATCGGCATTGCAAGTCCATTTATCCAGTGCCAGGATCCCAGCAAAAGTTCCCAGATTCCGCACCCGGTCCAGCATCTCCGGAGGCAAGTAATCGAGCACCTGCCCTTCTACCGGACTCACCACGTACCGCGACCCGAACTGCAGTCCCGCCTCTACCTGGATCGCGTGGTTCCCCAGCACAATCGTTAGTTCCGTCGTATGCTCCACCAACCAAGGCTTAACCTCCACCACTTCGGCCGCCGGCACCGGCAATCCCACACGTTCCGCAAGCCGCGTCGCCAGAAACTCATTTGCCAGCACCCGCTCATGCTGCGGATTATTTCGAAACTTCACCACGTAGTAGTGACCGTCGTCGCAGCGCATCAAATGACTCTGCGCACCGCCCCGCATCCTCTTAACATGTTGGACAGCCGTAGTCGGCATTGACTTTGTGGAAACGGGGCTATGCCCCCTTCTGGCCCAAGCCTACGGCCTAGGTCACCCGATCTCCCCACTCAGCAATCTACCTGCTGCATGCCCTCCTGCCTGTGACCGCCACCACATCGGAAATGTTCATTTTCTCGAGAGGACGTCCCATCCGACCGGATGCTCCGATCCCCGCCCCGCCTCCGCCATCCGCACCGCCCAGGCAATCGCCAGCGCCATCACGCAATCGTCATGCGTTCCCGGGCCTGCTCCCGTAGTGCCGTCCGCGCACCTGACAAACGTCCGGCACTCCTTCAGCAGCCGTCGGCTCCTGGAACAGCCTCGGCTCCTCCATCAGCGCCGACGCCAGATTCTCAATCATCACCGGGCGGCTCACCGCCGAGGTCAACCATCCATCCTGACCCTTCTGTTTGAATACCCGCGGATACTCCAGCGTCTGCAGACACGCCAGCACCCCATGCCCGTGATTGTTCCTTTCCACCGCCAGCAGAGCCGTGTTGTATTCCTTCCCCAGCTCCGCCAGTTTCTGCGCAAATTCCCGCGGAGGAAAATGGCCATGCAACTCCGCGCACTGCGTTCCCAACTCCGGCGATCAATAACCTCCGCGCACGAGTAATCGCCCTCACTCCCGCCTCCCGCCGGATCGGCTCCGATCACATACTCCCGCCCCGGCTGCGCCGGCAGCCAGATCATCAGCCGCTCGTTGTCGCGCGTCTCCAGCGGTTCGCCCGACTCCCCAAGCGCCTTCTCCACCGCCTCCAGGTCGAACACGCATTCTCCCGACGCCCGGAAGCACGACACCGGATCCTCGGCAAATTCCTGCGCCGCCAGTCCACGCAACGACGCCCATTGTTTCCGTCGCCACGCGATCTGTTCGATCGTCAGTCCGTGCAGCGCCGCCAGCTCCGCTTCTTCCTCCGTGAGCGGCGCAAAATTCGCGCCCGGCTCCAGCGACGTAGGCTGCGTCATACCACCAGGGAAAAAAGTGTCGCGTATATCCCGTCTCCTCCGCCCGCTGCCACTCTTCATAGAAAAGTCCGCCCGCTCCGTTCGGCGTGGACTCCAGCACAATGTTCCCTCCCGGCACCACCGCCGCCCGCAACGAAGCCAGCGCTTCGTCGCCTTCTCCGCCCCCAGCGCGAAACCTCCGAACAATGCAGATTCTGGATCGTCCGCCCTCGTCCCGCATTCTCCGCCGCCGACGCCAGACAATACTCGCTGTCCAAATCGCGGAAACACCAACTGCCGCACATTGCGGTGCGAAGTTTTCAAACAGCCCTTTCCGCGCCTCGTCCGGCAGGTTCTCCCAGAACCGCCGCACGATTCGGAAAATGTCCTCCGCCGATTCCCGGTCTTGCGTCACCTGCATGCTCAACGTCCCCGGCTGCGTGATCGTCTGCACGAAAAATCTCGCCGCGATGTAGGTCGTGATGCCCACCTGACGCGCCTTCAGCACGATGTTCTGCTTCCGACGCTGAATGGAATACTGTCGTTGCGCTCGATTCAGTCTGAAACAGGGTCTGGTTTATGTTCTTTCGTCCGGATTTTCAAGAATGTTTCGATGAAAAGATCCCGCTCGGTCGGTTCCTTCCCCGCCTCCACCGCCCGATAATCATCTAGGTGTTCGCCCAAGCACTCCAAATAATCGGGCGTCAATTTTGGCGTCACAACCGCTCGCCCCTGACTGCCTGCGGAATAGGTCTTTATCGCACCCGATTTCGGGTTGCGCAGCGCCGGGGTCCCCAGAAAGCCTGGTTTTGGCGTGATGGGGTGGAGCGGTTCACCGCTGTGGTAACCAGCTCGTTTTCAACATCGGCTTTACCCGCTGAGATGAGACTGCCCACGAAAAATGCCTTTCCCGCAACCCGCTGAAGAGTCCTATTTCAATGCGTGGCGCTGAAATTCTCCGGCACATACGCGTACGCCCCAATCTCCCACCCCGGTCCCATACGAGTTCTGATTGATTCCCAGCAGGTCGTATTGATACTCCGCACCTAGATTCACGCCCGCGTCTCTCACCGGAGAATTCGCCGTCGGCCGAAAATCTGCCTCAACGCCACTCGACGGACAAACATAGTAACTGCCGGCCACATAACCCGATGGCACCACATCGTTCGGCTGGCACGACAAAAGAAAGTTCACCATCTGCGTATTCGATTTCAGCGTCGCCCCCCTTGCACCAGTGCGTCCATGAAGTTCTCGACCTCATCCGGCCGTAACTCGTTCACATGCCAGAAGTACCCGATCGGCCTTCCCCACAACGCGTTCTTGAATACATCCTGACTAACCCGGTTTCGCATCTGCTGATAACTCAAATTCTGGTAGTTAGGCACCACGCCCTGGCTCAAAATGTTGAACGCGTCGTACCCCTTCGCCAGCGTCGCATCCGCGCCGCCCAATACCCATGTCGAAGTGAGCGAACCCGTCCCCCGCACCCCTTTAAATCCAAGACCGCTGGCGATGTTTTCCGTTAGCGCGTCGCCGTATGTGCCGGGCATCACATAGACCAGGTTGCTCAGGTTCAGGCCGGAAAGCCCCGAGAGATTTTGGCTGAACCAGCACAACGCCCAGGTCATCTCGTCGGTTTCACAGTTCGTTTCGTCGAAGAGCACGCACCCAGGCGTCGACGGAGTGGCGGTACAACTCGAAGCTATAGGCAAGGTGCTAGGCAGCGTCATCGGGCCAGGGACGCCGGGACTCGAAAACGTGTCCGCCAAGCGAAAGGGCGTGTGCGCGCCCTTTCGCGAACTCGACTGTTATAGGCGGCGAGCGCCCACGGCGTAACAAGCCGGCTGTGCCTGCAGCGTCGGGATGAATCTGCGAGCGTGTCGATCTGCCCCGCCCCAGCCGTTCCCCCCGGCGGTACGGGAGTCAGGTTCCACGAGTGATAGCATGTCGCGTCGTACGGCGACGTACCGTAAGGGTGAGATTTCCTCCCCCGTCCGCTATGGGTGATGCTCATGGTGTAAGTGCCCGGCCCAACGTAGGCCAGCAAAAACGCATCGCAGGGAATCGGGCCGTTGACATCGTCGCATGGACTCGTCGAAGGCGGATTCCAGTACTCATGCGAGACCGAGTGCGTATTAATGTCCCATCCTGCATTGATCCAGCCCTGCACTTCACCGATAATCGCCTGCGAATAAGTCCCGCCAGTAACCACCGCAATCGAAAGCGGTATGGCTTTCGCGTTCATCATCGGCAACAGCGCGTTGACATAAGTGTCGCTGTACTGCACCAGCCCAGGATCGTCATAACGTCACCGTCGTATAAGCTGGCCGCCTTTGCCACTGCGGATCCACGCCGGCGTTTGGGCCGCTATGTTGTGCGCCCCCGCCGTAGGTCCCGGCGTTCCCGAAACATCCACCGCGAGCGCCGTCGCCAGATAATTCCCATACAGATGGCAGTAGTCGTAACTCACTGCCCCCTGCACGTTGTCCACGATCCCGTACGTCGCGATTCCCATATGCACGGCAGTTCTTGATCTCAAACGCGCACCCGCCGCTTGCTGCATCCATCGAAGTGATAGCCCACATAATTCATATTGGCGTCGGTGTTATAAAGATGGATGTCCACTGGCGTGCCGTCGGTTGCACATAGAATCCTAACGGCACAGTGCTGTTTTCCACTTCACTGTTCGCCGCCATGTTCGCCAGCCAAAGATGGTCGCTAGCTCCCTGCACCTGCACTCCGTAGGCATCGAACCAGTCGATCTGCAGATGTTGAATTTCCAGCCACGAGACGCCGTTCAAATTCAGCATCGTTTCCCCGCTAAGCACGATCGGCGCGACCGTCGAGTAATGCGACGTCGGATTGCCGCTGGCGCTATAAACATAAAAACGTAATTCGTCGAGTCGTACCAGAAGTCCCGATCCTGACTCAGGGCCGACTTCGCTAGCCTGCGCCGTTCCCCAAGTCGTGCCGAACCGCACATACTCTAATTGCGAGGGCGACTGGGTCAGGCAGTAGAACCCACGAACGCCGCACTGCACTACATTCGCAAGCCCGCTCGTCGCCGAATACAGTGTTGCCGCCCAGACATTCGTGCTTCCCACCTGGGTCCACCACTGCGCTGCGATCGGCAAATACCCCGTCAAGTGCGGCGGAAGACCATTCCCATAACTGTCGATCGCGATTACCGAACCGCTGCTCCCGCTCGAGGGCGGAGTCAGCGTTTCGTTCCACGTACAGTCCCGAAGCAGGTTGATCGTGTCCCCTGGCAGAAAGCTCGAGATCCCAACCTTCAGCAGCGTCCGCCACGCCTGCTGCGGACTCGTACCCGTATTTCCATTCGACCCGTAATTGCAATCCACGTAATAATTCGAAGCACACGCCAGCGGCGCTCCTAGAAATAGAAGCAACAACACTTGTTTGATCATGGTCGCCTCTGCGGAATCAATACACGACAACGGCCGGAATCGACGCTCCCGAACTAAAACTATCGGTCGGTAGCGTGATGGTCCCTGATAACGCCGCTCCTCCCGTACTTACGCTCACGGATTGGTTGGCCGCGTATGTCACACCAGTTCCAGGCGTTCCCAGCAAGGCTGCGCACGATGATGCGCAATTGCTGGTCAGCGCGATATAGACACGTCCTGCAGGCACCGTAATGTTCGAAGCATTCCACGCGATCGTCTTGATGCCAGCTGCGGGCGCGAACGTACTTCCGGCAGTTGTAGCAGTGCTGGCAATAATCGTTGCCGTCCCGCCAGAACTCCCTCCTAGCAGTCCGAGAGCATAATTGTTGCTGGTATTGTCCGCCGTCCCTACGACGTAAGCAATGTGGTTGGTCACGCACGGGTAGGGATTGAAAACTCCCCACAGGATGGCTTTATTAGTCGTACCCGGGAACGCGTTCCCTGATCCGCTCTCCGTGGGAACCGTGATCCAGGAGCAGGTCGGTATTGGTAGTTGTGCGGAGGATAGCGTGCCCGTCGTCAGGTCTGACGCCGACACAGTTACATTCGACGAAAGCGCGTGACCATTGACGCTAGTGCTGGTCGGTACGTATCCAGGGACCGTAGGAGAACCCGTGAAGACTGGCGACGCCGTTAATGCCACCGTAGCTCCGCTCCCGGAGGTTCCGTATGACGTTCCCCACGCCGATCCCGTCGAGTTAGGAATTCCAACGCCGGGGTACACCATACTTCCGCCGGAAGGCATACAGGATGCCCCGCTCACTAACTGACAAATGAACGTGTTGTTCGACCCCACGCCCAGCGAGAAAGCCATCCCGCTCGGCACCGTGACTGTCGTTCCCGTCCATTCCTGCCCTGACCACTGCGTTGGCCCGCTACCCGTCTGGTTGATATTCCCCGCGACGTTGAGGTTCCCATTCAGCGTCACGTTGCTCGAAAATGTCTTCGACCCGGTAATTGTCTCCGTGCCCGCCAGGTGAACGACCGTCGAGTCTACCGCTGCCCCAGTAACTTGCCCTACGGAGTAGTCGCCAGTCGCTGCTGTTACCGCCCCCGTACGCCCGAAGACAGAAGCGACACTGCCGCCGCTACCACTGCCCGGTGGCGCCTGTAAGCTGACCCGCATCCCATTAGTCTGCCCCGGCCGTGCATTAGTAACATCGACATAACCAATCAATTGTGCAGACGGCTGCGCACCCGACCCTGTATCGTGACAATCGCCCGCCGTGATCGTGCTGGCACTAACCGCATCTCCCGCCGTAGTCGCATTGTCGAAAATGCAGTAAGCATAGCCATGCCAGGTAATCACCGCGCTTCCACTGTTACCCGGCTGCCCGGGGCCACGACTCCAATTACTCCGTTAGTCGCCGACTACCAGCAAGCACCGCCTGTGACGGATTATTCGTGTTGAACACCGCGAGCTGGTTCGCCCCCGTCCCCGTAACCGTATCGTTCGGGATCTCAAAATCGTTTCGCCCATAAACCACCGAATTAAATGACGTCTTCGCAAAAACACTCTTAGCTGCGTTCCCGCTGTCGCTGCCCAAGTTGAATAGCATTGTCTGTCCACGGCTTCAGATTCCCCGTGGCTATCCACCACCCATTTCAGCCCGCTCCCAATCCAGAAACCCAGCCCCGGCGCATTTGCCGATGTCGAATTTTCACTCCGTATCACCGCGTAGCCATCGGCGAATTATCGGCTGCATCAAAGCCCAGCGACGTTCGCTGCCATGTCGCGTCCAGTCGCATAATCGAGTACACCCGAAAATTCTCCGCGGTGGTTCCATTGCGCTCCTCAAGGTTGTCCGAAGCGTCGCCGCCTGGATCCGAGTTAAACAAGTTAGTCAGCCCCAACTGTACCGCTTGTCCATTATTGTCAATGAACAACGGAGCGTGGTCGCTGAATCGAACCAGAACACGCCCCAGTTAGGAATCCCGGTAGGCGGCTGGTTTCGGCCAACTGAATTACATCCGCCGTTGAGCAATTCGCATTCCCATTCGCCGCAATGCCCGTGGCAAACGATCCGCTGCACTGCGTCGGAGTAGCCGCTAGGGCCACTGCCGTCCCCGCTTGCCCGCTGATATTCGAACTCGTCAAAGCAACCTGCTGCGTTGTGCCGCCAATGTTCACCACCGGCAACCCCGCGGCTGTATCCAGTCCTATGCCGCCAACTGCGGGGACATAGCCGTTCCCCGATGGCAACACCAGGTTTGCGACGAACGTAGCGCTCTGATCGAACTTTGCTGGAACATTGAACTCTTTCAGCGATGCGCTCAACCGTTCCAACCATCCCGTCCCGGTCGACCCGGTGTTGGCAATGTAATTCGTAATCGCCACCGGGGAGCCGAAAGCTAATTGTCCGGCACTCAAAGCAGCTCCCGCGCTTGATACGTCCGTACCAATCCATGTGTCGCTGGCACTAGCTGATGGACGATAGCCTTTCGTTGCCTGTGTCAAGCCCGGCTGCGAGTCGATTAGGGTGACGAAGTGATGCGGGTACATCGAAGCGCCGGGAACGGTTGCGAAATTTAGACGACCCTTAACGGCCGTTTGACCGCTCCCGTAATCAGAACCTCCATCCCCGAGGAGCATCGCCGCTTGATTCGGGACCGTGTTGATGCTCGAAAGACAAGCAGTGTAGGCTCCGGGCGCCGCGGTTCCCCCGCAATATTTGGTGATTTGAGCAGGAGCACCATTCAGTCCCAGGGCCACAACGTTTGATGCTTCTGAATCGACTCCAATCGAGCTATCGACGGTGACGATAGATCCAGGCCAAAAACTTAAAGATCCCGTATAACTCCCGTTGGCCACGGCATAAGACGAAGTACTTGACGATCCCGTATCCGTGTAAGTGCATACCAGACGTCCTGAGCAAGCAGTCGCTTGCGAGAGGTTTGTCGCCACAGAGCCGCAAGCCCCGCCTGATCCTCCGGTGCATCCTGGATAATAGGGATAAAGTTCCCCCACGGCTCCCGACGGGGTCGTCATGCGGATCACGTCATAAGTGATCGTGTGTGTTCCATTGGCGACCCTCGGCCAACTCACAGGGATACTGTCACTGCCCGTCGATTCCCAGTTGAGCACCTGCATGGGAGAGGTTTGGGTACCTGCGGTCACATCATGGGCGACGATGTAGTAAGTGTAGGGGGTCGAGCCGCTCCCTCCGGTTTGAAACTGACCAGACGTTCCACCTACGCCGGAAATATTGAATGGTCCCACTGCTGTTGGCCCTGCGATCAGTCCTGCGATGCCCGTTCCGGGGTACGGAGAGACGGCAGAAGAACAACTGGTTGGATAAGTCGTACAGGGAGGGTTGGCTGCGATTGTGCTCTCGGAATAGATGTTCTTGAGATACGCTCCCTGGTAGTTCCCGGTTCCTCCGTTACCACTTGACGAATAAAATTGCCACGGGCCCGTTGACTGACAGACTACGTTCTCGATATACAATCCGTTCGAGTTGTAATCAGTCGCACAATTGGAGTCTCCGGCGGTGATGCTGGAATCCCGCAGCGTGATAACCGGGGCGAAGTTGTGACCAATGTTCGACTGCCCTCCGGAGAAGATGAACGAACTTGTCCAATTGATATTCCCGTTCAATCTTGTGACTGCAGTGAAGTGGTCGATTACGGCGTTCTCGTCGTCCCACATATCGAAGAAGTCGTTGAATTGCCCGTTCTCTCCTCCAAGGTCATACTGGATGTTGCTGAAACGAGAGCTCTCAGCGTTGTCTAAAATCGCGCTGTATGCCAGCGCTACCACGCCCGGAGTGTTCATGCTGGGAGGAGAACCGGAGTGGGCGAAGGTGAAAGTCGTCGCGGTCGGAACCGTAGCAACGACGGCATCACCCCAGTAGCTGCTGCTGTCGGTGAAAAGAATGGTCACGAGATCGCCGGGGCGGAACCCATGTGCTGTAGCGGTGGTGACGGTGGCCGTCCCACCCGAGAACGACGTGTTAGTGATGTTCACGCCCTCATAGGCTGGGATCGAGGCGTAGTTCGTGAGCGTGGCGAAGTTGAAGCCCTCAATCGTGTCGTTCGGATAGTGATTGGAATTGACCTCGTCCCCGATCTGGAGGCACGGACCCCGACCATAGCACTCCAACCGCACGCCATATCCAGAGAGCGTGGACTGGTAAGAGTGGAGGTAGATCGTTCCGTAGACTTGGTAGCGATTGTAGACGTAGCCGATTCCAATGGCCGGGACGGTCACATTGCAATATCCATTCTGGGTGTAGTTCGAATTCGCTCCGCACGCAATGTTGATAGTTTCCTGAATGCCCGAAGATGCCGACTCAACTGTGTAAGACGAATGCGCGAAGTAAGGTACAAAGTTAATCGTCGCCGACGAAGGGCAAGATGCAGTCGATCCGCCGGTCACGAGCACCGACTCAGCGTTGGCATCAGCGAGGTAGACGTCGTACATACCTTGCCCGGAGACATCGAGTCCGGCCGGACAAGGCGAGAGAGTTAACGTCTGCGTCGCGCAACCGACACCCGTCGAGCACCCAGTCAATGCTGTGGTTGAGGTCTGCGACCACTTCTGCGCGGTCGAAGCGTACGAGATTCCAGCCGGCGCGCCTCCGCCACAAGATCCCCAAGTGGAGTTCCCGGTCAAGCAAGTAGTTGAGCTGGGAACTCCCGCTCCCAATTCACTGGTCGGAACAGTCCCATTGACCAGGTCCGCTTTCACCAGAAGCCCACTATCCACATATTGCCGGTCAGCAGCTTGGTTAGGGGCGGCCGGAGCTGCGGGCAGGGTTAATGGACCGGTCATGGTGCCGCCGGCAAGGGGAAGATACGCTCCCGATCCTACAGTCGAAACCGCCGAATCCACATAACCCTTGTTCGCAGCGTCATTGGCTCCCACCGGTGTCGGAAGCGACGGAGACGCAGTGAACTGCTTCGTCCCGGTGATCGTCTCCGTTCCCGCCAGGTGCACATCCGTGGCGTCGAGCGCATTCACGTACTGTTGCGTTGCGGCGAGGTTCCCCAACCCCGTGCCCGGCGTTGTCAGGATCGCAGCAATCGTCGTTGGCGATGTCGCTGGAACCGCCCAATATTCCGTTCGGACGGTTCCATCATCCAGTTGAAAAACCACGACATAATAAGTTCCCGCCGGAGACGCGCCCACGTTTGGAACCAGTTGCGCGGTAAACGCGCCCAGCGGTCCGATCGTCACACTCAGATTGCCCGCCGCCACCGCGTCTCCCTCCGCAGTCTGGAACGACGGCCATGAAATCAGCACCGTACCTAATGCTGCGGTTCCGTCAGCCCGGTACACGGTGTCGCTGATCGTTGTCAGTGCTGGCCCTTGTGCCTGCAACGTGGCCGGCAGCGCGAACGCCATTAGCAGCGCTCCCATCAGGGAAAGCGCTACCTTCGCCGCCGTCGGAAAACACTTGTTATTTATCGCGAACGACCTGGGCATCTCTTGTTCTCTCCTCGTAAGCACACGCGACCCCAATTCCGGCCAATAAAAAAGCCGCTCTCCCGAGCGGCTCCCCATGAGGTTTCCCCTGTGTTCCCTCGTGTCCCCTGTTAAAGCCTTCGCCTTTTGCCCTTACCCCCACTGAGGACTTGCAGAACGGGCACCTCGCATTTTCTCCAATCCCGAACTGTCAGCCTGAACTCCGCGGCCCGCTCTCAACTCGCGATTCCAGAAATCGCCGGACGCTCTCTACATACACATCCGCGAAATCGACCACCGGCCGCCGCGTCTCGATCAGCACCATGGCCGGATCGAGTTCCCACTCTATCGCACACAATATCGCCAGCGTCATCATCGGAGCCCGGTGCACCCCTGCGGCACAATGAACGTAGAGTTTTGCCTCCGGGTCGTCCAGCGCTTCCAGCGCGAAATCCACGCCGCGTTTCAGCAGTTCCGGGGGCTTGGGCAAAAAATCGTCGTCCGTCGGATTCCACAGCACCTTGATCCGGTGCAGTTCCGCGAGTGGTCGGTCGTCGAACTCGATTTGCATGTTGAGCACGTGAGTTACGCCGGCCTGCGCCAGTTCCTCCATGTTCCGCTCATTCCAGATCCCGCCGCCCAACGCAACTCGTTCCGTGATCCAGGTTATGTCCATGCCGCGTTCCGTTCGGTTTTCCATCGCAAGCTGCAATCCGAGCCTTGCGATCATTCTGATTCTACGTCACCTTTTCCGTCGCTAACCTCCCCAGCACTAGCCGAGGTCTCTCCGCACCGCGCCATCTCCCTGCCGAAATAGAAAAGGGCGCGATTTGCGTCGCGCCCTGCAGAGTTTTTCTTTTTTTCAACTCTTAAGTTTAGGATATCAAATCAGAGGGGGGTGTACCGACAAATTTCCGGAATTTATTTTCGCCTTTGTTTGAGTCACTTACCTCCAATTTGTAATTATTACCCTCTTGACAACTTTTTCGCCCCCTCGTCACCGGAGGCAGTTCATCCATTAAACCGCCCGTCAGCAGAATCCGCGATAGCTGGTCGAGCGCGTCCTGGACAAACCGCTCTACCATTCTCTGGTTACAACTGAGCAGCCGCGAGACCTCGGGGATGGTGTATTCCTCCAGAACGTACATCGCCAAGAGTTTCCTTTCGAGTGCGTTCAGCTTCTCGATCGCACGCTCCATGTCGGTCACAAAGATCACCACGTCTTCAAAGTTTCTCAAAGTGTACGACGTCACTCGTGACCGGAAGAACTCGCGCCCCAGCAGAGACGGCAGTCTCCCGACCTCGACGGAAGACCGGGCATACCGCCGCAGCAGGGCGATTGTGCGCCGTCGGTAGGGCCACAGTTCCATCTCCCTTTCGCCGAACACAACCGGCGGCGGTTCTGCCTGCCCCATCAGGCTCCATGAGTGTGTGCGCGTCCCCGGTGTACTTACAATTGGTGCACTCGTCATCCCCACACCTCCGTCGCGGCCATGCCCTCCAAACAGTCAATCGGGCCCAGATTCTGGAAATCCTCAGCTCGAACATTTTTTTGAGCGTCTTTTCGAACGTCCGTTTCTTCCTCTCGCACGCGCACTCTGCGCCTTCTCCGCGCTTTGCAAGGCGTCGGTTTCCCCGGCTGTGGCCTTGCCGCCAAATGCACGAGACAACTCGCGCAATGCACTCCATCTGTTCCCTGCAGACGCAGCCACAACCCGCCACAACGCTCGCAATACTTCAGTTCGACATGCATTTCCTGGTCGCCTATCTCGCTTATGAAATTCATGATTGCCTCTCTTTGGAAAACGAACACCAATAAAATAAGAAAGCCCTGGTACCGATTTCTCGGTCCAGGGCTCGTTTCTCTTACGATGACCTGTCGTGCTATTTAGTTACGAATGAAGCACTTACTGCAGCCGGGCGTTTGATTTTATTTCCGGCTGCCGGAAGTATCCCTCCTCATATCCAGACTTGAGCACCTGCCCGTTCTGCACAACCACGCTCAAATGCCCGCTAAAGTGAATGGCCTGCAGCAACCGCTGCATCGCTGCCGATAGCACTTCCGCCGAGCGTACTTTTCGACGGAATTCGCCAAAGCTCCTCTCCTCGTTTTCGTGAAATTGTACCTCTATCATGGCGGACAACCTTTCTCTCAAGTGTAAGTGCATTATTAGACATATAATACAACAATTGTATAGCTTTAAAATTAGTAAGTCAAGAACTCTATTCCCTTCTGGCTGTGATAGTTATATTAACAATAGCAATTTGCTATTCTCGCGTGATATACTCCAGCGATGAAATTCCGCACCCTTCAAGAAAATCTCCGCAACGCCCTTTGGGAACGCATTGACGGAGGGGATCTCACTGGCTTGCGTCTGGCGGAGCAGACCGGTTTTAAGCAAGCCCATATCTCTAACTTCCTGAACCGCAAGCGCGGACTCAGCCTGGAAGGCATGGACAGAGTTTTGAACGTGCAACATCTTTCAGTACTGGATCTCATCGATCCGTCCGAAGTCAATAAACGCGCGTCGATCCTGCCGCCGAGCGAGGACGAGTTTGACAGCGTGGTGGTCGCCGACTCGCACATCGCAGCCTCCGAAGCTGTGATCATGAGCATGCACACCAAGGAAATCCTGAAGTTCAAGAAAAGCTTCTTAAAGCGCATAAAGGAGGAGATGGATGGCGACCGCAGCCACTGGGAACGCTTTGTGATCATCAAGATGGATACGCAGCAAGGAATGAGTATGTATCCCCGCACCATGCCCGGCGCCACCCTACTGCTCGACCGCCACTATAATTCGATGACTCCCTACCGCAAGGGCGAAGGTAACATGTACGCGGTGCGTAAAGATGAGACTTGCACGATCAGGTACGTCGAAATTACGGGCAGCCACTTGATCCTGCGTCCACACAACCCGACCTTCTCGATTGACGTAATAACCCTGGAACACGGTCAGAGGGCTGGAGACTACATTGTGGGTCGCGTGTGCTACGTTGGGGTCGAAACGTAGAAAGAACTTAAGGGGGGAGTAACAAGTGGGTGTAATTAGGGCGTAATGGCCAGATGGGATACTAACGCGGGTGTACTAACGTAGAGTATGCCACGCTGGGGGACCGTCAGGGGGACTCTCTTCTTTGCTCTGAAACTATCTATGAAGAAGATCGTTCAGAGCTCGGCAGGGTGCCCTCGTTGACTTTCCTAACCAAAGCCGCGTACTCACGTCTGATTACTTGAATTCGACAGCGGCCATCACCGGCGGCCTCGTGATGCTGGATAAGTTTTGAACGAAGCGATAATCTCGGGAGCGATTTTGCGCCCATAACCTTATGAACTGGAAAACCCTCGCTCTGATGCTGGCGGCGCTTTCGGCCGCCCTGCCCGCCTGTGCCCAGCACTCTGCCTCCGAGCCCGTCCTCGATGTTTCCGCCATCGATAGAACCGTTGATCCCTGCGTAGATTTCTACGCATACTCATGTGGCGAGTGGATGAAAAACAATCCGATTCCGCCCGACCAATCGAGCTGGGGCACGTATGGCAAGCTCGAGGACGAGAACCGCGTGCAGTTGAGAACGATTCTAGAAGAAGCGGCGGAAGCTACCCACCCAAGAGATGCGGTGACGCAGAAAATCGGTGATTACTACGCGTCATGCATGGATGAGGCGGCCATTGAGAAGCTGGGAGCCAAGCCGTTGTTGTCGGAGCTGGACCGCATCGAGGGTCTGAAGTCGAAACAGGATTTAGCCGAATATGCCGCAACCGCGCAATTTCCGCCGTCGCTCGAAGGCGGAGGCACGTTGTTTACGTTTCGCTCGAATCAGGACTTTAAAGATTCGACCCAAGTGATCGCCGAGGCTGATCAGGGCGGACTCGGTCTGCCCGATCGCGATTTCTATTTAAAGGGCGACCCGAAATCAGAGGAACTGCGCAAAGCGTACTTGGCGCACGTTGCCAGGATGTTCGAGTTGCTGGGAGATAAGCCGACGTATGCTGCTGCTGAAGCAGCGACCGTGATGCGCATCGAGACGGCGCTAGCCAAGGGCCAGATGACCCGCGTCGAACGGCGTGATCCACCTAACCTTTATCACAAGATGAGGGTAGAGGAGCTGCAAAAGCTCGCGCCGTCCTTCGGCTGGAACACGTATTTCGAGAAAACCGGCGTGGGATCGCTCGCGACGCTGAACGTGGTGACACCTGACTATTTCCATGTCATGAATGAGGAGATCGAAAAGGAAGGTTTGGCCGACTGGAAAACATATTTGCGCTGGCACGCGGCGCACGATGCAGCCTCCGACCTTTCCGCTGCCTTCGTAAAAGAAGATTTTGATTTCTACGGCAAAACTCTGCGCGGCCGCGAGGAACTTCCACCGCGCTGGAAGCGCTGCACAAATGACGTAGATAACGATCTAGGAGAAGCGCTCGGCCAGGCCTACGTGGCGAAGTATTTCAGTCCGGAAGCGAAACAGGCAGCGCTGAAGATGGTGCAGGAAATCGAAGCGGCAATGGAAAGCGAGATCCGGGCACTCCCATGGATGGGATCGGCGACCAAGGAGCAAGCGCTCACCAAGCTGCACACGATCGCGAACAAAATCGGTTACCCCGACAGGTGGCGTAACTACAGTTCGCTTGAGATTGGGCGCGGTGACGAAATCGGTAACTCGGAACGGGCTTCCTGGTTCGAATTTCACCGCTGGCTCGCGAAAATCGGCAAGCCGGTGGACCGCAAAGAGTGGGACATGACGCCCCCCACCGTCAATGCGGATTACGATCCGCAGAGAAACGATATCAACTTCCCCGCGGGAGTGTTACAGCCCCCGCTGTTCAGCGCACTGTCCGATGCTGCGCCCAACTACGGTGACACAGGCGCCACCATGGGCCACGAACTGACCCATGCGTTCGACGACGAGGGCAGCCAGTTTGACGCGCAGGGAAATCTGCGCAACTGGTGGACCGAGGCCGACCGCAAGGAATTTGAACAGCGCGCCCGATGCGTGGTTGACCAGTATTCCGGATACACCATCATCGACGACATTAAGATCAACGGCAAACTGACGAACGGCGAGGATCTGGCGGATTTAGGCGGGACTCTGCTGGCCTATCTTGCATGGAAGGAAGACACGAAGCATCAAAAGCTGGAGCCGCTGGATGGTCTGACACCCGAGCAGCGCTTTTTCGTTGCTTACGGGCAGAGTTGGTGCACGAACGAGCGCGATGAAAATAAGCGGCTGCGGGCGACGGTCGATCCCCACTCGCCGGAAAAGTATCGCGCTAACGGCGTGGTCTCGAACATGAAGGAATTTCGTGAAGCGTTCCACTGCAAACCAGGGCAGCCGATGGTGAGGGAGAACGCTTGCCGCGTGTGGTAGGCGAAGCGCCTTAGCCGCGCTCGAAGGCGTGTTTTTCTTCCAACTGCTGTAGCGCCGCAGCCGTTTCCGATTCGAAACGATCCTTATGATCCATCAACGCGGGAAGCGCAGTAGCGTAGCCCCGAGCCATGGTGAAGAGTCCATGCTGTGCGAGTCCAGCGGCGATCTCCGCGATGCGATCGGTGCTGGTATCTAGATACAGAGCTTCGGTCGGGTCGCCCAGCCACACACCTCCGCCTACCAAACGCGTCTGCCAGTACACCTTGCGCTCGATCATGCGGGCGATCTCTTCGTCGGTGGCCTTGCCGAAAACCCACTGCTTGAGTTTGAAGCTGTAGTGGCGGCTTGAGAACGGCAGCGGTACCAACTTGCCGGATTTTGCAAACTCCGTCTGCTTGTGGTCGACCTCTTTGCGCAGGGCATTGATCACGGGCCCTTCAGTGTCTTTCGGTTCCAGCGAAGGCAGCACCTCTCGGAGGGTAGCGGAAAGATTCACGGCTACCAGCGCGCGCAGGCCATCGGAACTCTCCAGGGTGATCACAGCATGCAGGACGTCAAAGTCTGCGCCGGAAGTGGCGTGGCGGAAAGGCCACTCAAACCTGAAACTGAGTGGGAGGCCGGTGCGAGTCACATAGATGGTCTTCGGTGTCGAAGTCTGGGTCGGTGTGCTCATGCTTGATCTTTTCCAATTGTAAGCAGTTATTTTAACCTGTGTGATTCGTTGCATAGCCCGTCGCTACATCAGACGGGCTAACTGCCACAGGTTCCAGATGGCGGAGGCGCTCAACAATCCGCACAGACCAGCCATCACCAGCAGGCTCTGTTCAGTTTCCAACAGATCGGCGAACACTCCCGCAACGAAGACGAAGAGGAATACGAGCATCGTCAGATCGAATCCCTGTCCCGGAAAATTCGGAGCGCCCAACGCCAGAGTGAGCAACAGTCCTGCGATCAGAAGCGGCGCGGTGTTACCGAAATAGCGAGCGCGCTTCCATCCGAAGTAGGCAACCAGCGACACGGGCAGGGCAAGCATCAGGGCTGGGCTGCTGACGAAGATCGTTCCCAAAGTGCGGCGGTAAGAAAAGGACATGCCAAAGGCGGCGGGTTCGAAGTTCATCCAGCGGGCGTGTAGCATCCCTTGCCAGAACAACGCAGGCTCGAAAAAGTAAGCGGCAAACAACAGCACAAATGCGGCTGCGATTGCGGTGGTCCAAATTGCGAGCACGCTGCGCGGCCGGACTGGCGCCACCCAGAACATGATTGGCAAAATCACCAACGCCAGTACCGCTAGCGAAAACTGGTTGCCCGCTGCCAGTAGCAGAGACAACCCCAGAAGCAGAATGCGCCGCCAGTTCCAGAGCACAACTTCGCGGGGAGCGTAGAGAGTGTGTGCCACGGCGATGGCAGTGAAGACGGTTCCGAACGCTCCCCACACCGCGCCTAACTCGCCCATGTTCTGCGTTCCCGCCGCGTTCACGATCATGGCGGGTGAAAAGCAGTAGAGTGCGAGAGCGATGTATCCGCCAGCGTTGCTGTAGAGGCGGCGCGCGACGTACCAAAGCGAGGCTCCGAGCATGACGCCGAAGAACAGATACGGTGACGCAACCAGCAACGGCTGGAGCGATTCCGGCAACCACGACCCTGGGCGCAACAGCAGCGGTGCAGCGGCGACCAGGTAATAGAGCGGCGAGCGGTCCTGATCGTAACCGTCGCGCACGCGGAGATGGCCGGCGCGTCCGGCAGAAGGAATGCCGGTGACGGCTTCCGAGCGCAACGATTCGGGAGTTCCTGCGATCGCGCCGCCTTTCCATTGTTCGAGGCCTTGGTAGATGCGTAAATCCTGATCGGAGTCCGGGGCCGAGCCGTGCAACGTCTGCACGCGAACCAGCCAGATGCACTGCAGCAGATACGCCAGCAGCAGAGCGGCCGCGAAAAACTGCGGGGCGCGGAATGCATCGGAATGAAGAAATCGCGCGCAACATTGGCGCCAACAAAGCGGGACCGAGTGTTTTACCATGTCCGGGACAGCGTTGGATGATTAAAGATGGATAACAAACCATTGTTCCGCAGTTCCGCGGATCCCGAGCAACCAGTCGCGGACGATGACGCAAAGCCGACTGCACCTTCCCTGGCACCTGCGCCTTTGCCGTTGTCTCTACGGTCCTCGCCCTTGCCGACTACGAGCGATGGTCACGATTCCCTGCTGCGCGGTGTTTTTCTTGGCCCGAAGGGAATTTATCTGGGTGCGCGCTGGCTGATTTATCTGGCGATGGCGTGGATTGTTTTCCAAGTCGAAGGCTGGCTGGTTGTGTCGCTCCAGTCGTATCTGAGCGTCCTCTGGTGGCGCATGATGATCGAAGCCAGCATGATGCTGGCCGCGATTTTGCCAGGCTTCGTGATGGCTCGCATTGAAGGTCGGCCATTCGGTGACTTCGGCCTGCCATTGCGGCGCGCTTTCGGACGAAATTTCTGGGTAGGGACGCTCTGGGGCATCGCGTCTCTGAGCGTCCTGATGCTGGCGTTGCGCTTGACGGGCGCGTTTGCGTTCGGAGCGTTGGAACTGCACGGTGCGCGCATCTGGAAGTTCGCCGCTTATTACGCTCTGCTTTTTCTGTTCGTAGCATTCTTTGAAGATTTCCTGGCGCGCGGCTACTCGCAATGGGTGCTCTCGCAGGGGATGAATTTTTGGCCGGCGGCGGTGTTTCTCTCGGCCGCTTTCGGTTACATCCACGGCCGCAATCCAGGCGAAACGACGACAGGGCTGGTGGCGGTGGGTTTGATCGGCCTCTTTTTTTGTTTGACGCTGCGGCGGACCGGCGATTTGTGGTTTGCCGTCGGCTTCCACATGGCTTGGGATTGGGGCGAGAGCTATCTGTATTCCGTTCCTGATAGCGGCGCGCTTTTGCCGGGGCACCTGATCAACTCCAGCTTTCACGGTCCCGTTTGGCTTACGGGCGGCTCGGTTGGTCCGGAGGGAAGCTACCTTGTATTCGTCGTTATCGGGGCGCTTTGGGTCTTGTTTGGCCGGGCTTATCCCGAGGTGAAGTATGGCGGGAGATTATCGTGGCACCCCACCCCCCTATTTTCCCGAATAATAAAATCATTGGCGTTAAGAACATTTCCTCGCTGATCTGCGGTTTTAAACGGTTATAGTTAAAACCCAGATGACAAGGAGGCTACGGTGACACCTTAGCCATAAGCCTATTAAGAGCGACGAGTTACTTCTTACTGGTCGCTCAAAATCGAGATTTCAAAGAACTTATTGAAAATTGCGGAATAAGGCCACTCTGGGGATATTGGCTAGTTTTACTAATTTGGTAAACTCAATGAAATCAACTGGATTGCATTGTTAAAGTGCTCAGGGGACGCGGCCTCGGGAGTCCCAGGATCATTCACGCATCGGACGAGTTGTTTGTCTGTGATGGTGGATCACCGGCTGATTGTGATGAAAAATGAGAAAGCGTAGTGCGGTGCTAGCACCACCTGGCTTTCGGGCCAGCCTGCCCGCTCAGTCTGCGATTTCGGAAAAATTACCCAGCTCTGCTGAACAAACTATCGGCAAGCCTCGCAAGTTCGGGATTCCGCATGTGCACGAGTTTCGGGCGACGGGCTCGCGCTGGCGCAGGGTGGCCAGCGGATATCATGCCGCGTCGACCGAATCTGCGTGAGCGAAGATGCCGAGGTCTTTCTTAATGGTGCGGGCTTGTTCATTGAGCTTTTCGTTCCACTCGGTCGCGTCGAGATGCACAAAATCTTCCGAACGGTACTCGTCGCCATCCAATGGCTCGGTAGCTATCCCAATGATGTGCTGGGCATCCGAAAAATGCAGTTTCACGACCTGACAGTAGTCGCGTAGCAGTTCCCCCCGAACTCTGCGGTAGTCCTTCTCTTCGACGCTGGAGTAGCGGGGCAACAATAGAAACAAGAAGTATGGATCCCCGGGCCGCGACGGTTTGAGAAGCCTTGAGGCTCGTAGTTCGCTGGGGTCTTTTCTAGCAACCCGTGTATTGCGCTCGCTAAAATCCTACGGCGCGTGCGATTCTCTCTGGCTAGCCATCGAAATGACTTCTCCTGTTCGCTGATTTCGGGACAATCGGCTTCGTACTGGGTGCCTGACATGAGGTGGTGCAAAAACTTTTCAATCAACAGATCCCAAGAGTAAGAAATGCGGTCGGCCTCTATCTGTGCCTTCCGCTCTTCGCTTTTCAAAAACTTTGCCCATTGTCCTTCAGGGAAAAAAAGGCCATCCGCATCCTTCGGAAACACAAAATCGTGCTCACCCTCGTCGTTGAGGTGTCCTACGTATTCAGCTAGAAGTTCTTCCTCGCCGGTCGCGAGCACGTGCACTCCGTTTGTTAAGAGCCGTTCCTTTTTTGTCAGATAGGCAACGAAGTCCTGACGGTATCTAGGTGCGTCATCGCGACTTTTAACCGTAACGTCGATAGGTCAAGATAGCCCTCCGCGGCGCCACCGACCATGACAAGCGGACGCTTTAGATCACCCACGACAGGTTAGCATCCGTGCCCTTCCGTCAGATAGCGTTGACAACCGGGCGTCAAGGGCTGCGACAGAAGCGAAAATCGAGATAGCGGCGGCGGGATCTAGAAACGGAACTGACGGGCTTTTCTGAAACAGGGTTCTGCAATTGGCATGATCCCGCGCTCGGCCAGGTGGAAGAAAGGATTCGGATTTGAAAGTTGCGACCCCATGCAACGTCCGGTGCGGGAATAGTTTCGCTCCATGGGTGAGAATTGCTTCTCAAAATCAAGAGATCTGATTATTTGCGCCCAAGCTTTCTCGCCGACCGCGTCCAGAATGGATGATTGTTGCAGAGACAGGAAGCTGTGGTCGCACAACTTCTTTAAATATCTTTCCGATGGGGTGACCCAAATGAGCCCGTACGGCTGTTGAGCCTTCGATAACGCGTCTTGGGAGGCGAGAACTTCCCTGGTCCTGCTTCCCGGTTGTGCCATTACAATAGAGACCTCTCGGAAGGACCCAGCGCTCCAGCGTTGCGCTATCCGATAGAGTGGCTGCCGAGCTTTGTCGGGTGCGGACGGGCGAGGGGCCCGTCCCCACACAGTCACAAGCAAAAACTGCGGCGGACGGGGCAAAGCCCCGTCACCACACAAGCTGACTAGATGTCCAGGTTCTTTACGTCGAGGGCGTTGTCTTCGATGAATTTTCTGCGGGCTTCTACGTCTTCGCCCATTAGCGTGGTGAAGATGGTCTCGCACTCGGCTATGTCTTCGAGACGGACTTGCAGCAGGGTGCGGCGCTCGGGATCCATGGTGGTTTCCCAGAGCTGCTCGGCGGTCATTTCTCCGAGGCCTTTGTAGCGCTGGACGGTGTACTCCTTGCGGCCTTCGTTCAGGACGTAGTCGAAGAGTTCGCGAGGAGTATTTTTCTCGACGATCTCGGGTTCTTTGGCTCTTCCTCTGAGCGCTGGCGGCTTGCCGGATTTCTTCTGCGCTTTCTCGGCTTCCTCTTTTTCGGACGGCGCTCAGATTTTCGCCTTCGTCGTCGTTACTGTTATTGTTCTCGCCTGCTTCTCCATTTTCTTCTTCGTCTTTCCCTGCCGTGGTCGCCGCTGTTTTTGCGGGTTTCACCACGCTCTCGATCATGAAGGGCGGATCGAGATACTGCTCGATCTGCTTGAACTTGGCGATGAGCTGCCGGCATTCCGGGGTGGAGGCCAGTTCCCAGTTGATGAGGTGTTCGGCTCCTTGCGCATTGACGAAGTGCAGCTCCCAGAGGTTATGCTCTTCGTCGAAGCGGGTTTCTATGCTTTTCAACTTCAATTCTTTTTGCAGGCGCTTCAGTTCTTTTTCGAGTTTTTCGATCTTCTTCGGCGGAGTGTTCTTGTCACCTTCGAAGTCGGCGCGCTTGGCCAGGTCCAGTTTGGGCAGCAGGGCGGTGATCTTTTCTTCGCGGATGCGCTTGTTCAGCTTGTCCAGGAATCCCAGATACTCGTTCAGCACGGTGATGAACTTGGTCAGGGCCGCGCCTTCCAGCTTGGCGGCGCCTTCTCCGTAGCGGATGATCAGGCCTTCGGAGGCGCGCTTCACCATTACCTTGACGAATTCGTGTTCGTTTTTTATGTACTGGTGAGACTTGCCTTTCTTTATCCCGAAGAGCGGGGGCTGCGCGATGTAGACGTTGTTGCGCTTGATCAGTTCCTGCATGTGTCGAAAGAAGAACGTAAGCAACAACGTGCGGATGTGCGAGCCGTCCACGTCGGCGTCGGTCATTAGAATAATTTTGCCGTAGCGGACTTTGGTGGGATCGAAATCTTCTTTGGAGATGCCGGTGCCTAGCGCGGTGATCATGGCGCGAATTTCTTCGTGGGCGAGCATCTTGTCGTAGCGCGCTTTTTCCACGTTCAGAATTTTTCCCTTGAGCGGAAGGATGGCCTGGAAGCGGCGGTCGCGGCCCTGTTTGGCGGTGCCGCCGGCGGATTCTCCTTCCACCAGGAAAAGCTCGCAGCGGTTGGGATCGCGCTCGGAGCAGTCGGCTAGTTTGCCGGGCAGGCCTCCGCCATCGAGCGCGCCTTTGCGGCGGGTCAGGTCGCGGGCTTTGCGGGCAGCTTCGCGGGCGCGGGCGGCGTCGATGGCTTTGTTGATAATCTTGCGGGCTACGGCGGTGTTTTGCTCGAAGAATGCTCCGAGCTTCTCGTTGACTACTGCCTGCACGATGCCGGCTATGTCGGAATTTAATTTGCCTTTGGTCTGGCCTTCGAACTGCGGCTGTGGCAGTTTGACGCTGATCACGGCTACCAGGCCTTCGCGGACGTCGTCTCCGGTGAGATTTTCTTTTACGTCTTTGAACAGGCCCATCTGCTGCCCGGCGTAGTTGATGGTGCGGGTCAGCGAGGTGCGGAAGCCGGAGAGATGCGTGCCGCCGTCGACGGTATTGATGTTGTTGGCGAAGCTGAAAACCGATTCCGAGTAGGCGTCGTTGTACTGGAGGCCGATTTCGATGTGCACTTCGTCTTTGTCGGCTTCCATATAGATCGGCTTGTCGTGGAGCGTCTGCTTGCCGCGATTGAGGTGCTTGATGAATTCGGCGATGCCGCCGTTGTACTTGAATTCGGCGCGCTTGGCTTCATTGGTCTTGGAATCGGTTTGGCGCTCGTCGGTAAGCGTGATTACCAGGCCTTTGTTGAGGAACGCGAGTTCGCGCAGGCGCTGGGAGAGCGTGTCGAAGTTGTATTCGACGGTGGTGGTGAAAATTGTTTTGTCGGGAACGAAGTGAACCTTGGTGCCCGTCTTTACTTTGGCGGCGCCGGTCTTTCTCAACTTGCTGGTGGGCTCGCCTTTGGAGTAGGTCTGCTCCCAGGTGAAACCGTCGCGCCAGATTTCCAGATCCAACTCTTCGCTTAGCGCGTTGACGCAGCTTACGCCTACGCCGTGCAGGCCTCCGGAAACTTTGTAGGAGTTGCTGTCGAATTTGCCGCCGGCGTGGAGGGTGGTCATGACGACCTGCGCGGCGGGGATTTTTTCGCCGTCGATGTCCATGTTGTCGACGGGAATGCCGCGTCCGTTGTCGATTACGGTGATGGAGTTGTCGAGATGGATGGTGACTTCGATCTTGTCGGCGTGTCCGGCTAGCGCTTCGTCGACGGAGTTATCTACGACTTCGTACACGAGGTGATGCAGACCCAGTTCGCCGGTCGAGCCGATGTACATGGCGGGACGTTTGCGCACGGCTTCCATGCCGCCGAGGACTTTGATGGAATCGGCGGTGTAGTCTCCATTGCCGACTTTGCCGTTCTTGTTTTTCGCGTCGGTGTTCTTGGCATCGACGAGTTCGGTTTGTAATTCTTTCGTGGCCATTCTGCTCCGTGGAAAATGCCGGATTGGGCGCCTGACTGGAGGGCCGATTCCGGGACTGCTCGGGTGACCTCAACTTATTGAATTTTCTGCTATTTAGCTATCACCAGAGCTTTGTTTATTTTAACACAAAAAACACTCATTTTGAGGCTGGAATCGAGACCATAAACTGTGCTTTTTGTTGCTCTTAGGGACGTAGTTTGGAGACGCTGCCAAGACGCGGCGAGCCGCGTCTCTACAGGGAATCAGATAGGCTTCGACTTGGACGGGCGAGGCGCCCGTCCCCACACGAATTCTAGTGGGCGGGCGCTTTTGTGACGACGAAATGGAGGCCATCCATTAGATCGTCGAGCTCATCTTCGCTACCGGCTATAAAGGTGAAGGACACGATCTGACCTTTCGCCAACAGGACGAGCGTGCACTGGCGCATGGTAAGTTTAGCGCTGGTGGTCTTCACCTCCAGCGGCTTGGTGAAATCGGCGCGCAGCAGATGACGCGACTCAACCTCCAGCACATAGGGCTCGCCTTCGGCCTTGAAGCCTTTGGCGGCTGCGAGTTCGGTGAGCGGTCCGAGGTAGTCTTCGGCTCGCTTGAGGCCGGGATAGGATGCTGCGCTCTCGGAGGCAATCACGACTGCGGAGTTGATCGTGTCTCCCGTGGCCTCCGGCGGACGCTCAAACGCTGCGAGCAGGACTTCTCCTTTGCTGGTGCCGGCGTCGTTGCCTTCCTGCATCTCCTTGGTGCGATCCACCCAGCCGTAGGGGATCTGATAGCGAAATCCGAAGGGGGTGTTGCGGTAGAGCTGTGCGTCCTCGTTGTGCGCGGGCGGCCTGGCGGCGGGCCCAGGATTGCTTTGGGCTTGTGTTGCCGGGGCTACGACAAGGGCGGCCGCAATGGTCACGAGCAGCCAACGATCGATGAGGTTAATCTGCTGTGCGTCAGGGTTGGTGGCAACGCGAGGTACTTGTGGCTCGCGACAAGAAGCAGGTCCTTCGCTTCGCTCAGGATGACAATTCATCTAGAGATCACAATTCTCACCCTTTACTCGACGAACATGCAATCTCCATAGGAGTAGAAGCGGTATCCGGCTTCGACCGCATGGTGATAAGCGTTCATCACGAGATCTTTTCCGCCCAGCGCGCACACCAGCATCAGCAGGGTTGATTGCGGCAGATGAAAGTTCGTCAGCAGCGCGTCTACGATAGCGAAACTGATAGCCGGGATAGATAAACACGTCCGCTTCGCCTCGTCCGGCTTCTATGCGATTTTCGCCAGCGTGTTCTGCGGCGAGCTTTGCTGCGTGCTCTAGTGTGCGGACCGTGGTTGTGCCCACGGCCACCACGCGGCGCTCCTCGGCTTTCGCACGGTTGATGGCCCGCGCTGCCTCCGCCGGGATTTCGTACCACTCCGTGATGCAGCTTGTGGTCTTCCACTTTTTCAACTCGCACCGACTGGAAGGTGCCGAGTCCGACGTGCAGCGTGATCTCGGCAATTTCGATTCCGCGTCCACGAATTTGCTGGAGGATCTCAGGGGTGAAGTGCAGACCGGCCGTCGGCGCCGCTACCGATCCCCTCGCTTGCGCATAGACGGTCTGGTAACGTTCTTTATCATCTCTATCGCTATTCCCGGCTGCTGTGCGGTCGTCGCGGTGGATGTAGGGCGGAAGGGGCACGTGGCCTATGCGCTCGACTCGCGCAAAGAAATCGGCGACCAGAGCGAACCGGATGCGCCGCTCGCCGAAACTGCCGCGGCCGATGACTTCGGCCTCCAATTCGGGGCGTTCGCCCTCGAGCGCATCTTCGGGCGAGCTGCCGAAGTAGAGTTTCTCTCCGATTCCGATCTTGCGCCCGGGCCGTACCAGGCACTCCCACTCATTCGGATCGTCCGTCAGCTGGCGTGTCAACAGAACTTCGACTTCTCCACGGAGAAAATCCCGTGCCGCCGGATTGTGCGGGCTCAGGGGCTGTGCTCGCTGTCCGCTCCGGTGGCCGTAGAGACGTGCCGGGAAGACTCGCGTGTTGTTCAGGACCAGCAGGTCGTCGGACCGCAGCAGGTCGGGGAATTCGCGAAACCTACGGTCTTCCCAGGGTTGAGGCTGCCGACTCTGCCCCTGCCGATTCAGATGCAGCAAGCGCGATGCGGCGCGGTCGGGCAACGGTTCCTGCGCTATCCGTTCGGGCGGCAGATCATAGTGGAAGTCCGAGACGAGCATCGAGGAGATTATAGGGTTCGGTCACGCTCCAAGGGCTAGGAGGTGTTGCTGGACGCCCGGCAATCCACCGGCTTTTACATATTTTGACCTTCTAGTGGTTGTAAGGTTTCCGCAGGGTGTGTAACATGACCGCGCAGGGTTTCAATGTCCATCGACCGCCAGCATCGGGTTGCGATTGTGCAGTTCGGCCGCCTGCTGCACGAAAACGGGTTGGTTGCAGCCACCGACGGGAACCTGTCTGTCCGTCTCGACGAAAGACGCGTGCTGGTGACTCCGACCTGCATAAGCAAGGGCCGGATGCGCGCTTCGGACATGGTGATTGTGAACATGGAAGGAAAACGCATAGCCGGTAAACGCAGAGTTTCGAGCGAGATCGGCATGCACTTGCTCATTTATCGCCTGCGCCCGGACGTGTGTGGCATTGTCCATGCCCACCCGCCGACCGCCACTGGGTTTGCGGCTTCTGGCTACGATCTGAACCGGCCGCTGGTATGCGAGGTCGTCGTCGGTCTGGGATCAATCCCGCTGGCCCGCTACGGGACGCCGGGCACGCCCGAATTGACCGATGCTCTCGAACCGCTGATTCCGCACCACGACGCCATCCTGATGGCGAATCATGGGGTGGTGACGTTTGGGTCATCGCTTGAAAGCGCCTACATGAAAATGGAGACCGTGGAGCACTTCGCGAAGATCGCGCTGGTCAGCCATTTGCTAGGCAACGAGCAGCCGCTCGGTGAGAAAGAAGTGGAGAAACTCCACGAGGTACGCCACCGCTATAACGGTGGACGAGACCTGGCCCCGCCTCGCAGGCCGGTTGCGGCGGATGATCTTCAATCTGACGACGAGCCGCAACAAACGGCCGGCAGTCGCCGCTAAACCTACTCCCCTCCGATCCGAAACCTTATGCCGGCGCGAAAGTTCGCCGTCAGTGCCGGATATCCCACCACCTCGTTGTAGTGAGCATTGAGCGCGTTGCCGACATTCGCGTATGCCGTGACTCGGGAATTGATGGCGTACCAGCCGCCGAGATCGACGCGCGCGTAGCCGGCGGCGTGGTTGATATCGGCAAGAGCCGGGGTGGCGGAATCAAAAGCGGAATCCGGTCGTCTCCCCACGAAACTTCCGCCCAGATTTGCACTCCATCGCTTTCCGAGGTAGTTGAGAAGCATTGTTCCCGACTGTTTGGGCCGGCGAAGCAGCGGATTCCCAGCGGCATAGACAGAAGGGCAATAATATTCCGCCGTGCATAGCGGAGCTTCGAGTATTTCAGTTGAAGTATAGGTATAAGCTGCGTTCAGGAATAATTTCGTCCGGATTTTCCCTTGCAGTTGAAATTCTGCGCCCTGCGCGAACGATTTTTGCAGATTGAAAAACTGCCCCAGGCTCCCCGGCGGATTGCCCTCGTAGGGTGACGAGTTGTACCCGTACTCGATCTGATCGTGGAAGAGATTGTTAAAGTAGGTCGCGTTCAAAGACCAGCGTCCGGCAAACAAATTCTGCAGGATCCCAGCTTCGAAAGCTCGGGTGCGCTCCGGCAACAGGCCAGGGTTCGGGGCATAGTACGGGAGATTAGCGAAAGTCTGATAAAGAGCCGGCTCCATGAAGCCCGTGGCATAAGAAAAACGCAGGCGCGTTCCAGAAAACAATTCGCCACCGCGTAACGCCAGCAGCGTCAGAGCAACCCGTGGCACGCCGGTGTTGCCGTAAAGGCTGTTGTGCACGAAACGCCCACCCACAATCGCCGAGAGCCTGCCCAGCGTGAACTGCTGTTGCAGATATGCATCCTGACTCAACCGCTGCCCTGAAGTGGACGGCGGGTAAAGCAGATCTCCAACAACGCCGTTTTCGTTCTCAATGCGATAGCCGAAGGTCGAATGCGACCAGCTTCGCTCGGAGTAATCGCCCTGGTATTCAAACCCTACGCGATTGATGTGATCGTACTCGTGGGCGGGAAAGTCGTCGTAGTTGTCAGGATTGGTGCTGAGGTTCACGTCGGTATAACGGTAGAGGTAGTCGAAGCCGGTGAAGCGGTGCTGCCATCCCGAAGGCGCATTCACGGCTAGCTCTACGCTTCCCAGAAGATTATTCTGGTGCGACCACTCGCTGGGATTGGGCTGGAGAAGCGGATCGCCGTTGAAGTTCCACTCCCCCGGGAGGCCGGTGTAGCTGTTGGAGTGGCGGACGCGCACCCGGAGCGCAATCTGGTCGGTAATCTTTATACCGACATTCGCACCTTGGAGCGAATCCGAGTATGCGTCGTTGACCCCTTGGCCGTTGCTGTTGAACTGGTCGCCGAAAAAGTTGTAATCGAAGCTACGGTAAGCGCCAGCCAGGGTCGCATAGCCGTTGGCGGTTCCGAAATTCCCTCCATCGGCGCCGAAACGGAGTTCGGGGACAGCCGTGCTTCCAGTGCGCGTCCACACTTGAACGACGCTGGTCATGGCGTCGGAACCGTATAGAGTGCTCTGCGCGCCGCGCACAAATTCAACGCGATCTGCCTGTGCCAGGGACAGGGTGCCAAAGTCAAACGTTTGGCCCGGATTATCCACGGCAACGCCATCGACAATCACCTTGTTGTAAGTGGACTCGCCGCCGCGGACAAAGAGCGAGGAGAGTCCGCCTCTTTGTCCGTACGTGTTCACTACGGCGCCCGGGAGGAAGCGCACGGCATCATCTGCGGCTACCGGCTGCAATACCTCCAACTGCTGGCTGCTCAGCGTCGAAACATCGGCTCCTGCGGCCTGGCTCGGAACCGGAGTGCGGGTCGCAGTCACAACCACGGTTTCTGCGGCCGTTGCCAGGCGGAGCCTGATGGTGATGGTTTCGGCGGTTGAGGAAACATCCACTGGCACGGTTTCTGCCGCGAAACCCGGAGCCAGCACCTGGACACGGTAAGAACTCGCCGTGGTCTCACGAAAAATTGCGAGGCCTTCGGCAGACGTGCTTTGCACCGCTGCCGGAGCAGGTTTTCCCAGCTTGAGCAACTGCACCTGCGCGCCCGCGACGACCGCGTCTTGAGGGTCGACGACTTTGATTCTGATTTGGGCGGAAGCGTTGGTGAAAAAGATGGGCGGAAAGATGAACGACAGAAAAACAATACTGGCGAATACACGGAAAAACCGCATGCACGTCTCCTTTATCACGCGAAAGGTTGGTGTGGACGGTTCACGCCGGTTTCCTGGCTTGCGAGTCAGGATGTGAGCGCTCGCTAGAATCAGCTTGAGCCCAGCATCCGGTTGCTACAACCGGCCTTCCCAGGTTGTCGTTTTCAGACATCCCCAGTGACCGGTTGCGTTGTCCTCGCTTACAGTTGCGCGGCAGCGCGGGATTTACACCCGCTTCCCATAGGGCGGCGTGTCGCCGACCTACGATCATGCGCGAACCACAATGTTGAGAAAGAGCAAAAGAAACTGCGCAGCAAATTTACCCGGCAGCGCGATACAAAGTCAAACTTGTGTCGTCCGGACTTTCGGGCGGGCTGGCGCGTTACCGTTGTCACCTCTGGTAACTAGTCCGTGACTAAACAGATCGCGGCGAAACGTCATATGATTGAGGGTGGTGTCTCTTCGTCCCATCTCGGCGCTCTACTGTGGGGCTGGTCTGCTGCTGGCCTTTGCTTTGGCTCCGGTCGCGTTTCCCAACCCGTTTTTTCGCCTGGCCATGGGAGACTTGGTCCCGCTGCTGGCGATGGCGGCGGCCTTCATCCTCTGCACCAGAAATGCCTTCGACAGCCGCGGACGTACGCGCCTGTTCTGGAGTCTGATGGCCACGGGCATGGCCATGTGGAGTTTCAACGCCGCATGCTGGACGTGGTTTGAGGTTGTGGTTCGCGAGCCGCTGCCCCATCCTTTTCCAGGGGACGTCGTGTTGTTCCTGCACGTTGTCCCCATCATGGGAGCGGTGGCCATTCGCCCCCATCAGTCGGAAGAACGCGAGGGGATGTTGTTGAGCGCGCTGAATGTCATCATCCTGCTGGTGTGGTGGATCGTGGTCTACGCCTTTTTCGTTTTTCCCGAGGAATACATCGTTATCAATATCCCGCTGTACCACCTGCGCTGGGATTCTCTGTATTTCATCGAGGGAGCGTTCCTGATTGTCGTATCCGCATCGGCGTTCTTCGCCAGTGCGGGGTCGTGGCGCGAGCTCTACCGCAACATTTTTCTCGCCACCGTTCTCTACACATTCTCGGCGGAAGCCATGCACGCGGCGGTCGTGCGGGGCACCTATACGACCGGCGGATTTTACGATGTGCCCGTCCTGGCCTCTGTGCTTGGGTTTCTCTGGGTCGCCATCGCCGGGCGGCGTTGCCTTCGGGATACGCAGTTGATGCCCTCGATCACCCGCGCCAGTCGCCCGGTCGCTCCTCTACTGGCGAAACTCGCGCTGCTCTCTCTGCCGCTCATGGCATATTGGGCGCTGTTCCTGGGCCACGACCAGCCTTATTTGCGGCACGTCCGTTTTGCGGTGGCCATGGGCGGTGTCGCTGTGCTGGCCTTTGTCGTTTTCCTCAAGCAGCACCTGCTGGACCAGAAGCTTCTGCGGCTGCTCAAGCATTCGCGCCGGAGCTTTGAAAACCTCCAACGACTGCAGGGAAGAGTGATCCAGCAGGCCAAGCTGGCTTCCCTCGGAGAATTGGTAGCGCTTGCCGCCCGCGAACTCGAGTTTCCGCTCTCAGCGATTCTGAGCAGTTCCGAACGCATGGCCGCCAGCAGCAACTTGAGCCGCGAGCAACTCTCCAACGCGCAGAAGATCGGGCAGCAGGCCCGGCGCACTCGCGAACTGGTCAGCGATCTGCTCAGCTTCGCCCAGCAGACTCCGGGAGAAAAAGGTCCGGTCGAACTGAAACCTCTTCTGCAGCGCGCGGTTCAAATGGAAGGATTCAAAATCGAAAACAGGAAGATCAGCCTGACGGTGGAAAGCTACGATCCTTTGCCGCGCGTCCTCGGCAACCCCAACCAGCTTCTACAGGCCTTCGTTCAGATCGTGGAGAACGCGGTGGACGCATTGCAGGAAACCGGCGGCGGCCGTCTCCAGATCTCCCTCTGGCGCGAAGAGGACGAGGTGATCGTCCAGTTCGCAGACTCCGGCCCCGGCCTGCGCGATCCGGAACGCGTCTTCGATCCCTTCTACACCACCAAGCCGGTCGGCAAAGGTACCGGTCTCGGACTCAGCGCCACCTACGGCGTGATCCAGGACCACCAGGGACAAATCACCTGCTACAACCGGCCCGAAGGCGGCGCCGCATTTGAAATCCGGCTGCCGGTGCTCAAAGTCACCGCGCCGCTTACCGAAGCTGCCCGCGCCTGAGCGCGTAGGGAGAGCGCCCTCGGCTGTCCGCGGGGCGAAGCCGCCCACCCTCTTGATTGAGCAAAGATGGGATCCACGAACCCGCGAGCTGTGCTCGCTTGGACAGCCGAGGCGGCTGTCCCTACGCATTCCCCGTCTATCCGCCGCTGGCCACAATCGCATCCGCGACTCGTGCCGCCTCCACCGCAGCGCGTACATCGTGCGTCCGAATGATGTGCGCCCCTTTCAAAATTAATACAGATTCGGCGGCCAGCGTTCCGTAAAGCCGTTCGTTAACTTCCGCGTCTTTATCCTGTCCATCGCGCGCCAGGGTTCGCCCGATAAATGACTTGCGCGACACTCCTGCCAGCAGGGGAAATCCCATCTGCTGCAGTTCGGCGAAATGCGCCAGCAGCGGATAATTCTCGTCGAAGCGCTTTCCGAATCCAAATCCCGGATCGAGAACCAGACGATCGCGCTTGATCCCGGCCAGGGTCGCGGCTTCGGCCCACTGCCGCAAATCCCGCTTCACCATCAGAACGGCATCGCCAATCGGCAGGAGCGACCGCCACTCTTCCGGCCGCCCGCGCGAGTGCATCAGCACCGCTCCCACTTTGAGTTCAGCGAGCGTTTTCGCCATCTTTGAGTCTGGATCCCAGCGGAACCCACTCACGTCGTTCACAACCTCTGCCCCGAGCTCCACGGCCGCCCTCGCCACACTCGCCTTATAGGTATCGACGCTTACCACCGCATTCGGCCGGCGCCGCTTCAAGTCTCTTATAACGGGCAACACGCGTCTCCGTTCCTCTTCTTCCGATACGGCTTCCGTCGCACCCGGCCGCGTCGACTCGCCACCGATATCTATTATGGTCGCGCCTTCATCCAATAATTGCTCGGCGCGGACCACGGCCTTCTCGGCATCAACGTAGAGTCCCCCGTCGGAGAATGAATCGGGAGTTACATTCACCACGCCCATGATCAGAGTGCGCCGCCCTAACTCCAAAACTCGAGCGCCCACGTTCCACTGAAAAATTGCCCGCATGTTGCCGCTATTCTAGAACGAACCCGATTTTTCCTGGGTGCTACAATCCACCTCATGCTTCGCCGGCGGTCAGTTGCGCGTCTCGTTTCCCTCATCTTTTTTCTGCTGGTCGCGCCACTGCTGGCCGCACCCGTCAAACCTATACAGGGTCGGGCGCTACAGGATCGCATCGCCGCCGTGCTCGGCGCCCCCGATCTGGCCCGCGGCTTCTGGGGAATCGAAGTCGTTTCCCTCTCGTCTGAGAAAGGGTTGGCCAAATCGTCCGACAAAACGACGGGCCAGACGCTGTACTCGCAAAACGCGGACAAGCTCTTCACGCCCGCTTCGAACACCAAGCTGTTCATCACCGCCGCCGCATTCGCGCTCATTGGTCCCGACTACAAGTTTCGCACCACCGTTGAAACCACCGGCACTCTCGACCGCTATGGCCGCCTCAACGGAGATCTCGTGCTGGTCGGCCACGGCGATCCCAATCTCTCCGGACGAGAACTCCCCTACGATCTCAAGACCCAGCGCAATGACGATCCGATTCAAGCCCTCGAAGCGCTGGCCGACACGCTCGTGCAAAAAGGCGTGAAATTCATCGACGGCGACATCGTGGCCGACGATTCGTACTTCGCCTTCGAACGCTACGGCGAGGGTTGGAGCCAGGACGACCTGGTGGGGGAAGACGGCGCTCCGGTTTCCGCACTCACCATCAACGACAATGTTGTCTTCGTCAATGCTCTGCCCGCCGACCGCCCCGGCGAAAAAGCTTTCGTCACGGTCACGCCTTTCGCCGATTACTACCGGATTGACAACCGCATTATCACCACTCCCGCAGGCACCGAACGGAAGTTTTTCGTCAACCGCGAGCCCGGCTCTACTGTCTTGACGCTCTGGGGCAATATGCCGCTCGACGACGCAGGGGCCAAAGAAGCGGTCGCCATCGAAGATCCCGCCGAGTTCGCCGCCGGCCTCTTCCGTCAGTTACTCGAGAAACGCGGCATCGTAATCTACGGAAAGCAGCGTACCCGCCACACCGAACTCGCCTCACTTTCCACTTTCAGCGCGACCGCTGCCGCGCCATCGAACGGAGGCGGCAATAACAACGCCCAGTCGCGCGCACTGCAGACCGATCAGCCGGTCACGCTCGCCAGTTACGAATCGAAACCGCTGCTGCAGGATTTACGTGTGGTCAACAAGGTCAGCCAGAACCTGCACGCTGAAATTCTGCTGCGCCTCCTGGGGCGCGAGCGCGGCAACGCGGGAACGGTGGAAGGCGGCCTTCAGGTGCTCAGCGGATTTTTGACTCAGGCGGGAATCTCCAACGACCAGTACGTTTTCTACGACGGCTCTGGACTCTCTCGCCAGAACTTAGTGACTCCCCACGCCATCGTGCAGCTACTACGCTATAGCTCGACGCAGCCATGGGGAACTGACTACAAGGCGACCTTCCCGGTCTCTGGCGTCGACGGCACGCTCTCCGATCGCTTCAGCTCTCCACAACTGCAAAATCGTGTTATGGCCAAGACTGGCTCGCTGGGCGGAGTGAAGGCGCTCTCCGGATACGCGACCACCGACTCCGGACAGGTGGTCGCCTTCTCCATCATGTCCAATAACTTCAACCTACCGGGCAAAAGAGTTATGGACGCCATTGATCAGGTAGTGCAGGCAATTGTGGACGATGCTCCGGCGGGACGGTAGTCGACGCTTTTCACGCATTGGAGAGAGCATCGCGACGGGATGCTTCATCCGAGAATCCCCATCCTCTTCCCCACGCGCTCCAGCACTTCAAGCGCCTGCTGCAGCTCTTCTTTCGTGTGTGTGGCGGTCATGATGGTTCGCACGCGCGCTTTGCCTTCCGGGACGGTCGGAAAGGCGATGCCCGTTCCGAGCACGCCTTCTTTGAACAGCTCGCGGGAAAAATCCATGGTCAGGCGTCCGTCGCCAATGATGATCGGCGTGATCGGCGTTTCGCTGGCGGGGGTGGACTGGCCTCCGATGTTGAAACCGAGCAGGCCCAGTTCTTTTTTCCAGAATCGTGTGTTGGCCCAGAGTTGCTCCATCCACTGCGGCTCGGTTTCGAGAACGTCAAAAGCGGCGATGCAGGTGGCTGCGACCGAGGGCGGATGCGACGTCGAAAACAGGAAAGGCCGGGCGCGGTGATAGAGAAAATCGATCAAATCGCGCGTGCCGCAGACGTATCCGCCGAGAGCGCCGATCGCCTTCGACAAGGTTCCAACCTGAATGTCGACGCGTCCGTGCATTTTGAAGTGATCGACCGTACCTCGTCCCTGGCGGCCGAGCACGCCGGACGCGTGCGCGTCGTCGACCATCATGATTGCGCCGTATTTTTCTGCCGCCTCGCACAGGCCGGGCAGCGGGCCGATGTCGCCATCCATTGAAAACACGCCGTCGGAGATCAGCAGCTTTTTCCCCGGCTGGTTCTTCACGCTGGCGAGTTGCTCTTCGGCGTGGGCCACGTCTTTGTGGCGGAAGACGAGAATTTTCGCCCGTGAAAGACGGCAGCCATCGATGATCGAGGCGTGATTGAGTTCGTCGGAAATGATGTAGTCGTCCTTGCCCAGAAAAGACGAAACCGTTCCCGCATTCGCCGCGAATCCCGACTGGAACACGACGCAGGCCTCGACGTTCTTGAAGTGCGCGATCTTCTCTTCCAGATCCATGTGGATTTTCATGGTGCCGGCAATGGTGCGCACTGCGCCCGAACCAACACCATACTTGCGCGTCGCCTCAAGCGCCGCTTCGCGCAGCTTGGGATGCGTCGTGAAGCCTAGGTAATTGTTCGAGGCGAGGTTGATGACGCGCTTGCCATCGAAGGTGCAGAGCGGTGCCTGTTCGTCATCCAGCACCCGCAGCTTGAAGTGCGTGCCCTTGGCCTTTAGTTCATCGAGTTGGTCGGTCAGGAATGAGAGCGGGTTGATGCGCGTGGCAGTGGGCATGGGTTACCTCGGGCCGGTAAATTATTTATCCGTAGAGACGCGGCTTGCCGCGTCTCGGCAGTGCAGACGACTCGACCGTGCGAAACCAGAGTCGTTCAGACCGCTCAGACGGGGCAAGCCCCGTCTCTACAGCGGCCCGGTGATAGTTTACCGCGACTTAATTGGTTAGCCGGCCTTGGGCTGACCGAGCGCCGCAATCGTTCCCTTGGTCGCGCGCAGATAATCGGTAGGCGCTATCAGAATCTGCAGACCGCGAACTCCCGCCGAGATAGACACCACGTCGAACAGTTCGATGGTTTCATCAACGTACACGGGGAAGTCGCGCTTGGCCGCGAGCGCGGTCACTCCGCCGCGAATGTAGCCGGTGAGCGACTGCAGTTCTTTTACCGGAACGAGCTGAATCTTTCTCTCCCCCGCCGTGGCTGCCAGCGCCTTCAGGTTCAGCTCTTGATCTCCCGGGATCACCGCCATAACAATTCCGTTGCGGTCTTTGCTGCGGTCTTTGCTGCGATCGCCGCGCGCCACCAGCGTCTTGAAGACCTGTTCTCGCGGCAAGCCGATTTTAGCCGCAACTGTTTCCGCAGCCAGGTCGTCCGGATCCACCGCGTACTCGCGCAGCTCGTAGTGGATTCCCATCTGATCGAGCAGCCGGGCGGCGTTTGTCTTCTGAACGACGGTTTTGTGAGCCGTTTTCACGTTGTATAGTGTCCAATGACTCTACTGTGGGAGGTTTATCGTGCGTCTTCTGCTCCATTGGATTTTAAGCGCCGTGGCGGTGTGGATCGTGGCCAAAACCGTTCCGGGCATCAGCGTAAGCGGCCCGACGGCGGCGCTGATCGCGGCCCTGGTCATAGGGCTGGTCAACGCAACACTCGGCTTGCTGCTCAAGATTCTCACTTTCCCGCTGACGATTCTAACGCTCGGCCTGTTCTGGTTCGTGATCAACGCGATCATGCTGGAGCTGGCGGCGTCGCTGGTGCGCGGATTCCAAGTGCGAACTTTCTTTGCGGCATTTGTCGGTGCCATCGTGCTGAGCATTGTGAGTTCGATCTTGCAGTGGCTGGTCATGCCGAAGCGTAGTGCGAATTAAGGATGTTTCTTGTTCCCCGAGCGCAGCTTGGCGAAGACTTGCTCTACCTGCCGCTCGGTTTCGTCGAGCGATCCGGAATTGTCGATCACGAAATCAGCGGCTTTGATTTTTTCTTCGTCGGACATCTGCGCTGCCATGCGGCGAGTTACCTCGGCTCGGGCAGCATCTTCCGAAATTCCAAGGCGCTGAGCAAAACGGAGAATTCGCTGGTCGGGATGGCAGGTTACGACGATTAAACGGTCGAAACGGTCGGCGGCGCCCGCTTCGAGGATGAGCGCAGCTTCGACAATAGCGATGGCGTTCGGATCGCGGCGGCCGATCTCTTGCATCCATTCATTTTCGCGCGCGATCACGGCGGGATGAACAATTTCGTTCAGTTCCTTGACACGCGGGGGCGAACCGCCGGGGGTGCCGAATGCGGCTTCGGCCAGCCGGGAACGGTTGACGGCTCCATCGGGGTTCAGGATTTCGCGGCCGAAGCGGCGAACGACTTCCTCGTAGACCGGGCGGCCGGGATCCATGAGCGTGTGCGCCACGGCATCGGACTGGATCAGATGCGCGCCGCGTTTGACGAACATCTCGCCGACAACGGATTTGCCGCTCGCGATGCCGCCGGTTAGGCCGAGTTTTAGCAAGGGGTGCTCACACTGTTCCCGCGAAGACGGGGCAAGCCCCGTCTCTACGATGAAATCCCACGTCGCATCATGGCGGCCTTTACCGTGTTGGCCATCAGCATGGCGATGGTCAGCGGACCGACGCCTCCGGGCACAGGCGTAATCGCGCCGGCGATTTCGGCTACCTCGGGATGAACATCGCCCACCAAGGTTGCTCCTTTGGCCAGAAACGTTTCTTCGCGCTTTTTGTTCACAGCAGTGTTTTGGCCAAAGAGGCGGTCAAATTCTTTTCGGTCCGTAATCCGGTTGATGCCGACGTCGATCACGGTGGCTCCGGGCTTCACGTAGTCGCGGGTGACCATGCCGGCGCGGCCGATCGCCGCCACCAGGATGTCGGCGCGGCGGCAGACTTCGGGCAGATCCCGCGTCTTCGAGTGGCAGACGGTGACGGTGGCATTCTGATTCAGCAGCAGCATCGCTACCGGCTTGCCTACAATGTCGCTGCGGCCGACGACTACGGCTTCCTGCCCAGCGACCGGGATCTGGCTGCGCTTCAGAATCTCCATGACGCCGGCCGGCGTGCAGGGCACCAGGCCGGGACGCTGCGTGGAAAGATAGCCGACGTTCATGGGATGGAAGCCGTCCACATCTTTGGCGGGATCGACCGCCAGCAGAACTTTCTTCGAATCTACGTGCGCGGGCAGGGGCAACTGCACCAGGATGCCGTCGATTTCGTCGCGGCGGTTCAGGTCGGCGATCAGGGCAAGCAGTTCTTCGGTGGTCGCGCTTTCGGCGGGAGTGTGTTGTTCGCTGTAGAGGCCGACCTCTTCCGAACTCTTCACCTTGCCGCGAACATAGACCTCCGACGCGGGGTTGTGACCAACCAGCACCACAGCGAGCCCGGGACGGACTCCCGATAATGCCAGGGCTTTCGCCTGGGCGGCAACTTCCGCGCGGATTTCACCGGCTAATTTTGTACCGTCGAGAATCCTGGCTGTCATCCCACCTCGCCGCGCGTTCAGTGAATTGAAAGGCGATTCTATCCCATCAGACTGCGCCATGGCCGCTTGTGCCACCAGCGGGAAGAAGCTGCTTTTGAAGATTCCCGCGCGGCGTCGTGCAGCATTACAATAGTGTCTCTATGATTTCCCAGGATCTGCTTGACCTGCTGGTTTGCCCGGTTTGCAAGAAGCCGATGGTCCTCGGTGCGAACGGGAAAAGTCTGAAATGCGGCGAATGCCGCCGTGTGTACCCTATTCAGGACGACATCCCGATCATGCTGGTGGACGCCGCTACGATTGACGTGGCCTGAACCGGAACGACAAAGTTCGGTTTCGTCCCACGGGGAAACGACACTTAGTGTCATTCCGGCAACGGGGGCGATTGTTATGTCTTCCGCTGACCTGCCCGTAATATCCCCGCAACCTTTTGCAAAATATTGGGTTCTAAGAACTGGAGGACGGGAAAAACCGCCTCAGGTGGGGGTACCAAAGTTACGGCATTACGATTGCATGTATCAAAGCAGGTTGCCGATGAGTCTAATATAAGCAACTGGCAGGGAGGTCGCGGGTGAGAATGGCCACGAAAGAAAAATTCACGGTGACGGAATTGTGCGCGTTGCGCAACGACCTGATCCAGGGCGGCATGGTGGATTCCCGCGAAGCAGCGGAACTGCTGCAGGTTTTCTTGATGGGGCGCGGCTATGGCGTTTCGCAGACGGAAGCGATGGACGCGGCTGGGCGAGTGGAAATGGCGGGCTGTTCTTTGCCGGTGCTGGAGCGCGAACTCGAGGGGCTTGCGCAGGTGATGTAAGGTTGTTTTTTGTGACAGGCCTAATGCGAGAGGCTTAATACATACGTAAAACGGGGTTAACGTGAAACTGATCTAGCTCAACTCAGCGATTGACAGTTTCTCAGTACGAAGCGCCGGGCTCAACTGCCCGGCCTTTTGTATTTTGCGGACGATTCCGCGTGATTGCGACACCGACGACGTGCGGGACTCTCGTCCCTGCAGCCTGAATCTAGCGGTGCTGAAACTCCGGAGAACCAATGACCAGCGCGGTCATAGTGTTGAGCGTGCGCTTCGGATCGTCAAGCGCGTGTGCCACCACCAGCGGGTCGTCGAGCTGCCGCCGAATAGCTTTCTGCGTGGAAAGGGAAACTTCCCCGTTCAGCAGCGCGTTTTCGAGTAGAAGCAGAGCGGTCTCCTGTCCGCGGCCGGAATCGGAGTCGGAAGGATTCGGGCGCGGAAAGCCGCGGCTGGTAAGCGTACCCAGAGCAAGCAGACGGCCGGCGTCGAAATTCGTTCCGCCAACCTGTCCGTTGCTGAGCGCGAGCGCATAGTTCATGCGGTCGATCAGTGCTTCGGAATTCATCCAGGTGGATGCCGTCATGGAATAGCCGGTCGGCGGGACCATCTGGTAGAGCGGCATTCCCATCTTGTTCAGAATGCCGAGCAGCGGTCCGGGATTATTGAGGTCGGTGCCGGTGGCGCGCAGCGAGGAGATGGCGAACTCAAAGGGAGTCTTGACCTTCGCGCGATATGTTTTCGGCGACCAGAATTCGGGCGACTTGAACATGGTGCGGAGGACTTCGCGAATGTCGCCGTCGGTAGCGAGAAATTTCTGGGCCATGCGGTCGACAAGCGCCGGGGGCGGATCGTCGGCGACAAAGCGCATGGCGAGTTTCTTCGAAATGAACTTCGCCGTGTTTGGATGGTGCGCCAAAATGTCGAGAACCTGCATGCCTTCGTTGATCCCATTCTCGGGAATCGTCTGGCCCAGGACGATCTTGTCTCCGGGCTCGTGCTTCTTCGGATCGAATTGAAACGCGGCGCCCTGTTCGAGGGGTTGGATGGTCCAGCCGGTGAGCACGCGCGCAAGTTCGGTTACGTCCTGCTGGGTGTAGCCTCCATTGACGCTGAGAGTGTGCAGCTCCATCACTTCGCGGCCGTAATTTTCATTGAGTCCGAGCGTCGCCTGGCCAGGCTTGCCTTTGTTCGCGGCGACGGCCGCGGCCGATTTCGGTCCCATGCTCAGCCAGTTGTCGAGATAGAAGAGCATGGCGGGGCTCTGGGCGGTCGCGACCAGCAGATCTTTGAACTTGCCCAGCGCATGCGCGCGGATGACGTCGCGCTCATAGGCCGTGACCAGATACTGGTCGGCATCCTTGTTGAGGTAAATATTGAAATGATTGAACCAGAAGTCGGTCATCACCTCCTGCAGCTGGCGCTCGCTGTAGAGAGCGCGCAGCAGCTTCGCCTGCTGCAATTCGTTGATCACAACGTTGACCGGCCCAGTCATGGCGAGAAAAGCCTCGCGCTGATCGGGCGGTAGATCGGCGAGCAGGCGGTCGCGTTGCGAGCCGCGAATGTTCGTGACAAAAAGGCGGCGGTCGTCAGGCGGCAGGGCGATGATCGCATCCATCCGCTTTTCCTTCGGCATGGCCAGAATGCCATCTGCCTGAGCGGCAACGGCGTCTTGATTCTGCTTGTCGATCTTCGCCTTGGTGTCGGCGTCAGGAGTTTTGCCGTCGCGCGCCAGCTGGTCTTGCTTCTGGCGCTCGGCGAGGATGCTGATCTGGACTTCGTAGATTGTCCGCTTCAGGGGATCCGTAGGCAGCGGGATCTTTCCTTCGGCCGTTTGCTTGACGAGATTGTTGTTGGGGAAAGTCTGCACCAGATCGCGGGTCGACATTCGGAGGGTACGGAACTGGCCAAGTTTTCCATCAAGCACGCTGTCGCTGATCTCTTCCGGATGCAGTTGCTGTTCGATCCAGTCGTTGACGTCCATGTCCATGACCTTTTGCAGATCGCCGGGGCGCGGCCCGAAGGTCAGCCGGTTCAAGGCGTGGAGGGCGCGTTGTTCGTCGGTCAGTTTGGAAATGGGCGTCGGTATGCGCTTCGAGGAAGTGGCGCGAGTGGAGTTGATAGTGGACTTGGGCGAACTGGGCGCGGATGCCGGTGGCTGGGCCAAGGCGGAGCTCGCTACAAGGATAGCGGCCGAGCAGCGGATCAGCGTTACGTTCATAATGTGGCGTTCTTAACGGACGCGTCTTTCCTGGCTATTCAGTTCTAACACGGGCAGGGCAAAAGGTTGCCGTCGATGAGAACCCGGGCAGGACGGGCGAGACGCCCGTCCCCACACAAGCACTAGAGTTCCTCAACTGCCTTTTGCAGTGCCCGCGCGATTTCCTCTGGGTCGGTTTCCGGAGCAAACTGGATGGGCTTGCCGATGCGCACTTGAATTTTTCCTGGCGAAGCAAACTTCTTGCCAGCTTTCTTGATTTCAAACAAGCCATCGATCCGCATCGGAAGGATCGGAATGCGCAGATTGTTGGCGAGCAGGCCGACTCCGCTGCGGAATGGAAGCAGCTTGCCGTCTTCGGTGTGCCGTCCCTCTGGAAAGACCAGCACGCTATAGCCTCGATCGACGGCTTCTCCTGCATAGGCAAAACTCTTCCGGAAGCCGGACTGGCGCGGCAGCGGGAACAGGTTCAACAGGGCGACGCCGAGCGTCCAGCGCAGGCGGTCGTAGATTCGGGCGAGCCACATGCGACCCGAACCTGGAGAGCGCAAGATTTCTAGCGCCTCGCCGCCGGTTGCGGTCGCCAGCTTGTGCCGGATGCGCGCGGGCAGAGCGAACTGGATGAAGCCGACATCGACATCGTCCAATATGGTTGGAGATCACCAGCAGCGGACCTTGAACGCCGCGCAAGTTTTCACGTCCGGTCACGCGGGGCCATCCCAAAAGGAGCACTGCCGGACGCGTCAGCAGATAATGCGACGCCAGGCGCAGCCAGGTGGTCGGCCAGCGCAGCGTCCAGCGGGGATAGTGAAAGCCTTTGTGGCGCAGGTCGGAATCATGATGCTCGGGGCTAGCGCCTCGTTCGCCCTGCAGCAGCTTTTCCAGATCGCCGACGGTGGCTGCGTTCGCGAACCTGGTTTCGAACTCTGTTTCGCTCAGATCGATCTGATAGCGGTCTTCTAGGGCGCTGAGCAGTTCGACTCGATCGAGAGAGCTTAGTCCCAAACCGCTTTCGAGTTTTGCGTCGGGCGTCAGAGTTCTGCATGTTTTGAACGCTGCGACCGGTGATTCGCGTCAGCAGATCGACGAGCGGACTGGCTGCGCTTCGCGGCCGCTTCTCCGCCGAGGGCAGCCTCGACGGCATCGCGAATCACGTTGCGGCGCGGTTTCTGCGTGGAACTGCGCGGGAAATCTTCGTCGGGCCAGACGAACCAGGTGCGCATGCGCTGATATTCGGCCAGAGTTTCGTTGGCGCGCTGGACGATATTCTGCGCGGCCACGACGGACGCGTCCGGGGAGCGGTCGCGCAGAATCAGCACGGCGCATGCTTCAGCGTTTCCACCGCGCTCCAGTCCGACGACTACGCAATCGCGAACCTCTTTCTGACCTCGTAACGCGGCTTCGAGGTCCTCGGGATAGATGTTCATGCCCGCGGGCGTGACGATCACTTCCTTTTTGCGGCCTTTGAAAAAAAGATTGCCTTGGTCATCGAGCGCGCCCAGATCGCCGGTGCGATACCAGCCTTCGTCTTCTCTGCCGGTGACCGGTTGCAGTTCGCGGCCGTTCCAGTAGCCGCTGGCCACGCCGCTGCCGCGCACCAGAATTTCTCCATCTTCGGCCAGCTTGATTTCGCGCCCGGGCAGCACCTTGCCGATGGAGCCGCGGCTGGTGTGGAAGGGATGATTCAAGCTGACCAGGGAAGTGGTTTCGGTCAACCCGTATCCCTGAACCACGGCGTATCCCAGGCGATGCCAGAATTCTTCAGTCTCGGGATCAAGCGCGGCGCCGCCGCTGATCATGGCCCAGAACTTCCATCCGAACTGGCGGCGCAGGTCACGGAAGGTCCACCAGCGGCGCAGAAAGTGCTGGTTCTTGGCGGCGGCGTACCTGGCAGCAAAATCACTTCGTGAGCTCGTGTGGTGACGGGGCTCTGCCCGGTCTTTGCGGGGCGAAGCCCCGCCACCACACGAACTGTCAAGGCCGTCCTCGAGATCGCGTTCGACCTTCTGCTTCAGCGATTCGAGCATGCGCGGGACGGCCACCAGCACTGAAACGCGTTCCCGGCGGATCGTCTCCATGACTTCGGTTGGATTGAACGTGTTCTCAAACACGACCGTGCCGCCCAGCAGCGGGGGAAGAAAAATTCCCAGAAATTGGCCGAAGACGTGGCTCAGCGGCAGCAGGTTCAGGAAGCGAATCGGATGCACAAGGCGCTCGTACTTCAGGTAGCTTCTCATCTCGGTTTCGATCGGGATGAGATTGCCGACCACGTTGGCGTGGGTGAGCACCACTCCCTTGGGCTCGGCCGTGGTGCCGGAGGTGAAAACAATTTCGAGCGTGTCGGAAGGCTGAATCTGCTCGGGACGAAAGCGTTCGGCCGGACGGGCGGCGACTGTGGCTGCAAGATCGGCGGGGTCGATGGTTGGGATTCCATCAAAATTCGGCGTCCGCTCGTGCGGACACAGCACCAGCTTTGTGCGCACCTGCGCGCTGATGCGACGCGCAAAATCGGGGCTGGCGCCATCATCGACGGGGACGGCAATGACCCCGCAAAGCGCGCATCCGAGGAACGCGGCTACCCACTCGGCACAATTCTCGCTCCACAAGAGCACGGCATCGCCCTTGCCGATGTTGCGCGCTTCGAGCTCGCGGGCAAACTGATACGCCACTTCGGCCACGCGCTGGTAGCTCCAACGCTCGCGCCGGTATCCTCTTGGAAACACGTAGGCGCAGTCGTTCTTGTGAGAAGCGCCCCAGCGCTCGAAGTCGTCCAGCGAGTCCAGCACACTTGCCCGCACACCCTGTTTAGTAGCACAATTCCCAGAACTTTACAGCGCCAGAACTCAGGAATGGCTGGCTGGCTGCCGATTACGATGTTTTGACTTCTTCTGCGGAGTGCCGATCATGAACCCGAAACCGGAATTCACCGCCGCCAACTTTCCCGCGCTGCATACCTTTCTGCGAGGCTACTTCCATGAGGACGTGGCCGACGAGTACGGGACGCCTCCGGAAGCGGCCGATCAGTTTTGCGAAGACGCTGAAACCGACGAGCGCATTCCGGTTGCGCGGGAGTGGCAGCAAGTTCTGGAATTGACGGGGCCACAGCCTGCGGCTCTGAACGCGGCATTGAAAAAACTGGGCAGCGCGATTCGGTTGAACGAAGAGGAGATTCCGCAGGTGTCGGCGATCTTTGCGCGTTGCCTGGCGGTGAAACCACATCGGCGGGTGGCCAACGAGTGATGTGCGACCGCGGTTGGCCTCAGCGGCTGAAGCCGGTTCCTTGAAGCAGACCAATATCGCAGCGCTGAAGCGCTGCGCCACCCAAAACCAGAGAGAGCTGGCTTCCCCGGCCAGACGCGGCTAGCCGCGTCTCTACGAAAATTACCCGTCCCGCCCTACGCCTAGCGCGTCGGCTACGCGATTGATGTAGTTGAACCAGGATGCGATCAGCGTGATCTGCAGGATGGCCTGATCGTCGAAGCCCGCGGCCCGCAATTTCTCGTGATCGTCTTTCCAGACCTGGGTCGCGTCTTTGGTTAATTTCACGACATAGTCGACCATCACCCGTTCCTGCGGGGTGATGGGCGCGGTGGTGTAGTCGCGTTCCAACGCTTCTACCAGTTCTTTATCCAAGGTAACGCGACGCAGAAACTCTGCGTGGGACTCGATTCAATACACGCACCGGTTGGTCACCGAGACCATGGTGGCGATCATTTCGTGATGACGCCGCTGGAGCGGCAGGTCAGGGGACATGAGCGCGCCGAAGGTGGAGAACGCATGCTTCAGCGCCTGCGGAATCAGGGAGTGCGAGGCTACGATCTGCGAAGTGACGCCCAGCGAGCCTCCGCCGGCAGCGGGATGCATGGGAACGGCGTATTCCTGCGGATAAAGCGCCTTCTGCCCTTCCATCGCCTGCCGCAATTCTTCATTGGCTTCGGTGAACGGGATGGTACGAATCCAGGCCATGGTTTCGATTTGCCTCCGCGGGGATGGCCGCAATTCCGGCGTTTTCACACCCTACACGCTCGCGCGTGCGATTGCCAATAGTTGGAAAATGCTAGGCCCCGCGCAATCTGCGGCCGGTGCTGGTAGCATTATTTTTTCGTCCCGAGTTATATTGCGCCTGCTATCGTTTTGAGGAGGGCTTGAATGCCGCAAGATACCTTGACCATCACCGACAACCGCACCGGGCAGAGCTATACCCTTCCTGTCGAGGATGGCACTATTCGCGCGATGGATCTGCGCAAGATCAAAACCGGCCCCGAAGATTTCGGCTTGATGACTTATGATCCCGCCTTCATGAACACAGCGTCGTGCAAGAGCGCGATCACCTATATTGACGGCGATCGGGGAATCCTGCGCTACCGTGGGTATTCCATTGACGTTCTCGCACAGCACTGTACTTACCTCGAAGTTGCCTACCTGCTTCTTTTCGGCGAACTGCCCAACGCAAGTCAATTGAAGAATTGGGTGAATGACATCACGCACCACACCATGCTCCATGAAACCACCAAGAAATTCATGGAAGGCTTCCGCGACAACGCGCACCCGATGGCGATGCTGGTGAGCACGGTGGCGGCGCTGTCGACGGTGTATCCGGACGCGAGGCACATTCAGGACCCCGAGAACCGCCTGCTGCAGATCAAGCGCCTAGTCGGCAAGATGCCATCGATCGCGGCCTTCTCGTATCGGCACCTGGTCGGATTCCCGTACATCTATCCGGACAACGACCTCACCTACGCCGAAAATTTTATGAACATGTTGTGGAAGATGGTCGAGCCGAAGTATGTCGCCAATCCGGTGCTGGCGCGGGCGCTCGACATTCTTTTTATTCTGCACGCCGACCATGAGCAGAACTGCAGCACGAACGCCATGAGAGCGGTCGGGAGTTCCCACAGCGACCCTTACCTGGCCACAGCTTCGGCTGCGGCCGCACTATCTGGCCCGCTGCACGGCGGAGCTAATGAAGAAGTGCTGCACATGCTGGACGAGATCGGTTCCAAGGACAACGTGCCCGCTTACATCAAGAAAATCAAGGAGGGCAAAGGGAGGCTGATGGGCTTCGGGCATCGCGTTTATAAGAACTACGATCCGCGCGCCAAGATCATCAAGTGGGCTGCTGACCAGGTGTTCGAAGTTACCGGACGCAACTCAAAACTTGAAATCGCGCTGGAGCTGGAGCGAATCGCTCTCGAAGACGAATATTTCGTGCAGCGCAAACTCTATCCGAATGTGGACTTCTACTCCGGCATCATGTACCAGGCGATGGGCTTCAAACCGGAGATGTTTACCGTGCTGTTTGCGATTCCACGCACCATTGGCTGGTTGTCGCAATGGCAGGAGATGCTGAACGATCCTGAGCAGAAGATTGCGCGTCCTCGCCAGATCTGGATTGGGCATGAGACTCGGGAGTTTGTGCCGATGGAGAAACGGGCGAAGTGATGGCGGGTACCCCACCCCCCCCCTACCTATCGGTATATTAGAATCAATACTTTAGCGGATGGACCCTGCCAAAGTCTTGAGCCCATGGGAGTTAGAGGCAAAGTCTTGAGTGCGTTGGGGTTAGGTCCCACGACGCTTTCAATTTTGTGAATTTTTTTATTTCTCTGATCTTTTGGAATCATCAGGTTAGCGGGAAAATCCCGCTAAATCTTTGAGTTTAAATGACTTATATGCAAAATATTCCGTGATAAGGACTTACGGGACGGTGGTGGCGGGGCGGGGACGCCCGGCGCTCCACTAACTGCTCTGACTGCTCCCACTAACTACTCGAATTGGAAAAGGGCGCGGGAATGGTCCGCGCCCTTCTTTGAACTATAAGTTTATTATATCAATTCCTACCTACCTACACCGACAAGTTTTGCCACTTTATTTTCCATGCCAATGTCATCGGGTTACGGGGAAAATCGCCGAAATGGGGGCTTGACAAGATTTCGCTGGGGCAGACTTTCTAGCCGCCGGCGATGGCTCCGATGATGATGAAGGGTTCTTTGCTGGATGCTACGGCTTCGGGCAGTGGTGTGTCGGGCGACTGGTGGGAGAGATCTTCCTGACAGGCGAAGAAGCGCAGGAATGGACGGCGCTGCAGCGTGACTTGGTCGCGGATGGTGCCACGCAGCATGGGATAGCGGGCTTCGAGGGCGTCGAGGACGGAGCGCTGCGTGACCGGAGCCTCGACTTCTAGTTCGATCTCGCTGCCGACTTGCGCCAGGGTTCGGAGATGATGCGGGAGAATGACTCGGATCATCATCCTCCTGCATTCCACAAGGGTACTTGTCAAAGACCCTCTCGCGGAACCATCTACTTCCGACAATGCACTTGACATTCTCGTCGGTATCGCCATGGGCGAGCGAAAAGGCCTTTACCCCGAGGAGATCGTCGCAGGCTGATTGTATGCAGTCTTTTCGATTTGCGAATTGCCTCAGCCATTCTTGACGATATTTAGGATAATCGCGCTCCTTCAATTTACAGACGAATGTCCTTTTCAGGAACTGATATGCGTTGTCGTCGTAAATCACGACAGGGGCTTGGTGACGAATCCAAAGGAGCTTCGAAGCTGCGGAAATCGCATTACTCTTATAAATCGAGCGGAACGCTTCAGCTAGGTTGCACACAGTTGAATCCACGTCCTTGTCGGCCAGCGAAGAACTCGTTGCTTCGAGCGCTGAAAGCGCTTTATCCAGCCTCTTTTCCTCTTGAATCTTCTCGAAGGTTCGAGCAACTCCGTAATACTTTACTGCCTCCTGGATATAGCCGAGGCGAACGATCCCTGTTGTGGCCCTTGAAGCCGGCGACAAAGCGGCTGTCGTCCAAATACCATTCGTTCAGATATTGGAGGGCAAAAAACTTAAAGTTCTCCATTTTGTAATTATGCGACAGTCACGCCAGCGTCTGCACCTCGACGGACAGCACGGCCGGAAGATCGCGGACGATCGGCGTCCAGTTGTCGCCGGCGTCGGCCGAGGCGTAGACCTGGCCGCCGGTGGTGCCGAAATAGACGCCGCAACGATCGAGCGAATCGACGGCCATGGCGTCGCGCAGGACGTTGACGTAGCAGTTCTTTGCGGCAGGCCTTTGGTCAGCGGCTTCCCACTCGTTGCCGCCGGTGCGGCTGCGGAAGACGCGCAGCTTGCCGTCGGGGACGAAGTGCTCCGCAGTCGCTCTTGATGGGGACGACGTAGATGGTCTCCGGCTCGTGGGCGTGAACGTCGATCGCGAAGCCGAAGTCGGTGGGCAGGTTGCCGCTGACTTCGTGCCACGAATCGCCGGCGTCGTCGCTGCGCATGACGTCCCAGTGCTTCTGCATGAAGAGCACGCCGGGGCGCGAGGGATGCATGGCGACGTGGTGAACGCAGTGGCCGACCTCGGCCGTCGGGTCGGGGATGTATTGGGAGCGCAGCCCGCGGTTGATCGGCTTCCAGGTCTTGCCGCCGTCGTCGGTGCGGAAGGCGCCCGCGGCCGAGATGGCGATGAAGATGCGGTTCGGGATTGCTGGGATCGAGAATGATGGTGTGCAGGCACATGCCGCCGGCGCCGGGCTGCCACTTGGGGCCGGTGCCGTGGCCGCGCAGGCCGGGGAGTTCCTGCCAGTTCTCGCCGCCGTCGGTCGAGCGGAACAGGGCGGCGTCTTCCACTCCGGCGTAGACCGTGTCGGGATCGGTGAGCGACGGCTCGAGATGCCAGACGCGCTTGAACTCCCAGGGATGCTGCGTGCCGTCGTACCACTGATGCGTGGTGAGCGGCTTGCCGGTTTCGGCGGAAGCGTCGTAGACGAACTTGTTGCTTGCGGACTTTGGGCGGACCGGGGGCAGGCGGCTCGCCGGGCGGCGTTCCGGGCTGGTGCCAGGTCTTGCCGCCGTCGTCGGAGCGCTGGATGAGCTGCCCGAACCAGCCGCTGGACTGCGAGGCGTAGATCCGATTGGGATCGGCGGGCGATCCTTTCAGGTGATACATCTCCCAGCCCGCGAAGTGGGGGCCGCTGACGTCCCAGTTTTCGCGCTTGCCGTCGGAGGTGAGAATGAACGCGCCTTTGCGCGTGCCGACCAGAACTCGTACCTTGCTCATGCTTCGATTCTTCTTTCTTATTTTATTTTATTTCATTCTATTTTATTTCATTCGCCCCGATAAGCTCGCTTCAGGCCCTCGATGTCAATTTTGGTCATTTGCAGCATAGCTTTGAAGACCCGTTGCGATTTCGCCGGATCTTTGTCCTGCATCAGTTCGATCAAGGCCCTGGGGACGATCTGCCACGATACGCCAAATTTGTCTTTCAGCCAGGCGCATTGCAGTTCTGATCCGCCGGCGGAGAGCTTCTCCCACAACTCGTCTACTTCGGCCTGCGTCTCGCAGTCCACAAAGAACGATATGGCTGGAGTAAAGGTGTAGTGCGGGCCGCCGTTCAACGCCATGAATTGTTGCCCTTCGAGCTGGAAGGTCGCCATCATCACGGTTCCTTTCGGTCCCGGGCCGGCTTCGCCGTAGCGGGCAATGTTCAGGATTTTCGAGTTCTTGAAGATCGAGGTATAAAAGTTCGCGGCTTCTTCGGCCTGGGTGTCGAACCACAGGAATGGAGTGATTTTTTGCATATTAGTCTTCCTCTGCTGCGATGAATTGTTGTCGGGTTTGGATTCTTCCTGAGAACGTCGGTTGGCAGGATATACCATTGTGCGGAGTAGACCTCAGGGAGGCATTTCCTTATGCCCGATCTGGACAGGGAAGGCCGGTTTTTTCCGCAACCCGGACGTACACGCCCTTTCGGTAACCCCCGGTAATCGTCGGTAACCAGCGGAACGCGGGTACCCGGCCTTACAATTACCTTACTCCGCGATCCCCTGGCGCGGTTTTACGGTGTCTCGTCTGGGAATCTCCCGGCGAGGTTCGGCCCGTTCGGCACGCTGGCGGAAAAGCGCGGGCGTTGGGCGGGAAAAAGGCTGGAGTCCGCATACCTTATGGCGTTTGGTTTTGGTTTCAACAAACAGAAGGTTCTCAGCGCCGCGGAAAAGTTTGTCCAGCAGGGCAAGCTGCAGAACGCCATTGCTGAGTACGAAAAAGTTCTCAAGCACGACGACAACGATCTTACCGTCAACAACACCATCGGCGATCTCTACGCGCGGATCGGTGACAGCGCAAAAGCGATTGAGTGTTTCAAGACAGTGGGCGATGCGTATGCCGCGCAGGGCTTCACCGTCAAGGGCATCGCCATGTACAAGAAGATCACCAAGCTCCTGCCGAGCATGGACTCTTCTCTGAAACTGGCGGAACTCTATACCCAGCAAGGGTTGTTCAACGATGCCCGGGCGCAGTACCTGCAAGTCGCCGAAGACTTCATGAAGAATGGCGACCTCGAACAAGCGGTGCGCCTTTTCCGGAAGGTCCTGGAAATGGACCCGGAAAATGTGCCGATGCGGGTGAAGCTGGCCGAGGTCTATGTCCGGCTGGGAAAAAAGACAGAGGCGTGGGAGATTTTCAGCGCGGCCGCTGAATCGTTGCGCGCGCGTGGTTCACTCGCCGCCGCCGAAGACATTCTGAAACGGATGCTGGTCCTCGATCCGGGCAACAGTTACGTTCTGCTGCTGCGGGGGAGGGCCGCGGTCGAGAGTGACGATCCCAAACACGCTATTGAGTATCTGGAGAAGGTTCCCGACCTCGATTCTCATCCCGATGGCTTGCGCGACTTGCTGAAGGCATACCTGCAAGTGGGAACGCTGCCCAAGGCCGGCCCCATCGCCGAAAAGCTGCTCGCGGTGCACAACGATCCCGAGGGGCTGTTTTTGATGGCGGAAGGCTGCACGCGTCTCGGTCAATATCACGAAGCGCTCGACGTTTATACCCGGCATGCCGACCACCTGCTGGCGACGGATTCAACCAAATTGCTGAGCAGCCTGCATAGCATGATCTCTCATGTGCGCGACGATGCGGGGGCACTGGACGCGCTCATGCTGCTGCTCAACAAAGCGGGCGACAGCACCCACGTCAATGAAGTCACCGAGCTTCTGGCTCACGCCTGCGTCAAGGACGGGAACCTGGCACGGGCTCGCGACCTCTACCAGATGCTGGCTACCACCGAGCCGCAGAACCAAGTGCACATGCAGAACTATCAGCAGGTGGTGGAGCGCATGGAGGGAACTGCGCCTGCTGCCGGGATCAGCGCCGAAGAAGGCGGGGTTATCGTCGAGGAGCTGGAAGCGACCGCACCGGTGATCGATCAGTCTTATCCGGACCACGTCTCGATCGCTATCCGCGCGGCCGTCACCGATGCGGATCTGTTCCTCTCTTACAATCTGCCCGACAAGGCGATTGTGCCGCTGCTGGGCGCTCTGCCTGAGGCACCACGCGACGCGCGCCTGAACCAGCGCTTGGCCGCTCTCCATACTCGCTTCCACCGTTTTACCGAGGCCGCCGTCTGCTGCCGCACACTGGAAAGCGTGTACCACGATGCCGGCTATCCTGATGAAGCCCTGCGCTATGGAGAATTGGCGGCGCGCTACGAACAGAGCGCCGAAACCACGGTTCCGTTGGCCGCGGCATCAGCGACGGTTGGCTCACCGATGGTTACGCCGGCGACTGCTGCTTCTCCGGTCTCTGCTCCATCGGTTGGCACTTCATCGGCCACCGCCCGGCCCGCCGCCAGCGCTGCCGCTGCGGCAACGTCCGCGCCCTGGCCGATGGCTCCGTCCCCGGCGTCCGATCACGAAATTGCTCCGGCCGCGCATCCGGAATTCGCCATGCCGGAAATGGAAATACAACCGGCGATCGGAACCGCACGATCTTCTTCCGAGTGGGAACATTCCCTCTCGGTCGACGAGGCTGCGCCGGCTGCGGAAATGTCAGCTCCCGCACAGGCTGAAGCCGACGCCGATGCGTCCAGCAATCCCGAGATCGCTGAGACGGTCGAAGAAATTCGTTTCTATCTCGAGCACTTCATGACGGACCAGGCGCGCAGCGGGATCGAGAAGCTCGAATCCCTGACCAGCGATGCCAGCATTCTCGATCCGTTGCGCGCGGCCGTCGAGTCGGCCGGCCAGCCGGCAGCCGAACCGGAAGCGGAAATGGCGGAGATCAATGCCGACGAGATCAGTGCCGACGAGATCAGCGCTGGTGAGATCGGTGTTGATGAGGTCGGTATTAATGAGATCAATGCTGATGAGATCAGTGCTCATGAAATCAGTGCTCATGAAATCAAGGCTGAGGAAATCAACGCTGATCAGCCAGCGGAATTCGAAGTTGCAACGGAATCACAGGACGGTTCCGAAATCGCTGCATCTCCAGACTTGATGGGTGGGTACGACCACGAGATCCGAAGCGCGCCTCCGGCGAAATCGGCGCCGGAACCCGAACCGGCATATGCAGAACCCGCGCACGCGGAGCCCGTACATGCCGAAGCAAACGATTTGAACGCGCTGGTTGCAGATCTGGAAGCGTCGCTCGGCGATGCTTTCCCGGAAGCGCCGCCCGAGCCCGAGCCTCGTGCACCTCGTAAGCCGGCAGTCCAGTCACCAGCGGCCAAGTCACCGGCGGCGCAGCCACCAGCGGCCCAGCCACCAGCAGTGCCGAGTTGGCCGGCCACGCCTGCTCCGAAGCGGGCTGCGGCGCCGCCAGCTCCAAAAAAGCGCGAGCCGGAACCTAAGCCTGCGCCAAACATCGAAATTAAAACCCCAGTTGCCCCGGCAATGCCGGCGATGGCAGCATCGGCGGGAGGCGCCGCCGCCGCGGCCGCTCCTGCTCCCGCACAAGCTCCTGCACAAGCTAAAGCTGCCATGAGCTACAGCCCTACTGCCGTGCGTCCCTTGGGCGCCGGCGCGCAGGCCATGCATCCTTCTGACAGCGTCGATCTTTCGGAGATGTTCGGCGAGCTGAAACAGGAGCTGGAGGAAGACGTTGCGGCGGGCGATGATGATCCGGAAACGCACTACAACCTGGGGGTTGCGTTCCGCGAAATGGGTCTGCTCGACGAAGCCATTGCCGAATTGCAGAAAGTTTGCAACTCGATTGAGCGCGGCAAAGCATTTGCGCAGCCCGTCCAGACCTACACCTGGCTGGCCCAATGCTTCCTCGATAAGGGAGTTCCTGACGCCGCCATCCGCTGGTACGAAAAGGCGCTTGAGATCCCGGGACTCGATGACGAGGCGCGCCTTGCCATTAACTATGAACTGGGCTCGGCCTGCGAAACTGCCAAGGACAAGCCGGCCGCGCTGCGTCATTTCACCAGCGTGTACGGTTCGAATATCGATTATCGCGACGTGGCCGAGCGCATTCAGGCCCTGAAGTCGTAGAATGCTCCCAGTGGGTTCGAAATTTGTGCTGAGGATGCAGCTGTATCCTGTGCCCACCCGAAGGCCTCATTCACGGCCTTACTGACAACGACGCGTGCAATGATTTCCGATCCCAAGCTACCCTTTGCCAGCAACTCCACCAGTGTCGGGGAACTCAAATCCCCAGCCGAGGCATGCGTCCCGAATGTTCCCGGACAGGCGCCTGATCCGGTCTCCATTGCGAGACCGTCGACTTCGGTCGCACGTCTGTGGCTCCGCCGCATCGGCGTGCTTCTGTTCGTGTTCTTGTGCGCGACGCTCGGGGTGATGCTCACAATCCTTCCCTGGCGTCCTGAGTGGTCCGACAACCCGCTGCTGCTGCCATACCCGCAGCTTCGCGCGGTGGTAGCGAGCGGGTTCGCGCGCGGAGTTGCGACCGGCCTGGGCGTGATCAATGTGTGGATCGGGTTCTGGGAGGCCATTCAATATCGGGAAGAAGAATGAATGAATGATCGTCGTTGGTCGTTGGTCGATGGTCGCTGGTCGTTGGCAATCAACGGCGACAGGCGCGCCGAACGACTCAACGACTAGCGACCGACGACTGATTTTCTTATGACTGATCAAAAGCTCAAGTCCGCTCCCCTTGCGTATCAGAACGAGACGTTTCTCAACAGTCCTGACGGCAGAATTTTGCGCCTGCTGTCCGAGTACAGCGAGCCGCTCTCACGCTTCCGGCGCGAGCAGATTCAGGACACGGTCGTCTTCTTCGGCTCCGCCCGCATCCACAGCCGCGCCAGCGCCGGCGACCGCCTGAGCGAAGTTCGCGGCAACGGCGTTCAGCGTCTCCGCCGACACAGCAAGCGCAGGATATGAAGCGCGCCGAGGCCGCCGTGGACATGGCCCGCTATTACGAGGACGCGCGCCGGCTTGCTCGGATGCTGACGGAATGGTCGACTCAGATTCCCGCCAAGCGCCACCGTTTTGTCGTCACCACCGGCGGCGGCCCGGGCATCATGGAGGCCGCGAATCTCGGCGCCCACGAAGCGGGAGGAAAAACCATTGGCCTCAATATCGCGTTGCCCTTCGAGCAGAATCCGAATCCGTACATCACGCCTTCGCTCAATTTCGAGTTCCATTACTTTTTCATGCGGAAATTCTGGTTCGCGTACCTGGCCAAAGCGCTGGTGATTTTTCCCGGAGGCTTCGGTACGCTGGACGAATTTTTTGAGATCCTCACCCTGGCCCAGACGGAGAAGCTGGCGAAGAAAATTGTCATCGTCATGTATGGCAGCGAGTACTGGAAGAAGGTCATCAATTTCGAAGCCCTGGCCGACGCTGGCATGATCTCGCCGGCGGACCTCGAACTATTCAAGATGTCTGATTCGCCGGAAGAAAGCTTCGAGTTCCTGAAAGACGGACTGACCAAGTACCATCTCGGCACGCAACAGGCCAAACGCGCCGGCGAGGCGGCTGTGCCGGAAATCGCCAGGACGAGGCCGTAGGGGACGAGGCAACCGTGTCTTGCCACTCCACGCCAAGACGGGGCAAGCCCCGTCTCTACATTGAACTTCTTCAGACTCGGCTCCCGTATACACTTACTGCGTCAGTGTTTCGGAGACAGACTGAATGATGACCTCACGAACGCTCTTGACGACAGCACTCTGCTGCCTGACTTTTTTCTGTGCAGCTTTCTTCGCAATTCCCGCGCTCGCACAACCGCCGGCGGCGAACGAAATGCCTTCGGTAATTCAGGTTCCGCCGGAGGCGCAGCCCTCGGCGCACTTCGATGCTACGGCTGCGACCAACGCTTATCTCGCGCAGATTCCTGCCGACAAGACAGCCCGTTCCGACGCCTATTTCGAAGGCGGCTACTGGCTGATTCTCTGGGACTTTCTTTATGGCGTCGTGGTCGCGCTGCTGTTGCTGAATCTGCGGTGGTCGGCCCGCATGCGCGATCTGGCGGAGCGGGTCACTCGCTTCAGGCCGGTGCACACGTTTGTGTACTGGCTGCAATATCTCGTGCTCACCACCATCCTCGTTTTCCCGCTCACGGTTTACGAAGATTATTTTCGCGAACACAAGTACGGACTCGCGACACAAACCTTTGGCCCCTGGATGGGAGATCAAATGAAGAGTCTTGGAGTGGGGCTGGTGCTGGGCGGCGTGCTGACGATGCTGCTGTTCGGCGTTGTGCGCCGTCTGCCGCGAACCTGGTGGATCTGGGGTGCGGTCGTAACCATCCTGTTCTCGATCTTCACTGACGCTGATCGAGCCGGTTTACATTGTCCCCATCTTTAATAAGGTCACGCGTCTCGACGATCCGAAAATTGTCGATCCCATCCTGAGCATGGCGCGGGCCAACGGAATCCCCGCCAATGATGTGTATGAGATCGATGCTTCGCGGCAGACGACGCGGATAAGCGCCAACGTCAGCGGCTTCGCCAATACCATGCGGATCACTCTCAATGACAACCTGCTGCGCCGCGGATCGCCGGAAGAAATTCAGGCGGTCATGGGACATGAGATGGGCCACTACGTTATGCACCACATCTATGTCGGCATCATGTTTTTTTCGATTGTCACGGTGCTGGCGTTCGCCTGCTTGCGCTGGGCGCTTGGCTGGACGCTCCAGCGCTGGGGCGAAAAGTGGCAGATTCGCGGTGTGGACGACCTGGCCGTGGTTCCGCTGGTGGTGCTGCTGGCCCTCGTGTTTATCTTCGTCACAACGCCCATTTTGAACACTTTCACCCGTACCCTCGAATACGAAGCCGACATGTACGGTCTGAACACCAGCCGTCAGCCCGACGGTGAAGTCCAGGCGGATATCCATCTCGGCGAATACCGCAAGATGAATCCCGGCCCCATCGAGGAGTGGATTTTTTTCGATCACCCCAGTGGACGCAACCGCATTTACGCTGCGATGCGCTGGAAGGCTGAGAATTTGAAGTTGTTCATGGGGCGGCAGTAGGCTGAAAGTGATGGCGGACCGCTGTCTGCTCTATTACATTACCGACCGTAGCCAGTTTCAGGGCGATGAACTTGCTCGCCGCCGCGCACTGATTGCCAAAATCGGCGAAGCGGCGCGTGCCGGCGTTGACTACATCCAGCTCCGCGAAAAGGATCTGAGCGCGAGACAACTGGAAATGCTGGCAAGGGACGCGCTATCTGCCATCCACAGCGCTCCAGTGAGAACTGAGCATCGAGAGCTTAGAACTCGTCTACTTATTAACTCCCACACCGACGTCGCAGTCGCGGTGGGAGCCGACGGGGTTCATCTGCGCGCAGACGATGTCGGGCCTCATGAGGTGCGCCGTATGCTGGAACTTTCTGCCCACCAACCAGCGACTAACCATTTCCTGGTGGCGTCCTCCTGCCACACTGCCGCCGACGTTTTTCGCGCGGAAACGGAGAAAGCCGACTTCGCGGTTCTTGCTCCGGTATTCGGAAAAAGAGGCAGCGCCGGAATACCTCCTGCCGGCCTGTCTGCGTTGCGGGAAGCCTGCCGGGCGAAAATCCTAGTCCTTGCTCTCGGCGGGGTCGCGATAGACAATGCCGCATCATGCCTGAATGCGGGAGCAGCTGGGGTCGCCGGCATCCGCTTGTTCCAGGAGAATAAGATGGAAGACGTCGTCGGCGCACTGCGGGCGATCTGACATCATGCTCTGACACCATGGACCCGACGTATTCAATGCGGCCAGTGCAACTACTCTCTCGAGCGCAAGAAGACTATGCTCCCGCGCTCGTCTGTATTCCCGCCGGATGGTTTCTGATGGGCTGCGATACTGGACAGGACAACGAAAAGCCGGTGCATCGCGTGTGGGTTGACCGAATTTCTGCTCGCCACCCGCCAGGTTACGAACGCTGACTATGGTCGGTTCCTGCGCGACAACGCATCTTTATTTCCGCCGCCGCCGTTCTGGACCGACCCGGCGTTCAATCATCCGGAGCAGCCCGTCGTTGGAGTGTCGTGGCACGAGGCAATCCGCTACTGCGAATGGCTGAGCGCAGGCACCGGCCGGATGTTCCGTCTGCCAACCGAGGCCGAGTGGGAGCGCGCGGCTCGCGGAGGGTATGACGCCGACGCAGGCGTGGGTACAAAGGCTGGCGCACTATTTCCCTGGGGCGATGCGCCTCCGCAGTCGCTGCCCGGGTACGCCGAGCGTTGCGCTGGTTATTGGAAGGCCGGCCCCGAACCCGTAGCCCGCGCCGAACCGAACGCATACGGCCTTTACAACATGTGCGATAACGTGCACGAGTGGTGCAGTGACTGGTACGCGCCCGATTACTATGCGGTGTCGCCCGAGCGGAATCCGCGCGGCCCTGAAACCGGCGAGAGGCGCGCTTCCCGCGGCGGTTCGTGGCGTCACCATATCAAGATGTCGCGCTGCGCTGCGCGCTCCAGCATTCCCCCGGAGTTCAAGTACGCGGACTATGGGTTCCGCGTCGCTTGCGACGTACAATTGCAGGTCAGAGGTTAGAGGTCAGATTGCAGAGGTCAGAGCTCAATCTTTCTGCAGTTTTTTTTCTGCTGAAGCTTTGACCTCTGCAATCTGACCTCTGACTTCTGCAACAGGATTTCCATGACTGACCTCGGCTCCCACTACCTGGAAGAAATGAAGCGCCAGTTCCGCGGGCACAAGCGCATGGGCGAAGCGGCCATGGCGCAGCTGCGAGATGACGATTTCTTCGTCATGCTTGATCGGGAATCGAATTCCGTAGCGGCGCTGGTCAAGCACATCGCCGGCAACGCGCGCTCACGCTTTACCGACTTCCTCTCGAGCGACGGCGAGAAGCCGGACCGTTTTCGCGACCAGGAATTTGAAGTCCCGGCGAAAACAACGCGCGAAGATGTTATGCGCTGGTGGGAGCAAACGTGGTTCCATGTGTTCTCGGCGCTGGACTCATTGAAGCCGGAAGATGTGCAACGCACCGTGACCATCCGGCAGGAACCGCACACGGTGATGCAGGCGCTCAACCGCGCGCTCGCCCACTACGCGCAACACATTGGACAAATCGTCTTCCTCGCCAAGCACCTGCGCTCCGGACAATGGCAAACCCTCAGCATTCCGCGAGGCAAATCCGAAGACTACAAAACTGCGAGCCCGAAAACGCATGCTCGTGGAAGCTACAAGGCGTGACCGGTTTTCGGGCGGTGTAGAATAAACCGTTTGCTCTTCTAATTCCGTACTCATAAGGGGGCTTCCATGCCCAACACCATGCTCGCGGTGGTTAAGCCGGACGCCGCGCCGGGCGCGGAAATCCGTGAGGTCAAAATCCCCGGCTACGGACGCACCGACGTCCTGGTCAAAGTCAAAGTGGCCTCGATCTGCGGCACCGATCTACATATTTATGAATGGGACCGCTGGGCGCAGGGACGTATTCATCCTCCGCTTATCCCCGGACACGAATTCTGCGGCGAGGTGGTCGCGTTCGGCAACGAAGTTACCAGCGTCAAGGAAGGCGATTTCGTATCCGCCGAAATGCACGTGGCTTGCGGCAAGTGTCTGCAGTGCCGTACCGGCGAAGCCCACATCTGCCAGAACGTAAAAATCATCGGAGTAGATAGCGATGGAGCATTCGCCGAGTACGTGGTCATCCCGGAATCGAATATCTGGAAACTCGATCCGGCCATCCCGCTGGAGTACGCTTCCATTCTCGATCCGCTGGGCAACGCCGTGCACACGGTGCTGGCTGGAGAAATCGCCGCAAAGACAGTGGCCATCACCGGCTGCGGCCCCATCGGACTGTTCGCGATCGCGGTGGCGCGAGCTGTGGGTGCAACCACCATTTTCGCGATCGAGGTCAACGAGCATCGGCGGAAGCTCGCCACCAGGATGCACGCCGACTACGCGCTCGATCCCTCCAAAGAGGATGTGCGTGCCATCGTCGCGGAAAAAACGGGAGGCAGCGGCGTGGACGTGGTGCTGGAGATGGCGGGACATCCCGACGCCATCCGCACAGCGTTCGACATCATCCGCCGCGGCGGACGCATGTCTCTGCTCGGCCTTACCTCGAAACCGATTCCGCTGAATTTCTCGGAAGACATCATCTTCAAGGGCCTGACCATTCAAGGCATCAATGGACGCCGGATGTACCAGACGTGGTACCAGATGACGGCGCTGCTCAAGAGCGGACGCCTCGATCTTCACCCGGTAATTACCGACCGCATCGCGATGAAAGATTTCTCCAAAGCGATGGCCCGCCTGAAAACGGGCGAAGCGAGCAAGATACTGGTGTATCCGAACGGAACGAAATAACGTTTTGGCGACCATCCCATGGTGAACCGTCCCTTGGCGATCATCCCGTGGCGATCATCCCGTGGCGATCATCCCGTGGCGATCAGTCCCGTGACGAACCGTCCCCTGACGAGTGAATGCTGTAGTAAAACTGTAGTAGTCGGAGAGGTGGCCGAGTGGTTGATGGCACCGGTCTTGAAAACCGGCATACCCGAAAGGGTATCGGGGGTTCGAATCCCTCCCTCTCCGCCAGTACTAAACCTGGCCGCCTGCACCGTCCGCGTTACGCACAAGCCGGATAGAGGGTGGACACCGAGGGCCTAGAAAGAGCGCGAGGTTCCCATTCCCGCGAAACTGGCCGCGAGATAACTTTCAACTAACGGGGGCATCCGCCCCTTCATCACTTTCGCCTGCACGCAACTTCATTGTGTTGCGCGCAGGAAAAGCTTACGATGCGCGAGGAGAATCTTGTGGGTTGCCTCCTACTTATTGTCTTTCTTGCCTTTCCTCGAATCGCGCTCGCATTATTGTTCCTGTTCTCGAATTATTTAGAACGAGCGTACCACGGCCTGATATTGCCCTTGCTCGGATTTTTGTTCTTACCCCTAACCACCTTAGCGTATGCCTGGATGATGAATACGCGACAGCCTATAGCTGGGATTAATTTACTGATTCTGCTCGTCACCATTGTGATTGACCTCGGCGGCGTTAGCGGGGGCGAATATCATCGTCGGAGACGGTGGCAAGATTAGCCAAACTCAGAACTTTTCCAACTCTGCGTTGGCCGGCCGACTACCAAGAGGATGAATGGCGTTCATTGGGGGCACCCACTGGATTCGCGCTGGGAGAACTACGAGATGCGGAAAGGGTCTACGAGAAAACCACAAGGGGACGAGCCCGCGACGCGAGGCAAGAACTACATAACGCGGAGCGGGTTGCAGCGCCTAAAAGATGAGCACCGGTTTCTGGTCACCAGGGAACGCCCGGCCGTGGTGGAGGTGGTGGCGTGGGCTGCCAGCAACGGCGATCGCAGTGAAAACGCCGACTATCAGTACGGCAAGCGTCGGCTGCGGCAGATCGATGGGCGGATTCGCTTTCTCACGAAGCGAATCGAAGCCGCGGAAGTGGTGGACCCGGAAGCTCCGAGAGCGGGGCAGGCGGCGACGAGGACATTCTTCGGAGCGACCGTGCGCTACGCCAATGCCGCGGGAGTATCGCGAGTGGTGAGCATCGTAGGCACCGACGAGGTCGATCTCAACCGCAACCACATCAGTTGGGTGTCACCTCTGGGGCGCGCGTTGATGAAGTCGGCAGCGGGCGACAGCGTAGTTCTCCAAGCGCCGGGCGGCATAGAATACTTGACCGTGCTGGAAGTGTGTTACGAGCGCATTTCTGTGGAACCGTTCCGTGAACCGGCTGGATCCGAGGCCTCGGCAAAGGGAATCTCTCGCCGACGCTCACCTGACGAAGAAGAGACGAAACGGCACAGGCGGTGAAAGCGCGATGACTCTAATAGACGCGCTGTCGTCTTTTCGCAAACTAGACGAGATGAGTCCTCACCCGCCGATATTGCGCGGTGCGGGTGCTAGTCTGACGTGGTAAGGGATGAACAACCGCGACCTCCAGGCGGCTTGGAAGTATCACGATGGCACGAAGCACTCCTACTGGAGTATTCGTAACGATCCTCACTTCCTGGACTGGGCGAATCGGCCACTTTCTTTCAAAATCTATCCGACGATAAAGCCGGTCCCGCTGCCGCGGGACGTGCCGCAGACGGGGGTGGCGGCGCTCTCAGCGATTTCAGAACGCGTGCCGTCGGGGGACGGCGATTCGGTGCCTGGTTTGCAGGATCTGGCGCGCATCCTGCATTTCTCGGCGGGAATTACCAGACAGCGCGCATATCAGGGCGGAGAAATCTACTTTCGCGCCGCAGCTTGCACCGGAGCGCTCTACGAGATCGAGTTGTACGTCGTAACTGGCGATCTCGAGGGCCTGGATGCGGGGGTGTATCACTTTAATCCGGCGGACGTGTCGCTCCGCCTCTTACGAAAGGGCGATTTTCGTGGAACTCTGGCTCAGGCGACGGCGATGGAATCCCCAGTGGCTCATGCCCCCACGACTATCGTTTGCACTGGGACGTACTGGCGGAACGCGTGGAAGTATCAGGCGCGCACCTATCGCCACTTCGGTTGGGACAACGGCACCCTGCTGGCAAATATGCTGGCTGTTTCTGGGGCTTCGGGGCTGCCGGCCGAGATCGTGCTCGGATTCGTGGATGCCGAGGTGAACCGCCTGCTCGATCTCGATACCCGGCGCGAGGTTTCTTTGTGCCTGGTGCCGATCGGGCGCACATCGGAGAGTTTGCCGGCAGCACCGAGAGAGGTTCCGGCGCTCAGCCTAGAAACGGTCCCGCTTTCGCAGCGTGAGGTCGAATATCCCGCGATGCTTGAGATGCACGACGCGTCTTCGCTTGATTCGGAGGAGGAGGTCGCGCGGTGGCGCGGGAAGCGGCCTCCCTTCCCATCTTCATCCTCATCTTCATCTTGTGCGCCGGCGGGCCAGGCGGTTCGCCTCCAGCGTTTGCCGGAAGAAGAACAACCGAAGGACACGATCGAGCAGGTGATCCTGCGGCGCGGTTCCACCCGGACGTTCGATCGGACGGCGTCTATTTCACTGGCACAACTCTCAACGATTCTTGAATGTGCTACGCGTGGCGTTCCGGCTGATTTTCTTGACCCTCTTCGGCACGCAGCTAAACGATCTTTACCTGATCGTGCATTCGGTGCAGGGGATTAAGCCGGGCGCTTACTTTTTTTGTCGTGAGCAGAACATCCTGGAGCTTTTGAAGGAAGGGGAGTTTCGCGCTGAGGCCTACCATCTTGGACTGGAGCAGCAACTGCCGGCGGACGCCTGCGTGGACATCTTTTTTCTCGCCGATTTAACCCGCATCCTGGAGCGATACGGGAACCGCGGCTATCGGGCTGTCCAGATGGAGGCGGGAACAATTGGAGGCCGGATGTATCTGGGAGCGTATGCCGAACACCTGGGTGCGACCGGACTGACCTTCTTCGACGATGATGTGATTAAATTCTTTTCACCGCACGCAAAAGACAAGAGCGCCATCTTCCTGCTTGCGATTGGCAAAACACTGAAACGCAAATCGCGGTAGGGTCGACGGGATTGTCGATCGTCGATTCGTCAACTACCCATCTCTGCGATCACGATCGGAACGAAGTTGGCGTCACGCAGTTGCTGGTTGAGCGTCGCTAATTTCGTTTGCTTGAATCGCAGCCACTCGGCGATGCGGGCTTTTACCTGCGGGCTTGACTCCTGGTAGACCGCGATGGCCTGCGAAGGCGCGGCGCGATCTCCGCTTTCGACAACTCGCAGAGCTGATGCCAGGCCGGTGCAGGCAGCCTTCAGTCCGGAATCATCCTTTGCGTCTTCTTTATTCGTATTCGCGAGAATCCTGCTCGATTCCGGATTGAGCTTCAGCCAGCGCCGACTTGAGCGGTTCATTTTGTGTTCCCATTTTCTGTTGCCCCAGTTTCTGTTGCCCCAGCTTCCGCTGAATGTCCCCCAGCTGTTTCTGGACCGAATCAATCTCGGCCAGCGCGCGGCGCGCTTCGATAGTTTCGCCATAGATCTGCTGGCCCAACTGTAACTGCTGCGCCAGCACTTCGGGAGTCGCGGGCGAGCGCGGGTCCATAATGACTTTCAGCGACTGGTCTTGCGTTTTTCCGTCGACCGTCAGACGCACCGTGTAGATTCCCGGCACCGCCTTGGGCCCTCTGGGATTGCGGTTCTCGCCCTCTTCCTCCTCGATCGGGTCGCCGGAACTACCCCAGGTGAGGTTCCAGACGAAGCGGTGCATTCCGGCAGTTTTCTCGAGGACTTCAGGCTTGGGGAACCAGCGTTCGGCGACGGGCAGCGGGGCGCGCTTTTCCGTGCTCGGGTCGTCCGAAGAAAACTTTCTGACGAGATTCTGTTGCGCATCGAAAACTTCCAGCCGCACGGCGCTCGCCGGAGACGGAAGGAAATAATCCAGCATCGCGCCACTCGGAGGATTCTCTGCCGTTGGTTCCTCGGGCGGAAGCGGCGTGCCGATAAAGGAGTCGTTATCCACGCGAACCGCCGTGGCCGGACGATAGAGCCACGAGCCACTCGCTCTTCTTCGCCTCCTGCGCCTGGCGAAGCGGCGTGATGTTATCGAGAATCCAGAACGAACGCCCGAACGTGGCGACCACCAGGTCATCCCCGTGGATGGTGAGATCGCGAACTCCGCTGACCGGCAGGTTCAGCTGCAGAGACTGCCAGTGGTCTCCGTCATCCCAGGATACGTAAATTCCAAATTCCGTTCCGGCGAAGAGGAGCCCCTTGCTCTGCGGGTCCTCGCGAACCGCACGCAAGAATGCAGGAGCAGAGATGCCGTCCGTGACCAGTTGCCAGGTGGCCCCGTAGTCGCGGGTTCGATAGATATAGGGCGTCCGATCATCGAGGCGTCCGCGATCAACGGCTGCGTAGGCGACGGCAGGATCGAAATGTGAAGCTTCGATCAGCGAAATTTTGCTCCAGTCGCTCAGCGCGGGCGGGGTGACGTTTTTCCAGTTCTTTCCGCCGTCGCGGGTCAGGTGGATCAGCCCAGTGTCGCTTCCCGCCCAAATCAGATCGCGGTTGAGCGGCGAGGGCGCGATGGTGAACACGACTCCGTACCCGTCGCGTTTGGCTTTCTCGAGAGTTGGCGCGTCGTTTGCCCGCGGCTTCGTATTTTCTGCGTCCTGCGCGTCATGGGCCGCTCCGGTTAGATCGGGGCTGAGGGTCTCCCAGTGCAGGCCGCCATCGACCGTCTTCATCACATATTGCGTTCCGAGATAGAGCGTGGTCGGGTCAGTTGGCGAAAGAACAAGCGCCGGAGTCCAGGGGTCACGATACTTGCGCTCGTGGACCTCCGAGTCAAACGTAAATACTGGCCACGGAGTAATGTCCTGACTGAAGCCGGTCCGTTTGTTGAAGCGGGCAACGGTACCATAAGTCCCGCTCAGATAAATAATGTTGGGATCATTCGGATCGACCACCATGTATCCGCTTTCGCTGCCGCCGGGAAGAAACCAGTCCCGCGACGTGATTTGATCGTGGTCGGTGCGGCTTAGAACCGCGGCACTGCCGCTATCCTGCTGCGTGCCGTACACGGCGTAGGGAAACTGGTTGTCGGTGGTCACGTGATAGAACTGCGCCGTCGGCTGGTTGTACCAACTGCTCCATGTTTGTGCCGCGATTCAGGCTGATCGTGGTTCCCTGGTCCGTTCCGAGCACCATGCTGGCGGAATTCTTCGGATCGACCCAGAGCTGATGATAATCATCTCCGCCCGGCGCGCCTCGGACGACCGAAATTGTCTTCCCGCCATCCTCGGATCGATAGAGCGCGACGTTCGGCATATAGATCACGTCGGGATTTTGCGGATCGATGGTGATGCGATTGAAGTACCATGCCCGGCTGGTCAGACGCGGATCGGCGTTGGCCAGCACCCAGGTGTTGCCGCCATCGTCGGAGCGATAGAGGCCGGATTTTTCGCGATCGGTTTTTCCGGTGTCGGATTTTACTTCGATGAGCGATACACGCGCTTGCCGTCAGGCGCAACGTCGACACCAACCCGTCCCCAATCGCCCTCAGGCAGCCCGTTTCCGTTTTCCATTTCCGTCCATTGAGACGAGACCACGTTTTGCCTGCATCCTGCGATCGGTAAAGGCCGCTGCCAGGTCCATCGGTCGGAGCATATGTACTCCAGGGAGCACGATGGGTATGCCATGCACCGGCAAACAAGAGCTGCGGGGAAGCCGAACAGATCGCCAGATCTGAAATGCCGATTTCGGCTCCCAGATCGAGAACCTGCGTCCAGTGCGTTCCTCCATCGACGGATTTATAAACGCCGCGCTGCTTATTCGGAGCATAAGCGTGTCCGAGAGCGCCGACGTAAACGATGTCCGGATTCTGCGGATCAATCACGATCTGGCTGATCTGCCGCGTTTCCTCCAGGCCGATGTGATTCCACGTAGCGCCGCCATCGGTGGATTTGTAGACGCCGATGCCGGAAGAAAGGTCCTCACGAATGTCGCTCTCGCCGGTTCCGGCATAAATGGTTTTGGGATCGGAGGGAGCCACGGCCAGCGCGCCGATCGAGGCCACCGGCTGGCCGTCAAAAATCGGCGTCCAAACAACTCCGGCATCGGTTGTTTTCCAGATTCCGCCATTGACCGAGCCAAAATAAAAAGTAGTCGAGTCGCCCGGCACGCCCGCCACAGCTACCGCGCGTCCGCCGCGGAAAGGGCCGATCAAGCGCCATTTGAGCCCATTCACCAGTTCCGGAGGAACCGACTGGGCAACCGCGCCTATAGTAAGCAACGAAAAAAGACAGACACAGATATGGTGGTTTAAAGACAACCGGAATTTATGCAAGCAGTAGACCCCTCGGTCGGATGTTGGATATCAGTGTAGCGGATATAGCTGGCGCACCTGGAGCATGAAATTTCTCGCCTGGTTTTCATTGGTGATAATATCACCGTGCTCTCATCAAACTCCTGACCCGGGCATCACGCAATGACTCGATCTGAACGCTCCGTCGCCTCTCCGCACGTCGTTTGTATCGCCGATTTCCGCGCCATCGCCCAACGCCGCGTGCCCAGCTCCGTCTTCGACTACCTCGATGGCGGCGCCGAAGGCGAAGTCACGCTGCGCGAAAATTGCCGCGTCTATGAGGACGTCACTTTCCGTCCTCGCCACGCCGTCGCGTTCGACAATTGCGACCTGCGCACCCGCGTTCTCGGCTTCGATCTCGCGCTGCCTTTTCTGCTCGCTCCCGTTGGCTACAGCCGCCTCATGCATCCGGTCGGCGAAGTGGGCGCCGCGCGCGCCGCCGGCAACGCCGGCACCGCCTACATTCTCTCCACCATCTCCGGCCACAAGCTGGAAAACGTAAAAGCCGCTTCCACCGGGCCCGTCTTCTATCAGCTCTATCTGATGGGTGGCCGCGGCGCCGCCGAGGCCGCGATCGAACGCGCCCGCGCCGCCGGGTTTTCCGCGCTCGTCGTCACCATCGACACTCCCGTCTCCGGAATTCGCGAGCGCGATTTCCGCAACGGCATGAAGGAACTCGTCAGCGGCAGTCGCCTTCGAAAAGATTCCCTATCTTCCGCAAATCCTCTCGCGCCCCGGCTGGCTCGCAGGTTTTCTGCGCGATGGAGGCATCCCGCCGCTCCCCAACGTCGTGATCCCCGGCAAAGGCCCGATGCCGCTCATCGATGTCGCCGTCGCCCTCGCCGAATCCGCCGTGACCTGGAGCGATCTGACCTGGATTCGCGAACAGTGGCGCGGCCCCATCGTGGTCAAAGGCGTCCTCACCGGAGACGATGCGCGCCGCGCCGTCGATCAAGGCGCCGCGGCCATCTCCGTCTCCAATCATGGCGGCCGCCAACTCGATTGCGTTCGTCTTCCTTGCGCGCTTTGCCCGAAGTCGTGAAGGCCGTCGACGGACAAACCGAAATTCTCATGGACGGAGGCATTCGCCGCGGCACCGACATCGTCAAGGCCCTCTGCCTCGGCGCCCGCGCCGTGCTCTGCGGACGCGCCTACGCCTACGGCCTCGCCGCTGCCGGAGAAGCCGGCGTCAATCGCGCCATCGAAATTCTGCGCACCGACCTCGACCGCACGTTGCGGCTGCTCGGCTGCGCATCGGTCGCCGAACTGGATCGTTCCTATGTGAATGTTCCACAGAGCCTGGGACGCGAATTGAACGTGCGCGCAAAATGCGCCTGTTACCAAATCATTCTTAAGAGGGGAAGCATGCCTCTGGTCCGAATCGATCTTCTTGAAGGCAAGATCGCCGGAATATCGCAAACAGGTTGGTCAGATCGTCTACCAAGCGATGCTGGATGTCTTAGGCGTCCCCAAGGATGACCGCTTCCAGATCATCGCCGAGCATCCGCAGGCTGGTTTGCAGTTTGACCGGGGTTATCTCGGTATTCGTCGATCGGACGACTGCGTTTTTGTGCAGATCACTTTGAGTAGCGGCCGTACCGTCGAAACGAAACAGCGCTTCTACAAGGCCGTTGCGGACGGCTTGCACGAAGGGCTGAAGCTGCGCCGGGAGGATGTCTTCATCAATCTGGTCGAAGTGGCGAAAGAGAACTGGTCGTTCGGCAATGGCGAAGCCCAGTACGTAACTCCCACGGATAGAATTCCGCAGGAGCTGGCCCGTGCATCGTCGCGACTTTAATCTCGGTCTTCTCAAAATATCTGCCGCGGCTCTGTTGTCGCCGCACTTGCTCGCTCGACCGCTCTCGCGCCTGGCCGACTCGGATAACAATCAATGAGCTCGTTGCTGCCATTGCCGCGCTCTACAAGAACGCCATCGTCATCGATTCACTCTGCGCTCCTTTCATTGATATGGACGCGCCACCGACCGCCGAACGTCCTGGCGGCGGTGCGGCAATCGGGCATCACCGCCATCAACTTCACCATCTCGGATCCAACCTTCGAGGGCACGGTCAGCAATATCGCTGCCGTCGAAATGCTCGTCGAGCAGCATCCCGAAGCGTTTCTCATCGTGCGCCGCCATTCCGATATCGCCCGCGCCAAGCGCGAAAACAAAATCGGAATCATGCCCGGTTTCCAGTACACCGCGTTTCTCGAGGAAAATCCCGAGCGCATCGAAATGTTCCGCCAGCTCGGCGTGCGCATCATGCAGCTCACCTACAACAATCGCAGCATCTTCGGCGATGGATGCCTCGAGCCCGGCAACGCCGGCCTCAGCAAAGCGGGCATCGCCGCCGTCAAGAAGATGAACGACCTTGGAGTCGCCGTCGACCTCAGCCACAGCGGATATCGCACCACCTCCGAAGGCATCGCCGAATCCGCGAAGCCGGTTCTGATCACGCATTCCGGATGCGCCGCCGTCTATGCCCATCCCCGCAACAAGCCCGACGAGATTCTCAAGGCGCTGGCCGATCGCGGCGGATATTTCGGCGTCTATCTCATGCCTTACGTCGTCGCGTCGCCCACCGTGCCCACCCGCGAACACGTGCTCGATCACATCGTGCACGCCATCAACGTATGCGGCGCCGATCACGTCGGCATCGGCTCCGATGGCTCGATCCAGAAGACGGTCCTGACCGCCGAACAGAAAGCCGCCTTCGATCAGGACATAGCGCGCCGCAAGAAACTCGGCATCGGCGCTCCCGGCGAGGATCGATATCCCTACGTGCCCGACCTCAATGGCCCCGATCACATGGAAATCATCGCCACCGAACTAGCCAAACGCGGCCAGCCCACGGCGGTGATCGAAAAAGTTCTGGGCGCAAACTTCCAGCGCGTGATCGGCGAAATCTGGGGGACGAGCTAGATGCGAAGTGATTCCAGTGTCGAAGCGCAACGGCGGCTTGCCGATTCCCGTCTTGCGTATTCCCGTCTTGCGTATTTCAAGGACCGCCGCGACGCGATCGTCTCGACCATCCGCTATCTGGTCGAAATCGAATCTCCCAGCGACAACAAAGCCGCCGTGAACCGCATCGCCGAGGCTGTCGCCGGAGGAATTTTCGCGGCTCGGCGGCGAACTGCGCTTCCACCAGGCGAAGGACTTTGGCAGCCATCTGCAGGTGAACTTTGGCGGTAAGTCGGCCAAGCCGGTGCTGCTGCTTGGCCATTACGACACCGTCTATCCGCTGGGCACGCTCGCCGCCATGCCCTGCCGCGTCGAGCACAACCGGCTGACTGGTCCGGGCGTGCTCGACATGAAATCTGGCATCGCGCTGATGCTCCACGCGCTCGCTGCCTTGCAGGATTGGCATAGAAGAAGACGGCGGATTGCCGCGCCCCGTGACCGTGTTCCTGGTTTCTGACGAGGAAGTGGGCAGCGAATCGTCGCGCGCGATCACCGAGGCGCTGGCAAAGAAAGTCCGCGGCCGTGCTCGTGCTCGAACCTTCCTATGGATTCGCAGGGCGCCGTGAAAACTGCGCGCAAAGGAGTTGGCGAATACCTCGTCAAAGTCACCGGCAAGGCTTCTCATGCCGGTCTCGACTTCCAAAAAGGTGTGAACGCGATTCTTGAGCTGGCGCGCCAGATCGAAAAGATTTCCGGCTTCACCGATCTGAAAAAGGGTCTGACGGTAAACGTCGGAATGGTGAGCGGCGGATCGCGAACCAACGTGGTTCCAGCCGAAGCATCGGCGCAGGTCGATGTTCGCATTGCGCGCATGAAAGACGCGGCTGGAATCGATAGGAAAATGCGCACTCTGCGGCCGTTCAATCGCAAATGCAAAGTCGAGATCGCCGGAGGCATCAATCGTCCACCGATGGAGCGCACCGCCGGAGTGGCAGCGTTATACGCGCAGGCCGCTGCCATAGCGCGCGAGTTGGGATGGAAGCTGGGAGAAGCGGCGGTGGGCGGCGGCTCCGATGGCAATTTCACCGCTGGTCTGGGGATTCCAACGCTGGACGGCCTCGGCGGCGTAGGCGACGGAGCGCACGCCACCCACGAGCATATCCTGATCTCGGAGTTGCCGCGCCGCGCCGCGCTGATTGCCGGCGATCGATTGATTGAGGCAACGGTGTGAAGCGAATTCACGAGTTCACTTCCGTGACGGATAACACAGGCACTTTGACCAGAGGGTCCACACTAACCTAGAATTCAGTTGGGGTGCAGGGTTTGCTCTGTTGCATGGGAGTGCGTGAACCCTGGAGGATTTATGGGTGAAGGACTGTTTTCAGCCGCTGCACATTCTGTTGATTATCGGCATCGCGCTGCTGCTTTTCGGACCGAGCAAGTTTGCCGACTTGGGTAAGGGGCTGGGCGAAGGCATTCGGAATTTCAAGGCGTCGATGAAAGAGCCAGAGGACAAAGCAAAAGAGCCGCCCAAGCCGCCAGCCGCCTAGCCAGTTCCCGGTCACTCAGTCAGCGCTCGTAGCGACTGAGAACTGGCTAGATAGCCTGCTGCCGCAACATGCGCAATACCAGCGCTACCGGCAATCCCACCACGTTGCTGTAATCCCCTTCGATGCGAGGAATCCAGCGGGACGCGATGCCTTGAATCGCGTAGGCTCCTGCTTTATCCATAGGCTCGCCGCTGGCGACGTAGTCGGCGATGTCTTTATCGCTGAGTTCGCTCATTGTGACTTGCGTGGTTTCGCTGGCGACTGACGATTGGCCTCTGACCACCAAACAGACTCCCGTAATCACCTCGTGCTCGCGTCCGGAAAGCATGCGCAACATGCGCGCTGCGTCGGCGGCATCGCGAGGGCTTGCCGAGAAGCTGGCCGTCGACGACGACTACGGTGTCGGCTCCGAGCACGACATCTTGCGGACGTTGACTTGCAATTGCCAGCGCCTTCTCGCGCGCCAGCCGTTCGGCACAATCTTTCGCGGCTTCTCCGGGCAGCGGGTCTTCTGGAATATTGGCGGGTTGCACTTCGAAAGTGATTCCGGCGTTGCGCAGCAGTTCCTGGCGACGCGGCGAGGCGGAGGCGAGCACTAGCATGGGAGTTATTCTAGACTGCAATCAATTAATCTCCCATGCATTGCCGAGCTGCGCTCGGCTGGACCCTCGACTTCGCTCAGGGCAGGCGCGAGGTGTCCGCGCCACACAAACAACTGCGATTTACTCCAGCGCTTCGGGCTCGATGGAAATATTCTTCTCGCCTTTGGCGCGCTTTTCCCAGTATTTTTTTACCCAGGCTTCGTAGCTCTTGCCGGCGGCGGTGTCGCGTCCGGTGAAGGCCATGGCGGCGATTTCGGAGTAGGGAATCGGCGGGACGCTCGTCGCTGTTGGCGAGCATCAGGCGGACCACGGAGTTTTCCAGCGTTGGGCCGATGCGGCGGTCGAAAAGATATCCGGTGAGCTTCGTTGCCGTTTTTTCGGGTGATGGTTACATCGCCACGATAGTCGAAGGCTTTTTCGATGACGGCTCGGATGTCGGCTTCGTTGGCGAGTTGCGGAATCCATCCCTGAAGATTTTCGCGCTCGAATCCGGGAACAACTTCTAGGTCGTCGCTTGGGAGTTCGTGGGCCGCGCGCGGCTGCGACCAGAACTTGCGCGCTGTGCGGCAGCGAGGGATCGTGCCCATGTTCGCGGCCGCTCATACGCGGCTTTCTTCTGCTTGCGGAGCGTGTAGTCGCGGCGTGCGTCAATTTGCACTAGCGGATTGTAGGAATGCACCGGCCGCACTTCCTGGTCGAGATCGTTCAGCGCGTCTTTGTCGGGATAGAGCGAGAAGGTCGCTTTCACCGTGTCGGCGAATCCGCGCAGCGATCCGAAGGTGTCGTTCACCGATGAAGGTTCGTAGCCACAATGCACCATGCAATTCGCGCACTGCGGATTGCCTGACTCGGTGCCGTAGCTCGACCACTCCGTCGTTTCCATCAATTCTTTGTAGGATTCGGCGTAGCCATCCTGCAGCAGGTAGCAGGGCTTCTGCCATCCGAAAATGTTGTAGGTTGGCATGCCCCAGGGCGTGCATTTGTAGTGGCGCTTGCCCATCAGGTACTCGAGGAAGAGCGGGGACTGGTTGAAGCGCCATGTCTTCTTGCGATTCGAAAGCATGGCGCGGAACATGCGGCGAATGCGGGCGCGTCCCATGAAGTGCTTCTGGTCGGGCGCTTTGTCGTAGGAATATCCGGGCGAGACCATCATGCTCTCGACGCCGACTTCCATCATCTCGTCGAAGAATTTGCGCACGCTGTTGGGATCGGCGCCGTCGAAAAGAGTGGTGTTGGTGGTCACGCGGAAGCCGGCTGCGACGGCGGCGCGGATTCCGTCGAGAGCTAGTTCGTATCCGCCTTCGCGGCATACGGAGAAATCGTGGTGCTCTTTCTCTCCGTCGACGTGGACCGAGAAACTCAGGTACTTGCTGGGTTTGAAGAGGTGCAGTTTTTCTTTCAGCAGCAGCGCGTTGGTGCAGAGATAGATATATTTCTTGCGCGCGACCAGGCCTTCGACAATTTCGGCGATCTCCGGATGCATCAGCGGCTCGCCGCCGGGGATCGAAACCATCGGGGCTCCGCACTCATCGACCGCTTTGAAGCAGTCTTCCGGGGAGAGATCTGTTTTCAGGATGTGGGCGGGGTATTGGATCTTGCCGCATCCGGCGCAGGCCAGGTTGCAGCGGAACAGCGGCTCGAGCATGAGCACGAGAGGATAGCGCTCGCGTCCGGCCAGCTTCTGGCGCAGAACGTAAGAGGCCACGGTCCACATCTGGGATACAGGAACTGCCATTGCTTGTCTTTCCCCTGCTTATCTTTCCCCTGGAGAATTGTTTTTATTCTACCGGATTCTGCGTGCGCGTGGACGTTACTCGATGGTCAACGGTCGTTGGCAAAGAAGGTCACCGCAACAAACGCGAATGAGCGGGTGAACGCGCAACGGCCGAGCCGCGCTCGGCTTGGACAGCCGAGGGCGGCTGTCCCTACGCAACCCGTCCCGTTGCTTGGGACGGGCGAGGTCGCCCGTCCCCACACGAGCTACGCTACTGCACGATTTTTTCGAAAAAGTGGGCGGTTTTCTTGCCGGCTTTTTCGGTGTAATAGACCGTGACTTTGGTGGTTTTTTCGGTTCCTTTCGCGATGTCCTTGCCTCCGTCTTCAGCGGCGTGGCCGGAGAGCTTGAATGTTTCTTCCGTGCCATCGGCGGTTTTGACTGCTACGGTCTTGGCGGCGCGATCGATATGGGTGATGGCTCCGTCGACCGACTTGATGCCATCTTTACCGACTTTATCGACCTCTACGGCTGTTTTTTCGGTGCCCTTTTCGGTGTAGTGCGCCACTACTTCGGTGCCTTCCTTCAGTCCGTGAAAGGTGTCTTCGGCGCCCATGGCTGTTTCCTTGGCGCCTGCCTCGACGCCATGGACAGTGGTCTTGTCGACAAACTTGACCGTCGTCTCCGTTCCATCCTTGGTCTTGACGACAACCGTCTTGGTGCCTGAATCCACTTTGGTGATGGTTCCGTGGACGGCGCTGACTACGTCGTCGGCGGCCCAGCCCAGCACACTCAGGAGCAGCAAGGCTAGAGCTGCCCGGATGATGTTTTTCATTTTCCAGTCTCCTTAAGATTTGATCGCAACGTTATTTCTTGATCGCGAAGGGAAACAGTTTACATGAATATTTTAATTTTTTGCGGATCCAGACGATGCACGCGTTCGCGGGCGAGGGCGCCCGCGCTACACACACGCTGATAGAATCTTAGTAACTTCATGGAAGCCTCTCGCATCCGCAATTTTGCGATCATTGCGCATATTGACCACGGGAAATCCACGCTGGCCGACCGGCTGCTGGAGCTGACCGGGTCGCTCGCCATGCGCGAAATGCAGGAGCAGGTGCTCGATTCGATGGACCTGGAGCGCGAGCGGGGCATCACCATCAAGGCGCATGCCGTCCGCATGTTATACCCGGCGCAGGATGGACAGATTTATCAGCTCAATTTGATCGACACCCCGGGGCACGTGGATTTTTCCTACGAAGTGTCGCGCTCGCTGGCCGCGTGCGAAGGCGCTTTGCTGGTGGTGGATGCTTCGCAGGGAGTGGAAGCGCAGACTCTGGCTAACTCTTATCTGGCGATCAATCATGGACTGGAAATTATTCCGGTGATCAACAAGATCGACTTGCAGAGCGCCGACGTTGTGCGCACCAAGGAGATGATCGAGAGCGCGGTCGGGTTGGATGCTTCCGATGCGTTGCTGATCAGCGCCAAGACGGGGCAGGGTGTGCCGGATGTGCTGGAGGCGATCGTGAAGCGGGTTCCTCCGCCAAAAGGCGCGCCGGAGAGGCATCTTCAGGCGCTGCTCTTTGATTCGTGGTTCGATCCTTATCGCGGAGTGGTGGTGCTGGCTCGTGTGTTTGAGGGGCGGTTGCGCAAGGGGCAGAACATCCGGCTGTGGTCGAACGGGCATGTTTATCAGGTGGAAACTCTGGGAACGCTCACGCCGAAGCCGGTGGAAGTCGAAGAACTGGTAGCGGGCGAAGTGGGATTCATTATCGCGGGGATCAAGAATGTCGCGGATACGAAGATCGGCGACACCATCACTGACGATGACCGGCCGTCGCTGCAGGCGTTGCCGGGGTTTGAAGAAATCAAGCCCATGGTTTTTGCCGGACTGTATACGGTGGACGCGCACGAACATACGCAGCTGCGCGAGGCGCTGGAGAAATTGAAGCTCAACGATTCGTCATTTTTCTTTGAGCCGGAGAGTTCGGTGGCGCTTGGATTCGGCTTCCGGTGCGGCTTTCTGGGACTGCTGCACATGGAAATCATTCAGGAACGGCTGGAGCGCGAGTATAACCTTGACCTGATAACTACGGCTCCGGGGGTGCGCTACCAGATCACCAAGACGGACGGCTCGGTGATCGAGGTGGATAATCCTTCACGCTGGCCCGATGTCAGCGAGATCGCCAAGGTGGAAGAACCGGTGATTCTCGCGGTGATTTTGACCAACGAAGAATATGTGGGCGGCATTCTGAAATTGGTCGAGGAAAAACGGGGCAAGCAGAAGAGCTTTGAATATGTCAGTTCATCGCGGGTGATGCTGCAATACGAGCTGCCGCTGAATGAAATCGTGCTCGATTTTTATGACCGGCTGAAGTCGGTTTCGCGAGGGTACGCTTCGCTTGACTATCATCTGTCGGGCAACTGGGTGTCGCCGATGGCGAAGCTTGACATCATGGTGGCGGGCGAGCCGGTCGATGCTTTGTCGACCATCATCCATCGCGACTTTGCTTACGACCGTGGACGCTTGCTGGCGGCTAAGATGAAGGAACTGATTCCGCGGCAGATGTTTGAGGTGGCGATTCAGGCGGCGATTGGGGCGAAGATCATTGCTCGCGAGACGGTGCCGGCGATCCGCAAGAACGTGATCGCCAAGTGCTACGGCGGCGACATTTCGCGCAAACGCAAGCTGCTGGAGAAACAGAAGGAAGGCAAGAAGCGGATGAAGCGGATCGGGCGGGTGGACATTCCGCAGGAGGCGTTTTTGGCGGTGCTTAGGGTGGGCGAGGGCAACTAGCGGCACCCAAAACCTAATCGGGCTGCGGCAAGGGCTCGATGCTCGACGTCAAACCCCAGTTTTTTCGCGCCTTGACAATGCCAGCGGCTAGCGCAAACCGCTGACGACGCGGGCCAGACGCTTTTGGTTTATGTGCAAATCTCATATTTTGTGACGAAAGTGCTGATTCGCAAGCGCTTCCGTCGATTGACGTATAAACGAGCGTTAACCAACTTAGAAACATAGCTTTAGGAACGCACGGGTGGCGATCAACTATTCCCGCTAATCGGTCGGCACTGGCGGATTCCCAGCTTGGGCCTCCGCATCCACAAATTTTTCCACAGGTTGAGGGTGTCCCAGGGTCGGGTTGCAACCGGCCTACTCGCCCGGTTCGCTGTTGCCTTCGAGCAGGTTGGCGAAGCGGGTGGAATTGTGCAGGAAGGCCAGATTGAACTTGCCGATGGGGCCGTTGCGCTGCTTGGCGATGATGATTTCGGCTCGGCCTTTGAGGTCGGGATCGTCCTGCTTGTAGATCTCTTCGCGGAAGATGAACATGACCACGTCGGCGTCCTGTTCGATGGATCCGGATTCGCGGAGGTCGGAGAGTTGCGGACGGTGGTCGCCGCCGCGGCTTTCGGGAGCGCGGCTGAGCTGTGACAAGGCGAGGACGGGAACCTGGAGTTCTTTGGCGATGGCTTTCAGTCCGCGCGAGATGGAGGAAACTTCCTGGGTGCGGTTTTCGAAACGCTTGCTGCCTCCGGACATTAGTTGGAGGTAATCGACTACGAGGAGGTCGAGACGTCCTTGGGATTGCTTGAGGCGGCGAGCCTTGGCACGCATTTCGCTTAGCGAGATGCCGGGTGAATCGTCGATGAAGAGAAGCGCGTTGGAGAGTTCCTCCATGGCGCGGACGATTTTTTTCATGTCGTCGCCCCAGAGCGAGCCGGTTCGCATCTTGTGCGCGTCGACGATGGCGCGCGAGCAGAGCAGGCGTTGCAGCAGCGCTTCACCCGACATTTCGAGCGAGAAGATGCCGACCACCTTGCCATCGTCGATGGCGGCGTTCTCGGCGATGTTCATGGCGAAGGCTGTCTTGCCCATGGAGGGGCGCGCGGCGAGAATCACCAAGTCGGACTTCTGGAAGCCGCTGGTCTTCTCGTCGAGTTCGGTGTAGTGGGTGGCGAGGCCGGTGATACGCTGGCCGCGCTGCAGCAGGGCGTCGACCGAACCGAAAGAGTTGCGGACAATCTCCTTGATGCCCTGAAAGCCTTTGCCAATGCGCTTCTCGGAGAGCTGGAAGACGGCGGCTTCGGCATCGTTGAGGATTTCGTCGGCGGGTTCGGCCTGCTCGCTGGCTTTGGCGATGGCGGTGTTGGAGACGTTGATCAATCCGCGCAGGATGGACTTGTCGCGGACGATTCTGACGTAATGGTCGATGGAAGGGCGGTCGGGCACGCCATCGAGCAGGCTGGAGATGTAGCCGACATCGCCGACGGCTTGCAGGTCTTTCTTCTGCTCCAGTTCTTCGACCAGGGTGATGATGTCGATGGGGCGCGAGGATTCGGCCAGATCCATCATGCGCGAATAGATGCGGCGATGCGCGTCGATGGAAAAGTCGTCCGGCTTGAGGTGCTCGGCGGCGTCGTTGAAGGCATGATTGTCGAGCAGGACGGCGCCGAGGATGGAGCGCTCGGCATCGATGTTCGCCGGGAGACGGCCGATGTTGGTTTCGAGAGTTGCCACGATGTTGAGGTGAGTGCGTTGCATCGTAATTTATTTCCGCCTGTGGACGTATGAGGAGCCAGCAGGAAAACCGGGTCCAAAAATAAAATATTTCGGATGGAGGGAATCGCCACCGTCTCCGGGAACTCTGCCGACGTCTGCAACGCAGTATGCCACAGGGCGAACAAAATGCAAATACTTTGCGCGATTCCCTGCGATTGTCGGTCAAATGGGCGCGAGCGGGGGTGCATGACCTTTCGTTCACGGCTGGTGATCTTGCGAAGGCCGCGACAGACTGCGAACATCGAGGTGGAGCGACGCCATGAAGATCCTGCTCGTGGAAGACTCGGTCATCGAAAGACACGAGATCGGCAGGCACTTGAGCGAGTGGGGACTCGACTACGTTGCTGTGGGAAACGGTACGGAGGCGGTCCAACTACTGGAAGCTCCTGACGCGCCCAACCTGGTGCTGCTCGACTGGCTGCTGCCTGGGCTCGATGGCATCGATGTATGCCGCGAGATCAGAAAACTTGCGAGGGATGGGGCATACACCTACACGGTGATGCTCACGGCAAAGAACCGGAAGCAGGACCTGCTGATGGCTATGGAGGCCGGCGCTGACGACTACCTGGCCAAGCCGGTGGATCCTTCGGAGCTGCGGGCGCGAATTCTGGCGGGTAAGAGAATACTGGAACTCCAGCAGCGCCTGCGGTTCGCTGCGACTCACGATTTTTTGACTAACCTACTAAACCGCTCCGAGATACTTGCTGTGTTACAGAGAGAGTTCTCGCGCAGTGAACGGGACGGCAAGCCTGCAACCGTAATCCTGGCTGACATTGATCATTTCAAACGTATCAACGATTCTTTGGGTCACGCTGCGGGCGATGACGTTCTTAAAGAAGTGGGCAGGAGACTGGGATCGGACTTGAGACCTTATGACGTTGTGGGCCGTTATGGGGGCGAAGAATTTCTTCTCATCCTGCCCGGTTGTGAGCTGGCGATAGGCCGAAGGCGCGCCGACGAGATTCGTAACCTGGTGGGCAAAGAGTCCTTCCCCACGCCCTCCGGAACGGCGTCCGCCACGATCAGCATGGGGGTTACGGTTACGTCGCTCAGTGCGGAACGCTCGGTGACGGAGATCCTTCGTCAGGCCGACGTCGCGTTGTACGAAGCTAAGAAGAATGGAAGAAATCGCGTGAAAGTCTTTTCCGCGTCGACCCGGGCCTTCGACCAGGCAAATGCAAAATCGGCGGGCCAAGGCAAGGCGTAATCGAACAATCCCGGTTTTATTTTTCCTCTTTTTCCTCTTTCATTTTTTTGCAAACCAGCTTGGTGTGCCCGGTTTTTGAGTCGATCACGGTGGTCGTGGGCAGACAACTGCAGGTCACGGTGTTGGCATTTTCCTGCTTGGTAATTACACAGTGCTCGATGATTTCCGCGGTAGCCGGCGGCAACTGGCTCCGAATTGGAGGCGCGGTCGCGGCAACCGGCTGCTTCTTGGTCGCGCAACCGGCCAGAAGCAGGCAAAGCACCAACCCAAGTTTCCTCATTCCCTTTGTTTTCGCTCGCGCGCGCCCGCCTGTCGATGGCAACCTTGGTTACACGCTCTGACGCGGCACTCCGCGAGCGCGGGCAGCAATCATGCATTCTTTCTGGTGGTTAACTTTTTTATAGGGACGGGGGGCAACTTACTGAGAGCTGACCGCCAAAAAAACAAATGCGGCTCGGGCCAGCCACCCAAGCCGCATTGTTATCGCGGACGTTCTGCCTGCCGTCTTTCGCCGAGGCGAAAGATCATCGCGCAACAGCACTCCTGAGAGTGGTGCATGCTCTCGATGCTCACCTGAGGCTCGCGCTTCAGGGTTATGATTCAGCGCTCCCATCCCTCTTGGAAGAAGGATTTCCGAGGAGGCCGCAAGGCCCGGGCACCAGCACACTGGACATGCGCCGATTTTCCCCCGGTGATTCACTCTCGAGAAGTCACCGGCAACGCTGAACCCTTGTCAGAACAGAATCAGAACATCTCACGCTTTTGACTGCGAGCACTCTGCGACAGCGGAAGAATTAACGCAACGCTAAAATGCGGCTGCACTGTGTAAAAACTGTGGAGGGGAGGAACTTCCTGTGGAAAGGGAAGGAAAAAGCGGGTGTTTATTCCCGTGACGGTTTGAGAAAGGGCGGGCTTCGCCCGCCTGGACGGGCGGGGCGCCCGTCCCCACACGCCCCGCGGCGCTGCCGTACAATAACCCCGATGATTGCGCACCTGCGCGGAACTCTGCTGGCTAAACATCCGAACCAGGCGATCGTGGAAACTCACGGGGTCGGCTATGACGTTGCTATCAGCGTGCCGACATTTACGGAAATGCCGGCGGCGGGAGCTGAAGTCGCGCTCCACATCCACACCCATGTTCGCGAGGACGCGCTGAGCTTGTACGGATTTTTGCGGCTGGCCGAGAAACAACTTTTTGAGAAGCTGCTGACGGTGAGCGGAATCGGTCCGACGCTGGCGATCAAGATTCTGAGCGGAATGCCGGTCGACGAAATGGTGGGAGCGATTCGCGGAGGCGACCTGGCGCGGCTCACGCGCATTCCGGGAATCGGCAAGAAGACGGCGGAGCGCATGGTGCTGGAGTTGCGCGACAAGCTGCCGGCGGCGGGAGCGGCTGACACCTCGGCGAGCGCTGCGCTGGCCAGCCCGGTGGAGGAAGACGTCGTTTCCGCGCTGGTAAATCTGGGTTATCAGCGCGCGGCGGCGGATAAGGCGCTGCTGGCGGCGCGGGGCGGCAAAGAGTCCTCAGAGTTTTGACGTGCTGTTTCGCGAGGCGCTGCGATCGTTGTCGAAGTGATTCCGCGTTATCGATTCGAGATGAGTGCGGACGAGGTGAGTGCGGGCTACGTGCTGCGTTAAGACGCTGCTTCGCTGCGCTCGGCTGGACGGACGAATGGGTCCGTTCCCACGTGTACGGGGGAGGTTTTTTGTGGGGAGGCGGTCGGTCCAAGTCATTCTCCTGGGCATTTGTATTGTGGCTGCGTGTTTTTTCGAGATCCCACGGCTGGTGGATGAGCACCAGAACAAGCTGTTGAACAGGCCGCCCTACAAGGCGTCCCAGCGCGCGTGGAATTTGCACAAAGAGCTCACCATCGCCGACCTGCACGCCGATTCGCTTTTGTGGGGCCGCGATCTGCTGGCGCGGAACACTTCCGGGCACGTGGACATTCCGCGCCTGGCGGACGGCAACGTTGCGCTGCAAGTGTTTTCGCTGCCCACCAAGAGCCCGCGCGGGTTGAACATCGAGAACAATGAAGACAAAAGCGATGACATTTTCTGGCTGGCGATTGTGGAGCGCTGGCCGCCTGCGACCTGGCACAGCCTTACGCAGCGGGCGTTATATCAGGCGTGGCGTCTGCATCAATTCGCGCGAGGTTCCCAGAGCGGCTTCGTGGTCATTGAGAGTTCGGCTGATCTCTCCAGCTACCTGGAACGCCGGCGGAGCAATGTCAGGCTCACGGCCGGACTGCTCTCGATCGAAGGGGCGCACGCGCTGGACGGCAAGCTGGAGAATCTTGACGTCCTGTACCGCGCCGGCTACCGGATGATGTCGCCCAGCCATTTTTTCGATAACGATATTGGAGGATCGGCGGCGGGAGTTCACAAAACCGGACTGACCGAAAAAGGGCGCGAGTGGGTGCGGCAAATGGAAGCGCGGCACATGATCGTGGACCTGGCCCATGCGTCCGCACAGACGATTGAAGATGTTCTGGCGATTGCGAGTCGTCCAGTGGTTGTTTCGCACACGGGCGTGAAAGGGACGTGTGACAACAACCGGAACCTTAGCGATGATGAGATTCGCGCGGTGGCGGCCAAGGGGGGCTTGATCGGCATCGGGTATTGGGACACGGCGACTTGCGGCAGGGATGCGCGAGCGATTGTGAAGGCGATGCGCTATGTTTCCGACCGGGTGGGCGTGGAACACGTGGCGCTCGGTTCGGACTTTGACGGGGCGGTGACGGCTCCTTTTGACACGACGGGATTGGTTGAGATCACCGATGCCATGCTGGAAGCGGGGTATTCCGAGCAGGAGATACGGATGATCATGGGCGAGAACGTGATTGGATTTCTGAAGGCGAATCTGCCGGAGAAGTGAAGGAGGGACTACTTCGGCACCCAAACCGTGAAGGTCAGCTGGCGGTCGTCATAGTGAGCCGAAGTCTCCCAGCATTCGGAGGTCCGGCTGGACGGGCGAGGGCGCCCGTCCCCACACGACCTGCCATCCTTACACAAGCTTTAGTTGCCGACGAAGCGCAGATAGAGGTCGCGGTCTTCGCGGCAGGTTTCGGCCATCTGCTTCACCTTTTCCCAGGCTTCTAGTTGGCTTTCATCGCGAACGCGATCTTTGGCGCGATCCCATTCCTTGAGAAACGGTTCCATCTGCAGATGGTTAAACACGGTTCTGCCGAACGGATCAATGCCGCTGAGCAGCAGGAAATCCGCATGATTGGCGGCGGGAACCACCCCGTTCAGCACAACCCACTCGCTGCGTTCGCCGAGATCGTCTTCCAGCTTCACCACCAGGGACATCGCTAGCCTCAGGACTGAATGCAACGGTACTGGCCGAAATGTAACAGCCCCGCAGGGCGTTTGTCCAAGCTGAGCCGGGTATCGAAGGTAACTGGGAACTGGTCACTCGAGCAAGTGGGCAATCCGCGGGCGAGGAGTTGCCGAGCTGCGCTCGGCTTGGACAGCCGAGGGCGGCTGTCCCTACGCTTTACGCTTCGCCTACGCGAGCGCCATGCTGGAAGTGGTATTGCAGAATCTTCGCGGCCAACGCCGGGGTCACACCTTGGCTTTGGCCTTGACCTTGACCCTGCCCTCGTCCTTTGTCCTTGCGCTTCGACGGAGCGGACCACTTCTCCGCGGCAGATGACTTCGGTGGCGGCGAGCCCGGCAATTTCTGTCGGCAGCACCAGGCTAATCTCCACTTGTACGTGCGGGAGGAGCAATTCCTGGGCCTGGAACAGCAATCCGGAACGGCTGATGTTCTCGGTGGTGCCCGGGCGCCAGCTCTTTTCTCCGAGCGGACGATAGCGCAAGGGGAGATGGAGATTGAAACGGCGAGCTCGGAATGGCGCAACTTTCTTTTCCGCGGGAACGCTTGTGCTGCGGGATGACATGACGACCTCCGATGAGGTGGGCTCGGAATCCAGCACCTCGCGGACGCGGTCTCTCAGAGCGGGAAGGCTGAATGGTTTCTGGAGCAAGTTAATGCCGGCATCGAGCGTGCCATCGTGACCGATGGCATTCTCGGCGTAACCAGACATATAGAGCACGCGGACATTGGGCAACTGATTGCTGACATGGGTGGCCAATTCGCGGCCATTCAGGCCCGGCATAATCACATCAGTGAGCAGAAGGTCGATCGAGCCCTTATGGCCGTCCACGATCTGCAGAGCGGCGGCGGCGTCTTCGGCTTCGAGGATTTTGTAGCCCTGCGTTTCCAGATACTGGCGGGCCAGACGGCGCAGATTGGCTTCATCTTCGACGAGGAGAATGGTCTCCTGACCGCGCTTGGCGCGGGGAAGGCCGAGAGATTCGGACGCGGCGGCGGCGTCCTCGCGGGCATCGACTCGCGGAAAATAGGCACGGAAAGCGGTGCCACGCTGGGGCTGGCTGTCCACGAAAATGAAGGCGCCGCTCTGTTTCACGATGCCGTACACGGTGGAGAGGCCAAGGCCGGTGCCCTTGGCGCCCTTGGTGGTGAAGAAGGGCTCGAAGATGCGCGACTGGGTTTCGCTGTCCATGCCAACGCCGGTGTCGCTGATGGCGAGCATGACGTAGTTGCCGGCGGTGAGCGGGGCGTGAGTGCGCGCGAAGTTTTCATCGAGCGTGACATTGGCGGTTTCGATGGTGAGCTTGCCGCCCTGCGGCATGGCGTCGCGCGCGTTCACGGCGAGGTTCATGATGACCTGGTCGATCTGACCGGGATCGGCACGGACGGCGCCGAGGACGGGACTCGGAACCATCACCAGATCGATATCTTCCCCGATCATGCGGGTGAGCATTTTCAGGTTCTCGGCAACCACCTCGTTCAGGTCGAGCACCTTGGGCGCCAGCATCTGCTTGCGGCTGAAGGCCAGCAATTGCCGGGTGAGGGCAGTGGCGCGCTGCGTGGCATTGGCAATTTCCTGCGCCGGGCCCGCGCAATCGGATATCGGGTCCCGACACGCTCGAGCAGAAACTCGGAGTAGCCGGAGATCACCATCAGCAGGTTGTTGAAGTCGTGCGCGATGCCGCCGGCGAGGCGGCCGATCGCTTCCATCTTCTGCGCCTGACGCAGTTGCAGCTCCAGCATGCGGGTCTCGGTAATATCTTCCATAAAAATTTCGAAGGTGCTTCCTTCTTTGCCGTTCGGCGATCGATCGTCCGGAAATGCGCGCTACGATGGCGGCGCCATCTTTGCGCACGCACTCGGTGGTCAGGTTGTTGAATTCCTTGCGCGCGTGAAAATAATCGGCGGTTTGGAACCATTGCTGGGCATCGGCGTACAGGCTTCCCAGATGTCTGCCGGTGAGCTCGGCGGCGCTCGCATACCCAAACATGGCGACCATCGCGGGGTTTGCGTCTTGCAGGGTTCCGAGGGCATTGCAGCGGCAGATGCCGTAGGGGGCGTTCATGACCAGTGAGCGAAAGTTGCTCTCGGACCGTCGCAAGCGTTCCTGGGTAGCTCGGAGGGCGGCGTTGAACCAGCAGATCAGCAGGGCGACGGCAAAGAACAGGGCGAGGTGGGCGATGGCCTTGTGATACTCGTGCGGGGTCTGCTCTCCGGTAGAACGAATAGTAGGCGCTGACAGTGAGCGCAAACGTCGTGGCGGCGAGTCCGGGCTTCCATCCTCCGTACCACGCGCTGACCATGACGGCGACGGCGAAGACCACGAGGCGGCTCTCCGCAATATCGGAGAAGAACAAGGTTGGGATCAACGCGAGGACGGTGCTGAGGAGAGCGACTCCGTAGCGCAGGATGGGAGCGCGCGCCGGAGCTACTGCCAAGCTGCGGATGAGGGGGAGTTTCATTCGCATGGCCTTATGTTATGCGCCAACCGCGCGCACAGCGAGTTACGCCAGTCCACCGCATTTTCCCGGCGGCACAGTGGCCAGAGGTACACCTACCAGGATGAAGCGGCCAGGATGAAGCGACCCGACACACCTGGGAGGCAACGACGAGAAAGAAGCAAATGTCTTGTCCACAGCCTAATCTCATATGATGTTTTCCGCAAAACTCGCTGGTACAAAAAGGCGATCGGGGAACATAGTTTGTCATAGGTTGGCGGTCGGTCTGGCAACAGGACTTGCCACAAAGCCCGGCAAACGACGAAACTAACGGGGCATAACAGGACATCGCAGGAATACCGCAGGGAACACTACAGGGAAAACCGGAATGAATATCGGATTTTTCGGCGGCAGCTTCGACCCCATCCATCGGGGGCACCTGGCGCTCGCCCAGGCGGCTGCCAGCCGGCTATTCTCTGCGGCAGGTGCTGTTTGTTCCGGCCAATGTTCCTCCGCACAAACAGAAACAGCCGCTCACCGCGTTCATTCATCGTTACGCCATGGTGGCGTTGGCCACGCAGGACGAGCGGGGATTCGTGCCGTCGTTGCTCGAAGCAGGTGAGGCGACTGCGGAGCTTCGCTCCGCTGGACAGCCGGAGGCGGCTGTCCCCAAGCAGGGCCGCGCGAATTATTCCATCGACACGATTCGACGGCTGAAAAAGACACTCAAGAAATCGGACCGGCTTTTTTTTCTGATCGGAATCGACGCCTTCCGCGACATCGCACACTGGCGCGAGGCGCGAGCGCTGCTGTCGGAATGCGATTTCATCGTGGCCAGCCGTCCCGGATATTCGTTGCGGGACGTGGCCGAGTCGTTGCCGGAAGGTTTGCGGCCTCCGGCCGCGGTGACTCGTCCATTTCATAAACAGCCGGCAAAGGGCGACCTGGTTCTTCCCGGGGTGACGCTGCACTTGCTGGAAGGAGTTCACCAGAACATCTCCGCGACCGCGATTCGGGCGGCGGCGGCGCAGGGCAAGCCGCTGGCACGATGGCTGGACCCGCGGGTGGCCGATTACATAAAGAAGCACGGACTGTACGGCGGGAAGCTCTCGTAGGGACGGGACCTCGGGCCGTTGCCGGCGGGTTACAATCGATCATCCTGTATGACATCCCTTATGAAGAATCATTCCGTATGAAGAAAAAGGACGACCTCAAACTTCAGGTAAACGAAGCCATCCTCGCCTGCCAGGATAAACAAGCTGAAGATGTGACGGTTCTCGAACTGGAAAAGGATTCGGGAGCGTTCACCGACTACTTTGTGATGTGCAGCGGGACCAATCCGCGGCAGGTCCAGGCCATTGCCGACGCGGTCGACGAGCGCCTGGAGGCGCTGGGCCTCCGCGTAACGCATGCCGAGGGCTACAAACAGGCGGAGTGGGTGCTGCTCGACTACGTGGACTTCGTCGTCCATATTTTTTCCGAGAAAGCACGCCAGTTCTATGATCTGGAACGTCTGTGGAAGTCGGCCAAGCGGCTGGAGCCGGCGGAATTGACAGCCAAACCGAAGGCTCGGCGGGCGGCGGTTAGCAAGGCTGCGATTGGCAAGCCGGCGACCGCTACAGCCGCAGCGCCTAAGAAAACGCGCAAAAAGGCCTGAAGTGTCCGCTACGAATCCAGCCCCGTGGAGTTCGTCCTACCGCTTGATTGCTTCAGAAAAGTGGAAGGCAAAATCGGCGGCCATGGGCAGCGCGGTAACAGAGGCGTTGGTTCAATACTCGCGCCCGCTGCCTGGCATGCGCGTTCTCGATCTGGCCAGCGGCACCGGCGAACCTGGGATCAGTCTGGCGCAACGCGTTGGTCCACGGGGTTCGGTGACGGCGGTGGATCAGAGTTCGGAACTGCTTGACATCGCCGCCCGGCGCGCCCGCAACAAGGAACTCTCGAACTTCACGATCAAGCAGGCCGACGCGCACGAGTTGCCGTTTGCCGACCAGACCTTTGATCTCGCCTCCTGCCGCTTTGGGGTGATGTTTTTCAGCGACGTCGAGCGAGCGCTGGCGGAATTGCGCCGCGTTTTGCGGCCCGAGGCTCGCGCCTGCTTTGCCGTTTGGGGTCCGATCGAACAGCCTTTCTGGCAGACGACGATGAAGATTGTGCACCGGCACGTGGGCGGAGACATGCTTCAAACGGAAGCAGCCGACCCTTTTCGATTCTCGGACGCGGGCTCGCTCTTAACCGCGCTCTCGGCCGCGGGATTTCACGAGGCGGAAGAGTCGACCCAAAATCTGCCCTGGACTTGGCCGGGAAATGCGGAGGAAGTTTTCGAATACGCTTGCGCAGTGGCAGCTCCGTTCCGGCCGATGCTGGAGCGAGTGCACGCGGAAGAATGGCCGGCGATCCGTGCAGAGGCAAAAGCAGCGATGGAGCACTATCGCGTCGGAGATGAGATCCGCTTCGGTGCCGTTGTAATTCTGGCGTCGGGAAAAGCCTGATCCGCGATTTGGAAATGAGTGATACAGGTTGGTACCGCAGCGGATAAAGCCGACTCTGAGTAGACCAGTGATCGCAGCGCTGAAGCGCCGCGCCACCCAAAATCGAGCGAGTTGAGCCGCATGAAGATCAAAGTGGCATGGATCGGGAAGACGAAAGAGCCGGCGATCCAGGCTCTGACCGATGAATACCTGAAACGCATCTCGCACTATGCTGACGTTGCAGGCGTGGCATTGAAGGACGAAGCCGCAATTTTGTCGCTGGCCGCGGAGAAAAGCAGCGGCAGCAAAAAGAGCGCCACTAGCTGGTTCTCCTTGATTCGCGGGGAAAGCAGTATTCATCCGAGGATCTGGCCGAGTTTCTGGAGCGCGAGCAGGTGAACGCGACACCGCTGCTGTTCGCGATTGGGGGCAGCGACGGCTTCAGTGAAGAGGCGCGGCGCCAAGCCCGGTTTACGCTGTCGCTCGGAAGGATGACGCTGCCCCACGAGTTGGCGCGCGTGGTTCTGCTGGAACAGCTCTACCGGGCTTTCACTATTCTCAAGCATCATCCCTATCATTTGGGACATTAACTTTATGGTAATGGGCAGCGGCCAGGCAGCCCCTATTCTCGCGCAATTCGATTCTCGCCCCGATGCACTTCTGGCAGCTTCACAGCGGCGCGAAACTGGCATATTGTATTTCTTGACAGGCGAAACAAGTCTGAATTCGTAGACGAGGCCCTCCCCCAATGAAGAACCCGTACGAAGTACTACGAATGAAGGAGCAGGAGATGCTGCGAGTCCGCAAAGAGATGGATGCTTTGCGGATTGCAGCACGCTTGCTGGGCAGCGAGGAGTCGGGTGCGGCGAACGGCGAAGGTCAGCCTAAGCTGCAACGAGTCGTCGAAATGCCTTAGAAAAGATGTGCACCCCGTTTGACCACGAGGCGGACGGAAACCAAAACCGTCCGCCTTTTGGTTTTGGCAGAAGTTCCAGTGATGAAAAATTCTTCGCGCCTCGCTATATTGGTTTGCTATGTCAGCCACCGAGACGCTCTCCGCGCCAACCGAGGGCACGGAAGTCGATGGCAAACCCTACCCGGCGCGTTTGATGTGCCTCGACGTATTTCGCGGCCTAGCCGTTGCCGGCATGATCATCGTCGACAACCCGGGCAGTGACGACAAGGCTTACTGGGCTATTAAACATGCGGAGTGGAATGGCTGGTCTCCGGCCGACTTCATCTTCCCGTCTTTTTTGTTCCTGGTCGGCGTGTCCATGGTGTTCTCTTTCTCGGCCAGGCTCCGTCGCGGCGAGACGCGACCACAGATCCTGTTGCACGCTCTTAGACGGAGCCTGATTCTCATCGCTATTGGACTGTTCGTGAATGCCTCTCCCATTGTCGGGCTAGATCTGCATACCTGGCGTTTTGAAGGGGTAACTCAGAGGATTGCGCTTTGCTACTTTGCAGCCGCCATTCTGGTGTTGTGGTCGAACCGCCGCGGGCAACTGATCGCCCTCGCCGCTTTGCTATTGGGATATTGGGCGATATTGCGCTTTGTTCCTGTGCCTGGTCTTGGCGTGCCCGGACGCGATATCCCGTTCATGGACCCGGATCGAAGCATCGTAGCGTGGCTTGATCGCAAGCTGTTTATGGGACATCTCTACGACGGAACTCGAGACCCGGAAGGAATCATCAGCAGCATCGGCGGCAATTGCAACGACCTTGATCGGAGTGCTGACGGGCTGGTGGCTGCGCACGGAACGAAGCCGCACGACCATCGCGATTCGCATGTTGCTATTCGGGATTCTCGGCCTGATTGCCGGTGAAGTCTGGAACGTATGGTTCCCGATCAACAAGCATCTGTGGACTAGTTCGTTCGTCCTTTTCACCGGCGGCTTTTCTCTGGCGTTTCTCGCTTTGCTGTATTGGATACTGGAAATCAAAGAGTGGCGCGGCGCCTGGACGATGCCGATTCTGGTCTTCGGGATGAATGCCATCGCTGGATTTGTCGCCGACTCGTTGGTGTACGGACCTGGCTACAGTTTCAACGTAAAGGGAGCGAATGGAACTGTTCTCAGTTGGCACGACACTGCGCAGGCCCGACTGGAATCGCTGGGCGCCAGTCCTGCCAACGCTTCGTTGATGTACTCCTTGGCTGCGGTTTTATTCTGCTGGGTGCTGCTCTGGCTTCTCTGGCGCAAGAAAATCTTCCTCAAAGTTTAGCGGGGCGGATTTGGCAACGTTATTGCGGCCCCGTACAATTGGAAGTTCGGCCCTATGTCGGATCTGCGCCGTGGTCTCATCATCGTGAATACCGGTCCGGGCAAGGGAAAGACCACGGCAGCCATGGGCACGGCGTTGCGGGCGGTTGGGCAGGGAATGCGCGTCCTGATGCTGCAGTTTCTAAAGGGCTCGTGGCATTACGGCGAACTCGACGCGGTCAAGGCTTTCGGCGACAAGTTCGTGATGAAGCAGATGGGACGCGGCTTCGTGAAAGTCGGCGCCGAGAAGCCTGACCCTGAAGATGTGCGGATGGTGGAGGAGGCCTGGACAGAGGCTGAGAAGGCGATCCAATCGGGCGAATGGGACTTGGTGGTGCTCGACGAGATCAATTACGCCATCAGCTACGGTATGCTGGACGCGGAGAAAGTGGCGGAGTCTCTGAAGCACAAGCCGGAGATGGTGCACGTCATCTTGACCGGAAGGAATGCGCATCCGACAATTGTCGAACTGGCCGACACCGTAACCGAAATGCGGCAGGTAAAGCACGCCTACGAGAAAGGCGTGATGGCGCAGAGAGGAATCGAATACTAGTTCTCAGTTGTCAGTCGTCAGTTCTCAGTAAGAGCGTGGCTCGGACGGTTTTACTGAGAACTGACAACTGAGAACTGCTCTTATGACCTGGTTCAAGCGACAAGCCGGCGAGTTGGACACTTCGGGCGAGAAGATAGTACGCACCGAGGGGCTGTGGGTGAAGTGTGACAGCTGCCGCCAGATCATCTGGAAAAAGGACCTCGAAGAGAACTTCAACGTCTGCCCGAAGTGCGACAAGCACTTTCGCATCGACGCTCGCGCCCGCCTGGCCCAACTTCTCGACGACAATCAATACGAAGTTTTCGACAGCAATCTGGTTTCCACCGACCCGTTGAAGTTTGTGGACCTGAAAGCGTACTCCTCGCGTCTGAAGCAAGCGAAGACCGACACCGGCCTGAAAGACGCCATCATCAATGCTCATGGCAAGCTGAACGGCCGTCCAGTGATCGTCAGCTCGATGGAATATTCGTTTATCGGCGGAAGCATGGGAGCGGTGGTGGGCGAGGCCATTACACGAGCGATTGAGAAGGCGACTGAAACGCGCAGGCCGATCATCATCGTTTCCGCCTCGGGCGGCGCGCGCATGATGGAAGGCGTGATCAGCCTGATGCAACTGGCGAAGATCTCCGCCGCGCTGGCGCGTTTAGACGCGGCGCGGGTTCCGTACATTTCGGTTTTGACCGATCCCACCACCGGCGGCGTGACCGCATCGTTTGCCATGCTGGGCGATCTCAACATCGCCGAACCGGGCGCGCTGATTGGCTTCGCCGGGCCGCGAGTGATCGAGCAGACCATCCGGCAGAAGCTGCCGCCAGGGTTTCAGCGCTCCGAGTTTCTGCTGGAACACGGAATGCTGGATGCCGTGGTTACGCGCAAAGAGATGAAGCCGTACATCGCGCGGGCGCTGGACTTCATGGTGCAGGCGGCGTAGAGGCGGTCGCTGGTCGTTCGTCGTCCGTCGCTGGTCGTTGGCAAAACCCACCCCCTAGCGATCCACGGTGAGATTTCTGCTCAGCGTTCTTGGGGCGCAGTTTGGCCTCTGGCAGCCTCCTTCTAATGAGAGAGAGTCGAAACCGGCGGCCGAACTTGCTACCCTAAATGTGCTTGCTGGTCGAATAGCGGAAGACGAACCCTCCCCGAGGTCGCGAACGACTGACGACGACGACCAGCGACCAACGACCGATGTCCTACGAAACCGCAGTCGCGCAGATGTATGCGCTGGGCCACGAACTGGCGCAGACGCCTTCGCACAAGTTCGATCTGGCGCACATGCGCGTGCTGCTGGCCGCGCTGGGGCATCCGGAAAATCGCTTCCCGACGGTGCTCGTTGCCGGCACCAACGGCAAGGGTTCGACGGCCGCTACTCTGGCGTCCATTCTGCGGGCTTCGGGGCTGAAAACGGGGCTTTATACTTCGCCGCATCTGATTCGCATTAACGAGCGGATTCGCCTTAATGGCGAGCCCATCGGCGACGACGATTTCGCTACGCTCCATGACGTGGTCGGCCGCACTGCCGAGCGACTGGTGTCAGAAGGCGATCTGCCCTGGCATCCCAGTTTTTTTGAGATGCTGACCGCGATGGCCTTTGAGTATTTTGCCCGCAGCCGTCCGGACATGGTTGTGCTGGAGGTCGGCATGGGTGGGCGTCTGGACGCGACCAACGTGGTTGCGCCGCGCCTCAGCATCATCACCGACGTCTCGCTCGATCATCAGAAATATCTGGGCGAAACTATCGGCGAAATTGCACGCGAAAAAGCGGGAGTCATACGGTCCGGCGGCGTGGTGGTCACGCTGCCGCAATTGCCCGAGGCTAACGACGTAATCGGAAACACAATTCTGGAGCTGGGCGCGCGTGCGGTGAATGCAGTGCCCTATGTGCCTCCGGTATCGCCGGGAAGCGCGAGTTGTATGAGCCGGGATGCGGGCATCTGGAATCGTTATCCGCTGGAAGTGATGGGCACGCGAATCATGGTCGAGTCGCCGCTGGTGGGGCGTCATCAGCTGCGCAACCTGGCGCTGGCGATTGCGGCGGCGGTGGAACTGCGTAACCAAGAATTAGACGATAAGGGAACCGCGCAAATCACGCAGGAGACGATCGCCCGCGGTATCCGCGAAACGCATTGGCCGGGGCGCTTTCAGGTGGTGCCGGCGGCGGGAGACGATCCTGAATATGTGCTCGATGTCGCGCATAATCCGGCGGGAGCGTGGGCCCTGCGATCAACGCTTTCGGCTGCATATCAGGATTTGGAAAACGGCCGCGAGATCACTATGGTTTTTGGCGTGATGCGGGACAAGGCGGTGCGGGAGATCACCGAGATTCTGTTTCCGATTGCCGGGCACGTGATCGTGACCCACGCCAACAACCCGCGCTCGGCGAGCCCGGACGAGATCAGGCAGGCAGCGGCGCGTGTGGCTGCGGGCATCGATGTTGAAGAGGCCGAAAACGTAGCGTCGGCTCTGGACCGGGCGCGGAAGGTTGCCGGATCTGGCGGCCTGGTAGTCGTTACTGGTTCGATTTACATTGTAGGAGAGGCGATGCGAATGCTTGGCATCCGCATCTAAATAGACGAGCTTGAATAAGATCGCCACAACCGCGGAGCCGGAAAAAGAGACTGCCGAGCTGCGCTCGGCTGGACAGCCGGGGGCTCCTCCACCCCCTCACGCGAAAACCGCGCGTGACGGGGACCCCGGTGCTGTCCCTACGTGGTCTCCTGGGATGCGGGCCGCGGCTCAACCCGGGGCCCGGCACGGCTGGCTCAGCCGGCTGCGCTCGTACTTCATTCTCGATCCGCTGATTTGGGCTTACACGCTGATTCTGGGCACGGTATCTCTGATCTGCTCGCTCTTCGACCGCAACGGGCGCATTCAGCACAATCTTGCGCGCTTCTGGTCGTGGCTGATCATGAAGACGATCCTGTCGCCGGTGAAGGTCACGGGCCTGGATCGAAGCGATGTCGAGAATAACGATAAGATCGGGCGCTCCAGACCGCGCGTCTATGCGGTCACGCATGCGTCGGCGCTGGATATTCCGATCCTCTACGTCAACTTGCCATTTCAATTCCGCATTATCTTCAAGAGCGAATTGCTCGCCTACCCGTTCGTCGGCTGGCATCTGAAACGCTCGGGACAAGTCTGCATCAACCAGCAGAATCCGGCAGCGTCGATCGGCTCGATCAAGTCAGCGCTGAGGAGCCTGCGCAGCGGCATGCCGCTGGTAATTTTTCCCGAGGGCGGCCGCACGCGAGATGGCGAGATTCAACCATTTCTGCCGGGCGCATTTTTTCTGGCGATCAAAGCCCAGGCGGATATCGTCCCGATCGCGCTCGTCGGCACTTTCGACCTGCTCCCGATGAACACCTACCACATCAAATGCCAGCCGCTGGAGATGCGCGCCGGTGAAAGAATTTCCACCTCCGGGTTGACCGTGCGCGATACGGACGAGGTGTCGGCCAGGGTGAAGTCGGCAATCGAAGCTCTGCATTCCGCGCCTAGAGCTGCGTAGGGACGGCCCTGTTCCCGCGCGCGCAAATGATAAACTTAGGGATTCAGCGGAATACAAGGGTCAATCCATGTTGAGTCTGACAGCATTCATCTCAAGCTTCCCGACGGCAGCACCAAGGAAGTTCCGAAGGGCACCACTGCGCTCGACGTTGCCAAGTCCATCAGTCCGCGGCTTGCCGACGCCGCTCTTGCCGCCAAAACGAATGGCAATTTGATCGACCTCACCCGTCCGCTCGAAAAAGACACCGACCTGCGCATCCTTACCGACCGCGACCCTGAGGCGCTCGAAGTCTACCGGCATTCGTCCGCGCACCTGCTGGCGGCGGCGGTGCTTGAACTTTTCCCGGAGACCAAGCTTGGCCACGGTCCGGCGACCGAGAACGGATTCTTCTACGACTTTTATCGCCCGACCGCGTTTACGCCCGAGGATCTGGAAAAGATTGAGAAGAAAATGCAGGAACTTGTCCAGCAAAATCTGCCCTATGCTCGCGAATTTCTGCCGCGCGCGGAAGGACTGGAGAAGTTCAAGGGCGAAGGTGACTTCATGAAGTGCCACTTCATCGAGCAGTTCACCAAGCCCGATGAAAAGATCTCGGTTTACAAGACCGGCAAGTTTCAGGATTTCTGCCGCGGTCCGCATCTGCCTTCGACCGGGAAAATCAAAGCCTTCAAGCTGCTCAACATTGCCGGCGCGTACTGGCTGGGGGACGAAAAGAATGCGCAACTGCAGCGCATCTATGGCACGTCGTTTTTTTCGAAGAAGGATCTCGACGCCTACCTCAACGGCCTCGAAGAAGCCAAGAAGCGCGACCATCGCGTGCTCGGCAAACAGCTTGACCTGTTTTCGATTCAGGAACTCGCCGGGCCGGGGCTGATCTTCTGGCATCCGAAGGGCGGGATCATCCGCAAGGAGATGGAAGACTGGATGCGCGAAGAGTACCTGCGCCGCGGGTACTCGCTCGTGGTTACGCCGCATGTGGCGCGGCGACAGTTGTTTTTTACCTCGGGCCACGAGGGTTACTACTCGCAGAACATGTTCGACGTAATGGAACTCGACGACGCCGAATATCGCCTCAAGCCCATGAACTGCCCGGGACACATCCTGATCTACAAAGATTCGCTGAAGTCGTATCGCGATTTGCCGGTGCGGTTGGGCGAACTCGGGACGGTGTATCGGTACGAGCGTTCGGGAGTGATGCATGGGCTGCTGCGGGTTCGCGGCTTTACTCAGGACGACGCGCATATCTTCTGCACTCCCGAACAAATTGAGGCGGAGATTGTGGGCTGCCTCGATTTTGCGCTGGAGGTTCTGAAAGACTTCGGCTTCGATAAATTCCAGACCGAGCTTTCGACGTGGAATCCCGACGACCGGAAGAACTTTGTGGGCAGCGACGAGCAGTGGAAGCTGGCCACCGATTCGCTGGAGAAAGTGCTCAAAGAGCGCAAGATTGAGTACAAGATCATTCCGGGCGAAGCCGCGTTCTACGGGCCGAAGATCGATATCAAGCTGGTCGACGCCATCGGACGCCTATGGCAGCTCTCGACCGTGCAGTTCGACTTCAACCTGCCGCAACGCTTTCAGCTCGAATACGTCGCCGAGGACGGCACCCGCAAGCAGCCGCTCATGGTCCACCGCGCGCTCTATGGATCAATCGAGCGCTTCTTTGGCGTGCTCATCGAACACTACGCTGGAGCGTTCCCGGTGTGGCTCTCGCCGGTGCAGGTGGCGATGATCCCGATCGCCGAGCGGCATACCGAGTACGCGGAGAAGGTCGCCGCGCAACTGCGGGCGGCGGGGGTGCGCGTGGAAGTCGATTCGCGCAACGAGAAGATGAATGCAAAAATCCGCGAACATGCCATGCAGAAGGTGCCGTTCTTGCTGGTGGTGGGCGATAAGGAAGCTGAGGCTAATAAAGTCAACGTCCGCATTCGTCGGAAAGAGAAGACTGAGGACATGGGCGCGGCGGAGTTCGTAGAGAAGATTAAGAAGTTGATCGCGGAGAAGAGCGCCGTGCTGTAGCACCATGGACGAGCGCCCAGATCCCCTCGCTTGTTCCGTTCGTTGACATCAGGTGCCGAATATGAAAAGCCTTGCGCGGATTTTTCTTTGCGCTGTCGTCGCAGCCATATGTGGATATCTAGGCTTTCTCTTGGTTGCTATTTTTTGGCCTCTCTTATTCCCCTTGTCACTGAGAGGTTCCAGTCTCGGTGAGGACGCTGTCGCTATTGTTATTTCGGTTTTTTTCATGCTGTTTGGTGCTGGTGGATTCGTGCTTTGCTGGAAACTCACGAGGAGCTTTGTCCGCAAGGAGGATGGCACGGCTGAACACAGCTTGCTGGGTTAGCCTTCCTTTGAGCCCTCCCACCCCCTGTGTTAGCATCAGAAGTTTCGCAGGCGTTGTTGGGCTGGCCTGTAGCCTGTACTCATCCTCATTCCGGGCCTTATCACCCTTCCCGTAAGCCTGCGGAAGGAGACAACCCGTGAAAGTGTACGCCGCAGCCAATCTGCGCAATCTTGCCCTCATCGGACACGGGCATGCCGGCAAAACTACCCTTGTTTCCGCCATGCTCTACACCGCCGGCGCCGCGCCTCGCCTGGGGCGGGTCGACGACGGCACCGCTCCACCGACTACGACGAAGAGGAAATCGCCCGCAAGATGTCCATCTCCACCGGCCTTGCTTTCGTCGAGTGGGGCCGGCCGACGCGAAGGTCAAGATCAATCTGCTCGACACTCCCGGCTTCAATATGTTCGTCCACGAAGCCAAGATGGCGCTGCCCGTGGTCGAAGCTGCGCTGGTCGTGGTCGACGGCGTTGCCGGAGTCGAGGTCGTGACCCAGCGCATCTGGCAATACTGCAATGATATCGACCTGCCGCGCATGATCGTCGTCAACCGCATGGACCGCGAGCGCGCCGACTCCAACCGCGTGCTCGAATCGCTCACCAACGCCTTCGGCCGCGCCGTCACTCCGTTGCAGCTGCCCATCGGCCGCGAGAAAAGTCTCAGCGGCATTGTCGACCTGGTCCGGATGAAGGCCTACACCTACGAGATGGGCGGAAACGGCAAAGGCAAAGTCGGCCCGATCCCCGCCAACATGGCCGAGCGTCGCCAAAGAAGCGCACGAAAAATTGGTGGAACTGGTCGCCGAGGGCAAAGACGAGTTGATGGAAGAGTTCTTTGAAACGGGCACCATCCCCGAAGAGCATCTCGTCCCGGCGCTGCACAAAGCGATTCGCGAGGACAAAATTTTTCCCGTGCTCTTCACCTCCGGGCTCGGCAACATCGGCGTCGACGAGCTGATGGACTTTCATCGTCGACTACACACCTGCCGCGAGCGAACATCACGCCATCACCGGCTGGACGGCCGAAGGCAGCGCGCCCGCTGAACGCAAGGGCACTGACACCGAGCCCGCCTCGGTCTACGTCTTCAAGACTTTGTCGGACGCGTTCGCCGGCCGCATTTCGTTCTTCAAGGTTTTTTCCGGCGTGCTGAAGAACGACGCTTCGCTGCAGAACTACAATCGCAATAGTCAAGAAAAGTTCGCGCATATTTCCCTCATCCAGGGCAAGCCGGCGGTTCCTATCCCGGAGCTGCACGCGGGCGATATCGGCGCGGTCGCGAAGCTGCGAGAAACTCTGACCGGCGATACGCTGGGCGACAAGGCATCGCCCATCCAGTATCCGGCGGTCAGCTGCCGAGCCGGCCATCACCTTCGCCATCGAGCCCAAGACCCGCGCCGACGAAGACAAGCTGGGCGACGGCCTCCACAAGCTGATGGAAGAGGACGCCATGCTGCGTTTTTTCCGCGACCCGCAGACCAAGGAGTTCCTGATCGCGGGCACCGGCCAGCAGCACATCGAAGTCGTCGTCTCGAAGCTGAAGAACCGGTATCACACCGAAGTGGTCCTGAAGGCGCCCAAAGTGCCTTATCGCGAAACCATTCGCGGCAGAGCCGACGTGCAGGGCCGCCACAAGAAACAGACCGGCGGCCACGGCCAGTTCGGCGATTGCAAAATCAAGATGGAGCCGCTGCCGCGCGGCAGGCAAATTCGAGTTCGTCAACGAAATTTTCGGCGGCGCCATCCCGCGGAACTACATTCCCGCGGTCGAAAAGGGAATCGTGGAAGCGGCCGCGCGCGGCTATCTCGCGGGCTATCCCGTGGTGAACTTTCGGGTCATCCTCTACGACGGCTCCTATCACGACGTGGATTCCAACGAACTGTCGTTCAAGATGGCCGGCCGCATCGCCTTCCGCAAAGCCATGGAGCAGGCCAAGCCCACGCTGCTGGAGCCGATCATGAACGTCGAGATCACCATTCCCGACGAGTTCGCCGGCACCATCATGGGCGACCTCAACAGCCGTCGCGGGCGCATCCAGGGCATGGACAACAAGGCCGGCAAGACCATCGTCAAGGCCGAAGTGCCCATGGCCGAAATGCTGACCTACGGCACCGATCTGACCTCGATGACCCAGGGCCGCGGCAGCTTCTCCATGGAAATGCACCACTACGACGTCGTCCCGCAACAATTGCAGGAGAAGATCATCGAGAAGGCCAAAGCCGAGCGCGGCGAGGTGAAGGAAGAAGAGGAATAGGAGGTTCGGCGGAGAAACGTGCGTCTTCGCCCGTCCACCGCGGAACCGCTACCTCAAAAAAGATTCACTGCGAGCGTTTTGTAGCGTAACATTCGTCTTTCTCGTTTCCAAGGAGGCACGGATGTTTAAGCGGAGTTTCCCGATCTGCTGCCGTTTGTCCTTCGTTACCCTTGTTCTTTTAGTCAGCTTTCGACTTGCGATGACCCAATCCGCGATGGCCCAGGAAAGCAAGAGCGTGACACTGGAGCTTGATCACGTGTCGATTTGTGGATCGAATCTTGACACGCTTCGCCAAGCCTTCGGCGAAGTGGGCTTGGCTCCGGACATCGGTGGTCCCCACGGCAACGGTATTACTCAGATGGCCATCATTGGCTTCGATGACACGACTTACATTGAACTGATTGCGCCCATAAAACCGGGAGTAACGGCTGGCTCCGACTGGTCGAAGTATATGTCCGAGGATGCGGTCACCTGCGCGTGGGCGGTGGGCACAAACGTTTTGCTGCAGGAAGTCGACCGCCTGAAGAAAGCTGGAATTCCTGTGACCACTCCCCAGCCTGGCAGCCGCAAGCGCCCCGACGGAATGTCGGTCGAGTGGACGACGGCTGCCGCCGGCTCCGGCACTCCGGGCTCCACTCTGCCCTTCATCATCGAAGACCAGACGCCGCGCGCCTGGCGGGTGCAGACGTCAGCCAGCGTGAAAGGAGCGCCGGTCACCGGCGTCGAGAACGTAGTGCTTGGCGTCAGTAACCTCGATGCGTCGATTGCCTTGTTCCGCAAGGCTTACGGGTGGGCCGACCCGCTGATCGAGACGCAAAAAGATTTCGGGAAACTTGCGTACTTCCCCGGCGAGCCGGTGATTCTGGCGGCGCCTGCGAGCGGAGGCTGGCTCTCGGACCGGCTTGCCAAATATGGCGAGACTCCGGTCGCCTACCTGCTCGCGACCCAGGACATGGCAGCAGCAGTCAAGAAGTACAAGCTCTCCGGGAATAAAACCTGGTTCGGGCAGAAGGTGGCGTGGTTCGACGCGAGCAAGCTGAAGGGCGTGCGGCTGGGCGTGATTGGGCAGTAGTCGCTTGTGCGGGGACTGGCGACTCGCCCGTCCGATGGAGTAAAGATCCGGAGAGGCTTCGCACTGGCAATTGCTTGATTCCGCTTTTCGCTTTACCATCGCCTTCAGTGTCCGCCGCCAAAGACAATCCCGCGCTCCATCTCCCCACGCACACAAAAGACCGGCTGGTCTCTGCCGCTCCGGTTGAGGACGATTCCTCGTTTGAGCTGAAGCTTCGGCCGCAGCGCCTGCAGGAATTCATTGGCCAGGACAAAGTCAAAGAGAATCTGGACGTAGCCATCCAGGCCGCCAAATCCCGAGGCGAAGCGCTTGACCACGTGCTGCTCTACGGACCGCCCGGCCTGGGCAAAACGACGCTCGCCAATATCATCGCCAACGAACTCGGAGCCGCGTTCCAGCAGACCTCCGGGCCTACGCTGCAGATCAAAGGTGATCTGACCGCGATCCTCACTAATCTCCGCGACCGGCAGGTGCTATTCATCGATGAAGTGCACCGCCTGCAGCCGGCGCTCGAAGAGATCCTCTATTCCGCGCTCGAAGACTATAAGCTCGACATCATGATCGGCCAGGGGCCGTCCGCGCGCACGCACACTATGGACGTGAAGCCCTTCACCTTTATTGGCGCGACCACGCGCGCGGGACTGCTCTCCGCGCCCCTGCGCTCGCGGTTTGGTCTGCTGCTGCGGCTTGAGTTCTACACCCACGACGACCTGCGCGTAATCGTCGAGCGTTCCGCCGAAATCCTGGGCGTGAAAATCGATCGCCCCGGAGCCGTCGAAATCGCGAGCCGCTCCCGTGGAACGCCGCGCATCGCCAACCGCCTGCTGCGGCGCGTGCGCGACTATGCCCAGGTGCGGGCCAACGGCTCCATTGATCTGTCGACGGCGCAGTCCGCGCTCAGCATGCTGGAAGTCGACCGCTACGGCTTTGACGAAGTCGACCGCAAACTGCTGCTCACCATCATTGAAAAATATCAGGGCGGACCGGTGGGATTGAATACGCTGGGCGCGGCGCTTGCGGAGGAACCGGACGCCATTGAAGAAATCTATGAGCCTTTTCTGATCCAGATCGGGTTCTTGAATCGGACTCCGCGCGGGCGAGTGGCTACGCAGCTCGCTTACGAGCATTTTGGGATTACTCCTAATCGGCGGCAGAGTTCGCTGTTCTAGAGCAGTGCCGGTTGCTTTCGCCGAGGCAAGTGCCGAGCTGCGCTCGGGTTGGACAGCCGAGGGCGGCTGTCGCTACGCGGGACGGGCGCGGACGCCCGTCTCTCCACGAACGCGTTTGACTTCCACCGCCGCAATCTGCGTTAATCACTCTTCGTCATCATCGCATACCGGCACAAACGCAGTACGCACTGGAGAAATCATGCGCGACGTAATCGCCACCGCTCAGGCCCCGCAAGCCATCGGCCCCTACTCGCAGGCCATTCGGGCCCAAGGCCTGATCTTCACATCTGGACAGGTAGCCATCGATCCCGCAACCCAGCAGGTAATCGCCGGCGACATCAGCGCGCAAACCGACCGCGTGCTTAAGAACCTCGCTGCCGTTTTGCAGGCCTCGGGCAGCGCGCTGGAGAAAGTTCTGCGCTGCACTGTCTTCCTCAAGAACATGGGAGACTTCGCCGCCATGAACGAAGTCTACGGCCGCTACTTCAAGAATGCGCCGCCGGCCCGCTCCACCGTAGAAGTGGCGCGGCTGCCAAAAGACACCCTGGTTGAAATTGATGTGATCGCGCTGGCTTGAAGGTTCGCGTATTCGAGGACAACTATTTTAGGGAAACCAGAAAAGAGGCACTATGAAAGCTTTTGTCCTAGCCGTCACACTGCTCGCAGTGACCGGCCTGGGGGGCGCCCAGACCGCAAAGGGCGCCGCCAGCGGGCCCACCAAGGTCACCGGGGATCCCATCAAAACTACGAGCGGTCTCGAATATTGGGACATCAAAGTTGGCACCGGCGCGGTTGCCGAAACCGGGCAGCAAGTCAAAGTCGATTACACCGGCTGGCTCACCAACGGCAAGAAGTTCGACAGTTCGGTCGGGACCGGGCATCCGTTTGACTTCAAGCTGGGCGCCAGCCAGGTCATCAAGGGTTGGGACGAAGGCGTTGTTGGCATGAAGGTCGGTGGCAAGCGGCAACTGCGCATTCCGCCCGACCTGGCCTACGGAGAAAAGGGTTATCCGGGCGTCATTCCGGCGAACGCGACCCTGATCTTCGACGTGCGATTAGTGGATGTGAAGTAGCGCGGGACTACGAACGGTCCGCGGGCTCTCGAATTGTTATGCCTTAACCACTTTGCCGCTGCGCAGGCAGGAAGTGCAGACGCGGATGTGCTTGGTGGCGGCTCCCACCTTGGCGTGAACCGGGCGCAGATTGACGTTCCAGCGCCGCTTGCTCACATTGTGGGCGTGGCTGATGGTATTTCCGAACTGCGGCCCTTTGCCGCAGATATCACAAACTCGTGCCATAACTCTGAAGTCCTTCCAAGGCTGTTGCCGAAATTGCTGCCAAACTACAATTTTACAGGAAGTCGGCGGATTTCGCCAAGGCACAGCCGCCAACTTCTGACGGGCGGGAACCCGTCGCTCCACAACTAGGCGGCCTTGCCCATCACCGGCTGCGCGCAGAAGCTACAGCGGCGCGCATCGATCGGAATCTCGCTCAGACATTCCGGACACTTCTTGGTGGTCGGATCGGCCGGCGCCGGATCCTTGCGCATCCGCGCTACCAGCGCATTCACTGGCACCACCACAAAGAAATAAATGGCCCCAGCAATCAGCAGAAACGACACTGCGGAGTTGATGAAATGGCCCAGGGGAAATAGCGCTCCGTGAATCGTGAAATGGACGGCGGAGAAATCCGGCTTGCCCACGATCGCCGCAATGAATGGCGTCAACAGGTCGGTCGTCAGCGCCGTGACCACGCCGCCAAAAGCCGCGCCAATCACCACGCCTACCGCCATATCCACCACATTGCCACGCAGGATAAATTTCTTAAAGCCGGATAGCATCACGCCTCCTCGCCGGCCGGAGTGCCCGGCGGTAAATCGTCAGTCGAACGCGCAGCCTCAGATCCGCATCGGCATGACAATGTACCGGTACTTATAATCTTCGCCCTCCGCCGGACGAAGCTGGCCGGCAGACTGGGCATCTTTCAGCTCCAGCTTCACTTCGCACGAGCCGGTTGCCTTGATGAAGTCCATCAGATATTGTGCGTTGAATCCGATGGCCATGGGTTCACCGTCGTAGGCGACTTCGATGGAATCTTCTGACTCGCCAGTCTCGGTAGATGACGCGGAAATTTTCAACTCGCCTTTTTCCAGACGCAGCCGCACGGCGCGCGACCGCTCATCGGCGAACTGGGCCACGCGCGCAATCGCGGCTCCCAGTTCCTCGCCATGCAATGCGATCGACTTAGAGATGTCTTTCGGCAGCACCGCCTCGTAGTTGGGGAACTGGCCGGTTAGCTGGCGCGACGTCAGCAGACGCGGGCCTACGCGGAAGAACAGCGTGGACTCGTCCTTGGCGAAGTCAATCGTTTCCACATCGGAATCTAGGAGTGATTTCAACTCGTCCATCGCCTTTTTTGGAATCAGCGTTTTCATTTCGCCCGAAACGCCTTCAAGCTTTTCTCCCGCCCGCTCGACGTGCGCCAGGCGGTGGCCATCGGTCGCTACCATGGTGATCGACTCCGGCTTCAGCACCATCAAGGCGCCATTCAGCGTGTAACGCGACTCCTCGCTGGCAATCGCAAAGCCTGTCTTGGCAATCATCGAGCGCAGCACCGCCGCGGGAATCTTGATCACTCCCGCGGATGGAAACACGGGCAGGCTGGGGAAATTCGACCGCGCCATGCCCACCATTTTTGTGTTGGACCGTCCGCAACGAATGCTGACCCAGTGGTTCTCCAGTAACCGGATGGTGATATCGGCGTCGGGCAGCAACTTTACGTAGTCATAAAGTTTGCGTGCCGGAATCGTGCAGGCGCCTTCTTTTTTTACCTTGGCACCGCAGGATGTGCGCAGACTGAGGTCGAGATCTGTCGCGGTCAAAAAGAGTTTGTCCCCTGCTGCTTCAAAAAGATAGTTGGAGAGGATGGGGATGGTGGTCTTGCGCTCCACCACGCCTTGAGTGGCTGTCAGTTCGCGAAGAAGCTCAAACTTGCTGACCGTGATTTCCATGGTCGTGGTCGATGCGGCTATAGCAGGGGCGACTTCCACCGGCATATTGGGTCTCCCGACTCTACTTCTGTTCTCTTCTTATATCAAATGCAAATACAAGAAAACCAGTAGTAACCGTAGGCGGTTCGGAGAAGTGGAAAACCGGTCCAGGTCCCTGCGGTTCAGTTGCTTCCCTATCAACCCTTGATGTGAACAATCACTCCCGAGCTTAGTGGAGGTCACCGTAACCTGCGGACCGTTCTCAGGTGCCTGTCCGGTCTCGCACAGGTTCCACAAACACTCCACAGCCAGACGGCAGGAAGAATAGCCTGAGAAGTGGAAAAGCCGGTGGAAACCGCTCGTTACACGCCCAATTGCTCGGTCAGTTTATTCAGCAGCCTGTTTAAATCCTTGTCGTTCTTGCGAACCTCTTCAATCTTGTCCACGGAATGCAAGACGGTCGTGTGGTGCTTGCCACCGAACTGGCGTCCAATTTCAGGCAGGGAAGCCTCCGTGAGGTGCTTGGCCAGGTACATCGCAATCTGGCGTGGATATACGATGGAACGCGAATTATTCTTCGCCTTGATCTCCACCAGACGCAGTCCGAATTGCTCGGCTACCGCTTTCTGAATGGACTCAATCGTCACCTTGCGCGCCTGCGAGTCGATGAAATTCTTCAACACCTGCTGGGTATAGGGAAGGGTGATCTCGGCGCCGATCAGCGAAGAGTGCGCCACCAGGCGAATGAGCGCGCCCTCCAACTCACGAACGTTCGAACGAATATTGGTTGCGATAAACAAGGCCACATCCGTCGGCAACGTGACTCGTTCCTGCTCAGCCTTTTTTTGCAGAATGGCGACTTTCGTTTCCAGATCGGGCGGCTGGATGTCGGCAATCAGTCCCCACTCAAACCGGCTGCGCAGGCGATCCTCAAATTCCGCGAGTTCTTTTGGCGGACGGTCGCTGGCGATCACGATCTGCTTCATCGACTCGTGCAGCGCATTGAATGTGTGGAAGAACTCTTCCTGTGTGCGCTCTTTCTGCGCCAGGAACTGAATGTCGTCGATCAGCAGTACATCCATGGTCCGGAATTTATCGCGGAAGCTGATCATCTTGTCGTAGCGCAACGAGTTGATCATCTCGTTGGTGAACTTCTCACTCGACACGTAGCAGATCGCCGCCTGCGGCATCCGGCGCTTGATCTCGTGCCCAATTGCTTGCATCAGGTGCGTCTTGCCCATTCCTACGCCCCCGTAGAGGAACAAGGGGTTGTAGGCTTTCGAGGGCCTCTCGGCCACCGCCTGGCAAGCCGCGTGCGCGAACTGGTTCCCGCTGCCAATGACGAACGCGTCAAAAGTGTAGCGAGGATTGAGTTGCGCCGCGCTGTCCCAGTCGAACCGCCCTTGCGCCGGATGGAGGCCCGGGCTCGACTGCTGACCTGCACTCACGCCGGTATTCGAAGCGCCGCCCGGGCCGGCGTTCGCACCAGCGCTCGGGCCCACGTTCGAACTGATGTTGGAACTATGAGCCGACAGCCCGCCGTTGTGCCGGATGGGCGTGTTCGAAGGATCATCTTCGGCGGTAACGAATTTCACATCCTCGTATCCGAGACCGAGGTTGTCGACCGCTTCCTGAATCAGGTCCGCATATTTGTCGCTTACGTGACGGAACTCGGCGGTAGGAATGCGCACGTACAAAATTCCATTGCTGGCGTGACTGTAGCGCGTTGGCTTCAACCAGGTGTCGTAGGAGTGCCGGTTGACTTTCTTTTCCAGGGCGTCGAGGATGCGCACCCAGGGGTTCGGGATGATGGCGGAACTGGTAAGAGACATTGTTTATCAGAATTCGAAAGCGCCGGCGCAAAAACGTCCGGGAAAGACCAATCTTGAAAAATCGTTTCCTGCAGAGCAGAGTCTGTTTTGCAGTACGGGTTGTCTGTGAAATTTATTACGAGACGAACCGCATACTAGCACAAAAAAATCGTCGCGTCGGCGGGTTGCAACAAAAAAATTCCGAGCGAGCGCTTTATCGAATCGCGATTTAGGTCCGCTGTCAAGTGTCGAGAAACTAACTGCCGCGCAAACTGTGCAATGTGAAAACAAGCGAGAGGCCGGAAGTCAGATTGCAGAGGTGAAAACCAAAACTACGTGATCCTTTTACTTCTGACCTCTGGCCTTTGCAATCTGACCTCGCGTCAGATCGTCCGTCGCTCCCGCCTCGCAAAAGCCGGAGCCGTCGACTTATAACTCGCCGGATAGACTACTACCGACCGGCGTCCACCTTCGCCATCGCTTTCAGTGCGCAAATCTTTTTCCTCGCGCAGCGCCAGATGCACGATACGCCGCTCCCGCGATGACATGGGCCCGAACCGGTAGGGCTCGCTCGTACGCCGCACCTGCTCCGCCGCGACCCGCGCGGCAAGTTGCAGCTCGTCGATCCGCATCGCCCGGAAGTTCTTGCAGTCGAACCAGATCTTCTCGTGCTCGTTGCCTTGCAGGTGAAGGATCTCCGACGCCAGCAACTCGAACGAACGCAGCAGCTCTCCGCTTCGCTCGAGCAACAGCGCCGAATCCGGCCCGGCAAACTCGACCAGAATTTCGGGATGCTCCCACTCGCGATTCTGCGCGATCGGAGGATCGACCGTGATCCGATACTTCAGCTTGAAGCCGCCATTGGAAATGACGGCCTGCAGGAATTCCCCAATCTGTTTAGCGGCAGCAACCTTGTCTGTGATCGGCATAGTTAGTTCTCAGTTCTCAGTTGTCAGTTCTCAGTTTCCATCAAATCCACTTCGGATTTAACTGACAACTGAGAGACTGACAACTGAGAAGCTCATTTCTCTTTCTTACGCGCCCGCTTTGCAATCATCTCCCGCATCTCCCGCCCCAGTGACGTGCGGTTGAGAGCCGCTTGCTGCACGATGCCGATCAACTGGCCCATGGCCCAATACAGGCCCAGACCCGCCGGCAGGTTGAAGCTGATGTAGCCCATCATGACCGGCATCATAAGATTCATCATCTTTTGTTGGGCCGGATCCATGCCACCCTGGGGCGTCATCCGTTGCATGAAAAACATCGTGACCACAATCGCAATGGGCAGAACGTACCGAGGATCGGGCGCGGAAAGATCTTTAATCCAGAGCCACGGCGCATGCCGCAGATCCATGGCCACGTTGAGCATCCGGTAATAAGCAAACAGAAACGGCATCTGGATCAGGAGCGGCAAACATCCGCCCGCCGGATTCACGCCCTCCTTCTTATACAGCGCCGAAATCTCCTCGTTCATTTCCGCTTTGCGCGGATCCCGCAAACTATATTTCTTATATTTTTCCTGGATCGACTTGATCTGCGGCGCCACGCGCTGCATCTTCAGCATCGACTTCATCTGCGAGAGCCGCAGCGGCAGCAGCGCCAGGTTGATGACCAGCGTCTGCAGCAGAATCGCCCAGCCCCAGTTCCGGACGATGTGGTTGTACATCCACTTCAACCACAAAAACAGCGGCCGCGCGATGATTCCCAGCCAGCCGAAGTCGATGATCGCCCGTAAGTCGGGTTCCGCGCCCGTAATCCCCGGCACCGAAACCGATTCCAAATCCGCCAGCGCCTTCGGGCCCACATAAATTCGAACGTCGCTCGGGCCCTTCTGGCTGCCCACCGCAGCACCCAGCACGTCCATCTTGTCCATCTGCTTCGAATCGGACCCGCCATGCGGGATTTCAATTGGATTCCGCAGCGTGACCATCGCCGCGTTCCTCGGATCCGCCGGCAAGAAGACCGCGGCGAAATACTGGTCCGACAATCCCGCCCAATTGAACGGTCCCGGCAGCGTGTTGCCGCCGCTGATCTTCTTGATCGCCAGCCGCTCAACCTTGTCATCGTACTGATAAACGATCTGTCCGGAAGCATATTGCGGCCCGGTCATATCTGCGCCAAACCCTGATGGCCACATCGGGAACGCCGCAACCGGCACGCCCTTCTGAGTGACCTCGGTCTTTACCCCCACCACATAGCTGTTGGGATCAAACGAATAGCTCTTCCGTACCGAGAGGTCGCCATCGTCGTACCCGAAATAGATTGTCGCGGGAGCGGTGAGTTTGTCAGGGAGGGGGAAGGGGCCGGGGAGATCAGTCGCGTGGTGTCCGAGCGTCCCCAAATACAGCGCCGAGTTCAGCTTCTCGCGCAATGCCTGCGTCGTATGACCACAAGGTCAGCGGATACCCATATTTCTCCGCTGCCGTCGTGTTCACCAATTCGAGCTGCCCGCCTTTATCGTCGGTGTACTTCTTCAGCACCCATGACTTCACGCGGGCGCCGCGATTGGTGAACACGATCCGGTAGACGTCGTTTTCAATCACCGTCTCCGATTCTTTTGTCGCCTGCGGCTGCGGCGGGCTCGATTCGCGTGCCACCTTTATGCCCGAAGGGACAAAGCCCGGTGCACGTTGTTGTAACGAGTTCTGCCCTGAGCTCTGCGTAGGGACAGTCGCCGCCGGCTGTCCAGGCACGCGATCCGCAGCGCTCTCCGTTTTAGCCGGAGGCTGCGGAGGCCGCGGCCCATACTTTTTCATGAGCGGCTGGAACAGCATGATGACCAGGAACGTCAGCGCGAATACCAGCAGCAGCCTGCGCTCCATCCCGGGTTCTTGTTGAGGATTGTTGAATTCCGCCAAATCAGTAGCTCATCTCTCGCAGCGGCTCAGCACCGCCAGAACTTCCCGTAGAGGCGGGGCTTGCCTTGTCTCTGACGCCGCAAACAGTTCCACTTCCACGCTTCACCACCGGATCCAGTCCGCCCGCAGCCAACGGATGGCAGCGCAACACTCGCCAAGCCGCCAAAGCGCCACCGCGCACGGCGCCATATCGTTCCACCGCTTCCATGGCATATTCCGAACACGTGGGCACGTAGCGGCACGACGGCGGAAACAGCGGCGAAATCCAACGCTTGTAAACTCGCAGCAGCGCCAGCGTCAGAGATTTCATTTCTTCATTTCTCCATTCTCCGACAGCTTTTTCGCGATCACATCCAGCGCGCGCCCCACTTCTTCGAGCACCACCGAAAATTCCAAGGTCAGCACCGACTTCTTCGGATTGATCACCACATCCACCGCCCCCGCGTCTTTCAGCGCCAAACGCCGCAGCCGCACCGCTTCGCGCAGACGCCGCTTGATCCGGTTCCGATCGACCGCACCGCCCAGCACGCGTCCTACTGTGAACCCGACCCGCGCCAGTTTTTCTGGCGAAGCAATTTCCGGTGCAGCGCTCTCTTCCCGCCGCAGGTAGAAGACGGTCATGTGCGAGCAAAAATGCCGCCGCCCCAGCTTGTACACGCGCTCGAAGTCGGAGTGCTTCAGCAGACGGCCCGAACGCGAAAAGCCGCGCGGAAACGCCGCCTCCGCGTTGGCCGCGGTGTGCTCTCGACTTCGCTCCGGAGCATCGGCGCTCACCAGCTCACAATCCTGCACAATGGCTACTAGTAACGACCGTTAGTAATAGTAATAGCGATAGTAATAACGACAGCCTTAGCTGCCCGTTGTGGGGAAACTAATCGCGGAAACCCGGCGCGACGGAAACACGCTTGCGCCCTTTGGCTCGGCGGCGCGACAGCACAGCGGCTCCGCTTTTCGTCTTCATGCGAGTCCGGAACCCGTGCTTCTTCGAGCGCTTGCGCTTGTTGGGTTGAAATGTACGTTTCGGCATCGAAAATTCCTGCTCCCTGATTGAATCAGATGGCTTAAGGCAAACCGTAAGTATAAATGACGCGCGCCAGATGCAGCAAACCGAGCGTGGGGTAGGATGTGGCGACGGAAAAATGCTCCCCAGCCTCTTGAGCCTTATTCCGTTGGGAAAAATGGATTCTGAGGCCTGGGGCCCGGGCGCGGGAAACGGGAGAGCGGGGCGATTTGGATTGACATTGTTTTGGCCAGGAGGATAATGTCATTTTCCCCGAGCAGTTTCCCCCAACATTTTGCAGACTCTTTGTGACCGGAGGGTCGCTATGAAATCTTATCTGCATTCGGTGCTTGCATTGTTTCTATCCTGTGCTTTAGCGGCACAGACCGCGTCCCAAGCTCCTGCCGTTTCGACGGCGCAACAACCGGCACAGCCAGCGGCCCAAGAGCAGGCAACACAGACGGACTTTACGTCAAAGAAAGGATTCGTGCTCGAAGACGACACCCCAGTGAGGCTGCGACTGAATCGAACCGTATCTTCCGCTGATGCACACGTTGGCGACACCGTGGACTTTGAAACACTGGATGACATCACCGTAAACGGCACGCTCGTCATTCCAAAAGGAGGGCTGGCTTTCGCGACTGTTACCGAAGCACAACCCAAGAGAAGAATGGCTCGCGGCGGAAAGCTCGACATGAACATCGATTATGTAAAGCTGGCGAGCGGGGAGAAAGCGGCGCTGCGAGCCGTCAAAGGCGGCAGCGGCGGCGGACACACTGGCGCTATGGTGGGCGGAATGGTTGCGACAGCCCTTGTCTTCTTTCCGGCAGCGCCATTTTTCCTGTTCATGCACGGCAAGGACATCAGCATTCCGAAGGGGACGGAGATCACCGCATATGTGAACGGAGACATAAAACTGGACATCGCTAAATTTCAGCCTGCTGTCCCGGCCGATGCACCAGCACAAGGTGCAGCGGCGAGCGTCGCCAGCGACAACGTGGGCCCCTTGTCCGCGAAATTGCGATTAGAGTCCGCCCCGTCGGGCGCTGACATCGAAGTCGACGGCAGTTTCGTTGGCAACACGCCTTCCGACGTTCAGGTCACAGAGGGTGAACACACGGTCTCGGTGAAGAAGACGGGATTCAAGGACTGGGAGCGAAAGCTGAAAATCAGTGGTGGGAGCAGTGTGCACCTAAACGCGGAACTGGAGAAAGCCGCGAATCAATAGCGGCAGCTTGCCGATGCAGTGCCTGGGCTCGGTGCGCGCTCGCTAGCAGGCGAGGCGCACCGAGGGAGACACTGTCGCTGAGGATCCAGAACAGGCTCGCCAGCTCACTTGGTGGCATTGACCATCGGAATCACGGTCGAGAACTGCAGGTTGATCAGGAGGTCGATGCGGCGATCGATCTGGTACCACAACGCAGTCTTCTGAGTCGAGATAACCTTCTCAAACACCGGAACATACTTCATACGCAATTCGAGGAGTTGCTGGTCAACGGCCGTCGATCTCTTGATATAGTCCTGCGCCTGCGCATCGCTCATGGTGTTGTAGTTCGCTGCATAGTCCTTGATTACCGCCCAGCGTTCGTCATTGGCTTTGATGGCTTCCTTTCGGTACTGGTCAAAGATAGGCCAGAACTTGGTGGCCTCGTCGGGGGTGAGAGTCATGTTTTGCGCGACGATCGCTTTCCGCTGTGCGCGCAAGTCCGCCCGCAGCATCTCGACGTCTTGGTCTGAAATTTTATTCGATTGTGCGCCCGCCCCCGAATCGCTCTGCGCCGCGGGCTTCGGGGACGCTTGAGCGAACATCGATGCGCTGCACGCGAACAGTACGCAGACGACAACCACGATAGCTTTGATACTCTTCTTCTGCATTGTTGTCTCCCTCCGAATCTCTAATCTCTAAAGGACAGTTCAAGTATTGGCGACCATGCCGGGCATCCTCTCCCGTGTTGCTCTTCGTCGCGCGTCAGGAGAGCCTAGCGAAATGCGCTTGGAGTACCAACTGGCAAAAATGACAGCTCTGTGACACACACAGAACCCGATCGTGAGTGTAATCACCTTCCATTACCCCACGAAGGCGGTGGGTGCTGAATCTATCACGATCACGAAGCCTATTCAAACTGACGACTACCCACGACCGGTTCGTCCTCTACCGCCGCCTTCAGTTGTCGAAAGTGGACGCCTAGTGAGAGGCAAACGTGAGAGGTAAACATTCAGCGTGAGTGCGGTGTCACATAGAATGTTCGTGTGAACCTGGACGACACGATCGTCGCCATCGCCACCCCGCCCGGCCGCGGCGGCATTGGCATAGTCCGCCTGGCGGGTCCCGAAGCCCGAGCTATAGCCAAGCCCATGCTGAGCCGCGGCGGCGAACTGGAACCGGGGCGAGCCATCCACTGCGATCTGATCGAACCGTGTGGCGCGGACATTCCTGTCCGCGAAGCTGCCGGCACCTCCCCAACTTACGGTGGTGCTGGCGGAGCTTCGCTCCGCTGGACAGCCGAGGGCGGCCGTCCCTACGAAGCCCAATGCCGCATTGACGAGGTCGTGGTCACCTACTTTGCCAAGCCCCACTCCTACACCACAGACGACATCGTAGAAATCTCCGCCCATGGTTCCCCCGTGGTGCTGCGCCACATCGTCGAACTCGCGTTAGCCCGCGGCGCCCGTCTGGCCGAGCCCGGGGAATTCACCATGCGCGCCTTCCTCAACGGACGCCTCGACCTGACCCAGGCCGAAGCCGTCCGCGATCTTATCGACTCGCAAACTCTGTTCCAGGCGAAAGTCGCCGCTCAGCAATTAGAAGGAGCGCTCTCCAATCGGCTGAAGCCCATCAAGAAAAATTTAGTTGACCTGATCGCCCTGCTGGAAGCCGGCATAGACTTCGCGGAAGACGACGTGTCCATAGCGCAAGATGCCGCCATCCTCGATCGCATCGCGAAAATCAAAACGCTGCTGCAACAATTGGCCGCCACCTTCACCTACGGCAAGCTCGTTCATCAGGGACTGACCTTGGCCATCGTGGGTCGTCCGAATGTCGGCAAGTCGAGCCTCTTCAATCGCCTCGTCGAACGCGAGCGCGCCATCGTCACCGCCCAGCCCGGCACCACCCGCGACCTGGTCAGTGAAACCGTTTCCATCGGTGGAATTCCCGTGGAATTGGTGGATACCGCCGGCATCCGCCGCGCGCTCGACGAGGCCGAAAGCATCGGCATCAGGAAATCAATGGAAGCCCTGGCGGACGCCGACTTGGTCCTCGTGGTAGTCGACAAAACTCAGACTCAAAACGAAGAAGATCAGGAATTGTTGCGCCAGATCGAAGCACGCCCAGCGATCATAGTAGAGAACAAATCCGACCTGCCGGCCAAGGGTGGAGATAGCTCGTGTGGTGACGGGGCTCCGCCCCGTCCAGCGCCCACCTCCGCGCGCTGCATCCCCACCTCGGCTCTAACCGGCGAAGGCATCCCCGCGCTGCGCGCCGCCATTCTCCAACATGTGGCCGGAGACTCCGGCCTGCAGCAAGAATCCGGGTTCCTGACCAGCGTTCGCCACCAGAAACTTGTCGACGACTCCATAACTGGGCTCGACGCCGCAACCAACGCCGTAGCCGCGCGCGTTCCCCACGAGATGCTGCTTCTCGATCTCTACGCGGCCCTGCGCCCGCTCGACGAAATCACCGGCGCCACCACTACCGACGACATCCTCAACCTCATCTTCGGTACCTTCTGCATCGGAAAGTAAGTGGCGTCCAGTGTCATCCAAGATGGCTGATCTGACGGCATGGGTAAGGATTCGACTGTTCGCCGGAACGTCACTGTCGGACTAGTTCGGTTCCTTCACTCGGAGCGTTTGATTCTCCTCAATGCTGGCAGTCAAAACCTGCTTGCGTCCCGAGGGCCAGTCGACTTCAACTCGATCGACCTTACGGGCGTCCCCCAGGCCGAAGTAAAGCGGCAGAACGCTCTGCGCCAGATACCCGGATTTGCCATCGTTGTACTTCGTGTACGTTTGCCCGCCAGCATACACGCGTACGGTAGCACCGAGCCCGTTGCGATTTGAGATGGTGCCCTCGAGGACGATTTTGAGCCAGTGAATCTTCTTACGCTGTGCGAGGTCGCTGATCAGTACCTGCGGCTCGGAATTGAAATCGTTGGTCACGATGTCGAGATCACCGTCATTATCCAGATCGAAGATAACGGAGGACCGACTGGAGCGCGGCGCCATGACAATGGACTTGCCACTCTGTCCAACGCAGACTTTGCTGTTGAGTTTTTCCTGGGCTTGCCGCTCCTTTGGATCGGAACAATCGATTTCAAACCAGGGTGTGTAGAGATTCTTGCGCGGCTCGATTCCGAGCACGAACTCAGCATCGTCAAACTTCTTCCCGTGGTCGTTCAATAAGAGAGAGTTGATGCCGTAGCGATAGGGATAACTCATGCCAGACGCTATGAAAATGTCATCCCACCCGTCAGCGTTGAGATCTCCCACGCTCGGTCCCCAGGGCCAATAAGTTTCGACCCCCATGCGGTCGGAAACCTCCTCAAATTTTCCGTTGCCGAGATTGTGATAGAGGGCGTTTCCCCAGATGAAATCGGACTTGGTGCCTTGGATGTAGGAGTCATCCCAGGTGATGTTCGATTTCATCTTTTCGTTTTCTGGCCCCGGCTCAGCGCTCATGTCGGAGTGCATATCGACGATGAACAGATCCATGCGGCCATCGTTGTCATAGTCGAAGAACTTGATCCCCATCGCGCCCCACGGAGTTTTAGGGAAATACTGATCCGTTTTTTCAACAAACTTCTTACCACCCTGGTTTTCGTAATAGTGGCTGTGGCCCTGCATGTTAAGGAAGAAAATATCTGGCCAGCCGTCGCCATTTACATCGCTGAAGCTCGCGTCACCGCACCAGCCATGTGGGTCTAGCCCCACCTCGGCGGTAACGTCTTTGAAGCGGTGGTGTCCCATGTTCTTGTATAGCACGGGATGTTCGTAACGTTCCGGGTGCAGGTGCCCATCAAACGCGTTGGGTATGCCAACGTACTCGCCATCCGGGCCCTTGTCGTCATACGTATACTTGCCGACATTGCAGACCAGGAGATCGGGCAGGCCGTCGTTGTCATAATCAAAGAAAAATGCGCCCGAAGAATGAGCGGCCAGTCCCAGCCCAGCCTCCTGCGTAATGTCTTTGAAATGTCCGTGACCGTCGTTCTTGAACAATACATTTCCGCCACGAACGGTGGTAACGAAGAGATCTTGAGAGCCGTCGTTATCGATGTCGCCGAAAGCGGCGGCAACGCTGATCCGGTCAGGCAAACCCACGCCGGCTTCCTGGGTGATGTTCTTGAACTTTCCGCCACCCAGATTTTTCCAGAGTTCGTTTCCACCCACCTGATTGACAAAGTAAATGTCATAGAGTCCGTCGCCGTCGACATCGGCGACTGCAACCGCACTGCCGTGGTCGTAGTGCCCCATCCGCATATGTTTGGTGATATCGTCGACGGCGTGGTAGGTGAACGTAATCCCACTCTCTTTGAGCTTGTCGGCAAACTGGAATTGATAGAACACCTTAAATTGTTTGGCGGCCTCGAGTTGGGCCTTCTTCCGGGAGAGGAGGGAGTCTTTCCCGATATCTTCTTCAGGATAGCGCTGCCGGACTGCGGGATCGGCGGTGGCTCCCACTGCAACGACAATGAAAATTCCAATCGCGAGCAGCCCTTGCCGAATCTTGAGCAAACGATTTCTTGTCCGCATGCTTTATCCTTATAACGAAGGGAGCGCCAGCGGTCAACATCGATATCGTCGCCCAGCGAGAGATAATGACAGACATGCGCTTCCGGATCTGTTGTGGCGCGCTAGTCGCGCTATTTGTCGCCCATCTAACGATTATTGCTCAGACGGCAACTGCTCAGACCGCGGATCAAATCGGGCCGATTACTACCGCTCTGCGAGCGGGACACTTCGACCAAGCACTGCAACTCTTGCAGACCGAACTGCAGAAGAGTCCCAAGAGCGCGCAATTGTGGGCCCTGAACGGCATTGCGCTCTCGGGCAAGGGCGATAAGAAGGGCGCGCTCGGCGCATTCCGTCACGCGTTAGGAATTTCGCCGGATTACCTGCCCGCTCTGGAAGGAGCGGCGCAAATCGAGTACGAGAACGGAGACAAAGAGGCGGTTCCGCGGTTGCAACATATCCTGCGGCTGCGTCCGGACGAAGCGACTAGTCACGCCATGCTCGCAACGCTAGAGTACCAACGCGGCGACTGTGCCAACGCGGTGTCACACTTCGAGCGGAGTGGATCGCTGCTGGATACCCAACTTGACGCGCTGCAAGAGTATGGAACTTGTTTAGTGAGACTTAAAGAGGCGGAAAAAGCGATTACCGTCTTTCGTCGCGCCCTGGCGCAGTCGAACGAGGATGGAGGCATCCGCTATCGTCTAGCATCGGTCCAAATGTTGGCGCAGCATCCTCAAGATGCGATCGAAACTCTGCAGCCGCTGCTGCAAGAAAGCGAGCCGAATGCAGACGTTCTGGAATTGGCGTCGTCGGCCTATGAAGCCGCGGGAAACACTCCGGAGGCGGTACGCCTTCTGCGGCAGGCGATTCTGTCCGATCCGCATAATGTGGATCTTTATCTCGATTTCGCGAATGTCTCAATCGACCATCAGTCCTACCAGGTCGGCGTGGATATGATCAATACCGGGCTCCAAGCGGAACCGAAGGCCGCGCCGCTCTATTTGGCGCGCGGTATCCTTTACGTGCAGCTCGCCCAATTCGACAAAGCTGAGGCCGATTTCGCCCAGGCCGATACCATCGATCCCGGGCATACTATCGGCTCGGCTGCGGAAGGGTTGGTGGCCGTGCAGAAGAACGACCCAGACCGGGCCCTGGCGACCGTCCGCGCGAAATTGGCCAAGAAACCAAACGACCCGTTTCTGCTCTATTTGCAAGCGGATATTCTTATGCAACATGGCGCCGAGCCGGGCAGCGCGGACTTTCGGGAGGCCGAGGACTCCGCGAAGAAAGCAGTTTTGCTTCGCCCTTCGCTGGGGGCTGCTCGCGACGATCTGGCAAAACTTTACTTGCAGGCGGGACAGAACGAAGCGGCCGTCGAGCAAAGCCGCAAAGCTTTGATCATCGACCCCAGGGATCAGACCGCGCTCTATCACCTGATTCAGGGACTGCGCAAGAGCGGCAAGGGCAAAGAGAAAGACGAGATTCCCGAACTGCTCATGCGCCTGGCAAATCTCCGACTCGAAAGCGCCAGGGAAGAAGCCGAACACAATCGTTACAAGCTCGTGGAAGAAGAACCCTCCACAATGGAGAAACAACAGCCTTGAACTTGAGCCGGCGTGATTTTGTGCGACTCTCCCTGGGATCAGCGGCCAGCGCTGCCACCCCGCGGCTATTAGCGCAAGGCGTGGCCACACACACGGTCAAGCCTGTGGCTCGGCCGGCGCTATCGGGGCGCCCGTTTTATGCGCACTTTGTGGATGTCGCGTCGTCCGCCGGCTTGCACTCTCCGATTGTGTACGGTGGCGTGGAAAGCAAGAGATATATTTTGGAGGCTACCGGCTGTGGGTGTGCTTTTATCGACTATGACAACGACGGTTGGGTTGACATTTTCTTGTTGTCAGGCACGCTTATAACCGGCGATCCACCGGACGCGACGAATCGCCTCTACAAGAACAATCGCGACGGCAGCTTCACCGATGTTACGGAGAAGGCGGGCCTGAAAGCGGTGGGCTGGGCGTCCGGAGTGTGTATAGGAGATTACAACAATGATGGATTCGAGGACATCTTCTGCACCTACTTCGGTCAGAACCGTCTGTATCGTAATAACGGAGATGGAACGTTTACCGACGTAACAAAATCCGCCGGCCTGTGGAACGCTGAGTCACGCTGGGGGGCGGGATGCAGCTTCCTCGACTACAACCGTGACGGACACCTGGATCTCTTCGTTTCCAACTACGTGCGTTTCTCTTTCGAGCACGCGCCGGTTCCGGGAGCAAACGTAAATTGCAACTGGAAAGGCGTCCCGGTCGAATGTGGTCCGCGGGGCCTGCCCACGGGACGACATTCGTTATACCGCAACAACGGCGACGGCACGTTTACCGAAGTAAGTCAGCAGGCTGGGATCGCCAGCGCCACCGATTCTTACGGAATGACCGTGGTCGCCGCCGATCTCGATGAGGATGGATGGACCGACATTTTTGTGGCCTGCGATTCCACTCCCAGCCTTTTATTCATGAACAATCATGATGGAACGTTTCGCGAGGAGGGCGTGCTCCGCGGGGTGGCGCTCAGCGATGACGGCATGGAACAGGCGGGAATGGGTGTGGGTATTGGCGACTATGATCTCGACGGTCATTTAGATCTCTTGAAGACTCATTTTGCCGACGATGCCAACGGGCTTTATCACAACGACGGCAAAGGGAATTTCGACGATGTGACTCGATCGTCGCGTCTCGCAGTCGATACCCGATACATCTGCTGGGGTGCAGGAATCGTGGATCTCGACAACGATGGTTATCCGGATCTGTTCATGGTCACGGGCAATGTATATCCGGAAGTCGAACGGAAGTTGCCGCAATACGCGAACAAAACGCCGCGGGCGGTGTTTCGAAACCTGGGCAACCGCACGTTTGAAGAATTGGGTGAGGAAGCCGGCAGCGGCGTGACCGAGGCGCATTGCAGCCGCGGTTGTGCCTTTGGCGATTTCGACAACGATGGCGATGTGGACATCCTCATCGTCAATCTGAATGAGCCGCCATCCCTGTTGCGCAATGACATCAAGCAGAAGCAGAACTGGATTAAGGTCAAACTCGAGGGCGTCAAATCGAACCGCAGTGCGATTGGAGCACGGGTATTGGCTCACTATGGTGGCAAGGTGCAAGCGCAAGCCGTGGTCAGCCAGTCCAGTTTTTATTCCTGTAACGATTCCCGCCTGCACTTTGGCCTGGGCGGATCCAGTACGGTGGACTTGGATGTTTACTGGCCCAACGGCCTGCATGAACAATACAAGCGTCTCGCCGCGAATCAGCTCATAACCCTACGAGAAGGCTCGGGAATCGTCAGCAACAAAGGCTGGAGCAAAGGCTGAGTGCGGCACGAGCGGCGTATGAGTTGCTCCGCTTCAAGACTTCAGCAGCACGTATGTACTGTAACTTTCCTTATCGATGTTCATGAAAGGGCGCATCGTCACGCTGCTTCCGTCAGCGGAATTTGCCAGCCAATCCCCGCTGGCATTATTAACGGGCTTGGCCTGCAATAACGCGCGAGCGTCGAAGCTCGGCCGAGAATCGGCAACCGCAAACAGCACCACCGGGCCGTACAGCAAAGCCACTAAATTCGGGTGATTTGCATCCACTGGCTCGAGGCGCAATGACATCGGCAACTCGAGTTCGACGAGATCGCCATCCTTCCAGGTGCGCCGGATCGCAGCGAAGGTTCCAGGGCGTAGTGCATCCGAAACGCGCTGGCCATTGACGGACAGGACGGGATCTGGCGCGGCCCAACTGGGAATGCGGACGAAGATCGTGTACTCCTTGGGCTGTGAACCGGAAACCTGAATCTGAACTTGGTTGTCGAACGGATACTTCGTTGCTTGCTTCAATCCGTAGCGTCCGCCGGCGTCATTCCATTGCACTCTTGAGGGCGTGAAAAGATTTACGTATACGCCATCGGACGAGCGCAGATAGACGCTGATGTGGTAATCGGCAGCGAGCTGTGGGAAAGTTCCCGAGCAGCACGGCCATTTCTGTCCGTACCAAGCCTTTTTACCGGTGGTTGCGTAATCGGAGTAGTAGAACGAAGTGCCATCCGGCTGAATTGGCCATGCTCCGAGAATGGTGTTGTAAAGAACGCGTTCCATGCTGTCACCATACTGAGGATCTTTGGTGACGCGCAGCAGGTAGCGGGTGATCTTGAAGTGGCCGTAAGCGCCGCAGGGCGTCTCAAAGCTGGCGTGAGTTTGCGCCAGGCTATCGCCTAACTGACCTCGTTCCGGTTCTCCAAATGCCTCGTCAGGCCCCCAGCCGCCGGTGGCAAAGCTTTGCGTCTTCACCAGCATCTCGAAACCGTTGGTGGCAGCCCGCAGATGCTTGTCGCTTCCCAGCGTGATATAGGCCTGCATGGCCGAACTGAATGCATTCACGTGACTGTATGCGTGTTCGAAGGGCAGCACATTGTTGCCCTGAGACAGAGGATTGAAGTAGGTGTCATCCTCGAGATACTGCTTGGCCATGTCGCGATAAAACGTCCTGCCGCTGCGCTGATACGCCAGGAACAGATTTTCCGGTAAGGTGTAAGTCTCGTCCCAGGTGTAGGCCGTATCTTTGTGAGGACGGGCGCGCTGTTCTTGCCGCGACAAGGCCTTTTCCGGAAGATAGGCCGTGATGGCGTGGGTCAGCTTTTCGTGGGTGTCCATGGCCAGCGGATCATGGGCGAATTCATGAGCATCGATCAGACCGGCGGATAGCTTGTCATAGGTGTATGCCGGAAGGCGATAATCCACGAAGAACTTAGCCTTGGAATCGAGTGTTTCCGCGTATCCCTTGACCAGGCGGTTGATCTTTGCGCGGGTGGGTTCAGATCCGGAAACAGCATATGCGCGTGCCAGACCGGAAAGGTATTGCCCAAAACTGTGGCCGGCAATAAAGCCGTGAAAGTCATTCCGCACCAAGCTAAAACCCGTCAGGTCGTACCAACCTCCCATGTCTTCACCCGGCGCCGGCAAACCGGCAACCTGACGAAAGACCTTGAGCAATCGATCGTCGTCCAGGTTCAGGAAACGGGCATGGTTCTCGTCGAACTGCCGTCGCATCGGGCCGTCGAACAACTCCACCTCAGAGTACGAAAAAGTCGTAAGCGGGGTGTTGATCGCAACCGAGCCTCGGTCGGTTAGAGCCCGTGCGGGAAGCGCACGAGTGAGGTAAGTGGCGGCAGAGACGGCGGTGGCGGCTTTAAGGAAAGTGCGGCGACTGAGGCGAGATTCCATGCAAGGCCTCCTGGGCGACGACGGCTAGATCAGCAAACGATTACTACTCAGTGAGCTTTACCCGCCCGCCGGGTGTTTGTCAACTGCTCGCTCGACCGTTGCCGGGTGCGCCGGGTTGCCGTGGCAGCGAACGTAACCAGATCGAGGTTAGGCGGCAAGCTCTCGTTTCACCGTCTCCTCAATCTCTGCTACCTCACTTGGCAGCAAGCGGAACTCTGCTGCCCCGATGGTGCCGGCGACCTGGTTGGCGCTGCGAAACCCTACAATCGCGCCCGTGACGGCCGGATGGTTCAATGTCCAAGCGATGGCCACTTCTCCTGGACTACGCCCGTGCCGCCCGCCAATCTCCCGCAGATATTCGACGAGCTTCAGATTCCGTGACAGCAGCGGTTCCTGGAAATTCGGGAGATTCCTGCGCCAGTCCTCCGGCGCAAAATTCGCGACTCGCTCCCGCGTCATCGCGCCTGTCAGCAAGCCTGCGGACATCGGCGAATACACGATGACTCCGATGTTGTGCTGCGAGGCGAACGGAAGGATTTCCGCCTCCACCTCACGCGTGACAATAGAATACGGCGGCTGCAGCGACGTGATGGGACTGATACGCTGGGCCCGCTGCATTTGTGGAACGCTGAAGTTCGAGACCCCGATGTAACGGACCTTCCCTTCGTCCCGCAGCCGCGCCAATTCCGACCATCCTTCTTCGATATCTTCATCTGGCTCGGGCCAATGGATTTGGTAGAGATCGATGACATCTGTTTGCAGGCGACGGAGACTGGCTTCGCACTCGCGGCGGATCGATTCCGCCTTAAGGCACGCCCCAATAGCTCCGTGAGCGTCCCACACCCGCTCGCACTTCGTGAACACATAAGGACGCGGAGTCCTTCCCTTGAGCGCGCGGGCGACGACCTCTTCAGAGTGGCCCAGTCCGTACAGAGCGGCCGTGTCGATCCAGTTCAGGCCGTGATCCAGGGCGGCGTGCACGGCGGGGATTGAGTCGCTCTCGTTGTGCGGACCCATGCTCCCGTTCCAGCCGCTTCCGCCGATTGCCCAAGCCCCGATTCCGATGGGGGTTATACGGAGATCGCTATCACCCAGCTGCCGAGTTTTCATTCTTCATTCCTTGTGCGAACACCGCACCGCCGCGGTTGGCTGCTGTCGAGATGTGCCGGCAGTCCTCGGACGGGTTGAATTCTAGACTGACCTATGTGAAACGAGAATAAAACCGCACCTTCCAAAACACCAAATTCCGGGTTCGCGCAATCGATTTCTGGGTATGGTACCAAGGATTAAAAAGGTCTTGACAGCAGTTCCCGGAGGAGGCTATAACGTTTTTGCATTAGCCGAGAAAGCGTTTACTCCGTCGTAAACTGATCGCTCCAAGCGGAGGATTCATGATGGCAAGATCGAAGAGTTGCGTTCTCCACTGCCTGTTTTTCCTGCTGTTCACCTCTCTCGCCTGCTACGCCCAGTACAGCGCCAATGTTCAAGGCGTGGTGACGGATCCATCCGGGGCGGCCATCGCTAATGCGTCAGTTCGTCTGCACAATGTGGACACCGGCATCGAACAGACCACCATGACCGGCGCGTCCGGCAACTATCGCTTCAGTAGTCTTCCGCCCGGCAACTACATCCTGTCGGCGGAAGCCCCCAATTTCAGGAAGGTGGAATCCCAATTCGCCCTCACCTCCGAAACCAAAGGTATCAATTTGGTTTTGCCCCTGGCTGCCACCAAGCAGACTGTTAATGTAGAGGTCACCCCTCCCCTAGTCGACACCGACGACAGCCGGTTGCAAGCGACCCTGAACTCCGACACCGTTCGAGATCTGCCGTCAGCGAATCGGAATCTTTGGGATATTTTGGCCGTCACCCCCGGCGTGGTTGGCGTGGGTACGCGCCTCGCTGGCGAAGCTCCCGGTGGTCTGCCCGACAACTTCGGAACCCAGACGCCGCAGATCAGCGCCAACGGACGCAGTTACACCGGCAACGTAGTGATGGTTGACGGCATGAACGTCACTAGCCCGGTCCAAAATGGCAACATCATCCTCGCGCCGATCCCGGATGCCGTGCAGGAAGCCACGCTGCAGACCAATTCATGGAGCGCGGAAAACAGTCTCGGCAGTTCAGTTCTCGATTCAGATAACCACCAAGTCCGGAACCAACAAATTTCACGGTGTTGGCGACCTGTTTTTCACCAACCAGGATTTACAGGCCACGCCTGACTTTGTGGCGCCAAGCGGGCCTTATTCCCGAAAGGATCTGGTGGGCACGCTCGGTGGGCCCATCCGTAAAGACAAGACTTTCTTTTTCGCCGACGTCGAAAAACTCTGGTCGACCGTCCCCGGTGGAACTGGGCAACAGCTATTTGAAGATCCCGGATTTGTACAGTGGGCCCAACAGAACTATCCCAATACGGTTGGGACGCAGGTTCTGTCGGGCTGGCCGGCCAGTAATTTAGGCGGGGCAACTTTTCCGGCCAGTGGCTTGGCTCAGAACTACCTTCCGGCAGGTCTGTGTGGTACCACCGGCGCTCCTCCGTGCACCCTTCAAATGGTGGACAGCGGCAGCTTCAACGCCACCGAATACTACAACGCGCTTCAATACAATTTCCGGCTCGATCAGTACTTCACGCAGAACGATCGCCTCTACCTGAGCTACTACAACGACTCTTTCAATCAGCAACAGAAGTCGCCCAGGCCGAAGCTGGGCGCTCTGGATATCATGAACAACAGGTACGCCCAAGTCGACTATACCCATACCTTTAGTCCCAGCCTGCTGTGGGAATCCAGCTTTGCATTCGCCAGCGTCGGCGGCGCAAATGGTCAGGACGCCAACTTAGCTGTGCCCAACGTCAGTGTCCTCGGCGGTCTCACGGGTTTCCCGGTTGGCGGTGGATGGGGTCCGGGCGAGTACAGAGGCCCGATGTACAACTGGCGTTCGGTACTGAGCTGGGTGCACGGTAAACACACTTTCAAGTTTGGCTATGACGGCGCTAAGGGCATCGAGCACGGTGATTTCACGCCGGTCAACGTCCGTCCGGGCTTCACGTTTACCAACCTTCTTACCCTCGTGCAGGACAATGTCTATCAGGAATCGGTGGGCGCCTATAACCCGCTCACAGGCTTAGCAGGAACTGTCAAGTTTGGTGGTCAGGAATATCCCTTCGGCTTTTTTGCTCAAGATGACTGGAAAGTAAAACCGAATCTCTCCTTGACGCTTTCTTTGCGCTATGACGATTTTACGAACCAAAGCCCCTGGGGAAACAGCGGCTTCCAATTCAGCGCCCTGATCCTGGCACCGGGAGGCACCTTCGCTAATCAGGTTCAGAACGCCAGCGTAGGGCAGGTACCCCAGGTATTTGCCAATAATATGAAGAATCTTTTCAGCCCGCGTGTCGGTTTCGCTTGGGATCCTGCGAAGAATGCCAGGTGGGTCGTACGCGGAGGTATCGGTGTCTACCATGACTGGATCAGTATGGGCCAGAGCATTGACCAAACGCGCAACAATCCGCCCGGAGTGTTGAGCGAGACATTCACGAGCGTCTCACCCCCGGTAAATGGTCAACCGGGTCAACCGCTAAGCAACTTTTTTTCTATCGCGCCTTCCGGCAACTATCCTTGGGGATTCGTCCTGCCAACGATTCCGGCAGGGAGTTTGAATTCCTATGGCGGCATTGTGGGGGTCCCGACCAATGTCGACTCTCTTGACCGAAACATGGTCGCGCCTCTCGCCGTGAACTATGTCATCGGAGTGGAGCACCAGTTGCCGTTTAACTTGGTGGCGGGCGCCAATTATTCCGGTTCGAAAAGCTATAATGGTTTGACCGGAGCTGACGTGAACCGCGTGCCCGGCGACATCTCCTTCTCAGGATGCGTAGCTGGCCCCTCGGCTCCTGGCTGCAGCGTGGTACAGACATTCGCCCGTCCGAACGTCAACTTCGGACAAATCATCTACGTCAACAACGCCAATCAAGCCACCTACAACGCGATGATTCTTTCCCTTCGTGGAAAGGCGGGACACCGGGGAAGCTTCCAGGGCTCGTACACTCTCTCCCATGCCAAAGACTATCCCGAAGCGAACACTCGCTTCGATCAGGATGACGGCTTCAACATCCCTGATCAGAACGCCTATTTTCACTATTATGGGGATGCCAACTGGGATGTGCGGCAGCGGTTCTCGTTTTCTGGCTTGTATGAACTGCCTGGAATGAAGAGCGGCATTGCAAAGGTCTTGACCGATGGCTGGCAAGTGTCCACCATTGTCGCAGTCCAGACCGGGACTCCATTCTGGGTGATTGACAACCGTCCGCCTGACGTGATGTGCAGCCAGGCAAATCCGCCTGGGCCGCCGGTCCCGACTCCGTGTTCCAGCGCTAAACCGGGGAGCACCGTAATTACGCCAAACGTGATTGCGCCCGATAGCGGAGACTACAACATGGACGGAGTCAGCTACGACATCCCGAACACGCCTAGTCAAAACTACACCGGATCGCACAGCCGCGCCGCCTACATCAACGGACTTTTTGCTGCCTCTGACTTTCCTCAGGCTGCCCAAGGGACGGAAGGCAATCTGGCGCGTAACATCTATCGCGACCCGGGCATGTTCCAGTTTGATGCGAACCTCCTGAAGAACACCCACCTCCCCTGGCTCGGGGAACAGGGCAACCTGCAATTCCGCTTTAGCTTTCTCAATCTTTTCAATCACGGCAACCTGGGTAATGTGGATCCCAACATGGGCGACGGTACCTTCGGCAAAGTCACCAGCACCCTGAATCCGTACGACGCCAGAAAGATTGAGCTGGGCTTGAGGGTATCGTTCTAGCGAAGCCTATAATGCTTGCGGCGAGCCGAGATTCGATCTCGGCTCGCTGGTTTTTCCTGCCCGTCTCGGGGTACATTGTTTCCGGACTGCCGAGTCCTACTGAACTGCGGACTCCGCTGGGGAAATCGCCAGAGTCGAGAACTCGGCGACCTGCGTTAAATCACACTCTCCGTGGGGAAGTACATGAAAGGATTTTCCGCCTCCAGACGCCGCTTCCTGCAACAGGCCTCCAATGCGGGGATGGCTTGTTCCGCGACCGCCCTACTCGGGCGTAATTTGTTTGCGGCGGGCAGCGCCAGCCAAGCCACTCCGTCGCCCAGTACGCCCGTACGAGTCTACGTCGATTCCCGGCGCACCATTTCCCCCATCGATCGCAACCTCTGGGGCTCTTTCCTCGAACATCTAGGGCGCGCCATCTACGAGGGCATCTATGACCCCGGCTCCAGGCTCTCCGACTCCAGCGGATTTCGCAAGGACGTGCTCGAGGAGATCCGCCAACTCGGCGTGCCGATCGTTCGCTATCCGGGAGGGAATTTCGTTTCCGGCTACAACTGGCTTGACGGCGTCGGACCAAAACAAAGACCGGCCGCGGACGCTCGACAAGGCATGGGACACGATCGAGTCAAATCAGTTCGGCACCAACGAATTTCTTGCCTGGTGCAAAGCCGCCGGCACCGAGCCCCTCATGGGGCTGAATCTGGGCACAGGCACTGCGGAGGAAGCAGCCGCGCTTGTCGAATACTGCAACGTGGAGAAAGGAACACGCTGGAGCGACTTGCGGCGTCAGCATGGCATTGCCGATCCCTACAAAGTGCAGCGCTGGTGCCTCGGCAACGAAATGGATGGTCCCTGGCAGATCGGCCACATGACGGCCGCCGAATACGGCCTGAAGGCCGCCGATGCCGCCCGGCAAATGCGCTACGTCGATCCTTCGCTGAAACTCATCGCTTGCGGATCGAGCGGCCCCTTCATGCCCACCTATCTGGAGTGGGATCGCGAAGTGCTCGAGCAGTGCTACGACTACGTCGATGGCCTGTCGCTCCACCGCTATTTCGGCAACAATGAGCGCGACACTGGTGGTGACACTTCGAAATATCTGGCCATGAATCTGAGCATGGAGCGGCAGATTGCAGAGACCGTCGCGGTTTGCGATCTGGTGCGCGGGCACAAGCGGTCGCCCAAGAAACTGTGGCTTTCGTTTGATGAATGGAACGTCTGGTATCGCACCACGACTGGCGATGCCGTGGACGGCCACAGGCAGGAAGCGCCGCACTTGCTGGAAGAGGTCTACAACCTGGAAGATGCGCTTCTGGTCGGCGGCCTCCTCAATTCGTTGATGCGCAACGCCGATCGAGTCAAGCTCGCATGCCTGGCTCAGTTGGTCAACGTCATCGCTCCGATCATGACCAATGCGAACGGTGTTCTTCGCCAGACAATCTACTATCCATACAGCTGGGCGCTGCAATTTGCGCGAGGCGCTGCCCTCGATCTGCTGGTGGAGTCTTCCACCTATGAAGTTTCTGGCATGGACCCGGTAGCGCTCTTAGATGTCGCGGGTTCGTTGGACCACGAAAGCGGCAAACTCTCGCTCTTCATTCTGAACCGCGACCTGTCGAAGAACCACGAGGTTGAAGTGGTGTGGGAGGATGCGGCTCCCGCGCGTGTGAGTTCAGCGTCTCTGCTGACCGGCGATGACCTGAAAGCCTCGAACAGCTTTGCTGCGCCGCAACGCGTGGCTCCGCAATCGTTCACGGCGCCCGAGGTCCGCGGCGGCCGAACGAAATTCGAGGTGCCGGCGCGCTCCTACACGGTGATTCAATGGGAGCTTTAGAAATAGAGTTACAAGGCAGGTTGAATCTCTTGCTGCGGTCTTAACCGGAGTCAAACAATTTACGATGCCAAGCTTTACCACGCGAGACGCAACAGGGATAGACCTTGCCGAGGCAGCATGAATCGCAGTCGGACACTACCTTCTTGAACTGCTGTCCATGCCGGCGAACTCAGTAGCTGCAATTGGCCGGCGCTCTCCAGCCGTTCATGCTCACTGGGCGATGGCGATCGCGGCGATCCCATGTCCTTCCATGCTGCGAATGCATTGCTGTGACTGGAATCGACGCGGAAATGTTCGAGCAAGGCGCGGTTTACGGTTGTGGGTAAGCCGTTGATGACCAGATCTACCGATGCAGCAGGGTAGGGGAGATCGTCGTCGTGGTAGCTCCAGACCAGGATCTCGACTTCCCGCTCCTTTTCTTTAGCGTTGCGCGTGGCAATCACATTGATGTCGGGTTGTTCTCGAACACCCGCGTGCGCAATTTGGTTGGTGGACAAGGCTCCCGAACTGGTTGCCTTCACACGCTCGTTTCCCAGGAGTCCCAGCATCCGAAAGGCGTTGAGGACTGGCTTGTCAATGCCATCCGTCGCCAGCTCCCGAAAGCCCTCAAAAGGCGGCTGATCTTCAAACTCAAAAGCCCAAGTTACCGCTCCAAGAAAATTGATGTGTTCCAGCTGCGCCAGCGCCAGAACGCTATTCAGCACCTCAACCGTGTAAGCGCCATAGAGCGGCCCATTGCGATACAAGTTCTGCGGACTTTCCTTGGCGGAACAGGCTGCGCAGCCCTCCGGGTCCGACTCTCCCAGAACGACCGGGGTCTGTCGCCACTCTGGAAAAGATGCCACAATCTTGAACCCATTCTCAATCGCAGAAAGTTGGTGGTTGATCCCCATCTGCACGTGATCATCGCGCCAGGTAGGAGCGCCCTTTGGATGAAAGCTGATGAAGTCGAGACGCGATCCGATCCTGCCGTTTGCGTAGTTCTTTTCGTGTGCGCAATGGTTGAGGAATGCGCGGAGAAATTCTGCAGCGTTGGCACTGCCTGGTCCGGTAGTTTCCGGCCCTCCGATCTGAGCCTCGGGCAGCGCCCGCAGAACCGCGTCGACGCTAAAGTCATAAAGCTTGAAATACTCGTCTCGCGTTCCTTTCCAATAACCGATATCGGGTTCATTCCATACTTCCCACAACCAGGTCTTTACCTCGGCATCGCCGTAGCGCTGACGCAGATGATCGACGAGTTGGAAAACGAGTTCGGACCATTTCTGGTAATCCTTTGGCGGGTAGGCCCATCCGGTGTAAATTTCACCGACCGGAGTCCGCGGGAAGTCGTGACGGTAAGGTTCAGGATGGGTGGAAAGGGCCTTCGGCATGAAACCGATTTCAACCAGGGGTCTGATCCCAGCTGCACGAAACGCGTCGAAAATCTTGTCCAGAATATCCCAACTATAAACCGGGTGTCCGGATGCATCTTCCGAATAGACATTGGTCGATCCCCATTTCAGGGAAGCGGTGCCATCGCCAGTCGTTAGCAGATTGTGCACGCGCACATATACGGGAGCGGCGTCCAGCGCCGCCAGCTCGCCGAGCAACTTCTTTCCGTTCGGAGCGTAGGTGTAGTTGGGCTCGTCGTATCCAAAAAAGTTCCAAACTGGCTGTAGCGAACCATCGGACTGATCGACCTGGACTTGGATTCTTACGTTCTCCGAGGCTTGCTGGGACCAGCAAATCTGACTCATCAAGTAGAGAAAGACGAGAAGAGTAGAGACGCGCGTTCGGCCGTCAACGCAGCACCGACAGCGCGACTGACCAGTTTGCCTGACTCGCGAATTGTTAGCGACACCGACAGGGTCCACGGACAGGTCGATTCGGACAGTTTCTCAGCGAGTGGAGAAGCTATAGACGGTCACAGTGTGGTAGCGCTCCCCAGGCTTTAACACGGTAGTCGGGAAATCCGGGTGGTTCGGAGAGTCAGGGTAGTGCTGTGTTTCGAGACACAAGGCCGCGTGTAACTCGTCCGCTTTGCCGCCTTTCCCTTTGATAGAGCCGTCCAAGAAGTTGCCGCTATAGAATTGGATTCCCGGCTGATCTGTCAGCACTTTTAGCACGCGCCCACTGCTCGGATCATAGACTTCTGCCGCTTCCGACAATTTCCCGTCGCGATTATCCAGCACCCAGTTATGGTCGTAGCCGCGACCCAGATGAAGCTGTGCATCGTCAGCACCGATCCGCGCTCCAATCACGGTCGCCTTGCGGAAATCGAAGGGCGTCGATTCTACGGACCTCAATTCACCTGTTGGAATAAGTCCGGCATCCACTGGCGTGAAGCGGGAGGCATGCAGAGTGAGTTCATGTTTCAGAATGTCGCCCTGCCCAGCGAGATTGAAATAAGAATGATTGGTCAAATTGACTACGGTGTCCTTATCAGTCGTAGCCCAATACTCAATCCGCAGATTGCCTTTCACCAGGGTATAGCGGACCGTGGCGGTCAGGTTGCCCGGAAAGCCCGCCTCGCCGTCCTTGCTTAGATAACTCAGTTCCACGCCGTTCGCAACGGGCTTCCCTTTCCACACGACGTTATTGAAGCCGTGTGGTCCACCGTGGAGAGTGTTCTGACCATTGTTTTGTGGCAGGGAATATTTTTGGCCGTTCAGACGTAAAACTGCCGTGCGCAATTCGATTTGCGTAACGTCCGATGATTGCCCCGAAGAACGCGTCGGAAGCGCCGTTAAAGTTGGCAACATAGCCGTCAAGGTCATCGAACCCGAGCACCACGTCTGCTACCTTGCCGTTACGGTCGGGAACTTTCAGAGACACAACGATCCCGCCGTAGGTTGCGACTTGCGCTTCATACGCACCGTCGGCGAGCGTGTAAATTTCGACCGTGGTGCCGTCCGGCATTTTTCCAAATGGTTTACTTGTCACTTTCGTCTTAGCTCCCGCGGCCAGGCTCACCGCCATTAATAACACCGCGCTAATCAGAAGTCCCCCAACTTTCATCGCCGCTCCTTGCCTTCGCCCAATACCTATTTACTGGCTTGACGTGCTGCGGTCTCGGCGACGGCGATCAATCTTGGCAACACATCGCCCAGGCCGTTGTCGCGCTTCTGACCCAAACTGAAATACAACTTGCTATATAAAGGATACAGCTCCTCGTAAATCCGTTGCGCCGAGCTAGCGGGCATGAATGTTCTGTGCCCGGGACAAATTTTGTCTTGTGCCTCTTCGATGGTCTTGAAAGTACCAGCAGCTAGAAAGGCAAAGATGGCGGAGCCCAGGCTGACCACGCTCTCGCTTGGAACCAGCACCGCTCGCCCCAGCACGTTGGAATAGACCTGGTTCAACACATCATTCTTTTGTGGAATCCCCCCCGCGTTGATCACGCGCTTGATGGTTACGCCATGTCCCGCCATTCGGTCCAGGATCACGCGCGTGTGGAAAGCCGTCCCCTCGATGGCTGCATAGAGTTCGTCCTGGGCGGTGCTTTGCAAGTTCCATCCCAGAGTTACTCCCCGCAGATTGGGGTTCACCAGCACGGTGCGATCACCGTTGTCCCACGTTATGCGCAGTAAGCCCGTTTGTCCTGCTTGATACTTTTCCATGCCGGTGCTCAATGTCTTTACGTCGGTACCCGCTCGCGAAGCGATCGCGCTAAAGATATCGCCGACCGCGGAAAGGCCCGCTTCGATTCCCGTGCGGTGCGGGTGGACGCTGCCCTTCACAACGCCGCAAACACCTGGCACCAGGTTTACCGACGGAGTGATTCCAATAATGCAAGTGGAGGTGCCGACCACGTTCACCATGTCATCGGTTCTGCAACCTGCGCCGATGGCGTCCCAGTGCGCATCGAAGGCTCCAACCGGGATTGGGATCCCAGATTTTAACCCCAGCTTTTCGGCCCAAAATGCCGACAGCGTCCCAGCGATCTGATCGGAGGTGGCATACTCGCCATCCAGTTTTGCGCGGACGCCCTGCAACAGGGGATCGACTTGTGCGAGAAAGCTCTCCGGCGGAAGGCCGCCCAGTTGACGATTCCACAGCCACTTGTGTCCCATGGCGCAGACGCTGCGCTTTACTTTCTTAGGGTCATTGATGCCACAGAGTGTGGCCGCCACCATGTCGCAATGCTCGAATGCGGAGACAAACTCGGCGCGTTCAGATGGATTGTGGCGCAGCCAGTGCAGCAGTTTTGAAAATCCCCACTCCGACGAGTACACGCCGCCGCACCATTGAATCGCTTCGAGTCCCTCGCGATGCGCAATTTCCGTGATCTCAGCCGCCTCGCCTTTGGCGCGGTGATCGCACCAGAGGTAGTACTCTCCCAGCGGGTGCATGTTTTTGCCGACCGGAATGACCGAAGAACCGGTGGTGTCGAGAGCGATCGCCTGTACCTGATCTCCATGGATGCCAGCCTTCCTCAGTGCTTCGCGCGTGGCCGCCGTCAGGGCGCGCATCTGGTCGTCATGAGATTGCGTGGCATATTCCGGGTCTTCGCGTTTGCGGTGTAGTGGGTACTCGGCGATGGCGGATTGAATGAGACCGCGCTCGCTGTCGACCAGCGAGACGCGCACACTCAGAGTTCCAAAATCCACTCCTGCCACGATTGCCATCAGCAGGCTCCGCTGTCGCGTCCGTGCCAGTACATGTCCCAGCCCAGGTAGCGGGTTGCCGCTTCATGCACCGCCGAGGCGACTGTAGATGATTCCGCCGAAAGATTCGCGGCAACATGATGTTCAAAGCCGTTCTCGCAAATATATCGCAGCAACTTCTGCATTTGCTGGATCTCGACGACGCCCGCGCCGCCGAACGTGTTGAGCGCGTCGTCGGTGAATCGTCCCTGGCCTACGTACCCGCGCATCTTGCCCGCCGTGTCGTCGGTGGAGAAGCGCGCAAAGCTCATTTTTTCCGGCTTGATCAGCCCGACGCAGGTGCCGAACGTGTTCTCCTTGCCCACCGTCCCGGCTATGATTTCCTGAAAGTCCATCTTCACCGAACGGAAGAAATGTTTGGGCAGGTTCGAGCAGTGGAAGCACACCGCCTTGTTCGGATCCGTTCCGTAGTTGTTATTCCAATCGAGAAGCGCCGACGGAGTTCCTGAGGCAAGCTGCAGAGCGTGCATTCCGAGGACACCGCAAATATCCACTTCGCAAGCGCTCGAAAGCAGTTCGTTGCTCATCATGCTCATGACGGTGCAGGGCACGACGCCCAGGTTTTCTTCAATCGAGGTCCAGCACTGGACTGCACTGATCTGTCACCTCGGTAGCGGCCATCCACTCATCAACTACGGCTCCCAGTTTCGCCATTTTCAACAAAGCCGCCGCCGGAACACCGCTTGCATCCACGTACTTCCGAATGGCAGCTAACTTGGCCTGCGCACGGTCATCACTATCTTTCATGCGCTCGATGCGCCCCAGCACTTCCGAAAGATCCAGCGTCTCGATCGAGATGCCTTGGGCTTCCAGAATTTTTTCACTATAACGTACCGTGTTGAACGCGGTTGGACGCGCTCCGATAGCCCCGACCCGCAAATTACGGAAACCACCGACCACACGGCAGACCGCCGAGAACCATTCCAGATCCCTGGCAAATTCCGCCGAGTCGGGACTTTCCGTGTGCAACGTCGTGATCGAATAAGGAATGCCGTACTGCCGCAGATTGTTACATGCGGACATCTTGCCGCAGAAACTGTCCCGGCGAAACGCAAGGGTCATTTTTTTCGGGTCGTCCGGGGTCGCCTGAATGAGCACCGGAACCCGCAGATCAGCTAGCCGCAAGGTGTCGGCAATCGCGCGCTCTTCACCGAAGTTCGGCAGGGTCACGATAATGCCGTCGATTCGTTCACGCTGACGTTTGAAAAGATCGGCGCAACGCCGCGACTCTTCCCGCGTCTCCACCGCGCCGTACTTGCTTTCTTCGGGAGTGAGCGCGATTACTTCGACGCCGGCCGCCTGCAACGCCCGAAGCATTTCTTCCCTTCCGCTCTTGGCCAAATGATCCGGAAAGAATCCCCGGTTGCCAACGATCAGGCCCATGCTCATTTTCTTTGCCGGCATAAACTTCCTCACGAGGAATCACGTGGCGATCAGCCGCCCTCGGCTTGTGGCGGGGCGAAGCCCGCCACGCCTTACGACCGTTGCCGCGGTGCAAATTTGAAACAATAAATAAGACCCAATACTAGCAACGCCGCCCCCCACCATACGTTGGCATGCAAACGGAAGAGCACCACGCCAGGATTCGCTGGAGGATTCACCAGCTGGTAAATTCCTTCGGCAAGGATCAGTGCGCCGTTCACCGCCAATGAACAGCCGATGAAAAACCAGATCGAAATCATGACGCGCGCCTCCGCTTATAAAATCCGATCTACCAGAAAATAATGTTCAATATGAAGAAGACCACCGTTACTACGCCCGCCCAGAAAAGTGGCTTCTGATACAAGGGAACTTCCCCGACCGATGGAACTTCCGTCAACCCGTACACCAGGCCAGTCAAGGCGCCGTCCGGCATGGGCTTCGTTGCCAGACTCAACACCACAGTCACGACTACACAAACGATAAAAGACCAGAGTGCCTGGAACATGTCCTGGGCCAGGCCTTTGGCGTGGGGCGACAGCGCCACATAACGCAGAGCATTAGGATCGGCCTTGACCCAAGCCCACATACCGATCGAGGAAAGCGTCCCGCACAGCAATCCCCAGAATCCGCCAGGGCTCGTCGCCCGCTTCCATAACATGCCGAGCACCACCGTACCGAACAGCGGAGCAATGAAGAAGCTGAATAACGCCTGCACGTAATCCATGATGCTGGCAAACTGCATCACCAAATAGGCCGTGCCGACGCTGACCAGTACACCGATCACCGTCGTCCAACGCCCCATATTTACGTAATGATGATCGCTACCCTTGCTGTTGATAAACGGCCGATAGATGTCATACGTCCAAACGGTTGTGAAGGCACTTACATTCCCCGCCATGCCCGACATGAAGCCCGCAATTAGAGCTGTAACTCCAAGCCCGAGCAGCCCCGGACCACAGTAACGTGCCAGCATCAACGGCAGAACATCGTTATAACTATGGCCACCAGTGACTGCGGCCACCGATTCCGGCACCAGTTTCTCCGGCAATAGGGCCAAGCCCAGCAGGCCGGGCAGAATCACGATGATGGGCACAAACATCTTGAATCCGGCGCCGATGATGGGCGCGATTTCGGCGCTGCGGATATCTTTTGCCGCCAGAATGCGCTGCACAACTAGAAAATCCGTCGTCCAGTAACCCATCGAGATAATCGCGCCCAGCCCAAACACAATGCCGACCCAATTGATGCCCATGGGATTGTCCGAGAACGAACCCAAACCCGACCAGAGATGCACGTACTGTTCCGATGCCCTGTGCGCAATCTGTAGCTTCAGGTTGGTCCACCCGCCAGCCTCATACAATCCTAGAATTGGAATCAGCAGAGCGCCTGCCCAGATGAGAAAGAACTGCAGCACTTCATTAAAGATGGCCGAGCGCAGGCCGCCCAGTGCGACATAAATGGCGACGGTCAGCGATGACACCCAGATGCTGAAATTAATATCCCATCCCAGCACGATCTGCATGACCTTGGCCATGGCAAACATGTTGACGCCGCTCATCAAAACGGTCATGAATGCGAACGAGATCGCGGACAGGGCCCGGCTCGGTTCACCGAAACGCAGTTTCAAATATCCCGGTACCGAGTGGGTCTTCGAAATGTAGTAGAACGGCATCATGACCAGCGCCAGGAAGAGCATCGCCGGGATGGCGCCGATCCAATACCAGTGTGTCGCCAGGATGCCGTACTGGTAAGCCGATCCCGCCCACCCCATCAATTCGAGCGCACCCAGATTGGCCGAAAGAAAACTAAGACCGGCCACCCACGCCGTCATTTCCCGTCCCGCCATGAAAAAGTCTTCGCCTGTGTTCGCGCGTCCTTTTAAGTACCAGCCAATCGAGAGCACCAGGGCAAAATAAAAGACCACGATGACGACATCGATGGGAGCCAGTCGCACCAGTCGAGTTGGCACTTCAGCCGCCAACAAAAGCGTCATCGCCTGTCCTTCCCTTTACTTCTTGGTCTGCCCATAATATGCGTTCTCGCCGTGTTTTCTGAGATAGTGCTTGTCGTGCAGCGATCTTCCCACTGGCTCTGCCGCTCCGTTGATGCCGAGCGTGAAATAGGCCATGCGCGCGATTGCTTCCAGAATCACTGCATTGTGCGCAGCCGCTTCTGCGTCTTTTCCCCAGGCAAAAGGTCCGTGGTTGGCGACCAGCACGCCCGGGGTCGCCGAGGCATTCGTCTGCCGCATGCTGCGAACGATAGAGTGGCCTGTGTTCTTTTCGTAATCTTCCGCGATCTCTGCGGGGTCATCTCGGAGGTGACGGGTACAGGACCATGAAAATAGTCCGCGTGGGTCGTACCGAAACATGGAATAGATCGGTGGGCCTGTGCCCACGCAGTGGCATATTCAGAGTGGGTGTGGGCCACGCCACCGATTTCCGGAAACTGGTCATACAGCACCAGGTGAGTAGCCAAATCGGATGATGGCCGTAAGCTTCCCTCCACGATCTTGCCGAGCAGGTCGGTGATGACCAGATGCTCCGGCTTCATCCCCTCGTAAGGAACACCACTGGGTTTGATTACCACCAGGCCTTCTTCACGGGAGATGCCGCTGACGTTGCCGAACGTATAGAGGACGAGACCTCGCCTTACCAGTTCGAGGTTGGCTTCCAGGACTTGTTCCCGCAAACGTTGCAGCATACTGGTCGCAGCGCCCCCACACTTATATCGGGTAATCGTTTACCACGAATCACCGCAATCTAGTCGATTCCCATTGTGGTTGTCAATTCCAACTTTCCCTAATCGCGGCCGAACCTCCAGCAAACACAGCCTTAGGATCGAAAACATGCAAATATCTCTTCCGGTATAGAGGCCTCGACCCTGATTCGACCCCTATCCAACGCTCAAAATGCCGGTTAGACCACGTTCCGCTTGCGTGTCTTGGTGGTGAGTCTTCCAGATGGAGCCAAGGCAGTGGAGCGCCTGAGTACCAGGCTGGTATTCAGTGCATATTCACAACGCTCGTTCGAGGGTGACTCGCGTTGCGTCTCGTTCAGCAGTGCATGGAAGGCGATCTTGGCCAACTCCATTTGCGACATCTGCACTGTTGTCAATGGAGGAATGGTGAACTCCGCCAGCCGGATGTCGTCGAAACCGACCACCGAAAAGTCATTCGGGTATCTTAATATCCTGATCGTATGCTTCCCGCATCACTCCAATCGCGGTCATATCGTTCGAACACAAAGCCGCCGTCGGCCGGTCCCTCAATTTGTTAATTTCCAGAACGCCCGCATCCCGCCATCCATGGCGTGGTTTCCTTCTATGATCAGGTCGGGAGAAAGTCCGATCTCCGTCATCGAAGTCTTGAAAGCAGCTTTTCTTGCCATGGCTGATTTCAAATGCGGCGGTCCGGAAATAAATGCGATCCGCACATGCCGCAGCGCAGCCAGATGCTGCACCGCCTGCCGAATTCCGTTCAAATAGTTGATTCGGATGTTGACTATCCCCTGAGCATTCGGGCCAACATCTACGAACACCAATGGCACCTTGCGGAACCGCAAATGGTCGAGCAGTGTTTCTTCCATGCCAAACGTCAAGATGGCCACCCCGTCGACGCGGCGTTCAATCATTCGCCGCACCGCGGACTCCATCCGTTTCGTATCATGAATGGTGGAGGTCAGCAGAATCTCATAGTTATTCTCCACCGCAAGATTCTCGAAAGTCTGCACGATTTCCGGGAAAAATGGATTTGTGATTTCCGAAACGATCAGTCCGAAAATGCGGCTGTGCCCCGAAACCAAAGCCCGAGCCTGCGTGTTGGGGAAATAACCAAGCTCGTCGACGACCTTCCATACCCGCTTGGCTAACTGAGGATCGACCGTTGGTATATGATTGATCGCCCGGGACACGGTGGCGGTGGAAACCTTTGCTTTCCGCGCGATTTCACGAATATCCATGGCATTTCTCTGGAAAACACCGCCCCTAGCGAAAGCGCATTTTACCACAGCGAATCCTGGAATCTGACAGGGATGCCCGCTCGAGAGCAAACGTTTTCCATAAGACCCTTACCGGAGTTGGCTATTTTTTCAGTTGCAAGCTCCCCCAGAGAAGCATCTGGCAGCCTTTGCTCCGTGCAGTTCACTGCGCTAGGGGGGATCCTGGGGCGAATCGCCACCGGCCAAGGCAAGGGGTACGTGAGGAATATATGTCTCCAGAAAGGGCGCGTTGCCTGAAACCGCAATAAACATTAGCATTCGCCGACATTTCCCGCTTCTGCATCGGAAAGTAGAATGGGGTCCGGTATCATCCAACAAGGAAATGTGGAAGATAAAATCTTCTCCGCTGGAGCCGGCGGAGTGCAGAACTTTGCGCACTGCAGAACGCCCTTCCGCGTTTCGATTTAAGCCGGGCTGCGGCTGACGCGCTCTACGCTTTCAGTCGTCCACAATTTCATTCTGGATTCACTTGACGCGTGTTTGGAAATAGCTGTACGCTCTTCTGGTCTTCGCCTCGATGAAGCTTCCCCAAGAAGTTGAAGAACACCTCAAGCAGACCCACAAGAACGGATAGTTGAGAACGGGTGCCCTGGCCCGCCATGGCTGCGAACGATGAACGAGGATTCCTTATTAGATGGGAAGGCCTCTTTTGCAAGACGCTTACCGCGGAACTGGCGCACCGAAAGTTGAAATTTAAATGCCGCGGCATGAGTGCCGTGGCCACCGTCTCTTATGGGAGGCCGAGATCTTAACCGGAGGTTCAGATGCGAATCGATCGTTCAAAGGTATTCACAACCCTATTCGCGAGCCTGGTGGCTCTTGCGTCGGCGACCGCTGCACATGCCAGCGATTTCACCATCGGCGGAACAGTCTCCGGATTGATCAGCGGACGTTCTGTGACGTTGCTCGACAACGGCGTGGATGCGCTCAAGGTGACGGCCAACGGCAAATTCACTTTTACGACAGCTTTGGCTAGCGGCGCTGCCTATAAGGTCACCGTCAGCGTCCAACCTGCGGGCGAAACCTGCACAGTCACCGGAGGATCGGGCACGGTCGGCTCAGCCAACGTGACCAGCGTTGCGGTCGCCTGCAAGGCCAACGACTATACCATCGGCGGCACGGTCTCGGGCTTGATCAGCGGCGGTTCTGTGACCTTGCTCGACAACGGCGGCAGATTCGTTCAAGGTGACGGCGAACGGAAAATTTACTTTTACGACAGCGTTGGCCAGCGGCGCGACTTACAAGGTCACCGTCGGTACGCAGCCTACGGGCGAAACCTGCACGGTGACCGCGGGTACCGGCACCGTCGGCACAGCCAACGTCACCACAGTCAAAGTGGCGTGCAAAGCCTACGACCTACACCATCGGCGGCACGGTCTCCGGGTTGCTCACCGGCCGTTCTGTGACGCTGCTCGACAACGGCGGCGGTGCGCTTAAGGTAACGGAGAACGGCGCATTCACTTTTACGACGGGATTGGCCAGCGGCGCGGCCTATAACGTCACCATCAGCATGCAGGCTAGCGGCGAAACCTGCGCGGTCACCGGCGGTTCGGGCACGGTGGTGCAGCTCCAACGTGACCAGCGTCGCAGTCGCGTGCACAGCCCAACGAGCTACACCATCGGTGGCACGGTCTCGGGATTGAGCACCGGGGCCTCGGTGACGCTGCTCGACAACGGCGGTGACTCGCTCAAGGTGACGGCCAACGGCACATTCACCTTTACGACGCCTGTGGCCAGCGGCTCAGCTTACAAGGTCACCGTCAGTGTCCAACCCACGGGCGAAACTTGCACGGTCACGAAGGGTGCGGGCAAAGTGGTGGCAGTCGATGTCACCACGGTCGTTGTCACTTGCAAAGTCCTGACCTATACCATCGGTGGCACAGTCTCGGGATTGAGCACCGGTGGTTCAGTTACCCTGCTGGATAATGGCACCAATTCGCTTCCGGTGACGGCCAACGGCACGTTCGTCTTCACAACCGCGTTGGATTACGGCGCCACCTACAACGTCACCGTCGGCACGCAGCCCACGGGTGAAACTTGCACGGTGACGGCCGGTTCCGGCACGGTTACCAAAAAAGTCAGCACGGTCAAAGTCGCATGCAAAGCATCGTCGACCTTCACCATCGGCGGCACAGTCTCGGGATTGAACACCAGCGCTTCGGTGACGCTGCTGGACAACGGCGCCGATTCGCTCAAGGTGACGGCCAACGGCAAATTCACGTTCACAACAGCTTTGGCCAGCGGCGCCACTTACAGCGTCACCGTCGGCACGCAGCCCACGCGGTGAAACCTGCACGGTAACCGACGGTACGGGCACAGTGGGCTCGTCCAACGTGACCAACGTCGCGGTCGCGTGCGAGTGCCAACACGTACACCATCGGCGGCACGGTCTCAGGGTTGATCCAGCGGCCTTCCGTGACGCTGCTGGATAACGGCACCGATTCGCTCAAGGTCGGCCAACGGCACGTTCACCTTCACAACAGCTTTGGCCAGCGGCGCTGACCTATAAGGTCACCGTGGCACGCAGCCCACGGGTGAAACCTGCACGGTCACCGACGGTTCGGGCACAGTGGGCGCAGACAACGTGACCAGGTCGAGGTCGCCTGCAAGGCCAACGACCTTCACCATCGGCGGCACGGTCTCGGGCTTGAACCAGCACCTCGGTGACGCTGCTCGATAACGGTACCGATGCGCTTCAGGTGTCGGCCAACGGCACATTCACGTTCACAACGGCATTAGCCAGCGGAGCGACCTACAGTGTCACCGTCGGCACGCAGCCCACCGGCGAAACCTGCACGGTGACCAACGGTTCGGGCACAGTGGGCTCGGCGAATGTGACCAATGTCGCAGTCGCATGCTCTTCCGGTTCCGGCGGCGGCAGCGCGTATCTGGATCCCCTATTCGGCAACCCCGGTCCCCGGCAACTCCAGCCGGAAGCACGGGCCTGTTCCTGATCCCATCGGACAAGCTGTCCTCGTCGCCCGCTCCAAAGTTTCTAACCACAGACACAACCCAGATTCTCGGGGATCGGAACCCAAATTTCCGTGAGCGGCGGCGTGCTGACCTACTCGCCTCAGGTCATGATGTATGCCGACACCAACTCCGGCGGAGTCACCAATATCTACGGCGTGACCCTGGCGGGCACGTCGACGGTCCCCACGCCGACCCAGATCAGCAGCCTGGCGGTGCCTTCGGGCCAACAGGTTTGCCAAATCAGTTCCGCGTCGGAAACCGACGTAACGCAGCCGACTACGCTGTTCGTGGTCATCGAGGTGGGCACCGAAACGCAGTGCGTTTCGGCGGAGGCACCTTCGAGGTCGTCCATTACACGGATTCGGCGACGACCGCTCCGGTAGTGGTGAGCCTCAACACAACCACGATGAATGCGATATACCAGAACGGCAAATTGACCGGGTTGCTGGTGTTCGATTCAACCACCAACTCTCTTGACCTCTATGCCGACGACACGTTCACCTCGCCGACAAAAGAAGATCACGAGGCCTGTCGACCGCCACCTATGTTTCCGGCGTCTAGGACGAGCCACCTTGAGCACCAGCGGAGTTTTCGTCTCGGTGACCACCACCGGCGCGGTGACTGACCTGTACCGCATCGATGGCGCCACGCTGGCGGCCACGCTAATCCAGAACTGATGACCGGGAGTATCGGCACCATCGCCGTACAGGACGACAACAACCTGTACTACCTGGTCCTTACCCCCGGCGCCAGCAGCACGACGATCGCTACATTCAATCAAGTCGCTCTCACCGGCGGAACTCCCAAGCTCCTCTACACGGCGCCAGCCTTCGTCCTGGATAGCGCGACTGCACTGGCGAGCTACCAGTTGATCGGCAGCAACGATTGCGTTCTGGCGTTCGACTACTATACCGATCCGTTCACCAGCGGCGTCTTGGACCCGACCAAGGCAACGGCAACGATCTACACGGTGCCAGTTGGAACAACGACAACCACTCCGACCACGCTCGCCAACTACCCCGCCGGCGACATTGCTGGACCAATGTGTTCCTGTCTGCGCCCAGCGGCAGCGGCCTTTCCAGCCAGCGTCCTGTTCGCGACCGTGCGGAACGCGACTGGATCGATTGCGGCCCCGACGATCAACTATTCCGCCGTATCGATACCGCTCAATGGAGGTACCGCTCCTGCTCCGATTGCGGATTCCGTTTACCTGCCGCTATCCGTCATCTCACTTCGGCTCAGCAATAGCGTATGGCAAGTGACCGGCATCACGGACAAAAATGGTGGCTTTGGCGGCGGCACGGCCAATTCAGTAGATGTGAGCAGTCTGGCCGATACGCCGTTCACCACTACCGGCGGTGGAAACTATGTGTTCAGCGCGGGCTTTAGCGGGGAACTGGAGGCCATCTCAAGCAATAACATTGCCATCGGCCTCTTCTTGAATGAGTCCGCGGTCATTTCCAGTGGCGCTACGCTCCAGGAGATCGGCGTTGCGGCCGACTTGACCTCGAATTTCCTCTATCCGATCGTAGCTTGACGAACACGTATGTCGCGCCGTATTAGGAGGCCGTGCAGAAGAAGCTACACGCAAACAGCCGTCAGACGACCGAATGAGAGGTAGAGATTAAAGACAAAGACGGTCGGGGAGAGAGCATCCGGACCTCCGATCCCTCATGTCTCGGGCGATCATGGAATCGCTCCTGTTTTTAGAACTAGTTTGGCTGATCATTCGAAGCTGCGTCAGTTTCGTCTTCCATGGAGTGAAGGCAAAGATCAACTATTGAAGTGCCACGAAGTTCCTACAATCCAAAATTTCCGCGGCATTCGCCATCGCTCAAAGTTCTGTGAATTTCTTTTACATTTCTGATTCGGTATTTTCGGGAACTTTGCCCACTGACGCCGCGTATTATCAAAACAGGACACGTATGGAACTAAAAATCGACGGCCTTTCGAAGACTTACGCCAACGGCGTAAAAGCTCTTAACAACGTTTCACTCACCATTCCGCACGGGATGTACGGGCTGCTTGGTCCTAACGGAGCTGGCAAAAGCACGCTGATGCGGACCATCGCAACGCTGCAGGAGGCCGACTCGGGGAGCATGCAGCTGGGTGAGATCGACGTGCTCAAACAGAAGGATGAAGTGCGCAAGCGGCTGGGTTACCTGCCGCAGGAATTCGGCGTCTATCCGCGGATCTCGGCGCAGGACATGCTCGATCACCTGGCGATCCTGAAGGGCATCGGCGGCTCCAAGGAGCGGAAAGAACTGGTTGCAGCCATGTTGAAGCGGTGCAATCTTTACGATCTGCGCAAGAAATCTCTCACCAGTTTTTCGGGCGGCATGCGGCAACGCTTCGGGATTGCCCAGGCGCTGATCGGCAACCCGCAGCTGCTGATTGTCGACGAGCCGACGGCGGGCCTCGATCCCGGAGAGCGCAACCGCTTCTACAATCTGCTGGCCGAGGTGGGGGAGCAGGTCATTGTCATTCTTTCCACCCACATCGTTGAAGACGTCACCGACCTGTGCACCAAGATGGCCATCATTCACGAGGGGCGGGTGCTCTATGAGGGCAAGCCCGACGACGCGGTCGCGCAGCTGAAGGACCGGGTCTGGCAACGTTCGATCGCTAAAGCCGACCTGCCCGGCTACGAGCAGCGCTATCGCGTGATTTCAAATCGTCTGGTGGGCGGCCGCCCTCATCTTCATGTTCTGAGCCCCCAGTCGCCGGAGGATGGATTCGCACCCTGTGTCCCCGATCTTGAGGACGTGTTCTTCACTTCGATCCGCGGGTGGAACTGAGCCATGTTCCTGCACATCGCGTGGTTCGAAATCCGCTACTGGCTGCGTTCGTGGATGCTCTGGATCTTCACTCTGATCGTCGCGACCTTGATGTTCGGCGCGGCCAGTACCGACCACGTTCAGATCGGTGGGGCAATCGGCAATACCTTCCGCAATGCGCCGTACGTGATCGAGCGCTATTATGCGCTCGGTGGGCTGCTGACGCTGCTGATGGTGACGGCCTTTGTGAATTCGGCGGCGGCCCGCGACTTCAGCCACAATACCTATCAGATCATCTTCACGACGCCGCTCCGTCGCCGCGACTTTCTGCTCGGGCGATTCTTCGGGGCGACGCTGGTGTCGGCGATTCCGATGCTCGGGGTTTCCATCGGATTCCTGCTGGCGAAATACATGCCCTGGGTGGACGCCGAACGGTGGGGGCCGGTCGTCTGGAGCGCCCATCTCAAGGGGATTCTTGTCTTCGCGGTGCCGAACGCCTTCTTCATGGCCGCGATTCTTTTCACCATCGCGGTGCTGGCGCGCAACGAGATCGTCTCATTCGTGGGAGCGCTGCTGCTTCTGACCGGCTATGGCGTTTCGGCCGCCCTGCTGAGTGACATTGAGCGCGAGAACGTTGCCGCGCTGCTCGATCCGTTCGGTATCCGTACCTTCGAGCTCGCCACCAAGTACTGGACAGTGGCCGAGAAGAACACGATCTCGATGGGGCTGAGCGGGTTGATGCTGTGGAATCGTCTGCTCTGGATTGGCGTTGGAGCGCTCTTCCTGATCTTCGCTTATTACCGGTTCAGCTTCTCCGAGAGGCGTCAGAAGGTCCGCAAGACGGAGGAGGCCGCGGAGCTTGCGGCGGCTTCGGTCGTCATTCTCCCCACGGTCGCGGGCAAATCCAGCGCGTGGGAGATGTATCTCTCTTCCGTCAAGATTCACCTCGAGGGCATCTTCAAAGGCACCGTCTTTATCGTGATCCTGATAGCCGGCTTGCTGAACAGCGTGACGTCTGTCGCCCTGACCGCGCGGGAGGGATTTGGAAACAGTACGCTGCCCGTCACCTACTGGGTGCTGGAGATGATTGGGGGCACGCTCTATCTGTTCGTGCTGATTCTGATCACGTTTTACGCGGGCGTGCTGATCTGGAAGGATCGCGATGCCCACATGGATGAAATCACGGACTCGCTCCCCGTGCCGGAGTGGATCTCGTTCGCAGCCCGCTTCACGGCGCTAGCCGCGATGGTGATGCTAGTGCAATTTCTGGCCCTGGTCAGCGGAATCATTATTCAGACCAGTTACGGGTATCATCGCTATCAACTGGGGCTTTATCTCAACCAGCTCCTGGTGCGCGACCTCTCGTTCTTCTTCTTTCTGGGAGTGTTCGCGTTCTTCATCCACGTGCTGTCGCCCAACAAGTATGTTGGATATTTCGTTTATGTAGTTTTCTTCCTCGCCAATCTCTTTATCTGGGCTCCGATCAACATATCTACGCACCTGCTTCAATTCGGAACCGCTCCAGACGTCACCTATTCGGATATGTTCGGCGATGCGCCGTATATCACGGCCTGGCGATGGTTCACCTTGTACTGGATTCTGTTCTGCGGCCTGCTGGCGATTGCCACGGTGATGTTCTGGCCGCGTGGCAAGCAGGCGCGATGGGTCGAACGCTGGCGGATTGCGCGTCTTCGCTTCATCAGCCCGTGGCCGGCGCTCGCGCTGGCTTGCCTGATGTTGTTCGCAGCGACGGGAGGCTGGATTTTCTACAACACCAAAGTCCTGAATAAGTTGATCGGGCCCAAGGATCAGCTGGCCATACAGGCGGATTACGAGAAAAACTACAAGCAATTCGACCGGATGCCGCTGCCGCGGATCCGCAGCGACAAGTACTGGGTGGATATCTTCCCCGAGACCCGCAACGTGACCATGCGGGTGCAGGAAGTGCTTTACAACCCGTATCCGCAGCCGCTGAGTGAAATCCATTACACGATTGACCGGAACTACGACACAGACATCCAGATTCCGGGTGCAACGCTGACCAAAGACGACACGCGGCTGGGCTATCGCATTTACCGCTTCGCGCCTCCGCTTCAGCCGGGCGAAGCGCGTACCGCGGTGTTTACCGTCAAGAGCAAGAACCGCGGATTTGAAGACACCCCCAGCAATGTGGAGATCACGCAGAACGGGACATTCTTCAACAATTCGGTGGCTCCGGTGGTCGGCTATGTGACGGAGCAGGAACTCACGGATCCGAACGACCGGCGTAAATACCATTTGGGCGAGCAGGAACTGATGCGGCCGCTGGAGCGCAATTGCACCGACGATTGCCGGGACAGCTATATCCGGGACCACTCGGACTGGGCGGACGAGGAAACCGTGATCAGCACTTCGCTCGACCAGATTGCGATCGCGCCCGGCTCGCTGGTACGCGAGTGGCAGGAGAATGGGCGGCGCTATTTCGATTACAAGCTCGACCATCCTTCGCTGCGCTTCTACTCGTTCATGTCGGCCCGTTACGAGGTGCAACGCGAGGAGTGGAATGGCATCAAGCTCGAGGTTTACTACGACAAGGATCATCCCTGGAACGTGCCGCGGATGATGAAGTCGCTGAAGAAGTCGCTCGAGTATTACACGCAGAACTTCGGCCCGTATTACCAGAAGGAAGCGCGGATCATCGAATTTCCGCGGGTCGCGCAGTTTGCCCAATCCTTTGCCGGCACCATGCCGTATTCGGAATCCATCGGCTTCATCGCCAATTTGAATCATCCCGACGACATCGACATGGTCTATTACGTGGTGGCACACGAGATGGGGCACCAGTGGTGGGCGCACCAGGTGGTGGGTGCGGACATGCAGGGGGCCACGCTGCTGTCGGAATCGCTGGCGCAATATTCGGCGCTGATGGTGATGGAAAAAGAGTACGGCCGCGATACCATGCGGAAATTTCTGAAGTATGAAATGGACAACTATCTCCGTTCGCGAGGACGGGAGCGGCACAAGGAAGAGCCGCTGCTGACGGTGGAATCCGATCAGGGGTATGTCCACTACCGCAAGGCGAGCGTGGTGTTGTACTACCTGAAAGAGATGATCGGAGAAGAAGCGGTGAATCGCGCGCTGCGCAAGGTGATTAAACAATATGCTTACAACGCGCCGCCGTATCCCACGTCGTATGCGCTGGTGGATGCGCTGCGCGAGGAGACGCCGCCACACTTGCAATACCTGATCAAGGATTTGTTCGAAGACATCACCTTGTTTTCAAATCGCACCCTGGATGCCACGGCAGTGAAACGCTCGGATGGCAAATATGACGTCACCATCAACGTGGAAACGCACAAATACAAAGCGGATGCCAAGGGCAACGAGACCGAGGTGCCGATGGATGACTGGATCGATATCGGCGCCTTCGCCAAGCCGGGAAAAGGCCTGAAGTACGGCAAGACGCTCTACCGCGATCGAGTGCACATCGCGAATAACAAGTCGACCTACACTTTCGTGACGGCAGAGATGCCGGACGTAGCCGGGGTCGATCCCTTTCTGTTGCTGATCGACCGGATTCCGGACGACAACACGAAAAAAGTTACGCTGACGAGCGCGCCGGCCGCGTCGACGAATCAAGTTCACGGCCAGTGAGGATTCTCCCGACAAGAATTGTACAAACAGATGACACCGTGTTGACAACCCGCCTGCCGCTGCGGAACTAGGATTCGACCTGCAAGCCGGATCGAGGAAGTATCGTTCAAGCGTCGTGCGCTCCGCGACTTACTGCTCTCCACTCCGGCTCCCACAATCCAAGGAGGATTCTGTTATGCAGCGTCGCAAAATTGCTTACACGATTTGCCTCGGGCTCGCGGTAATGCTCGTTTCGAGCACAGCCCTGGCGCAGTATCAACTCACGAATCTGGTTTCGAACCAGGGAAACACGGCCAGGTACATGGATCCGCAGCAGGTGAACGGCTGGGGACTGGCTTATGGGCCAGGCGGACCCTTCTGGGTCAGCGATCAAGGCTCCGGCTGGTCGACACTTTACACCGGCAAGGGAGTCAAGGAGGGTTTGGAGGTTTTAATTCCATCGGCCACTGGCGCGGGCCCTGGTCAGCCGACTGGAATTGTCTTCAACGGGACGGGAGAATTTCCAGTGCAGGACTGGTCGGCCTTCTTCATTTTCGCGACTTTGGATGGGACCATCAGCGGCTGGGCTCCGCAGTCCAATCCCAACGACGCGATTATCGCGGTGAATAATTCGGCGTCTGGCGCGAACTACACTGGCCTTGCAATTACCAACAGGCCCTCGGGAAATCTTCTTTATGCCGCCAACCTTGCCAACAACGTAGTCGAGGTGTATGACGGAAGCTTCAAGCTCGTCAATACGTTTACCGACACCACTCTGCCGGCGGGTTACGGGCCGTTCGGTATCCAGGACATCAATGGACTGGTCTATGTGTCGTTTGCGCTGGTATCGACAGCTCCGAGCGGCCGAATTGATATCTTCCAGGAGGACGGAACCTTCGTAAAAACACTCGCGGAAGGGCCGCCCTTGAACCAACCCTGGGGCTTCGCGGTGGCGCCCAGGAACTTTGGACCGTTGAGCAACACTCTGCTGGTTTCGAACAACACGAACACCGGCACCATCAACGCCTTTAATCTCGAAAATGGACAGTTTGTGGGCACGGTGAAAGACACGAACGACAAGGCCATCGCCATCAACCAACTCTGGGGCATTGAGTTTGGCGGAGGCACGGGGAAGAACGGCGCGACCAACCAACTCTTCTTCACCGCCGGTCCATTCAACAATCTGGCGGGGACGTTCGGCTTGATCAATTTCCAGTAATTGCAAGCGCGCGAAAACGGCCGCCCGAGAGCCAGGCGGCCTTTTTTAAATTCTCTTCAATAAGCACTTTAGCGTTGCTGTTCGTAAACAGAGTTGTTGGGTGTAGGTTCGTCGTACTCGCGGCCATACTTGTTCTTATGCGTCATGGGCTGCCCATTAGCTTCCGGAACTCGAATCACACCCAAAGACGACGCATTCTCCGCGATCGTGATCTCCCGCGCAACCGGCTCCGCGTCTTCCGGACCCATACCCTCGCTCCAGACGTGCAACCGGTAGCGGCCATAGGGAACGCCGGCCAGGCTGAGTTGCCCGGCTGCATTTGAAATGGCATAGAGCGGCGTCGCCATGGTAATGACCACTGCGTTCATCTCGGGGTGAATGTTGCAGAAAATGTAGCTGATTCCGGGCCGGTCGAATCGCACCATGCGCGACGTGCCCGCCTCGTACAGGCCGAGATCGAACCGCTTTCCTTCGAAAAGTGAAAAGACGTTATGGAAGAAAGGATCGCGATTGGGAAACTCCACCATCGACCCCGCCGGCACCACCAGGATGTGCGGCTCGAAGCTTTTGTTCTTCTGTACCAGCCGCGGGTTTTGTGCCGGATTTGCCGGCGGGCTACCCGGCAGAACCGGCGTCGCCGTAGTCGCATCGCCTCCCGTGGTCGTTATTGGCGTCAGCCACACCACTGTTCCGGGAATGGTTCCATGCCGTTTCTTGCCCTTGCTCGCCGCATCATCGATGACTTCGACGCGCCCGCGCACCGTCGTTGTCGTTGCCCGTGCCGTTGCCTGCGCGTGCAATCCGGCCGCGCCGGCCCACAACATCGCGACCCAGATCGAGATTCGTCTATGGCTCATCGTCATGGTTGCCGGCTCGTCTTAGCTTCTTCGTTCTTTGTTCTTAGTCCGTTCAAAAAAGAACGCCCATCATCAAATTGAGATGACCTGCGCTGTTGCCTCCGTCGGTAAGCGAATACGTCGTCAGGTGTCGATACTCGGCGGAGAACAACAGGTCCGACCGGGGACGGTAAATCACGTTCACAAAGCTTCCCAGATTTCTCGCCAGCGCCGCATCCCCATAGGCCACGGGGTATTCGAAATATTTCAGGTCGCTGGCGAACGGATTATCCAGCCCAAACGCCGCGTTGAACTCCCATTTATTCGCGGGCCGGTATTTCAATTGCGCCCAGCCACCCACCGTGTTCAACGGTTGTATCTGCGTGCTGGGCAACGTCGGATCGCCGCTGAACAGCACGCTGCGTCCGATTCCGCCGTACAGTCCGCCAATCGCCATTCCGCGATAAAATTTTCCGCTCAACGAAAACTGGCGGCTGAGCGGCAGTTCGATATCCATCATTGCAGCCCAGCCATCCACGTTGCGGCTGAAGCCATAATCCTGCCGGCTGTAGTATGCTCCCGCGCCCACCCGCAACGGCTGCCCGAAAACATTCCGCGTCCATGCAATCCGGGCGCCGTATGCCGGTTGGCGCGACGCCTCCCCGGGCCCGGCTGCCGGTAATAACTTGTGGTCGGCGTTTCCCCGGTCACCGGATCGAGAATGCCTCCCTGGAATATCAGGTTCGACTCTTCTCCCAGCGCCACTTTATGTTCGATTCTTATCTGCGGCACCCAGCTCCACAAATTCCCCGCATAGGTCAGCGCGGGAATCGCCAGCGTGGCAAACGACGTCGGCGAATTCGGTGAGAAGAAAATCGCGTCTTGCCCCACCACAACCGAGGTGTTTGTCCAATCCATTCGCATGGTGGCCGTCCGCAAGCGCACCAGTCCGGAATTGATTCCGTTCGGAACCGGCGGGAACCCGCCCCCCAGATCGAGTTGCAGGTCGGCGGTCGTCTTCGCGCCGGCCACAGTCGGCCCGAATGTCTCGAACCCTATCTCCGATTGTCGCAGCGTCGCACCGAAGCTTCCTCCGGAGCTGCCGGGGGGCGGGGCATACGCGAGCGTGGGGAGATCGATGCTATCCACCACACCCTGATTGCTCACCAGATTCATCAGAACAATGCCCGAGAGCCGCACGCGGTACTTCGATGCGCTTTCGACTTTCGTCTGGTACTGATCGTCCACTTTTGCCGGTCAGCAGCTGGTATTCCTCGTCCAGGCTGGCTGTGTGCTCGCTTTTTTTCTCGCCTTCTTTCTGGTCTTGTTTCTGATTTTCCGTTGCTTGATCTTGCAGCGCGGGGTTCTGCAGAACGCCCTGCAGGACTTTCTGCAAGCTTCCCACGCTCGCCTCGGAGTTGCCGGTCTCCGGCTTCGCCACCGCGTTGCTCAACACCGCATCGCGCAATCCCGCACCAGTGCGGACTTCTCCTGCGCGAATCTGGTCGAGTTCCCGGCGCAGTTCCGCCGTTTCCGCGCGAGCTTGCTGCCAGTCGGAGCGCATCCCAGCCACCGCCGCCTGCAACTCGCGAACCTGCTCCCGCAACTCGCGAAGCGAGTCACTCGCCGGCTCACGCAATGAGTCCGGAGTAGAAGGTGGCAGCGTCCGATTCGCAGGCTCCTGCGCGGCGCCGAACGTGCTCCACGCCGTCACACCAAGCAGCATCCCCCATCGCAGGTATTCGAACCAGCGCGTCTCGCTCATCTTCATATCGCCTCCTGCCACTCTCCGTGCTTCATTCTGAATTTAGGGTGCGGACTTCAAGCCCGCATTCCGAATCTGGATTCCCGCTCTGCATTCAGGGAGTTCGCAACCAGAACCATGCCGTCTAGTCAGCGTGCCGGGCTGTCAAAGCACTTTCCGCCAAAGGATTCAGGGGAATATTCGCGCGGAATGTCGTGCCCGAAGTCGAAGTCCGCTCCACCGTGACGTCGCCCCCGTGGTCCTGCAGAATCTTCTGCACCACGGTCAATCCCATCCCGGTGCCGTTTTCCTTGCCGTGGCTCACAAACGGTTCGAACAGCCGGTCGCGCACCGCCTCCGCGATTCCGGGGCCGTTATCCTCGATGCGAATTTCCAGATTCTCGCCTCTGCGCTTCAGCTCGATATCGATTTTCCCGGAATTCGCCGGCACGACTTCGCACGCGTTCAGCAGCAAGTTGAGCAAGGCGCGCTCCAGCTTCTTGAAATCGAACCAACCCTCGGTCGACCCTTCCGCGGAAATCCGGATGCGAATACGCTGGAATTCCGGATGCGCCTTCACCCCCTGCACCGCTCGATCGACCGCCGACCGAACGTCGCCATAGGTGGGACGCAGCGACTCTCGCGTGCGCGAGAATTCCAGCAACGACTCGATCAAATCCGTCATCTGGTGCACCGCGATCCGTATCTCGGAGTAAAGATCTTCGCGCTGCCCGGGCGTCAAGTTGCTCTCGCAAAGAAATTCCGCATTCGCGATGACCGCCGCCAGCGAATGCCGCAGATCATGCGAGATTGAACTCGCCATCCGTCCGATCGTTGCCAGCCGTTCCGCGTCCAGCAACTCTCGTTGGGTCTTCTGCAGGTTCTTTCTCATGCGGTCGAAGGTTCCGGTGACCTCGGCGACTTCGTCTCCGCCCCCGTCACCATTCCTGTGCTGGGCATGCAGCGGATAGGTATAGTCGCCCAGCTCCAGCGCGCGCACTCCGGCTACGAGATTTTCCAGGGGACGGGTGAAGGTATGCGAGATCAGAAAAACCAGAAGGCTCCCGGCCAGCACGGCCGTCAGGCCAAGCGCCAGCAGCAACTCGTTCAGGTTGCTCAAAAATGCGGTTGCCTGATCGAACGACTTCAGCACCCACAAATTCAGAGCCGGTCCGCCTGGCGTGGGCAAATCCACCGCCGTCGCCAGGAACCGTTCTCCGCCCAGCCAGATCTGATCCCCTTGCGGCGGGCTCCCCTCGGCCGTTTTCGGCGCCACGCGCAGCAATGCGGATTCCTGGGCAGGCTTCAAAGTGCTCCGCACAATCACATCTCCATAACGAAACGCCACTTCGCTCGCGGCCACGCGACTCAGGTTCCGAGCAACGTGGTCGTCAATCTCGTAGCCCAGTACCAGGTATCCCAGAACATGACGCTCACTCGCGGGACCAAAATAAATATCCTGGAGGAAGACTTCGTAGAGATGCCCTTCGACATACCACCAGTGTCGCGTCTGGTCGCGCGACACATCGTTCGGAAGAACGGCGGGGAAGAAATCCTGCCCATCGCGAACCGTGATCTCCGGCGGAGTGGCCTGCAGCGCCATTACCTTCCCGGACGAATCCACCAGCAGCAGCAAATCGCTGCCCGCCAGTTGCCACAAATTACGCGATGCATCCTGAATGGTGGCGGGGTGGTGCGTGGTCATCAGCGCCCGCACATCCGGCAGGTCGGCCAAGAGCGCCGCTGAGCGTTCGAGCGTGACTTCTCTCTGTTGCTGAAAGTTGCGGAATGCGGAAACGGAATTTTCCAGGTCACGCTGGATTCCGAGGCGTACCTCTTGCTGCACGGTGTGCCGCACCACCAGCAGCGTCGTCAAGGTTAACGCGGCCGACACCACCACCATGGAAAGCAGGAACTTGGTCCGCAACCGAATTCCACCCATGGTCAAACCTCGAAGGGGTTGCTGGAGATAGGTTACACAAGGTCAGAGGTGAGAGGTCAGATTGCAGAGGTGAGAACACATCGACTTTTACCTCTGCAATCTGACCTCTTACCTCTGACCTCGTTCTGCTACGGCACAAACTTGTAACCCGCACTGTGTACTGTTCGGAAGTGCAAGGGGTTCGCGGGATCTTTCTCCAGTTTCTGCCGCAGCCGTAGGATGTGATTATCCACCGTCCGCGTACTCGGATAATTCCGGTATCCCCAGACGAAGTTCAGTAATTCCTCTCGCGACAGCACGCGCTCCGCGTTCTGGATCATGAACTTGAGCACTTTGAATTCCTGCGAAGTCAGGGGCACCAGATTCCCTTCGCGCCACAATTCCATCTTCGTGAAATCAACTTTCACGTCGCCAAACTTAAAAGTCTCGGTCAGTGGAGTCCGCGTCGATGGCGATCGCCGCATCGCCGTCCTCACCCGCGCCAGAAGCTCTCGCGGACTGAAGGGCTTGGTCACGTAGTCATGCGCGCCCAACTCCAGCAGCAGCACTTTGTCCATCACTTCCGTCTTCGCACTGAGAATGATGATCGGCAACGAGGGCGCTGCCTGGCTGATTTCCCGGCACACGTCCTGTCCCGGCGTACCCGGCAAACTCAAGTCCAGCACCAGCACGGACGGCGCTGCCGCCCGAAACATCTCCAAACCCGCGGCGCCGTTGCCCGCGATATCCACCGCAAAGCCTTCGGCCTCAAACAATCGCTTGAGAGCTTTCTGCACCGCGCGATCGTCCTCGATCACCAGGATCCGCTCCGAACTCGCCGTAACCGTGTCCATCGTTGTTGTCTCTGCCATCGCCCCTGAAAATACGCTCTTGTTCACGACCACCCCCGCGCCGTAAATGCTATGAATCATATCCCTAAACTCTAGCCTGCTATTGAGTTAATCACGCATTTCGGGGAAGAAAGTGACATCAATTTGACAATTTATTGACAAACGGCAGGCGTAACAGACGGCGGGAGGAAATGAGGAATGTCGATCAGATCTGACGCCAAGAGGCGGCGGACTGAAAGACCAGAGTCCGTTCTCGGTGCGCAAAGAGTGGCCGCGTTTGGCTCGCCACGCCGAACACAAATGTCCATGTTTTTCGTGCGGATGTGGCATACCTCCATCTTGCTTTAGATATACTTCCACTGGTGTGTCGGGTCGGGAAAACTAGGTGTTTTGAAGGGCCGGAAACGAGTCGCCATGTCTGAGGGAGTTCGAAAAGCGCCAACACCGCAGCCGTCCGCGACTTCCCAAAATCCGTCCTTGTTATTGTCCTTGTCGTCGCTCGATGACCGGATACTGGCGATGATCATGGGCCAGACTCCGCTCCCCCGGATACTGGAAGCTTTGTGTGCTGACATCGAGCAGCATAATGCCGGAATGCTGTGCTCCGTCCTTCTTGTGGACGCCGAGGGTGTAACTTTGCGAACCGGGGCCGCCCCCAGTCTCCCGCAAGAATACGTCCAGGCCACTGACTGGTTGAAGATCGGGCCCAGCGCGGGATCGTGCGGTACCGCGGTTTATCGCAAACAGCCGGTCGTTGTCTCCGATATAGCAGCCGATCCATTGTGGGCGGATTATCGCCATCTGGCACTGCCTCATGGCCTGCGAGCCTGCTGGTCAACGCCCATTCCATCGCAGGACGGCAGCACGCTGGGGACCTTTGCCATCTACTACCGCGAGCCGCGTACACCGGACGCCCAGCATCTGCAAATCATCGCTCACGCCACGCATCTCGTCGCCCTGGCCATTGAACGAGATCGCGACAAGACCCAGCTTCGAGCCGCCGAAGATCGCTATCGCACGCTGGTGGAATGCTTGCCGGCGATCACCTATATCGCCGAACTCGGCGCCGACGGACCCTGGCGTTACGTGAGCCCTCAAATCGAGTCCATCCTTGGGTTTTCACCTGAGGAGTGGCTCTCCGACCGGATGAATTGGTTGAACCGCATCCACCCCGAGGATCGTGAGATTGCGCTCGCAGCGGAGAGACGCATTCAGGAGACGCACAATTTATTCCAGGCGGAGTACCGCATGTTTGCCCGCGACGGTCGTGTCCTCTGGTTCCGGGACGAGGCTGTCATGTTGCCGGCGACCGCGGGAGACCGCGAACTCCTGATGCACGGTGTGCTCTACGACATCAGCGAGCACAAGCGTTTGGAGGAGCAGCTCCGCCACTCGCAGAAGCTGGAAGCCATGGGCCAGTTGGCGGGCGGCGTAGCCCACGACTTCAACAATCTTTTGATGGTGATCCAGGCTCACAATGAACGTCTTCGCAGCCAGCTCGGTTCGAGCGGTCCTGCCCAAAGAGATACCGTTGAAATTGAACAAGCCGTTACTCGCGCCGCCGCCCTCACTCAACAACTCCTGGCCTTTAGCCGCAGGCAAGTGCTCCAGCTTAGGACGCTCGATTTAAACAGCGTCGTTACCGAGGTTGCGAAAATGCTGCATCGCCTCATCCCCGCTGACATCGAGCTGAATATCGTGCCCGCCGAGTCACCTAGTCACATCAAGGCCGATCCGGGACAAATGGAACAGGTGATTTTGAACCTCGCCGTCAATGCGCGCGATGCCATGCCCCAGGGCGGCCGCCTCACCATCCAGACCGGTAGCGTCGAACTTCGCGAACCTCGTGCCGGAAGCCATGCCCCAATCCCGCCCGGCAAATATGTAGTCCTCACCGTGAATGACACTGGTATCGGGATGCACAGCGATACTCAGGCCCACATTTTTGAGCCCTTTTTCACCACCAAGAAACCCGGCAAAGGAACTGGCTTAGGTTTGGCCATCGTCTACGGAGTAGTCAAGCAAACCGGCGGCTGGATCACGACCAGCAGCAAGCTGGAACACGGTAGCACCTTCGACATATATTTCCCTCAGGTGCAGGTGGATGAGGCCAAGTCCAGAGAAGTGTCCGCCACCAAGGTAGAGACCGCTCCCGTTCGTGGAACCGAGACGATTCTATTGGTGGAAGACCAGGACGGAATCCGCGATCTCGTCCGCGAGGTCCTTCAGGCAGGCGGTTACACCGTACTGTGTGCGGAGGATGGTAATCAAGCCCTCCACATGGCGGACGAGTACAAACTTCCGATTCACCTCTTGCTTACCGACGTCGTAATGCCCAATCTCGGTGGGCAGGAATTAGCTCACCGCCTGGCCCAACCGCGCCCGCATATGAAGGTGCTCTACATGTCGGGTTATCCCGACCACGCCACTTGGGACGGCGATCTAGTCGATGAGACTGCCGCCGTTCTGCAAAAACCTTTCCTGCTCGATACCTTGACCCGCAAAGTCCGCAGCCTGCTCGACGAATAGATTGTGTGGGGACGGGTGCCTCGCGAGCCTGCCCTGAGCGAAGTCGAAGGGTCCAAGCCGAGCGCAGCTCGGCCTCAAACGTGCGATGATGATTTCGATCTTCAATCTTTCGATCTTCGATTAGCGAGGAGACTCCCCATGGCGAACGCATCCCCCCAGAATCTGTCCAATTACGCGCGTTATGATCCGCTCTTCCATTTTTTCGTCCTGCCCGTAGTTGCCATCAGCCTGATTGGGGCCATCGTCCATCTGGTCAGGAGGCCAGGTGTGCATTCCGCATGGTTAGTCGTGGTCGTGATCGCGGTGATGGTCGCCGTCTTCAAGATTCGCCTTTACGCCCTCAAAGTGCAGGATCGCGTCATCCGCCTCGAAGAAAGGCTGCGCCTCGCGTCCTTGCTCGACCCGGCTCTTCGTCCCCGCATCGCGGAATTGACCGAATCGCAGCTGATCGCGCTGCGCTTCGCCTCTGATGGCGAACTCCCAGCGCTGGCCGCCAGAGCCCTGAACGAAAAACTCGCCTCCGCCGAAATCAAGAAAGCTGTCCAGCAGTGGCGCCCCGACTATTGGAGAATTTGAACCATCCGGTCATCCCACCATGCCCGCAGAATCCTCCCAGGTCATGATCATCACCGGCGCCAGCCGCGGCATCGGAGCCGCTACTGCCCGTCTAGCCGCCGCCCGCGGATTCCGCGTTTGCGTCAACTATCTTCGCCAGCAGCGCGTCGCGGAAGATGTCGTCGACACCATCTGCAAGAAAGGTGGCACCGCCATCGCCATCCAGGCCGACGTCAGTTCTGAATCCGATGTCGTTCGCCTCTTCGACTCCGCCGTGCGCCAGCTCGGACCACTCACCGCCCTAGTCAACAACGCCGGCATCGTGGAACACCAGACGCGTCTGGAGTCCATCGACGCCGCCCGCCTTCAACGCGTCTTCGCCACCAATGTCTTTGGAAGTTTTCTCTGCGCCCGCGAGGCCGTTCGACGCATGTCCACCAAGCATGGCGGCCAAGGTGGAAGCATCGTCAATGTTTCATCCGGAGCCGCCCGCTTCGGGTCCCCCAACGAATACATCGAATATGCTGCCTCGAAAGGCGCCATCGACACTTTTACCCTGGGCCTGGCCAAAGAAGTCGCCGAGGAAAAAATCCGCGTCAACGCCGTCCGCCCCGGCTTCATCTATACCGACCTGCACGCCCTGGCAGGCGAGCCCGATCGCGTCGATCGCGTCAAGGTCCAAGTTCCCATGCAGCGCGGAGGACTACCCGAGGAAGTAGCCAACGCCATCCTCTGGCTGCTGTCGGAAGAAGCCAGCTACGTAACCGGCGCTATCCTCGATGTAACCGGCGGCCGCTGACCTATCTACGCCTTCAAATACCATGGCACGTTAACAATATAGATTCTTTCATCTCCACCCAGCAGCAGCAGCGCCGTCAGCACCTGCCCGCGCTGGTTGTGCAAAAAATAGTGATACCAGTGCCGTTCCACCATCGACGCAATCACCACCGCGATCGTCCGATCCGGATTTTCCTTCTCCACCTTCAGCACATAATCCACAATCGGATAAAGGATCAGCCGAAAGGGCGACGGCAGTGTCACCATCTTCGGCATGCGCGGCCCCACCGGAGGCTCCTCCGCCGGACACATCCACTCCGGCCGGTTGTCATCCGCCTCGCAAGCGACATGCACTGCTTGCACATCCGGAGAGAGCGACATGGCAAACCGCAGCGCCTTTTCCGTCGCCGCATTCCATCTCTCCACCGGAACAATCACAATCGGCGGCTCCAAATCGCGCGGTACCGGAACCATCGCGTCCGGCACCGCCAGTTCCTCTGCCACCTCTCCATAATGCCGCCGCACGTGCCGCATAAACACCACCGCCGCCGGCAACAAAAGCACCACCACCCAAGCCCCATCGATAAACTTCGCGACGACTACCACGAGCACCGTGATCCCCGTAGCCAAAGCCCCAAGCCCGTTGACCAGGATGCTGTGCCACGCCACCGCCCATGACGAGGTCCGCAGCCAATGCCCCACCATCCCCGCCTGCGATAAGGTGAAAGCCAGGAACGCCCCCACCGCGAACAAGGGAATCAACCGATCGGTGACTCCACGAAACAAAATCAGCAACAGCCCCGCCAGAATAGACAACGCCAAAATCCCCTGCGAGTACACCAGCCGCCGTCCCCGCAACGTCAAAGAATGGGGAAGGTAATTATCCCGAGCCATCACCCGGCACAGCCGAGGAAAATCCGCAAACGAAGTATTCGCCGACAGACACAGCACCAGCAAAACCGAGAACATGGTCAGATCGTAAAAAATTCCCTTGCCCGCAACCGCCGCCGTCACCATCGACAACACACTCTGATACCCTGCCTGCCCTGGATCGGTGGCCATAATTCCGTAATACTTCACCAGCACCGCAATTCCCCCCAGCAACACAATCAGAATCGCGATAATCGCGGTCAACGTAGCCCGAGCCGCAGGAACCACCGGCTGCCGAAACGCTTGCACTCCGTTGCTAACCGCCTCTACCCCCGTCAACGCCGTGCAACCCGAAGCAAAAGCCTTCATCAGAATCCAAACTCCCACCAACTGCACCGTCGGAGCGAGCCCCGCTCCCGCTTGCCCCAACGCCGTCACCGCGACCGGATGTCCGCCAGAAGCCACCACCTTATAAAGCCCAATCACAATCACTACCGTCAAAGTCCCGACAAACAAATATGTCGGAGCCACAAACGCCGATCCGGCCTCCTTAACTCCCCGAAGATTGACGACCGTCAATATAATCAGCACCGCGAGACACATCGCCAAAGTGTGCGGTTGCAAGGAAGGCACAGCCGAAACAAGCGCTCCGATCCCCGCCGATATTCCCACCGCCACATTCAACAGGTAATCGATCATCAGAGCCGCGCCCGCCAGCACTCCCGCGCCGCTGCCCAGGTTCTCGCGTGCAACCGTGTACGATCCTCCGCCCATCGGATAAGCCGCGATCGTCTGCCGATAACTGAAATACACAATCACCAGCAGCCCAATAATCGCTGCCGTCAACGGCACAATGTATCGGACCCCCAGCAATCCCAAAGGCAGCAAAATGGTCAAAGCCGCCTCGGGCCCGTACGCCGCCGAGCTCAAAGCATCCAGCCCAAAAGTAGGAATCCCCTGCTGAGGCGAAATCCGCTGCCCTTCATCCTCAGAAGAAGCCAGTGGACGTCCGAACAAAACGTTAATCAGTCCCATGTGCCCTCACACGAAAAAGTCAGCCCAGCGACAATAACAAAACCAAAGCCGTCAAAGCGACCACGATTCCATGAGCCCCTCCCAGCTAGCAAATATGGTCATTGGCGATTACACTCATCGAGAATCGGCCACCCCGACGAAAATCCGCCGTCCATCCGATTGACTTGCCCCATCCCCGCCCGTAACATTTCAGCCCAGCGCAGGGGGCCAAATGCTCGGCGAGATCATCTCGCATTACCGCATCGTTGAAAAGATTGGCGGTGGCGGAATGGGCGTGGTGTACAAGGCCGAGGACACGCGCCTCGATCGCTTCGTTGCGCTGAAATTCCTCCCGGAAGATGTCGCCGAAGACCGGCAATCGCTCGAACGCTTTCGCCGCGAGGCGAGGGCTGCATCCGCGCTCAACCATCCGAATATTTGCACCATCCACGACATTGGCGAGCAGGACGGCAAGGCCTTCATCGTCATGGAGTACCTTGACGGCGCGACCCTGAAACACATGATTGGCAATCGTCCCATGGAGCTGGATGCGATCCTTTCTCTGGGCATCGAGATGGCCGATGCGCTCGACGCCGCGCACGCGCAGGGTATCGTCCATCGTGACATCAAGCCCGCCAATATTTTTGTCACCCGGCGCGGCCACGCCAAGATACTGGATTTTGGCCTGGCAAAAGTCACACCGCCCGCCACTCGACCATCGGAGCCGCTCGGTGTGACGGTCGAGACCTCGATCGTGGAAGAGCACTTGACCAGTCCCGGTTCCGCGATTGGCACCGTGGCCTACATGTCTCCCGAGCAGGCGCGGGGAAAAGAACTCGATCCGCGCACCGACCTGTTTTCCTTCGGAGCGGTGCTCTATGAAATGGCTACGGGCATGGGGCCGTTTCGCGGAGACACTTCCGCGCTGATTTTTCAGGCGATCCTCGATCGCGCTCCCGTTTCCCCGATTCGCATCAATCCCGATCTGCCCTTGAAGCTCGAAGACATCATCAACAAGGCGCTGGAAAAGGATCGCAATCTCCGCTACCAGCACGCCGCCGATATCCGCGCCGACCTGCAGCGGCTAAAACGGGACACCGACACCGGACGCGCCGTCGCAGCAAGTTCGGCGTCAGTCGCGCCGTCGCACGAGTCGGGATCGAGGCCGGCTGCACAAGCAATCTCGTCCGGAGCTATCCCGGCGGTTGCCGCCGGTTCATCGGGAGTGGGTTCGTCGGGCGCGGTGTCGCCGGCGAGCGCGCCCGCGGGGTCGCAGATCTCGGGGCAGATTTCGGGACAAACTTCGCAGCAGAGTTCGCAGCAGACTTCGGGAAGAAGTTCGAAGGCATCCTGGAAGATTCCCGTCATCGTCATCGTCGCCGCCGCGCTGACCGCAATCCTCATCGGCGGAGGCTTGTTCCTCCGCAGCCGCCGCCCCAGCGGACTTACCGAAAAGGATACCGTCGTTCTCGCCGACTTCGTGAACACGACCGGCGATCCCGTGTTCGACGGAACCCTGAAGCAGGCGCTCGCCGTCCAACTCGAGCAGTCACCTTACCTGAACCTGTTGCCGGAGTCCCGCATCCGCGAAGCCCTGCGCTTCATGGGCCGCTCGCCCGACGAACGCATCAGCAACGACGTTGCCCACGAGATCTGCATGCGCGAAGGCGCAAGGGCCATGATCACCGGTTCCATCGGCAGCCTGGGCACTCACTACGTCATCACTCTTTCCGCGCTGAACGGCCAAACCAATGACGTCCTGGCGCGCGCGGAAGTCGAGGCCGACAGCAAGGAACAGGTTCTCAAGTCGCTCGACCGGGCTGCGTCCAGCTTGCGTGGAAAGCTCGGCGAGTCCATCGGCTCCGTCCAGAAATTTGCCACGCCGCTCGAGCAGGCCACCACCTCGTCTCTCGAAGCTTTGCAGGCCTTCAGCCTGGGCCAGGCCGAGCACGAGAGACTTGCCGATGACAAGGCGATCCCCTATCTCAAGCATGCCGTTGAACTCGATCCCAACTTCGCCATGGCTTATGCCACTCTGGGCGTGGCCTACGACAATCTCACCCAGCAAGAGCTCGGCGCCAGTTCGATCAAGAAGGCCTTCGATTTGAAGGACCGGGCGAGCGAACGCGAAAGGTTCTATATCTCGGCGCATTACTACGGCGAGGTCACCCAGGATTTGGAGAAGACCAAGGAGGTCTACGAACAGTGGGTGCAAACCTACCCGCGCGACACCCCGCCGCGCGATAACCTCGCCTTGACCTACCTGGCGTTGGCGCAGCCGGAGAAAGCCCTGGCTAGCTCCAGCGAGGCCAGCCGCCTCGACCCTAATGATCCTTTCGCGGTTCGCAATAGCACGCTCGCCTACATGGAGCTCAATCGTTTCGACGAAGCTCGAGCGGTAGCCGAGCAGGCAGTCGCGCAGAACATGGGCCGTTCGATTCATCGCCAGATCTTCAGCCTCGACTTCATTCGCGGCGATGATGCGGGCGAACGCCACGAACTGGAATTGGCCGCAGGGAAACCGGACGAAGCCTTGATGATCTTGTCCCAAGCCCGCGGACAGTGCGCGCTGGGCAGACTGCGGTCCGCCCGGGCCGTTTACGCCCAGAGTCTGAGTAGTTCTCAGCGCCTTGGATATAAGGAATTCAGCGGCATCGTGGTCGCGCGACAGGCCTGGTGCGAAGCGGAACTGGGCAACATTGCGGAAGCTCGCCAGAAAATTACGGAAGCTCTCGCACTCTCGCAAGACCGCGACACCCGGGCAATTGTGATGGGAGCGCTAGCCGTCATCGGAGACTCCGCGCACAGCCAGAAAATAGCCGAAGACCTGATTCGCGAGTATCCCAGCGATACTCTGCTCAACAAGGTTTTCGTTCCCCTCGTGCAGGCCACGGTTGACTTGCAGCACAACCAGCCCGCTCAGGCCGCGGCGCGGCTGGAAGTAGCAGTCCCCTATGAACTCGGCAGCGCCACGGGCTACCGGATTAACCTCATTCGCGGCGAGGCCTTCCTGCGCTTGAAAGAAGGAGCGAAGGCAGCCGCCGAATACCAGAAGATTCTCGACCACCGCGGCGTTGACCCGCTCGACATCAGCTACACTCTGTCCCATCTTGGACTAGGGCGCGCCCAAGCCCTCCAGGGCAACACGGCGGCGGCCAAGTCCGCCTATCAGGATTTCTTTGCCGCCTGGAAGGACGCCGATCCCGATCTCCCAATTCTGAAGCAAGCGAAGTCGGAGTACGAGAAATTACGGTAGATAGACGCAGATTGCAGCGCGAATCCCGCCCAAATTAAGCAAACTGTCCCACTTGTTATTCCCCGGGTTCCCCCTGCAAGTTAGCAATTGCACGCTCCAATAGTTAAGGGAGAATCAGCAAGGTAAAAAGTGGGAGAAGCGGGCCATTACAACCCCTCGCCGGCCAGAGAGGTCAGAGGCGAGAGTGCGGATTGCACGGGTGAAACCGATTCTTGAACGGATACAGGCGCTCCTCGAGGTTCTTACTTCTGCAATCTGCCCTCTCACCTCGGACCTACTTCCCCTTGAGCATCCTTACCACCCGATCAAAATCCTCCAGCGTCCCATACTCGATCACAATCTTGCCTCTTCCTTTCCGATCCCGGATCCGCACCCTCATCCCCAGCACTTCCTCCAGCGACCGCTGCGCCGCCTTCACATTCGGATCCACCCACCGTGCGCCGCCTCCCCTGTTCGGCTCGCCCAGTCCGGACGGCGTACTCACCCCCAGCACCAGATCCTCCAGTTTCGCCACCGACATCTTTTCTTCGATCGCCCTTTGCGCGTACTTCCAGATCTGGACGTTATCCCGCAGCGTGCAACAGCACCCGCGCGTGGCTATACGTCAATCGTCCCTTTTGCAGCGCTCCGATCACGCCCTTCCGGCAGCGACAGCAGCCGCATGTAAGTTCGATACCTGCTCCCGCGACACGCCCGCCCGCGCACCAATCTGCTCCTGCGTGAGGTTAAACTGCTTGCTCAAGTTCGAGAAAGCCTCCGCCTGCTCCATGCAGTTCAGATCCTGACGCTGCAGGTTCTCGATCAGCGTCATCTCCGCCGCCTGCTGCTCCGAGACCCGCTTCACAATCGCCGGGATGGTCGTGTTCCCCAACCTCGCCGAGGCGCGCAACCTCCGCTCGCCCAGAATCAGGGTGAACCGTCCCTCTTTTGCGGGACGCACCACAATCGGCTGCACTACCCCCTGCACTGCGATCGAATCGGCCAGTTCCTGAAGAGCGGCCTGATCGAATTCCCGCCGAGTCTGGTGCGGATTCTGGTCGATCTGATCAAGGCCAACTGAAACACGGTCTCTCCATCCGCAGTCTGCCCCGAAGCCACCGCCTGCAACGCGTCCAAGAACCGTTTCCGAGGGAGCGACGGGCAACTGCGTGGGGACGGGCGACCCCGCCCGTCCACCTGCGAGTTCAGCAGAAGAATCGGGCGCCCCATCCGTCCGCGCAGTTTGCGGAAGAGTGGAAGCCGCCGGCACAACTCGCGGCCCCGGCAACAAGAGACTCCAGCCCCCGCCCCAAAGCCCGCCGCTTCTCCGCAAGCTTTTCGCCAGCCTTTGGGATCGTCTTATCCACCGGCACCGCATTCGATGTAGTCATCAACTAGTCCCTCGCTCCAAAAGAAATGTCCGCCCTGTGTTCCCCCGCGCCCCCTGTGGTTAAGGCGTTGCCGTCGGGAGCGTTTATATATCGATAAACATAAATATTTATATCCATCAATCTAAGCCGCCTCCCCCGACCCGCTCGCCATCGCCGCCTGCCGGTCCAGGATCTCCTTCGCCAGACGTATGTAGCTCTCCGCGCCCCGCGAGCGCACGTCATACACCAGCGCCGGCTGCCCGTGGCTTGGAGCCTCCGCCAGCCGTATGTTCCGCGGGATCGTCGTCGTGCACAGCTTGTCTCCAAAATATTTCTTCAGCTCCTCCGCCACCTGCTGCGCCAGGTTCGTGCGCTCGTCAAACATGGTAAGAACCACGCCCTCAACCACCAGCCTGGGATTCAGCTCTGCGCGTATCCTCTCGATGGTGTCGAGCAACTCCGAGACTCCCTCCAGGGCAAAGTACTCGGCCTGCATCGGGATCAGCACTCCATCGGCAGCGACCAGCGCGTTCAATGTAAGGAGGTCGAGTGCCGGCGGACAGTCCAGCACGATGAACTGAAAGCGATCGAGCAAACTGGCAAGCGCCTCGCGGAGACGATACTCCCGCCGCTCCGTCGCTACCAGCTCCAGGTTCGCGCCGATCAAATTCTTGTGCGATGGGATCAGCCACAGCTGTTCGAGCTCGGTGAGCTGCAACGCCTCTTCAGCCGACGCCGCGCCCATGATCACGTCGTAGATGCTGACGCGCTCCGGGTCCTTCACCAAGCCCAGCCCGCTGGTGGAGTTCGATTGCGGATCGCAGTCAACCAGCAGCGTATTGACTTCGGCGGCGGCGAGTGAGGCGGCGAGGTTGATGGCGGTCGTGGTCTTGCCGACGCCACCCTTCTGGTTGGCAACCGCGATGACACGTCCCATGATTTTCTTTTCTTGGTGTTGCGGCCAGAGTATTCGAACGGAAGCGCAAAATCAATCCAGATTGCTGTGCAAAACTCGATGAGTGTTTCACGTGAAACATTGCGGATGTTCTTACTATTCTGCGATGTGTTCCACGTGAAACACTCTCGTAACACTCCCTGCGGGGAGTGGTGTTTCCACGTGGAACGCTGTGGCCAGTGTAGTCTCATAATGAGACAATGTGATCTTGTCACCACTCAGTGCTTTCGATCGCTTGATTTGTTGGGCAGGAGTTCCACTATCGGCTTTGAGATGGAGCATATTCACCACTTTTATTGGCGAACCCCAATTGACAACACCCTTGTATGTGACTGGGGGATCGGTATTGGGGGATGCCATTTCAGAGTGGCGACGGTCGCGAGGTGTTGGAGCTGGGCGGTGCTTATCAGTAGGGCCAGGGTTGCTCCGGGGGCTAGAAAGGTTGCGGCCAGGGGGAGGATGACCTCGAAGTGTTCTACGGCTCGGAGGGTTACTACGTCGGCTTGGGGGAGGTCGGGGCGGGCGCCCAGGACTTTGGCTCGGACTTCGGCCCGTTCGGCGATTACATTGACGTTGGTCAATGTGAGTGCTCGGGCCACTTCGCGGAGGAAGGCTGCTTTCTTGTGATTCGATTCGATTAGCGTCAGATGGATCTGTGGGGCCCAGATTTTCAGCGGTAGGGCGGGAAATCCGGCGCCGGAGCCTATGTCGAGGACTTGCGGTGGATGCGAGGTCGCGGGCGGAATTTCCTTTGCCGGCGCGGCCTTGGTGGAAATGTAGGGGTCCTTCGACTCCGCCGGGCCATGCGCTCCGCTCATGTCCCGGCTACGCTCAGGATGACAGGGATTTGATAGTTGGGAATCCTTCGGTGGTTGGGCGCGGTCGGCGTTTGCGGACAAGAGTGTCCGCACCACACGTTCTTTTTCTTTGCGGAAGAGGTGGCGGGCCATAAAGAAAGACTCGCCGAAGTGGCGGGTTACGATTTCTTCTTCTTTGCGGATGGCGGTCAGGTTGATGCGGGCGTTCCAGCGAAGTAATAGATCGATGTATGTCGATATTTGATCTAGCTGGGAGGGAGAGAGCGATGTCTCGATGAAGGGTTCGAGGAGGGCGGCGATTTGGGTCGTGGTCGTTTTCATGGAGGACCCTGACGGGTGATTCGGTTCCTAGAGATTCTAGCGGGAGTGATTGGGGAAGTGTGGTTTTCACGGTACGTTTGTGCGGATCTTGCGCTTTCTCACTGGTAGTGACGGCACGCGAGCGCCCGCGCCACACGTTCACACTCTGTTAACAATCCTTTCGTATAGTTTCGCAGCACTTGAGGTTGGGTTCCTGGGCACCAAGTCCTGAACCTTCATTGCGGGTAGAGGAGATTGTCGATATGGCCACTGCACCGAATCCTGAGACGACTGGCGGATTGTTAACCGTGGCTCCGCCCAGCTCTGCGGTTCACGACAAGCTTGGTAAGAGTCCGGGAACGATTGCGAAGATCGGGATGGGGGGCTTTGGGGTCGCGCTGGTCATCGGAGGCATTTATTCGGCGTATCACCTGCTCAGCGATCTCTCGGTGGTGCACAGCACGTCGATCATGCCATACGTTTTGCTGGGCATCGCTTTGCTGGTGGCGCTGGGGTTTGAGTTTGTCAACGGATTTCACGACACGGCGAATGCGGTCGCGACCGTCATCTACACGCACTCGCTGGAGCCACATCATTGCGGTGGTGTGGTCGGGGTTCTGGAATTTCTTCGGCGTGTTGACTTCGAGCGGGCTGGTGGCTTTCGCCATTATTTCTTTGCTGCCGGTGGAACTGATTTTGCAGGTGGGGAGCAAGGCTGGGTTTGCGATGGTTTTCGCCTTGCTGGTGGCGGCCATTATCTGGAACCTGGGCACATGGTATTTCGGCTTGCCGGCTTCGAGTTCGCACACCATGATCGGATCGATTATTGGCGTGGGCATTGCGAATCAGTTGATGTCTCCGAAGACGGGCACCAGCGGCGTGGATTGGAGTCAAGCTGCCAAGATTGGAGAGTCGCTGCTGCTGTCTCCGATGGTCGGATTCGTCTGCGCGTTTCTCCTGCTGTGGCTGATGAAGGCGGTGATCAAGAACCGGGCTCTGTATGAGGCTCCGGTAGGAACAGAGCCGCCGCCGTTCTGGATTCGATCGCTGCTGGTGCTGACTTGCACGGGAGTGAGTTTCGCGCATGGATCGAACGATGGACAGAAGGGCATGGGGCTGATCATGCTGATTCTGGTGGGGACTGTGCCTACGGCTTATGCTTTGAACCATGCGATCACGCGGCAGGATTCGGATGACTTCATCGCCGTTTCGCAGCAGGCGGCGGGCATATTGTCGAAGTATGTCAGCCCGGACGCGGTGATCGGCGATGCGCGGGAAGAAGTTACGGATTACATCGCACCAAGGAATTCACTCCGAACACGATGCTGGCGTTGCGTCAGATGGTCAGCGGACATCGGCAACGAAACGGCGTTGTTTGGAGAGATGGCAAAGATTCCGAATGACCGGGTGCGGAACTTCCGCAACGATATGTATGTGGCCAGCGAAGCGCTGCGGCTGATGAAGAAGACCGGGCAGCCGGCGATCAGTGCGACCGATTGGGAGGGCTTGGACAATTACAAGAAGCATGTGGACGCGGCGACACGTTTTATCCCGACATGGGTGAAGGTTGCGGTGGCGATGGCGCTGGGCCTGGGCACGATGATTGGATGGAAGCGGATCGTGGTGACGGTAGGAGAGAAGATCGGCAAGGACCACCTCACCTATGGCCAGGGCGCGGCGGCGGAAATCATGGCCATGTTCACGATCGGCGCGGCGGACTGGTTTGGACTGCCGGTAAGTACGACGCATGTGCTGTCGTCGGGCATTGCGGGGACGATGGCGGCGAACCATTCGGGACTGCAGTGGTCGACGGTGCGCAATCTGGCGATGGCTTGGGTGCTTACGCTGCCGGTGTCGATGATGCTGGCGGGGTTTCTGTTCTGGGGATTCCGGAACATGCGTTCTGAGGTCTGAGCGGATCTCCGCGGGACAGTTCTGTGGAATCCCACTCCTGCGCGAAGAATGCGCGGGAATGGGGCACTCGGGGTTTTCAGGTCGCAATCTCACGGCGGCGCGCTAGAGCCAGCTCCGGAAACAAGCCGCCGCCCAAAGTCAAATCATAAGGAGATCCCGCGCGGGACACCGGGTGGTAGGCTTGGACAGCCGGGGGCGGCTGTCCCTACGCGATCCCTCAGGCGCTTGGTTTGGCTGCCGGCACGCGGACAGGAAGTCCGCGCCACACGGGCACGTGCGATACTGAAATTTATGGCGCTGCCTGATTTCACTCCTCGGGTGGGCAACGATCCCAAGTCGGTGTTAATTCATTTGACGACGGGGACGGGGATGGAGATTGAGTGGAAGGATGGCCACCGGTCCGTCTATACGTTTGTGTTCTTGCGGGATGCTTGCCCTTGCGCGCTTTGCGAGGATGAGCGAACCAAGTCGGGACGCAAGGCGGGCGAGGCTGCGAAGCTGGCTCCGGGGGCTTTGCCGATGTTCAAGCCGCTGGTGAAAGCGGTGTCGGCGGAGGAAGTGGGCAAATATGCGCTGAAGTTTTCGTGGAGCGATAAGCACGATCTGGGAATTTATTCGTGGTTTTATCTGCGGGAAGTTTGTCCTTGCGCGGAGTGCGCGGCGGCGCGGAAATGACCGAAGGCTGCTGAGAGCGGTCGGTGCTGCCCCAGCGGCTAAAGCCGGATTCGAAGAGAGGCAGATACCGCAGCGCTGAAGCGCTGCGCCACCCAAAATCAAACGCGGAAGATCGGGCAGATTCAGACGCTAGGGAATCGGCTGTCAGCGATCAGCCGTCAGCTATGAAGATACACATTCGGTTGGCGGAGGCTCCCGATATCCCGGCGCTTCGAGAATTGATTGAAGCTTCGGTGCGGGGGTTGCAGGCGGGGGATTATTCCGCAGCGCAATTGGAGAGCGCGCTGCGGACGGTGTATGGCGTCGACACGCAACTGATTTCGGATGGAACTTATTTTGCGGCGGAAGAGATTGCGGTTTCGGGTACGGCGCTGCTGGTAGGGTGCGGCGGGTGGAGCAAGCGGAAAACTCTTTACGGCGGCGATCAGTTTGCGGGGCGCGAGGACTCATTGCTGGATCCGGCGAGAGATGCGGCAAAGATTCGGGCATTTTTTGTTCATCCGGAGTGGGCGCGGCGTGGGATTGGCGGGAAGATTCTGGAAGCTTGCGAGACGGCAGCTGGGGCGGCGGGGTTTCGGCGGCTGGAGATGGGCGCGACGTTGACTGGGGTTCCTTTTTACCGGGCCAAGGGGTATGTGGAGTTGGAGGCAGTGGAGGCTCCGCTGGAGGATGGGCTGACTTTGCCGATCGTGCGCATGGGGAAGAAGACGGAGGGCAGAGGGTAGAGGTCAGAGGGCAGAGGTCAAAGGTCAAAGGTTAGAGGTCAGTATCTCGTTGGGTGCGTTGATTTGGGGGAATCTTTTGAGTAACAAGTGGGAGGGCGGCGTTGTTCGGACGTCCGAAAAGCTTGTAACTCTCGGGCTGCTTGGCTGTTCCTGAGGGCTAAGTGGTGGTGACGGCTTCCAGGTATCGCTGCAGGAGGTGTTCTGCCTCACCTTTGAAATCCACAAATATGATGCCGTTGCCGAAATCGGGATGGCGGGTAACGACGAGTCCATGGATGACAATGGGGTGGGAGTCGAGCCAGAGAGTGACTTGAACACGGGTGCCGCGCGACATGGGCATGATGAGCTGGATGTAGCAGCCGCCGCGACTGAGGTCGGTGGTTTCGAGGCGCATGGGGACGTCGCTGCCCTCCTGGCGGATTTCGATTTGGACCTTGACGGTGTAGCGAGGATGGTGGCGGCGATCGGCTTCGGTTGAAGCGTTGGTGCCGGGGCGGGCGTCGGGCAAATCCATGATCGGCTCCGGGGATGGTGATTACAGGGTCCCTGGGAGTGATCATCGGCAGTTGGGCGGGGTGAGGTCAGTCGGGGGTAGTCGGGAAAGGGGCACGGAGGGGAGCGTCCTAGTGGGCTGCAGTGGCGGCGCCGAGCCCCGTCACCACACGAGCAGATTGGTCTTTCCACTTGTTATGGGGTTACCCCTAGTTCGGTGTAGAGTTCGGCGGGGTGGTAGACGACTCCGTCCTTTACTACTAGGACTGTCTTTCTGATGGCGCTGATGTTGGAGGTGGGGTCGCCTTCCACCAGGGTCAGGTCGGCTAGTTTGCCGGGGGCGATGGAGCCCAGATCTTTATCCAGGCTCATAATACGAGCGGCGTTTAGTGTGGCATTTTGCAGAACCTGGCTGGCGGGAATGCCGGCCTGGACGTCGAGTTCCAGCTCGCGGTGAAGGGTGAATCCAGCCATGAAGTCGGTGCCGGCTTCGATGGGAATTCCCGAACGATAGAGAAGGGCGGCCAGATCCATCATTTTGGCGAAAGACTTTCGGTAGGTTTCGTCCATGCCGGGGGGTGGCGTGAGGCCTACGGAGAGCAGACCTCGGCGAACCTGTGGGGGAAGGCGGTCAGCGATTGCCTGGTAGCCGATGGGAATCTGGCCGGCTCGGCTCAGGTACCGATTTTCGAAGATGCTGAGCGTGAGATCGAGCTTGGTGTGGTGGTCCTGCAGGAGCTTGATGAAAGATTGGACCTGGGGCGAGGTGAGATCGAGGCCGGCTCCGAGTTTGGCTGGTTCGATCAGGCGGGCGATGGTGTTGGTGTTCTTGACTTCGGGGAAGAAATTCAGGATGAGGAAGTTGATGTGCTGGATTTCGTCGTAGCCGAGTTCGACGCATTGGGAGGCGGTCATTTCGGCGGGGATGTGTCCGCTGACGCGGAGGCCGTTTTTGTGGGCTTCGTCGATGATGGCGGGAACGACTGCCGGTGGGACGGAGCTGTAAATTTTGATCTGGACGTAGCCGAGGCGTTTGTAGTTGTCGACGGCGGCTCGGGCTTCGGCTTCGGTCGAGACTAGAACGTTGGTTGGTCCCTGGTAGGGGCCACGGCCATCGATGATGCCGGCTAGGACGATGCGGGTGCCGATTTCTTTTCCATCGGCGATGCGCTGGCGGCGGGCTAGCAGGGAGTCGGTGTCATTGGCGAGATCGCGGACAGTGGTGACTCCGGCGGCGAGGTTGAGGAGGCCGTCGTTGTCACCTACGTGGGCGTGCATATCCCAGAGGCCGGGGAGCAGGGTTTTGCCGGTGGCGTCGATGATGAGGGCGGCATCGTGGAACGGCCGCTGTCACGTCTATGCTGACAATGCGATTGCCTTTAATGAAGACGTTCTGGTCAGGAATAATTTTTCCGGACTCGGCGTCGAAAACGTTGGCGTGGGTGAATAGGATTCCGTTGGGCGCGTGATGAGCGAGTTTGGCGGCGAGGTCGGCGGCGCGGGAATCTTTGACTTTATTTTGGGCGGCCAGTAAGGTGGCGGCGGAGGACTCCCATCCTTCGGGGACGACTGTGCCCCATTCGTCGACGGAGGCGAAGAATTTATCAGCATTATCGAGCCAGAAATACGTGGGCGAGAAATCGAGTCCGGAGAGGGCGTAGAGGGTGACGTGCTTTTTGTTTCCGGCGGCTTCTTTTCCAGTCGATTCGAGGTCGAGTTCGGTCATGCGCTGGACGCGAGCTTCGCCTTCGGGTAGAAGCGCGATTTTTCCTCCGTTTTGCAGCGCAGCGTGGGCGAGGAGCGCAATCTCGGAGGGTGCTCCATTCAGAGGGGAGTAGTAGGCGGGGGTCGAGATTTTCTTTTCGCCTTGTTCGTCGTCGTTCTTCCAGCGTGCGGTGCCGGCTTGGAGCGAATAATTCTCGGTGACGGGCGATTTCAGGTAGTCGTTGCCGGTGATGACTTCCGACAGCGGGAGGCCACTGGGATCGAGCTTGAGGATGCTGGTGGTCTTGGGGCCGCGGCCGCGGTCGTTGAATTGGTAGAAAATGTGGAGCGTGCCGTCGGAGGCGGTCCAGACGGCTTGCTGTCCGGCGAGATTGCCCATCAGCAGGAAGGAATAGTGATCGGCGGTGGAGGGGATGTCGGCGGGGAGAGCGGGGACGGCGGATTGCTGCGGCGGCTGCTGCGACCAGAGCATCGAGGCGAGAAGGATCGGAAGCAAGCAGACGATGGCGCTCCGGCGCGTGGATTTTGTAATGGGTCACGGTGATCCTTTCGTGCGTGCAGATTTGTAGCGCGGGCGAATGCGTAGATCCTTCGCTCCGCTCAGGATGACAACTCAAGCTCACGACGCGGATTGAGAAGCACGGCACACGGTCGACGTCTATAGAGAGTCGCGATAGCGTGCGCTACAGTATAATCTTCGCCTTGAACGAAACGGCATGACTGAGACCACACACATTACGACTCAAGAACCGGAGCCGGTGAAAACCGGGATGGATATTGGCGACATTCTTAAGATCCTGCCGCATCGCTATCCATTTCTGTTGATTGACCGGGTGATTGAACTGGTGCGGATGAAGAGCATTGTCGCGCTGAAAAACGTGACCATCACCGAGCCTTTTTTTCAGGGACACTTTCCGGAGAAGCCGATCATGCCGGGGGTGCTGATTGTGGAAGCGATTGCGCAGGCGGGTGGGTTGCTGCTGCTGACGGAGGTTCCGAACCGGGACGAGATGCTGATGGTGTTTACGGGGATCGAGAAGGCGCGATTCCGGCGTCCGGTGGTGCCGGGAGATCAGCTGCGGATCGAAGTGGTGGTGAAGGCTTGGCGGATCACTGCGGCTCGTCTGGAAGGCAAGGCGTATGTGGACGGCAAAGTGGCGGCGGAAGCTACGGTGACTTGCCGGCTGGTGCCGCGGGCGATGAGCGCGGGAAGTGCGGAGCCTGAGGAAAATTTGTAATTTGCGATTTGTAATTTGTAATTAGCAAACCGCCTGATTCGAATCGCACGATCACAAATCACAAATCACCAATTACAAATGAGCTTCCACGCTACGGCGATCCATCCTACGGCGATTGTCGATCCGAAAAGCAAGATACATCCGTCGTGCAAGATTGGGCCTTATTGCGTGATCGGGGCGGAGGTGGAGCTGGGCGAGGGCTGCCGCCTGGATTCGCATGTCGCGATGGAAGGGCCAACGAAAATTGGCGCGGACAACCGCTTCTTCCCCTTCACTTCAATTGGCCTGGCGCCGCAGGATATCAGCTATGCGGGCGAACCGACTCGGCTGGAGATCGGCGACCATAACTTGATTCGTGAGTTTGTCACCATCAACCGCGGCACGGTGAAGGGCGGGGGATGCACGCGCGTCGGCGACGACAACCTGATCATGGCGTACACGCACATTGCGCACGATTGCCAGATTGGGAGTCACATGATCATGGCGAACGCGGCTACGCTGGGCGGGCACGTGACGGTGGAAGACTGGGCTACGGTGGGGGCGCTGTGTCCGGTGCATCATTTTGTGCGCATTGGGACGCATGCGTTTATTGGCGGGGGAACGACGATCACGCGGGATGTGCTGCCTTTTTCGAAGACTTCGGCCGAGCGTGGGACGCGGGCTTATGGATTGAATGCGGTGGGGTTGGAACGACGGGGATTCACGAAAGAGCGGATTCGGAAAATTCATCACGCTTATAAGGTGCTGCTGGCTTCGAAGCTGAATACATCGCAGGCGATTGAGAAGCTGAGGGCCGAGCAGATCGCGGAGACGACGTCGACATGCTCATTCGATTTATCGAAGCGTCGGAACGGGGAGTGATTAAGTAGTGGGCGGCTTTGCTGTTTACACCCTGTCGACGCAGCCGCGCTCCGCTCGGCTGGACAGCCGGGGGCGGCTGTCCCTACGTGGGTCTTGCTTATGACACGGCTGGGGCTTATCGCGGGCAATGGCACATTTCCTTTTCTCGTGCTGGATGCGGCGCGGGCGCAGGGGTTTGAGGTAGTGGTGGCGGCGATTCGCGAAGAGACTGCTCCCGAGATCGACTCGCACGGCGCGGCTTCGGTTCATTGGTTTTCTTTGGGCGAGTTGTCGAAGCTCATCGACATTTTAAGGCCGAGGGCGTTACTCGCGCGGTCATGGCGGGGCAGGTCAAGCACAAACAGATTTTCTCCGCCATCAAGCCGGATTGGCGGCTGGCTAAGCTGCTGCTCTCGCTGGGCACGCGGAATACGGATTCGCTGCTGGGGGCGGTGGCTAAGGTCCTGGCGGATGAGGGGATCATGCTGGAAAACTCGACGGCGCTGCTGGAACCGCTGCTGGCGAAAACCGGCGTGCTTACGAAGCGGGCTCCTAGTGAGCAGGAGCGCAAGAACATTGAATATGGACGCGCGGTCGGGCGGCGGCTGGCGGAGTACGACATTGGACAGACGGTGGTGATTGCGGAAGCGGCTTGCGTGGCGGTGGAAGCGATGGAGGGAACGGATGCGACGATTGAGCGGGCGGGGCTGCTGATGCGGTCGTTATCCTTATCCGTAGAATCGGAACCCGCCGGCGAGGCTTCGACGCTGAGCCGCGCACTGACGGTGGTGAAGATTGCGAAGCCGGGGCAGGACATGCGCTTTGACGTTCCGGTGATTGGGGTGAAGACGATTGAGACGATGGCGCGGGCGGGGGCGAGTTGTCTGGCGGTGGACGCGGGGCGATGTCTGTTGCTGGATGGAGAGGCGATTATCCGCGCGGCGGATGCGGCGGGGATTGCGGTGTGCGCGGAGTAGGCAGGAGTCAGAGGTGAGAGGTCAGATTGCAGAGGCGACTATGTCGGAAGCATCTCGCATTGCCGACCAGCTTCGCCGTGCGTTCGATGGTGGCGCGTGGCATGGGGATTCCGTATTTGAAATTCTGAAAGGGGTCACGGCCGCGCAGGCGGCGGCGCGTCCGATTAAGGGGGCGCACTCGATCTGGGAGTTGGTGCTGCATATTGCGGCTTGGGATGGCGCGGTGTTGCGGCGGATGGGTGGGGTCGCGGTGGAACTCTCCGATGCGGAGAATTTTCCTCCGGTTACGGATGCTGGCGATGCGGCGTGGCGCGCGGCTTTGGATCGGGTGCGGCTCGTGCATGAGGAATTGGTTGCGGCGGTGGCTGCGCTCCCGGATTCGCGGCTCTACCAGATGGTTCCGGGCAAAGAGGGAGCGCATTACACCTTCTATTACATGCTGCATGGCGTGGTGCAGCACGAGCTTTACCATGCGGGGCAGATCGCGCTGCTGAAGAAGATGTAAGAAGAGCGCGGTGCGGCGGCAGTGTGGTTCCCACCCTAACGTCGCGAACAACGCGACGTTAGGATGGGGCACCCCCGGCTGCACGGACGATTGAGAGTGGGTAGGGGTCCTTCGACTCCGCCGAGCCAATCGCTTTGCGCTTGGCCTGGCTCCGCTCAGGATGGCAACGTTGGAAATCGCGATCCTTCGGTTTTGCGCTTTCCTATCTGGGGACTTAACTGCGACAATAGCGCGTTGCTGCTTCGTTCTGGAGCACTCATCTGAGCACGGAATTTCCTATTAATGTTGCGGTGATTGGCGTGGGCGCTTTCGGGCGCAACCATGCTCGCGTCTATCGGCAACTGCAGCAGGCGGGCAGCGTGCGGCTGGTGGGGGTGGTCGATCCGGATACGGAGCGGGCGGATGCGATTGCGAGCGAGTTTGGCTGCAAAGCCTTTGGCTCGGTCGAGCAGATGCTGACCACGCACAGCGAGGTGCAGGCGGCGTCGGTCGCGGTGCCGACGGTTCTGCACGTGGAGGTGGCGCGCACTCTGATGGAAGCCGGAGTCGACGTGCTGATCGAAAAGCCGGTGGCGGCGACGCTTGCCGAGGCCGACGAACTGCTGCGGGTGGCGCTGGAACACAAACGGGTGGCGCAGGTTGGGCATCTGGAGCGATTCAATCCGGCGGTGCGGGCTACGCTTCCGTTGATTAATCGGCCGATGTTTTTTGAAGTGCACCGGCTGAGCGTGTTCTCTCCGCGGGCGCTGGATGTGGACGTGGTGCTGGACCTGATGATCCACGATCTCGACGTGGTGCTTGCGTTTGTGAAGTCGGGGGTGAAGGAAATCCGGGCGGTGGGGCTGCCGATTCTTTCGGACAAGGTGGATATCGCGAATGTGCGCGTGGAATTCGAATCGGGCTGCGTCGCCAACTTTACCGCCAGCCGGGTTTCGACGGAGCGCGTGCGGAAGCTGCGCTTCTTTCAGCCGGGACAGTATATTTCGATCGATTATGGACGGCAGGATGTGCTGGTGTTCTCGGTCGGGGATTCGTCGGGAAGTTCCCATCCTAGTGTGAATCCGCAGATCTCTATGAGTAAGCCGCCGATCACCGCGGAGGAGCCGCTGCTGGCGGAGATCAAGGCGTTTTTGCAGTCGGTGCGGGAGCGGTCGCGTCCGGTGGTGTCGTTAAAGGATGGAATGCGTGCGCTGGAGTTGGGGCTGGCGATTCTTGAGGAGATTGCGGGGCACGCCGGGCGGATCGGGGTGGGGTAATTGCAGAGGTCAGAGGTTAGATTGCAGAGGTTGTAAACGGTTTTAACCTCTTAAATCTGACCTCTGACCTCTGACCTCTGACCTCCGACCTCTGGCCTCGTTTATTGCTGAGGCGGCGGAGCCTGCTGGTCGCCTTGTCCTTGGGGCGGACCGTGGTGGCCGTTGTGGCCCCATTGGTCACGCTTGGCCTGCATTTCATCCCACTTCTTTTGCTGGGTTGAGTCGAGCAGGGCGCGGATCTGCGTGTCGCCGGTCTTGTGGATGTCCATCATTTTGGTGTGGCGATCCTGCTGGGAAAGAGAATTGTCCTGGTGCAGGGTCTCCATCTGAGAATGTTCGGACTGGAGGATGTCGAGGACTTTGGTTTGCTGATCGGGGGTAAGGTTGAGATGTTTGGTGAGTTCCTTGGTGCGCTCGGCGGGATCGGGTGGGCCATGGTGCCAACCACCGTTGCCTTGCGCGGATTGCTGATTGCCGGGCTGGCTGTCGTTTGATGATTGGGCCGCGGCGAAAGGCACGGCGGCGGCGATGAGGCCGACCGCGAGAAGAATGAAAAGACACTGCTTGAGCATTGGGATCTCCTTTTTCGAAACGAGCTGTCTACACCTATGAACGGAATTATGAGCCGAAAGTTGTGCGAGGAACAGGATTCAGACAAATCTTTGCATAACTTTACGAAATGGTGCTCCGATGTCAAGCCGTGACGCTGTTGAGGCTCGAGACTCCGCCGAGCTGCGCTCGGCTGGACGGCCGGGGGCGGCCGTCCCTAGGTAAACCTTTACGGGGCAGAGCCCCGTCACCACACGGACTATTGTCGCCACACGAACCATCGTCCGCACAGGAACTATTCGCGAGCTATTGTGGTGACGCGCCTTGCGCGGAGAGGCGCTGCTTAAGCTGGGCGGCAAATTGTTGGGTCTGCTCATCGGAGAGCCGCAGCTGACCGTCGAGGGCCAAACTCAACTGATCGGCACCGTCATCCTGGAATCGAGCTTTCTGGAGGGTGGCGGACTGCTGCGCGGCAGGTGGGAGGCTGGCCTTGACGTCTGCTCCCTTTTGCAGGGCGGGGAGAAGCGATGCCGCGATTTGCTCCCCCAGGCTGACGCCAAGGTCGCCGGAGCGGAGCGAGTCGCGCACGAAACCGCTGGCGTCGACACGGGTAACTTCGGAGACGAGATGCAAGGCAGCGTTTGGTTCGGTCGTCTGTTCGGTCGTTCGTTCAGCCGGTGGTTCGACCGACAGCGTGAGCTTTACCTCGATGGTGCCCTCGCCGGCGGCGACTTCGATGGGGCTCTGCTGACCGGGCGGACAGACCCAACGCTCGAAGTGCAGACGAGCCACCACCAGGCTGGCCGGCTCGAGCGGGGTGAGCGTGGCTTGCAGAATCTCAATCCGTTCGCCACAGCGGGGCGAGCGGGTGAGTTCGGAGCGGAGAATGGCGGTGATGTCTTGCTGCAGGTCGGAGAGGTCGGCGACCAGCTTGAGACTGAACAGATTTTGGCCGGTATCGGCGGGAGTTGCGGGGGAAGTTGCTGCGGATGTTCGGGAGATGGCGCCTGACGCGGGGATGGAGAGGCTCAGGCCGGAGACATTGATCGAATTGGTCACTGCTGGAAGGCTGAAGGTGACGTCCTGGCCGGCGGGGTCAAAGAGAATGCTCATTTCTCGGCCGAGGGCGAGTTGTTCGTTTTGGAAACCGGCTAGAGCTTTGTCGAGGCTGTCGGCGGAACTGGAAATCTGTTCACTGACTGGCTTGGGAGTCTGGACGATTTGATTCAGCGCCTTTCTCTGTTTGTCGAGTTCGGCATCCGCTTTTCCCAGTTTTCTGGTGGTGTCTTCCAAACCGGATTTTTGTTTGGCGGAAAACGAGGTGAGAAAATTCTGGTTGCCAGCGCGAGCTTTTTCGATCGCCTGATCGACGATGGTTGCGCCATCGGACAGCGGCGAAGAAGCGGGGATTTTCCGCAGCGATTCGCGAAAGGCTTGCAGCAGATCGCTGGCGGCCTGAGTGTATTGCGCGATCTTGGCGAAGGCGGCGCGCTGCTCAGCGGTCGCTTGCGCGGCCATGGCACGGCGAAAGTTTCTTAGACTATCCTCGGTGTCGAGCTCATCGCGCAGGGAGGGGCAGTCGTGCACGCAGATGACGGGCGTCGTGTTGCGTCCGCCGCCGATGGTAGGAGCGCCTCCACCGCCGCCCCCACCTCCACCGCCCCGCTGGGCGAACAAAGTGGAAGGACTGGCGAGCAGAGTGATTCCGACGATAAGCACGGCCATAGCTGGAGCGGATCCACGAAATGTAGACACGCGAAGCGCGGGAACACCATCGGTCGATGAGTCACGAGCAGAAACGCCGGGAACTAGAGTTCCTCTGTGGAACATGGGGCAGATCTCCAAGAACATTTTACGGTTGGAACGGGACCGCGGGAGTACACGGAACAACAAAAAGTTCTGATGCAGACGGAGTCAAATTGGTGATCTCATTGTCTATCCATCTATCCATCAGCCTATCAACCGGCTGCCACTGCCCGGCGGGCGATTCCGCGGCTATTACCCAGGTACTCACTCGGTGGGCGTAAAAAATGCGACAATAGTGCTGGCGGTCGCAACTCCCAAATTTACGTAACTTTACGTTGGAATTTTGCGTGTAACCTGCGCAGCATGTTACGCAACCTTGGAGTCTGCCCGTGTCTCTAAGCATTATAGTCCGTGCCTGATGCCGGTCACCCAAATCCCGTCTCGCGATCCCTCGTCCGGCGCAAAAACGTCTGGCGAAAAAACGTCCGGGGAATCGCTGACTCCGCTCTCCGACCAGCCGGAGCAGCGCGATTTGTTCCAAGCGCAGCACTGGGAGACGGCGTACCGCGGTTTCAATCCTGACGATGTTCCGCATCTCCTTATCCAGTTGCAGGACGATCTCTCGCGGGCGCGCAAGCGGGAAGCGCTTTGGCTGTCGGTCATCCTGCATTTGTTCGTGGTCATTCTGTTGTGGAACAGCGAGAAGCTGATGGATCTGTTGCCGCACCGGACGGTGGATCTGGCGATTACGAATATGGACAAGTCGAAAGACGCGACGTTTCTGGAGTTGCCGCCGGACGAGCAGAAGCTGACGCGGCGTCCCGATGCGAAGGTGATTTCGGACAAGGACCGCATCGCAACCAGCAAAGCGCCGCAGATCAATCGCGAAGAATTGAAGAAGATTCTGCAGAGCGCGCGTGCGGGACGGCCGGGCGCGGGCGCGCAGCAGCCACCGGCGCAGAGCCAGCCGGCTCAGAACCAGCCGCAGGAAAATCCGCAGCAGAATTCGGGATTCGCGCCGCCGCAGCCGAGTGATCAGACGGCGCAGTTGAAATTGCCTCCGCAGAACCGGCCGATGCCGGATTTTAATAATTTCAAGACGGCGGGATCGGCGATCCAACAAGCGCTGCAGGCTGAGGCCGCCAACCGTGGGCACTACAGCGGCGGCGGTGGACAAGCGGGCGATTACGGGAGCCCGGGCAGGAGCGGGGCGAAGGCGCTGGATCAGGCGGAAATTCTGACCGACACGATGGGCGTGGACTTCGGGCCATATCTGACTCAGGTAGTGCAAATTGTGAAACGGAACTGGTATAGCATCATGCCGGAGTCGGTGTATCCACCGATCTTTAAACAGGGCAAGCTTGCGATTGAATTCGTCATCCTTAAGGATGGCACAGTGAGCGACATGACGCTGCGCACCTCATCGGGCGACGTGCCACTTGACCGGGCCGCGTGGGGGAGTATTACCGCATCCGCCCCGTTGCCACCGCTGCCGAAGGAATTTCCCGGCAAACTCCTGGGCTTGCGTTTCTATTATTTTTACAATCTGAACCCCGGCGAGAATTTGAAGTGATCTCGTGAATCGGAATTGCGATAGAGACATGGCTGGGCGCGTCTGTGAATGGCAACTAACTCAGGGGAGACGCGAGTTGTTCAGCCCGCCGAGACGGGGCGAGCCCCGTCTCTACTAAGGTGCGTGAATGGGACGAATTCGCTACCATGGGATATTCTCGATTCGATGTACAGCAAATAAAACTATGAAGATTCAACGACTACCGCTCTTAGTTCTGTTGTCCCCGGTTCTGCTGTCCCTGGTGCCACTGTCCCTTATGCTGCTGTGCTTGCCGGTCTTTGCACAGGAGGTGCCGGATGCTCTTCGTCCGCCGAAGGGTGCGCAGGTTGCGCTCGTCGTTTTCGAAGACCTGCAATGTCCGCAATGCGGCCGGGTTGCGCCGCTGCTGGCGCAAGCAGCGCGGACCTATAAGATTCCGCTGGTGCAGCACGACTTTCCGTTGCCGTTGCACAACTGGTCGTTCGACGCGGCGGTGATGGCGCGGTACTTCGATACCCATTCCAAGGAGGTGGGGAACGCATTCCGCGAGACTGTGTTCGCGCACCAGATGGAAATCAACCCGCAGAACTTGCGCGCGTTTGAAGAGAAGTTCGCCGCCGAGCACCAGATTGCGGTGCCGTTCGTGGTGGATCCGGATGGCAAGCTGGCGGGGCTGGTGCGGGCGGACAAAGACCTGGGAATGAGTCTGCACGTCGAGCACACGCCGACGATCTGGGTGGTCAGCAATAAGCGCACGGGCACGCCTTACGTCGAGGTGACCGACACTAATCAGCTTTACGTGATGATCGATGCGATGAAGAAAGACTAGGTCAGAGGTAAGAGGTTAGATTGCAGAGGTAAAACCCTTCGCGGTGCGTACGGAAGTTGCGAAGATTGCTACTAGTTCGGTGGCTTCGCGTACTAGATCTCGTGTTTTTTCCGCTGGGAAAATGTTTCCCTCCTGAAAGAGTTCCAGCCAGAAAACTGTTTCGTCTGCTTCTTCTAATACGATCCCTAGCTTAGCTACGAATTCCGCGCGGGATCTCCCACGGCACGCTGCTCGGTAGTTTGCGCCGATCGATGTGCTGGAGCGAAGAAGCTGGTTGCCCAAGATTCGCGCTTCTTCGGTTCGAGGAAGGGAGCGATAGAGTCTGAGGACTCGCAATGCGAAGTCTTTGGTCCGGAGCTTCAGCGCCTCGGAGTCGCGCTTCATGAAACGCCTCGTAGCGCGATTCTATTCTTTGATTTCCAATAAGAGTGATGATGTCATCAGATTGGTCAGAGGTTAGAGGTCATATGCAGAGGTGAAGACCGAGCCAATGGTTTCTTACCTCTGCAATCTGACCTCTCACCTCTGCAATTGTTGTTATTCGGTCCAGCGGCGGAAGAGAAGCGCGCCGTTGGTGCCGCCGAAGCCGAACGAGTTCGACATGGCGTAATCGAAATTCGCTTTGCGGGCGTGGTTGGGGACGAAGTCCATGTTGTCGGTCTCGGGGTCCTGATTTTCGAGGTTGATGGTGGGCGGCAGAATCTGATCGCGCAGGGCGAGCACGGTGACTCCCGCCTCTAGTCCGCCCGCGCCGCCCAGCAGGTGGCCGGTCATGGATTTGGTGGAACTGACCGGAACTTTCTTCCCAAATAAATTTCGAATGGCGTGGGCTTCGAGCGTGTCGCCGATGGGCGTCGAGGTGCCGTGGGCGTTGAGGTAGCCGACGACGCTGGCGTCGAGTTTCGGCGTCGCGCAGCGCGTTGCGCATGACGCGGAAACCGCCTTCGTGCTCGGGAGCTGGCTGCGTCATGTGATAGGCGTCGGCGGACATGCCGTAGCCGACGATTTCGGCGAGGATGGGAGCGCCGCGGCGGCGGGCGTGTTCGAGTTCTTCGAGAACCAGGATGCCGGCGCCTTCGCCCATGACGAAGCCGTCGCGATCCTTGTCCCAGGGACGGCTGGCGCGAGCGGGATCGTCATTGCGGGTGGAAAGCGCGCGCATGGCGGCGAATCCGCCGACGCCCATGGGAGTGATGGCGGCTTCGGAGCCTCCGGCGATCATGACGTCGGCATCGCCGCGCTGGATGATGCGGAAGGAATCGCCGATGGAGTGGGCGCTGGTGGTGCAGGCGGTGGCGGTGGCCTCGTTCGGGCCCTTGGCGCCGAAGCGCATGGAGACATGTCCGGCGGCAAGGTTGACGATGGCGGCGGGAATGAAGAAAGGCGAGATCTTGCGCGGTCCGCCTTCGAGCAGCGCGGTATGTTCGCGCTCGATCACGTCGAAGCCGCCGATGCCGGAGCCGATGTGGACGCCGACGTTCTCGGCATTTTCGGGCGTGACCTTGAGGCTCGCGACATCTTCATCGCTTCGTCGGCGGCGGCAATGGCGAAGTGGATGAAGCGGCCCATCTTCTTCACTTCTTTTTTCTCGATGAAGTTGAGAGGGATCGAAGTTGCTGACTTCGGCGGCGATCTGGCAGGCAAATGCGGAGGCGTCGAAGCCGGTAATGCGGTCAACGCCGCTCTTGCCGGCCAGCAGGGCCTGCCACACTGCGTCGGTGGTATTGCCCACGGAGCAGATCAGGCCGATGCCGGTGACGACGACTCGCCGTTCCACTTTAGCCGCCGTATTGCTAGCCAAATTACTTGCCCGCTTTCGCGTGCTTGCCGATGTAGTCGACGGCATCCTTCACGGTGCGGATCTTCTCGGCATCCTCGTCGGGGATCTCGATATCGAAGGCCTCTTCGAAGGCCATCACCAGTTCGACGGTGTCGAGCGAATCGGCGCCCAGGTCATCCACGAAGGAAGCGCTGGGCGTGACTTCGCCCTCGTCCACCCGAATTGCTCCACAATAATCTGTTTCACTTTTTCATCAACGGCTGCCATGTTTCTCCTCGTTTCTAAATCTGGGAATCGCGGGCCCGGATTCCGGGCCGACGTTTGCTGATTTACGACTGCATATGGCTCAAAGGATCGTATGAAGTCGGAACCAGTAGTCTAAAAGGGATCGGAAAAGTATGCAAAGGGTGAGTGCCCAGCCCTAAAGGGGCATTTACGTTCGAGGAACTTGCGGTATCGCTAAAGCGATACCCCGATCGAACCTGGAGCTTCCGCAGGATGCAGATCCCTCCCCTTCGACAAGCTCAGGGTCGGGATGACAATTCTTAAGGGATGTCGATTCTTAAGGAATGTCGATGTATCACGTCATTTCGAATATTCGTCTCGCAGTTGAGTTTGCCGGTCAGTCATCGGGATTGCGCGTCCCTGGATGAAGACCTGCTTTACGTCGGTTTTCACGTCCAGCGGGTCGCCATTCGCCACGACGACATTAGCGGTCTTGCCGACATCGAGCGAGCCGAGTTGGTCGGCAACTCCCCAGACTTCGGCGGGGTTGAGGGTGATCGCTTTCAGCGCTTCGTCATAGGGAAGGCCGAAAGCGGTGGCGAATCCGGCCTGATCGGGCAGGTTGCGCACATTGTGCGCTGAGTACGAAGCGAAAACGATCTTGACGCCACGTTTGTAGAGCTGCGCCGGGAAGGCTGTAGACGGCGTCGTAGCGCTCGTCCTCTTTCGGAGCTTCGTAGATGGGTCCGACGATCACCGGCACTTTGAGACTGGCCACATAGTCGAGCACGGGCTGGGAGTGGCTGATGTGATTGAGCACAAACTTCAGCTTGAACTCGTTGGCGAGGCTGACGGCGGTTTCCAGATCGCTCGGGCTTTCGGCCGCGAGCACGATGGTCTTCTTGCCTTCGAGATAGGGGAGCAGCGCCTCCGATTTAAGATCGCGCTTGGGGGCGAGCGGCTCGGGTTTTTTATTCTGCGCGGCGTCGGCTTTCTTGCGCTCGTAGTCGGCCCACTTCGCCTTGTAGTCCTGCGCGTCGATGAAGGCCTGGCGCAGCTGCGCCGCTAGTCCCATGCGCGTGGAGGGGAATTTGCGCTTGTCGAAGCCTCCTTTGTTGCGGCGCTGATCGCCGGTGAAGTTGAGCGGCATGGCGTTGTCGCGGATCAGGAGCATTTCGGTGGCAGATGGTCCGGCGAGTTGAATGAAAGAATCCTGGCCGGGCAGAGTGTCTCCGCTTTCGGGAGCGACGACGGCGTTGGTGATGCCGTTGACGCGCGCCACCGGGATGAGGACGGACTCGGCGTGGAACGCCTCGGCGGTGTGCATGTGCGGCATGATCTCGTCGCTCAGTTCGACTAGATCGTTGGTCATGGTTTCGGCGGAAATTTCAGTCAGGCCGAGGCTGGTTTCTGAATCGATGAGGCCGGGATAGATGGTCATGCCGGTGGCGTCGATGACCTGCGCGTTGCTGGGGATATTGACGGCGGTCGCTGCGCCGACGGCGGTGATTTTTCCAGCTTGCATCAGTATGACGCCATTTTCGATTACTCCGTGGGTGATGGTTAGTAGCTTGCCGCCTTTTAGGGCTATGGGGTTGTCTTGGGCGAAGGCTGGCTTCGGGACGGTCACTAGCGAGATCAAGATCAAGAGCAACAGCAAGATCAACGGCAGCGGGCGGTGCGACGCTGCCGCTCCACACGAGCTGGATTGCTGGCGCCGCATCATTCTCCCTCCTTGTAGTGTGTTGTGCCGAGGCCGGATTGCGCGCGGTCGAAGTACACTTCTCCGTCGATCAGAACTTTGTCCGGGACGCCGTAAGCTGGAGAGCGGATACCCGTCCCAGATCACCAGGTCGGCATCTTTGCCTACGTCGATCGAGCCTACGCGATCATCGACTCCTATGATCCAGGCGGCATTCAGCGTGATCATCTTCAGGGCTTCTTCTTCGGTGGCGCCGCCGTAGCGCATGGTCTTAGCGGCTTCCTGATTCAGGCGGCGGGTGTAATCCTCGGAGTCGCTCTTGATGGCGACGCGCACGCCTTTGCGCATGCGACATGGTGGCGTTCCACGGGATTGCGTCCCAGGCTTCCTGCTTGTAGCCCCACCAGTCGGCGAAGGTGGCGATGGCGATGTTGTTGGCGGCTAACTGGTCGGCAACTTTGTAGGCTTCGAGCGCATGGTGGAAGGCGCGAATCTTGTAGCCGAATTCCTTGGCCATGCGCGATTTCGGTCAGCATTTCGTCGGCGCGATAGAGTGGATCTGCACCATGATTTTGCCGCGCAGCACGTCGGCTAGGGCTTCGAGCTTCAGATCGTGCTTGGGCGGCGTGGCGTCTTTTGCATCTTTATCGCCGCGTTTTACTTTCTCGTTATAAGCGTCCCACTCGCGCATGTAGTCCTGCGCCTGGACGAGCGCTTCTCTTTGGACAGCAAAATTGCCCATGCGGGTCGAAGGCAGCTGATCGCGGCCGCCGTAGACGCGCTTGGGATTCTCTCCGCTGGCGAACTTGATCGAGCGCGGCGCGTTGGGGAAGAGCATGTCATCGCGGGAAGCTCCATACTTGTGCTTGATGACGACGGCCTGGCCGCCGATCATGTTGGCCGATCCATGCAGCAGGAGCGATGTGGTCACTCCGCCGGCGAGGGCGCGGTAGATGGCCTTGTCCTGATAATCGAAGGCATCTTTCATCATCATGTGCGGGGTGATGGGGCTGGTGGCTTCGTTGACGTCGTCATCGAGAGCAATGTGCGAGTGCGAATCGACGATGCCGGGGGTGAGGTACTTGCCTCCGGCATCGATGACGATTGCGTCGGCGGGGGCGTTCACTGATTCGCCTACGGCGGCGATTTTGCCGTCTTTGATATAGATCGAGCCGTTCTTGACGTTGCCGTGAGTCACGGTCATGACGGTGGCGTTCTTGATCAGGACGTCATGATGGGCGGTGGATTGCGCGAGGGCAGCTGCGGCCAGGGATATCGCGCCGATGCTGTGGAGCAACAATTTATTTCTAGGCATCTTATTTCGAAACATCAATCGCATGTGCGGCACCCCTGAAGAACAAATTCTGCAGAGCACTGGGATTGTAGGGGCAGTGGCGGAACGGGTCAAACACGAAATCGATTGTGGGCAGCAGGCTGCGTTGCGAATTGTACGGGGCGGAGCCCCGTCACCACACGGGAGTGAGCCTGGCCACCAGACTTGCTCGTTTCGCGGGACTCATGTCACGATCTTGACGTGAAAATTCTGATCCTGCTTGCTGTTTTGCTGGCGGTTGGGTTCTCCGCGTTCGCCGCCGATTGCCCCAAGAATCAGCCGAAGACTGAGGCCGCGCTTATCGAACTCGAACAGAACTGGGCCGCGGCACTGAGCCGAAAAGACGCTGCTGCTGTTGCCTGCTTGTTGGCTGACGAATTTGAAGATGCCGACGTTGATGGTTCTCTGCATTCCCGCAGCCAGACGCTGGAACACATACCGAATCGAAAGCCGGGGGTGAATCATCTTTCGGAAATGCGGGCGCATGTTGAGGGAACTCCGGATTTACGCGCGGGCTGGCCACGCTGGTGGACGCGTCCGGCAAGGTGGTGGCGCGGGTTCGCTTCACCGACGTCTTTACCTACCGCGATGGCCGCTGGCAGGCGCTTGCGGGACACGAGTCACTTCTGGGCGAGGCCAGCCGCTAAATGCGCGCGGTGGTGCAGCGCGTGAGCCGGGCGCGAGTGACTGTGGGCGGCGAGATTGCGGGCGAGATCGGCCGTGGCCTGCTGGTGCTGCTGGGCGTGGGCGCGGGAGATACGCGCGCCGACGCGGATTACCTTGCCGAGAAGACGATTGGCCTGCGCATTTTTGAAGATGCGGGCGGCAAGATGAATCTGTCCGTTGCCGAAGTTTGCGGGCGCGGTGCTGGTGGTCTCGCAGTTCACTCTCTATGGAGACGTGCGGCGCGGCAAGCGGCCATCGTTCGATGCAGCCGCTCCGCCGGAGCAGGCGCGCGAACTCTACGAATATTTTGTGGGGAAAATCCGCGCCGCGGGTCTGCGCTCGGAAACGGGACGCTTTCAGGAAATGATGCAGGTGGAACTGGTGAACGAAGGGCCGGTCACGATTCTGCTGGATTCGGCGAAAACATTCTGAAACAGTGTTGGGAAAGAAAGAGCGAGCGCTTCACGTGAGGAGCACAATTCCGGATGGCTGTCGCCAGCACTGCCCTGTCGGGCGCCGATGACGATGGAGCGCGGATTTCGGCGCTTCCGCCTCTTGCAACGGGCATTCTGATTGCTCTCTGCGCCGCCAAGCTGCTGCTGCACATCTTCACCAGCGTCCGGCACTACGGTTATTTTCGCGACGAGCTTTATTACCTGGACATGGCCCGCCATCTCGATTGGGGCTATGTCGACGCCGCTCCGCTCATCGCCGTTTATGCGAAGGTCGCGCTGCTGATGGGCGGATCGCTTTGCGGCGCTTCGCATTCTTCCTGCCCTGGCCGGCGTGGCGCTCATTGCGCTCACCATGCTCATTGCGCGGGAACTTGGCGGTGGACGCTATGCCCAGTTTCTTGCCGGGTTCGCCATTCTGCTTTGCCCCGCCATTTTGCTGACGGACAGCCTGCTCACCATGAATGCGTTCGAGCCGCTGTTCTGGATGGGCTGCATCTGGATCGTCGCCCGAATCTTGCGCACCGGAGATTCGCGACTCTGGCTATGGTTCGGCGTGCTTGCGGGACTGGGGCTGGAGAACAAGCACTCTACGCTGTCTTTCGGATTCGCGGTTACCGTCGCTGTGCTTTTGACGCATCACCGGCGCGAGTTCGCGCGGCGGTGGATCTGGATTGCCGGCGGCATCGCCCTCGCATTGTTTTTGCCCAACATCATCTGGCAAATCCGCCATCACTTCCCGACGATTGAAGATCTGGCCAATGTTCGCCGAGAAGGCAAGAACGTCGTGCTCGGCCCGCTGGCGTTCGTGAAGGAGCAGATCGTCGACATGCACCCGATCCTGTTGCCGGTCTGGCTCGCGGGCCTGATCTGGTTTCTTCGTGACCGACGGTGGCGCGTGCTTGGGCTGACTTTTGCGGTCTTCTTCGTGTTGATGGAAGTCGCGCACGGCAAGAACTATTACTTGTTCCCGATTTATCCGATGCTGTTCGCCGGCGGGGCGGTCGTGTTTGAGAGATGGTTAGCGAATCGCGCGAACTGGACACGCGCAGGTGTCGTCGGCCATCATCTTGCTCGCGGCGCTTCCCGCTCGTCCCATTGGCGACGTGGATGCTACCGCCGGAGCGGCTGCTCGCTTATCAAAACGCCATCGGCTTCAAGCCCTCCAAGGCGGAGGTGAAACAAGAGTCGCTGTTGCCGCAACCGGTGGCCGACCAGTTCGGATGGCCCGAGATGGCGAATGAAGTGTCCGGCATTTACAACTCGCTGCCGCCTGATGATCGCGCCGCGACCGGCATCTGGGCCGGCAACTACGGGGAAGCGGGCGCGATTAATTTGTTTGGTCCGAAGCTCGGCCTGCCGACGCGCCTACTCGCGCCACCAGAACCATTGGTACTGGGGTCCGCCGCCGCAGGTTTACAAGAACCTCATCGTGATCGAGTGGAGCCTTGACGATGTGCGCGACAACTGCACTTCATTTCAGGCTTTCGAACGCTACCAGCGCTTTGGCATGGGCGAGGAAAACACGCCGATCTATCTGTGCCGTGGCGTCACTTTTGACATCCAGAAAATCTGGTGGCACTCGCATCATTGGAATTAGGCGTTTGGAGCGCGAAGCTATCTCATAGTGAGCCGAAGTTAGCGAGCTGAAGAATCGTTACGTGGAATTGCGTCCCGCGGTCAGGTTGATTAAGATGGCGGACGGTCCCCTGCTCCAGCTCAGTCGATTTAAGGAGGCCCGATGCGAACTCCCACCCGGTTGTTCGGAATTGGACTTGGCATTGGATTGTTCGTTGTTGCCCTGTTTTTCGCGCCCAGAGTTCTCGCGCAGACCAATCCTCCACCTTCCGACTCGCATGAGATGGTGACGCGGCAGCCGCGTACTCTCACCAAACCGGCCGACCGCTCGGCTGCACTCGATCTTCTGGGTCGCGCTCGGCAAAACCTCAATCTCCACGATGTTTCCACTCCGTACGCGCTCAAGGTTTCGTTCGAGACCAACGGCGCGGCGCAGATGGAGGGCGAGTGGACGATGGAGGAGTTGTCGGATGGAGCATCGCACTGGCGCTGGACGGCGCAGTTGGGGGATTTCCAGCTGATTCGTATCGGGGCGGACGACCGCGTCTACGGAACGAATCTTTCCGAACCGGTTCCCTTGCGCGTTCAGCTGGTCCGTTCCGCTCTGCTTAGGCCGATCGGACAGGGCACGGGTGCGTACATGATTCGCGCCGCGGATGTTGAGCGCGACGGCAAAGCGATGTCGTGCCTGCTGCTCAGCCATTCCCTGCCGCCGAATCCGGCGCCGCGCTCGTGGGTGGAGAGAGAAGATTGCATTGATCCGGCTACGGGGCTCTTGCAGATGTGGTCGGTGGCTCCGGGAATTTACGCGGTCTACGACTACAACGGCGCTGCGGAATTTCACGGTCACATGCTTCCGAAGCAGATATCCATTTTCGAGGACGGGCGCCCCGCGGTGCAGGTGCGCGTGGAAAGCCTTAAAGACGCATCCGACATCGATCCGAATCTGTTCAAGCCTGCGCCGGAGATGATGGACGATGGCGGAACGTTTGCGCTGTCCGCGCCAGAGCGCTTTCCGATGCGCGTCGATCCTTCCGACGGGCCGACTTCGTCTTACTTTCAGCCTGTGATCGTGCACGCCATCATTGATGCACAGGACGGCAGCGTGCTGGACGCGGAGCCGCTGCAGACCACTGACCGCGATTTGAGCCGCGCGGCGATGGAACTGGTGAGGAGCACGGCATTTGAGCCATCGGGATTTCAGCAGGAAGCTTTCATCAACGTGCAGTTTCACTTTCCCGCGGTGCGATGGGGTGGCCCGCCGCTATTCCACTCTTCGGTGCGTTGGGTGAATCTGGATCACCACGGCAAATATCCACCGGTGAGAATGCCGCCGACGCATCCCGGGAAATAGTGCCGCGACCGCGCGATGAATCGCGAGGGTGGCCGGGCGGGGCGCCCGGCTCTCCACTATTTGACTCTAGTTCTTCTTCGACTTTCTCTTTTCATCGTCGTTGCGCGGGGCATCGCCCAAAAAGTGCTGCGCTTGGGCGACGACGGTGAATTGTTTGCCGGCGCGGGCGATGGTCAGCTTGCGTTCCTGGCCGGGAGAGCCTTCGAGCAGCGACCAGACTTGCCCCAGGGAGAAGTCGGCAACGGGGTTGTCGTCGACGGCGAGGAGATTATCGCCGGCCTGGACGTCGGGGACCGATGGTTGGCCGTTGAAATCGGCAACGCCGATGATGGTGAACCCATTCCCGTTTTCCGGGTTAAGGATGAGACCGACGACATCGAAGTCGGGGAACCTGACGGTGCGGCCGATGTCGAAGTAGACGGTCGAGTGGGCGTAGTCGAGGCCGACGCGGTAGTTTATCAGGGCTTCGGAGCTGAGCAGGCCCGCTGCGGCGTTGCCGGCACGCTCTCCGAAAAGAGCGTCTGACTCCTGGGAAGGGTCGCAACGGCTACATCCGTTAGAAAGAGCGGACCGAATTGCAGGCGCTCCACGCGCATCAGCTTCCGTTTTTCATCCGACGGTTCTCCGACGTTGAATGGGCCGACGGCTCCGGTCATGTGAGGCCAGTCGGGATGGGCGGCCGAGAGCTTGTCGAATAATTCTTCTGAAAGAAAGTTGATGGAAGAGCCCAAGTCGAGGCCGAGATCGTAGTTCTTGTTTTCAATCTTGCCTGGAATCTGGATGAGGCCGCTGCCCGGGTCGAGGAGCATCTTGCTTTTCACACCGTAGAATTTCAGCGTGCCGGGCTGGCCGATGGAGAATTTACGGCCGGGGAAATCGATGAGCACATCGTAATTGCGCAGGACGGTGGAGGGGATATTGATCTCGGCGCTCAAGCCGGGTGCGACGGCTGGAGTAGAGGCTGGGACTTTTATTTTGGTCGCCGGGGACAGAGAGATTTGCATTCCTCCGATCAGAATTTCTAGCGCTACAGCCTGCGAGTTCGGTGTGCCTGTGCAGATTTGACCGTCGCAATTGACGCCGAGTCCCATCAACGCCGCGACGCGCTCACTCACGTAGAGATCGGGAGTGCCATTGTCGACCATGCCCCGGAGGCGCTCGGTCGAGCCGTCGGGAAGCGGCAGACCGACGTCGATCACGATGCGGTCCTGGTCGAGTGTGATGGGTACGGTGACGGATTTGGGCTGGGGCTGGGGAGCGGATTGGGGTGCGTTTTGTGCGAGGAGGGCGGCGCCAAGGATGCGGCTGACGATGACAATGACAATGACAAAGCCAGCCTTGAATCGCATCGGAACATTGTAGCGGGTTGTGTATGGGCCACGGTAATCGGTGATCAAGCCTGTCGCGGTTCCCGCGGCAACTGCTAGAATTGCACTGTCATGGCATTCCCCGCTAATCGTCCTGCGCCGTCTGCGGCGCACTGAAACGCTGCGTGCCCTTGTCCGCGAGACCCGGCTTACGCCGGAATCGCTTGTTTATCCGCTATTCATTTGCCCCGGCGAACGGAATCCGCAAAGAAGTGCGCTCCATGCCCGGCGTCTTCAATCTTTCGGTCGATGAGGCGGTGAAGGAAGTGCGCGAGGCGCGTGCGCTGGGAGTGCTGTCGGTCATCCTGTTCGGCCTGCCGGAGAAAAAAGATGAAGTGGCCACCGGCGCGTGGGCCGAGGACGGCATCGTGCAGAGAGGCCGCGCGCGCCATCAAGAGCGAAGTGCGCGACGTGCTGGTGATGGGCGACGTTTGCCTGTGCGAGTACATGTCGCATGGACATTGCGGCATCGTGGATCAATCGGCAGGCCGCAATCGCTGAAGGCGCGGCGGCGATGATGTGACCAGAGCATGGCGATAGCGGTCGAGAGTCCTGAGGCAAAGAAAAGGTTACTGGAGCGGCGGCCGCGGCGGCGACGGCTGTCACCGGCCACCGCGGAGTACGAGATCCTGAATGACGCCAGCCTGGAGTTGCTGGCGCGGACCTCGGTTTCGCTGGCGCGGGCGGGCGTGGACATCATCGCGCCGTCGGACATGATGGACGGCCGCGTCGGGCGCCATTCGCACCGCGCTCGACCAGGCGGGCTTCGAAAATACGCCGATTCTTTCCTATGCGGCGAAGTTCGCCTCGCGGATTCTACGGGCCGTTCCGCGAGGCGGCCGATTCGGCGCCGCAGTTCGGCGACCGCCGTTCGTACCAGATGGACCCGGCCAACGTTCGCGAGGCGATGCGCGAGATCGAGCTGGACATTGAAGAAGGCGCGGACATGATCATGGTGAAGCCGGCCATGCCCTACCTGGACGTGATTGCCGCCGCCCGCGATGCGTTTCGACGTGCCGCTGGCGGCCTATCAGGTATCGGGCGAGTACGCCATGATCGAGGCCGCGCGCCCGGAACAGTGGATCGACTGCGAGCGCGTGATGATGGAATCGCTGCTCTGCATCCACCGCGCCGGGGCGAGCATGATTCTGACTTACTACGCCAAGGAAGCGGCGAGACTGCTGGTCCTAGCCCGTGCGGGAAAGCGGCTCAATCGCCTCGAACGCCGCTTTGAGCAGTCCCTCCTGAAAATCAGCGCTTCTCGGCTGCGAAATTCGGCAACCACTCTTGCCGCCTGTTATCCGGTCCAATCTTTTCACCATAAAGCTGGCAGAACTGTTGTAAAATCCGCCCATCCTTGGAGTGAAAGCTTGGCGCGCTACGCAAAGTTCTCGTCGACAGAATTAGTCAGGGCATGTGCTGGCTCGAAGGACGAGAGGGCGTGGGCGGAGTTCATTCGGCGATTTCAGTTGGTGATCGCCGCCGCCGTCCTTAGGACCGCCCGCCGCTGGGGCGAACCGTCCCGTCCGCAACTGGACGACCTGATCCAGGATACCTACCTGAAACTCTGCGAGAATGATAGCCATTTGTTGCGGTCGTTCCAGCCGCGGCACGAAGATTCCATTTATGGATTCTTGAAAGTGGTTGCCGCCAATGTCGTCCACGATCATTTCAAGTCTGCGCTGGCCGCGAAGCGGGGCGCAGGCCAAACCGAAGCGATCATCGGAACCAATCCAAAGTCGATCTCGAAAACGCGCCGGCACCGACAGCTTTGACATGGTGAGCCAGCGTCTTCAACTCGAACAGATCGACAAGGTTCTCAGACTGGTTACGGCCGGGAAAGGACCAGGAAAAAAAGCGCACGATTTTTTGGCTTCGCCACCGGCAAGGACTTACCGCCAGCGAGATCGCATCCATCCCGTCGATCAGACTGACCACCGAAGGCGTGGAGAGCGTCCTCCTGCGCCTGGCGATCATGATTCGCGGTCACCTCATAAGTTCAGGCCCTCACCGCGAAGTGAAGGTTTTGAACCGGAAAAATCGTTCTAAAAGAGTGGGGAGTTAGTTTTGGAAGAAAGTCCCAATCCCAGACGAGCACATTGGAACCGGGGAACTGGCCAGACTGCTGGAGGAATCTCGTCGGCGTGCGGAAACCGGCTGGACGCGGGCGAATATCCACCCTCATCTCGCCGTCTGCCCGAGCTGCCGGGAGCAATTTGAGGGGCTGGCGTCGCTGGATCGCCAACTGAGAGCCAAGCAAATAGCTACGGCCGCGGCGGGCGGGCGATTGTCCGGGCCCGGAGGTATGGCGTGAGATTGCCGGTGGCGGACACCACACCGACGAGACGCTTGCCTATATCGAACACGCCAGCCGCTGTGACCATTGTGGTCCGTTGCTGCGCGATGCGATAGTCGAATTGGCCGATCTGAACGGTGAGATCACCGAGGAGGAGCGGAAGCATATCGCGTCCCTTGAGAGCGCAAGCGCCGAAATGGCAGCAGAAGCTGGTCGCAGCGAATCAGCGGGACACCAGCATTCGAAGCCGGATCGGGAATCTACACCGTGGCGCATGGTGGCAGAAGTGGCTGAGCGTTCCGCGTCTGGCGATGGCGGGCGCGTCTCTTCTGGCCGTGGTTGGCGTCGGCTGGTGGTTTGCGTTCAACGCAACAACCAGCCAGACGCCGACAATCTCCTTGCCCGCGCTTACACCGAGAAGCGCACCCTGGAACTCAGGATCGCGGGTGCCGACTACGCGCCTCTGCGCGTCTCGCGCGGACCGGCGGCCTCCTTCACCGGCCGTCCCACGACGCTGCTCGAAAGCGGAAGCGTTGATCGCCAGCCAATTGGAATCCCATCCCTCCGATCCTTCATGGCTCCAGGCGCAGGCGCGGGCGGACTTGCTGGAAGGCAAGTACGAGCGGCTGTCGAAGCTTTGCGCCGCGCCCTGGAGTTAGAGCCGAATTCGCCCGCGCTCCTGACCGATCTCGCCACCGCTTACTTCCAGCGCGCCCAGTCGAGAAGAACAAAAAGGAAGATCTCGGCGCAGCTTATGAGATTCTGAGCCAGGCCTTAAAGTTACTCCCCGACGATCCAGTCGCACTCTTCAATCGCGCCGTTGTCGCGGAACACCTGTTCCTTTATCAGCAGGCACTCGACGACTGGAAGCATTACCTGCGGCGTGGATCCGGGCTCGCAGTGGGCAGAAGAAGCCCGCAACCGCGCCAACGCCGTGCAGGAAAAGTTGAAAAGCATCAAAGCAGTGCGATGCCGCTGCTGTCTCCCGCGCGAAGCAGCTGCCAGGCTCGCCAACGCCAAGCCTCGCTTCCGAAGTCGACCAGCGCATCGAAGAATATCTGCACGAAGCCGTCCGCTCCTGGTTGCCCCAGGCTTTTCCCGAAACCGGGGTCAACGAAAAAGGAGCCAATGCGGATCCGCGCGCTGCGCAGGCGCTTTTTTTTTAGCCGACCTGATCATCCGGCAGCACAACGACCGCTGGCTGGCTGATCTTCTGCGCGGTTCCTCGGCGCCACGTTTTCCGCAAGCCGTAACCGCGCTCGCCCGCGCCGTCAAAGCCAATGATGCCGGCGACTATGATGTCTCCCGCCAACAGGCTGATCTTGCCGAAAAATTATTTCGTGCTTCCGGCAACACGGCGGGCGTCCTGCGCGCGCAGTTCGAGCAGACTTTCGCGGCGCAGATGACGAGGCGGAGCGAGGACTGCCGTCGCCAGGCAACCACGGCGGAACGGAATCCGAGGCGCTACTCTTATCCTTGGTTGCAGATTCAGCTTGGACTGGAGAAGGCGATTGTTCCGCGATTGATGGGTGACCTCGGTGCGGACGAAAGAGCGGCACGGCTGGGCCATGGACCGGGCACAGCAGAGTCCGGATACGGAGCCCTTATCTGCGCGCCCTCGGGATTTCTTGCGGAGATCAGCGTGAAACCGGCGACGCGCCCGAGGCGCCTGGAGACTCATCAGCGCTGGTTTGGACGGTTACTGGTCGGGGCAATTTCCCGTCATGCGGGGCTACAACATGTACACCGAGTGGCACTACACGGCCGAGGCTGCGGTCCGCCCGCACTTGCGGATGGCGTCTGGCGAGAGGCCGCTGCATTGATTGACCCTACTGAGAATCTTGCTGCTTCGCGCCATGGCCCACAGTATCATGGCGGATGCGGCGACCGCGGCCCGTCGGCCGAGCTCGCCGAACAACAATATGCGGAAGCTGCTCGCGACTTTTAGCGGCTCGCTCCGCGAACCCAGGCTAGTCGGACGATGCCTGGAGACCGGGATTCGAATCGCTCAACTGCGAGCGCACTCAAGGTCAGTTCGACAGATGCCATCGCGCGTCTCACCCGCATCCAGGAGCAGAATCGCCCGCTTTCGAACAACTATCTCGTGCAGATGTTTTATTCCACGCTGGGCGAGGTGCAACTCGCAGACATCATGCGGCGGAGGCCGAGCAGGCTTTCCGGCCTGCGCTGCGCTTGGCGGAGCAGAGCCTGGCCTCACTAGACTCTGAAGCGGAACGGACGAGATGGAGCAAGGACGCGGCCCGGTATATCTCGCGACTCGTCGAGGCGGAACTGGCGCAGGGCCACGACAGGAAGCGCTCGAGACGTATGAGTGGTACCTGGGAGCGCCGCAGCGAGTCGGCAAGCAGACTTCGCCATGTCGCAGCATACTTCTGAACTATCCGTCGCTGCGCCGATCCCACTCGGCTGGCGTCTCGTCTTCCTCTTCTTGCTAACAGAGACAGTGCTCGCTTATGCCGTTCTGCCCGAGGGCCTGGCCATTTGGGTTTATGATGACCGCGGGGTGAGCGCGCGCTGGATTCCGAACCCACCGATAGCTTGCAAGAGTTGGCGGAAAGGTTTCACGACCTGGCTTCCGATCCGAAGTCCGAGCTTAGCGCCGTGCGCCGGGACGCTCGCAGCCTGTACGAGTCGCTCATCGCTCCGGTGGAACAACACCTCACGCCGGGGCGTACGCTGGTGATCGAGGCGGAAGGATGGCTGGCCCGCGTGCCCTTCGAAGCGCTGCTTGATTCGAACGGTCGCTATCTGGTCGAACGTGTACCCATGGTTCATTCGCTGGGTCAGGATTCGCAGGCGCGAGTTGCGCAGCGAGCGCTGGCATTTCGCGCAGACCTGCCCGCCCTGGTGGTGGGCAGCTCTGCTTCATCGTCCAGCGGATGGACTCATTCCCTTGCCGGACGTGGCTGCGGAAGCCGACACCGTCGCCAGCGGCTTTCATTCCGCGCACGTGCTCAAAGGCGGAGAAGCCACGCTCAGCGCAGTCCGCAGCGAACTGCCCGGGCGCCGCAGTTTTCCATTTTGCCGGGCATTCGCTCGCCGATTCCCGATGGCACGGGATTGATGTTGGAAGGCGGAGCTGAAGACGGGCAAGCCAGATGCCCCGCCTGATGGACGCAACCGTGGTGCGGCAGCTTCACCTGCGAGGCTTGCAGTTGGCGGTGCTCTCGGCCTGCAGCACCGCGTCGGGCAGCGGCGGCTCCAGCGGATTCGACAGCGTTACCGATGCTCTTCTGCGTGCGGGTGTGCCCCACGTGGTCGCGAGCCGTTGGGCAGTGGACTCGGCTGAGACTCAAAGATTCGTCGAGGACTTTTATCGCAATGCGTTGTCTGGCCAGACCGTCTCCGATGCGATCCGTATCGACCTCTCGGAACATGCTGGCCAACCCGCGTACATCCCATCCCTACTACTGGTCGGCGTTTGCAGCGTATGGACAGCCCTAATCCGCAAAGAATAGGAGACCATGATGCGAACCCAACTCTACTCGACCAGCACGCTGGTTGCGCTGGCCGCTGCTGCAGCAACCCTCTCCCTCGTCGCATGTGAGAAATCCCAACCACCAACCTCCGCTCCGGTAGCGCAAGCCGCCAGTACCGAAAAAGCCTTTATCGAGTTTCGAGGTCCATGGGCTTTTGCTCCCGACCCGAAGGACGCCAATAGCGTGCTGGCTATCGCACCCAAAGCCAAAGGCCATCGCGATCTCTATGTACAGGCTTCCAACCAATTGACGTTGGCGGCGGGAGTTTACGATCTTTCGCTCCCCGCTCACAGCGGCACGGCTGCCGCCACCGCCGATCCCAGCATTGCCCAGGCCAAATTGACGCCCAACATCTGCAACGCGCGCTCGATAGCAAGTCCGCGAGGTACGTCATCCGCCTTCCCAAACCTGAGGAGTACGTGGTTGCCGGCCGGTTCAGAAGCCGGCTGGGCGCTAGCTATCCGCCCGATGCCTCGACGGAAAAGGACTATGCCACAGCCGTGTCGCTGCGCTACAACGTCAGCAGCCTGAACGGGTTTTCACTCGCGGGATCCCCGGACAGCGGCACCTTCAATCCATTGTTGCTCGAGGTGGGGACGCAGACGGTTCGTTTTATCATCGCCCCGGCTCAGGAGGACGATCCTCACGATAAGTGCAACACACACTCCCGTGAGGCCTTCCGCGATATGGTGCAGTTCCTGGGGGTGACTTTGTATGTGGATTTTCCTAATGATCCCGAGCGCATGCCACAGCACGGATCCCCAGAATCTTCGTCCGGGCAAGGGGATGGGCACTCCGCCAGCGGGGAAATCGGTGTCGTCGCTCCTCGAAGGGTTGGATGCTCCCTTCGCCGAAAGCCTGGCGCCCCAACAGACAATGAGCCTGGCTGGTGCGGATCTGTCCAGTGCCGCATCGGGATTCCTCGCAGCGTCTGGGGCAAAGATGAAATATTACGAGGCGGCTGCGTACCTGTTCGATCACCCGTCGGGCGATTGCGAAGCGCCGGTTCTGATGCTGACGACTACTCCGTGAGGGCTTTCGTTTCTCGGGGCTGCAGTTGGTATGTGCTGAGCGATCGTGAAAACCGTTTGAGCCCGCGACCCCTCAGCCCACGCATCCTAATCAGCTAATGCATTCGGAGTGGCGGACTCGGAAAAAGAAAACGAATAAGCCATCCGCACCAGAGTTCTCTCCGAAAAGGGAACATAAAGCAAAGCGGCAGTCGCAGCGAATGCCAAGCCCACCCCGATTTGGGGCAGGAGCAGGAACGGCGCGATGGCCCAGAGCTGATCGAGCGCCAGAACGAATGGAAACAGCCGGCTGAATGTCGGGCCCAGCCTGCGGAAATCGAAGCCGACCGCGGACAGCAGGTAGAAGCGCAGCGGGATTCCGACCGCTCCCGTCACCAATATTGCCCCTACGATGAACAGAGCTCTCCAGCCCGGAAGAAAGCTGCTGGCGACGCGATCCGCATCATGCAGGTGAGCGAGACCGCTGACGTAGAAGATGAGATACATCACCTGAATCAGCGCGAAAAGCGCGCGCACCAGTCCACGCCGAGGAACGGGCACGTGCAGGTCGGGATGCAGCTTGATCTCGCCTGAGGACGAAGCTGCCGGATTATTATCATCATCATTGCGCTGGGCGTGGGCTGCCGCTGCGACAGGGGCGATGAAGCGGTACCCGCGACGGGCGAGGGTTTCGACGAAGCGCGGGTTCGACGCGGAATCGCCCAGCGACTCGCGAATCTTGTTTACCGCAGTGTTCAAGCTGTGATCAAAGTCGACAAAGGTATCGGCGGGCCAGATCGTTTCGCGCAGGTAATCGCGAGTGACGACTTGGCCGGCATTCTGCAGCAGGGCAGTGAGCACTTGAAAAGGCTGCTCCTGAAGCCGGATGCGAGCGCCGTTCTTGCGCAGCTCTCCGGCGGCAAGGTCGACTTCGAAAACGCCAAAGCGCAGAAGCCTGGTTTCGCGGTTGGAGGAAGGCAGCGGCATGACGGCGCGCCCGTAGTGTACAGCGGGGCAGTCGTTGGTCGTTAGTCGTTGTTGGTTGGTCGTTCGTCGTTCGCAATAGACGTTCGCCGACCGGGCTGCGAACTGTGTCTGCCAGCGACCATCGACTAAGGACTAGCGACCCACGAAAAGATTACAATATCCGCGTGAACGCCCCCGTTCCGTCGAAGCCGGTAGCTGACAACGAGCGTCAGGACAGCAAGCGTCAGCATCAGCATCGCCATTCCGTCTACGCCGCTGAAGCCACCGGATTGCTTTTCATGGCGGTTCTGTTGCTCATTCTCACCATCATCCGCTACTGGCGGTACATTCCTTGGAGCGCGCGCTGAAGTTGCCGAAGGTGGCGAGGCTGTCAAAGGCGAACCGGGAACCGCTGGTCGTGGTTGTGCTTGGTCCAACGGCGAGCGGGAAGACGGCTTTGGCTCTGGCGATCGCGCGGCGTTTCGGCGGGGAAATCGTCAACTGTGACTCGGTTGCGATGTACCGCGAATTTGAAATCGGCACGGCCAAACCCAGTGTGGCGGAGCGCGCGGAGGTTGCGCATCATCTGGTGGATTGCGTCGATCCGCTCGCCGAAGTCAGCGCGGGAGAGTATGCGCGCCAGGCGCGGCAGATTCTGCGCGAGATAGCCGCCCGCGAAGACGAGCGACGCAGACATTTGCCCATCGTCAGCGGAGGAACTGGACTCTATCTCCGGGCTCTGGTCGAAGGGCTTTTTCCTGGCCCGCAGCGGTCCGAAGAGTTACGCGACAAACTTCGCGCGCGGGCGGAGGAGCGCGGGAGCGACCACTTGCATCGCATCCTGCGGCGGCTGGACGTTGCCGCGGCGAAGCGTATTCACGCCAATGACGTTCCCAAGGTGATTCGGGCCCTCGAAGTGTGCCTGGCCTCGCGGCAGACCTCTCGCCTGAATATGACCGAACTCTGGCAGCAGGGACGCGAACCGCTGCGCGGCTTTCGTATTCTGCGTCTCGGACTGAATCCGGAGCGCGAAGTTCTTTACGCCCGCATCAACCAGCGGGCGGCGAAGATGTTTGACGAAGGGCTGATCGCCGAGACGGAGAAGCTTCTTGCGAAATATGGCGATCGAGCCCGCCCGCTCACATCGTTGGGATACAAGCCGGCGGTGCAGTTTTTGCGCGGCGAATTGGATCGGGAATCGGCGCTGGCGGCGGCGCAGCAGGCGCATCGTAACTATGCCAAGCGCCAGATCACGTGGTTCCGGCGAGAACCGGATGTGCATTGGCTGGCCGGGTCTGGCGATGACTTGGCTATACAGGCGAAGGGCATTGCGATGATCGAGCCCGAAATTTGAGAGCAGTTGCGGAGCTGCGCTCGGCCTGGACAGCCGAGGGCGGCTGTCCCTACGCGAACGGGGCCCTTCGGCTCCGCTCAGGACAGGCTCCGCCCCGTCACCACACGAGTAGGACGGTCACGTCTCTTTTTTGTTATTGTCAATTGCATGCTCCGAAATCTTCTTCTTACTACGGTCCTGCTGGCGGCGGCGCTTTGCTTTGCTAAAGACAGGAGCAAAGATCACTATCTGCAGCCCGGTCCCATCCATGTCGACAAGGCCGGCCAGAAGTGGGCCGACAAAACCTTGCGCAAGATGTCGCCTGAGGAGAAGGTTGGCCAGCTTTTTGCGATCTGGGTGAGAGTGCAGTTTTTTAACGATGCCGATCCCATCTTTGTTCAGTTGCGCGACAATATCCGCAAGTATCACATTGGATCGCTGGTCATGAGCGTTCCGGTGGATGGTCCCGTCCTGCTCAAGAGCCAGCCCTCGGTTGCGGCCGAGCTGCTCAACCGGCTGCAGAAAACATCGAAGCTGCCGCTGCTCGTCTCGGCCGATTTCGAGCGCGGCGTGTCGATGCGTCTGAATGGCACCACCGTTTTTCCCCACGCCATGGCGTTTGGAGCTACCGGTAAACCTGAAAATGCGGAAGCGTTTGGACGCATCACCGCGCTCGAGGCGCGCGCTATCGGCGTGCATTGGAATTTTTTTCCCGATGCGGACGTGAATTCCAATCCTGCCAATCCCATCATTAACACGCGTTCTTTCGGAGGAGATCCGAAGGAGGTGGGCGATTTTGTGGCGGCGTACATCCGGGGCGCTCACGAAGGCGGGATGCTGGTAACAGCCAAGCACTTTCCCGGACACGGCGATACCGCCACCGATTCCCATCTCGGCGTCGCTCAAGTTACGGGCGACCGGGCGCGGCTTGAGGCGGTCGAGTTGCCACCTTTTAAGCGCGCGATCGAGGCGGGCGTGGATGCAGTGATGGTGGCGCACGTAACCGTTCCCGCGCTCGACTCCGCGCCCAACCGCGTGGCCACGACCTCAAGCGCGATGGTGGACGGACTGCTCAAAGAGGAAATGGGGTTCAAAGGGCTGGTCGTGACCGATGCGCTCGACATGGCGGGATTGACGCGCATTTATGCGAAGGATATTGGCCGGGCCGCGGTTGAATCCTTCAAGGCGGGCAATGACATGCTGATTATCCCGGCCAATCTCGACGCGAGCTATCGCTCGATGCTGGAAGCGGTGCACAGCGGCGAGATCAGCCGTCCGCGTCTGGATCAGTCGGTGCGTAAGATTCTGGAAATGAAGGCTTCTGTTGGTTTAAACAAGGCGCGGCTCGTGGATCTCAGCCAGCTCTCCAGCGAAATTGCGAAACCGGAGAATCTGGAGGCCGGCCAACATATTGCTGACGAAGCCATTACGCTGGTGCGCGACAATGGGAAAGTGATCCCGCTGCAGTCTTTTGCAGCTTCTTCTGGAACTTCAGGGGACGCGCTTCCGTATCAATCAGTGATCGAGGAGACCAACCGTCTGGTCGCGGTGATTTTTTCCGACGACCTGCGCACCGATTCCGGACGTATGCTCGAACGCCAGATTCTAGCCCGAGTGCCTGACGCCCGCATCATCTACGTCGATGCACGCTCGGCCGCCGGCATGAAGCCGGCTGTGGTGGAAGCGGTGGAAGCAGCCGGGCACGTAATCGCCGCGGTGTATGTGGTTCCGAACGCGGGCAGGGCGCTGCGCGCCGCCGGAGGAGGTTTAATGAATACCGTTGCCATGGACAATGCTACGGGAGCTTTACTCACGGCTATTCTTGACCGCGCCGCCGAGCGCACGGTAGTGCTTGCCATGGGCAATCCTTATGTAGTGCAGGATTTTCCCGCGATCCAGAATTATGTGTGTGCGTTCTCCAATGTGACTGTGTCGGAAACAGCCGCCGTCAAGGCGATCTTCGGCGAGATTCCGATCAGCGGTCATCTGCCGGTTACGATTCCGGGTATCGCGTCCCGAGGCGAGGGCATTGAACGCCCCGCCCGGCCAATCTCAGCCCAACCGAGTTCAGGAGGTTCCTCCCATGTTCAGCCATAGCTTGACCGCGAGACTTTCTCTAGGCGCGACGCTTGCCGCCTTGTGTGTTTTTCCCGGGTGCAGCATCCGTGCGAACGACGATGCCAAAAACGGCGAGAAACGGGTCGACATCAAATCTCCCATAGGTGACTTGCACGTCGGCGAACAAGTCGATATTCGCGATGCCGGCCTGACGCTGTATCCTGGCGCCAAGCCCGCTCCGAAAGACGACAGCGACGACCAGAAGAGCGCCAATGTGAACCTTTCGGTGCCGGGGTTCAAGTTGAAAGTGGTGGCTGCGGAGTTCATCTCCGGCGACACTCCCGACAAAGTCATCGCCTACTACGACAAAGAGCTGCACAAATATGGCAAGCCCATCCAGTGCCACGGCGACTGGAACGGAGGGCATAAGAACTACGACGGCAAGGACGACTTATCCAAGCCGGTGTCGTGCGTGAGTAGCGGCAGCGGAGACTCGGTGGAGTTAAAAGTTGGAACCGAGGGGGACCAGCGCATGGTTTCCATTAAGCCCGACAGCCAGGGATCCCGCTTTGCGCTGGTTTATGTCCGCATTCACAAGGGTTCGGACGACATGATCTGATCGGAGACATCGGGTGGGGAAAGCCCCACCAAGCCAGCTCAGGAGGTTCGTCGCATGTTCAGACGTAAGACGACTAAACGCAAAATGTTCGGCCGAAACGTTGTTGCAAAGCTTTCTCTCGGCGCAGTGTTTGGCGTCCTCTGCGTTCTTCCCGCTTGCACCATCCATACGAACGACAATGGCAAGAATGGCGAGAAGAACGTCGACATCAAGTCTCCGATGGGGGATTTGCACGTCAGCGAGCAGGCGGATATCCGCGATGTCGGATTGCCGATTTATCCCGGCGCCAAGCCCGCTCCGAAAGACGACAGCGACAAAGAGAACGCCAATGTAAACCTTTCCGTGCCGGGATTTACGTTGAAAGTGGTGGCTGCGGAGTTTATCTCCGACGACTCTCCCGAGAAAATCGTTGCCTTCTACGACAAGGAACTGCAGAAATATGGCAAACCCATCCAATGCCGCGGGGCCTGGAAAAAAGACGATTTCAACTTCAGTGCCTCACCCAGCAATGCCTCCAAGCCGGTCTGGTGTGATGTCAGCGGGAGCGGGGAGTCGGTGGAGTTGAAGGTTGGAACTGAAGGGAACCAGCACGTCGTCGCTTTCAAGCCCAGGGACCATGGCTCCCGCTTTGCGCTGGTTTATGTCCGCGTGCGTACGGGCAAGGACGACACGATCTGAAGGGCATCGGGTGATCTTACCATCGGGTCATCGGGTGATCGAAACTGCTGACTTGATCAAACACCACTCGATGACCCAATTGGCTGTCCTGCCTTGCTCTCCAGTGCGTTGTGCGCTAGCTTCAAAGACGTGGAACACCCTTGCCAACAATGTGGGGCCACGGTCGAAGATGGGCGGCCGTTTTGTCCACAGTGCCGCGCTCCTCAAATCCACGTGCAGGTGGCGATTCCGGATGCTGAACTTGCCGCGGGCTTGAATCCCGCTCCGGATGAGCTTGCCGCGGAGATTCCCCAAGGCGGGCATTTTGATCGGCCCACTCTGTCCGGAAGCACGATGGACAGGAGCATTGCGGTTCGGGCCGCGCTCAAGGCGGGTGTGCTCGGAGTTTTTATTGGGGCGATACCGTTTGTCGGCATCGTGCTTACAGGAGCGTTGGCTGTTTTTTTCTACCGCCGCAAGAGTGGATCCACTCTTCCTGCCGCGCTCGGCGCACGCCTGGGAGGAGCAGCGGGAATGGTCGTATTCGCCATCGGCGCTCTTTGCACCGTTGCAATTATCGTTCTTCACTCCCAGCAGCAATGCATCGATCTCATGATGGCAACGCTGCAAAAATTCGGGGCCAATACCTCCGACCCTGCAGTTCAGGCTAACTTTCGCGACCTGTTCACTCCGTCGGGGCAGGCGGTCTCCTTTTTTGTTGCCGTCGTGTTCGCCTCGGTCGGGGGTGCGCTTGCGTCGTTGTTGCTGCGGCCCCGCGATCCCCGCGAATAACCACAGGAAACGCGGGTTTGGGGCTCGGCCTTGCTCTCATCTTTCGGCACGCGTATGATGCAGCGTTTATGAGTTCACACGCGCCAGAACGTCCGGTCGAAATCCACCAGAAAGCGCAGCTGATGTCGGCATCCGAGGTGGAGCGCACCTTGATCCGGCTGGCGCATGAAATTCTCGAGAAAAATAATGGAGCCGAAGATCTGGCTCTGGTCGGCATACGGCGTCGTGGAGTGCCGCTGGCGCAGCGGCTGGCGAAAATTATCCAGCGCATCGAAAAGAAGCCGGTGCTGGTTGGTACGCTCGACATTACCCTGTATCGCGACGATCTTTCCACGCTAGACTCCAAACCGGTGGTGCAGAAAACCGAGCTAGAGATCCCCATCACCGGTAAGTCGGTGGTGCTGGTTGACGATGTGCTCTACACGGGGCGCACCACCCGTGCCGCCATGGACGCGCTGTTTCGCGCGGGCCGTCCCCGGCGCTTGCAGTTGTGCGTATTGATTGATCGCGGTCATCGCGAGTTGCCGATTGAGGCTGCCTTCATTGGACGAACGGTCCAGACCGCGGAAAATCAGATTATCGAAGTAAAACTTCGCGAGGTGGATGACGCGGAGAAAGTCCTGCTCATGGAAAAGCAGCAGGGCAATTTGTAATTGGCAATTTGTAATTTGTAATCGAAAACCTGAATCCGCATCGCGCGCTCTTAAATTACAAATTACAAATTGGAAATTACAAATTACCTATGAATCCAGCGCGCGGTTCCCTGCTCGGCATCGAACACCTGGAAGCAGCCGAGATCCTGAGACTTCTGAAGTTTGCCCGGCGCATGAATCCGGACAAGCCGCGGCCGCTGCTCAAGGGGAAGCGTGTGCTTCTTCTTTTCTACGAGGCTTCCACGCGCACTCGCAGCTCGTTTGAGATCGCGGCCAAGTCGCTGGGCGCTCACACCATTCTGATCCAATCGGCCGGGTCGAGCATTGAAAAAGGAGAATCACTGCTGGATACGGGATACACGGTGCGCGCCGTGGGCGCGGACGTCATCGTCATACGCCACCCCAACGCGGGTGCACCGTACGTGATGGCGCAGCACGTCGATGTACCCATTATTAACGCCGGCGATGGACTGCACGAACATCCTTCGCAGGCGCTACTTGATGCGTACACAGTTCTGCGCAACAAGAAGACTTTCAAGGGATTGCAGATCTCGATTGTCGGCGACATCTTTCACAGCCGGGTGGCGCGGTCGGCGTGTCACCTGTTGAGCAAGTTTGGGGTGAAGATTATTCTTTGCGGTCCGCCGGAACTGGTGCCCGACATTGCGACCACGCTGGCGCCCGGTGTGCGCGTGACCCGCCACATTGAAGACGCTTTACGCGGCACCGATGTGGTGATGCTGCTGCGCGTGCAGAAAGAGCGCCTTTCCGGGCTGAAGATCGATTTATCGGAATATATCGCGCGCTACCAGATGACCGCGGCCCGGTTGAAGATGGCGAAGAAAGACGCCATCGTGATGCATCCCGGGCCAATTATTCGTGGCCTGGAACTGACCAGCGAAGTTGCCGACGGCGCTCAGGCGCGCATCCTGGAGGAAGTGCGCAACGGCGTGCCCACGCGCATGGCGATTCTGGCGCGGGCGATGGGGAGGATGCGATGACGAACCATTCACCACAGGGTCACAGAGAGAACCGAATCAAGGTGATGAAGAACTAATGTGATGAAGAACTAATGAAGAACTAATGTGATGAAGAACTAAGGAGAGATGTGAATTCACGCTCCACAAGTAGTCTTTTGATCAAGGGCGGCCATCTTATCGACCCGGCGGCTCGCATCGACGCGCCGATGGACGTGCTGCTGAAAGATGGCCGCGTCGCCGAAGTTTCTGCTCCGAACAAGATCAAAGGCAGCGCGGACGAGAAGCTCGATGCCCGCGGACTCATCGTCGCGCCGGGCTTCATCGATCTGCACGTTCACCTGCGCGAGCCTGGGCAGACGCACAAAGAGACGATCGCTACGGGTACGGCTGCCGCCGCTGCCGGCGGTTTTACTTCCGTCTGCACCATGCCCAACACGGTTCCGGTTGTCGATTCGGTCGAGTGGATCGAGTGGTTGCGTCAGCCGGAACGCGGCGCGGTGATCAATGTTTTTGGCGTCGCGGCCGCGACCCGTGCGAGCAAGGGCGTCACGCTCACCGACTTTCGCGCGCTGCACACGGCGGGAGCCATCGCGGTCACCGACGATGGCAAGCCCATTCTCGAAGACGGGATCATGCGCGAGGCCCTGGTTTTGGGCGGGGAGCTGAATTTCCCGGTGGTGCAACATGCCGAGGATACTCGGATGACCGAGCATTGCTCCATGCACGCGGGGGCGCGTTCGTTTCGGCTTGGGCTGCGCGGCATGACGGCGGCTGCCGAAGCGTCGATCGTGGAGCGTGACGTGCAGCTGGCAATACAGATTCCGAATGCCCGCCTGCACGTCGCCCATCTTTCGACGGCGGATGCGCTGAAGAGCGTGCGCCGTGGCAAGCGCGCGAAGGCACGCGTTACTTTTGAAGTTACTCCGCATCATTTCACGCTGACTGATGAGGACATGCGTGACTACGACAGCAATTACAAGATGAATCCTCCGCTGCGCTCGGTCTCGGATCGCGAAGCCATCCTGGTCGCGCTCGCCGACGGCACGGTGGACGCCATCGCCACCGATCACGCTCCCCACGCCGCGCACGAGAAGGAGATGGAATTCGAGCGCGCCGCGTTTGGCATTACTGGGCTTGAAACCGCGCTCGCGCTCGCGATCACGCGGCTGCATCGCGAGAAGCGGATTCCGCTTGCTCGCATCGTGGAGCTGTTCACCGCCGGTCCCGCTCGCTGTTTCGATTTTCGCGGGCGCGGTTCACTGGTCCGCGGCTCGGTCGCCGACGTTACCGTTTTCGATCCGAAGAAGAAGTGGACCTTCGCCGCCGCCAAATCGCTCTCGAAATCGAAGAACACTCCGTTCGATGGATGGCAGCTGACGGGGAAAGTGGTCGCGACCATTGTGGGCGGGAGGATTGTGTACTCCGCCTGAAGTTGCGAGAAACCCCTCGCTCTTGCAGATGCTTTGCGCCGCGACATTTCTTCCGGTGCTACAATTCTGGGCCATGAAGCGCGCATGGTTCCTCTTCCTGCTGATTCCGTTTCTGGCCGCGCAGACCACGACTGAGGTCGAGATCACCGCCGAGCCTTCGCACCACCTGGCCCTTGAAAACCAATACATTCGCGTCTTCAAGGTCGAGGTTGCGCCGCATACCGCGACGCTCATGCATCGCCATCACCACGATTATGTCTATGTCACGATCGGCGATGCTCATCTCTCCAACGAAGTCGAGGGCAAGCCGCCGGTGGAGGTCAGGCTCGCGGACGGCGACACGCGGTTTACGGCGGGGAACTTTGCTCACATTGCGAGGAATCTTTCGGATCAGCCCTTTCGCAACGTCACGATTGAGTTGATGCAGGATGAAAAATTGCGGCAGACGCCATCGCATTGGGCGGAAGAAAGCGGAGAAAAAACGTTTCCGGGCGGCCGTAGCAAGATTCTTTTTGTAAAAGATGGAGTGCGCGTGTCGGAAGTCAACCTCGAACCGGGTGCGACCGTGCCCAGCCAGCATCACGACGGCCCGCATCTGCTGGTCGCGATCAGCGATCTTGATATACGGAGCGACGTCGACGGAATGGGCCCGATGCCCGGAAAATTCAAAGCGGGCGATATCAAATGGCTGCCGGGGAACTACACCCATACCTTGACGAATGTCGGGAAAGAGCCCGGCGAGATTCGTGACGGTGGAGTTCTAGATTTCGACTTAGCTAGGCGCTCTTGATCAGAGGATTTCCCGGAGAAACCAATCCGACGCGATGCAGTTTGGCGGTGAGTCGGTCTTTGTCTGCGGAAGTGGAAGCGGCGGCGAGGCGCTTGCGAAGTTTGGCGACTTTTTCTGCGCGGGTGCGGCGCCGGCGAATTTCCGGACGACGGCTGGGTGCGGACATAAAGTTCTCCTTGAGTGTTCAGTGAAAGTATTGTATGAAAGCACGAGTCAGAGATATGGTCGGCGCCGTGGACTCGTCTCAACTCTCGATTATAGGGTTGATCGTCACTGCTGGCAAAGCGGCTACTTCGCGGAGATGGCCGCTGCAAACCAATACTGGCAGACGAGGATACTTTGCAAAGCGCGAGTCTTCAAACGAAAGCTCACACATAATGAAAATCGATCCGCGATCGGACTCGATCCGTCGCGCATGCTGACAGGTCCTGCAGAGGCCGAGTTCGGTGCGACCGGGGTCAGGGCGAATCTGCCGGTCGTCATTTTCAGAAGACATGCTGGACACCCGGTGCCTCACCTTCTCCAGCGATAGTGTACTAACCCCGACAAGTGCGACTCCGAGCGTGGGGTATAGTGATCGGGGAAATGAACGCGTTTCGACGATCTTTTTCCGTGCTTACTTTATTGTTGGCGGCGAGTTTCGCTCACGCCGCGTCCTACCAATACTTTCGCATCGGCAACAGAAGCGATATAAAAACTCAGCCCGCTGCGGGTACCGCCATGATGGGAGGAGGCAGCGATCTTGACGAAGCGTTTCGCTGGCTTTGCCGGAAGGGCAACGGCGGCGACTTCCTGATCTTGCGTGCGAGCGGGGACGACGCCTACAACTCGTACGTCAACGGATTGTGCAAGTTGAATTCGGTGGCAACGCTCGTGATTCCCGATCGCGAGGCCGCACAGGATCCAGCCGTGGCTGAGATCATTCGCCGGGCGGACGTGGTATTTATTTCTGGCGGCGATCAGGCCCACTACATCCGCGCTTGGAAAGGCACTCCGGTCGAGGACACGATCAACGCGAATGTTGCTGCTGGCAAACCGATCGGCGGAACCAGCGCGGGGCTCGCGGTGCTGGGGGAATTTGTCTACGGCTCTTGGAGATGACCCCGACGGCAACGACCTTGCCTCCACGGATGTTCTGCCCAATCCTTACTTCGCGCGAGTGACGCTGATTCGAGGATTTCTCAAGATTCCGCATCTGGAGAACGTGCTGACCGATTCGCACTTCGCGAAGCGTGACCGCATGGGCCGCTCTTTGGGCTTTCTGGCTCGCATTATGCAGGATGGATGGTCGCAGTCTCCGCGCGAAGTCGCGATTGACGAGAAGTCGGCGGTGCTGGTCGAACCGGATGGCAAGGGCACGGTGGTGGGAAACGGGAAGGGCGCCTACTTTCTTCGGCCCACGCAGAAGCCCAAAACTTGCGAGTCGGGCGAGCCGTTAACTTTTCAGAAAATCAGCGTCTACAGAGTTCCGGCGGGTGGGCACTTTGACCTCACATCGTGGACGGGAGATGGAGGAACGGCCTATGTTCTTTCCGTCGAGAGCGGAAAGGTTGACAGCACGCAAGGCGGCCATGCCATCTATTGATTGATGAACCCAACACTAACGAACCGTCAGATGCCGGCGTACCAGGCATAGCCGAATTCGGGAGACACGGAGCCGAGGCCCTTGCCGAAACCTTTCATACTGTCGGTGACCGTCAGGTGGGTGATGAACTTCACGTTCTTGTAGCCGACCTGGCGGGGAACCCTGAGGCGAAGCGGCCCGCCGTGGCCTACGGGAAGCTCGTCGCCATTCATCCCATAGGTCAGAAGAGTCTGCGGGTGCAATGCGTCGGCCATATCGATGCTGTCCCAGGTGTCGGGTTCGATCGAGAAATAGACGACGTATCTGGCCTGCGGGAGGACTTCCACGGCTTGCAGAATTTGGGACAAAGGGACGCCGATCCACTCGGCGATATACGACCATCCCTCCTCACACTGCAGCATGGTGATCTGGCTGTGAGGCGGGTAGCTCTTAAGCTGATTGATCGAAAACGAGGCGGGCCGGGCGACCATGCCGTTGACTGAGAGGCGCCAGTCGGCGAACTTTCCGGCTTGAAGGCGCTTGAACTCGTCGGTCGGAGTCTCGATTTCGTTGGCGAATGGAGGCTTCGAGATCTGGCTCCTGGAGAATTCGCGCGCTAAGGAGTGCCTGGTCAGCAAACGCTGTGAAGCGTAAGTCAGGGTTTCGCCTAGGCCGTAGATTCCGCCGTGATCGGGCGGGATCAGTCCGTACTTTTGCGCCAGCCGCGCGGCCACGCCCAGACCCGCTACGCCGGCTGTGGCCGCTAGGCCGGTGGTGATCAGTTTGCGGCGTGAGATTTTATGGCTTGAAAGATCGCTCCATAGTGCGCTACCAGGTTGTAGCAGTGTTGGTGTAGCGGCGCGGCCCGTGATCATCGCTCGCATGCGGCTTCTGAATCCGGCAAACCAAACCATCCCAACGTGGACCAGAAGGAAGAGCACGAGCGCGAGGGAAACGAAGAAGTGAAGTGTGCGCGCCGATTGCTGGCCGCCTAGCACATTGACGGTCGCGGGAAAGGCGGAAACAAACGCGGGAGACATGGCCAGTCCGGTCCAGATGACTAGCGGGAAAAGAACGAAGATCACGAACAGATAGCTGAGGCGCTGAAGCGTGTTATACGACCAGGCTTCTGCCTCACTCGGGCGCTGGAAGCGTAGATGGCCGGCGACCGACCTCGAGAGCGCCGGCCAGGAAAGGTCGGTCCCGCCTGGGAGCAAATTCTTTCGAAAATGCCCGGTAAGAAGGCCGAAGATTGCATACAGTAAGCCGGTGAATATCACGATCCAGGCAGATTGAAAGTGGAGATACCGGCTCCAGCCGTTCGCGTCCGGCAGAATGTACCCGTAGCCGGTCGGCACCAGGCGCCTCGAAGCAGGGATGTGCAGTTTAAACAACGTTGGAGTCAAATCGTTGCCGGTCTCGCCCCAATAGAAGCGCGGGTGAGAGATCACGAGTTCAGCGCCGCTGACTAGCAGGGCCAGAAAGCACAGGGTGGTGATCCAATGAGTGATGCGGACGAGGGCAGAATGTCGCGAATCAACCATCGTGGTTGAGACGGCCGAGGCAGCACTTGGTAAGCAAGCGGAGTCGCTCACGCGGGAATGGTACCACGGCGCGCGCACGCCCTAGATGCACTAATTCGTCACAGCTTTGAACAGAAACGCCGGAATTCTGCTCCTTGGCCGGCGCGCTTTAGTCGGTTAGCGTTCTCAACTGTCTGAGAGTTTCTGAGGGCTCAGAACGAATCGTGTAGTCCGCGTTCACATCCGCCGCGCGAATGATTTCTTGCTTGTCGATAATGTAACGCGCGGGCATTGGCAACCGGTATTCCGGCTCGTCGTTGAATCGGTCGAGCGTACTACCGAATGACTTATAAAGTTCCCGCAAGTAATCGGGGAAAATGAAGACAAGCCCAAACTGCTCGGCAGTTTTCAGATGGAGATCAGTCAGGATATCGAAGGTCAGATTCAGCTTCTTGTGCAGAGCCCGCGCGTATCGTTCGAGCTCGGGAGTGAGCACGACGATTTCCGCCCCCAAGGCTCTTACTTCGGAATGTATCTGCTCTAGAGCCTCCAGCTCCATATTGCAGTATGGTCACCAGTGTCCCCGGAAGAAACTGACAACCAGTGGGCCTTGAAGAAGTAGATCGGTCGAAGATACCTCGACATGATCTTGATTGAACAACTTAAAGCTCGGGGCGCGATCGCCGACTTTGAGCGCACGGCCTTCGATTCCCGTAGCCTTGAGCTCGGTCGTTGCGCGATGCATCGCTTCGATCGCTTCACGCGGCGCGTTATATGGCGGAGCTCCGGACTCGAACGATCGTTTGAACTCGTCGAGCCGTTCCTGAAGAGTTGCCACGGATCCCCTCCTCCAATGATTTTTGTGGCAGCCGGACCTGTAAGCCGAATTCTGTCTGCCTTGCGGCAGGACGGTCATTCCTCTGGGCCACGCATTACTGCGGGGCTCAAGCGACCTACCCGGAGGTTGTGGCGCGCCGAGCCGGCACGCATCCAGCTTGCGCTGGATTCCCTCCCTATTTGGTCTTGCTCCGTGTGGGGTTTGCCCTGCCCGGCGCATTACTGCGCCGGCGGTGCGCTCTTACCGCACCTTTTCACCCTTACCTGAGCCTTGCGGCCCGGGCGGTATGTTTTCTGTGGCACTTTCCGTCCAACCGGCTTGAACCGGCCGTCCCGGACGTTATCCGGCACACTGCTCTGCGGAGTTCGGACTTTCCTCTGTCTTACGACAGCGACCGTCCGGTCCGGCTGCCAACGATTCATTATAGTGCAGGCAGATCGTCCAGGCGGATGGCGCGTTCTCTTACTCCACCTCTTTGGGCGCGAGGAGGAACGTGTACGTCAGCATGGCCAGGCCGATCAACAACGGAATTAGTCCGGCGAGATAAACCGGCTCATCGCGCACCAGCCCACGCAGAAGCGCCATGACACCGATGCCGACGACGGCGGTGATCAAGCCGCCCAGTTTCATGCCTTCGCGGCGGCGTCTTACGACGTTCTTTTCCTGCTCACGTATCAATTCCACCGCAGCCTTAGCTCCTTCGCCTGAGCTCTCCGCGATTTTTTTCAAGGTTTCACTCTTGTAGTATGTCTCTCGCTCTCTGCGGCGCGCATCGGACCATGCGGCGACGGCCAGAAAAGAAAATAGGGCGATACTTCCTACGACCGGTATCGCCACGCTTACGACCGCGACCATGTTATCGCCCGTTTCGAATGCCATTGTCAGCCCCCTGATCTTTTCCTGCTTACGTCAGGTAGGACCATCCCTACGGGGTCCCGGTTGCATTTTTTTGGGTGGGGGTCCATTTTTGAAATAGTGCAACCGTTCGCAACTTCGTAGTGTCTTACCGTTGAGGCAAGTCTAGAGTGAGCGCCAGCGAGGACCAGGCCGATGTGGAAAGAGTCCTGGCGGGAGATATTTCCGCATTTGAGGGGATTGTCCGCCGCTGGCAGGGACCGCTGATCAACCTGGCCTACCGCTTCTGCCGCGATCGTGGCCGCGCAGAAGAGATGGCGCAAGAGGCGTTCTTGCGCGCTTACCGGGGGCTCGGCCAGTGGCGCAAAGATGCGGTCTTTTCCACCTGGCTTTTTGCGCTGGCGACGAATCTTTATCGGTCGGAACTGCGGCGCATCCCGGCACGGACGTCAGTGCCGCTCGACGACATAGCCGAACCTGCGGACACGCGCTCTTCTGACGGAGGCCTCGAAGACCGGGACCGAGATCAGGCGGTGCGACGCGCGGTTCGGGCTCTGCCGGCGAAGTATCGTGAGGCCTTGATTCTTTTTTATTTTCACGACATGGACGTGAGCAGCGCGGCGCGAAGTCTCGGCCTGCCCGAAGGCACGGTTAAGGCAAGATTGTTTCGGGGACGGGAAATCTTGCGCGGTAAACTACCGCAACGGCTGGCGGTGCCGCGTTTGGAGGAGGCATTATGAGACGTTTGGACGCACATGAGGAGGACGAGATGAATCGCATTCTTTGCCGCGAGGATGAAATCCTTCCGTCGTCGGGCTTCGCCGTCTCCGTCATGGATGCGGTTCGGCGCGAGGCTGCGGCGCCGCCGCCTATTCCGTTTCCGTGGATGCGCGCTCTGCCGGGTCTGGTGGTTGGGGGCTTGGCGCTGATACTGGTTCTGGTTGCGGGGGTTGCCGCCATCGCGCAGTTGGGGAGGGCGGGAACGACCGCGCAGTTTTCCAGGTCCTTGCCGTCTGCGTTGCCGTTCTTTTTTCAAGGGACCATGGAGTCTGCGGCGAGCTGGACCGTGCTGGCACTGCTAGTAGCATGGGTATCGGCAAAGCTCTCAATGCGTCTTGCGTCCGCCAGGGCGTGAGGCCGCTTCTTCACTAATTTGCTCGCTACATAACACCCTCGCAGTGTTGATGCTTTCAATGCGAGCCCGCGCGCTCATCCTGCTAAACTCTTTTGGAGAAAGCCTGCTCCCGCAGGTCCAATGACCTGTGGCGAGAAGCGCAAGCCGTCGAAAATGAACATCACCGAGGCCATCAAGATCGCGTTCCTGTCGTTGTGGGCGAACAAGCTGCGCTCCGCGCTTACCCTGCTCGGCGTCGTGATCGGAGTGGCCGCTGTGATTGCCGTGGTCACCTTCGTCAATGGCATCAACGGCTATGTGGCGACGAAGATTTTCAATCTGGGCGCCGACGTTTTCATCGTTTTCAAGAATTCACCGGCCGTCACCAACATCGATAAATTTCTCGAAGGCGAAAAACGCAAGAACCTGACCATGGAGGATTACCAGGCCGTCCTCGACGCCTGCAAGCATTGCGAGTGGGTGGGAGCCTCGCTCTACAACACTACCGGACACGTTAAATATGGCGAGCAGTCGATCAGCGACACGATTGTCCGCGGACTGACGCCTTCGATGGTGACGATTCTCGATATCGATCTCAGCGCCGGACGCATGATCAATGATACCGATGTGACAAACAACTCCGCCGTCATCGTCGTCGGACCGGACATCGTGGATAACCTGATGCCGGGGATGGATCCGGTTGACAAGGAGGTCCGCATCGACGGCTGGGTCTACCGGGTGATTGGCGTCGGGAAGCGCAAGGGCAAGACGCTGGGACAGAGCCTGGATAACTATGCGCTCATGCCGATTACCGCGTTTCTGAAGCAGAATGGGACGCACGAAGACATCCACATCTCGGGCAAGGCGGCGGCCAGCGGCGCCGGATTTGATGAAGCAATGGATGAAACGCGCGCCATCCTGCGCGCACGCCGCCACGTCCACCCCGGCGACGAAGACAATTTCGACATCGAGACCAACGACAGCCTGCTGAGTATCTGGTCGAACTTCAGCGGCACGTTCTTTTACGCCATGATCGGAATCGCCGCCATCTCGCTGGTGGTCGGCGGCATCGTGATCATGAATATCATGCTGGTATCGGTGACGGAACGAACCCGGGAGATCGGCATCCGCAAGGCGATGGGCGCGCGACGCAGCGACATTCTTCTGCAATTTTTGATCGAGTCCGTCACCCTGGCGCTGCTCGGCGGCGCGATTGGCGTGTTGTTCGGCATCACCATCGCCAAGGTCGTCACGCTGGCCATCGGCATGCCTTCGGAGATCAAGCTCTGGGCGGTATTGGCAGGAGTGCTCGTGGCGGCGAGCGTGGGTATTTTCTTCGGCGTGTATCCGGCGAAACGCGCGGCCGTGCTGGATCCTATTACGGCGCTGCGCTTTGAGACGTAACGAACTGTAACCACGGGGGACACTGAGATTCACGGGGAGTCACAGGGGAAAGCCATAACAAGAATCAGGGTTTCTCGGCGCACTCTGCGTCTCGGCGGTAAAAAAGTTCTGACGCGATGCTAGTCAAAGGCGAACTCGGCGAAGGCCTGAACATGGCGGTGGATACGATCCGCAGCAACAAAATGCGGTCGTCGCTGACCGTGCTGGGCATCGTGATTGGAGTGGCCGTCGTCATCGGGATTTCGTCGATCGTTCGCGGCCTGAACGACAACGTGAGTCAGGTCATCACCAGTCTGGGTTCGAATATTATTTTCGCTTTCCACCTGGAGCCCTTCACCTTCGGACGTCCGACGGAAGAGATGCGCACCCGCAAGGAGCTGACTTTCGACGACGCCATGGCGATGCAGGATCTGCCGCACGTGAAAGCGGTCACGGTGGGCGTGCGCTATTTCCGGCCGGAACTCGGTACCGGGACATACTCCGTAAAGTACAAGGACCACAAAGCCAAGCACACTATTCTGGAAGGGGACACCAGTTCCTACAAAGACGTGATTGACGTCGCCCTCGACTCCGGCCGGTGGTTCAGCGATATCGATGAAGAGCGTCGCGCCCCAGTTATTATCATCGGCCACGATACCGCGGAAGAGCTTTTTCCGAGCGAACAGCCGCTGGGCAAGGAACTGGACATCGAAGGGCAGTTGTTCACCGTGATCGGCGTGGCGAAAATCCGCAAGAGCGTATTCGGTGGAGGAAAGAATCCCGACGACAACATCGTTTTCTTTCCGCTGAGCACGTTCCGAAAGTTGCACCCCGAGCTGAAGCAATACTGGATCAGCGTCAAGGCCACCTCGCACGCTGATATGCCCAAAGCAATTGACGAAATGCGCGAGTTGCTGCGCCGTCGCCGGAAGGTCGCGCCCGAGAAGCCTGATAACTTCGCCGTGTTCACGCAAGATTCGATTTCCGATGTGTGGAATCAGATCACGGGGATGATCTTCGTCTTTATGTTCGCGGTTTCGAGCGTGGGCTTGATCGTGGGCGGCGTGGGCGTGATGAACATCATGCTGGTTTCGGTGACCGAGCGTACGCGCGAAATTGGAGTGCGCAAAGCCATGGGAGCCCGCAAGCGCGACATTCTTGTGCAATTCACGCTCGAAGCGGTCATGCTTACGGCAGTAGGCGGAGTGATCGGACTCTTGCTGGGCGCCATCATCACTGCGATTGTTCCGGTGGCGTTTCCATCGCTTCCGGCCACCATGTCGGTGTACTGGTCGATGTTCGCCTTTGTGGCCTCGGCCGCGGTCGGCCTGGTCTTTGGAATTTATCCTGCGTGGAAAGCGGCCAACCTCGACCCGATCGAGTCGCTGCGCTACGAGTAACATGCTACTGATGCCGTCACCGCCGTTAACAGCGAGATTCCTGTTTGAAGCTGTGGCCGTGATTGGAACCGCCGGCAGTCTGGTTTTTTATTTCTTGTCTGCGCTCGGGCTGGCCAGCTTTCTGGGTGACCGGCGCAAGAAACTTCGGCAGGCTCCACGGCCGGAGAATCAGCTGCCTGCAATTTCCATTCTTAAGCCCTTGAAAGGCGTCGATCCCGGAATCTGGGAGAGCTTTTGCAGTCACTGCGAGCAGCAGTATCCCCAAGGTCAAGTTCAATTCATCTTCGGGGTCAGCGATCCTGGCGATCCCGCCATCGAGTTGGTGCGCAATCTCCAGTCAAAATATCCTGAGCCTTCCGATTGAGCTGATCGTGTGCGATCGCGTTCTGGGAGCGAATATCAAGGTCAGCAATCTGGTGCAGATGTTGCCTGCGGCACGACACGAACTCCTTCTGGTGAATGACAGCGACATTCGCGTTCCATCAGATTACTTGCAGAAGGTGACCGCGCCGCTCGCGGACGCTTCCGTGGGATTGGTGACTTGTCTCTACCGCGGCAGCCGCGACCGTCGCTAGTCCAACGCTTGGCTCGCGCCTTGAAGCGTTGGGCATCAGCACTGACTTTGTGCCGGGCGTTCTGAGCGCGCGGTTTCTAGAGAAAGGATTGCATTTCGGATTAGGCTCGACCCTGGCGTTCCGCCGCCGTGACCTCGTGGCCATCGGCGGATTCGAAGCATTGCTGGACTATCTTGCCGACGACTATGAACTCGGCCGGCGCATCGCCGCAACCGGGAAGAAGGTCGAGCTCAGCGCCGCAACCGTTACCACATTTCTGCCTGCTTACACGCTGCGCCAGTTTTTCCGCCATCAACTGCGCTGGTCGCGGACCATTCGCGACGCCCGCCGCTGGGGATACACAGGACTAATTTTCACCTTCGGCCTGCCTTGGGCATTGGTGACGCTGCTGGCGGCCGGAGGGGCCGCGTGGGCATGGGTGTTATTCGGGGTGACGCTGGCCGCTCGCCTGGCCATCGGGCTGGTCGCTGCCGAGGTCGTGCTCCACGACGGCAGGCGCGGCGCGACATTTTCTTGCTGCCGCTGCGGGACTGATCGCGCCGGTCGTTTGGGCTGCAAGTTTTGCGGGCAACCGTATCCACTGGCGAGGCGATGTTTTCGATTTGAAAGACGGACGGCTGAGTAGCGGCTGGATAGCCGGGCCGTCAATGATGTCGGGCTAAGAAGGTAGGCTGATTAGAAAAAATAATCTTGCCTCCACGGCGAGCTACGACATAGCTTGTCAATCCGCGCAGCGCGGGCGGGTCGTCTTCCTCGGCCCACAAAAAAACGCGGTGCGGGCCCTTCCACATTTCGACAAATGATGCCTGGGTTTCAAAGACGCGGGGCGCTCCGGGAAACTGCGTACCGTACCACATGTTTCCGCCCGGCGCGCGCAAACTGTGCAACGGGATCCCGGTGTAGAAATTTAGCGTGGACGCATTTTCATAGAGCCCAATGACCACGATCTGATCGCCTGGCCGATACTGTTCGCGAATCGCCAGCGCGAGATCCTTCGAGGAAAGAATCGGAGAAAAGATGCCGAACGCGACCCGCACGCACGCCAGCAGAACCACCATCATCGCCACTAGCGTAAGATTCCCCGGGCCGGCCTGCCCGCGACGGCGCAGAAACCAGTTGGCGAGCGTTCCTAACAGAAATGCGAGCGAAAAGCCGAACAGCGGTGCACGAAATGCCCCCATCGCCTGCGGGGTTAAATCCAGAAAGTGACCGAACGAGAGCGCGTAATCCTGCGGATATTTTCCGCAGCAGGCCTGCCAGATCTGTGCCCGGAGACAGTGGCTTGGAAAAGGCGAGCAAGGCAAAGCCAACCACCGCGATGATGACGCCGACTGCCAGCAAGACCACCGACGAAACCTGGCCGCTGCGTCGTTCCCGGCTATCGGCGGCGGAGTTTCTTTCCCGCTGCAGCCATCCGCCCACCAGCAATGCCATCCCCGGAATTGCCGGGATCGTGTAGTATTCCTGCCGCGTCGAGAGGCTGAAGAAACCCACGATCACAACGGTCCACAAGAAAAACAGAAGATACGCGCGCTGACGCCGTGTCATCTGCGTGTGGAACTCGCGCCACCGCCGCGGCACTTCCTGGAGAGATTGCGGCAGGAATACGGTCCAGGGAAGCAGCCACAAAACCAGCAGAGCCCAGAACAACAGCAGTGGGACGGTGTCGTAGTCGCGCGGCACGCGCCGGTTCAAAAAACGCAGGAAGTGTTCATTGACAAAGTAAAACCAAAGAAATCCGCGTACGTTTCCTTGCGCCGGATTGCGCAGCGCCGCCAGAATGTGCCACGGAGCGGCGATGGCGAAAAATACGAGCGCGCTTGAAAACAGGCGCAGCTTGAGCAAGTGCCGCAAATTCCCCGTCAGCAGCAGATAAAGCACGATCGCTCCGACCGGAAGCACGAGTCCGATCAGTCCCTTGGTGAGCACGTTGAGAGCGCACACGGCGGCAAGCGCCCAGCAGGTCCAGCGCTCGGGGTCGGACTGCTCCAATGACACCAGAAAAAGCCAGAAAGTCAGGGTCAGCCAAAGGCCTACCGCCACGTCCGGGATCAGAAAGCGGGTAAAAAGATATGGTCCGAGCGCGGTCACCAGCACCAGCCCGGAATCGAATCCGCCTTCGTTGCCCAGAGCCCAGCGGCCCAAACCATAGGTGGAGAGAATCATGGCCAGCACACCCAACACGAGGGGAAGACGGGTGCTCCACTCGCTGACGCCGAACAGCGTGTAGCTTGTCGCAACGGCCCAGTACATCAGTGGAGCTTTTTCCAGATAGCGGATGCCATTGACGTAGAGCGTCACCCAGTCGTGCCGCTGCAACATCTCCTTGGCGGCTTCGGCATGCACCGTGTCGGCATCGTCGAGCAAGGCGGGATGCGACAGGCCCGCCATGTAGATGATGGCCCACAATCCAATCAGCACCAGCACGCAAACCCGCCAGTCTGTAAGCAAGCGGTTGGGGCGGGATAGTGTTTCAGTGGTCGGGGGTTCGAGATTGGGTGGGGAGCCAGAATTCATCGTGGCGATTCTCATTATATGGAATGTGTGGGCACGGGGCTCTGCTTCGCCGGGGCGGGGCCCTTCGGCTCCGCTCAGGGCGGGGCGGAGCCCCGCCACCACACGATCTCAGTCCGCGGCAACCTTGCGGACAACACGGCCTTCCGCCACTTCGCGGTAAATTTCAAGGATTGTCGATACCGAATTGGTCCAGGAAAATCGCTGCGTCTGCTCGTATCCGCGTTGCTTCATCTGCTCGCGCAGCGCTGAATCAAGCAGCGCGCGCTGCAAGCCTCGCCGGATCTCGAACACATTTTCCGGATTCACCAGCAGCGCCGCGTTCCCTACAACTTCCGGCAGGCTCGAAGTGTTGGAAGTGACCACCGGAGTTCCGTGAGCCATCGCTTCCAATGGCGGCAGACCAAATCCCTCGTAGAGCGATGGAAACACAAACACCCTGGCGACATCATAAAAAATGCGCAACACCTCGATGGGCACAAATCCGAGGAAGCGCACATCGTTCTGCACCCCGCTGCGCACCACGGTGCGGCGCAGCCGGGGATGGCTGGAAAGATCGTCTCCGATGATGATGAGCTTCAGGTCGGGGAGTTGCTGCTCCTTTTGAAGTTCGCTCTTCAGCGCCGAAAACGCTTCGATGATGCGCACCACATTTTTGTGGGGCCGAATCGCACCGGCATACAGAATGAACGGATAGTTCACCAGATAGCGCTGGGCGATCAGTTCGCGATCCGCTTCGGTGGCATGGCCGTGCAGAAAACGCTCGTCAATCGCGTTGTAGACCACCTCGATGCGGTCGTCGGGAATCGCCAGCAATTTTTCGATTTCGTTCTTGGTGAATTGCGATACGGCGATCACGCGAGCCGCCCTGCGCAACACGCGGCGCGTCAGGAAAAAATGCAGGCTGCGCCGCAAACTGGAAGCGTTGCGCGATCCATACATATGCTCCAACAGGTCGTGCACGGTCAGAACATAGGGACAGCTCAGCCCGCGCGGAATCCAGAACAGGTGCGGGATGTGAACCACATCGCAGCCCAGGCGGCGCACGATCGCCCGGAAAGCCAGATTCCCTTTCAGCGTGTCATCGCGGCCGTGGAGCGCAACCGCGTGAAAGTTTGGCGGCAGCGGGCTGCATTCCGCTACCTTGTCCGGCGATCCGATGAGGAAGTATTTGCTCTCGCGGTCGAGCCGAGCCAGCGTGCGGACTACGTTCCGGATGTAGGTGCCAACCCCGAATTCCGTCATGCGACGGATGTCGATGGCTACTTTCACAGATTGGATTTAACCACAGGGGATGTGGGGGACACAGAGAATTCGCATTGCCATTGTCATCCCGCGCGAGTGACCCTACTCACCCGAGAATGTGTGCCGGGAGTAGGGGTCCTTCGCTTCGCTCAGGATGACAAGCTGCAGAGAGTCAGGCTCTGAGTTCGGCTTGCGCCTTGGCGCGCCGCTCGGCATAAAGCGGAAACTCTTCTGCCAGCCCTAGCACCTGCTTGCGGATTTTCGCGAGCACCGCGGCGTCCGTCCGATGGTTGAGCGCCTCCGCGATCCAATGGGAAATCTGCCGCATCTCGGCTTCTTTCATGCCGCGGGTGGTGACGGCCGGACTGCCAATGCGAATGCCGCTCGGCTTCATCGGCGGATTCGTATCAAACGGAATTGCATTCTTGTTGACCGTAATGCCGGCCTCGCCGAGAGCTTTCTCCGCTTCGCTGCCCAGCATGCCCTTCGCGAACACATCCACCAGCATAAGGTGCGTGTCCGTTCCGCCGGAGACGATGCGATAGCCATCAGCGGCCAGCGTTTCGGCCATCACCTTCGCATTGGCCACAACCTGCCGCGCGTAGTCGCGGAAACTCGGTTGCGATGCTTCGAGGAAGCACACCGCCTTGGCGGCGATGATGTGCACCAGCGGTCCTCCCTGCATTCCCGGGAAGACAACCTTGTCGATCGGCGCGGCGAATTCCTGCTTGCTCAGGATCATGCCCGAGCGCGGGCCGCGCAGCGTCTTGTGCGTGGTCGAAGTGACGATGTGCGCGTGCGGCACGGGCGATGGATGCGCTCCTCCCGCTACCAGTCCCGCGAAGTGCGCCATGTCGACCAGATAGAGTGCGCCAACTTTGTCCGCAATCTGTCGCATGCGGGCGAAATCAATGATCCGCGGATACGCGCTGCCGCCGCCGATGATCAGCTTCGGATGCTCGCGCCGTGGCGATCTTTTCCAGATCGTCGTAATCGATCGTCTCGGTTTCTTTGGTCACGCCGTAAGGAACGATCTTGTAGGTCTTGCCGGAGAAATTCAGCGGATGCCCATGCGTGAGGTGTCCGCCGTGAGCCAGATTCAGGCCCAGAATCGTGTCGCCCGGCTGCAGCACGGCGGCGTAGGCGGCTTGATTGGCCTGCGATCCGGAGTGCGGCTGCACGTTGGCATGCTCCGCGCCAAAAAGTTTCTTGGCCCGCTCGCGCGCCAGATTCTCGACCACGTCGGTGAACTCGCATCCGCCGTAATAGCGCTTGCCGGGATAGCCTTCGGCATATTTGTTGGTGAACACCGACCCGGCCGCTTCCAGCACGGCCTCGCTGACGAAGTTTTCGGAAGCGATCAGCTCCAGGCCTTCGTGCTGGCGGCGAACTTCGTTGTCGATGGCGTTCGACAATCTCGGGATCAACTTCATAGAGGGGGCGGGACATCGATGTTGCGGAATTTTTCATAGTTTGACACTCGGTTAGATACCAACGGCTATTTTACTGTGGCGCGGGCACTCCTGTCCGGGAAAGGCTACGAGCAATCCATGTTGCCTACGAAAGAGTACGTCCGAAAGGTGACTATACGCGGACTGCGGGCAGCGCTAAGAATAAGTTGGTATGAACTCGGAACAGCGTCAAGCGAGCCATAACGGAACAAGGAATCGGACTTTTCTTGAAGGTGTGCAATTTTGAACAGTTTCACTACTGGCTGTCTGGCAAAAATTTGTGCTTAATGCAGGATTCCACTGTGCGGCAGCAGTTGAGCCGAGAGGAAGAAGGATGACGATCATGCGTAGATACTACAATCATAAGATCTGGTCCATAGCATTCCTACTGCTCATCTTTAGCTTTAGCACCGGATGCTGCAATCCCGGCGCTAACCCGGCTCTAGCCCCGCCAACAGTTTCCGTGGTCCCTCTTGCCGCTGCGGTTGGCGTCTGCCCCAGCGCGGCAGTGACTGCCACCTTCAGCCTGCCGATGCAGCCTGCCACGATCATCAGGCCACAACCTTTACCTTAACCGGGCCGGACTGCACCCGTGACAGGAGCAGTTACCGCCGATCCTACCAACGCAATTTTTACTTTTACACCATCAAGCGCTCTCGCCCTGAACACCGTCTATACCGCCACGATTACGACCGGCGCTATAGATGAGTATGGCATCGCGCTGGCGAGTAACTTCGTATGGAGCTTCACCACATCTGCGAAGCCATGTGCTCCGCCCACCGTGATTTCCGTGACCCCTGTTCTTACTGCCGGTGTATGTCCCAGCACGGTAGTGACCGCTACCTTCAGCGAAGCGATGAACCCTGCCACGATCAATGCCACAACCTTTACTTTGACGGGCCGGGCACTCCACCCGTGGCAGTACAGGAGTAGTTACCTACGCTGGGTCAACCGCGACCTTCACACCATCCAGCGCTCTCGCCCTGAACACGCTCTATACCGCCACGATTACCACGGGGGCCCAGGACCTCTGGCAATGCGTTGGCGAGTAACTTCGTATGGAGCTTCACAACCAGCACCGCCGCATGTGCTCCGCCCACCGTGGTTTCCGTAGCCCCTGCCTAATTCGCTATCGGTATATGTCCCAACACTTTGATGATTGCCACCTTCAGCGAGGCAATGAATCCTTCCACGATCAATACCACAACCTTTACTTTGACGGGGCCGGGCACTACACCCGTGGCCGGACAGTTACCTATGATGTGTCAAGCAATGCCGCGACCTTCACACCCACCGATCCTCTCGCACTGGACACCCTCTATACCGCCACCATTACCACGGGGGCCCAGGATCTCGCTGGCGCTGCGCTGGCAAGTGACTATGTATGGACATTCACCACATCTGCCACGGCATGTACAAAGATACCGTCGTACCGTTGGGAACGGCCTGCAATTTCGGAAGTCTGGGCGGCTCCACGGTCACCAATATGGTCTGCGGCGACCGCCGTTACTGGGGATATTGGCGTGTGGCCAGGGAGCTTCGATCACTGGATTTCCGCCGGGAACACTGACCGGCACGGAATACAAGGACGATGCGGTTGCCATGACGGCCCAGGGTGATTTGACCACGGCGTATAACTACGCCGCGGCAGCGCCCGGAGGGGCCATCCTGCCTCGCAGATATAGGGGGGGAAACACTCCCTCCCGGCGTTTATAAGACGACGAGCGCCCAGCCCTCGCTGGGAATCACCGGGAACCTTACCCTCAGCGGCGAATGGCGTCTACATCTTCCAGATCGTGTCCACACTGACGACGGCAGCCGAACAACAGCGAAGTCATTCTGACCGGCGGCGCCACGTCTGAAAACGTGTTCTGGCAGGTCGGCAGTTCGGCGACGCTTGGAACCACCACAACATTTGCAGGAACCATTATGGCTCAGGCGTCCGTCACGCTTACACCGGCGCGACGTTGAATGGCAGCGCGCTGGCCCGGACGGGCGCAGTCACATGTTACGACAATCAGGTGAATATACCTCCCTGTCCAGGCCGTGAGGTATTCGGCAGTGAGATCAGCGTGAGGCTGGTCCACTGCCGGGCTGGCTGGAAAAGCATGATCTCGCGTTATTGAAGTTCGGAGGAATTGTCGCATGTCATCTCATTCTCATAACTCTTGTGGCCGCGTTGCAGTTATGCTGTTGGCAGTGGTTGCCCGTCTTGTGCAGCGTTGGCACGCTCGCGGCAGCGCAGGACCAGCCTGCTCCCAAATGGGAGCTTTACGGCGGATACTCCGCTTTCTATCCCGGCTGCGAGGTGAACGGCCTGCTTCCGGGAGGGGTGGTCCCGGTGAGCAGTTGCTTGAAATGGGATCCGCGGGGCGCCGGCGCCAGCGTCACCTACGACTTTAACCGCTGGCTGGGATTGACCGGTCGACATCAGTGGGCAATGGGGCAGCGGTGAGAACAGGGTGGCTGCCCGAATTGACCAAGTCGAATTCTACAATATCTCTGCCGGGCCTAAGATAACTTTTCGCGGCCACCATTTTTCGCCGTTTCTCGAAGCTCTTGTGGGCGAGCATCGGCTTACGTCCGAGGTCTTCGGAGCCGATGACGAAGTAGGGTTCATGGCCGGCGGCGGCCTCGATCTGAACTTGGGCGGCACATCGCCTGGCGCGTGTTCCGGGCCGATTTCGTGTTCTCGGATCATCAATATGGCCCGTCGTCGGTTGTTCCCCCCACCGATGTCCGAGGCGTAAGACTGCAAAGCTGGCTTGGTATATCATGTTTGGTCGCGGACCGGCCGGGCCGCCGGTTTCCGCAAGTTGCGCCGTCAATCCCAGCGAAGTCATGGTGGGTGAGCCGGCAACCGCGACTGCTGCCGGCAGCAACTTCAATCCCAGGCACACGCTGAATTACACATGGACCAGCACCGGCGGCGAAATTACCGGCAAGGACAACACTGCGAGCATTGACACCAATGGCGTGGCGGGCGGCACTTACACGGTTACCGCCCATATCTCCGATCCCAAGATGAAGCAGGGCGGCGAGGCTAGCTGCATGGCGGCCTTCACCGTGAAGGAACCGCCAAAGAATCCGCCGGCCGTTTCGTGTTCGGCTATCCGGCGAACGGTTCAGGCCGGCGCGTCCTCCAGCCATCAGTTGCACTTGCACCAGTCCGGACAATGTCCCAGTTACGGTAGGCGGCTGGACCGCGAGCGGCGGGCAGCGTTTCCAGCAGCGGCGGCAGCACTGAGGCTCTCGATACGTCGGGCGTTCCGCCGGCCAATCACAGTGAGTGCGATCTGCACCGATTCGCGCGGTCTGAACACCCGACTACCGCCCAGGTGATGGTGGAGAACCCACCCCCGCCCCCTCCTTCGCCTGAGTTTATACAACTGGAGCACCAGCTTGCGCTGCACAGCGTTTACTTTCCGACCGCTCAGCCAAGGGTCACAAACCCGGACGGCGGTTTGCTTGAAAGCCAGCGGCAAACACTCATTTCGCTGGCGGAGGATTTCAAGAAGTATCTTGACACGAAGCCGGATGCTCACTTGACTCTCGAAGGCCATGCCGACCCGCGGGCCTCGGCGGCATATAATCAGGCGCTCTCTGAGCGGCGCGTCGACCGCGTCAAACGATTCTTGATCGAACGCGGCGTTCCCGCCGCCAACCTCGAAACCAAGGCCTTTGGCGAGCAAAGAAATCTAACCGAAGACCAGGTAAAAGAAGCGGTTGAGAAAAACCCCGAGTTAACTCCAGAGCAGCGGCGGAGGGTGTTCGACCACCTGCAGACGATCCTGCTGGCGAGCAACCGCCGCGTGGACATTACTCTTAGTACCACTGGGCAAAAGTCGATCCGCGAATACCCGTTCAACGCGGCGGATTCCCTAACCCTGCTCCAACAGGAAGCAACGAAGAAAAGAAGCGGGTCAGCGCCCGGGAAAAAGGCAAAGCCTATGGGTCAGCAGTAAGTAAGACTGTTGAAAGAGAGCAACACGAGGGAAGGCCTGACCGGGGTTCGGCACTGGACGCTCACTCGTGGCCGGTTGCTGGCGTGACGTGGCGATTGCGCCAGCAACCCCTGTACAACGCATCCGTCTGCTAAGGGGCTTGAGCTCCTAGTCGAACGCCGTGCGCAGAAAACTCACCAGCTGCCATCCATCCATGTATTTGTAGGGAGTTTCTCCCATGGTGTAGTGGCCGCAGGGCAGCACTACGACTTTGTGATCCAGTTCGCGCTTCTCGAACTCCTCGACCACTTGCCGAGAAAATTCAGGCAGGAAGGTCATGTCGTACTTCGCATAAATAATGAGCGAACGGCGCGGCCAGCGCGAAAACTTGTCGAAGTACACCATGGGACTGACGGCACGCCATACCTCCCGCAGACTTTCCAAATCAATGGCCGTTTCCAGTCCCTCGCGAATGTGGCGCGTGGATTGGCCGTGCCACACTACGTCGGCAAAGTACGTGGAGGCGTGGTTGAAGGCAGCCACTTGAATCCGCGGATCGTGCGCGGTGGCGATAAAGGCGTAGCACGATCCGAGGCTGGTGCCGACGATGCCGAGGCGGTTGTAACCCTGCGCTTCCAACCAGTCGAGGCAGCAGCGCACGTCGATTACGCCCTGGCGCACCGAATCGAGGGTGCGTCCGATGTTGGCGGAAACGGCGTAGTCGGCGCGGTCGATCTCGGGCGGGCGGCGAATGTCGTGATACGGCATGCTCAGCCGCAACACGGCAATTCCCATCCAGTTGAGGACGCGGCAGAGGGCGGTGTAGGAAAGCGCATCGGAATTCCAGTGGGGCAAGAGAACCACGGCGCGGCGTCCGCGAGCCGGAAACCAGCGCGCATTGACCAGATTGTTTTCTGGGAACGGCGTTGCCACCGGCGAGGTGAAGCGCAGAAACTCGGCGTGCGTGCCGCGAACTTTTTCTTCCAGGCGCGGGTCGGGCACCTCACGCGTGCTGAATACCTGCACCTGGCGGCGTTCCAGGCGGAAGTCGGATGGCTTCCGATAAGAGTAAAAATCGTCGCTGTTGCGGATGATTTTGTCGTTGGAGCGGAAGAAATATTCCAGGAGATCGCGTGAGGTCTGGCTGGCGGGCCCGCCATTGCGCCCGGGCCAGCTTTGCGTCCAATCCAACCCCCAGTCCAACGGACGCACCACGCGATTGTTGTCCACCGAGGTTAGGCGGGTCTCCCAGTCGTACATCCATTGGGCGTAGCGTGAGGGCATCTAGCTGGACTATAGCAAACACTGGATCACGAACACCGTGGACAACAGCGAATGGGGCAAGGCTGCATCCAACAGTTTCGTGCGCAAACTCAAGGTCGTTGGAATCGCCTTTCCCGTCCACGAAAAAATGCTTTACATGTAGCTACATTTGGAGCTACAATACATTTGAATTGGATGTTTTCCTTTCGTCCACATCGCGCGACCGCGATGCGAAACCGCAAGCAACGCCCATAGCAGCCCGCTCCTGACCGCAGGAGCCAGCTAGCTTAAACCTGAGCGGAATCAAAGACGAAAGGGAACATATGCCTGCGGCCGGTGAACCGGAATATCGCTTCGAATGGGATGAAAAAAAGAATCGGCAGAACATCAGGAAACATGGTTTCGACTTTGTAGATGCGGAAGAGATGTTCGGCGGCATCCTTCTCTTCTCGCCCGACATGCGAGAGGATTACGGAGAAACCCGCTGGGTTGGAATCGGCACGATTCGCGGCCGTGCTGCGGTCGTGGTTTTTACAGAACGTGGGCCCGAAGTCATTCGTATCATTTCGCTGAGAAAGGCAACCCGTCGTGAAAGTAAACAGTATGAAAAGGCGGTCGAGAACCAATTGGAAACGGGTTGATGCCCTTCGCGATTCAGAGATTGACTTCTCGGAGAGCCCAGTACTCGGTCCCGATTTTTTCAAGCGCGCCATTCGTTGGCCCGGAAAGAAGAAGCAAATCACGCTGCGTCTCGATCCCGATGTACTTGGTTTTTTTCGCCGGCATGGCAAGGGCTATCAAACTGCCATCAACGCCGTGCTTCGGCACTACATGCATTCCCTACAAACCAACGGCCCAAGACGATCCGGCTAACCGCATCTCGGCTCGCTGCTCTGTGACGCCGGATCGGGGTCAGACGTAAACCCGCGGCACTCGCTGCGACAAACCGCACAGAATTTCGTAGGGTACGCTTTCGCACAGGCGCGCGAGTTCTACGGCGTCGACGCTCTTGCCGCTGCGTTCCTCTTTACCGATCAAGATGACTTCATCCCCGACGGCGACACCGCTAATATGGGTCACATCCACGATGGTTAGATCCATGGAGACGCGGCCCACCACCGGCGCGTATTCGCCGTCTACGATCACGCGTGCGCGATTGGAGAGCAGACGCGGATAACCATCGGCGTAGCCGACGGGCAACACCGCGATGCGGCTTCGCGCCTTGGTGACGAAGGTTCCCATGTAACCGACAGCTTCTCCTGCCGCCACTTCCTTCACCGTCAGCACTCGCGTCTTCCACGAGAGCACGGGACGCAGCGACATGGGAGCGACTGCGGCGGGCTGGCCGCCGCGCGTGAAGGCCAGCGAATATCCGTAGAGAGCGATTCCCGGACGCACCATGGTCTTCCAGGTGTCGGGGCGCGCGCTCATGGCGGCGGAATTTCCCATGTGAACCAGCGTGGGCCGGAGACCGTGATGGCGCAAGACCGCAAGTCCGTCTTCAAAGCGCTTCATCTGGCGCACGGCGTCTTCGGCGTCGAGCACTTCCGCCGACGCGAAGTGCGTGCTTACTCCTTCCAGAGCGACGCGCTTACACGCGGATAGCATCTCGCACAAACGCGGCAACGCTTCCGGCGAAGCGCCGAGACGGTTCATGCCGGTGTCGAGCTTCAGGTGCACGGGCAAGCGATTTGACGGTAAGCCGCCCGGTCGTTTCCCAGCCGCGCGTTCGAGCGACTCAATGTGCCAGCGTTCCCAGACGGTGGGAGTGAGATTCCGGGCGACGATCCCATCCTCCTCACCCTTCCAGATTCCGGTCATCAGCAGAATGCGCGCCTTGACTCCAGCGGCGCGCAGCGCAAGGCCTTCCGCGGAATCGGTTACTCCCAGCCACTGGGCGCCCTCGGATTCGAGAGCGAGGGCGCACTCCACCGCACCGTGGCCGTAGCCGTCGGCTTTGACCACCGCACAAATGGTGACGCCTTCGCCGACGTGTTTCTGTACCGCGTGGAAATTCTCTCCGAGTGCTGCCAGAGAAACTTCTGCCCAGGTCCGGCCATCGAGGATGAGCGAGCGGTGGTCGGGTATTTTCGACAAGTCGGGACGCGGGGCGTTCACGTAGCCGATTATAGTGATCGCATGCGGCACGTGGTTAAGTGCCGATGGTAACTTCCCAGGTGAAGTTGCTGACGTCAACCGTTGACGTTAACCGCCCGATAGCACGAAATTCACGGTAATTTCCGTCTCCACTTCGAAGGGCTCGTTGTTCAGCAGGTAGGGGCGGTAGCGCCATTGCCGGACGGCTTCAAGCGCGGGCTTGACGAGCATTGGGTGTCCACGGACCACAACCAGATTTTCGATCGTCCCCGCTTTGCTGATGATCGCCCGCAGTTCAACCGTGCCCTGAACGTGCGCCTGGCGGGCGATTGGCGGATAGATTGGCTGCACGCGGTGCAAGAGGTTGGCCTCCGCCAGATGCGATACGAGCAGCGGTTTGACGGTGGCGGGGCGGGCCGGAATCACGACCGGGATGTTGTCCCCCCAGCCGCCGGGGACGCCTGGTCCGCGACCCGGTCCGGTGCCAATGGCGGAGAAGTCCGGTGCGGGCGGACCCTGATCTGCATTGTTGACGGTCGCGATGTCGATGCCATTGTCATTGTTATGGTTATGGGGAATCGATGGCGGCGCGGTGATCTGGTTCGAGCGCTGGTCGCTGGCCGGAGTGGCGGTGGAATGCGCACGCGCGGCCGGCGACGGTGCAGGCGGTGTCAACGCTACTGGCGCCGCGAGTTGCTCCAGCCAATGTAACTGCGGCGGACGCTGAACCCAGAGCAACGGGATGGCGAGCAGCAGGCTCAGTCCAAAGGCTTGCATGGTGAAGGATGCGAGCGTGGTCCATCGGCGACCGGGCAGACTGGTCCCAGTTGCTTTCGAGTGTGGTGAACATAAAATGTCCCCTGATAAGGGCCCGTTGTTTCTACAGACACCTACGGCTTGAGATTTGATCCTGGGCGCTGGAGGGACGCATCGGCGCGTCCGCCGGGCGAGGGCGCCCGGCTCTCCATGAAAGAAGCGACCAAAAAAAAAGACCGCGTTTGCACGCGGTCTTTGAAAAAAAAAAGTAAATTGGAACTAAATCCAGCCGAGCGGTGTCGCTACTGCTTCGGTGGAGTGGTCGCAGGCGCGGCTGGCTTGGGCGCCGATCTTGTTGCGGGCTTTTGAGGAGTGCTCCCGGCGGGCGGCGCCGGCACACCGGATTGCACGTTGTAGGCTTCAACGATCGGCTGCGTGATGTCGACAGCCGGTCCGTACCAGATCACCGGGCCGCGCGGCCACTGTTGAGATGTATCCAAAATGATGCCATAGCCGTTATCGCTGGCGTATTTCACGATGAGCGGCGCCATCTTGGTGAGGATTTTATTTCCGATCTCGCCCTGCTGGGCCTGGAAATCTTCCTGCGCATCCTGGGTGGCGCGATCGTAACTCTTCTTCTTCGTTTCGATCTGCTTCACCAGTTTCTCGCGCGACTCATCGTTCAACTTATCCGACTGGGCATTGAGCTGCTTATTGAGGCTGTCGATTTCGTCGGCCATACCCTTCAGTTCGTTCTGTTTGGGCTCAAACTTCTTGGCGAGCGTATCGAAATCGCGCCGTCCTTCGTTGGAGGCGAAGATCGCCTGTTCGATGTTGATGGTACCGGACTTGGTGCCAGTAGCCTTGGCCGCCGCGACAGCGGAGGGAGAGTCAGGCGCAGTGGCAGCAGAGGGGGCGCCGGCAGCCGGAGCGGTTTGGGCCAGAGCGAAGAGGGAGAGGCCGAACGCGACGGCCATGGTGACGCGCGCAAACTTGCTGGTCGTTAGCTTGAACTTGCTCATCATTGGATCTTTGAACTCCTTCGGATTTTCGGAATGCTGGAAGCTTCCAGCTCGCTGGGCTCAACGAGAAACTGATCGCAACCCGAGCCTATCAGTCAGTCAGATCTGAAAATATGACCTGAATTATGACCTGGAACACAAACCTGAAACCGGCGCAGCGAGCGCGTAAAACGCGCGCGAGCCCGGCTCTCTTCACGCCTAACCGCAAGCGTGGTGATCAGGGTAAGGACGCTATGCATTATACGGAGCGTACCGGAACAGCGTCAAACGATGTTGCTGCCCTGGTTAGTTCGATGCGGGCAGACGTTTGACCGTTTGCCGCGGGTATCAAATCTCAGGGGCCCCGAGCGTCCCGGCGAAAATGCGTTCGTAAATTGCCTCAATTCAGCCTTCGAAGGTACCTGATGAGATTGTCGACATCGACTTCCCTTAGGCGCTGATCGAAAGCAGGCATCGTACCTCGCCCCTCGATGATTGTCTTGCGGATTTGCGCGGCGGTTGCAGGGGCGCCACTGGGGAGCGATCCCCGGCGAAACAGTCCGTGCAGGTTTGGCGGTTGTTTGAGCAGGTCCGGTTGAGGAGACTCATGGCACTCGGCGCAGTTATTTTCGTAAAGCCATTCGCCTTCCAGTTCCGCGTTATCCGGAGGTTGGTCCGGCGCTGTGCTCGCCCGCGCGCTCGCCTGCGCGCTCGCCTCCTGCTTTTTGCCGCAAGCTGGCAACGTAAGCGCAACCGACAGACCGACCATCAGCAATAGTCCGCGAGCCATCACATCCCCCGCTGTCCGTTCGCCTGGGCGGCGTGGCGCAAGTTCTCCATCAACTCCGTCCAAGTCCAATCCGTGGACCAGATCTTAGCCACCTTTCCATCGGGCGCAATCAGGACAATGCTCATGCTGTGGGATATCTGATTATCCTGTTCGTCATATTCCAGTCCGAAAGCCTGCGCAAGACGGCGCAGGTCGGTTGGATTCGTGGAAGCGAAGTCCCAGTGCGTAAACCCGCCCTCGTCGCCATCCAGATACGCGAGGCCATACTTTCGCAAAACGGCGGGAGTGTCATATTTCGGGTCGAAGCTGATGGTCAGCAGATGGGTTTTGGCGTAGTCCGCCGGGTTCTTTTTGAGTTCATTGTGAATTCGCGCAAACTGGCTGCTCAGGCGCGGACAGAAATTCGGCATCGGGCAGCGCGTGTAGATGAAGGTGATCAGCAACGCCTTCCCGGCAAAGTCTGAAAGGCGAATCGTGCGCCCGTCCTGGTTGACAAGAGTGAAGTCGGGAGATCGTTCCCCGGGCATGAGCATTTGCGGCGCAGCCTGCGGCTTTGCCTGGCCACGCCCGGACTCATCGGTGATGCGCACGTCTTCCAGCCAATAGTCGCTCGGATCCTTGCGCACCACCACTTCCGCTGCGATTTTGTCGCCGGGCTGAAGTTCTTGGATAACGGCCGGGTCTTTGACCCGGTAAGGCATAGCCATGGCTGACATGAATCCTGGAATGTCACCATGGTTCACCGTAATCTCGCCGGTGGCGGCGCTCTTAGAAATTACTTCGCCTTGCAGCGGGTACTTCCGGGTGCGACTGCAGCCCACGATTACCGTCAGCAACAGCATGACTGACAGAATTACAAATTGGGATTTCATAGATACTGCCTTCCATTCTCCAGTCTTCGCGGCGCTGGCCGATCAATAGTGGAACCGGTAGCGAAATTCCCCATAAATTTGCCGGGGATCGTTCCAGTGAAATCCGCCAAACGTCAGACTGTTATCGAGTTGCACGCGGCGGTTTGCCACGTTCAACGCAGTTACCGAGACCGTGTATTTCTCCGCGAAACTCTTGCCGAGAGCCAGATCAAACGTGGTGTGGCCAGGCAGATAGGTTCCGGGATATTGCGCCTGGGGCGTGTTGTACAAGCCATTGGTGAACCCTGAGCCGTAGTACACATTCGTCGAGGCGTAACTCTGCCAGGGCAGGCGGGTGTTATAGCCCACGTTCAGTGTGTTTCTCTGATCGTGGTCGACCGGTGCGAGTCCGGGCGGAATGTCGAGTGGGCAGGACAGCGTCGGCGGGTTAGTAGGACAGATCAAACCTCCAGTGATTGGCGAGGTGGCCTGTGCGATTTGATTGGCATAGGCAAGATGAAACTGGCCGCGATGCCAGAGATTCGGCGATCGCAGTGTGAGTTCCCAACCTTGAATCAAAGCGTAATCCCAGGTGATGGGCCAGAAGATGTTCGATTCTCCAATGTTGTTATGATCCAACCAATTGTGGGCGAAGGTTTGATACGTATCGGCGTCGAGCGTCCAACCGCGAAACGGAATCATGACACCGTATTGCCATTCCCGGTCGCGCTCGCCGTGCAGCGGAGCAAAGCCAAAACCCTGCTGCATGCCCCCCTGTTGCAATTGGTTGGTGGCGGTTATGAGCGGCGGCGCCTGATAGTAGTAGCCGTAGAAGCCGCGAAAGACCCAATTCAGGCGCGGAACTCTTATGGCAACTCCGAAGCGAGGGTCGGCTGTGTTCTCGGAGACCGAGGTGGCGTTGAACTCGGTAGCTCGGAGTCCGGCGATCAAGGTCAACCATGGTGTGACCTTGAACTTGTCGTTGATGAATTCCGCTGCAAGACTCCCGTTGACACCGATGGAAGACGGGGGGAAATTTGGGGTGCCGTCTTTGTAGTCGTTAAAGAAGTAGTTGTACTGGTGCTGAAAGAATCCGTAGACGCCGGCTTGAATATCATTTTTCCAGACATTTGTGCTTAGGGCTGCCTGCCCGCCTGCATAGTTGGCCGTCTGAGTGACGGAGGAAGTGACGGGATAATCGTTCGGACCGCCATTGTAGTCAGCGCCGTTGTAGTGATAGAAGGGAGAAACCGTTAGCAGCGTATTTGGACTAAAAGTGTGAACCCATGAAAAAGTGACGTAGCCGTCGGGCTCGGTTTCGCTATCATGCAGCCCATAACTTGGGTAAACCGAATTCCCGATCGAATTGGGATCCGGATCAATGGGAATCTGGTAATAGTCCCTTCGCAGCTGCATGACGACGCGATACTGGTTCTTGGGGTCCGGATTGAAGATGAACGACGCAAAGCCTCCGACGCCATTCGCGGCATCGTTGACCACCTGCCCGATCGGAGTCTGCAGTCCATATTGACTTCGATTTCCGTTCAGGCTGGCGTAGTAAGCAAAGCGCTGCGTGTGTCCTCCGCAACTGATCTGGTCGTTCGTTTGATAGAAATTTCCAGCCGTGAGCACGAGATCGCATTCCCGATAGCGTTCGAAGCCCGTTCGCGGCACGACATTAAAGACTCCGTAGGTGCGGTCGCCATAATCGGCGTCGTAGCTGCCGCGTTGAACTTCGAGGTAGTCGATGTCCTTGGGATCAATCTGTGGTCCCAGATTGTTGGCGATGTTTGTGTTGGGAATGGGAACCCCGTCGATCAGCCAGTCGACCTGGTGTCCTCCTCGCATGTGCAGCATGTCGTGGGTCACGTAGGCTGCGGGCACGTAATCGGTGATCATTTCCATGCCGTTGGTGCGGTCGGCTCCGGGCGTCTCCTGGATGTCAATACGGCTCACCATTATCGTGGGCGTGACACTTTCCGTCGTTGCCTCGACCGGAGTTTCCGACACGCTGACGGTTTCCTTTGCGCCTGCGATCGTCAGTTCAAAATGCAGCACCGGCCTAGTGTCCGATTGAACAATCGCATCCTGATGCATGTCGCGGAAGCCCTTCGACGAGACGGTGACGGTGTAATTTCCGATCGGTACCGAACTGAATTCAAATGCCCCGCTGTCGCGGGAATCCTGGGACTGTGTCCAGTCCGAGTTTTGCGCCTTCAGCGTAACGTGCGCGCCCTGTACGGGACGGTGCTGAGGATCATGAACGACGCCGCGAACCGAGCCGAAGATGGTGGCAAATGCAGGGGTGGCAAGCAGCAAAGCGGTGAGTGCAAATCGCTGGAGACCAGTCATGGTTCTTGTCCTTTTTGTGTGTCGATCCCGGTGTGTCGATCTTTAGTGTGTCGATCAAGGCCCTCGGGGCCATTCGAGAAGTCGACTTTCGGCGTCGCTTTCAAAGGCGCCGAAGCATTCTGGTTTCGTGCCCGGGCACCGCTTCAGCGATGCCGCAAGGCTCGAAATCGGATGCCCCCTCAGGGGCTGGGCACGCCTTGCCATATTTCGACAGGGCTGCGAGTTCTCAGGATTAGGAAACAGCGGCTAGCTGCGAGGAGGAGCGCGGGCGGAATCGTTTCCGGAGATATCGACGGTCGGAAGGTCCGCGTTGTAGGACAGGCGCGCTGGTTCGATCAGAAGACTTAAAACGGCGAGCAGGTTGGAAGAGGGCTGCGCCCACTCAGAGGTGGTTGCGCCACAGCAACAATGATTCTGACAGCAGTCGTTGCCATCGGTGGCCGCGAGCGAGGGTGCGGAAAGTTCAACTTTAGAGGCTTCGCGCGGCGCCGCCTCTGCCATCGCATGGTGGCAAGGCATCGCCGGCTGCGCTGAACCGCCAGACAGCGATTTACGGCGACAGCAGCGCATCGCTTCCTGCTGGACGGCGCACGCCATCGCCAGCGGCTCGTAGGCCGGGGCGAGCATGACCAGCAGCAGAAATCTAGCGGTCCAGCGGAAAGCTCCCGACATTTGGCGACAGCATATCAGAAAACCGGGGGGTAAGGGCAGAAGTCAGACGCAAAGGGTCTTCGGTTTTCAAATCTGAAATCTGACCTCTAACCTCTGCCCTACTGGGAGCCAGTTTCCGGTACCATTTCTCCGTGCATTCTTTGGCTGAGCGGCTGTTGAAGGCAATTCGGAAGCAAGGATTGGTTCGGGCTGGGGACCGCGTGGCGGCGGCGGTTTCGGGTGGGGCGGATTCCGTGGCTTTGCTTTGCCTGCTGCTGGAGTTGCGGGCCGAGTTGGGGATCGTGCTGTCGGTTGCGCACGTCAATCACAAGCTGCGCGGAGAAGAGTCGGACGAGGACGAACGGTTTGTCGCGGAGTTGGCGCGGCAGCACGGGCTCGCACTGTATGTTCGTGAGGCGCCGGTTGATGGGAGGCACAGTTCCAAAGTTGGGCTCCGAAAAAAGTTCCGGGATCGAGGCGGCGGCGCGGGAACTGCGCTACGGTTTTTTTCGCGAGTTGGCGCGGGAGGGTCGCGTGGCCAAGATTGCGACCGCGCACACTCTCGACGATCAGGCGGAGACGGTGCTGCAGCGCATCTTTCGCGGTACGGGAATTCGCGGACTTGCGGGCATTCATCCGCGCATTATTTTCGAGGAGCAGGGACGAGCTTTCGGCGAAGTGCTGCGGCCACTGCTCGGCTTCCGACGCGAGGCATTGCGGGAATTTCTCCGCGAGCGCGGCCAAAGCTGGCGGGAAGATTCGTCGAATCGGGATGATGCGTTTCTTCGGAATCGCGTGCGGCATCGGCTGTTGCCGATCATCGGAGAAGAATTTGGTGGGGCCGCGATCGAACACATGAGCGAGCTGGCGGAAATTGCCCGGGCGGAAGAGGAGCATTGGGAACGCGGGCATTCGGAGATCACGGCACAATTAACCTCAGGGGCTAAAGCCAAGTCAAACAAGGCAAAGCAAAGACCTGATTCTCGTCGGCAGCCTGACTCTAGGCGAGCCGCGTCTCTACCGGTGACGGCGTTATTGGCGCTCTCTTTGGCGGCGCAACGACGGCTCGTGTATGTGTGGCTGGAGGCGAACGTTGCCGAATTAAGTATCTCGTTCCGGCTCATTGAGGAGGTGCTGGAGCTGGCGCGAGGTGCGGCGGGCCAGAGACTGGAGCTGACGACCGGGCACACTCTCCGGGTGACTCGGCAACGCGGGCGGAAGGAGCTCTTGCTGGAATCGGAAACCGCAGATGAGGGTAAAGCGGCGGACTACGAATACGCCTTAGCGGTGCCGGGCGCGGTCGAGGTTCCTGAACTTGGCGCCTGGATCGAAGCCCGGTTGGTGGAAGCAGGCAGTGTTCCGGAGGGGGAACGCGGCCGGTTGCTGGATCTGGAGCGGGTGCCGAAGGAAGTTTTGATCCGCAACTGGCGGGCAGGAGATCGCTACTGGCCGGCACATACATCGACCGCAAGAAAAGTGAAGGAGTTGCTGGGTAACCGTCATGCGGCTGGAGCGGAGAAAAAGCTTTGGCCGGTAGCAGTCGCGGAAGGCTGCGGGCTGGTGTGGATGCGGGGATTTGCGGTTCCGGCCGCTTTTCGGGTGCCCTCGGGGGCTGTGAAAGCGATTTGGATTCGGGAGATTGCGGGCATGATGTAACATGCCATCGTCAGAGTTATTGGATCGGAGTTGCGGCATCAGGGTTACAAGTTCAGATACGAAATCGGAGGCGCCACTTCCGCTATGAATGTTTCGCCGAACGCCGGGTTGCGCCAGGTGATCTCGGCCGACCAGATTCAGAAGAGAGTCCGCGAATTGGGACGGCAGATCTCCGATGACTACCGCGGCCAGACCGTGATTGCGCTGGGTATTCTGGAAAACAGCTTTCTGTTCATGGCCGACCTGGTACGGTCGGTCGACGTGCCCATCGTCTGTTCCTTTATCAAGCCAAGCTACAAGCAGAGCAAGCGGGGTGAATCGGCGGTGCTGGAGATCCTTTTCAGCCACGAACTGGCGATTGCGGGCAAGCATGTGTTGCTGGTCGAGGGCTTGGTGCACTCGGGGGTGACCAGCGAATTCCTGATGAACGACCTGCGGGGGCGGGGCGCGGCTTCGGTGAAACTGGTTACGCTGCTGGATCGGCAGTCGGCCCGCCGGGTGCCACTGCAGCCGGACTATTTCGGGTTTCTGGTGGATGAGGTGTTTCTTTGCGGCTATGGATTAGGCAGTCCGGAGCAGACGGGTCGGAACCTGCCGTACGTGGCGGCGGCGGTCTGAGTCGGGTCGGTATGAACAGCACTGTAAAGACGGTTGTTTTCTGGGCTGTAATTGTTTTGTCCGCAACCCTGCTCTGGCAGGTGATGAGAACCGGCAGTGCTGCTCAGGCTGTCCCGGAGATAAGTTACACGGAGTTTTTGGCGAGGGTCGCGAATGGCCAAGTCAGCAAAGTCACGATTGCAGGTAATGTGGTCCGGGGGTTCGATGCCAAGGGCGGCGGTAATTTCCGCGTCGTTGCGCCGCCAAACCAGGCGGCAATGCTCGACGCTCTTCAGCAACACGGCGTAGAAACCTGGTTCAAGGAAACAGCGGACCAAACTTGGCCAGGCTGGATCCTCAACCTGTTGCCTCTGGTTCTTCTGGGGGCTGTGTGGCTTTTCATGATCCGCCAGATGCAAACGCGCCGCTTGGGAGGCGACCGACCGCCGGGTTCTGCCTCCCCGCAGGACTCCAAAACTCGCTTTGGTCCGTGACTTCTGTACCCTGCCTTTATCGCTCCGTTTTCTGGCGAAAAGGTCTAGAATGAACTGGCAGGCTTTCCCAGTCGAATTTCTGCCTCCGGCATCTAATAGCTGTTAGGCAGCCGGCGTCTTTCTATGGCGGGGATGGGCTGCACTTTGAGGAGTTTTAAGTGAATTCAACGATCAAGACAGTACTTTTCTGGGCGGTAATTTTGGTGTCGGCCGTCCTGCTCTACCAGGTGGTTAAAACCGGGAGCAATGGCCCGAAGGAAAAAGAAATCGGCTTTTCTGAATTCCTGACGGATGTGGACCAGGGCAACGTCCACGATGTGATTTTTATCGGCCAGGAAGTGAAGGGGAAGTTCAAGACCCCGGACGCGCCGTTTCACACCATTGTGCCGGCGAACTATCCGGATATGTACAAGAAGCTGACGGAAAAGAATGTTCCGTACAGCTTCAAGGACATCAGCAACGGCACCTGGCCGAGCTGGATTCTGAATCTGTTGCCGCTGGTGCTGTTGGGCGCGCTATGGTTCTTCATGATCCGGCAGATGCAGACGGGTGGAAATAAGGCGCTGTCGTTTGGCAAGAGCCGAGCGCGGCTGCTCTCCATGCAGCAGAAAAAGATCACGTTTAAAGACGTGGCGGGCGTGGATGAGGCGAAGGAAGAACTTCGCGAGATTATCGAGTTCCTGCGCGAGGCGCAGAAGTTCCAGAAGTTGGGTGGGCGGATTCCTAAGGGCGTGCTGCTGGTTGGACCTCCGGGAACAGGTAAGACATTGCTGGCGCGCGCGGTCGCGGGCGAAGCGAATGTTCCGTTCTTCTCCATCTCCGGCTCAGACTTCGTGGAAATGTTCGTGGGCGTGGGCGCGAGCCGAGTACGCGACCTGTTTGAACAGGGCAAGAAGAATGCTCCCTGCATCATCTTCATCGACGAAATCGACGCTGTCGGACGTCACCGCGGTGCCGGGCTCGGCGGCGGACACGATGAGCGCGAACAGACTTTGAACCAGCTCCTGGTCGAGATGGACGGCTTCGAATCGAATGAAGGCGTCATCCTGATGGCGGCGACGAATCGTCCGGACGTGCTTGATCCGGCGCTTTTGCGGCCGGGGCGTTTTGACCGGCGGGTGGTGGTGAATCGCCCCGATGTTCGCGGACGGGAAGAAATTCTGCGCGTGCACACCCGCAAGATTCCTCTGGCAGATGACGTGGAACTGAATGTACTTGCCCGCGGCACGCCGGGATTCTCCGGCGCGGATTTGGCCAACATGGTGAACGAAGCGGCATTGGCGGCGGCGCGGCAGAACCGCAAGGCCGTGCTGATGTACGACTTCGAAGTGGCGAAAGATAAGGTACTGATGGGCGTGGAACGCAAGTCGCTTCTGCTCTCTGATGAAGAGAAGAAGAACACGGCGTACCACGAAGCTGGGCACGCTCTCGTGGCGGCCATGCTGCCGCATTCCGACCCGGTGCACAAGGTCACCATCATTCCGCGCGGAATGGCGCTTGGTTTGACCATGCAGTTGCCGACCGACGATCGCCACAACTACTACAAGAACTATCTCGACACGCAGATTGCCATCCTGATGGGCGGGCGGATTGCGGAAGAGCTTTTCCTGAACCAGATGTCCACGGGCGCGGGCAACGACATTGAGCGGGCCACGGAACTGGCGCGCAAGATGGTTTGCGAGTGGGGCATGAGCGACCTGGGACCGCTGACCTTCGGCAAGAAAGAAGAGCAGATATTCCTGGGACGTGAAATCGCGCAACACCGCGACTACAGCGAAGCCACCGCTATTCAGATTGACGAAGAAGTCAAGAAGATGGTGAGCGCGGGTTACTCGACGGCGAAGGGGATTCTCTCGGAGAACCGCGAAACGTTGATCCGGATCGCGAAGGCGCTGATTGAGCGCGAAGTGCTGGATGCCTCCGAGATCAAGATGCTGGTCGACGGGCAGGACCTGCCGCCGATCAAGCCGCTGCCGGCAAAGACCGACGACGGCGTGCAACAGGTGATCAAGCCGGATCGGGTTCCTGCCAAGAGTGGCGAGCGGCCGGCAACGGCTTAAAGGCAGGTGTCAGGTGCTAGGTGTCAGGTCTCAGGGGGCGGCCAATTGGCCGCCTTCTTTTTTTGGCTGCGTCGGAAGTAGCGCTACCACGGCCAGGATCACGAAGAACGGGTCGATATCATAAAACGCGGATCATCGAGCACGCGGCGACTTAAGAAGGTCGTCATTTGCGTGCGATACTCTGTATGCGTATGAATCTGACCCTCAATTCTAGAGTTGCTCTCATCACCGGCGGATCGCGCGGGATTGGCGCGGCAGCGGTGCGGTTATTTGTGGCGGCGGGCGCGAAAGTTGTCTTCAACTATCAGGCGGCGCAGGCGCAGGCCGAAGCTCTGGTGCGGGAATGTGGCGCGGCTAACTGTCGGGCGCTGCAAAGCGATCTTTCGACTACGGATGCGGCGAAGCAACTGGTGTCGTCCGCCATCTCGGCCTTCGGGCGTCTCGACATTCTGGTCGCGAATCACGGCATCTGGCCGCCCGAGGATGCGCCCATTGACCGCATGTCTGATGAGCAGTGGCATCGCACGATTGCGGTGAATCTCGACAGCGTGTTTGCGCTGGTCAAGCATTCGGTCGGGCAGATGAAGAAGCAGGGCGGCGGGCACATCGTGCTGGTCAGTTCGACGGCCGGGCAGCGCGGCGAAGCATTTCACTGCGATTATGCGGCCTCGAAAGGGGCGCTAATCAGCATGGTGAAAGGACTCTCGACGGAACTGGCGCGCGACCATATCCATGTCAACTGCGTGGCGCCGGGATGGGTGGATACGGATATGTCGACGGCGGCGCTGAATGATCCGCCCACGCGCGCAAAAGTATTTGGGAGTATACCGATGGGACGCGTGGCGACGCCCGACGAGATTGCGGGGCCGATTCTGTTCCTGTGCACGCCTTATGCCGGATTTATCACGGGTGAGGTTTTCAATGTTAACGGCGGTGCGGTGCTGGTGGGGTAGTGAGACGGCATCAGGTTAGGCGCTGCCGGGCGGCCGGGGGCGGCCGTCTCTACGTGTGCGGTGGTACAGCTAAAATCAATATGGCCGCTTCTAACCAAATATTGATGTATCGTCTTGGTTGCCATTTTGCTGCTGTGCTCGCTGGGCGCTGCCCAATCCCCTCCACCGCCGGCTTCCCCGGCGTCCGCCGCTCCGCCTGCCGTTAACCTGAACGACTCCGACAATGCCCGCAAGGCTCGGGCGGTTCTTGATCAGAGTGTCGAGGCGCTGGGAGGAGAGCCCTACCTTACCTACGAAAACAGGACTGAGGAAGGCCGCTACTATCCTCTGTATCACGGGCGCACCGAGAGTACCGGCATTCCCTACAGATACTATGTGGAATATCCGGACCGGGACCGTTTTGAAGTCATCAAGACCAAGTCCATTCACGTGCTGCCCGGAGCGATCGACATCGAAGGTGTGAAGGTCAAGAACAAGTTCGATCTCGCCCTCGTTCACAACGGCGACAAAGGCTACGAGATCACGTACAAGGGAACGGCGGCGCAGGATAAGCTCGAGTTGGAGAACTATCTTCGCCGCCGGAGGCATTCGCTCGAGTGGGTATTCCGCAAGTGGATACGCGATCCGAACGTGGCCCTGTTCTACGATGGTGCCGCGGTAGTGAATGGGAAGATAACCGAGGGGGTCACGCTGCTCAACAGCCAGGACGACTCAGTCAGCGTTTTCCTGGACCAGAATTCGCACTATCCGGTCAAGATCAGTTATTCGTGGCGCGATCCGAAAGACAAGCAGAAAAATGTCGAAGATGAGGTTTACGACAGCTACAAGCTGGTGCAAGGAATCTGGACACCGCACTCCATTACCCGTTATTTCAACGGAGAGACTTCGCAACAACGCTTCATCAACGTCGCCAGCTACAACCAGAAGCTGCCCGATTCGATGTTCGAAGCGGAAGTGACGTACGATCCAAAGGTGCCGATGAAAAGCCGGTAGGACGCGGCCAAACGCTTACGAAAGTACCGTAAACCCGGCTGAGTTCTTCTTTGGATACCCCCAAACATCTATAACTCCCTGAACAAGTTAGCCTTAGTCTTGGCTGAACGAGCCACGGAGTGTGGCAGTTTTACCACATACAGAAGTGCGGCCGGCACGGTAAGCTCACACACACGAAACGACTTACATAGCCTTCCCTTTGACACACGAGCAAACAATTCGTGCTGCGGTGACCTGCACCGGAGTGGGTCTGCACAGCGGTGCTCCGGTGAGCTTGCGGATTCTGCCGGCGAGTGCCGGAACGGGAATCGTGTTCCGTCGCACAGACCTGGACAGCTTCGCGATCGAAGCCAGCGGACGCAATGTTGCGCGGGTCAGTTACGCCACCAGCCTGATGAAGAAGGGCGTGCTCATCTCCACCACCGAGCACTTGCTCTCGGCGTTTACCGGCGTCGGCATCGACAACGCCATCGTCGAACTGGACAATCTGGAGTTGCCTATTCTCGATGGCAGCGCCCGTCCGTTTGTTGAAATGATCCAGAGGGCGGGCATTCGGAAGCAGCGCAAAGCGCGCACTTATCTTCGGATCGTGCGCGAGATCGAGTTGCGCGAGGGTGACAAATTCATCGCCGTGTATCCGTCCGACGTCTATTCGGTTTCGTATTCCATCAACTTTCCGCATCCGCTGATTGGCAAGCAGAGCTTTTGCGTACGGCTGACGAATGGCAGTTATCTGAAAGAGATCGCGCCGGCGCGCACTTTCGGATTTCTGCATGAAGCGGACGCCATGCGGCAGCAGGGACTGATCCGCGGGGCATCGACCGAGAATGCCATCGTGATGAACCGCGACGAAGTGCTGAACCCACCGCTGCGCTTTTACGATGAATTCGTGCGCCACAAGGTTCTGGACCTGATCGGCGACCTGGCGCTGATCGGAAAACAGATTTTGGGTTCGGTGGTGGCCGACCGCGCGGGTCACGCTATGCATACGGCGCTGGTATCGCGCATTTTACGCGACCGGTCGTATTGGGAAGAAACCGCGCTGGAAGATAAATCTGCGATGCCGGCGCTCGCGGCGGCGGCCAGTGTCAGCGTCTAGGCAGGATCTGAGGTCTCAGGCATCAGGTCTCAGGTGCTGGGTCTCAGGTCTCAGGAAATCAAAGTTCTGAAACCCAACATCTGACACCTGTGCGGTTTCAGTCGGCGAGTTGAGGCGCGTTCCACTCGGAATGCGATCCGCGTTCTGCCAGCAGTCGCCGCAGTTCGGCTTCTGCTTCGGCGCGAAGGCGGTCAGCGAAGGCATTTGCGCTTTGCCGGTGTTCGGCGCTGAGCGCGGATAAACGTACATGCAGGTAGGGTTGGTCCTCTTCCAGACGGCGCAGCAGCCGCTGCGTTTTTGCGATTCTTTCTTCCAAAGTGATCATGGTGGAGATGGTTGGGAAAGCGACAAGCCTTCCCCTATCTACAGTGCCACAGCGGTGGCGGGGCGCAAGTTGCAAGCTGGATGCCGGGCGGGCCTCGTGGAAGACGCTCTCAGGAAGCGTTCGGGGAAAACATGAGGCAGCGAGTACGGCCGATTCGATTTAGGGAAGCTCGGCGTAGCCCTGCAGTTTCTTGGGTATTTCGTTTTGCAGGTGGTCGGTCAGCCATTTTTCAAGCTGATATTGTGAACTCTGCGGAACCTCAACGAAGCTGATACCCGCATGGCCGGTTCCGTCAGCCCACGCGACTTGGCCCTTCAGGTCGAGCGAAATGTTAGCGCCGGGAAGCGTGAAACGAAACTGCGCCAGCGTGTCCTTGGGCAACTTGGCGACCAGGCGGAGGGCCATGCCTCCCTCGCTCAAGTTGCTGGCCGTGGCGTTTATTTCCTGACTGTGCGGAATGGTGATACGCACCGGCATTTCCACCGGATGGCGGTAATAGCGGCGCAGTTCCCGCACCATGAAATTGAGAGCGGCATTAAAACAGCGCATGGCGTGCAGCGGGGTAAGCGGCTTTTGCAGAACGAAGTTCGCTCCCGAATGAAACGCCTCCTGCGTGGTCGTCTTCCCATTCAGCACGGCAAAAGCTACCGACTTGGCATTACTCTGGCTTTGGCGGAGAGTCTGCAGGAGACCGAAGCCGTTCTGCAGGTCGTCGCAGTCGATGATGACGGCATCGAACTTGCGCTTGGCCAGCATATCGTTGCCGGGCTGCAGCCCCGGGCAAACCTCGAGATCGACCGAGATCTTCTCCAGTGCAGGACGCAGCACGCCGACCAAATCGGCGTCCTTGCTGATGACTAGAGAGTCCAAGTGCATTTTTCAATACTAGCGGCAACCGGGAAGTTGAGAAAGTGACCTTGGTACCGGGGCTGCAGGTTCCTCCAGTACAGCGAAAATCGGCGGCATTGGTTTCAATCCAGTTGTGATCGGGGTGAGTCCCTTTTTCCCAACACCAGAAAATGAGCAACCGGTTCGGCTGCGGGCAGTTTTTTCTGGATTCCCGCGCCTTTTGCCGCGAAACTAAGTTTGATGGAAACCGCTTATCTGTCGCTGGGATCGAACCTGGGAGATCGCGCGGCCAACTTGCGCGCGGCGCTCGCGCAATTGGACGAGGCGGGCCGCTTGCTGGTGGTCTCCGGGCTGTATGAAACTCAGCCCGTGGATGTTCCCGACCAGCCCTGGTTTCTGAATTGTGTGGCGGCGATTGAAACGGATATGACGCCGCGGGAATTGCTCAACCTTGGGTTGCGGATCGAAGCGGAGATGGGGCGTCTCCGCATGCGCGAGAAAGGTCCGCGCAAAATCGACATCGACGTGGTGCTGTTTGGGAATCGCATCGTGGATGAGCCGGGTTTGAAGATCCCGCATCCGGCAATGCATCTCCGGCGTTTCGTTCTGGAGCCGCTGGTCGAGATCGCGCCAGAAGTTCGCCATCCCGAACTTGGGAAAACCGCGCGAGAACTGCTGGCGGCGCTGGGCGGCGGGCAGACGGTGCGGCGGCTGCCGTGAAACCGGACGGCCGGGGGCGGCCGTCGCTACGCGAGCGGTGGAGGGCATTCTCGGTATTGGCTATTACGGAATGACAATCCGACTGCTTGCTTCTTCCGGTCCCACGACGGCCGATTTTTCTGGGAACTGCGCAAAGAGAAAGTCTATGAACGCCCGCGACTTGGGCCTGCCCGACGTCCGTGCCAAGCACATGCGCAGGAGGAACACCAGCGCCTTCAGCACCTCAGCATCCCGCAGCCGCGTGCGCCCGAGATGTTTCCGCTCGGCCTCGCGAAATTCCCTTACCATGGTCTCGACTTCGCGGGCGATCGTCTGGTGCGCCACGTTGGCGGTCGGTAGTTCATAGATGAGGTTCGAGTTCACCAGCGTTTGATAGCTCTTCGCCAGCGAACTGACTGCCGCGATCATGTCACGGTCGGCGAGTGAACGATCGGTGCGGGCGCTCTTTGCCAGCGCGAAGCTGAGTCCGAGAATCAGTTCTTCGCGCTCGTAGAGAAACTGCTCGGCGATCTCAACCTCGGGAAACAGAGCCTCGCGATCCAGCTCCCCCGGCGGCTCGTTTTGCGCAGGCGCGTGCTCGCGTACCTGTTGTCGTGCCTGCAAGAGATAAGGACAGTCGCTCGGGCAATCCAGCGTCACTTCGCGCTGCTCGCCGCAGCACTGCGGGCATATTTTCCCGTGGACGGCGGGGCAAAACCGCTTCTCTTTTCTTTCTTCACAGATTGCGCAACTCAAGGGTGCTCCTCGGAGTCGATTATTTCATGGAAAGAGCCGAGCTCTGCCGCCGAGACGCCGAGGTCGCGGGGAAGGACCTCAACTCGCTAGAAGCTAGTGGCCAGCAGCTCGAAGCCACTTTCTGCACTGTTCCCGGTGCAAATTGGAAAAGCTGATCGCATCTATAACCGATTTCTATTTGTCTGGTTGGGTCTGACGCGTTAGCCTATCAAGTTCACCGGTCGTTCAATCTGATTCCAGGGCAATGCGGCAATCGAATGCGGCAACCTAAGGAGAGCCATGTCAACTGAATTGCGCAATTTTCTGGCGATCCCCTATGACGAACTGGAAGAGCTGAATCTGAAGGCGAAGAAGCAGCGCAAGGACCGCGTGGCTCCTCAGAAAATTCAGGAAGAGCGGCTCAAGTACCTGACGGACGAGAGGCGCATCAAGGCCGTAACCGTGCTGTTCAGCGACCTGGAAGGCCGTCTGCACATGCTGGACTATGACAAGAAGTTTCTGTTGGAGAGCTACGACAACCTCACCTTCGACGGCTCGTCGATCCGCGGCTTCACCGCGCAGCGCGAGAGCGATCTGCGTCTGGGCATCGACTGGGCGCCTTCTACTGGGGGCCGGCCGACGTCTTCGGCCCCGGCAAGGTGCTGGTCTTCGGCGAAGTCATCGACAAGAACGGCGAACCCTACACGGCGACATCCGCGGCGTGCTGAAGGGGTTTGCCAACGAGCATGCACAAGAAGCACGGCTACACCCTCAACGCCGCCAACGAGATCGAAGGCTTCCTGTTCAAGGGTCCGGACGCCGAGCGCAGTCTATCACGAGACCGGCAAGTTCGAGTACGTGAACACGGGCGGCTACTACCACTCCCTGCCGGGCGATCCGCTGCGCAACTTTATCGACACCACCGCCGAAGTGCAGCGCGCCATGGGCTTCCAGAACGAGAAGGACCACCCCGAGGTCGCGCCCTCGCAGTTCGAGATCAACTACGGATACGGCGAAGTGGTGGCCGCCGCCGACCAGATCCAGCTCTACAAGCTGATCTGCCGCCAGGTGGCCCGCAACATGGGCATGACCGCCTGCTTCCTGCCCAAGCCGGTCGTCGGCGTCAACGGCAGCGGCATGCACACCAACGTTTCGGTCAGCAAGGAACGGCAAGAACCTGTTCTGGGATCCGAAGGGCGAGGAAAAGGTCAGCAAGTTCGCATGGGAGTTCGTGGACCGCATTCTGACCCACGGCAACGACATCTGCCTGCTGCTGAACTCCAGCGTCAATGCCTATCGCCGTCTCGATCCGCACTTCGAAGCGCCGAACCAGCTCAAGGCTTCGGCCGTCGATCGCGGCTCCATGGTCCGCATCCCGATCGGCAACGAGCGCAGCGTGCGCGTCGAGGTCCGCGCCGTGGCGCCCGATGCCAATCCCTACCTGGTGCTGCTCTCCGTCTTCAAGACCGGCCTCGAGGGCGAGATCGCCAAGATCAAGAACCTGCGCCAGGCCGAGCGCTATCTGCCCGACAACATCTACACCGCGATCGATGACTTCCGCGACGCCGAGTGGACGACCAAGATGCTGGGCGACGACGTGAAGGAGCGCTACGCCGACCTGAAGCAGGCATCGGCCGACCGCTGCCCGCGCCTGCTGGGAACGTTCGTCAAGCCCCCGGAGGTGCAGTTCCACCACGAGGTGTACAACCAGTACCTCTGGAACATGTTCTAGGGCGGGATTTGTTCTGGGAGAGTTGCACAATTTAATGAAAGGTTCGGCGAGTCTCTAGTGCATCGTGGCCGCATTCACCAGGTTGGCATTCAGGTAGCGGCTCATCGCCAAATCGACAATGGAGCCGATCATCTCTGCGTAGGAGAGCCCCGACGCCTTCGCAGCCATGGCAAATTCCTGCCGGCTTGCCAGCCACGGATTCGGATTCGCTTCGATCACATAGACGTCGCCGTTCGGAGCCAGTCGCATGTCGATGCGTCCATAGTCGCGCAGCTTGAGTGCGCGGTACGCGGCCAGCGCCGTATCTTCCAGCCGCTTCGTCGTCTTTTCGTCGAGATTCTCTGCGATGGCTGACTTGGTGAGCTTGTAGACTTCGGTATTCTTTTCGAACTTCACATCATAGGTGGCGATTTTCGGCGTGCCTTCGGGCAGACGTGAAAGATCGAGTTCGACCAGCGGCAGAACCTGCGTTCGTTCATAGCTGCCGAGAATTCCAGCGTAAATCTCGCGCCCCTCGATGTATTCCTCAATCAGGGCTGGCGAGTCGAATTCATCCTGGATGTACTGGATCCGTTCCATCATTTCCTTGACGTTTTTTACGACCGCTCCCTCGTCGATGCCGATCGATCCGTCTTCCCACGACGGCTTGACGATGAGCGGAAAGGAAATGTCGTGGGCATGATCAATGCGTCCGCGATAGGCAGTCGCAAAGAACGGAGTCTTGATACCGTGAAACGCGAAGATCTTCTTGGCGATGGCTTTGTCCTGTGACATGAAAATGCCGTGCGGACCCGTTCCGGTGTAGCGCAATCCCAGCAGGTCGACGTATGCGACCACGTTCATTTCCTTGGTGTCGTCACCGTCGAAAGACTCGGTCAGGTTGAAGATGAGGTCGGCATCGCAACGCGAAAGCGAATGCAAGGACGGCGGACGACCATCCAGCTCAAAGTACGAAGGCTCATGTCCGAGTTTCTCGAGCGCTTCGAAAATTTCCTCACGATCGGTCTTCTCTTTCTTGACCTTCTTGACTTTCTTGCGGGCTTGCGCGCAGTCTCCGCTTCTTCTTTCGCCGCTGCCGCGGCCGGGTCCTCATTCCACAAGTCGTAGAGCAGCGCGATTTTGAGTTTTGCTCCGATCATCGTGTCTCCTCGGGTCAGGTCTCAGGTCGTCGGTCTCAGGAAAATCTTGCGCATTACTCCCCGCCAGGTTTTCCGGCGCCTGACACCTGAGACCTAACACCTTTTCTCTACGGCTGAATAAATTTTCCTTTCGCCACATAAGTCATCACCAGCGCGGTGGCATAGGCGGTGACTTCCGCCAGATGTTCCGCGCTGCGCGTTTTGTCGGTGCGCAGGTCGAGTTCACCGGCGCGCTTTTCGATAGTGTCTATCAAAGTCTTGATCAGCGGACGCTGCGCACCCGTCCACTGCGCCACTTTGTCGATCACCGCTTTGCGATGCTGATGCAAGAATTCGTGCGCCGGCAGCGACGTCTTGCGCCGCTTGGATACGGGGAAGAGGTCGCGCAGATCCGTATCCGGTGTTAATTCACTAACGCCAAGTTCGGTGACGGCAACTTCCCCGCGCCCATTCTGGTGATAAAACTCGGCGACTGTGGTCTCCATGTCATCGACCGTGATGTCGGCCTGTCCGCGCCGCCGCGGAGGGTCGCTCTTCCCCAGCTTGCGCGCCAGCCGGTTGAGGTAACTCAATTTCTCCATCGCTCCCCAGCCGCGATAGCGCTTGCGCCAGTTCGAGCGCGGGGTCAGCCACACCGCAAAGGTCTCGGCAAAATCTTCATCCGGATGCTTCTGCGCATACCATCCCGGCAAATGCCGCACATAGTCGCGCGAAAACGGCGCGGGCCGGTAATTGTCGTGATACGGACGGCGGAACGGCCCGAAGATCTTTTTCCATTCCGGCCGATTGTGCAGCTTGTACGCATAGGTAAACGCGTGTCCGGCCTCATGCCGCAGATACATCATGATTTCTCTCGCGTCTTCGAGGTCATGCGTTTCCTTTTCCAGTTGCGCCAGCGCCGCATGCGCCAGGTAAAACGGAATCCCGATAATCGGCTCTCCCGACGGGCATCCCCACTCGTCGGTCAGGTAAACCGCCGGACGAAATTTGGTCAGCCCCTTGGCGTCCAGCTCGCGATAGAGCTGTTCGACAAAGCGCTCGACCGGCGACCCAGCAAGCGTAAGCCCCAGCTCGCGAATCGGCCGACTCAGAAGTTCGTCGTATGCGAGTGGATGGTGCGCGGGTTCGGGTTTCGCGTTTACGATGTCATGCACAAACGCACGCTCACAAATAGTCTGCAACCGCGCGGGCACAAGCGGGGAGGAGTGTCACTACGGTTAACAATAAACGAAAGTGTGGTTATTTTGAAGTGACTGCGGTAATGCGGGGCGGACGACTGCGCCCGCCCCCCACGCGAGCCTACTGAATCAACGTCCCATTCCCATTCGGCTCTTCCGGCGGAATCACCACCGCCGCCGCTACCCGATCTCCCGGCTCGACGTTCAGCAGCCGCACACCCTGCGCCGAGCGACCCGATTCGCGGATGAACTTTGATTCGATGCGGATGATCTTGCCGTACTGGCTGATCAGCATCACCTCGGATTTCTCCGTCACCTGCGAAATGCCGACGACTTTGCCGTTGCGCGCCGTGGTCTTGACGTTGATCACGCCTTTGCCGCCGCGATTGGTGAGGCGATACTCGTCGGCGGGAGTGCGCTTGCCGTATCCGTTCTCGGTGACGGAAAGAATGAGCGAGCCTTTTTCCGGAACGAGATCCGCGATTTCGGGAGCGACCTCGCCTTCCTTTCACTTCTGCTTTCGCCTCCGGCTTGATCGTGGTCGCCATGCCGACGATGTAATCTTTCTCGGCGAGGTTCATGCCGCGCACGCCGGTGGCGTTGCGTCCCATGGGGCGCACGTCGTTTTCGTCGAAGCGAATCGCTTGCCCGTCATGCGAGGCGAGGAAGACGATCTGGTTGCCGTCGGTGAGCGAGGCTGCGACCAGTTCGTCTCCCGGCTCGATGTTGATGGCGATGATGCCGCGCGACATCACGTGCGAGAAGTCTTTCACCTCGGTCTTTTTCACCGTGCCGTTGTGCGTGGCAAAGAAGACGTACCGGTTTTCTTCTTCCAGATCGCGCACGGCGAGCATGGTGCGGACGGTTTCTCCGGGCTGCAGGCCCACCAGGTTGCCAACGTGCTTGCCTTTGCCGGCGGCGGCGATATCGGGAATCTCATACACCTTCAGCCAGTAGACGCGTCCGGTATTGGTGAAGATCAGGATGTAGGCGTGGGTGGAGGCGATGAACAGATGCTCGACGAAATCCTCGTCGCGCGTCTTCATGCCGGTGCGTCCGGTGCCGCCGCGCCGCTGCATGCGATACGTCGAGATCGGAGTGCGCTTCATGTAGCCGGAATGGCTGACCGTGACCGCAACCTGCTCGTCGGCGATCAGGTCTTCCAGCATGATTTCCGCGGCTTCGTCTTCGATCACCGTGCGGCGCGCGTCGCCGTAAAGTTTCTTGACCTCTTCCAGTTCCTTGATGATGACTTTGCGCAGCTTCGCTTCCGAAGCAAGAATCGATTCGTACTCGGCAATCGCCTCCCGCACCGACTTCAACTCGTTCGAAATTTCGTCGATCGAGAGTTTGGTCAGGCGGTGCAGTTGCAGTTCGAGGATGGCGTCGGCCTGCTTGGCGGTAAACGGCTTCTCAGCGTCGAGCTTCGGAGCGCGTCCGGTGGTGTTGATATCGATCTTCTTGCCGCCAAAGTAGGCGACCAAGTTTTCTCGAGCGTCGGCACGGTTGGCGCTGCCGCGAATAATCACGATCACGTTATCGAGGTGATCGAGCGCGGTCAGGTAGCCTTCCAGAATGTGCTCGCGGTCTTTTGCTTTATTCAGTAAGTAAGAAGTCCGCCGCCGCACCACATCGACGCGATGATCGATGAAGTGTTTGATCGCCTGGATCAGCCCCATTTCCTTCGGCTGGCCGTTGACCACGGCCAGCAGAATCATGCTGAAGCCTTCCTGCATCGAGGTGTGCTTGAAGAGCTGGTTGAGCACGATCTGCGGTTCGGCTCCGCGCTTGAGTTCGATCACGATGCGCATGCCGTCGCGATCGCTTTCGTCGCGAATGTCGGAGATGTCGTCGATGGTCTTGTCGTTGACGAGGTCGGCAATACGCTCGATCAAGCCGCGCCTTGTTCACCTGGTAAGGAATCTCGGTGACGATGATCGCCTGCTTATCTTTGGTGACGTTCTCGATGGCGGCGCGGGCGCGCATCATGAACCGGCCGCGGCCTGTGCGGTAGGCCTCGAAGATTCCGGCGCGTCCGTGAATGATGGCCGCCGTGGGAAAGTCGGGTCCCTGCACGAACTTCAGAATTTCCGGCAATTGCGCGGCAGGATTATTCACCAGCGTGATGGTGGCATCGACAATCTCGGTCAGGTTGTGCGGCGGAATTTTGGTGGCCATGCCGACGGCAATGCCGTCAGATCCATTGACCAGCAAGTTCGGATAACGCGCAGGCAGAACCGCGGGCTGCGTTTCGGTGCCGTCGTAGTTGGGATAAAAGTCGACCGCTTCTTTGTCGAGATCTTCGAGCAGCGCGGTAGAGACGCGCGTCAAACGAGCTTCGGTGTAACGATCGGCCGCCGGAGGATCGCCATCGACCGAGCCGAAGTTGCCTTGTCCATCGACCAGCGGAGCGCGCATGGCAAACGGCTGCGCCAACCGCACCAACGCGTCATAAACGGCGAGGTTGCCGTGCGGATGGTACTTGCCCATGACTTCGCCGACGATGCGGGCGCATTTGCGCGTGGCGTCGTCCCGGAGCGAGGCCCATCTGCTGCATGGTGTAAAGAATGCGGCGATGCACCGGCTTCAGTCCGTCGCGGACGTCGGGCAGCGCGCGGCCGATGATCACCGACAGGGAATAGTCGAGATACGACCGCTTCATCTCCTCTTCAATGTTGACGGGCTGCATGTTGAGGGCGCCCGGACCGGTGGGAGATTGTCCGTCGCCGCCGGGAGGAGTTAAGGGGAGTTCGGGGTTTTGGGGATCGTCAGCCATGAAAGTCAGTTCTCGGTTCTCAGTTGTCAGTTCTCAGTAAGAGCTCGGGTGACCCCTTGTGGGGACGGAGCGAAGCTGTCCCGTATCGTCTCACTGCAAATCCTGCTAAGTCACTGTATCTACAGGCATTATTTGACCGGAGTTGCTAAGGAATTATACCATGTCTGAGGCCGCAAGGGGTGGGCGAACGTTGCCTTTTCAGGCTCTGGTTTCAGGCCCGCCGCAGGGTCAGCAGCGTGATCTCTGGCGGGACGCCGATACGCACCGGGAAGCCGAAAGTTCCGAGGCCGCGGTTCACATAGAGCGCCGCCTTCTGCAAACCATTATTCGGGGACGCGGCGCCGCCGTGCCCGTTCATCGGAATCGGCAGGCGATAAAGTCCGGCGACAAAGGCGAGATTAGCCGAGCCGGACTGACGCTGTGATCCACGATCTCAAACTTCACCTGCCCGCCATGCGTATGCCCGGCGAGACTAAGCTCGATTCCCAGCTCGGCGGCGCGATGAAACGAGTTCGGATTGTGCGAGAGCAAAACGTTAGGCATATCGCGGCGGACCAGATGCTCAATTTCCGCAAGCATCGGCCCAGTGCGCTCGCCCCTGGTCATGTGGTCGCGCTGGTAATCGACGCCCAGCAGATTAAAGCGTGCTGCCATTGTGCTCAACCACCGTGCTCGCAGCGCGCAGCAGCCGCATTCCCTTTTCGCGGAAGAGCCGTTCCGCCTCGTCTTCCACTCCCGCATAAATTTCGTGGTTGCCATTGCATCCCCAGACGCCGAGCGGAGCGCGCAGCCGGCTCAACTCGTTAATGCAGGCATCCAGCGGGTCGCCTTCGCTTGAGACGAAGTCTCCCGTAACAAAGGAAATATCAGGGTGCAGATCGTTAGCCATGTCGACGGCGCGCGCGATTTCACGGGGCGGCATGTAGTCGCCAATGTGGATGTCGCTGAGCTGCGCGATGCGCAGGCCATCCAGCTCCGGGGGAAGATTGGCAACCGGCACATCGACACGCTCGATCGTGTAGCGCAGGCGTCCGGCGGCAAATCCGTAGGTCGCGGCAAGAAAGGGGAAGCCTCCGGCAAGCACGGCGGCGTATTGAAAGAAGGTCCGGCGCGAGGGACTGAAGCCGCCCGCAACCGCTCCAGAATGAGGCAGAAGCCGGGCCGCGACGTTCGTGACCCACTCGATCGCTCCCACCGATTCGATCGCCAGGAATCCGAAGAATGAAGCAACCATCCACAGGCGGGCAACTGTGGAGAGCGTCTTGCCGAGGTGGAAGCTGCCGAAGCTGAGCCGCGAGATCGCCGTGGCCAAGCAGCGGATCAAGAAGCGTTGCGAGCAGTGCGGCGGCCAGCGCGATCAGCCGGCATGAAGGCCGAAGCGCCAGTTGGCATTCGAGAACGAGCCAATCCACGTCCACGCCCGCATGAACCAGAATCGCTGGACGGCGTAGATCGCTAAAAGAAACAGGGCGAAGAAAAGAACTCGGGTAAGAATCAGGGTAATACTCCGTTAAAAACTCTTCTGTATTAGATGCATTGCGGGCGGAAGAAGGCTCGGCCAAAAGAAGCACCCAGCCTGTGCGCCGCTCGTCGCTAGCGGCTCGCGATGTGCTCCCGAGACCGCAAAGCGGCAGTGCGCTCCCGCGCATTCTGCAGCGCGCGCTTGACGTGACGAGGCGCGGTGCCTCCGGGAACATCGTGCAGCGCGAGCACTTCAGTAAGTCCGAGGCAGGAGTGGAAGCCGGCATCAAAGCTGGAGTGGATAGCCTGCAGGTCGGCGAGCGGAAGTTTTTGTAGATCGCATCCGCGCTCGACGGCCAAAGCAACGGCCTTGCCGACCGCTTCGTGGGCGAGGCGCGAGGGCACTCCGCGTTCGACTAGATAGGCGGCTGCGGCCCAGGCGTTCATGAAGCCCGAACTTGCCGCCTGATTCATTTTGGCGTCGTTGAATTCGACGGTGTTCATAAATCCGGTCACCAGCGGCAACATGCCGATGACCGTGTCGGAGGCGTCGAACAAAGGCTCCTGCGTTTCCTGCAAGTCTTTGTTGTAGGCGAGCGGCAGTCCCTTTACCAAGAGTCTGCAGCGTGGTGGCGCATCCCATGACGCGCGCCGCTTTGCCGCGCACCAGCTCCAGCAGGTCGGGATTTTTTTTCTGCGGCATGGCGCTGCTGCCGGTGGAGTAGGCCTCGGGCAACTCGACGAATCCGTATGCGGGAGTCGAGAACAAGATCATCTCTTCCGCCCAGCGGCTGAGGTGAAGCGCGAGCAATGAGAGCGCGTCGACGAATTCGATGGCGAAGTCGCGGTCGCTGGTGGCGTCGATACTGTTCGCCGTCGGAGCATCAAAGCCCAGCTCCGCGGCCATCGCTTGACGATTGAGAGTGAGCGTGGCTCCGGCGACGGCGCCCGATCCCAGCGGACATAAGTTCGCGCGCTTGCGGCAGTCGGCAAGGCGCGCGGCGTCGCGGAGAAACATTTCTACATACGCCAGCAGCCAATGCGCAACCAGCACGGGCTCTGCCGGCTGCAAGTGCGTGTATGCGGGCATGGCTGCTGCTGCCCGCCGACTCGGCGCGCGCGAGCAGCGCCTCGATCCAATCGGCGATCAGGTTTTGCAGGGTGTCGATGCTTTCGCGCACGAAGAGGCGGAGGTCGGTAGCGATCTGTTCGTTGCGGCTGCGGCCGGTGTGCAGCTTGTAGCCGGTCGCGCCGATCAGCGCGGCGAGTTGCTTTTCGACGAAGTGGTGGACGTCTTCGGCTTCGGGATCGTTAAGAAATTCGGGCGACGATTCGGCGCGGCGGCCGATTTCTCCCAGCGCTTTGACGATTTCGGAAAGTTCTTCGGAGGAAAGCACTCCGGCGTGTTCGAGAGCGTTGGCGTGGGCGCGGCTGGCGGCGAGTTCAAACGGCAGCAGCCGCTGATCGTAGGGAAACGACCGCTGCCATTTTTCAAATTCGGGGTCAAGCGGCTGCCGAAAGCGGCCGGACCACATCTTCATTGCGGAACCTCAACCTTCACTTTCGTCTGCGTCTGGGCGCGGCAACGCGAGGGCAATCCGAGAATGCGGATGAAGCCTTCTGCGTCTTTCTGATCATAGCTTGCGCCCATGGTGAATGAGGAGAGGTCGGTGCGGTAGAGCGAATAATCGGACTTGCGGCTGACGATGCTGACGTTGCCTTTGTAGAGCGACAGCTTGACCGCGCCGGTCAGATTCTGCTGCGTGGTTTCGACGAAGGCGTCGAGCGCTTCGCGCAGCGGCGTGAACCACAGGCCGAAGTAAACGAGTTCCGCATACTTGAGCGCGACGTGCTGCTTGAAGTGCAGCAGGTCGCGATCGAGGCAGAGGGCTTCGAGTTCGCCGTGGGCGGCGAGCAGCAGCGTGCCTCCGGGAGTTTCATAGCAGCCGCGCGACTTGATGCCGACGAAACGGTTCTCGACCAGGTCGATGCGTCCGACCGCGTTGCGTCCGCCGATTTCGTTCAGCAGCTCGACCAGCGATACAGGATCGAGGGCCTGGCCGCCGACCGAAACAGGCACGCCTTTTTCGAATCCAATTTCGACTTGCTCTTCTTTATCGGGAGCCTCTTGCGGCGACTTCGTCATTTGCCAGGTGCTCGTAAATGGTGCGTTGGCGGCGTCTTCCAGTTCTCCGCCCTCGTGGCTCAGGTGCCATAGGTTGCGATCGCGGCTGTGGATTTTCTCGCGGCTCGCGGCGACGGGAATGCCGCGCTTCTCGGCATAGTCGAGACAATCTTCGCGCGACTTCAGATCCCACTCGCGCCACGGCGCGATGACCTTCAACTCGGGAGCCAGCGCCTGGTAGGCCATCTCGAAGCGGACCTGGTCGTTGCCTTTGCCGGTGCATCCGTGGCTGACGGCGGAGGCTCCTTCGCGCAGCGCGACTTCGACCTGATGCTTGGCGATCACGGGCCGGGCGAGCGACGTGCCGAGCAGATACTTGTTTTCGTACACCGCGCCCGCTTTCAGCGCGGGCCAGACGTAGCCGGTAAGGAATTCTTCGCGCAGATCCTCGACTACTACCTTGGCGGCTCCGGTTTTGTAGGCCTTTTCGACTACGGCTTCTACATCATCGCCCTGGCCTACGTCGGCGACCATGGCGATCACTTCATAGGCATAGTTTTCCTTGAGCCACGGAATGATGATGGAGGTATCGAGTCCACCGGAGTAGGCGAGAACAATCTTCTCTTTTCCCGGGACGCCCAGCTTAGGCATGCGCACTCCTCCCTTGGAAATCAGCCGGGAAGCGGCCCACGCCGCCGCCCAACAGCCATACCAGTATAGCTTTCTGAATGTGCAGGCGATTTTCGGCCTGATCGAAGACGACCGAGTTCACGGAATCGATGACCTGGTCGGTCACCTCGTAGCCGCGATGCGCGGGCAGACAGTGCATGAACAGCGCGTGCGGCTTGGCGAGCTGCATGAGGGCCGAGTTCACTTGATAGGGGGCGAAAATGGCGTTGCGTTCTTCCGCTTCGTGCTCGTGTCCCATGCTGGCCCACGTGTCGGTGTAGACGGCATCGGCTCCGGCCACGGCTTTGCGCGGGTCGGTCAAGATGCGGAGCGAAGCCTTGGTCTCGTCCGCAATCGCCTTTGCCATGGTCACGATGACGGGATTCAGCGCGTAGCGCTCTGGCGTCGCAATCGAAACCTTCGCGCCCACCGCGGCGCCCGCCAGCAGTAGCGAGTGCGCCATGTTGTTGCCATCGCCAACGTAGGCAAAATGAAGCTTCTTGAGATCGCCGAAATGCTCGTGCAGGGTGAAAAAGTCGGCGAGCGCCTGGCAAGGATGTTCCAGCTCGCTGAGAGCGTTGATGACTGGAACGTCAGCGTAGGTGGCCATCTCTTCGACGACAGAATGGCGGAATGTGCGCAGCACGATGATGTCGATCCAGCGGTCGAGGTTGTGGGCGATGTCATAAAGCGACTCGCGCGCGTTGAGGCGGCTGGCTGTCTGGTCAATGAAGAACGTGCTGCCGCCCAGGCTATCCATGCCGGCTTCAAACGTGAGCCGGGTGCGCAGCGAGGGCTTTTCGAAGAACATCACCATCTGCTTGCCGGCGAGAACATTGCGGTAGTCCGCGGGACGCTGCTTGAGCATGGAGGTGAGGCTGAAGAGGGCGAGGACTTCGGCGGGGGCGAGATCGTGGATGGAGACAAGGTCGCGCGGCGCGGCCGGTTCCGCCGGCTGCGGCGGGGTCGTCTTCATGATTGGCGGATCCATCAACGCCATGGGCTCGGTTCTGGTTTGCATTTCGTAACACTCCGTTTCTGGAAACCGTTCGAACGCGGTTCGAGGGATTGATCAATTTAATCCTGCAAGCTAATCCTGCAAACCGCTTACAACAGCTCGCGAATGCGTCGGGCAAGTCCCTGCGCTTTCTTTTTGTCGGCGGCGATGACCAGCACCGTGTCGTCGCCGGCGATTGTGCCCAGAACCTCAGGCCAGTGCGAGGTGTCGAGCGCGGCGGCGACCGGCTGCGCGCTGCCAACCGTGGTTTTCACCACGAGCAGGTTCTGGGCCGGGCGGATCTCGACCACGAATTGGCGAGCGAGATGCATGACCGAGGGCAGAAAGCCGTCGGCGGCCAAGGTCTCATCCGCGCGCCGATAACCCTCAGGGCCTTTGACAAGTTTGAGCTCATGGATGTCGCGGGACAGGGTTGCCTGGCCTACCTCGAAGCCCTTGCGCTCGAGCCGGTGCTGGAGGGAATCCTGGCTTTCGACAGGACCGTCGTCGAGCAGGTCGAGGATGGCTTTGTGGCGGGCTGTTTTCGACATGAATAAAAATCCACTGCTATGCATAAGTATCCATGTGACGGGAGGGCCGTGTCAAGCGGGAAATCGTGGAGCAGTTACCACGGGGAGCACAGAGGAACACGGGGAATACAGGGAAAAAGCGGGTAGGCGGTGCCCTCTGTGTGAGCGGTGTTGGGGAGCTTATTGCCGGGCCTTACTCTCCGGAATCTGGAAGTCCACGCCGCGGTCTTCGTTGGTTTTGTGGGTAGCGGAGAGATCGAGGTCGGCGAGGAGGATCTTGTGGGTGCGGCCAGCGGATATGTCAAAAAGCGTATCGCCCACGATGGCGTAATTGAGCACGTCGGACTGGTGACCGTCTTTGAAAACCAGCACGGTCGAGGGCTGGGCGGTCACGGGCTCTTCTGGTTCACCGGGATTGGGTTCGGCGGAAGCGTCCGCTTCCGGAGCCGAATCACGATATCGAGCGCGGTTGGCGGGAGCATCGGGGTTCAGAGCATCGCCGTTCAGAGCATCCTGGTTCAGAGCATCCCGGTTCAGAGCATCTTGGTTCGCAGCATCCCGGTTCGGACGGCCTGGAGCGTGAACGTAGTCGAGGTCGGGTGAGGCATCGTCAGCTTCCTGAGCGTAGGGGACGTAGGCAGGCTCAACGATGCCTACCGCGAAATCGGCGGGATCTTGGTCGTGGTGCTTGCGGTGGTGGCGCCCGGAGGACTGCGGCGGACCGGGATTCACCGGAATGAAGAGGTTGGAGCAGCAGTTTCCAAAAACAAACCAGTCGTTGATATTGCCGTTGCCGTAACCGTTTGGTCCGAGGGACGTCACGCTGGGACGAACACCGTTAATCAGGCGTCCACCGAAACCGCTTGAAGTGACCGAAGGGGGGACGCCGTTAATCTGAGATTGAACGGGCAAATATGCAGCGACGGAAAACATCCACAAAGAGAAGAGCAAGAAACGGGATCGCATACCGGCCAGCATGGGAAGCCTCCCCCGCCCAGGGTACACCAGCTTGAAGCCTCACTGATTAGAACGCGCCGCCGCTGCGGAAGTTGCACGCGAAAATGCGGATGGGTACCAATACATCGCCTACGCCGCAGTGAGCGGGGCTCGGGAAGTGATCCGGCGCAATTCGAGCATCCGGTGGCGGACGTAGCCATCCTCGCTCAGATGGGCGGAAGCAACAGCTCTTCGACTGGTGGCCACCATCTGGTCAAGCGGGCGGCGTTGAAGGAATTGGGGATCGAGCTCCTGGCAGAATTCGCAACGCCGGCTGGAGCGTGTGTCGAAGCGATTGATGACGGATGGATCAACGTGTTCCACGAGAGGCGGCTCCTGGGAGGGCGGGACTGCCCAGTTTGTGAGGCAGAGTCACACTATTCTGCCTTCGACAATTCATTAATCGTTTGAACGAGGCCTTTGTACTATAAGGCAACGAACCTGACAAGCCCTTTGTGGGGGGCGCGAATTTCGTATGTTTTGGTAGTTCAAGTGTACAGGATGCGCGGAAAATCTGGGCTGGTGACGGCTACACTTGGGGCTGTGACTTCTGGCAGATCAGGCCACGCTGGAGCAGATTTTAGCGGCAGCAGTAACGTGAGCGACTACTCGGCTTCTTCCTCTTCCTGAGACGCGCCGGCTCGGACCAGGTTTTCCAATTCCCGGTTCAGGCTGGCGTAACTGGCCTCGGGCAATTCCAAAAAGCGAAATGGCTGGAGGCACCCTTGGGTCGCCCACATGGGGAACAACATTTGCGCGCGACAGCGGACGCTGGTGCAGCCGAGGTGGAACAGGACGGTCACACGGATGCTTTCGTCGAGCGGATTTTCGAGTGAGAGCAACCCGCCGTTGACAGAAAGCTGATTCATGCGGCCGCGGATCTGACGTCCGTTTTCGAGCAACAGCAGAGCAAGAATGGAACCTCCGAGGCGGACGCGCTGGCCGCGGTGTCCTTTTTGCGTGCTGGCGGTGGAGGGCATTCTCGTGGTCAGTATGGCATCAGACCGCTGTTACGGGGCAGATTACCAAAGTCAGGCATTCGGTATTGGCCTCGTCTCCGGCTGGCCCCGATTTCGGTTTGGCTTGACTGCGCTGCGCATGCGAGAATGCTCTCCGTCTGGAGGCGGCGAATGCTGAAACGAATCGCTGTGCTGGCGTTTGCGAGTTGCGTGACGATCTCTGGTTTTCTGCTAACGAGTTCTGCGCAAAAGGGAACGAAAGCCGCGGCCGCCGCAGTGGGTGTCGATAAGGCTTATTTGCAGAGGATTTGGGATGGCTGGTCGACGCTCGATGCGGCGGGGCAGAAACAGTATTATGCGCAGGGTCCGCACGTGTTTTTTGACATTGCTCCGGTCAAGTATGGGAGCTGGGACGAATACCAATCCGGTGTTACCAAAGAGCTGGGCGACTACAAAGCGGCAAGGTTCATGGTGAACGACGACTTGCAGATTCACAAGAGCGGCGATGCTTATTGGGTCACGTCTACGGTGGCGGCGGACATGACGCAGAAGTCGGGGAAGCGGGAGATGTCTACCATGCGCTGGACTGCGGTTTTCGAAAGGCAGGATGGGAAGTGGCTGATCGTCCACGAGCACGTGTCGGAACCGCTGCAGTAGGATTTCTTGTGCTTGCACTCCCGTTAACGCGGAAGGTATTGATGCATGTCTACTATCATCCCGCCCCCCGCTGCGTCTTAGGATTAGCGAGTTAGTGTTATGGCTCTTGTTGTCTTCCTCCGGGGTGTCAATGTTGGCGGGCACAGAACGTTTCGCCCGAGCATCCTCGCGCGAGAACTGAGCGGCTATGATGTCGTGAACGTGGGTGCTGCGGGCACTTTTGTTGTTCGTAAACCTGTATCCCGAGCAAAATTCCGTTCTGCATTGCTTCGCAAGCTGCCGTTCGAAGCGCACATTGTGCTGTGCGAAGGCCGCGATCTTGTGCGACTGGAGACGGAGAATCCGTTTGGAACTCGGCCATCACCACCGGATATTGTCCGGTTCGTGAGTATCCTGTCGAAAACAGGGGGTGTCCGGGCGTCGCTTCCGGTCGCGTTTCCTTCAGAGGGGGAGTGGTTGGTGCGGGTGATTGCGTCCGAAGGGCAGTTCGTTTTCGGAATGTACCGCCGTCACATGAAGACAATCGGCTATCTTGGCCAGATCGACAAACTGTACGGCGTGCCCGCTACGACTCGGAATTGGAACACAATAATCGCGATCATGCGAATTTTGAAGAGTCCCAGGGGCTGACGCGGGGATTCTAATCGTTGAAGTCAAAGTCCCCGCCCCTACGGCCCCGCTCAGGGCAGGCTCTGTCGCGGAAAACGCGACGAGAACGGGCACCCTCCGAGACCGTATTTCTAACGGCTGGCGACATGACTGAAAGCGTGCCCTGATACGAATCCCGGGCTCCGCTTGGACGGGGGCAGAGAGCCGTCTCCACACATGCTAGAATTGTTGGTGTGATGCTTGGGGCCGATGCTTCCTGATATTGAAAAATTGCTGGAGCTGCAGACGGCGGATAAGGAAATCCGGCGGTTGCAGGACGAAGTTGCGGCGCTGCCGAAACGCGTCGCGGTGATTGAACAGAAGCTGGCTGGGACCAAGGCGCATCTGGAAAAAGTACGGGTTGCCGCCAAAGGCGACGAAGCCAACCGCAAGAAATACGAAGCCAATATCAAAGACCTGCAAGGCAAAATTTCCAAGTATCGAGACCAGTCTCTCGACGTAAAAACCAACGAACAATATAAAGCGCTGTTGCATGAGATCCAGTTTGCCGAGCAGGAGATACGTCTCAACGAAGACCGCATCCTGGAGGTGATGGTCAACGTTGACGCTCGCGAGAAGGACGTCAAAGCGGCGGAGGCTGAACTCAAGGCGGAGACGGCCGAGATCGAAAAGGAAAAAGAAGACGCGCGCAAGGTTACGGCGGAAGATCAGAAGAAGCTGACCGAGTGGAACGCCAAGCGGGACGGGCTGCGGCACGGAATTTCCGAAGATATTCTTGGTCATTATGAGCGCGTGGCTAAGTTTCGGGGCAGCGGACTGGCGGAGGTCCGCGACCAGAAATGCATGGGCTGCCAGGTGATGCTGCGGCCGCAGACCTATAACGAAGTGCGCAACGGCGAAAAGGTAATGGTCTGCGAGTCGTGCTCGCGAGTTTATTACTTCAATCCCGCGAATGAAGTGAAGCCGGAGCAGGAAGTGGTGACGGTTACCGGTCGAAAACGCGCGCGGCCCAAGGCGGATGCGCCACAGGCGTGGTTCTACCGTCCGGATTATGGGGACGAAGGCGAAGTGCTTCTGGTGTTTACCAATAACAGCGGCAGTTCGACTCGGCGCATCTACGAAATGCACACCGGACGCCAGGTCGGCGGGGTGCTGCTGCGCGAAGGAACCTACCGGCTGGCGTTCCCCGAGGACCTGACCGACGCCGCCCTCCGGCTCAACGGGCATTGGGACGAAAAGGAAATCGACGAGTGGGGCTCGGAGATTCCCTCGAATGCGCTCGACCTGCTGCATAAAGATTTGCTGGCGATTCAGCGCGAACACAAAGCGAGCCACAAGCATTCCGTCTCTCCGGCGGAACAGCCGGCGGCCCACTGAGGTCAAATGAAAGCCACGGACTCGGCGGAGCTTGCGCCTGACCGGAGCCGGGCAGAGGCCCAGATTTTTCAGTCCCAGGTTCTCCATTCCCAGGTTTTCCAGTCCCCACAAAAACGCAGATTGATTTTCTGCCTGCTGCTTGCCCTGGCAACGATTGCTCTCTATAACCCGGTCACGCGGGCTCCGTTTCTCAATTTTGACGACGTCGTTTACGTTACCGAAAATCCGCAAGTTCGTGCCGGACTCACCTGGAACACCGTGGTTTGGGCTTTTCATACCTCGGAATCGGCGAACTGGCATCCGATCACCTGGCTCTCGCACGCTCTCGATTGCCAGATTTTCGGTTTGAACCCGGCGGGTCCTCATTCCGTCAACGTCCTTCTTCATGCGGCCAACGCCATACTGCTGTTCTTGATTTTGGAGAGTGCCACGGGACTTGGCCTGGCGCAGCCTGATGGTGGCCGCGCTGTTTGCTCTGCATCCCATCAATGTGGAGTCGGTGGCGTGGATCGCGGAACGTAAAAACGTGCTCAGCATGTTTTTCTTTCTGGTCGCGCTGGCTGCGTATGGCTGGTACACGCGCCGGCCCGGCGTGGGACGGTATCTGGCAGTTACTTTTGCCTATGCCTTGGGGCTGATGACCAAGCCGCAGGTGATTACGTTTCCGTTTGCGCTGCTGCTGCTGGACTACTGGCCCTTGTGTCGTCTCGGGCGAGCTGACAGCGTTGAAGGCGAACTGGCGGGCCCAACCGCGCGCGGCTTGTCTTTGTGGAGTTTGATTTGGGAGAAAGTGCCGTGGTTTGCGCTGTCGGCGGTGAGCGCCGTGATCACCATGAAGGTGCAGACCGACGCAACCCAGGTGAAGCTCCCGCTCTGGATACACCTGGGAAATGCGGCGATTGCATATGCCAAATATATCGAAAAGGCCTTCTGGCCGCTCAATCTGGCGCCTGTGTATCCGCATCCGGAGCAGTCGATTAGCATCTCTGCGGCGGTCTTGTCCGGATTGGCGATTATCGCCGTCACCGTCTTTGCCATTATGTATCGGCGGCGCCGGCCTCTGTTTGTGGGGTGGTTTTGGTTTCTGGGCACGCTGGTACCGATGATCGGGCTGGTGCAGGTTGGCGTCCAGGCTATGGCGGACCGTTATGCTTACATCCCGCTGTTGGGAATTTTCGTCATCGTCTGCTGGGGCGCGGCGGATCTTATGAGAATCTGGCATGTTCCCAGGGCGGTGTCCGGAACCTGCGCTGCAGCCCTCCTGCTGATACTGGGAATTGCGCTGCATCGGCAGGTGAGTTTCTGGAGCGACAACATCACGCTGTGGAGCCACACGCTGCAGATTACTGAGGGAAACTACGTCGCCGAAGACGGCCTCGCCAATGCATTGATTGCCCAGGACAGGGTCGAGGAAGCGATGCCGCACCTGCAGCGAGCACGATTCCTGCGGCCTAACGATCCGGCAGCCACGCTCAATATCGCGAGCTACGAACAGATTCATGGCGACTATAAGGCGGCTCTCGATGACTACGCGCTGGTAGCTCAATACACAAACATTCCTTATTGGGTGGCGATGGCGCGGTCGAACAGCGGATATGCGCACCTCTCGCTGAAACAATATGACAAGGCGAAACAAGACTTCGAGGCGACTCTGAACCTGCAGCCTGGAAATTCTCCGGCCTATCGCGGGCTGGGATTGCTGGCACAGCGAGCCGGCGACATCAGCACGGCTATCCAGGATTACGAACGATCGGTCGAGTTGCAGCCATCGCCGGTTGGTTATCTGTTGCTGGCCCAGGCGCTCGAGATCGGCGGACAGACGGAAGCCGCTCGTGCGGCTCAGTCCCGTGCCGCTAACATGACGCGAGACCTTGATCACGATGTCGCGACGGTGAAGCAGTTATTGGCGAACTAATGCTTTCGATCTCCGCTCCGCCGAATTCGGCCGATTTTGCGGTAAGATTGGCCGCACGAGGTGAGTGATGGCTCCCGCACGCGATTTGAACCTGCCTTTTCCTTCCGCGTCCCGCCGTTCGTTTCTCAGCCTGTCGGCTGCTGCTACGGCCGGCCTGGCATTACGCATTGTCACCGAACCGATGCTGGCTCGCGCCCGCGTGCACAACTTTCCGAAAGATGCGATCCGGATTGACGCCAACGAAAACCCGCTGGGGCCGGGCGCTTCGGCGCGCGAGGCGGCAGCCGCGATTGTCCCGCAAGGCGGCCGTTATTCCGACTGGCTCACCGACGATCTGGTGAAGACGCTGGCGGAAACGCAAGGCCTGACGGTGGAACAGATTCGCGTCTACGCTGGATCGAGCGAGCCTCTGCATTACACGGTGGCTGCATTCACTTCACCGCAGCGCAGCTATGTGACCGCCGATCCGGGATATGAAGCCGGCATGTTTACCGCCAAAGCCATCGGCGCCAAGGTGGTGAAAGTCCCGTTGACAAAAACCTACGCGCACGATGTGAAGGCCATGCTGGCTGCGGCTCCCGACGCGGGCGTGTTCTACGTCTGCAGCCCGAATAATCCGACGGGCACCATTACCAGTCATTCCGATATCGAATACCTGGTCGAGAACAAGCCCAAGGGTTCGGTTGTGCTGGTCGACGAGGCATACATTCATTTTGCCGACGCGGTTTCGGCTATGGACCTGGTGAAAGCCGGCAAGGACGTCATCCTGCTGCGCACCTTCTCGAAGATTTACGGCATGGCGGGCCTGCGCTGTGGCGCCGTGTTCGCCCGGCCCGACCTGCTGGAGAAAATCGAGAACTACGGCGGCTGGAATCCCATGCCGATCACCGCGGTCGTCGCCGCGACAGCCAGTCTGAAAGACGCGCAGCTGGTGCCCGAGCGCAAGCGCATCAACGCCACCATCCGCGGGCAGGTGTTTGCGTGGCTCGACCGCAACGGATACTCCTACGTTCGCTCGGAATCGAACTTTTTCATGCTCGACACAAAACGGCCGGCAAAGCCGGCGATCGACGCCATGGCCAAACAGAATGTATTCATTGGACGCATCTGGCCGGTGTGGCCAACCTACGCGCGCGTCACCATCGGCACCGCGCCTGAGATGGATCAGTTCCAGGCGGCGTTCCAGAAGGTGATGACGGGGGCGGTTACGGCCAGCGTGGGGGCTGTTCCGAGCTGGGGAGAGCTGGGCAAGCGCAAACGGAATCTGGATGGGATCGTGATTCGCGCTTGAGGACTGCCGCGCGGTTCCGCCCCGTGGGGTCGGGGCACGAGCCCCGTCTCCACACAACATCACTCTGTCGCTACGCTATAACATCAATCCATGCCGAAAAACCGCGCTGTCTCCGCCAAGCACGCGGAGCCTTCCGTAAAACTTTCCGCCCGAGGAGTCGCCCGCCTGCAAGCCCGCCACCCGTGGGTCTACCGCTCCGACATTACCGAAGCAAACGACGTGCCGCCTGGCTCCGTGGTCCGCGTGCTCGATGCGCGTGGAAAATTTCTCGGCAGTGCGCTCTACAGCTCTTCTTCGCAGATCGCCATCCGCATGATCTCTCACGGATCGGTGCCCGATCTGCCCGCGCTGGCCGCGGAGCGTATTCGCGCCGCCATCGCCTACCGTAAGGAAAATGATCTGGTCCGCAATACCGACGCCTACCGCGTCGTCTTCAGCGAAGCTGATTTTCTGCCCGGCCTGATCGTCGATCGCTATAACGACGTGCTCTCGCTGCAGATCCTCACGCAGGCCATGGACGCCGCACCCGTGCGCGCCGCCGTCGTGCAGACGCTGAAAGAAGAACTGCAGCCCGCCGGCATTGTAGAACGCGTCGAAGCCCGCATCCGGGAACTGGAGCAATTGCCGCCGCTTCCGTCCGCGCTGCTGTGGGGAGAGAAGAGTTCGACCGAAGTCAGAATGAACGGCGTGCGCTTCTACTACGACGGGCTCGAAGGGCAGAAGACCGGCGCCTTTCTCGATCAGCGGGAAAACTATGCCGCTGCTGCACAGTACGCGCACGGCGAAGCGCTGGACGCTTTTTGCTATCAGGGCGGATTCGCGCTCCATCTGGCCTTGAGTTCTGCGGGGAAGTGTTCCAGCGTTACCGGAGTCGACAGCTCGCGTCCGGCGCTGGAAATGGCGGAGAAGAATGCGCTGCTGAACGGCCGGGAGTTGGAATGGATCGAGGCCAACGCCTTCGATCTGTTGCGGGAGTACTCCGCTGCGAACCGGCGCTATGACACCATCGTTCTCGATCCGCCGGCGTTTGCCAAAACCAAGCGCGACCTCGATAAAGCCCTCGGCGGCTACAAGGAACTCAACCTGCGCGCCATGAAAATGCTGCGCCCCGGAGGGATTCTCGTCACCTGCTCCTGCTCGTTCCACGTCAGCCCAGCCGACTTCCTCAAAGTAGTGGCCGACGCCGCCCAGGATGCCCACAAATCGCTGCGGATCATCGAGCATCGCGGGGCGTCGAAAGATCATCCGATTCTGCTGAATGTGCCGGAAACAAGCTATTTGCAGTGCATGATATTGAGCGTAAGTAATTGAAAATAAATATATTATATACTTGACAATAACACACTCATATTTTATGATTGTGACATACTAAATAAGAACCGGGAGCTTTGAAAGCTCCCAACTCAAAATTCGAAGTAGGAGGATTTACGTTATGACACTGATTACCCGTTAGGATCCTTTCCGTGAGTTCGTCACTCTGCAGGACCGCATGAACCGTTTGTTCCGCGATCCTCGTGGGCCGGAGGGGCAGGATGAATCACTGACCACGACCGCATTCGCTCCACCCGTGGATGTCTACGAGGACGAGCACAACATCACCTTGAAGATCGAGGTGCCGGGAATCGACGAGAAAGACATCGATGTCCGCATCGAGAACAACACGCTGACCGTCCACGGCGAGCGCAAGTTCGAGAACGAAGAGAAAGAAGAGAACTATCGACGAGTGGAGCGACAGTATGGCAGCTTCACCCGCACCTTCACGCTTCCGAACACGGTCGAGCAGGAAAGCGTTCAGGCCGACTATGACAAAGGCGTGTTGAAGATCAAGCTGGCCAAGAAAGCCGAAGCCAAGCCGAAGCAGATCAAGGTAAACGTAAGTGGCCAAGAGCCGGGCAGCCAGAAGACGCTCGAGGGCAAAGAGCCGAAAGGCGTTGGAAAGGCAGCATAAAAGAACCGATAGCGGTAAACTTTGCGGGAGGCGACGTAACAGGCGCCTCCCGTTTCATTTATAGATCGACCAAATGTAGATCGACCAAATCCGTCGTTCTGAGCGCAGCGAGTGACCTCTGCATTCCTTGCACTGCCAGCAATTGCATAGGTTCTTCGCTTCGCTCAGAATCACAATGCAGCAGGGGAACAAGCCATGGCCATCCGTTGGGACAAATTCACCGTCAAAGCGCAAGAGGCCGTCCAGCGCGCGAACGAGCTTGCGTCGGAGCACGGCAATCCGGAGCTCGTACCGCTCCATCTGCTGGCTGCGCTGGTCGAAGACAAAGAAGGCATCGTTGCGCCGGTGCTCGAAAAGATCGGCATCGGGCCGCAGGCGGTGCTTAGCGACGTCTACAAAGAAATTGAGAAGCTGCCGAAAGTCTCGGGCAGCGCGGCGCGGCGCAGCCGGCGATGTCGTCGCAGATCAACCAGCTGCTGGAGAAGTCTTTCAAAGAAGCCGACACCTTCAAAGACGAATACGTTTCGACCGAGCACATGCTGCTGGCGTTGACCAGCCTGAAGCGGGATCCGGCGCAGGAGTTGTTGGCGCGCCACGGCGCGACCCATGACGCCATCCTGAAGGCGCTTACGGCGGTGCGCGGATCGCAGCGCATCACCGACCAGAATCCGGAAGCAAAGTATCAGGCGCTCGAACGCTATGCCCGCGACCTGAACGAGCAGGCTCGCCGCGGCAAACTCGATCCGGTCATCGGCCGCGATGAAGAAATTCGCCGCGTGGTGCAGGTGCTTTCGCGGCGCACGAAAAATAATCCGGTGCTGATCGGCGAGCCGGGAGTGGGGAAGACGGCCATCGTCGAAGGCCTGGCGCAGCGCATCATCTCCGGCGATGTGCCGGAAGTGCTGAAGAACAAGCGCGTCGTGGCGCTCGATCTGGGAGCCATGCTCGCGGGCGCGAAATATCGCGGCGAATTTGAAGATCGGCTGAAGGCCGTGTTGAAAGAAATCGAAGACTCGCAGGGACAGATCATCCTCTTCATCGACGAGTTGCACACACTGGTCGGCGCGGGCGCCGCCGAAGGCTCGATCGACGCCTCGAACATGCTGAAGCCGGCGCTGGCTCGCGGAGAGTTGCGCGCCATCGGCGCCACCACGCTCAACGAATATCGCAAGTACATCGAGAAAGATGCGGCGCTCGAACGCCGCTTCCAGATCGTTTTCGTGGGCGAGCCGAACGTGGAAGACACGATTGCGATTCTGCGCGGGCTGAAAGAAAAGTATGAAGTGCATCACGGCGTGCGCATCAAAGATTCGGCCATCGTCGCGGCCGCGACTCTTTCGCATCGCTATATCTCCGACCGCTTTCTGCCCGACAAAGCCATCGACCTGATTGACGAAGCCGCGTGCTTCGCTGCGCATCCAGATCGATTCCATGCCCACCGAGATCGATCAGCTGGAACGGCGGGCCACGCAACTGGAAATCGAAAAGCAGGCGCTGAAAAAAGAAGACGATGCGAATTCCAAGGAGCGCCTTGCGCCACGTCGAGAAAGAACTGGCCGGCATTCGCGAACAGTCGAACGCGCTCAAGGCCAAATGGAAGCAGGAAAAAGACGTCATCGCGCAAGCTCGCGCGCTGAAAGAAAAGCTGGAGCAGCTCAAGGTCGAAGAAGCGGCCGAAGAGCGCAAAGGGAATCTGGAGCGCGTGGCGCAGATCCGCTATGGGCTGATTCGCAACACCGAAGAAGAACTGAAAAAAGTCACATCGCAGATCGACGGCAAGGCCGGGCATCGCATGTTGAAAGAAGAAGTCGATGAGGAAGACGTTGCCCGAATCGTCTCCAAATGGACCGGCATTCCGGTTTCGAAAATGCTTGAGGGCGAAGTCAAGAAACTCATCAACATGGAAGATCGCCTGCGGCTGCGCGTCATCGGGCAGGACGAAGCGCTGGAACGCGTGGCCAACGCCATTCGCCGTTCGCGAGCCGGGCTGAGCGATCCGAAGCGGCCCATCGGGTCTTTTATTTTCCTGGGGCCGACCGGCGTCGGCAAAACCGAACTGGCGCGCGCGCTCGCCGAATTTCTTTTTGACGACGAGCGCGCCATGATCCGCATCGACATGTCCGAATATATGGAGAAGCACGCCGTGTCGCGTCTGATCGGCGCGCCTCCGGGATACGTCGGCTACGAAGAAGGCGGGCAGCTGACCGAGCAGGTGCGGCGGCATCCTTACGCGGTCGTGCTTTTCGACGAAATTGAAAAGGCGCATCCCGACGTTTTCAACATCCTGCTGCAGATCATGGACGACGGCCGCCTGACCGACGGCAAGGGGCGCAAGGTGGATTTCAAGAACACGGTCATCATCATGACCTCGAACCTGGGCTCGGCGTACTTGCAGTCGGAAAACGTTCGTGATGCCGATGGCTTCGAGCGGGCTTCAAAGCAAGTGATGGACGCGCTGCACGGGCATTTCAAACCCGAGTTCCTGAATCGCGTGGACGACATTATCATCTTCCATCCGCTGGGCAAGGAACAGCTGGTGAAGATCGTCGATCTGCGGCTTGAAGACCTGCGGCGTCTGCTGGCTGACCGCAAGATTTCTCTGGAGCTCACCGACGCCGCGAAAGAGCTTCTCTTCACGGAAGGCTACGATCCAAACTTCGGAGCGCGTCCGCTGAAACGGGCGATTCAGAAGCTGGTGCAGGATCCGCTGGCGCTGAGAATTCTGGATGGCGAGGTGCTGCACGGGGACCACGTGATCGTGGACGCGGACAAGAAGGCGGGCAAGATGACGTTCAAGGTGAGCCAACGGGTGGGAGAGAAAGAGCCGGCGAAAGCGAAGAAGTAATCGGGGCGGAACAGGAGGTCCTTCGCTTCGCTCAGGATGACAACTCGCTAGATGCCGTAATTTACTTCGCGAAGCGCGCCTTTGTAGGCTTCGCGCGCTTGCGTGACTTTCGAGTGAGCATCGTGCTCTTTGAAGTGGGCGGTATCCCAATGCTCCATGGCGGTCATCGAATGGTCGGGAGTGGCTAAGGCTTCCTCGGCGCGAATAGTGTCGACCCATTCATCGACAGCCTTTTTGTAGGCGAGGCGCAATTGATCCAGATCCTCTTTGCTCATAGCCACCGCAGGTTAATGCCGTCCCGCACGCTGGTCAATTGGGTGCAGCGAATTTAACCGAAAATTAACCTTGCGCGAAATGCTCTTCTGAACCGCCAAGTTCGATAAAGGTTGCCGTTTCCCGTTCCGAAGTTGTAAGGTACTCGGCCAAGACTCAATTCTGGCTGATGATGGGATGGAATAAAGGGGGATGACATGAAGCTCAGCCGTTATCTGCTTGCGTTTATTTTTTCGCTTTCCTGTAGCAACTTTTTCTGGGCGCAAGCTGCACCTGCGCCGAAGACTGTGGTAGTCCGTGCCGGACGCTTGCTTGACGTGAAGACCGGCAAGACGCTCTCGAACCAGACCATCGTGATTCAGGGCGATAAGATCGCTAGCGTTGGGTCCGATGCGCAGATTCCTGCCGGGGCGCAGGTGGTCGATCTGTCAAATGCCACGGTGCTGCCCGGATTGATTGATGCGCACACGCACATCACCTACACTCCCAACTTCGGCTACTCGCGGCTCGCGATTTCCGTGCCTCGCCAGGCCCTCAACGGGGCGCGCAATGCCCGGATTACGCTCGACGCGGGTTTTACGACCATCCGGAATGTGGGTGCGAGCGACTTCAGCGACGTTGCTCTGCGCGATGCCATCAACGCGGGTGACGTGCCCGGACCGCGCATGCTGGTCAGCGGGCCCGCGCTCAGCATCACGGGCGGACACTGCGACGACAATTTGCTGCCGTTTGAATGGCATATTCAGGCCGAAGGCGTGGCCGATGGCATCGAAGCGGTGCAGCACAAGACGCGGCGAGAACATCAAGTATGGCGCCGACTTGATCAAGATCTGCGCCACCGGCGGCGTGCTTTCGCATGGCGACAATCCGCAGGCGTCGCAGTACACGCTGGAAGAGATGAAGGCCATCGTGGCGGATGCGCACCGGCTGGGCGAAAGGTAGCGGCGCATGCGCATGGCGCCGAAGGCATCCGCTGGGCGTCGGAGGCGGGCGTGGATTCGATCGAGCACGGGTCCTACATTGACGACGCGGCCATCGCCACGATGAAGAAGAATGGCACGTATCTGGTGCCGACGCTCTATCTGGCCGACTGGTTTCTGGAAAATGCGGAGAAGATCGGCACGCCCGCCGAACTGATTGCCAAGGCGCGCGAAGTGATGCCGGCCGCGCGCAAGAATGTGGCGCGCGCGTTTGCCGCCGGAGTGAAAGTCGGATTCGGCACCGATGCCGCCGTGTATCCGCACGGGCTTAACGCGCATGAATTCGCGGTCATGGTGAAGCTGGGGCTGACGCCGCTGCAGGCGATCCAGGCGGCAACTATTAATGATGCCGATTTGCTCGGGTGGTCCGACAAAGTCGGGACGATTGAGCCGGGCAAATGGGCCGACATTGTGGCCGTGGACGGCGATCCTCTGGCTGACGTTACTACGCTTGAACGGGTTAAGTTTGTGATGAAGGGCGGCGAGGTGGTTAAGAACCTGTACGCGAAATAGCAGGGGTGGTCGATTGCAGAAGTCAGAAGTCAGATTGCAGAAGTAAGACCGCCGATCGAATCTGTACTGGGGAGCTGATTGCTGGTCTAGTTTGCGATTTAGCAACAACGAGCGACAAGCTTATCTGCTACTGGAGCTTGCGCCGCGGCATCCACGACCCAAGAACAACGAGCACCAGGATAGCCACTGCCTCGTAATACCTAAGGTACCGAGAAATGCTCGGCGACAGCATTGACGACAATCACGGTCGGCACCAGCAGCCAAACCCTTCGCTTCATCGGAGTGGCCTTGTGCCAAGCCGCTTGTGCTGCTCTCAGACCTTCACATGCGGTTTCCGTTGTTTCCCTCGCTAGGCTGAGGTTCTCTTTGAATTGCTCGAACAACGGTTTCCTCCAATGCGGGCAATGCGGGCTTCGCGTCTGCGGTCGTCAACGCCACAACTTTACTCCGAATCGCGGCGCGATTCCACGATGATTATCCTGAACAGGCGATACTCATTGGCGATACTCATTAATGTTTGGTTTCACTTCTGCAATCTGACCTCTGACCTCTGCAATTGCTTTAGAATCCTCCGCAGTGTCCATCCAATTTCAGATTGAAGCCACCCGGGGCACGGCCCGCGCTGGCAGGCTCATCACTCCTCATGGAGAAGTTGAGACGCCGGTGTTTATGCCGGTGGGGACGCTCGGTTCGGTCAAGGGCGTTTCGCAGGATGTGCTGGAAGAACTTGGCGTCCAGATTTTGCTTGCCAATACCTATCATCTTTTTCTGCGGCCTGGGGTCGAAACAGTTCGGCGGATGGGCGGGCTGCATCGGTTCATGTCGTGGGAGCGGGCGATTCTCACCGACTCGGGCGGGTTTCAGGTTTTCAGCCTGAACGATCTGCGCAAGGTCAGCGAAGATGGCGTCGCGTTCCGCTCGCATTTGGATGGGTCGGCTCATTTTCTTAGTCCTGAAAAAGCCATGGAGATTCAGATTGGGCTGGGAGCTGACATCATCATGGCTTTTGACGAGTGCACAGAGTATCCGGCGGATGCTCGGCGCGCGCGAGGCTCGATGGAGCTCACGCTGCGCTGGGCGGCGCGCTGCAAGAAATATTTTGAGGAGCACAAGCGCGAAGTGCCTTGGGCACGCACAGAGGTAGCGGAGCTTCGCTCCGCTGGACGGCCGGGGGCGGCCGTCCCCACACGAGCTTTGTCCCGTCAGCACACCGACGCCACCCAGGCTTTGTTTGGCATTGTGCAGGGGGGGATGGATGCGGCGCTGCGCCGCGAATCGGCTTTGCGCACCATCGACATCGGATTCCCGGGATATGCCATTGGCGGGCTCAGCGTGGGCGAACCTCGCGAAGTTACCCGTGACATCGTCCTATCCACGCTGGAGCATCTTCCTTCCGATCGGCCGCGCTATCTGATGGGGGTGGGCACTCCTGAGGAGATCGCGCAGTATGCGCAGGCGGGGGTTGACATGATGGATTGCGTGTTGCCCACGCGCGCGGCGCGGCACGGATTGCTGTTTACGTCCGAAGGCAAGGTGTCGATCAAGCAGGCTCGGTACGCGCAGGATGAGAGCGCGCTCGATCCCGCTTGCGAGTGCCGTGTTTGCCTGCGTTATTCGCGGGCTTATTTACGGCATCTTTATGCTTCGAACGAACTGCTGGCCCAGGTTTTGAATACGGTCCACAACCTGCACTTTTACCTGGCTACCATGCGAAGCGTCCGGGGGTGGATCAGAGCAGGGCACGCGGCTGGTTAACTATAGCTAGTACAGAGTCGAGGCCGTGCCGAGGTCGGCTTGGACGGGCGAGGTCGCCCCATCCCCACACGGGCTCCTGTCTCCACGAGCCTGGGCGTTCCCGCATGTAAATTCTTGGGGGCGTCCTTGACACCTTGCTGGCGGTCCGGCATTCTATTTAACTTGGGAGCAAGGTCCGTTTCTTTCTGTGCCGTTCCGATCGAAACCGGAGCGCGGCATCGCCGGTTCTAGCCTGCAAGGTGTAGGAGCCTCCGGCCTTAGAAGAAAAGAATTCCCGCAGCTAAGCAGAGAAGCGTAAGCAGAGGAATTTAGGCGGCGAAAGCAGCAAACTTGTGCCGAGTTGCGCTCGGTCTGGCCCCAGGCGGGCGCTTGGTTGCTGAGGTTTTAGTCAGGTGTTCGGTTACTTATTTCGTTACGCAGGATCGACTTGGCGGTGGAAATGATTTTGTCGGGGCTGTCGTCTGGGATGACGGGCGGATTGGCGTTGTGGTTGCAGCTACCAGGAGGCGGCAGTCTGCTCAGCCTCGCGCCCCTGCTGTTTATCTTTGCCATTTTTTACTTTCTGCTGATTATGCCGCAGCAGAAGAAGCAGAAAAAGTGGCAGGCCATGCTGAGCGCATTGAAAAATGGAGACAGGGTCGTAACCAGCGGCGGCCTGCGCGGGACGATCATCAGCCTTAAGGACGATGCGCTGACCTTGCGCGTGCCGCCCGATAATCTGAAACTGGAAATCAGCCGGGCGTCGGTGGTGTCGGTGACGACGGCGGAGGAAGGAAAATAGTTTTTGGTCGCTAGTCGTTGGTCGTTCGGGGAGCGCGCTAGACTCAAAGGGTTCGCTAACGACTAACGACCAAAGGCTATCGACGGTTTTTTCATGAATAAGAATCTGGGTTGGAAATTGGCGATTAGTGTCGGGATCCTGCTGGTCTTCCTCGGCGGCATCTTCGGCATTCCGAAAGACTGGTCGGGCAAGGGTGTGCTGGCGTCGGTGGTCGACCGCATTCATCTGGGACTCGACCTCCGTGGCGGAACCCACCTGATCTTGCAGGTGCAGGTCAACGATGCGGTCAATGTCGACTCCGACAACGCGATTGCGCGTCTTAAAGAAGACATGCGCACGCACAAGATCAATTACGCCGACATCACCAAGCCGGATCCGGTGAACCATCCGGAAACGATCGTGGTTAAGGGCGTGCCGCCGGATCAGACTAGCGACTTCAAGAGCATTATTTCCGACCGGCTGCCGGATTACGACGCGATTTCGGGCGCGGAGAACTCCTGGACGGTAGCGATGAAGGCGCAAAGCCTCAAGGATTTGAAGGACCGCGCGGTTAGCCAGGCCATCGAGACCATCCGCAATCGTATTGACCAACTCGGCGTGAGCGAGCCGGTGATTCAGGAGCACGGGCTTGGCGACTATCAGATTCTAGTGCAGCTTCCTGGGGTGGACGATCCGGCGCGGGTGAAGGAAATCATGCAGTCCACGGCGATGCTTGAGATCAAGCAATCGCTGGGTGGGCCCTATTCGAGCGAGCAGCAGGCGTTACAGGAGCACGGCGGCGTGCTGCCTCCGGACGCTGTTTTGATGCAAGGCAAGAGCATCGGCACGCGCAATAGCGACACCGGCGAACAGTGGTACATCATCTCGCGGGCCGCGGCGGTGAGTGGTCGTGACCTTCGGACTGCGGAGCCTTCCACGGACGAAAATGGGCAACCGGCGGTCCGCTTTATTCTGACCAGCGACGGCGGGCGCAAGTTCTATTCTTTCACTTCCGCCCATGTGGGCGACTACCTGGCGGTTGTTCTCGACAACCGGGTGCAGGAAGTGGCGGTGATCAAAGAAGCGATTCATGACACCGGCATCATCAATGGAAAATTCACCCAGCAAGAGACGCAGGACCTTTCGATGACGCTGCGTTCGGGCGCTTTGCCGGCCGGTATCAAGTACCTGGAAGAGAGAACCGTTGGCCCGTCGCTCGGCGCCGATTCGATTCGTTCCGGGGTTCGGGCGGCCATCTATGGCATGCTTGCTGTCCTTGTCTTCATGCTCATTTACTACCGCTGGGCGGGCGTGAATGCGGACATTGCGCTGATCTTGAACCTGATTATTCTGCTGGGGTTCATGGGCTACTTTGGAGCCGTGCTGACGCTGCCGGGAATTGCCGGGGTGATTCTGACAGTGGGCATGGGCGTCGATTCGAACGTGCTGATTTTTGAGCGCATCCGCGAAGAGCTGAGGAATGGGAAGACGCCGCCCTCGGCGGTGGAACAGGGCTTTAGCCACGCCTGGATCACCATCGTCGACACGCACGTCACCACGATCGTGTCGGCCGCGATTCTGTTTCTGTTTGGCACGGGTCCGGTAAAAGGTTTTGCGACGACGCTGGTTTTTGGTCTGGCCGCCAACCTGTTTACGGCAGTATTTGTATCGCGCATGATTTTTGATTGGGTTTTAAGCCGCAAACAGCGCGGCGAAGCATTGAGTATCTAGAGGCGGTCGTTAGTCGCTGGTCGATGGTCGTTCGTGAAGTTGAAACAAACGACGCGTTCCGAACGACGAGCGACGAGCGACCATCGACTGATTTTTGAAGGGATCGTAAGCAGCGTGGAATTTTTTAGAGACACAAACATCGATTTTCTCGGGAAAAAGTGGTACTTCCTGACCTTCTCGCTGATCTTCAGCGTGGCCGGAGTGCTCTCCATGGCGTTCTGGCACGGCATCCCGCTGGGGGTCGACTTCCGCGGCGGCACGCTGGTCACGGTGAAATATCGCGAACACGCCCAATCCCGCCGCCATCCACTCGGATATTGAGCGGGCGGGATTGAAGAACGCGCGCGTGCAAGCTTTCGGGCCGTCCGCCAATCACGAAGTGCTGATCGCACTCGATATTCAGGAGACCAGCGAGCAGGCTCTCGACAGGGGCAAGAACCAGATCATTCAGGCGCTCGAAAGCCATGCGGTCGCAGGCAAACAGGATCTGAACAACTCCAGCTCATTGACCATCTCGAATTATCTTCTGGAGAAAGACCCGCTCCACCTCAGTTCGGGCGTTGATGCCAACCTGCGCTACACGGCAATTGCGCAGGCCATTGTCGATTATCGCGACAAGACGAAAAGCGGCGTGCTCAGCTCGATCGACGAATTGAAAAGTGCGGCTGATCCTGCGGTTGTCGCTTCGCTTCAGGACAACTTCTTCGTCTCCGACTTTGGCATCCGCAACGTCGAGATTGTGGGGCCGCAGGTGGGAGGGCAGCTTCGCAGGCAAGCCATCCTGGCTACACTTTATTCGCTGGCCGGGATGCTGGTTTATCTGGCGCTTGCGTTTCGAATGGATTTACGGTGTCGCCGCGGTGTTGACGGTTTTCCACGACACCCTGATTACGGTCGGCGCCTTCTCGCTGCTGAATTGGGAAATATCGCTGACTGTGATCGCCGCCATCCTGACCCTGATCGGATACTCTAACAACGACACCATCGTCGTTTTCGACCGCATACGGGAGAACATCAAACTGCTGCGGCGCGACAAGCTGGCCGACATTGTCAACAAAAGTATTAATCAGACTTTAAGCCGAACTATCTTGACAGCGGGCCTGACTTTCCTTACCGTGCTTGCTTTGTTCCTTTTTGGCGGCGAGGTATTGCATGGGTTCAGCTTCGCCCTGGTCATTGGCATCCTGATCGGGACCTATTCTTCGATCGCGATTGCCGCGCCGATTCTGGTTGCCTACCAGGAATGGCGGGCCAGACGGGGCCAAAGGCCGCTGGCCATGCCGGTGCGGACCGGCAACGGCCCGTTGCAGCCGAAGGAAAAAATAAAGGCGTGAATTTGGGCCATCTGGCGTAAAATCATTGACCTGCCCGCAGAGGCAGGGTTTCGAGAATGGAGCAGGAAAAGAGCGGGAGCAAAGAGGATGCGGCCGGTGTCTAAATTGTCTTAAGGTCGGGTGTAGGAGAAGCCTTATGTTTGAAGACAGCCTCATTGAGTCAGGGAACAGGTTTAAGGCCAAGCGCCGGTTGAGCACCACCATCTTGTCCTTCTTTGGGCAGTTCGCGCTCATCGGAGTCCTGATCCTGATCCCGCTGATCTATACGGACGCGTTACCCAAGACGCAGCTGATGACCTTTCTGGTAGCGCCACCACCGCCACCGCCACCACCGCCGCCCCCAGCGGCCGCTCCGGTGAAGGTGGTGAAGATGCAGAGCGAACTCATCAACGGGCAGTTGCGCACCCCCACCAAGATTCCAGAAAAAGTTCAGATGATCAAAGAAGAAGAAGCGCCCCCGGATCTGGGTGCGGGCGGCGTCCCGGGTGGTGTCCCGGGCGGCATTCCCGGAGGCTCGGCGGGTGGCGTGATCGGCGGCATTATCAGTTCGACTCCGGTTGCCGTACCCAAAGTCGCGACCCGGCAGCACATCCGGGTTTCGCAGGGCGTGTCGCAACCGGTCTTTTGATCAGGAGAGTTCAGCCCAATTATCCGCCGCTGGCGAAACAGGCCCGCATTCAGGGGCAGGTGGTGCTGCAGGCGGAGATCAGCAAGGACGGCACGATTCAGAATCTGCAGTTGATCAGCGGGCACCCCATGCTGGCGCCGGCAGCGATCGAAGCCGTGAAACAGTGGCGTTATAAGCCATACCTGCTCAATGGCGAGCCGGTGGCGCGTGGAGACCACGGTGATTGTAAACTTCAGCTTGACCGGAAGCTAGACTCTCCGGCTCAACTTGTGGCGGTAAAAGTTTGTGGCGGTTTAAAGCCCTCCCCGTCCCACCTTTTCCCGAGACGGGAGACCTTAGGGTAGCGTTTATGCCCGGGGGCAATTCTGCCCTGTTTTGGTTTCTTGCATCAAACAGTTCGGAGCAAGCGGGCGCGAAGAGGTTCGATACGCGCCGGTTTTCTCATAGGGATGCGGGTTGCCGCGTCTTCTGCCGCAGAGCGAGACGGTCGCGCGCTGTCTTCGTCAGTCTTTACGGCGAGATTTTAGGAAGTTCGAAACAGTTCCGAGGAGGAGAAGCAACTCATGGTAGTCAATCTGGCAGCAGTCGCACTCTGTAATTTCCATCTTTTCGCCGCCTGGCTCTTTGACGAGAGCTCGGTCGGTTGGGACCCGATTTCGCTCTGGAAGCAAATGGGCATCCTGGCGAAGGCCGTGGTTATCATTCTGTTCATCATGTCGGGGTGGTCGATCGGCGTGATGATTGACCGTTGGATGGCTTTCAACGCCGCCCGCAATCAATCCCGCTCGTTCGCACCCGCAGTCGCGGGAGCGTTGCGCGAAGGCAAGATTGACGAAGCGATCAAAGTCGCCGAGCGCAACAAGAAAAGTCACCTGGCCAAGGTGGTCACGGCGGGCCTGATGGAATTCAAGGCTCACCAGGATAGCCCGGGTGAAATTCCTGGCGAGACGATTGAAGCTTCCAAGCGCGCGCTGGAGCGCACCGAGGCGATCGTGCACGCCGAACTGAAGCGTGGCTTGGGCGGCTTGGCGACGATCGGTTCGACGGCTCCCTTCGTGGGACTGTTCGGGACGGTGGTCGGCATTCTGAACGCGTTTAACGGCATTGCCAAGGAAAAGGCAACCGGGTTGGCAGCGGTCGCGGGCGGCATTTCGGAAGCGCTCGTAACCACCGCCGTCGGTCTGTTCGTGGCGATTCCCGCGGTCATGATGTTCAACTATCTGACCGGGCGCGTGGAAGCGTTCGACGTGGAGATGGATAACTCCTCGAGCGAACTGATTGATTACTTCCTGAAGCGCCGGAGCATGCGCCGGTCGTAGGAAGGCAGGTCTCAGGTCTTAGGTGTCAGGTCCCAGGACTTTGGCCTTCGATCTTCGATCTTTGACCTTCTTGCTACCCATGAGTTGCGGATGGGGCCGGGCGGGGACGCCCGGCGCTCCATTGAACGGGGAAAGCATTTCGCAGGAGACTAGATTCCATGGCATTAGCGAAGCGAAACGAAGCGGCCAACGTCAGCTCCGACATCAACGTCACACCGATGGTGGACGTGATGTTGGTGCTGCTGATCATCTTCATGGTGGTTACGCCCATGTTGCAACATGGCGTTCCCGTGGACATGGCCAAAGTCAATAGCCCCAAGGATATGCAGGACGCCGACAAGGAAGATGCGCTGCTGGTTGCGATCACCCGCGATGACAAGGTCTTCTTCGGGACCGACCAAATCAAGGTGGATGACCTGACCCAGAAGCTCAAGGATCGGTTGGCGAACCGGACCGACAAAACTGTCTTTCTCAAGGCCGACATGCGAGCGAAGTTCGGCTGGGTGGTAGAAGTGGTCGACAATGTTCGCGCGGCTGGGGTTGACCAACTGGGCCTTTTGACCGATCAGAAAAAGTCCGGAACCCTTGCCCCGCCGTCAGGCGCCACTCCACCGGCACCGACGGGCGGGCAGTAGCACGCAGTAGCAAATAGAGGAGATCGATATGGGTATGGCAGTCGGCCCCAAAGGGGGCCAGAGCGCGAACATGAACGTCACGCCGCTGATTGACGTGTTGCTGGTGCTGCTGATTATTTTCATGGTGATCACGCCGCTGACGCCCAAGGGTTTGGAAGCGTTGGTGCCCCAGCCTCCGCCGAAAGATGCGAAAACGCCGCCGCCCAGCACGGATCGCACTATTGTGGTGCAGTTGATCGACCACGGAGCCGGCAATCCTCCAGGACTCAAGATCAATCAGGACGAGGCCACTTGGGAAACTCTGCAGGGCCGTTTGGAAGATATCTTCAAGACCCGTGCCGAGAAGGTCATGTTTGTGAAGGGCGATGACAATGTTCCCTTCGCCGACGTCGCTAACGTTATTGATATCGCGCATTCTGCCGGCGTCGATAAAGTCGGCTTGATCACAGCCAAGATCGAAGCGGGCGGCTAGAAAATCGGGTGATCGGATCATCGGGCGATCTGCTGAGCCTTGCGCGTCGGGGTTGGCCGGGCAAGGGCGCCCGGCGCTCCATCTCAAGTTCTTTTTTGACATCCGCAGCGAGGGGGGATTCATAAAGCGATGAAAACGACTCAAAGGCTCCTGGTGGTATTCGCTGCCGCACTGGTGCTGCTCTCCAGCACCGGCTGCAGCAAACTGCAGGCGCGTGACCACCTCAACAAAGGTGTGCAGGCTTACAAGAACTCCAAGTTCGAACAGGCGATCGACCACTTCCAACAAGCCGTCGCGCTGGACCCCTCACTGATCAATGCCCGCCTGTATCTGGCGACAGCCTATGCCCAGCAGTACATTCCCGGCGCCGATACTCCCGACAACAATCGCTTTGGCGAGCAGGCGATCGATACTTACAAGCAAGTGCTGCAGGCAGATCCCAAGAACATCAACAGCATCAAGGGCATCGCCTATCTTTATCTGCAGATGAAGAGGTTTCCGCTTGCCAAGGAGTACTACAAGAAAGCCTCCGAGGTCGATCCCAACGATCCGGAGCCGTATTACTCGGTCGCCGTGATTGACTGGACGCAGACTTATGTGCCACGTCAGGAAGAGCGCGCCAAGCTTGGGATGAAGCCCGAAGACTCCCTGCCGGCGAAGGACAAGAAGGTCTGTGCCGAAATGAAAGAGAAGAATACCGCCAACGTTCAGGAAGGCATCGATAACCTGACCAAGGCGCTGCAGCTTCGTCCTGATTACGACGATGCCATGGCCTATATGAACCTGATGTACCGGGAACGCGCCGATATCGACTGCGACGACCCGGCAGCGCACTCCGCCGATCTGAAGACCGCCGACGAGTGGGTCGACAAAACGATGGCCACCAAGAAGGCCAAGGCAGAAAAACAGCCTGCGGGCGCGATTGTTATGGATCAGAACAAGTAAGCATTTTTTCTCAGAGCTTCATTCTCAGGACCTCTTTCTTAGAACAAGGGCCCGGCGCCACGACGCCGGGCTTTTGCTTTTCCGGAGGTGTTATCGCGCCCTCCGAATGTTCCTTTGCCTGAATCACAACGACAAGTGATTCGCGGCATGCGTTCTCCCCGTTCCCGCAGGTAGAATCAGGGCGGCATGGTGCGTCCAACCAAACCTGTGCATCGGAGTCCCGTTCCAAGAATGTTCAAGAAGATTCTGATCGCCAACCGGGGAGAGATCGCGGTGCGCGTGATACGCGCCTGCCGCGAGATGGGGATCACCACCGTTGCCGTCTATTCCGACGTTGACCGCGCCGCACTGCACGTCCGTAAAGCCGACGAGGCTTACTCTATCGGCCCGGCTGCGGCGTCCGAGTCTTATCTGCGGATCGACAAAATCCTCGACGTAGCGAAACGCTCGGGTGCCGAGGCCATCCATCCCGGCTACGGTTTTCTCTCGGAAAACGCGAAGTTCGCCCAGGCGTGCGCCGACGCGGGCGTGAAATTTATCGGGCCAACTCCGCATTCGATGAACTTGATGGGATCGAAAACCAGCGCCCGTCGGGAGATGGAAAAGGCCGGCGTGCCTTTTGTTCCCGGAACCTCGCGCGGCCTGGCGTCTCCAGAGGAGGGGGAACAAGTCGCCGAGCGCATCGGCTATCCCGTGATGCTGAAAGCCGCGGCCGGCGGCGGTGGCAAAGGCATGCGGCTGGTGCGTACCCGCCAGGAACTTCGCTCCGCCCTCGAATCCGCCCAGAGCGAAGCGCAGCGCTCTTTTGGCGACAGCGAAGTTTATATTGAAAAAGCGATCGTCAATCCCCGGCACATCGAGATGCAGGTGCTGGCCGATGAACACGGCAATACCGTCTGGCTGGGGGAGCGCGAGTGTTCCATACAGCGCCGCCACCAGAAAGTTCTCGAGGAGGCCCCTTCGCCGATTGTCGATCCCGACATGCGCCGGCGCATGGGCGAAGTTGCCGTCAAAGTCGCGCGGGCGGCCGATTACACCAATGCGGGCACCGTCGAATTCCTGGTCGATCAGCAAAAGAATTTTTACTTTCTCGAAATGAATACGCGACTGCAGGTGGAGCATCCGGTCACGGAGCTGACCACCGGACTCGATCTGGTGCACCTGCAGATACGGATCGCGAGCGGCGAGAAGTTGCCCTTCGAGCAATCTGACGTGGAGATTCGCGGACACGCCATCGAGTGCCGCATCTACGCCGAAGACCCCGACAATAATTATTTCCCGAGCCCCGGCAAGATCACTGTGCTGCTCCAGCCCTCGGGACCTGGAATCCGGCGCGATAGCGGCATGTATGAAGGCTGGACTGTTCCCATGGATTACGATCCGCTGCTCGCTAAATTGATCGGCTACGGAACCGACCGGCCGCAGGCCATCATGCGGCTGGAGCGGGCGCTGTCCGAATATTTCGTGGCTGGCATTAAGACCAATATTTCGCTATTCCAGCGCATTCTTGGCGATGCCGATTTCCGGGCAGGAAAACTCGATACCGGATACCTGGATCGATTGCTCGCGAGAGGCAATCAAGCCGTCACGTCAAGCGCGGCCGGGAAAGAGCGCGCGACGCTCGAAACAATAGCCGCGATTGCCGCCGGAATGTTTGCCGTGCTGGACCCAGCTTCGCCGGCCGGCAGGGAGAGGGGTGGGAACCCGGCTGAGCTGGCTGCGGTTCCATCCAACTGGAAACAGCAGGGACGGTCGGAGGGGCTGCGCTGAGCTTATGGTTTATGAAATTATCGTGGACGGCGGGGTACACCGGCTCGAGCTTGAAAAAGCCCCCAGCGGATGGGCGTGCCGCTTGGACGGGGAACCGGTCACTATCGACGCGGTCATCCCTCGGCGAGACGTTTTATCCCTGTTGGTGGATGGGCACGCCTACGAGATTAAGCGCGAGCAGACGGCCGCCGATCTCCACTTGTGGGTGGGCAGCACCGGATTTGCGGTCGAGGTGCGCGATCCGCGCTCGCTGCGCTCGCGCCAACACGCAGCCGGAGACGAAAAAGGGCCCAGAAAAGTATTGGCTCCCATGCCCGGGAGGGTCGTGCGTGTGCTGGTGGCGGAAAATTCCGGGGTCGAAGCCGGGCAGGGCATCGTCGTGGTCGAAGCCATGAAAATGCAGAACGAAATCAAGTCGCCAAAAAAAGGAGTCGTGAAAAAAATATCGGCCACCCCGGGCGCGGCAGTGAACCCCGGCGACGTATTGGCTGTCGTGGAATAAACACGGGTGTGGAAAGCCGCAGCTCACAGCATCCCACAGCCCCAATCCCATAGCCCCAGCACCTACGTCATCTGAAACCAGTCACTCTCCGCGCGTACCATGGAAGGCAGCGAGAAGCACAGAAAGAGGATCGCAACGTCGGAGGTGTCTGGTGAAGCTGCAGCGGATTATCAGTTTCGCAACCCTGGCAATCTCGATTCTTACCCTCGTCCTGGTGTTAAAACGCCCCGCACCGGTCTCTACCCCAGTCGCGCCCGCTGCGGCTGCGGCCAATGCGCAGTCCTTCCAGGAGAAGGTGAACCAGCTCGCGCAGCCCAAGGCGCCCGGCGACGGTGAGAGCGAAGTTCGCATAAATTCCGGAGAATTGTCGGCCGCGCTGGCGCAAGCCGCCGGCTCGTTGCCGGCTGCGACGCTTGCGACTACGAACACTTCCCCTAGCGCGCCTTCCAGCTCTGCCCCCGCCGGCCCGGCGATGGAGTTCCCGGGCGCGGTTCCCAATATCAAGGATTATCAGGTCTCCATGGACGGAGACATCGTCCGCGGTCAATTTCTCACCCAGATTGCCGGCAAAGACGTCTACCTCACGCTTGCCGGGCATCTCGGATCGAAAGACGGCTACGCTACCTTCGACGCCACCGAAGTCAAAGTCGGCGATCTCTCCGTGCCCGCGTCGCTGGTCAACGAAGTGTTGCAGAAAAAACTCGAAGAACAGCGCGATCAACTAAGCTGCCCAACAACGTCAAAGATCTCAAAGTCGAAAACGGGGAGTTGGTATTCGTGGAGAAATAACAGCCCTGCAGAAAATGCCGTCACTCTAAGTACCGCGTTTTGTAAAGAACAATTTGCCCAGCGCGCTACACCAAGGGTTCTTTCCGACAGAGCCTTCTAATCTCCACCTAATCTCCTTCTAACCGTATCCGTTTCAAATCGACGGTATGACGACTTTCCCGATCCCGCGCAACCATGCCGACCACATTCTGGTGGCCAGTCCCAGCAGCGTGGTGCGCCAGCGTGTTCTCGAAGGTCTACGTTCCCCTGTCCGCCGTTTCGAACAGGCCTCCGGAGGAGCCGAGGCGTTGGTCCATTTGGAGAGCGGCTTCTGGCAGGTGCTCTTTCTGGATCGCCGGCTGCCCGACCTCGACGCGGAAGAGCTGAGCCAGACCGTGCGGCAGCGCTTTCCCGGAATCGAAGTCGTGCTGCTCGATCCCGAGCTCGATGCGAATGCCAATCCGGACCCCGATCTCGATCCAAAGAGCGACGCCGAACCCATCGCAACCGAAGAAAAAGAACGCCTGCTTCCGGAGATGTGGCCGGCGCTACCCCGCGACAAAAACAAAGACGACAAGGACAAGGACAAGGACAAGAATGAAGACCAGCTTCTGGTCACCGCCGCCCCGGCGGTTTTCGAAGCGCCCTTATCCGGAATGATCGGCAACTCGCGCGTCATGCAACCCGTGTATCGTCTGGTGCGCCTGCTGGCGCCGCGCAACACTACCGTGCTGATCACCGGCCCAACCGGCTGTGGTAAAGAAATCGTAGCTCGCGCCATTCATCATCTCAGCCCGCGAGCGACGCGCGCGTTTGCGGTGGTTAATTGTGCCGCTATTCCCGAGACCCTGCTTGAAGCCGAACTCTTTGGATACGCCCGTGGCGCCTTCACCGGAGCCATGCAATCCTATGCGGGAAGAATTCAGACGGCGCAGGGAGGGACGCTCTTCCTCGACGAAATCGGCGAGATGCCGTTGAGTCTCCAGCCGAAACTGCTCCGTTTTCTGGAGCAGAAAGAGCTGCAGCGCCTGGGCAGCGCCGAGGTCGTGCGCGTGGATGCCCGCGTCGTTTCAGCCACCAACGCGCATCTGCTGACGCTGGTCCGGGAGGGAAAATTCCGTGAAGATTTGTACTACCGTCTCTGCGCCTTTCCCATCGAAATTCCGCCGTTGCGCGATCGGCCCGAGGATATTGCGCCGCTCGCGAGACACTTTCTCGCAAAATATGCGGCACCCTTGCCTGCCCCGGAATTCTCGGCCGAAGCGCTGCAGTTGCTCAAGACGCAGTCCTGGGCGGGGAACATCCGCGAACTGCAGAACGTAGTCGAACGGGCCCTGATCCTCTCCGAAGGCCAAGCGGTGATTTGCCCCGAGCACCTGTTGCCGGCGGAGCTGAACTTCCGCAACTCACGATAAGCCCGCCGATCCTCTCGAACAACAGGTCGTCTTCATCCGTACCCCTCCTAAGCGTGTTCTAAGGCAATTTATGCCGGGCTGGCATTGCCGTTGCAGAGTAATCTTCATGTCCACCTCTTTCCCAACGCCACGAGATCCGGCTCGTGATCCCGAACATCCGCTGGCGCGCGCTTTTGCGTCCTTCACCGAAGCGGCTGGTTCGCTCGAGCGCACCTATGGGCAACTGCAGGGGCAGGTGTCTCATCTGCGCCAGGAACTTGAAGTCACGAACCGCGATCTCGCGACCAGTCTGGAAGAAAACCACCGCATCCGCGAACGGCTGCGCCGCATTGTCGAGGGCTTGCCGTGCGGCGTTCTGGTGATCGAAGCCGGAGCGCGAATTTCGACGCTCAATCCCGAAGCGGCCCGCTTGCTAGGGGGCAACTTCGAATCGGTGGACGGGTTGCCATCCGCGCTCAGGGCGGCGCTCGACCGGTCCCGCCAGACGGGCGAAGAACCTGAACTGCCGCTCTTAGATTTAGATACAGACCAGCAGGGCTCGGACCAGCTTGATTTGAAGCAGCATGGTTCGGGAGAATCGTCTTCGAACCAGGCCAAACCCGTCTGGCTCGCCATCCGCCACGCCTGGCTGGAGCAGAGTCCGGCCCCGGCTACGTCGGTGTTTATCCTGCGCGACATCAGCGAGGCGAAGAAGCTGGAGTCTGAACGCGAGTATCTCCGCCGGCAGCAGGCCCTGGTCGAGATGTCGGCCCTGCTGGCGCATGAAATCCGCAACCCCCTGGGCAGCCTCGAACTTTTTGCTGGACTTTTAGCGGAGGCGAATCTCGAAGGCGAGAGCCACCGCTGGATCGAACACGTGCAGGCCGGTCTGCGCACGCTTTCCGCCACCGTCAACAATGTGCTGCATCTGCACAACACGCCGCAGCCCGAGCTAACCCCGACCGATGCGGGCCAGCTGCTCGACTGGGCCTACAACTTTCTGCTGCCCTTAGCCAAGCAGGCGCGGGTCGAGATGCAGGTCATCAACGGCCTCCATGGCATCACCGTTCATGCCGACCGGCACCGGCTCGAGCAAGTGCTGCTCAACCTCGCGCTCAACGCGTTTCGCTTCATGCCGGGCGGGGGGTGGCTCTCGATTCGCGGGGTTGACTGCGTCGCGGACGGTGCCGAGGACGGCGGGGTGGAAATCGTGCTTCGCGACACCGGACCGGGAATTGTGCCGGACGACTTGCCCCGCATCTTTGAAGCGGGATTCAGCACGCGCCCTGGCAGCTCCGGACTCGGGCTCGCCGTCTGCCGCCGCATTCTCGAACAACATGGAGGCTCAATCTCGGCCGAGAGCCGTCCCGGTCACGGTGCCACCTTCCGGCTCCGCCTTAAAAAGAATGGAGCGGCGGGCATCTCGCCCGTCCTGCCGGAGGGGGACTCCGGGCTCTCGACTGAGAGCTTGTCCGAACCCTCAACAGAAGATTTGTCCAAACATCTGTCCTACCCTGCCGCGCCTGGGGCCCGGTTGTGAAGCGGCTGCTTATCGCCGATGACGACGCCGGCATGCGTGCGGCTCTCGAAGCGCGCTTCCAGCGCCGCGGATGGCTGGTCGATGTGGCGGTGAACGGTACCGAAGCGCTGACCAAGTTTCGTGAAGGTGCACACTCGCTGGTGATCACGGACGTACGCATGCCGGGCCGCGACGGTTTCGAGCTGATGCGGGCGGTGCAGACTTCGTCGGCGCGTACGGCGGTGATCCTGCTGACCGCCTATGGTTGCGTGCCGGACGCGGTCGAAGCCATGCGCAACGGAGCCTGCGATTACCTGGTCAAACCGGTGTGCTTCGAAAAACTCGAGCTGGCCGTCGAGCAAGTGTTGCGCCGCGCCGAGGATTTTGGCAAAGACACGGAAACGCTCATCGGCCACTCCGCAGCGTGGGAACAGGCGCTTGATCGCGCCCGGCAAGCGGCCTCGACCGATGCCGACATTCTGATCGAAGCCGAAAGCGGCACCGGCAAAGAGCTGATCGCGCGGCTCATTCACCGCCTCAGCCGCCGCAAACCCGGTCCGTTTATCGCGCTGAACTGCACCGCGTTTCCCGAAACCCTGCTGGAAAGCGAATTATTCGGGTACGCTCGCGGAGCCTTCACCGGGGCCGTCGGCGCGCGGTCGGGCAAGTTTGAGGCGGCAAGCGGGGGCACGCTGCTGCTCGATGAGGTTGGCGAGATGCCGCTGGCGCTGCAACCGAAACTGCTGCGCGCCCTGCAGGAACGTGAGTTTGACCGGTTGGGGTCGAACCAGACCATACATGTCGATATCCGTGTGATCGCGACCAGCAACCATCCGCTCGAAACCGCCGTGGCCGAAGGCCGCTTTCGCGCCGACCTTTTTTATCGCCTGAATGTGATTCCGATTTCTCTGCCGCCGTTGCGCGACCGCGCCGGCGACATTCGGGAGCTGGCTGAATATTTCGCCGGGCTCTATGCCGCGCCCGGAAGCCCCGGAAGCGAAAACCGCTTGTCCCGGGAACTGCTGGCGCGCCTCGAAGAGCAGGCCTGGCCGGGCAATGTGCGCGAACTCGCGAACTTCGTGCGGCGGGCGGTAGCTTTGTCGCGGGGCGGCGAGATTGGCGTCGAAGCCTTTGATCATGGCAAGAGTCTGCATGGAAAAAATCTGCTCGACAAAAATCTGCTCGAGAAAAGTCCGCAAGACAAGATTCCCACTCCATCGCCCGTGCTCTCCACGGAGTGGAAGCCGGGCCTCTCGCTGGGCGAAATGGAGCGCCAGCTTTTTGCCATGACTCTCGAATCGACGGGCGGCAACCGAGCTCGGGCAGCCGAGTTGCTGGGTGTGAGCCTGCGCACGGTGCGCAACAAGGTTCGTGAGTTTGGACTGCCGCCGCGGGACGACTATCGGAACGGTCTCTCCAATGCCAATAACACCAACACCAATAACAACAACAAGGAGCAAACATGTCCATGATCGACACCCCGCTGATGCGTGGGCTGGAGCGCGTGCTCGATGAGAGCGCGTTCCGCCATCAGGTCATTGCCACGAACCTCGCCAACGTCGATACTCCGGGATACCGCACCCGCGATGTACGTCCGTTTGCGGGCGCGGTCGAGCAGGCCATGGCCGGCGATGACTCGCCGTTCGCCGGGCCATCTTTTACTCCGGTTGTCCATGAAATCCGCGGACTGCTGGAGCGTCCCGACGGAAACAATGTCTCGGTCGAGCGTGAATCGCTCCTGCTCGCCCAGAACCAGTTGCGCTTTACGGTGGCGGTGGCGTTTCTGAAATCTGAATTCCACACCATGTCCTCCGCCATCAACGGAGGAGGGAGCACGTCATGAACCTGTTTGGCATGCTGGAACTCAGCGGCTCGGCACTGGGAGCCGAGCGGCAGCGCGCGGAAGTGGTGGCGAGCAACATGGCCAACGCGCAAACCACGCGCACCCCGGCGGGCGGTCCCTATCGCCGGCAGCTGGTGGTCTTTCAAGCGCAGCGCGTTCCCCGATTCTCATTTTCACTGGCGGTCGCCGGCCTGCATCCGGAAAGCGCTTCGGCGGTGCGGGTGGCCGCGGTGGTTCCCGATCAGCGGCCGCCGATACGGCGCTTTGAGCCAGGACATCCCGACGCGGACGCGCAAGGCTACGTGGCCTATCCCCAGGTCGATCCGGTGGAAGAAATGACCGATCTGCTGGGAGCGGTGCGAGCCTATGAATTGAACGCGTCGGCGGTGCAGGCCACGAAAAACATGATTTCACAATCGCTGGACCTGCTGCGATAGGCGCGCTGGGCTGGCGCGGAGTACGGGCTGCGTCCCCATCGTCCGGATAGGCCTGACGATGCCCGATCACGACCATTGTGCCCGATTACGACCATTGTGAATGAGAGGCTCACCATGACTAATTCGATACCATCCATCCGCATTCTGCCGACGGACACAGGCGTTGCTCCGGGGGGCGTTGCCGAGGGCGGCAAATTTCTCGACACCTTGCAGCAGTCCATGGATCAGGTCGAGAGCGCGCAGGGCGACGCTTCCACCCAGGTGGCCCAGTTGCTCAATGGCCAAGGCGCCGATGTGCACAGTGCCATGATTGCCGTCGAAAAGGCAGACCTCTCATTTCAGCTGATGATGCAGGTGCGCAACAAGATCGTGCAGGCATATCAGCAGATCTCGAGCATGCAGTTCTGAAGCGCGCCGCCGTCATGTTGAGTGAAGCGAAAGGATTGCGATGGCGCACGCGAGTGCATAGGTCCTTCGCTTCGCTCAGGATGACAGGAATGAGTTTGCAAAGTTGAATCAGGGCCTCAAACAGATCCAGGACTTTCTGCGCGGATTGACCTTGTCGCAGAAAGCGCTGCTCGCGGGGGGAGCGGCGGCCGTCGGGTTGACCCTGTGGGTGTTTGTATCTTTACTCGATCACAAGAACGTCATCCTCTACTCCGGACTCAAGCCCCAGGATGCGCAGGCCATGGGCAGCCGCCTGGCGGCCAAGAATATCGCTTACGAAATTTCTCCGGATGGCGGAAGTGTGCTCGTTCCTTCGGATAAACTCGATGCCGCCCGGCTGGAGACGGCCGCGCAGGGGTTGCCGCGCAACGCTCGTCTGGGCTTTGAACTGTTCGACACGCCGAATTGGGCGGGATCAGATTTCAGCGAGAAAGTGAACTACCAACGCGCCCTCGAAGGGGAACTCGAGCGCACGCTGCAGACGCTGAGCGAAGTCGAGGCGGTGCGCGTGCACCTGGTGCTGCCGCGAGAATCTCTTTTCAGCGAGCAGGAACGCGAATCGAAAGCGGCCGTGATCGTGAAGACGCGCGGCGGCACGCTTTCCCGCGAAGCGCAGCAAGCCATCCCGCAACTGGTGGCGAGCGCCGTCGATGGCCTGCGGCCGGAAAACGTTACCGTCGTCGATGCCGATACAGCCATGTCTTTTCTGGCCCGGCGCGGTCCCTCCGGCCGCGCATCGTTTGATTCCGACGAGGAACTGGCCGCCGCCGCGGTGCACGCCATCGAGCCCGTGGTGGGAGCTGATCATGTTCGTGCCAGCGTGCACGTCGAGTACGACCTGAGCAGCAGCGAAGATACCTCCGAAATATACGACCCGAAGGCGGCCGCCACCATTGCCCAGCAGCATACCGAAGAACTCGCCGGAGGCGCTAATCCGGCGGGTGTGCCCGGCGTCACCAGCAATGTTCCCGGGAGCAGCACCGCCATCGCGCCGGCTGTGCCTCCGATAGTGCCTCCGGCGGTGCCCCCGCCTGCGCCGGGAGTTGCCGGCAACATTCCGGGCAACGTCGCCGCTCTTCCCCTTCTTCCGAGCCTGCTTTCGTCCATCGACAACCAGAGTTCGAAATCGGACAGCTCGACTTTCGCGGTCAGCAAGAATATCCACCACGTCCTGAACCCAGCGGGCCGCGTCCGCCGCATAACCGCGTCCGTGCTGGTCGATGACGCGGTCGATCTTAAACAAGAGAGCGAGCAGAAAAACGGCAAGTCGTCGACCGGCACGGTTCGGCGGAAGCGCACTCCCGAAGAGATGGCGGCAATCGAAAAACTTGCCCGCGCGGCCATCGGGGTCGACGATCAGCGCGGAGACCTGCTGGTGGTCGAGGACCTCTCCTTCCTGACCGTCCCCGTCGAAGCGCCAGCCGCCCCCGGCAAGCTCGACCAATGGCGGCTGCTGATTCAACCCTGGGCGGGCGCGGCGCGCTACGTGGGAATTACGCTGCTATTCCTAGTGGTCTATGCGCTGGTGCTGCGTCCGGTGAAGAACCAGGCGATCGCGGTTTTTAAACAGATTCCGGGTCATCTGGCCAAATCCCGCATCGCTGGCCCGAGTGCCCCCGCTGTACTCCCAGACATCGAACTTCCCCAAGGCAACGAGGAAGCCAGGCGCGCGGCGGCATTGAAGAAAGACCTGACCGACAAGATCAAGACCGCACCCGCTGCCGCCAGCCGGCTGGTGCAGGGATGGATGCACGAGCCGAAGACCAAGTGAAGACCAAATGAAGACCGAGTAACGATGTGCGAGGAAGCAAGCGGAAGAAAGACAGAGGGGAAAAATGGCCACATCCATCGCCAAGGAAGGCATACAGAAAGCGGCCATCCTGCTGGTGTTGCTGGGCGAGGAGGCGGCCAGCAACATCTACCGCAATCTGCCCGAGGCCGACGTCGAGCGTCTGACGCGGGGCATTGCGGAACTGGAATCCTTTGACCCCGAGACCGCAGTTTCCGTGCTCGATGAGTATCACCAGCTCACCCTTACCCGAAGTTTTCTTTCCGAGGGTGGGCCGGGATACGCCCAGAAGCTGCTGGTAAAGGCCTTCGGAGAAACGGGAGCTCAACGGTTGCTCGATCAGGTGCAAAGAACGATGGAGCAGAATGCCATCCAACTGGAGAGCCTGCAGGAATCCGATCCGCAGCAGTTGGCCAAGTTTCTCGAGGTCGAGCATCCACAGACGATTGCCCTCATTCTGGCTCACTTGAATGCCCGTCAGGCCTCGGCGCTGCTGTTGCGCCTGCCCGAGGAGGTTCGCGCCGAAACCGTCAAGCGCCTGGCGCAGTTGCGCCAGTTTTCTCCCGACGTTGCGCAGAAGGTCGCGCTCTCCCTGAACAAGCGGCTGGAGTCGCTCGGCGAACAAGGGCGGCGCGCCTACGCTGGTTTCAAAGGCGCCGCCGACCTGCTGAATCAGATCGAGCCGACCAAGAGCAAAGGCATCCTGGAGAGCATCGAAAAAGATGATCCCAAGATGGCGCTGGCGATTCGCAACCTGATGTTTACCTTCGAAGATCTGCTGGTAGTGCCGGAAGCGGGTATCCGTGAACTGCTCGGAGAGCTGGACAAGAAGACTCTGGCTTTGTCGCTGCGTGGCGCCACCCCGGAACTTAAGAACCTGGTTTTCAAATCGATGTCGTCGCGCGCCGCCGACATGCTGAAAGAAGACATGGAGGTATTAGGACCGGTGCGCACCAAGGACGTGAATCAGGCGCAGCGTGAAATCGTGGAAACGGCGCGCAAACTCGAAGCCGAGGGCAAGCTGGTGTTGAGCGTCGAATCGCAGGAGGAATATGTCGTCTAGCGCTCCCCGGCGGCAGGCTGTTTCCGAGGCCGCGCTATTTACCTACGCCGAAGCCGAACTTCCGGGAGAAGTCTCGGAGAGTCTGTTCGATGCCACCCAGGCCGCCGAGCAGCGAAGCCGCACGCAGCAGGCCGAAGCCTTCGAGAAAGGACGCCAAAACGCGCAACAGCAGCTCCGTTCCGAACTTGACGCTGCCCTCGCCAGGAATCGGGATCACATCAGCCACGCTCTCCGCCAGTTCGCGGTCGAACGGCAAAGCTACTACCGGCGCATCGAAGGTGAAGTCGTCGAACTGGCGCTCGCCATCGCCCGCAAGATCCTGCATCGCGAAACCCAGATCGATCCGCACGCGCTCGCCGGCATCGTCCGCGTCACGCTCGAGAAACTCGATACCGCCACCAAAGTCAACTTGCACGTTCATCCCAAGGAAGCCACCGATTGGCGGCACTATTTCGCCTGCCAGATGGAAGGCGTCCCCGCGCCCGAGGTTCACGAAGATCCCGCCATTCCCGCCGGAGAATGCCGCATCGAAACTTCACTGGGCTCGACCGAAGTTGGTCTCGAATCGCAGCTCAAGGAAATTGAAACCGGATTGCTCGACCTGCTTGCCGAAAGACCCGACGGAGCTCTCAGTTCTTCGCCGGTTTCGTCAGCAGACGCAGTGCGGGAGACACGCTGAATGACGTGCGCAGCTCCTCACCGCCTACTTCTCCCACCTCGAGACCTCATCCGCACTGCGCTGGCGGGGCCGAGTGATCCAAGTTGTCGGCCAGCTGGTCGAATCCGAAGGCCCCTTCTGCACCGTCGGCGAAGCTTGCGAAATCATCGACTCCAGAGGCCACCACTGGCCCGGAGAGATTGTCGGTTTCCGCGGTCATACCGTCCTTTCGATGGCGTTGCGCCGGCCGACCGGTATCCGTTACGGGGACCAGGTGGTGGTTTGGGGACGGCGTCCCTCCCTGCGCCTGAGCGAGCAACTGCTCGGCCGCGTGCTGGATGGTGCTGGAAATCCGATCGATGGCCGGCCCGCTCCCGCTTGCCGCGAGCGCTACTATCTTGATCGCGAAGCCCCGTTGGCCCTCGAACGCGCACCCATTCGCGATGCGCTTGGTTGCGGCATCCGCGCCATCGATGCCTTCCTCACTTGCGGACGCGGCCAGCGGGTCGGCATCTTCGGTGGCAGCGGCGTCGGCAAGAGCACGCTCATCGGGATGATGGCCCGCAACACCGGCGCCGACCTTACCGTCCTCGGACTGGTTGGCGAGCGCGGACGCGAAGTCGGAGAGCTCCTGAACGCGCTCGGCGCGGAAGGCCGCGGCCGCTCCGTCGTGGTCGTCTCTACCTCCGACCAGGATCCGCTGCTGCGCGTCTGCGCCGGACTTGCCGCTACCACCATCGCCGAATATTTCTGCGCTCGCGGCAAGCACGTGCTGCTGGTGGTCGACTCGCTCACCCGTCTTGCCATGGCGCAGCGCGAAATCGGACTCGCCGCCGGCGAGCCGCCCACCGCCAAGGGCTATACGCCTTCGGTCTTCACTTTGCTCGCCCGCCTCATCGAGCGGGCCGGCTCCTTTGGCTCCGGCACCATCACCGGCTTCTATACCGTACTCATGGAAGGTGACGACGAAAACGATCCACTGGTGGACGCCGTGCGCGCTCTGCTCGACGGCCACGTCATGCTCGATCGGCGCCTGGCTACGCAGAGCCACTATCCTCCAATCTCCATCCTCGACAGCATCAGCCGCATCATGCCTGCTGTCATTTCCCCCGATCATCTCGCGAAAGTAAATCTGATCCGCCGCCTGTTCGCCACCTACAACGCCTCGGAAGAACTCATTCGCATCGGGGCTTACCAGAAGGGCAGCGATCCCGACCTCGATCGCGCTATCTCACTCATGCCCACGCTGCGCGAATTCCTCACGCAGTCGTCGCAGGAAGTCGCGGCCATGAAAGATTCCTGGGCTCGTCTCATGGCGCTCCCGGCATAGAGCGTGGGCTGTACAAGCATGGGTTGTATGAATCAAGGTCGTATGAATGTGGGTCGCAGAAATATGGGTCGCAGAAATATGGACTGTTGAATCATGGCCTTCCGTTTCGCTCTCGCCCCGATACTCCGCCTCCGCCAAAGCATCGAACGTCAGCGCACCCTCGGGCTGCAGGAGGCCAATCTCCGGGTCTCACGCGCTCAGCAAAAACTCGCAGAACTCGACCGCTACCTCTCCGACTCCGCTCAGGCGGACTCTGCCGCGCTCGCCGCCGCGGCACGGCCGCCGAACTCCAGTTCGCTTCTGTACTGCGTGAGAATATGCAACGCTTCCGCGAGGAACTCCAGTCGGACATTCGCCAGCTGGAATCCTGCGCCAGAAGGCGCTTGGCAGATACCATCGGGCATATCGGGGAACGCGAGGTTCTCGAAACCCTGCGTGCTCGCCAGCGCCGCGTGTATCAGCAGGAGCAGTTACGCCGGCAGCAACAAGAACTCGATGCCGGTTATCTGCTGCAACGCTGGCATCATCGAAATTGAATTGGAAAAATTGAACCGGGAATTTGAATGGCCAACATTTTACCGGCTGGTTATTGCCGGGTTGTGCCCGGCAACGCTTGCCGCATCGACTCGCGGCAACGTCCCGGTTTCCCATGCAGCGCTTTCCTTCTAATGTAAGTCCCTGAAATTGCGAGCTTCGCCGCGTAATTTCCCGGGGAGGTCAGACTTTCCGCCATTGGCGCATCGAGTGCAATCGGATCCGTGGTACTCCGATGCAGGTAGACACAATTCTCATTCCGGCTGCGACACAAATGGCTTCCATGGCGATGAGGCCCCCGTCGTCCGCGAGTTTCAGCGCCACGCTCGCCTCATCCGTGTCGAGTGGTGCGCCGGAAGATTCCCGAAATCAGTCCGCCGCGGCTGACACGAATGCAAATTCCGACTCCAAGATCGGCGCGAACGTCGATGCACGGATCGATGCAGCGTCCGGTACAACGTCCGGTACAACGCCCGGTACAAGCATCGGTTCCAAGTCCAACCCCGACACTGGTCCGGACGGGCGCCAGCTCCAGTCAAAGTCTCAATGCGGCGAAGATGAATTCCAAGCCTGTCTGTCAGCGTGACGCTGCGTCTGACGCCAAGCCGGTGAAGAATTCCGCAACGGTTCCGGACGGCGGGCCTTCAATGCCAGCATTTTCAAAATCCGTTTCTTCGCTGATTACTTTCTTGCCGGCAAGTGCGCCACCTGCCGCGCATCTCGGGAAGTGGGGACTTTCCGCCCCGGCAACCAAGCTTGCCGATCCTTCTTCGAATCAGCCGAAACAGCAACCGCTCGCGCGGCAACTCACCGCGAACCTCGGCAGCTTGACCGCTGTTCAGCCGGCCATACCTCCGCTCTTGCCGATCCCTCAACCAGTTACCGGCGCGGCCCAGATCGTTACGCCCGGAAGACTCATCTTCTCTGGCGCGGCGAACGGGCCGTCCCCTCAGGATCAACCTGGTCCCGCCGCTATTTCCATTTCCGCCGCGACTTCCGCCGTTCCGCTCACCGATTCGCTGGCCAGGCGCCAGCGAAATTTCCGGCTTCAAGCGAAGCCGGCGCCAAATCTTCTGAGCTTCCCTCAGTCACCGGTGAGGCGGCTTTCGGCGTGGCGTATTCGTTTTCCAATATTTGCCGCAACCCTCCGCTGGAGCGGCACAGTTTTCGACTCCCTCGACGCCAGTTTCACCAACGCCGATGGTTCTTGCGTCGCTAACGCCGGTTACCCCAACGCTCGCTGTACCGACTTCAGCGCCAGCGGACACATCAACGCCAATCCCAGTTTCTCCAGCGGCCACACCAGCCGACAGCCGGCTCGACGCTCGGACATCAGCCGATGTAACCGGCTTCGCGTTTGACCAGTCTCTCCCTGAACAGTCTTCGTTTGTGTCTGTGTCTGCCCTGGCGGCACGCTTTAACCCAGCGCCGTCCGCGCTCGCGACACCACTTGCGAAGGCGGGCCCATCGCAGCTTCCGAATATTTCCTCGAGCATTTTCTCGAATCAGCCAGCCGTCTCGTCAGCCGACAAACCAAGCCTGGCTCTCCCCACGAACCCAGCCTCCGGCGCCTCGCCGCTGGCGTTTTCCGCCCAGCCACCAATACCGGCGCTGCCAACACCCGTCGGCGGCAACAGCTCTGCGTCCGCAACCGAGCTACCAAGCAACAGCCGGTCGGCAGATCCCAAATTAGGCAACGTCAAGGTGGACAACTCCATGCCTGGCAACCCTACTGTCTCCGCCGAGCCAGCGCCAACCTCCGGCACCGTCAATCGAGATACCAACCCTACTCAGTCGCTCTCGTCCGCCACCGTCACCACTGCGGCGGCACAAACTGTAGGGTCTCCAGAAGCCGGATTCACCAGCACCAACACCTTCACCGATGACATGGCCCGTCTCTTACTTCAGCGCTCACAGCGAAGTCCAACGCTCCCGCGCAGAATTCCGCCTCGATTGCCACGACCACAAACGATGCCGGCGGCGGCTCTAAGACTGGCGTCTCCGCGCAATCAGTCCTGGCGATAGCGCCACAAGTGACCGCCGCCGATAAGAAATCCTCCGTCGGAGGCCAACCGAACGTCACTGCCTTGCATGACGTCCAGCCGCCCCGGGAAGCGACCCCTCGGCAACGCTAACGGCTGCCGCTACGCCGAGTCTCCGCGCCGCCACTCGAAGTCAGCTCCGATGCCGCGCCCGCGCTGCCCCGACTCACCAGATGCTCGACGGAGCGCCGGCCGCTCCAATCACGCCACCGCCCGCGCCCATAGTTCCCGGCTCCGCTTCCGATCTGCAAATGGCTGCTCAGACGAACGCGCAAATGCATGTCGGAGTTCGCACCGACGCTTTCGGCGCAGTCGAGATTCACACCGTCGTCGAGCAAAGTCAGATCGGCATCACGGTTCACAGTGACCGGGATATCTCCCGCTGGTTCAGTTCCGAAGTTCCGGGCCTGGAAAGCGGACTCAACAACAATCACCTGAACCTCACCGGGGTCAATTTCGATCATGGAGGCTCCGGCGTTCAGACCGCGACCAGTTTTCAGCAGGGCCAGCAACGGCAACATTTCTCTCAAACGCCCGGCTCGCCATCCGCTGCCTTACCTGGCACTGCCTTGGCTGGACAAGACATGGCAGCGGAATCCACCACCATCGACATTCTCCCCGCAGGCTCGTCCATCGGGCCTGCAGGGACTCACGTCAGTATTCACGTTTAGGAGGGTTAACCTATGCATGCCTCGCTGATGCAGATGCTCCGGCCGGCCGCTCAAGCCACTTCCACGCCGGCTCCGTCTTCTCCTTCGTCCCCTACTTCCTCGTCCACCGCTCCGGGCGTGGACTTGACCAACACGTTCCTGCAGTTGCTGTCGGTGCAACTCGAAAACCAGAGCCCAATGAACCCGGTCGATCCCAACCAGTTCGTCACCCAGCTCGCAACTTTCGACTCGCTCGGCGAACTGACCCAGATCCAGTCGCTCATGCAGACGCTCGTCAATGACGTCGGTGGCACCTCCAGCCCGACATCCGACGCCAGCGCCAATTCAAACTCGACCCCCAGTCCCAATTCCATTTCTCACTAAGGAGCTCCTATGCCCAATTTCTCAATACCTCTTTCCGGATTGGACGCCAATTCCGCCGCACTCGCCACCACTGCCAACAACCTGGCCAACCTCAACACCATCGGTTACAAGGACCAGCAGATCCAGTTCGCCGACCTGTTCTACCAGAATCTCGGGACGGACGGCGCCGGCGACCCCATCCAGCAGGGCGCGGGCGTACAGGTCAGCTCCCCAACCCACCGACCTTACGCAGGGGGACGTCACTTCTACCGGCGTCGATACCGATGTCGCCATCAACGGCAACGGCTTCTTCATAACCCAGGAAAACGGCGTCGATAGTTACACTCGGGCGGGCAATTTCGAAATTGGCACCAACAACCTGCTCGAAACCGCCGACGGTCAAGAGGTCCTCGGCTACCAAGCCGTCGATGGCGTCGTTAACACCAGCGGGGACTGGGCACGCTTGCACTCGGCGCAGGAATCAGCAGTCCGGCTGTGGTCACCAAGCAGACCAACTGAACGAAGTGGGTAGAAGAG
>CAVXBU010000010.1:0-50749 GCA_963760175.1 uncultured Acidobacteriaceae bacterium
GCAGTCTGCGCCGGCATGGAAGGCGCGCTGCCCAGCGTAGTAGGCGGTCTGGTAGGAGTTCCCGTAATCGCCGTTCCCACCAGCGTAGGTTACGGTGCAGCCTTCAAAGGCTTGGCCGCCTTGCTGGGCATGATGAACTCCTGCGCCTCAAACGTAAGCGTAGTCAACATCGATAATGGATTCGGCGGCGGCTACGTAGCATCCCTGATTAACCGAATGTAGAGATATTAAACCGAATGTAGAACGTTCTGACCGGTCGACCCGAAAACCCAGCCCCCTGAGATTTGCCTGAAAGCTGATGGCTGACGGCTGACGGCTATTTTTGTGGCAAAGTAATAAAGAATGTTCATTTCGCAAGACCCGCGCCTCGCCGGCCGTGTCGCTTTCACCCATCCCAACTTCGTCCGCTACACGCTCGCGCGTTTCTTCGTTGTGTTGGCGCTCGAGATGCAATCGGTAGCCGTAGCCTGGCAAGTCTATGAAATCACCAGGCGCCCGCTCGATCTCGGCTACGTCGGCCTGGCCCAGTTCGCGCCCGGCTTCATCCTCTTTCTCTTTGCCGGGCACGCCGCCGATCGCTTCGACCGCCGCCGCGTGCTCACCTGGTGCTACGCCGGATACGGCGTCTGCTCGGCGCTGCTGTTGACCATCAGCTGGCGCGCCCCGCAATCCGTTCATTTGATCTACGCCGTTCTGGTATTGGTTGGAGTCTGCCGCAGCTTCGCCTTCCCGGTAAGCCGCGCCATTCTGCCGCAATTAGTCCCTGAAGAACACTTCTCGAATGCGGTCGCCTGGAATTCCAGCATCTTTCAGGTCGCAAACATTGCCGGTCCCGCCATAGGGGGCATCGCCTACGCCCTCTTCCACGGCCCGCACGCCGTCTATGCCATCGCCGTGATCGTCTCCATCGTTTCCACCGTCTTCACTCTGCGCATCCACCCGCAAACCCGCATCGCCAGAAAGAGAGCCCGGAAGAGAATCTCAGAGATTATCCGCAAAAGAACCAATATCCCTGCGCACCGTCCTGGCCGGTTTCCGTTTCATCGGCGCGAAAAAAGTAATCCTCGGCTCGATCTCGCTCGACATGTTTGCCGACCTCTTAGGAGGAGCCGTAGCCTTGCTCCCCGTCTATGCCAAAACCATCCTCCACACCGGCCCCTGGGGTCTCGGCCTCCTGCGCAGCGCTCCCGGAGTGGGTCGCCGCCCTGATGGCAATCGTGGTAGCGCACTATCCCATCCGCCGCCGCGCCGGGCCGACCATGCTGTTAGCCGTAGCCGCCTTCGGCGTCTTCACCATAATCTTCGGAATCTCGCACAACCTGATCGTCTCGCTAATAGCTTTATTCCTTACCGGAGCCGCCGACATGGTAAGCGTGATCATTCGCGCCACGCTGGTTCAGGTAGCCACTCCAGACGAGATGCGCGGCCGTGTCAACGCCGTGGACATGCTCTTCATAGGAGTTCGAACGAGCTCGGTGAATTCGAATCCGGCCTGACCGCCCAATGGTTCGGCACCGTCCCCGCCGTGATCCTGGGAGGAATAGGAACTTTGTTAGTGATTGCCACCTGGACATGGCTATTCCCAGAATTGCGCAAAGCCGATCAGCTAACCGTAGCCGAGCTCATGCCCAAATAAAATCCGATGTGCAGCCCACCTGATGGGCAGCCACCTGTAGACAAGATCTTGGGTTTTGTCTGTATCACCCAACCGGGGTCGCGCCATTCTTGCGCGTTCTGTGCGCGAAGTGGGATCCGGCTGCATGGGCGCTTATCTGCGCAAGCGCCGCGCAGTCACTTTCCGCATTTTTCGCCTTGGTAATTCAGGAAACGCGAGGCCGAAAAGCGATGAGCGGAATCTGGTGGACAAATCGCCGGCGATCGCCTTCGCCTCCATGATATGACCATCCCAGGATCCAGCTAAAACCCCGGCGAACCACGGGCGCGATGTATCGGTTCCGGTGTTCGTAATCTTGCATCACGTGCATGGCTTCGTCTTCTCCCAGAAAACGGTGCGAAGCCGCAAAGTGCTGAAGCCCCACCGTGACGTCTTCGTCGGCATGGGCCTGGATGTTGCGCACCCAATCGCAATCGGGGCCAAAGCCATTGGCGACGACCACTTCAGGCCCTTGCTTGAGATATTCGACGACTTCGAGGACCGTGTAACGCCTCAAGCCGGTCCGGCGGCCAGTATGGCTCAGCATCAGGCAGCGGTGGCCGAAGAGCCAACCAAGATGCCAGCGGTAAAGGTAGACGGGAACGCGAAACAGATACCACAATCCGCTCTTTTTCTTGATCGTCGGCATCGTGCGCACTCCAACAGCTCGATTATCGCAGCCGCGCTGCCGAGTGAACCATAGAGGAAAGACCTGGGTATTCTCCCGGACCGGTCTACCGCAATGTGATCGCCTGGGTACTGTTACAGTTTGAAATACGCTGCGCGCCACTCCGGCGATAGAATCTGGCCGTACGGATCACATCTGGACACTACGCGAATTAGTTGGTTTACTGGAGGCGCCAAAGTCAATAGCTGTCGAGAGGAGGCGCATGTCCAGAGTCCTGCTCGGAGTCATTTGTGGTTTAGTATTCGGCGCGATTGACATCGGAATCATGCTACCGATGAGCTTCCCCGACAAGAAGGCAGCAATCACAGCCGCTTTCATTGCACGTTTCGGAATCGGATTTGTCATCGGCGCAGCCCGCTTGCCGTGGCCCGGTTGGGCAGTCGGACTCTGCTTCGGTCTGCTCCTCAGCGTCCCCGATGCCCTCATCACCAAAGCCTATGCGCCGATCGTCGGCATGGGTGCTATCGGCGGCACCATCATTGGGGTAATCGTCGGTCGATTCGGGCTATAATTTTCAAACTGTAACACTACCGATCGCCGAACCGACCCATCAGTCGCGTCTTCTGCTGCTACAATTTCTGGTTCGCCATCCTGCTCAGACGCGTCTCCATACCGAGGTGTCATCATGCCGGAAACTCTGCAGCTCCCGGTCCCACGCCGCTCACCACTCTCACCGAAGACGAAATTCTTTTCCGCGACACCGTCCGCCAGTTTGCCGACGAGAAGATCCGCCCGCTGGTCAAAGAGATGGACGAAAAGGGAGTCTTCGAGCACGCGCTGATCGACCAGTTCTTCCAGCTGGGCCTGATGGGCATCGAGATTCCCGAGCAATACGGCGGGCGGGCGGCAAGTTCTTCGAAGCGATCCTCGCGGTCGAAGAATTGTCGCGCGTCGATGCCTCCGCCGGCGTCATCGTCGATGTGCAGAACACGCTGGTCAGCAACGCCCTGCTGCGCTGGGCCACCGAAGACCAGAAGAAGCGCTACCTGCCGCGCATGGCGGCCGACACCGTCGGCGCTTACGCGCTCAGCGAAGCCGGCTCGGGCTCGGATGCGTTCGCGCTGCAGACCCGCGCCGAACTGAAGGGCAGCGAGTACGTCCTCAACGGCCGGAAGCTGTGGATCACCAACGCCAAGGAAGCCGGCGTCTTCATCCTGCTCGCCACCGTCGATCCGTCGGCGGGGTACAAGGGCATCACGGCATTTCTCATCGAGAAAGACTTCCCCGGCTTCACCGTCGGCAAGAAAGAAGACAAGCTCGGCATTCGCGCCTCCTCCACCTGCGAGCTGATTCTCGAAGATTGCCGCGTGCCCAAAGAAAACGTGCTGGGCGAAGTCGGCAAGGGATACAAGATCGCCATCGAGACGCTGAACGAAGGCCGCATCGGCATCGGCGCGCAGATGCTGGGCCTGGCCCGCGGCGCATGGGAGTACGCCGCGAAGTACGCGCAGGAGCGCAAGCAGTTCGGCAAGCCGATCGCCGAGTTCCAGGGCATCCAGTTCCAGATCGCGCAGATGGCGACCGAGATCGAGGCCGCGCGCCTGATGGTTTACAACGCGCCCGCATGAAAGACGCCGGCATGAACTTCGTGAAGGAAGCCGCCATGACCAAGCTCTTCACCTCGCAGGTGGCCGAGCGCGTGGCGTCGCTGGCCGTCGAAATCTACGGCGGCTACGGATTCACCAAGGATTATCCGGTGGAGAAATACTTCCGCGACTCCAAGATCGGCAAGATCTACGAAGGCACCTCGAACATGCAGCTGCCGACGATCGCCAAGCTGGTGATGGGAAAATAAGAAATAAGAAGAAGAAAAGGTCAGAAGTAAGAGGTTAGACTTGCAGAAGTAAAAACCCTCGCGGTCTCTTCACCTCTGCAATCTCGATACTTCTGACCTCTCTGTCGCGATACTGGCTGCGAAAATATAGCAGCGGCTCCCCATCCCGGACCACAACTTCTTCGACTTCCGCGATGAAGATGGTGTGGTCGCCGGCGGCTTGGTCGAGTGCAAGCGGCACTCCAAGATAAGCCAGAGCTCCTTGCAGCACCGGCGTGCCTTGCGCGGTGCGATCGAAGCGGGCGCCCGCGGCTTCCGGATGCTGATGAGTCTCCGCCGAGCGCGCGTAATATTCCGAGATGGTCTGTTGATCGTGGCGCAGCACGTTCACTCCAAACCGCTTGCGGGCGTGCAGCTGAGCGTGCGTCCGCGCCCGGTGATCCACGCAAACCAGAACCAGCACCGGGTCGAGTGAAACCGCGGTGAAAGCATTCGCCGTCATGCCGTGGACCTCGCCGTCCTGGTCGACGGTGATGACCGTGACTCCGGTTGCGAAACATCCCATGGCCTTGCGGAAATCGCTCGCGGTAAGGCTCATGCGGAAACCTGCTGGCCCTGTATGGCCATTCTTGAGCTGAGCCGTTTCCGGCAATTGAACACGCTACCACAGATCGTACAGTCTGCCACGTAGGGACAGGGATTCACCGTGTCCGTTATGATCTTTGCCAGTATGATTTGCACTGTATGATCGTTGCTTGCGTTGGATTTTCGATGAGCACGAATTTCGAAGTAGCAAAGTATGGCCACCTTTTCCCCAGATGCGCTAATAGCGTCGCGGCAGCGGAGTTGGCGGGCGACGCGCGAGCCGATCTCTCGCGAGGCGGCTTGCCGACTGCTGCGAGCGGACGACGATATGCTGCCTTCACTGCTCGCAGCGGCGCAGGCTTCCGCGCGAAATTCAAACCGGGAGTGATCACTTATTCGCGCAAGGTGTTTCTTCCCCTGACGAATCTTTGCCGCGACTACTGCGGCTACTGCACCTTCCGGCGCGATCCCGGCGAGCCCGGCGCGCACACCATGACGCCGGACGAGGTGATGGAAGTAGTACGCGCGGGCGAGCGCATGGGATGCACCGAGGCATTGTTCAGCCTGGGAGACAAGCCGGAGATGCTCTTTCCCGAGATGCGCGAGACGCTGCGGCGCTTGGGATATAAATCCACGCTGCATTATCTGGAGGCGATGTGCGAAAAGGTGCTTCGCGAATCGAGTCTGCTTCCGCATCCCAATCCTGGATTGATGAGCGCGGAGTGGCTGGAACGGTTGTCACGCGTGGCACCCAGCATGGGGCTGATGCTTGAAACGACCAGTGAACGGCTGCTCGCGAAGGGCGCCGCGCATGACAACGCTCCCGATAAAGATCCGGCGAAGCGGCTGCGCGTGATCGAGGATGCGGGCCGGCAGAAGATTCCTTTCACCACCGGAATTCTGATTGGAATTGGCGAGACGCTGGAAGAGCGCGTGGATGCGCTGATAGCGATCCGCGACCTGCATGAGAAGTATGGCCACATCCAGGAAGTGATCATCCAAAATTTCCGCGCCAAGAGTGGAACGCCGATGGCGCACTGGCCCGAACCCGACCGCGGGGAAATGCTGCGCACGTTGGCCGTGGCGCGCCTCCTGATGCCGGAGATGAACATTCAGGCGCCGCCGAATCTTTCCGATCCGCACTATGCCGACCTGCTCGATGGCGGCATCAATGACTGGGGCGGAGTTTCGCCGCTGACGCCGGACTTCATCAATCCGGAAAAGCCGTGGCCGCATCTGGACGAATTGCAGCAGCGAACCGAGGCAAGGGATTCGAGCTGCGCCAGAGGTTGCCGGTTTATCCCGAATTTGCGGATCGGGCAGCAGCCCACAGCGATTTGCTGGCGCGAGCGACTGAGCGTGCGCGGCCGACGCTGAGGGCTACGCGAGTCAAACACCAAACGAAAAGAGGGTGGCATGATCACGGTTCTCACTGGCGGCACCGGTGGCGCCAAATTCGTCGATGGACTCCGGCAGATCGTTCGTCCGGAAGAACTGACGATCATCGTGAATACCGGCGACGACCTGCTGTGGTGGGGGTTGTACGTTTCTCCCGATCTCGATTCCATCACCTACATGCTGGCCGGGAAAATTAAGCCAGGAGCGCGGCTGGGGCGTGAAGGGCGACACTTTTTTTTGCCTGAACGCCATGGGGCAACTCGGGCAGCCGACGTGGTTCCACGCCGGCGATCGCGATCTGGCCACGCACATTTTTCGCTCCAAGCTGCTAGCCGATGGCAAGACGCTCAGTGAAGCCACGTCCGAGATCGCAGCCAGGCTGGGAATCAGGGCGCGCATCCTGCCGATGAGCAATTCACGCGTGGAGACGCGGGTTCTGACTCCGGCCGGAGACTTGAGCTTTGAAGAATATTTCGTCCAGCGCTGGTATCAGGATCCCGTGGAATCGGTTCGCTTCGCCGGCGCCTCGGACGCGGAGCCCGCGCCGGGAGTGACAGAAGCGATTCGCTCGGCAGATCTCGTATTGTTGGCGCCGAGTAATCCGGTGACCAGCATCGGTCCGATTCTCGCCGTGCCGGGAATTCGCGAAGCGCTGCGCGAAAGCCGCGCCCGCATTGCCGCCGTAAGCCCGATCGTCGGCGGAGCCGCAGTCACCGGGCCTGCGGGAATACTCATGGCGGCGCAAGGTTTCGCCGTTTCGATTGCCGGCGTTGCCGACTTCTATCACGATTTCCTCGATCTGCTGGTGGTCGATTCCGAGGACGCGTCGGCTGCCGAAGAATTGCGCAGGACCGGCATGCGCGTGCATTGCACTCCGACCATCATGCGCAAGCATGAAGATCAGAGTTGCGTTGGCAAAGACCGTTCTGGAGGCGGCGATGCAGCCTCCGTCCGCTCAGCCCGCCACGGAGCAGGCATGATTCTGGTTCCCATCAAAAATCTCGCCGATGCCAAGCAGCGGCTCTCTTCTATTCTGGGTCCGGAGGAACGCTTCACGCTGGCGCAGGCCATGTGCGAAGACGTGCTGCAAGCCCTGGCGCACTGGCAGAGCCGGCCCGCGGTTGCAGTGGTGACCAGCGATTCGTATGCGCGCGATTTGGCCGCGCGCTTCAATTTCGAAGTCGTCGCCGACAACAACTCCGGAGAGACCAGCGCCATCGAAATGGCAACAGCGGTCATGCAAAGAGCGCGGAGCGGAGAGCACCCTGGTGATTCCCGCAGATATTCCTTTAATCGACAGTTCTGAACTGCAGAAGATCGTCGATAGCGCTCCTCCCGGCGGCGCGGTGCTGGTGCCGGATGCGGCCGGACGCGGCACGAACGCTGCCTGGCGATCTCCGAGCGATTTGTTTCCGCTGCGATTCGGCAACGACAGTTTTTTGCCGCACCTGGCCTCGGCGAAAGCAACCGGCTTGCCTTGTATTGTGCTCAAACTGCCGGGGATTGCGCGCGATGTCGATCGTCCCGAAGATCTCCGCGAACTAGCGGCTGCCAGCGGAGAACGGCGGTCGCAGAAGCTGGTGCGAAGCTGGAACCTCGAGTCAGCCGGAATCAGGTTCAGGTCCAAGCATTAAGAGTCGGGTCGAACATGGCGTCTAGCGAATGCTAGGCACGCGAGCTAAGCGCGCGGCTGGGGAAGTTCGCATTCTTCCGGTCGCGGTCAGCGGAGAAATCCGCGCCGGAGAATCGCTGAGCGCGGCCTTTTGGCGGCGGCGCGAAGATCGGGGCTCCGCTTTCAGGATGGCGACATCCTGGTGGTGAAGCACAAAGTTGTTTCGAAGGCGGAAGGCGCGATGGTCGCGCTGGATGAGATCCGGCCCTCGGCGGCTTCAAAGGTCTGGGCTCGACGCTACGGGCTCGACGCCCGCGTCAGCGAATTGGCGGTGCGTGAGAGCCGCCGAATCGTGCGGCGAAAGCGCGGCGTGCTGATCACCGAAACCAAGCACGGTTTCGTTTGCGCGAACAGTGGCGTGGATGTATCGAACGTCGATGGCGGGAGGCACGCAGTGTTGCTGCCAGCGGATCCGGATCGATCCGCGGCGAGATTGCGGCGGGAGTTGAAAAAGCAGCTTGGAATCGAAATCGCGGTCATCGTCAGCGATAGTTTCGGGCGTCCGTGGCGCGAAGGTTTGACGGAAGTGGCGATTGGCGTTGCCGGAATGCGGCCGCTGGTCGACTATCGCGGACGCCGCGATCCGCACGGCTATCCGCTACACGCGACGGTGGACGCGGTAGCGGACGAATTGGCTTGTGCGGCGGGACTGGTCTGCGGCAAGTTGGCAGGCACGCCCGCGTGCATCATTCGCGGCTATGCTTATTGCCGCGAAAACCGCCGGGGAAGTCGTGGGGCGCGGGAGTTGATCCGGCCCGCGAAGAACGATCTTTTTCGGTAGCGGATGCCAGATTTCGTTATCAGGTATTCGGAGAGGAGCGTCATGGCATGGCAGGCTGTACAACTCGAGCAATTCCCCTCGCTGACGTGGGACGAGATCGCGCCACACGCTTCCGCGCGCGATCCGCAACGCCTTGGAGCGCGTGCTGGAAACACAAGAGGGAGCATGTCTAAGCGATGAGGAACGCTACGCCTTGGCGAACTGCGATGGCGCCAAACTGAACGCCGCGGACTTGCTCGCACTGCTCGTAGCCGCCGATACTCTTCGCCGCGAACTGGTCGGCAACATCGTCAGCTACGTCGTAAACCGCAATATCAATTTCACGAACATCTGTTTCGTGGGCTGCAAGTTTTGCGCCTTCAGCCGCGGGCCGCGTGAAGGCGACTCCTATTTTCATTCGCTCGAAGATATGGGGCGCAAAAGTAAAGAGGCGTGGGATCTGGGCGCTACCGAAGTCTGCATTCAGGGCGGACTGCCGCATGGTTTGCCTCCGTTTTATTACCGCGACATTCTGCGTGCCGTGAAGAATGCGGTTCCGGGCATGCACATCCATGCATTTTCTCCGATGGAAATTGTGTACGGCGTGGAACTGACCGGCATGACGCTGCGCGACTATCTGATGATGCTGCGCGATAACGGACTGGACACGCTTCCCGGCACAGCGGCTGAGATTCTGGATGACGAAGTGCGTCATGTGCTCTCGCGCAACAAACTTTCGTCAGCGCAATGGCAAGAAGTGATCCGCACAGCGCACGCTTGTGGAATCCCGAGCACTTCGACACTGATGTACGGACACATGGAAACTCCAGACCACTGGGTGCGGCAATTGGCTTTGTTCCGGCAGATTCAGTCTGAGACCGGCGGTTTCACCGAGTTCGTTCCGCTGGGCTTTGTGCACCAGAACACGCTCTTGTTCCAGCAGGGACTGGCGCGTTCGGGCCCGACGCTCGCCGAACATCTCAAGATTCATGCGCTCGCCAGAATACTGCTCGCCGGCTCGATTCATAACATTCAGGTCTCGTGGGTGAAGCTGAACCGTAGACTTTCGCAGCTCTGCCTGCACGCCGGCGCCAACGATTACGGCGGAACGCTGATGGAAGAAAATATTTCACGCGAGGCCGGAGCAACCGCGGGCCAGTACACCAGTCCGGAAGATTTCCAGTCGTTGATTCTGGAGATCGGGCGCATTCCAGCCGAGCGCAACACAAAATATTCGCGGATGAAGATCAAGTTGCCCGCCGAATTGCTTTCTCCCGAGATTTCTCGCGAATCGTGCTTTGGCAGAGTGCGCATGAAGACCGCATGAACGCCAAGCATGAGCCGTACTATCGCCGTCATCGGCGGCACCGGCCCGGCAGGCACGGGCCTCGCGCTGCGCTGGGCGCGTGCGGGAGAGACTGTCATCATCGGTTCGCGCGATGCCGCCCGCGCACAGCAGACGGCAGAGACAATCCGCAAGCGGGCCGGCGCAAATGCTCAAGTTTCCGGGATGGAGAATTCGGCAGCCTGCGCTGCCAGCGATCTGCTGGTGCTCACCGTGCCCTTCGAAGGGCAGGCGGCGCTGCTGAAGCAGTTGAAGCCTGCGATTCGTCCGGGCAGCGTTCTGATTGATGCGACCGTTCCGCTGGCTGCGAGCGTCGGCGGACGCGCCAGCCGCACTCTTGGCGTGTGGCAAGGCTCGGCCGCGCAACAGACGGCTGAACTGGTCCCGAAGGGCGTTTCCGTCGTAGCGGCATTCCAGAACTTTCGGCGGACGTTCTCAATGGCAGATGAAGACGTGGATTGCGATGTGATCGTATGCAGCGACGATCCGAACGCCACGCAAGTCGCGATGGACCTCGCGGTGAAGATCTCTGGCGTGCGCGCGATCGATGGCGGCAAGCTGGAGAACGCGCGCCTGGTCGAGCAAATCACTGCGCTGCTGATCGGTCTCAACATCCGGCATAAAGGCCACAGCGGAATTCGCATCACGGGGTTGCCAGACGCCGCGTACAAGAAGTAAGCCATGGTTCCTCCTCCCAGCGGCGAACTCGCCATCGAATTCGATCATGCGTCTTTCCAACTGAACGGACGCACGCTGCTGCACGATCTCGTGCTCTCCGTAAAGCAGGGTGAAACGCTGGTGCTTCTCGGCCGAAGCGGATCGGGAAAGACGACCTCGCTGAAGCTGATCAACCGTTTGCTGTTACCAACCACGGGCGAAGTGCGTGTTAACGGGCGTCGCACTGCGGAGTGGGATCCGATTCGGTTGCGGCGAAGCATCGGATACGTCATTCAGGACGGCGGTTTGTTCCCGCACTTCACTGTGGAACGCAACATTGCGCTCGTGCCGCGAATAGAAAACTGGCCGAAAGAACGCGTCGATGCGCGCGTGCGCGAACTGCTGAGCCTGGTCGGACTGAGCGCAGAACTGGCATCGCGCTATCCCAGTCAACTTTCCGGAGGCCAGCGGCAGCGCGTCGGAGTAGCTCGCGCTCTCGCGGCCGATCCCGCCAATTCTGATTCTCGACGAGCCTTTCGGCGCGCTCGATCCCATCACGCGATCGGAGATGCAGAAAGAATTTCGCGCTCTGCAGCATCGGATGCGGAAGGCAGTGATTTTTGTCACTCACGATTTGCGCGAGGCTTTGCTGCTTGGCGATCGTATCGCGCTGATGGAGGAAGGTCGCCTCATCGTGGACCTTCCTGTGGCGGAATGTTCGCGTTCGCAGCATCCACTGGTGCGTGCATACGTGGAAGCGTTTTCCGGAATCGCGGATCCGTTGCCGAATTTCAGTGACCGCGAAGTGATCGCAAGGTGAAAGGTGATCGGCATGAATTTCCTGCAGTTCATGATGGCGAATCGTCAGCAGGTGCTCGATCTTACGCTGGAGCACATCACGCTCGCGGGCGTAGCGACACTTTTCGCGGCACTGGTTGGAATTCCGCTGGGCGTGCTGATCACGCGCGTTCCGCAACTCAGCAAAGCAGTGCTGGGCGGCGCGAATATTATCCAGACCATTCCCAGTCTTGCCTTGTTTGGCTTCCTCCTTCCTGCGCCGTGGATTGGAGAACGCGCTGGTCGTCTTGCGATTCTCGCGCTTGCTCTCTATGCGCTTTTGCCGCTGATTCGTAATGCTTACGCTGGAATTCGCAGCGTCGATCCGGCGGTGGTTGAGGCCGGACGCGCCATGGGATTGACCGACTGGCAATTGCTTTTTCAAGTTGAGTTGCCTCTGGCTTCGGGAGTGATTGTTGCGGGAGTGCGAATTGCGACCGTCGTCTCCATTGGACTCGCGACGATTGCTGCTGCGATCGGCGCGGGCGGACTGGGAGAATTTATTTTTCGCGGACTTGCCATGGTGAACAACCAGGTGATTCTGGCGGGAGCCGTTCCGGCCGCGCTGCTGGCGCTCTTTGCCGACTTCGTACTGGGACGACTGGAGCGGCGGTTGGGATCGCTGCGTTCGAAATCGTAGTCGTTGACAATAGTCGTTGACAATAGATGACCATCGATTCCATGCGCGCTCGCAGCAGACAAGCCATCTGCAAATTGATTTTGCCGGCGTTTGTCATCTTGCTTTTTTTGCCTCTCGTAAGTTGTGAACGTCATGCGGATCGCATTGTGGTCGGATCCAAGAACTTCACCGAGCAGCTCATTCTCGGAGAACTTTTCGCGCAAGTCATCGAAGCCCGAACTCACCTTCCCGTGGAGCGTCGTTTTTATCTTGCAGGCACGTTCATCTGCCAGCAGGCGATTCTCGCCGGACGAATCGACATCTACCCGGAATACACGGGCACGGCGCTGACGGCGGTTCTCAAAGAAAAACCGAGCGGCGACAAACAAGACGTCTATCAACGCGTGAAGCAGAGTTACGAAACGAAGTTTGGCCTCACCGTGGGACCTCCGCTCGGGTTTGACGACACTTTTGCTATGGTGATCCGGGGCGAGGATGCGCGACGACTGCATCTGAAGACACTGTCGCAGGCGGCGGCATTTGCTCCGCAGTGGCGCGCCGGTTTTGGCTACGAATTCATGGAGCGTCCCGATGGATACAAGGGTCTGGTCGCCAGCTATGGCCTGCGCTTCGCGTCGGCACCGCGCATTATGGATCTGGGATTGATTACTCGCGCGCTCAAAGACCGGCAGGTGGATATCATTGCCGGGAATAATACGGATGGATTGATTCCGGCGCTCGACTTCGTGGTGCTGGAGGACGACCATCATTATTTTCCGCCGTATGAAGCCGTGGCGATCATGCGCGACGAGATGCTGAAGAAGCATCCCGAGGCGGGAGCGGCGCTTGGCGAACTGGCGGGAGCGATCTCCGACGACGACATGCGGCGGATGAATTATGCGGTGGATGGAGAGCATCGCGACGCGGCTGCGGTGGTGAAAGAGTTTCTGCGGCAGCGTCGGATGATTAAGTAGGCCCGCAGGTACGTTACCGAGTCAGAGCCGCTTCTTTTATTTGGGGGTGCCCCTCGATAAGAACGAAGGCGTTGTCAAGGCAAAAGTATCCTGAGCGGTGCTTGAGCACCGCTTGTTTGCCAGAGAGGTTGAGGACCAAGACTCTGGAAATCTCACGCTGAATCACTTCTCGGTGGAATCTCGAAATCGTTCCACCAACCATCGATACGGCCTCAACTTCGACCATGATTCTTCTATGCGAACATCCCGCCTCGTGCGGGATGCGAGAGCGCCCAATCAATTCTGCGGTCTAGCTTGCGCCGACCAGGGCCACCCGCGGGCTGCTCTCGATACGAACGATCTCCGGATACGGCTTTTGCGTGCGCAGCATCCAGTAGAGTCGTACTGCCAACTTGCGTGCCGCCGCCACCTTGGCCACGCCCTTCGGCTTCTGTGGCAGCGGTGCTGATACTCTTGCGAAAACTCCGGATCGCAGCGCACCGCGGTCTGCGCCGCTTCCACCAGCAACATGCGCAGAAAAGCGGTTGCCTTGCTTGCTGATCGCAGCCCAGCCGCTGTGTCCGCCCGAACTGTGCTCGCGCGGAATCAGCCCCAGATAGCTGGCCACCTGCTTGCCCCGCGGAAAGCGCGCCACATCGCCCATGGTCAGCACAAACGCCAGCGACGTGATCGGTCCCACTCCCGGCTGCGTCATCAGCAGCCGCGCCTGCGGATTCTCGCTCTGCCGCCTGCTTCACCGCCTGATCCAACTGGCTCGATCTGCCGATCGAGCATCGCCAGCAACCCCAGCAGATCTTCCCGCCGGCACGCCGCCCAGCGCTTCAGCGGCAGTTCGCGCAACGCCTGCTGTCCCGCCTCGCTCCACAGCTTGCGCTTCTTCTGCATTCCCCGATTCATCGCCAGATGCTGCAGCCCGTTCTTCACCCGCGCTCCGAATCTCCACCAGCTTGTGCCGATGAATCAACAACTGCCGCAGATCCCGCTGCTCGCCGATCGGCGTCCAGAGCCGCGGAAACCGTCCCTCCAGCAGCAGCTTCAGAATATGCGCCGCGTCCCGCTTGTCCGTCTTCTGCTTGCGCACATAGCTGGCCCGGATCTGCGCCGCATCGCCGATCCACACCTCGTGCCCCAGATCGCTCCAGCAGCTCCACAAACCACTGACTGTTGCCCGTCGCCTCCATGCCGATCAGCGCCGGCGCCGGCAACTGCCGGTAAAACCGCTCCGCCTCGCCGTTGCCATGCACCAGCTTCCGTCTCCGCCGTCTCCCCGTCTCCGTGTCCAACCAACTCACTTGTTGCCAGCTGGGATGGAAATCACATCCTATAATCATCATCGAAGGCTCCTTCCTTCCCAGCGTCTTGGTCCTCAACCAAAGACTACCGGGTTCGATCGAGCCTTCGCTCTTATCCAATCAGTCCAAGCTCCGCTTGGGCGGGACCGGCCGGGTGGGTCACTCGCCCTTCCCGCCAACGCCTGCCTAAGCCAGCGCGGACATCAAACAGCGCCAGCCAATACTGAAGAGACTGCAAAGCAAAACCGCAAAGGATCAGACCGATGCCGAATGCCCCTAGCCGTCGCTCCGGAAGGTTGTCAGCGTAGTATTCGATGTAAGGATTGACCGTAACCCCGACGCCGGTGACAATGCCTGTCACTAGCCCGACGCGAATCGCAAAAAGCCAGGCGTGCTCCACGTGATGGACGAAGGCGCTACAGATAAGCGCCGTGGCCGTGTAGCCGACCGTACGAACCACCGTTCCCCAAAACTGACGACGCGTAAGCCGTGAATGGCGAGACGCCGCATAATCAGTAGCCGGACGCATACCGCGAGAGTAGCGCGAATATCTGGCCGACGGTGACGAGAACGGCAAATGCGATGGCGAATTCGAAGCCCAAGATCCGGTATAGTCCCACTCCGAAAGCGATCCCGCGGATAGCCGAAAACAGCGCTTCCCACGGCAGGGAGTAATGATCCAGCCCACGAGCTGCTCGATTAAGTTCAATCGACAGGGTAATGCCGGTCGCAATACCGGAAGCCAGTCCAAAGAAGAGACCAAGGCCAAGTCCGTAGCCAATGCCAAAGACAATTGAGTACGTTACCGCGCGGGTAAGCAGCCGCAGCGGACCATGTTGCCCACCCAACAGATCGTAAGCAAGATAGAGACTACCCAACACATCGAGACAGGTACCCGTAATGCTGACGGCAGCGACGGTATGGTGGTCCATTCGAAGATTGTAGAGCGACTCGGAAGCTCGAGCCGCATAAAGCCCAGTCGAAAGGTGTCGGCGTTCGGCAAGTCACTTCTCGAAGAGGGCGAGAAGCGGTGCACCCCAGGGTCAAAACGCAGGATCAGGACGCGGCATTCGCCGCCGCGAAAGTGGATGGACGGACTTCCCGTTCGATCGTGCGCGAGAGCTTGTCTTGCGCAACCTCAAGATCGTAAGCGGACTGAAGATTCAGCCAAAAACCCGGGCTGGTATTAAAGTATCGAGCCAAACGCAAAGCGGTATCAGGAGTAACGCCGCGTCGTTCGTGGACGATCTCGGCAATGCGTGTCACCGGGACGCGAAGATCGAGCGCCAGCCGATTCATACTCAAGCCGAGCGGCTCCATGAAGTCCGCGCGCAGAATCTCGCCGGGATGGATGGGAGGAAGACGTTTCTCGCGCTTAGTCATTGCTGCCTCTTTAGCCCTGAGCCTCAGTGATAGTCCACGATCTCAACTTCGTAAGCATTGCCCTCACGCCAAACGAAGCACAGACGCCACTGGTCGTTAATCCGGATACTGTGCTGTCCCCTCCGCTCCCCGCGCAAGGCTTCCAGACGGTTTCCCGGTGGCGCTGCCAAATCACGTAATTCGGTGGCGCTGTCGAATTGCCGAAGCTTCCGCCTCGCGATGCGCTCGATAGCCTGAAAGCGGCGGCTCGGCTGTCGGCGGTGAAGTCGCCCGGTTTCCACGCAACGGAACGACTTGATCACGGACTTGATTGTATGCTGTTTGGCGTTTAACGTCAAACAGTAAACTATCCACCCCGACTAACCGGCGTTATACTTCCCCGTTGAAGTGGCCCACCCGTCAGAATCGATGTACTTGGTCGGGCCCCGTGTTTCATCGAAGCCGTAAACTCGGTTGGTCTGAGATGCCATGAAGAAAAAGATCCAGTTTCTAGCAGCAATGGCGCTAGTCGGACTGGCGTTGTTGTCCACTCGCTACTATATGGTCGACTTGCCGGTATGGCATTTTCTTGGCGGCGGCCAAGGTCCCGACCCTGTGACCTTGCACCTGCGCGGGGAATTCGTGGAGAGCAATCTGGGCGCGGCCGAAGGGCCGGCCGGATCACTTACCGTGCGCATGATCGCGCAGCAATTTGTTTTCGTGCCTCAGTGCATCGTGGTCCCTGCCGGTGTTCCCATCAAGTTCCGAATTACCAGCGCCGATGCGGTGCACAAGCTGAGCTTCCTGGGAACGAACTACGGCCTCAAAGCCGTGCCTGGGGTGGTCACCGAAGCGACTTTTACTTTTGCGAAGGCTGGCGAATTCAAGATCCCCTGCCATGAGTTCTGCGGAGCCGGCCATTATGCAATGAGAGGCCATCTGGATGTGGTGCCCGCGAGATCAGTTTGCCTCCTTGCTTCCCGGCGAAAGGCGGACTTGTGAGCCACGCTAGTCAGCCGGCGCGCCCGCGAATAGTGGTCCGATGGCTTGGAACCCTGCTGGTGCTGTTTGCGATTACCCTCCTGTTGTCGGGAATGGATTCTTCCGCGCAGAAAGAGTCGGAGAATTCTGAACCCCCGGTTCGCATCCCCTCGAACGTGGCCTGGACAGGAGAAACCCTCGCGATCATTTCCCGTGGCGACGCCTTTCGCGGACTGCTGCTTGCCCGGCGCTGCAATCATTGTCATGGCGAAGAGGGATTCAGTTCCGTTCCCGCCTTCCCCAACCTGGCGGGCGAGGATCGGTTGTCGTTCTGGAAACAGATGCAGGATTTTCGATCCGGGAAGCGTACTTCACCCGTGATGCAGCCCATCGCCGAGGGATTTTCCGCTCGCGACGCGGCCGATCTGGCGGCCTATTACGCCATGCTGCCGACGGCCAGTGATCCGCAAGACAACCGGGCGTTTCCGCAGGCCATGCACGATCCCTCCGGTGCCTCGATGGCCATCCGCCTCATTGTTTTCGGAGACGGGCAGCGCGGCATACCACCCTGCCAGTCCTGCCACGGTCCGGTGAGTTATGTGCAGGGAGCTCCCCCACTCGCCACCCAGAACGGCAACTATCTGGAGCAGCAGCTCGAGCATTTTTCCAATGGAAATCGCGCCAACGACATCAACGTCCGAATGCGCAGTATCGCGAGACAATTAACCGCCGAGGAAAAGACCGCACTTTCAGAATTCTATGGCGCCGGAATGGGCCCGGGAGTGAACTCCAGGTAAGACACGCATCGAAAAACCCGTGTAGAGACGGGGCTTGCCCCGTCTGGGATCGCACTGATTTTGAGTGGCACAGCGGTTCACCTATCTGGCCCGCCCACGCTGAGAATACTAGCGAAGTAGTTGTCGAGCGCGGCTCGTGGCCGATCCGCGTCCGCAGGCCCGCTCCCGGCCGACTTCAGCTCCGTTTTCTGAATCATTTGCGACCACAACGAATCCGGATCGGAATCGAAAACCGTTCCTGCATCCGCCTGAAAAATGAACCACGCGCCCAGTTCCACCTCCTTCCGCAGTTGATCATTCGTCCATCCGGCGGAGCCCATATAAACATGAAAACCGCTAGGGTCAGGTCGAGCCGAGATCGTCTGTTCGAAAAGGGTCTTCGTGGAAATCAGGTAGACCCCGCCGAAGATGTGTTGAGCTCCTTCGACCTTCGCCGGCGACTTGAGTAGCGCGAACGCCGACGGAATTTCTACCGGACCTCCGAGATAGACCGGGTCCGAAAGATGTTTCGCCGCCTTGAGCCCCTCAAGCGCTCGTGAAAGCGGGACATCTGTGCGCCGGTTGAGAATCAGTCCAGCCACACCGTCATCATCGTAGTGAACCAGCAGGACTACCGTCTTAGCGAAAAACGGATCGGCCAGCCCCCGGCTCGCCACCAGCAGCCGTCCAGCACGCAGATCCTTGGCGTCCTTGGATTGGACCGGAAGAAAAACAGCCGGCCGGATTTCGTTTTTCGCGCGAAATGCTTTGTCCCAGTCCTGTCGGCCTAGCCGATTCGTCGGCGGGCCCATGTGCCAGAGCGATTCATCGGGGACAAGCGCCGAATCGTGCGCCCGCGGATTCGGCGTCGGCACATCAACCCCCTTGGTCTGAACGTTTAACCTTCCCACCGCAACGAAAGCGATAATCGTGACGAGCACTGAGAAAAAGCACATCTTGCGCAGAGACATGGCTGCTCTCCTCGCTGGGGATCATTTCCTTAGTTCCAAATGTCCTCGCACACCCGGTGAAATTATAGTCAGTAGCATGCGGGGTGTGTGCGAATAGTGTGGTGAGTGGCCCACGCTGCTGCAACTCATCTCCAAAACTCCAGGGGGTGCCCCATCCTTAGCGCGAAGCGGTGTCAAGGACAAAGTATCCTGTGGTGTTTTTGGCACCGTTTTTTGCGAGAGGCTGGGAGGCAGACTGGAAATCGCACGCTAATCACTCATCGGTGGTGACTTCTCCCGAAGATCGTTCCACCAACCATCGATTCGGCCCCAACGTCGACCATGATTCTTCTATGCGAACATCCCGCCTCCGTGCGGGATGCGAGAGCGCCCAATCATCTGCGGTCTAGCTTGCGCCGACCAGGGGCACCCGCGAGCTGCTCTCGATGCGAACGATCTCTGGATACGGCTTTTGGTGCGTAGCATCCAGTAGAGTCGTAAGGGCTAACTTGCCCGCCCCGCCACCTTGGCCACTCCTTTCGGCTTCTGGTGACAACGATGCAAATACTGCTTCTTCGATTTCCGGGATCGAAGCGCACCGTAATCTGCGCCGCTTCCACTAGCAACGAGCGCAACATGCGGTTGCCTTGCTTGGTGATCGCACCCAGCTTCTGCCGTCCGCCCGAACTTTCTTCGCGCGGATCAGCCCCAGATAACTGGCCACCTGCTTGCCCCGTGGAAAGCGACTCACATCGCCGATCGTCAGAACATAGGCCAGTGCCGTGTTCGGTCCCACTCCCGGCTGCGTCATCAGCAACTTCGCCTGCGGATTTTCCTCTGCCGCCTGCTGCACCGCCCAATCCAACTTGCCGATCTGCTGATCCAGCGTGGCCAGCAGTCCCAGCAAATCTTCCCGCCGGCACGCCGCCCAGGGTTTAACGGAGTCGCGCTATTTCGAATGGCCGGCCCGCAGCGCATCGCACTGATTTTGGGTGGCGCAGCGTGTTCACCGCGCTGCGAATCTCCACCAGCTTGTGCCGATGCAGCACCAGTTGTCGCAGATCGCGCTGCTCCCGGTCCGGGGTCCAGAGCCGCGGAAATCGGCCTTCCACCACCAGCTTTAAAATGTGTGACTGTTTTGCCTTAAATACGGCTTTAGCCGCTGGAGGAATGCGTCCTTCAAACTGAACCCGCTACGCCTTCCATGCTTGAGTGTAACTACATAAGCAACTACAATTACTAGACGGGATGAAATACGAATGGGACGAGGAGAAGAACCGTAAGAACGTCGCCAAGCACGGCCTCAGCTTTGAGAATGCCGAACAAGTGTTTGCAGGGCCTTGCGGCACCTTCGAAGACGACCGTTTTGCTTACGGCGAAGAACGGCTCATCACTTTGGGTTTGCTGGCTGGGCGTCTGGTTGTCATAGCCCATGCGCCGCGCGATGACGGGACGCGCATCATCTCCATGAGAAAGGGAAATCGACGTGCGCAAAAAATCTATCAAGAGCGACTTGGCAAGGATTGACCGTATGAAGGATGCCGATATCGACTATTCGGACATTCCGCGGGTCGACAAGACCTTTCTCAAGAAGGCGACGATGGCCTGGCCGCCCGCGAAAAAGCAACTAACCATTCGTCTGGATGAGGACGTGCTCGATTGGCTCAAGCGTCATGGCAAAGGCTACCAGACGCGCATCAACCGCATACTGCGCGTGGTAATGGAGAGTCAGCCGCCGCGGACAGCGCATCGGTGAACTTGCCGCACTTTCCCACTCAAGCGAGCGGCGAACCCGGGCCGGGCAGACGGGCCTCTGACGAAGCTGGGGTCAGTTGAGCCGCGGGAGCCGGGGCAGTTGAGCGGAGATCGCCAACACTGCGGAGCGGCAGGATGAACTTTGCGGCGGTCACCCCAAGTGCTCCACCAATCAATGTTTCCCACGCCCGCGCCGCCAAGACGGAGATCGAAGTCTCTCCGCTCATGGCCAACGTCACCATCAGCGTGAATGCGTACGCCCCGCAGGCAATGTCATAACGGTCGGGCAAGGCCATGGCATACATGATCATGGCCACGGCAGCGAGCATCCAGGCCAGCGGCGGCAAATGCACCGCGATGGGCAGACAAAGGATGCCGAGGGGCACGCCGATCAAGGTTCCAATGATGCGCCGCCGAACGCGATCTGCAGTTCCGGAGGCGGACCCGGCGATCACGTAGGTGCTCGCGGTGATGGCCCAGGCGGACTGTTGCAGATGGATCACACCGCTCAGTAGAACGATGACCAGGGCTGAGACCGCCGATTGAAGCCCCATCCGCGTTTCACGCGAGGTGAGCCCTTCCCGCACGGGAGGCTCCGGCTTCGCCGTTATGGGATGCTCGGCCGGCCCACTGAGCACGCGAGGAACGACGGAAGCAGCGGCGGCAACCAATCCCGCGAGCGCCACCATGGGCAGGTCGTGCCGCGTGATTCCGGTGGTGTAGGCAAGGAGCTGCCCGATATAGATTTGAGAGCCGACCCCGCCCCCGAGGTTCCCGAATCGTTTGAGATAACCGACGAAAAACGCGCCGGTGATGAGAATCCACTCTGGACTCGCCCGGCCAGAGATCGGCGAAATGGATGCGAGAGCGACGAACGACATGGCGCCCGCGACTGCTGCGGCACTCAGAGCAATTAGATCGCGAGCCGACAGCCGGCGGGTCGCCTTACCTTCGGAAACGCTTGCCCAGAGTGCGAAGCCGGCGGCGAGGTAGCTGAGGTAGGAACTGCCTGCGAACTGATAGGACCGTTGGAGCACGATGCCTAGCATGGCCGCAATGCCATAGGCTGTGACCAGCCGCAGACCCTTTATGCGGCGATGGGCTCCGGGGTCGATATGCTCCAGCCATGAGGCGGGTTCTTGAGTCGCCGTGGGAAGGGTCGCGGATGACTGTTGTTTGGGAGCAGCCATAACATCGCGTAGGTTACAGCCATTTTAGCCCAGCAGACGGGCGGGAACCACATGGCAGGCTGGGCCACAATTGGGTACGTGGGGGGATAACAAATCAGTAACTATCCTCAACAACGCGAACCAAAATAAAAAAGAGTAGAACGCGGGTGCGCCACTTCTCGCGCTTTTCGAGAAGTGGCCCTAGAGATTGCATGCGGCGAATTTCTCGATTAGCCCCCGATTTTTCATCACATCCAGCCCGTGTGCGCCATCACAGACACACCGCCCGCCATAGCTGAAAATGAAAAAGAGATATGACCGGCCAAAGCAGAAGCGTGTCCGTCCCAGGAGTCGTCGACGCCCTTCAGGGCCGCCTCGGTCCGTGCTCAGCATTTCGCCGCTAAGTCCTTATTTCTCGAATATTTACAACTAAGTTATGTAGTTACAATATGTTAGCGCGAATCGAGGGGGGGGGGGGGGGGGGTACAAAACCAAGAATGTTCCCATTCAACAATGCAAACCAAAATAAGAAAGTGAAACGTGAAGCGCAAGCGCGGCTCTCGTCCCTGTGCAAAACCCGCGACGTATAATAGTCGGTTCCTTATATCAATCGACGCATTGGCAGCTCCCTTTGAATCCAGCGCCCGCGCACAGGAGATTCGACATTGTCGACTCATACCGAACCCAGCCACGCCGAAACCATCGCCGTCAAAAGTGCCGTCAAAAGTAAAAATAAAGACCCGCACCGAATCCGACAGCATGGGAAAAATCGAAGTCCCGGCAAATGTTTATTGGGGAGCGCAGACCGAGCGCTCGCTGCTGCATTTCAATATTGGACGCGACACCATGCCTCCGGAACTGATTCACGCCTTCGGCACCCTCAAGAAGGCCTGCGCGCTGGTGAATCAGGACCTGGGAAAACTCTCGCCCGATCTCGCAAAACTCATCGTCGCAAGCCGCCGACGAAGTGATCGCCGGCAAACTGGATGACCAGTTCCCGCTGCGCATCTGGCAGACGGGAAGCGGCACGCAGACCAACATGAACGTGAATGAGGTCATCTCCAATCGTGCGATTGAGATTGCTGGCGGCGAAATGGGATCGAAGAAGCCCGTGCATCCCAACGATCACGTCAACATGTCGCAGTCGTCGAACGACACCTTTCCAACGGCGATGCATATCGCGGCAGCGGAGCGGGTGAAGAACGCACTGATTCCAGCGATCAAGACCGTGCGCGATGCCATCACGGCCAAGGCAAAAGAATTTGAAAACGTGGTGAAGATTGGCCGCACCCATCTGCAGGATGCGGTCCCGTTGACCATCGGACAGGAATTCAGCGGCTGGGCAAGCTTGCTCGACCGCGACATCAAGCGCCTGGAGCTGGTGCTCGACGGCCTCTACGATCTCGCCATCGGCGGAACTGCAGTAGGCACAGGCCTGAACGCGCCGCCGGAATTTGCCCAGCGCGCCGCGGCCAAGATCGCCGAGCTGACGGGACTTCCCTTCCGCTCGCATCCCAACAAGTTCGCCGCGCTTTCGGCGCACGATGAGATCGTGTTTGCGCAAGGCGCTCTGGAAACTCTGGCCGCGTCGCTGATGAAGATCTCAAACGACATTCGCTGGCTGGCTTCTGGCCCGCGCTGCGGCCTCGGCGAGCTCTCTATTCCAGAGAATGAACCGGGATCGTCCATCATGCCCGGCAAAGTCAATCCCACGCAATGCGAAGCGATGACCATGGTCTGCGCGCAGGTTCACGGAGCAACCGCCGCGATCGGATTTGCCGGATCGCAGGGCAACTTCGAGCTCAACGTGTTCAAGCCAGTGATCATCTACAACTTTCTGCATTCGGTCACTTTGATCACTGACGCGTGTCACGGCTATGTCGAGTACATGGTCAAGGGCATCGAAGTCGATCGCGCCAAGGTGGATTGGTACGTGAAGAATTCGCTGATGCTGGTCACGGCGCTGGCTCCGAAAGTGGGATACGACAAAGCGGCGCATATCGCCCACACCGCGCACGTCGACAAATGCAGCCTGCTCGACGCTGCGTTGAAGCTGGGATATCTAACCCGCGAGGAATTTGAACTGCTGATGAAGCCAGAGAAGATGACGCGGCCGTAGCGTCATCGTGCTCATCAGGTCATTGAGAGCCCAGATCAGAGTCAAGGGCCGCGGGCGAGGGCGCCCGCGCCACACGGGTGGTTACGGTTTCTTCAAAAATCGTCGCCGGTTGAGGTGAGTCGATGCGGTCGGCTCGATGTCGTCGTACTTCAGCACGCTGATGGAGCCATCCACCTCGAGCACGGCAAGCGCCGCATCCTTATAAGTGCCGACGCCGTGCTCGCGCAGTGCGCGTTGCAGTTCATCCATGCTGACGTGCTCTTTCGCCATGTGCGATTCGATGACCTCGCCATCGTGCACCAGCAGGCTAGGCTCTCCCTGAATGTATTTTCTGAAGCGACGATTCAGACCGGAAATGTCCGCCACCAGATAGTTCAAGACGAGCAGCGTGGTGGCAGCGATAGCGCCTCCCGCGAGCGAAGTATCAGGACCGGTCATCGCATTCTGCACGGAGTTCGAAAGCAAGAGAAGCAGCACGAGGTCGAACGGAGTCATCTGCCCGACTTCGCGCTTGCCGCTGAGTCGAATTCCGATCAGCACGAGAAGGTAGATGACTCCCGTGCGGAGTGCGATTTCAGCGAGCGTGTGCAGGTTCGCGGGCAGCATGGGAAGGTCAGAGGTTAGAGGTCAGATTGCAGAGGTGAAATGCCGAGATCGCCGACCACCGTTTGTGCAATTCGTTCTAACTTCTGCAATCTGACCTCTAACCTCAAGTTACCGTTATTGCGGCGTCGCGGTGATCGCGATCGGCGCATTTTTCGGCGTGCTCAGGTAGCCGGTGATCTTGTTCTTGTCCACCGTCCAGACCACGAGTTCATAGAGCATGTGATCGCGTCCAGTATAAAACTGCACCGGCTCGCTTTGGTTCTTGTCTTTCTTTTCGATGGTCCTGTCGTCGGCGGTGACGTCAAGTGTGTACTTGCCCCTCTTGGGATCGGTCTTCTTGAGCTGCAGGCCCACGGTCGAAAACGCCTGCGACTTCGCGCCCTTCAACAGGGTGAACTCATAATACTGACGGTCGCCTTTGTGTTTGAGTGCTTCCAGATCGCTGCGAGTGTTGGCAATCAGTCCGCTTTGCACGCCGAGATCGCCGATGGTGCCCTGCAGTTTCGCGATGGTCGCCTCAAGCGATGCCTTGGTGGTGGCCACATCGGTCTTCACGCCGCCGACGTCGGTCTTCACGTTTCCTACTTCTCCGGCAACGGCGTTCACATCTTTCTTCTCTTCTTCAGCCTGTGCCGAGATGCGCGCCGATGCGAGTTGTTGCTGATGCTGTAACTCGCTGGTGCGGTCCGTCAATTCCTTCTTGGTCATGCCCAACTTTTGCGCCAGGGTTTCCGAGTCGCCTTCGGCCGACTGCATGCGCTTGGTCAGATCTCCGATTTGTTTCTGACTGACGGTTTGATCTTGCGTGAGTTTTTCCAGCTTGCCGTGCTGGTCATAAATAAAAAATGCCGATGCGCCGGCATAGGCAACAGCCAGCAAGATAAAAATCCATTTGCCGACATTGCTCTGCGGCTCGACCTGGTAAACGTGCGGTTGATCGCCTTCAGACATAAGTGGGGTCTCCGGTTGAAGTGGACTAAACCACTTATTGTTTGTGAGATATGGATTGCTGTCAACTGCGTTTCAGGTTCGTGGCTGAACGTGACTTACGGCTAGAATGAAAGCGTGAAGAGCTGGGATGCAATCGTCATTGGCGCAGGCATCATCGGAGTTTCGCTGGCGATTGAGCTCAACAAGCACGGACTGCGGGTGCTGGTGGTAGAGAAAGGCGAACCGGGACGCGAAGCGTCCTGGGCGGCGGGCGGCATGCTGGTCGACTTCCCTGCTGAAACGGCGCCCGCGCTGCGAGAGCTGGCGACCGCCAGCGCCGCGATGTATCCCGAGTTTGTGCATGGGCTTGAGGATGAGTCGGGTCTGAAGATCGATTTGCGGTCGGTGGGGACACTAGTTTTGGCTGGTGTGGAGACGGGGCTTTGCCCCGTCTTGGCGGGGCAGAGCCCCGCCACCACACCAGCTTATGCTCTGCCGCGACCGCTTGCGGAATTGGAGCCGGCGCTTCGGATCGATAATTTCAACGATGGTTCGACGGTTCTGCACCTGAAAGAGCGCTGCGTCGACCCTCGGCATCTCACCGCTGCCGCCATCGCCGCCGCGCGCCATCGCGGCATTGATTTTTCGTCCCGCGACCAGGTGCTCGACGTGGAAGTGGCGGACGGCAAGGTTTGCGGCGTCCGCACCAACAAGACGCAATTTTCCTCGGGCATGGTGGTGAATTGCGCCGGAGCCTGGGCAGGACAAATCGGGCCAGATCCGTTTCCGACGCGGCCCGTCAAAGGGCAGATGCTGTGCGTCATCATGCCGGAAAAAGAATTGGTCCGACACGTGGTGCGCGCCCCTGACGTTTACCTGATCCCGCGCAGCGATGGACGCATGCTGATCGGGGCGACCTCCGAAGAAGCGGGATTCGACAAGCGGACCGTGCCCGAGACGATCCAGAGACTGCGGCGGGCGGCGCTCGACCTGGTCCCGAAATTGGCGGATGCGCGAATTCTGGAGGCATGGGCCGGTCTGCGTCCGGGAACACCTGATGGGCTGCCGATTCTGGGCGCAACATCGACGCCCGGATACTTTGTAGCGACCGGACATTTTCGGGATGGGATTCTGCTGGCGCCGGTGACGGCGCAATTGATGGCGCAGATGATGGCCGGGCAGAGCCATCGGATTGACGTGTCGAAACTCTCCGCTGACCGCTTCGCGAATTAAGTTGGGGGCGATCTTCCTTGTGATTTGCCTTGCGATTTGCCCTCCAGCACAGCCGCTGCCCGTCAGGATATACTGAAACGTTTTAGGCGATCATCGTAACGTAATGCGCCCACCGGGCCAGAAAGGCACCAGACTATGGCTTCCCCGGCAGTTGATTTTGCCCGCAATAATCAGCCTCGTTTTCTCAACGAGCTAAAGACCCTGCTTCGCATCCCCAGCATCAGCACGCTCGAGGAACATAACAGCGACGTGCAAAAGGCGGCAGAATTCGTGGCCGCTGAGCTGCGCCGCATTGGAATGGAGAACGTCGAGATCATTCCCACCAAGGGACATCCTCTGCTCTACGCCGATTGGCTGCATGCGGCGGGCAAGCCAACGGTTTTGATGTACGCACATTATGACGTGCAGCCGCCCGATCCCCTGGACGAGTGGAAGACGCCGCCGTTTGAGCCGACCGAGCGCAACAACAATATTTATGCGCGCGGCGCGGTCGACGATAAAGGCCAGCTCTGGATGGAAGTGAAGGCGCTCGAGTCCCTGATGCAGGCGCACGGCGGCAAGCTTCCCATCAACGTCAAAGTTATTTTTGAAGGCGAAGAAGAAGTGGGCGGCGAATCGATTGCCGCGTACGTCCGCAAAGAAAAGGCAAAGTTGAAAGCGGATTTCGCGCTGGTCTGCGATACGGAACTGTTTGCGCCCGATCTTCCTACGCTGTGCGTCGGGCTGCGCGGGCTGGTGTATACGGAGATTGAAGCGGTTGGGGCTAAGACCGATCTGCACTCCGGCATGTATGGCGGGGCGGCGCCGAATCCGTTTTTTGCGCTGATTGAGATCATCAGCAAGCTGAAAGATGCGAAGGGAAAGGTGCTGATCCCGGGCTTTTACAAGAACGTCAAGGCGCCCAGCAAAGATGAGCTGAAGGCATGGAAGCGGCTGCCATTCAACGAGGAGCATTATCGCAAAACCGAAGTCGGCTCGAAGGTGCTGACCGGCGAGCCGGGATATTCGGTGCTCTACCGGACGTGGGCGCGTCCGACGCTCGAAGTGCACGGCATGCCGGGCGGGTTTGTGGCTGCGGGGGCGAAGACGGTGATTCCGGCGAAGGCGGCGGCGAAGGTTTCGATGCGGCTGGTGCCGAATCAGGATCCGGACGACATCTTCAAGCGCTACACGGCGTTCGTCAAGAAACTTACGCCGAAGGGGATCGAGACAAAAATCAAGGTCTATAGCAAGGGCCCTGCCTGCGTGGTCGGCACCGACAACCGCTTCGTCAAAGCTGCGACTGAGGCGCTGCATGACACGTTCAAGAAAGAGACCGTGTTTATTCGCTCCGGCGGATCGATTCCGATCGTGACCGATTTCCAGGACGTGCTGAAGATTCCGTCGGTGATGATGGGCTTTGGGCTTCCCGACGACAACCTGCACGCTCCGAATGAGAAGTTCCACATTCCGAATTTCCATCGCGGGATTGAGACGATCTGCTTGTTCTTTGAGAAGCTGGGGTAAGGCACAGCGCGCAGGGACAGCCGCCCTCGGCTGTCCGGGCTGACTCAACTGGTTCTTGTTTGGCGTCTCTAGGGCGAGGCGGGACTTCGCCCGCGGACAGCCGAGGGCGGCTGTCCCTACGCGGTTCCGCGGCTTCAGGTAAAATATAATGTTTGAGGTCAAGGGCATGCGTAGCACGTATTTTTGCGTCGGCAATGCTGTTTTTGATGGTCACGATGGTGTCGGCGCCCTGGCTTCAATCCGAAGCCGATCAGGGAGTTCCGCATTTCAACGCGGCGCCTCCGGCACCGGGCAGCAAACTTCCGCCGATCCTGACCAAGGACCAACTTGTGGGGCGCGAACGCGCAGTTTCCGTATCAGACGCATGCCTATGAACTGGCGGCGAAGATTCCGAAAGTCATCTACCAGCAGCCTTGTTATTGCTACTGCGACCGGAGCATGGGACACAACAGTCTGCACAGTTGTTTTTCGGGCACGCATGGCGCGGAGTGCGCAACCTGCCTCAAAGAGCTTTATTACACTTACACTATGTACAAGCAGGGCAAGACGGCGCGGCAGATTCGCGCGGGAATCATCAAGGGCGACTGGAAGACGGTCGATCTGGCGACAGCGGCCAGCATTGATTGAGTACACGGTATCCTCGACGCACTTTGCGTCTCGGCGGTAAAGGTTTTCGATTTTCGATTCTGAACCAAATTCTGAACTAGAGGCGGTTTGATGGCACTGAAGATAGCTCCCAAGAAACAGGTCGCCGAAGATCCACGACACACGCAGGCGGTGCAGAACTACGAGTCGGGCTTCGCGCGTTGCAGGAGCACAAGTTCGAGAAGGCCAAAGGCCACCTGCAGAAGGTGCTGACCGGGCCGAACAAGTCGCTGGTCGACCGGGCGCAGGTGCATATCCTCACCTGCGAAAAGCATCTGGAAACGTCGTCGTTGCAGTTCAAGACAGCGGAAGAGCATTACGACTACGCGGTGTCGCTGATGAACATCGGGCGATTACGTGACCGCGCGCGAGCACCTCGACAAACTGTTGAAGCAGAATCCGAAGTCGGAGTACGTGCTGTACGGGCTGGCCGCGTTGCACTGCCTGACCGGTCACGTCGAAGAATCGCTCAAGACGCTCAATGAAGCGATTCAGGCGAAACCCGTCACTGCGCTTCCAGGCGCGAAACGATACCGACTTCCAGAATCTGGCGGAGGATCCGCGCTTTACCGAACTGCTATATCCGGATCCGGGCGCTGAAGAATCGGAGCCGCAGGAAGAAGAAGCGAGCGCGTATTAGCCGATCGAATCGATTGAGTCACTGAATCATTGAGGTATTGAATCATCGAAAACCTCAGTTCCCGGTGGTTTTACGCAATGATTCAATGACTAAATGATTCAATGATTCAATAGTTGTATGCTTCCCCACGTTGCTCATGAAATCATCCGACACCGGCAAGGCTGGCCCCGAACTGCGCGTGGTCGCAATCGGCGGCGGCACCGGCCTATCCACGCTGCTGAAGGGGCTGAAGCGTTACGTCATGACGCCGGCGCTGGCCAGCTCCGGCCAGCCCACCATTCGCGAATTGAGCGGCGTGGTTACCGTGAGCGACGATGGCGGATCGAGCGGCCGTCTGCGCAAAGAGTTCAACATGCTTCCGCCGGGCGATGTGCGCAATTGCATCGTTGCCCTCTCCGAAGACGAAGCCCTGCTCTCGAGATTGTTTCAGCTTCGCTTTCAGAAAGGCTCGGGACTCGAAGGTCACAGCTTCGGCAACCTTTTTCTGGCCGCGCTGACTTCGATTACCGGAGACTTTGCCGAGGCAGTGCGGCTGTCTTCCGAAATTCTGCTCACGCGCGGCCATATCTATCCCGCAACCATGTCGAGCATCGAACTGGAAGCGCTAATGGAGGACGGGACGCGAGTGCGCGGCGAGACGCGTATCACGGCAAGCAAGGGCAAGATTCGAGAGCTGGTCCTGGTCCCTCCCGACGTCGAGCCGCTTCCCCAAACACTGGAGGCAATCGCCAACGCCGACCTGATCACGATCGGCCCCGGTTCGCTTTTCACCAGCCTGATTCCGAATTTGCTGGTGCGCGGGATCCCCGAGGCCATCGCTGACTCCCCAGCCATCAAAGTATTCATTTGCAATCTGATGACACAGGCGAATGAAAGCCTTAGTTTAACTGCGGCAGATCATATTCGCGCGCTCAACGAGCATGCTGACGTCCAGTTGTTCGACTTACGCCCTGATCAATCGCAAGACGGCGTCGCCTGAGATGAAGGCTAAATACGCGCTGGAAGGAGCGTCGCAGATCGTGGTGGATATCGACGCGATCGAGGCGCTGGGAGTATGTCCGGTGCTGGGGGATTATCTGGAGGAAGGCGCGGTGGCGCGGCACGCTACCGACCAGGTGGCGCACGACCTGATGGCGCTGATGGCGCAGGCGCCGCATCGGCAGACGATGCGCAGTTGATCGTCTGGTGACGGAGCTCAGCTCCGTTCTGAGCAGTGGGCGAAGCCCCGTCACCACACAAACGTCGAAGACGCCCGGCAAGACGTTCGCGATATATTGATTGGGCATGGCTAAAGCTTCCAGCTCCAAGTCCAAACTTCTCCGCAGCGCCCGCGTATCGCCATCGCGATCATGGCGGCGGGCAAGGGCACTCGGCTCAAATCAAAACATCCCAAGGTTCTGCACGAAATCGGCGGCAAGCCGATTCTGGCGCATGTGATTGCTGCGGCAGTAAAGGTCGTGCCCGCGCGACGACATCTTCGTGATCATCGGCCACGAGGCGGAGCGCGTGCGTGAGGCGGTTCGCGCCACCGGCGTGAACTTCGTGTTGCAAGCCCGAACAGCGTGGCACCGGACACGCGCTCATGGCGGCGCGCGAAGCGCTCTCGCGGTGGAAATAATATGACCAGGTCATCGTGCTCTCCGGAGACGCTCCGCTGATTACCGCCGAAACCATTCGGAAGCTCAGCGAATTTCACGCCGCTCAGAAAGCGACGATGACTTTGCTCAGCGCCGATCTCGACAATCCTTATGGATATGGGCGAGTGATCCGCAAGGGCGCGCGCGGAAGCGTCGAAGTGCAGGCGATCGTCGAAGAAAAATCCGCGACTCCGCAGCAGAAGAAAATCCGCGAGATCAACTCCGGCTTCTATGCCTTCGATGTGCGCGCTCTGTACGAGCATATCGACCGTCTTTCCACCGCGAATCCCCACGGCGAGTACTACCTCACGGACATGGCGGCAGTGTTTCACCGGGCGCGCAAGAAGGTAGTCGCGATCAAGACCTCGGACGCGGGCGAAGTGCTCGGCAGCAACACGCGCGCGGAGATGATGATGCTGGATGCGCGCCTGCGGCTGGCGAAGTGCCGCGAGCTGCTGGATGCAAGGCGTTACTATTTTTTATCCGCATACCTGCGTGATCGACAGCGACGTGGAAGTTGGCGCCGACACCGTCATCGAACCCTTCGTGCAGTTGCTGGGCAAAACGAAGATTGGGCGCGGATTGCCGCATCCGCTCCTATAGCGTGATCGGGAATTCCGTCCTTGGCGACCGGGTCACGGTGCGGCCGGGAACGATCATGGAAGACTCGCGCATCGCGCGCAGGAGCTGTGCTCGGGCCCTATTCGCATCTGCGTCCGGGGAGCGAGATTGGCGAAGGCGCGCACGTGGGAAACTTCGTCGAGACCAAGAAGATCAAGCTGGGCAAGGGATCGAAGGCCAATCACCTCACCTATCTGGGCGACGCGGAAATCGGCGAAGGCGTGAACATCGGCGCCGGCACCATCACCTGCAACTACGACGGCGTGAACAAGCACAAAACGGTCATCGAAGATGGCGTGTTCATCGGCAGTGACTCGACGCTGGTGGCGCCGGTAAAGATTGGACGCGGCGCCTACGTCGCCGCGGCCAGTTGCATCACTGAAGATGTGCCGGCGGATGCGCTGGCGCTTCGGGCGTGCGCGACAGAGCATGAAAGAAGGCTGGGCGCGGGAGAAGCGCGAAGCGCAGAAAGACAAGCGCCGCTAGCGGAGTTCGTGTGGTGACGGGGCTCTGCCCCGTCCTGGCGGGGCAAAGCCCCGCCACCACACAATCTCGACACCACACAACCTCGGCGATCCTCCGGATTTGGGCTACACTAAAGCCCGAAGCGAAACCATGACGCCGAAACCTCCAACTCAGGAAGCAACTCCTGTCCGCTACGACATTTCCCTGCTGACCGCCGAAGATTTTTATTTATTCAACGAAGGCAGCCACTATCGCATTTACGAGAAGATGGGAGCGCACCTGGTGGAATCCACTGGAACCACCGGGACCGTCTTCAGCGTCTGGGCCCCTAACGCCAGCCAGGTGTCCGTGATCGGAAGCTTCAACGGCTGGAACCCGCAGTCCCATCCACTGCAGGCGCGGGGCTCGTCGGGAATCTGGGAAGGTTTTATTCCCGGCGTCGGCAAGGGCACGCTCTACAAGTTTCACCTCGACTCCACCAAACACCAGCACCAGACTGAAAAGACAGATCCGGTGGGACTTTTCGCTGAACAACCGCCGCGCACGGCGTCTGTGGTCTGGGATCTCGACTACACCTGGAACGACGCTGCCTTTCTTGAAAAACGCGCCGGCCTCAACTCGCTGCATGCGCCCATGTCCATCTACGAAGTTCACCTCGGCTCCTGGATGCGAGTTCCCGAAGAGGGCAACCGTTCGCTCACCTATCGCGAAATCGCGCCTCGCCTGGCCGAGTACGTGAATAAGCTGGGATTCACCCACGTCGAACTGCTCCCCATCATGGAGCATCCTTTCTACGGTTCCTGGGGATACCAGACCACCGGCTACTTCGCTCCCACGGCGCGGTACGGCACGCCGCAGGATTTCATGTATCTGGTCGACTACCTGCACCAGCACGGTATTGCGGTGATTCTCGACTGGGTCCCGTCGCACTTCCCTTCCGACGGCCACGGCCTTGCCTTCTTCGACGGCACGCATCTGTTCGAGCACTCCGACGCGCGCCAGGGCTTCCATCCCGATTGGAAAACGTTCATCTTTAATTACGGCCGCAGCGAAGTGCGCAGCTTCCTGATGTCGAGCGCCATGTTCTGGCTGGACAAGTATCATGCCGACGGCCTGCGGGTTGACGCCGTCGCTTCCATGCTCTATCTCGACTACTCGCGCAAGCAGGGCGAATGGATTCCCAACAAGTTCGGCGGACGCGAGAACCTCGAAGCCATAGATTTTCTGCGCCGCTTCAACCTCGAGGCCTACAAGGAACATCCGGACATTCAAACCTTCGCCGAAGAGTCCACTTCCTATCCCATGGTTTCGCGGCCCACCCATCTCGGCGGTCTGGGGTTCGGTCTTAAGTGGGACATGGGCTGGATGCACGACACGCTCGAGTACTTCAGCCAGGATCCCATCCATCGGCAGTATCACCATAACAAGTTGACTTTTCGCATGCTCTATTCGTTCCACGAGAATTTCGTGCTGCCCTTGAGTCACGATGAGGTCGTGCACGGAAAAGGTTCCCTGATCGGCAAAATGCCTGGCGACGAATGGCAGAAATTTGCCAACCTGCGTCTGCTATTTGCCTACATGTTCGCGCAGCCCGGCAAGAAGCTGCTTTTTATGGGCGACGAATTCGGCCAGGTTAGCGAGTGGTCGCACGATCGCAGCCTCGACTGGGACGTGCTGCAGTACCCGGTGCATCGTGGTCTCCTGAACTGGGTGGAGCAACTCAACCGTATCTATCGCAGCGAATCTCCGCTGCACCGGTTCGATAACGATCCCAAGGGTTTCGAATGGGTGGACTGCAATGACGCGCCCACCAGCGTCATCTCGCTGTTGCGCAAAGGCGAGGACGACGAGAATCCTGTGCTCGTCGTGTGCAACTTCACGCCCGTCCCCAGACTGGGATACATGGTGGGCGTGCCGAGCGGCGGATACTGGAAAGAACTTCTCAACAGCGACGGCCACGAGTATGGAGGCAGCGGCACTGGGAACGCGGGAGGCGCAGAGGCTCTCCCCATAAAAACCCACGGCCGTCCTTATTCGTTGCGGCTGACGCTGCCTCCGCTGGGCGCACTGTTTTTAAGAAAAGCATAGTGGAGCGTCGGGCGCTCCATCGTCCATCACGCAGCGCCCGCTCTCATGCTAGACTCGCAACTGAGTCAACCAACTTTGCGGATGCGCATCCTCACCCGCTACATTCTGGGAGAAGTGGTCTCCCACGCTCTGATCGGCGCGGGTGTTTTCACTTTTGTTCTTTTCACCCGCGACTCTCGATCTCATCCTCGAACTGGTGGTCCGCAACAGCGCCCCACTGCCCAGCGTGGCGGCGGTATTTTTTTACACCATCCCAGGCGCGCTTACTTACACCATTCCCATGGGCGTGCTGGTCGGCATCCTCATCGGACTTAGCCGTCTGGCTGCGGACAGCGAAATTACCGCCATGCGCGCCAGCGGCCTCGGCGTATGGTACTTCCTGCGCGTGATCTCCATCTTTGTCGTGGTGGCCTGGCTGCTCGCGCTCGGTAACAGCGTCTATCTGGCGCCCCGGTCGCTCGCCGCCCTCGGACAACTTCAAGACCGTCTCCGATCTTCTCAGGCTTCTTTCGAAGTCCAGCCGCGGGTGTTTTACGAGGAATTTCCGAAGAAAGTTCTCTACGTGCAGGACGCCAAATCCATGTCCGGCGGGGCCCTCTGGAAAGGCGTGTTCCTGGCCGATCTGACCGATCCATCCGCGCCCAGCATCAGCCTGGCGCGCGAAGGCCTGCTCGTCAGCCAGGGGCCGGATACTCTGGATCTGCATCTCACCAACGGTTCCACCCACGAAAGCGACCCCAGGACTCCGGACCAGTACCAGATCTCCACATTCCAGACCACCGACATGCCGATCCAGATTCCCCCGGCACAAAATAGTCAGGAAAACCAGGTCGCGTCGCAGCATGAAATGAAGATTGCCGACCTCCTCAGCAATGCAAGAACCGCCGACCCCATCACCCGCCGTTTGTACCTGATCGAATACCATGGCCGCTTCGCTCTGCCGACCGCCTGCATCGTCCTTGCCCTGGTCGGCATTCCTCTCGGCCTCTCCTCGAAGAAAGGCGGCAAGTCCAGCGGACTTGTCCTGACGATTCTGCTGGTTTTTCTCTATTACTCGATTTCCCTGATCGGAGTGTCTTTCGCGAAACAGGGACACCTCTCACCTGCCGCCGGTGTCTGGCTCGCCGACCTTGTGTTCTTTGTCGGAGGAGTTTTTCTGCTGTGGCAATCAGAACGTCGACCGATCGAGCTGGCTGGGTTCCGCGCCTGGTTTAAAACATCGAGGTTTACTTCAAGGTTTGGAAGCGCAGGGTCCGAAGCCGCGGTGGATCAAGCTTTCGCGTCCAGCGTGCCGATCGGCCTGCCGGCGCTCCGACAGAACGGCGAGCCGCCTCGCCCGGAGCTTTCGCCAGGCGTTACCCGCGGCGTCAGCGTCAACAATCTGGCCCCTCGCCGGCGCCCATTCAATCTTCGTTTTCCGACCATCCTCGACGAATACGTGCTGCGCGATTTTGCTCTCTACTTCGCCATGATCGTCGCCGCTTTCGTGATGCTGCTCCTGGTCTTCACCCTGTTTGAGTTGCTCGGCGACATCCTGCGGAATCAGGTCTCGCCGATCACCGTTGGCGAGTACTTGCTCAACGTCACGCCCTACTTCCTTTACTATCCGATTGCGCCGCTCAGCATGTTGCTGGCGGTGCTGGTCACCTTCGGCCTGCTGCAGCGGACGAACGAAATCACGGCGATCAAAGCCACCGGCATCAGTCTTTACCGCGTCGTCATTCCTGTTCTGATCGCTTCCACGCTGGTCGCCGGCGTGCTCTTTCTTTCGGACCAGCTCTACCTTCCCTATACCAACAAGCGCCAGGACGCGCTGCGCAGCGAAATCAAAGGCAAACCCCCGCAAACCTACCTTCGCCCGGATCGCAAGTGGATCTTCGGCCAGCACTCCGACATTTATTACTATCAATTCTTCGATCCCGAACGCGATGTTTTCGGCGGTATCTCCGTTTTCCAGTTCGATCCGCACACCTTCCAGATCACGCACCGCATTACCGCCGACCGCGCGCACTGGTCGAGTTCCATGGGCCGCTGGGTTTACGAGCAGGGGTGGGAGCGCAGCATGAACGGCTCCGCTATCGAGAGCTATCGCAAGTTCGATGCCGCCACTTTCCCCGAACTCGCCGAAGCGCCCGTCTATTTCAAGAAGGAAATCAAACAATCATCGGAAATGAGTTACGACGAACTGCGCCGGTATATTTACGATCTCGAGCAGAGCGGCTTTGACGTGGTGCGCTTGCGTGTGCAACTGCAAAAGAAGATTGCCTATCCCCTGATCACCTTCGTGATGGCCGTACTCGCCATTCCTTTCGCGCTTTCCGCGGGCAAGCGCTCCGCTTTGACGGGAGTGGCAACCGCCATCGGCATCGGCCTGGTCTATTGGATGATTTCCGGTCTGTTCGAGGCGATGGGCAATTTCAGTCAGCTTCCGCCCACGGTCGCCGCCTGGTCTCCGGATCTGGTCTTCGGCTTTATCGGAGGCTATCTGATTCTTCGGATGCCAACCTGACCCGAAGCCATTGAGGCATTGAATCATTTGGTCATTGAGTGATCGAAAACCCTGGGGACATGGGTTTTCAATGACCCAATGATTCGATGACCAAATGGCTCGATGGTCAATCTAGTGCACCGCTATCCCAGTCGGCACTCCTGGAGAGATCGTCGTGGTCGCACCGCTCATCGATCCGGTCGAGGTGTTCAACGTAAAGCCGGTAATGTTATTCGAGCTAGTGTTCGACATGTAGAGAAACTGTCCGGTGTTGTTGTTGGAGAGATTCAGACCTTGCGCGTTTATGCTCGGGTGCAATGCTATCGAAACCGGCTGCGTTCCGGTTGGCTGGTTCGCCGGAGTCAGCGCCGTCAACTTGCCCGAGGTTGCGTTGATGTCAAATCCGAAAACCTGGTTCGAACCTTCGCTCACCACGTAGAGAAAACTGTTTGTCGGATCCACCAGCATGTCAATCGGGCTTTGCCCCGCCGGAGTTGGCGGTAATTGGCAAGCCAGTAGGGGACAGGTCGCCAGCGGAACCATCAGACTGCTGGCCACCTGCTGCTGGGTACAGACCGCATTGATTTCCGTACATACCTGGAACGGATACAAGTTGCCGCCGCCGGGATTCTGACTGCCCACGTAGACAAAGAGGCCGCCGAGATTCTCCCCCTGCGAGGTCTGATTCGTATAGACCGCGAGGATAGAGATGGGATCGGCCGCGGCAATGGTGTAAGGAGAATTCGGCGTAAGCTCACTCAGGGCGCCCGATGAACTCACGCTATACACACTCACCGTTTGGTCATTGTTCGGCGACGGAGCAATGCAATTTTGCGTACAAATATCGAGATTGTTGGTAACAAACAGGAGCTCCTGGGCCGACCCGTTGGGCGGGGTAAACACAACGGCTGAGAGCGCGCTCGGAATTTTGCTCAGGTAGTACGGGCTCCCGCTTTGCAAGGTCAGAGTGGTTGAGCCCGGCGTCATGGCAAACACCGAGATTGAAGGACACACGTCGAACTGATTGGCCGGCGGATGCGGACAGCTCGGATACGTGCGAGAGGGGTCGGATATCCCGGCCACGGGTACGACCCCTCATCGATCACGAACAAGAACTGTCCCGTGGTATCCCGCACCATGGCCGAGGCGGTATCAGAGTCAGCCATTGGCAGGTCCAGGTCACCGGTGTGCCTGGATTTGAGAGACTCCCATCGGAGTTCACCGTGTACGGGTAAATCGAGGGTGCAACCGGATTCGCGGAGCCCGGCAGACACGGCTGCGGAGCCGGCTGCTGCACACACGGCACACCCTGATTCAGAACAAAAGCTGTCGCGCCCGGCGGGTCAAGCACAATGTCCAGGGGAATTCCGCACGGGTTGTTGATTGGTGTTATTCCCCGCCGGGCAGGTACTGGCATTCGAATTGATCAGCGACAGGGTGCCGTTCGACAAATCGATGGCAAAGGAACTTACGTTGTTCCCCACATCGTTGGTCCCCTGGGTCAGCACATACAAGATCCCCGAGGGCCGGGACGAGGAACTGCCGCAATTGAGCAGAAACAAACTCAGGGCGCACAGGCCCACGAGCGCAACGACTCCGCTTATTTTCTTCGACATCTATTCTCCCAGAAGCTCATCGGGTCATCCGCTGATCGGATCATCGGGTCATCTAAGGTCAAAGGCTTTTGACCTTCGATCACCCGATGGCCCGATCACCGGACGACCCGATAATCATTGATTGACGATACATTGATTTGTGTATCAGGAACGAGCGGGAAGAGCAAACCCCTCGACCGGCGGAAGAGCCGGAATCCGGATTTCCATCTCTAACCCACCCTCTTTGCGGTTGGATGCACGAAGTTGCCCGCCGTGCAGCCTGATGGCCCGGTCCGCGATCGACAGGCCCAGACCCGCTCCCCCGGTCTGGCGGTTGCGGGCATCGTCCAGTCGATAAAAGGGCTCAAATATCTTTGGCAACGCTTCGTCTGGTACGCCGGGGCCGGAATCAAGCACGCGAACAATAATCTCTTCGTCATGCCGTTCGCGGATTGCTGCCGCTCCAGTCGAACCTCGACCGTCGTGCCTTCAGCAGTATACCGCGTGGCGTTCCTCACCGACATTCTCCACCGCGCTTCGCAGCAAGTCGGGATCGGCATCCACCAGAAATTCGTCCGGGTCATCGGCCGATAAATCGGCCGGAGATGGTCACGCGGCAGCCTCGCCCCGGCGTTTCGTACTCGGCGTCGTGCGCCACCTGCTCCACCAACTCCACGCAGCGACAAACGGTCTTGCGCAGGCCGTCGGTCCCCGACTCCAGCCGCGAAATGGTCAGCAGCCGCTGGATCAGCTGATTCAGCCGGTCGGCCTCCATTTCAATTCGATTCAGCGCAAGTTCGAGTTCCGGCGCGACTTCCGGGTCAACTTTAGAGGCAGCCCGCTGCCGCGCCAACCCAAGCGCCACACTCAGCCTCGCCAGCGGAGATCGTAGTTCGTGCGAAACATCTTTCAACAGCCGCGATTGCGAATCCACCAGCCCTTCGATCCGTTCCGCCATGCGATCAAAATCGCGCATCAGCTCCGTCAGTTCGTCGCCGTCGGCCACCCCCGGCGCGCCCGCGCGCGCGCTCAAGTCGCCCGCCGCCAGACTCTGCGCCGCTTTCCGCAAACGCGTCACCGGACTGGTCATCGACCACGCCAGCAAGTAACAGATCAGTCCCGACGAGAGAATCGCGATCGTGATTCCCAGCAGCGGGATGTCATGCCGTGCCGGAGAATACTCCCTGGTCGCCGGCGGCAACTCCAACACCAGCGTGTACCGTTTTCCATCAAGGGTCAGCGCCTCCCGTATAATCCGGTCGGGCAGCAGATTGTCGATCCAGGTACGGTGACGGAGCGGGCCGCCGCGCGGTGGGAGACCCTGCCGGATATCTTCGATCCAAGGCGGCACCGTCCGGCCCGCGAGTTCATGGCCCGACGGATCAAAAACGAAACACCGCACGTGCTGCGTGCGCCAAAGTTCTTCCAGATAGTCGTGGGCGCCGCGTTCGCCGCCACTCTGATAAGCATTCACGGTTTCCGCCAGAGTTTGCAGACTCTGGCTCTCGAGGCCATGCCGCGCCGGCCGCAACGCGATGGTCACCAGGATCGCCAGCACCAGCGAAAGCGCCAAGCGCTGCCCAGAATGACAGGAAAATCTTGAGGAAAAGACTCTTCATTGATTTATTGAATCATTGAGACATTGAGGTATTGAATCATTGGGGGAGTTGATCTTCAATGACTCAATACCTCAATGATTCAACGACTCAATTTTTCTTCACTTTCGCCGCCGGCCGCGCAAACATGTATCCCACTCCGCGGATCGTCTTGATATGGTCCCCGTCCTCTTCCGAGTCGCCCAACTTCCGCCGCACCTTGCTGACATGCATGTCGATGCTGCGATCGAACGGCATGAACTTGCGGCTGAGGACGGCATTCACCAACCGTTCCCGCGTCACCACTCGCCCCGCCTCGCGCAGCAACACTTCGAGTAGATTGAATTCCACCGAAGTCAGATCGACCGGTTGCCCTGCCCGCAACACATTGCGCGTCGCTGGATCCAGTTCGACGTCGCCCACCGTCAATATCTCCGGCACTGCGTCCGCGGCCCTGACCGGTTTGGTGCGGCGCAGAATCGCGCGAATTCGCGCCACGAGTTCCCGCGGGTTAAAAGGCTTCGGAATATAATCGTCCGCTCCGATCTCTAAACCCACGATGCGGTCCACGTCCTCGCCGCGCGCCGTCAACAGCAGCACGGGAATCTTCGAGACGCTGCGAATCCGGCGCAGCACTTCGAAGCCATTGATCCCCGGCAGCATCACGTCGAGCACCACCAGCGCATACTCGTTGGTCAACGCCTGCTGCAGCCCCTGTTCGCCGTCATGGACGGCTTTCAGGCTGAAACCCTCGGCGGTCAGGTATTCCTGCACCAAGCCGCACAATTCGACGTCGTCATCCACCACCAGTACGTGTTCCATTCTTTTAATCATCTAACACCCTCGCTGCACTATACGTGGTAAAGATTTGTAAGGCATCGGGCGATCTCGTGATCGGGTCATCGGGTGATCGAAGGCCAAAAGATCTTGACTTTAGATGGCGATCACCCGATCGCCCGATCACTTGCGTGCTGTTCTCTGGGATGCGGCGAAGATCGCAATAAGTTCATTCGCCTCCGAAAGCAGGTCGGCCAGCAGATCCGCCTTAACAATTCCTGATTCGATCAGACATTCGATCCAGAACACGGTCTCGTCTGCTTCTTCCACGACGATGCCGATTTTCGAAATGAACTCCGCTTTCGACCTCGCCCGTCCCGCCGCCCGATAGTTTGCCCCAACCGAGGTCCCCGCGCGCAGAAGCTGTTTTCCCAAGACCTGAGCCTCCGTAGACCGAGGCAAGTGCCGGAACAACCGGATAATCCGAAGCGCAAATCGCTTGGTCCGATTCCGCAACTCCTCCTGCTTGGTTAGATTCTGTTCCATATGCAATCACCGAAACCATCGGGTCGTCCGGCAATCGAAGGCCCCGGGTTTTTGACGTTAGATGACCCGATGACCCGATGGCCCGATCACCCGATGCCTTTACAAAACTTTACCCCGGTTGACTGACTCTTTACCTAATATTCTCCAGAACGGTGTTCTTATCAGCATAGATGCCCGGGCTAGCTCCCGGACCCTATGAGATCTAAGGAGATTTGAAGTTAGTGGACAAGGAGTTCCAATGAAATCAACTCGTATTCGCATTCTCACCATCGGCGCTGTTCTGTTGCTTGCGGCGGTAGCCGCGATTGCGGAGGGCAGGCACGGCTATGGCGGCCCTGGCGGTGACTTCCGCCACATGCTCAGGCAGCTTGATCTGACCAGCGATCAACATGCACAGGTCAAGGCGATCTTTGAAAAAGAGAAGCCAACCGTGCAGCCGCTGATGCAGCAGATGCGGCAAAACCACGCCGCCATGAGCGCGCTTGAGGCCGCGGGTCCGTTCGATGAAGCCAAGGTGACCGCCCTCGCCACGCAAAACTCGCAGACCATGATCCAGCTGCAGGTCGCGCACGAGCGCATCAAGTCCGAAATCATCCAAATTCTGACCCCCGATCAGAAAGCCAAACTGGCTCAGATCGAGGCCAATCGCGCAGCGCGCATGAGCCAGCACGCATCGCCTGCGCCCGCGAACTAGCTTTTTCTTTGGAGACGCGGCAATCCGCGTCTCTGCTTAGGGTCTCTCTCCTTTCCGGGTGAGGAACGGAACTCCAGAACTCCGCCCTCGCCCGCTTTTTCACCGGCCTCTAAAAGCGGAGAAACCAGATGGAACGCGCCGACCTCCTCTACTCGGGATTGATGTTCGCCGCCGGGATGCTGTCGCATCTGGACCGCGCTGTTGCTTACTGCCACCTTCGTTGCCCTCGCACCGTCGCTCCGAAAATCCGCACCGCGCGCTGCTACAATTTCATCTATAGGAAGTCGTAGCTCAGGAGAACGTTCAGAACAGCGTTCGGCGCGACCTCCAAGCCATCATGGTGCCGAAGAACCTACGCCCCCTCGTTCCGTATCTGAAGCGCTACCGCAGCGGTCTGGTCTGGGGCGGGCTCTGCGTCTTATTCAATAACGGAATCTGGATCCTGTTTCCGCAAGTTCTCCGCCGCGCAGTCAACGATCTCAATTCCGGCGTCACCCGGCAGAAACTTCTCACCTACGCGCTTTTCATACTCGCCATCGCTCTGGCCAAAGGCATCTTCCAGTTTCTGACGCGCTGGGTTCTCATCGGTATCTCGCGCGATATCGAGTTCGATCTGCGCAACGACCTGTTCGCGCACCTCGAACGCCTTTCGTACTCCTACTACCAGCGCAACCGCACCGGCGACATCATGGCCCGCGCCACCAACGACCTCAACGCCGTCCGGATGCTGCTCGGCCCGGCCATCATGTACTCGGCCAACACCATCGTCTTCACCGCCGGCGCTCTGGGCTTCATGCTCGCCATCAGTCCCAAGCTGACTATTTACGCTTTTCTGCCGCTGCCCATCGCCAGCATCGTCATCCAGTATTTCGGACGCCGCATTCACGAGCGCTTCGAACGCATTCAGGCCATGTTCTCCGACATCTCGGCCCGCGCCCAGGAAAACTTCTCCGGCGCACGCGTCATCCGCGCCTACGTGCAAGAACAAGCCGAGATCGCAGCCTTCGAGGGCGCCAATCAGGAATACATCCGCCGCAGCCTGGGCTTGGTTCGCCTGATGGGAATGCTCTGGCCCACGCTGGAACTCATGCTCGGCGCCGCCGTGGTCATCGTGCTCTGGCTCGGCGGACGGCAAGTGCTGATGGGCAAGATGAACGTTGGCGATTTCGTCGCCTTCAACACCTACATGATGCAACTCACCTGGCCGGTCATCGCCCTGGGATGGGTCATCAACATCTTCCAGCGCGGAACCGCGTCCATGGTGCGGATCCAGGAAATCCTCACCCAGCAACCCGAGATCGCAGACGCCATCGGGTCATCGGGTGATCGGGTCATCGGGTCATCTGAGAATCAACCCCAAGCGCCGCGCGATTTTGCTCTTCGATCGCCCGATGGCCCGATCACCCGATCACCCGATCTCGTTGGCGAAATCGAATTCCGCAATCTCAACTTCGCCTACAACGGCACCGCTGTCCTTAAAGACATCAACCTGCGCATCCCCGCCGGCTCCAGTCTCGCCATTGTCGGCCCCACTGGTTCGGGCAAGACGACGCTGGTCAACCTGATCCCGCGCATCTACGACGCCACGCCCGGCGCTGTTCTCATCGACGGCCGCCCCATCCGCCAATTCCCTCTCGATTCCCTGCGCCGCGAAATCGGCTTCGTTCCCCAGGAAACGTTTCTGTTCAGCGACACCATCCGCGGAAACATCGCTTACGGCATTTCGCAGGAAGCCGGCGAGCCCACGCTCGACGAAATCAAAGCCGCCGCCGAAGCCGCCAACATCGCCCACGACATCGAGAGTTTCCCGAAGGCTACAACACCACTGTAGGCGAGCGCGGCATCACGCTCTCCGGAGGCCAGAAACAGCGCACCGCTATCGCCCGCGCCCTGCTCCGCAGCCCCCGCATCCTCATCCTCGACGACGCGCTCTCCAGCGTAGACACCCACACCGAAGATAAAATCCTCAACCATCTGCGCGAAATCATGCGCGGACGCACCACCATCTTCATCTCCCACCGCGTCTCCACCGTGCGCAACGCCGACTCCATAGCCGTCCTCCACCAGGGACGCATCGTAGAGCAAGGCACCCACGACGAGCTCATCGCCCGCAACGGTTATTACACCGATCTGTATAACAAGCAGTTGCTGGAAGAAGAGCTGGCCGAGGTCTAACTGTGAAGTCTAGCTGTGTGATGAATTGTCATCGTGCGCCGCAATGCCCGTGGACCGGAATTAACCTCAAATTTCTGTCACCAGCGCTAACTATCAGTTACTCGCCATACAACCCGGCGAGGAATAACTTGATCAGACAGGGAGAAGCAGTGATAATGCTTAAAAGTCCGCGACCATCCTGCTTCACCACGGAGTGACCATGCGACGTTCCTCACCGGCCCTGCTGACCTCCTCCAACCCTTCGACATCTAAACTTTCCGCCTCTAAATTTTCGACGTCCGGCCTTTTGACGCTCGCCCTTTGCCTCCTGATTCTTTCGACTCTTAGCTTCGCCGAGGCGCCTGACCGCATTGCTCCGATCGTCCCCGGCCAAATGGTAGCGTTGGTCGGGAGCGTGCCTCCGAAGGCGAAGCCGCAGTACGACAAAGGTCCGATCGACCCGCAATTCACGTTCGGTTCTGTCACCTTGCAGACGTCGCCTTCAGCCAGCCAGGAGACGGAGCTCGACCAGCTAATGGCAGAGCAGCAGGATCCCTCGTCGCCCCACTACCATCAGTGGCTCACACCCGCGCAGTATGCCGATCGGTTCGGTCTCAGCCACAACGACATTGACAAGATCACGACGTGGCTGAAGGCACAGGGGTTCACCGTGACCCGTGTCGCGGGCGGCCGCAATTCAATAGTCTTTAGCGGAACGGCTTTACAGATCGAGAACGCGTTCCAAACCTCAATCCATAATTACAATGTCGAGGGCGGCGAACACTTCGCAAACGCCGCGCCGCTGAAGATTCCCGCGGCATGGGCGGGCGTGGTAACCGGTGTGCGAGGCTTGCACAGTTTTCGCTGGAAAGCTATGGGCAGAAGGAGGCCTCCGCATAAGAACTACTACGACAGCACCTTCGACTTCGATTTCCTCGCGCCCGGCGACGTTGCGACGCTCTACGACATCAACGCGCTCTACAACCTTCCTACGTCCATCGACGGCACCGGGCAAAAGCTGGCGATTATCGGTGAGACCGACATTTACCTTGCCGACATCAACGACTTCCGCACCGGCTTCGGGCTTGCCCCCATCCCCACCAGTGGCGCGAACTCTTGCGCCTCGAATTCGACAACCGGCCTCCTCACCTCCTGCACCAACGCAACCAACCTCGGATATGTCTTGGTCGGCACCGATCCGGGTAAAACCTATGCATGTGGCGATTTAACCGAGGCGGACACTGACATCGAGTGGTCCGGAGCCACTGCGCGAAACGCACAAATCATCTACGTCAACGCCCCCGCCATTTGGGTGAATCCTCCTACATGCACGGAAATATCCGGCGGTGGAGTAGTGGATGCTTTGTCCTATGCGATCGCCCCTTCGCCCGGCGCGCCACCAGTCGCTCCGGTCATCAGCATGAGCTACGGCGGATGCGAGTTGGAGTCGGCGCCTTTTCTGGAGGCTGAGCTGAAGCAAGCTGTTATGGAGGGTGTGACCGTGGTGAACTCCTCAGGAGACACCGCGTCAGCCGCGTGCGACGGCTTCACGAATACCTTAACTAATAACCTGGCGATTGGAGGTCCGGCGGTAAACTATCCGGCAAGCAGCCAGTATGTGACGGGAGTTGGCGGAAGTGCTATTCCGTTCATTGATCTCCCTCCCAACCCTCCCGGCATCGATAGCGGAACGTATTGGGGCACGCCCAACCCAAATCCCACGGACGGCACATCGTTACTCCCGGGGCCTCCCCGCGTCCCGGAGGAAGCCTGGAACGATCCTTTTGAAACTGCGGCGGAATGTGTTGCGGACCCAAGTACCAACTTCTGCGTCGACAATGGATTCGGGTCGACAACGACGGCGCTGCAGGTGCAGGAGAGCCCCGGCTTCGGCATCGGCGGCGGCGGCGGCGGGGCCAGCAACTGTTACACACAAAATGCGGAGGGGCAGTGCACCGGCGGCTTTCCGCAGCCGTCCTATCAGAATTTTAGCCCTGCGATCACCGGGGCGCCCGCCGGAGTCCGGTACGTACCTGACGTCTCCTTGGTGGGATCGGCCAACTATCCGGGCTACATCTTCTGTACAGAGCTTACGGAATGGGGCCTCACCGGCTCAGGCAGCACCTGTGCCCCTGGTGGCGCCGCGGGCATTACCAATACCCTTGCCCTCACCATCGTCGAAGATGGAGTGGAGTACTACGACCCGACCATCATTGGAGGCACGTCCGTTTCGACACCAATCTTCGCCGGCATGGTGGTATTGCTGAACCAGTATCTGGGGAACAGCGCGGGCATGAGCAACATCAACCCTACGCTTTACTCACTGGCGAAGACGCCCTCGAACGACTACTTCCATCAGCTGAAGCCGGGAGCGGGAATCGATACGGGAAATAACCAGGTTTATTGCGATTCCGGCCAGCCGTCGGACCAACCAGCCGCGTATCAGTGCCCCACGACCCCGGACGGGATCGGGGTCATCGGCTTCGAATCGTCCAACGCCGACGCGACCACCGGGTACAACCTGGTGACCGGCCTCGGCTCCGTCGATCTCTACAACCTCGCCGTCGCATGGCTAGCGACGGAGCCTAACTTCACGCTCTCGGATTCGCCCGGCAGCCTGACCATCACCACGGGTGGCGCGGCCGGGACCAGCACGATCACCGTAAACGACGCGAACGGATTCACCGGCAGCGTAACTCTGGCTGCCTCCGGCCTGCCCAGCGGCGTGACCGCAACCTTCAGCACCAACCCAACCACGAGCACCAGCACACTATCTCTGACCGCGAGTTCGGGGGCCACCACCGGAACGGCTACCGTCACCATCACTGGCACCTCCGGCAGCCTCACTGCAACCACTACTATTGCTCTTACGGTCAATGCGACGCCGACCTTCACACTCTCGGCTTCGCCCAGCGTTCTGACGCCCACCCCGGGCGCGACAGGCGTCGCCAGCACCGTGACGGTCAACGATCTGAACGGCTTCACCGGCAGCGTCACTCTCGTCGCGTCTGGCCTGCCCAGTGGAGTAACTGGAGTCTTCGTCACCAACCCGACCACCACCACCAGCACGCTCACGCTGACGGCGGCCGCTTCCGCCCTTCCCGTGACTGCTACGGTAACCATCACCGGCACCTCCGGAGCCCTAGTCGCAACCACGACGATTGTCGTATCCATCAATCAGAACATCAACGTTCCCGGGACCCTTACGCCCCCGGCGGCCGCGAACCCCGGGCAGTCAACCTCGACCACCATGTCCATCGCCACGGCGAGCGGAGCCAACTTCGCCTATCCCGTGACGTTCAGCGCGTCCAACCTGCCGACGGGCGCGACCGTCTCTTTCAGCCCGGCCCATATCAGCGCGAATGCAACGTCTCCGCAGCCCGTGACCATCACCGTCCAGACGGTGGGTCCGTTCACGGGAGTGGCCAGTGACGCTCGGCGCGCAAACACCCGGCGTGCGGCGCTGGGTCCCAAACAAAGGTTGTGGCTGCCGTTGGGCCTGCCCTGGCCGGCACGCTCACTGATTGGAGTGGCCGGGCGAGGCTTGCCACGAGCTACAAAATCGCTGGACTCTGCCTGGCCCAGGTTTTCGCTGGATTTTTGGTAGCCTGCGGAGGCGGCAGTAGCTCCGCGCCAGCCCTGGTCACCGTGAATCCACTAACGGTGAACACTTTGTATCCGAACTTGGCGGGCGCGCCGGCCCAGACTCAGCAATTCGGGGCGCAGGTCTCGAACACAACCAGCCAGGTTGTAACTTGGGCGGTTAACGGAACCGGCAACGGCTCCATTGATCAGACCGGCCTGTACACTGCCCCTGCCACATTACCCAACCCCAACTCGCCCATAACCGTCACCGCGACATCGACGGCCGCCACCAGCCCCGGGACGGCAACCGTGAACCTCCTGGCACCGACGCCGGCCGTAGTGAATCAAGTAGTCTCCGTGGCCGTGACGGAAGGATCGCTTCAACAAGCGACGACGTTCGCCCTTACGGTGAATTAGGTCAGGAAAGTTGATTTGTACTGTGGGGCGCGGGCGACTTCCGCGCCCCTTTTCTTTTTGGCCGTGTCCCGCAAGTTGCACCAACTCACTTATTCCACGCACGCATCCGCGGTACCCATCGGCGGACGTTCCGGCAGTATTCTTCGTACTCCGAGCCAAACATCTTTCGCAGCGTTGGCTCCTCGTACAGCCCCACAAACAAAGCCACGCCGAGCACCGCCGCGCACGCCCCGGTGATCGCGACCAGGTTCGCACGTCCGAACACGACCCACAGACCCGTCCAGCCCACGAAAAACCCTGGGTACATGGGGTTCCGCACATAGCGATAGAACCCCACCACAACCAGCCTCGTCGGCGGAACCACCGGGTCCGGCGTTCCGTGTCCTGTCCATCCGAAGTCCCATATGCAGCGCAGCGCCACCGCGAAACCAAGCGCTGAGGGGACCGCCGCAATCCAGCGCCATCGCGCCGCACCCGCCAGCTCGACATGAAAGCCCAGCCAGAGGGGCAACAACCAAAACCACAGCGCCAGGAATGCAGCGCCCACGGCCAGAGAGCCGACGGTGCGGCCCACTGCGCACCCCGATCTGCGTTCCCCAGATCCAGGCTGCCCGCTCGTCATAATCGGCTCCATCAACCACGAAGCATGGGGCTTCGTGTAGTCTGAGGCCAAGTCTTAATAAATTGATTCTATTGGTGGGCGGTGCGGGGATCGAACCTGCGACCTCCTGCTTGTAAGGCAGGCGCTCTAACCGGCTGAGCTAACCGCCCGAAGCCAACAGGCTCAACACGGGGAATCTCTCCAAAGCGTACTAAAATACCATGGCAGGCGACATCAGGCAATCAGTCAAGAGAGTTGTGTAATCGTCATGCCGGTTGGCCCTGTCGTGCCTGACGTGCTCGACTCAACAATCACCGATATCATAGTCACAGGAGCAGGTTCCGTGTGGATATGCGGGATGTCGATTTTTGTGTGTGTCATCACGAGCAACAGGGCGACTGTGAACAGTGCAGTCATCTGCTTTCGCCCCGTCACGTAAGGCAGGAGCCGTGACAACATCTGGACTTTACGCTGCTCACGCTTCGACATGCGAATATTGTACGCTGACCTTCGCCAGCTACTTCAATCCTTTCCGCTGCCGCCTGGAGTGGGGCTGGCTTTGTCAAGCAGCTCAAACTCTACGAAAACCGACTGCTGCGTACACCTTCAGGATACGTGGCAAACGGAGTCTTACATTCAGGGCAAATCAGATGAATCCCGACCTTCACGTCTCTGTGTCTCGATGATATGCACCAGTCTAGTGTCTACGTCAAAGCAACGTGAGCAGCATGGTTCACCCTCAGTCTTGAGGTAAACGAAACCCTGCTTCCGCTCGACTTCCCCGATGAGCTTCAGTTTATCTTTTGCTTCCTGTAGTTCTCTTTCGAGCCGATAAACCTGCTGCTGGCACTCAATGTTCTTGCCGCTCATCTCTAGCACCTGCTCGTTCAGAGCCGTGACCTGTTTGATTAGTCCGGGGTTGGGATGACCGGACCGATTTTTTGTACCAAGTGGAATGTTAGTGTAACGCCTTTTTTGACCGTAGTCCGTAGTCGCCGTCGGGGGTGTGGAGATGTGGGAAACGCGCTTTGTTTTCCACATCTCCATGCCCCAGTTTTGGCAAGATGGCTTGCGGCGCCGGTGGTCTGTACCCCAGCGCCGAATGCGGCCGCTCCGTGTTGTATTCCACTCGCCATCGCTCGATCACAATCTGGGCCTCTTTCAGCGAGTAAAAGATCTCGCCATTCAGGCATTCATCTCTCAGCTTGCCGTTGAAGCTCTCGCAGTACCCATTCTCCCACGGACTGCCCGGCTCGATGTACAGCGTCTTCGTTCCCACTTTGCCCAGCCACTTCCGCAACTCTTCGGCAATAAACTCCGGCCCATTGTCGGAGCGTATGTGTTCCGGGATCCCCCGCACCAACATCACATCCGCCAACGTCTCGATCAGCTCGTAGCTGTTCAACCGCCGTGCCACGCGCAGGGCCAGACACTCCCGCGAGTACTCATCAATCAGCATCAGCAGCCGCAGCGTCCTCCATCGTGCGTGATGGCGCTGACAAAATCGTAGCTCCAAACGTGATTCTCATGCTCCGGCCGTAACCGCACGCAGGAGCCATCGCTCAGCCACAACCGGCCTCGCGGCCGCTGTTTCTGCGGTACCTTCAGCCCTTCGCGCCGCCAGATCCGCTGCACCCGGTCCTTCCCTCACCAGCCATCCCGCGTTACGCAACAGTGCCGTGATCCGGCGATAGCCGTAACGACCATACTTCGCCGACAGGGTCAGGATCGCCTGCGTCAGCCCGTCTTCATCGTTTCGCCGCAGGCCAGATAACGTTGCGTCCCTCGCCACTGCCCCACCACCCGGCACGCCCGCCGCTCACTGACTTCATACTCCTCCCGGGCATGCTCTACGGCGCACCGACGTCGCTCCGGGCTTAGAAGTTTCCCTCCGCAATGTCCTTCAAGATCTGCTTGTCCAACGACAGTTCCGCCACCAGGCGACTCAGCTTGCCGTTCTCTTTTTCCAGTTCTTTCATCCGTTGCGCCTGTTCCATCTTCAGTCCGCCATATTCTTTCCGCCAGCGGTAATACGTCTGTAGGGTGATCCCGGCTTCTTTGCAGGCTTGTGGGGTGGTTTTTCCGTTGGCGATGCCGACTTCAATCTGCCGCAGCATCGTCACGATTTGCTCTGGTTTGTACCTCTGGATGGGCATGACCTGTGTTTCCTCCAAGTGGATTCTCTCTCATTCCACTTGGTACAAATTTCGCCGGTCAGGTCACAGCCAGCAGCCAGTGCAGGTACGCATTCACACTCCTGATTCTGTTGTTGACTGACGCTGGTGACAGGTTCGCTTCACGCATGCGGAATACGAAACTGTTCAGGTCTTCCTGTGTAGGTGACTCGACTCCCAGCCATCGTAACGATTGACGGTGCCATTCCGCAGTAGCTGGACTGACGTTTTTCAGCAGGCTGCGCTCTTTGATGAACTGCTCGTGCTTCGCCAGAACGACTTTCGACTCTGTATTCATACACTCTCCTCAACTGCGCTAGGCAGTAGGTGTGAAATCAAAGGAGAGATGCAACTGATTGAGCCTGTTGAACTGATTCTGGAGGTG
>CAVXBU010000011.1:0-15000 GCA_963760175.1 uncultured Acidobacteriaceae bacterium
CTGTTTTTTCGCTTTCCGAATCCGTCCCCGCCCCAGCGCGCCGCCCCCCACGCTCGACGGAGGCTTCTTCATCCCTTCCAGCAATTCCTTCAGCACGGTCGCGTTGTTGCGTTCCACGTTTCGCGACGCATATAGCAGCGTGAGCCTGCGCTTCGCTTCCGCAAGATGGTGCAGCTTCTCCACCGCCGCCGAACCCTTCTCGCTCACCAGCTCTTTAAGATAGCGTTTCCGGAACATGCTCCACCCCTCCGGATTCGCATGGAACCACTTCCGCAACTCGTCCGAAGGCGCCACGTCGCGCAGCCAGAACTTGAGCGCCGCGTCTCCTTTCGTCATCCCGCGCGGCCACAAACGATCCACCAGCACGCGCACTCCGTCCGAAGCAGAAGGAGCCTCGTAAACGCGTTTGACCACAACGCCCATGCTTTCCGTATTATCCTACCTCCGGTGCCGCCTTGCAGCCGCGCCGCAATCCTCATGAACTCGTGGAATCAAATTTCTTCCTATCTTCATGTCTCCGTGGCCGTCCTGCGCTCTTATGGGGCTCGCCGGCTGCGATGTCGAGCGCCGCAAGTCCGACGCCGAACTCGGCCTCAATCCGCAGCAGGCCGAAGGCAGAAAAATCTACGACAACTATTGCGACCGCTGCCATGAACCCTACTCGTCGCACGGCAAAAAAGGCCCAAGCCTGAAGGGAGTTTTCAAGCAGCAGTACCTGTCCCTGAGCGGACTGCCCGCCAACGACGACCGCGTAGCCGACATCGTCAAATTTGGACGAGCCAAAATGGAAGGCTTCGGCCGGGTCATGACCGACCAGCAGATCAAAGATTTGCTGGCATACCTGCACACGCTGTAGCTAGCCCGTGTGGAGCCCGTGTGGCGCGGACACTCCTGCCCGCGTGACGGTGTGAAGCGAGGTCGCACCAGCGTAAGCCCGCAAAGCACGAAGCGCCCGCGAGTGATGTCCCCGCGACAGCGAGCTGTGGCATAATCGCCCCCAGTGCCCACCGCCAACCAATCCGCGCTCTTCCAAAAACTGCCCTCGACCGATGAACTGCTCCGCCACGCAGACATTCAGGCGCTGATCGAACGCGAGGGCCATTCCGCCGTCGCCGAAAGCATCCGCGTCGTCCTCGCACGCCTCCGCCAGGAAATCGGCCACAGCCAACTGGACGAGAAATCGCTGGACCTCGCCCTCGGCGGCCGTCGCCGCGTCTTCACGCGGCTATCGAGCGTCAACTCCGCCAGTCCCTGAGTTACTCTCTCCGGCCGCTAGTCAACGCCACCGGCGTGATCCTGCACACCAATCTCGGACGCGCGCCCCTATCCGCCGCCGCCCTCGATCACGCTCGCGCCACCGCGAGCGCCTATTCCAATCTCGAATTCGATCTGTCCACAGGCGAACGCGGCAAGCGCGACGTCCACGTGGATCGTCTCTTCCAAAAGCTCTTGAGCGAACCGTGGGACGGCCGCCCTCGGCTGTCCAGCCGAGCAAAGCTCGGCCGCCATCTCAACCATCGTAGTCAACAACAACGCCGCCGCCGTTCTGCTCGCGCTGAACTCGCTGGCCGAAGGCGGCGAAGTCATCGTCTCCCGCGGAGAGCTGGTCGAAATCGGCGGCTCATTCCGCATCCCCGACGTGATGTCGAAGTCGAACGCCACGCTGCGCGAAGTCGGCACCACCAACCGCACGCGCATCGCCGACTACGAAAGCGCCATCAACGACCGCACGCGCCTGCTGCTCCGCGTGCATCGTTCCAATTTCGAAATCACCGGATTCACCGAGCAGCCCGCGCTCGACGAGCTGGTCGCTCTGGCCCGCCGCCGCAATCTTCCGCTCATGGAAGACCTGGGCAGCGGCGCGCTGATCGATTTGCGCACGGTCGGAATCACCGGCGAGCCCGGCGTGCTCGACAGCCTGCGCGCCGGCATCGACATCGTCACCTACAGTGGCGACAAACTTCTCGGCGGTCCGCAAGCTGGATTGATCAGCGGCCGCGCCGATCTGGTCGCCCGCATGCGCTCGAATTCGCTGTTCCGCGCGCTGCGCGTCGACAAGCTCACCTACGCCGCGCTCGAAGCCACGCTACTCGCCTATGTCAAACGCGACCACGACTCCGTGCCGGTGCTGCGCATGATGCAGCCTGTCGAAAGATGAAATTGCGCGCCGTGCGGAGAAAATTATTTCCAGGGTTGAATCTGCCCAGGCAAAATCCGCGCGCCTCAAGCTGGAACTCCTCGATGGTGAATCCGTGATCGGCGGCGGCGCTGCGCCATCGGCGGTCTTGCCCACGCGCCTGATCGCGCTTACCCACAGCGCTCTCAGTGCCGATGAAATCAGCGCTCGTCTGCGCGCCCATGTTCCACCGATAATCGCCCGCGTTGAAGAAGAGAGAGTCCTTCTCGACCTGCGCACCGTTTTCCCGGAGCAAGATGCAAACCTAGCCTCCGCGCTGGCATCCCTGAACTGAGGCCGATCTTTTGGCAACCCTGTACACCATCGGCCACTCCACCCGCACACTCGATGAACTGGTGTCAGCCTTGAAGGCGCACGACATTCAGACGCTGGTGGATATCCGCGCCTTCCCCATGTCGCGCCGCCTGCCGCACTTTAATCGCGAGTCGCTGGAGCATTCGCTGCCCGAGCAAGGCATTCGATACAGCTGGATCAAAGCGCTTGGCGGGTATCGCAAGGCGACACGCAAAGACTCTCCGCATACGGCGTTGCGCAATGCCAGCTTTCGCAACTATGCCGACTACACGCTGACGCCCGAGTTCGAGCACGCTGCCGCCGAACTGCTCCAGATCGCCGGCGTCTCGCGCACCGCGTATATGTGCGCCGAGCGCGTGTATTTCCGTTGTCATCGCATGATCGTCTCGGATTGGCTGGTGGCGCACGGCCACGAAGTTCTTCACATCGACGCGGAGGGCCCTGTGCGCCCACATCAACTTCTAGCCGAAGCGCGAGTGATCGATGGACAAGTGATTTATCGCGGCGACCATCTCTTTTGAGAGCGGCACTTCGGAAGAAGTGTCGCGACGCAATTGCCAATTGCAAATTGCCCATTCACAATGTTTCCATGATTATCGGCACCGGGGTTGACATCGCCGAAGTTTCGCGCGTCCGTGAAAGCATCGAACGCTTCGGCGACCGCTTTCTCCACCGCATCTTCACCGAAGGCGAAATCCAGTATTGCGAACGAAAAGCCCGCCGCTTCGAAAGTTACGCCGCGCGCTTCGCCGCCAAGGAAGCCGGAATGAAGGCGCTCGGTACCGGATGGAGTCACGGCGTCCGCTGGCGCGACATCGAAGTGGTGCGCCCAAAAGGCCAGCGTCCGACCATTCAGTTTCATGGTGAGGCGGCGGCCATCGCAGCCAGGCTAGGCGCGAAGAACATCGCCCTCTCGCTCACCCACACCACCGACGAAGCCCTGGCCCACGTCATTCTCGAAAACTAGCGCTGACTTAGGGACAGCCGCCCCCGAGCTCGGCAGATGCAATCGCCGTCCCGAACTAACCCGCTCATTCAAAATAACTTTCCACCCCCTCCGCAACATGCGCAAAGGTTCAGGGTTTATATAGGCGGAACGTAATTAGGCCGGGTTACCGGTTTTGGGCCAAAATGCTCAAGTCGAAAGAAAGGCAATCAAAATGAAACGCTCCGTGCGTAAGTCAATTTCCGCGTTGGTACTGGGAATTTTGATGTTATCGGTTTCAGTGTTATCGCTCTCAACCCCATCGTCTGCACAAATTGGAATTGGCATCTCGGTTCGCATCGGTCCTCCGGCGCTGCCCGTCTACGCGCAGCCCATCTGTCCCGGTCCTGGATATCTCTGGACCCCCGGTTACTGGGCGATGGAATGACGACGGCGGCTACTACTGGGTTCCCGGCACATGGGTAGTCGGGCCGGTGGGCATGCTCTGGACCCCTGGCTACTGGGGCTTCGCCGGCGGTTTCTACGGCTGGCACGCCGGCTATTGGGGACCGCACGTCGGCTTCTACGGCGGAATTAACTACGGCTTCGGATACGGCGGCGTAGGCTTCGCGCGGCGGCGAGTGGAGAGGCGGCGCCTTCTTCTACAACCGCTCCGTGATGAACGTGAACGTGAACGTGACCAACGTCTACAACCGGACCGTCATTGTGAACAACGTCCACACCAGTTTCAACGGCGCCGGCGGCATCGAAGCGCGGCCCACTCCGCAAGAGGAAGCCTACAGCCGCGAGCCGCATACCGCGCCTCTAGCGGCGCAAACCGAACATGAACATGCCGCCAGCCAGAACCGGCAGCTGTTCGCATCCGAGAATCACGGACGTCCGGCGATTGCGGCAACCGCCAGGCCGGGTGAGTTCAACGGAGCACACGTAGAGCGAGCCAGCGCGGCCGGGCAAGAGGCGCGTCCCGTGAACCATGAAGCAGCGAACCGGGACAACCCCAAGCCCAGCAAGCACAAAGCAGGCTCAGAAGAACGCGGAAAAACAGGCGAAAGCTGAACACGAAGAGCATCGTTAAACCAGCGATTCTCGCCTAACGAAGTTCTTCGCCTAAGAAAAGGGCTCCCACTCCTAAGCGCCAGACGCGAAGGTGTGGGAGCCCTCCTTTTTGCCCCCGCCCCGCCCTTTTCAGCCCTCAATAAATCTCGACCCTGAAATCCCACAGTCTTTGCTATTATGCTTGGGTCGTTTACTGACTACTTTGCCTAGCCAGAAGCAACTCAAATGGTCGCAGCTACGCGTAGGACTCACCGTCCTGTTCGCCAGCGCCACGCTGGCCGTTCTGATTTTCGTAATGAGCGGTACCGGCGGATGGTTCACTACCAAGATCACACTGCATTCCTACGTTGATAACGCAGGCGGCCTGCGCGAAGGCGCGCCCGTGCGTTTGGCCGGTGTGGACATCGGCAACGTCACCGGCATCCGGATCGTAGAAGGCAAGCCCACCACGCCCGTCGAAGTCACCATGAAGGTCAACACCAAGTACAAGTTCAATCTGCGGAAAGACTCGGTAACTTTGCTAGCCACCGCCGGGGTCCTGGGCGAAACCTTCGTGGACGTTGACAGTTCGGCGGCCAAGGGCCCGCCCGCAACCGACGGAGACACGCTGGTGGCCCGCGAGGTGCCCGATATCCAGGACGTGGTGCGCGCCAGCCAGGGCACCCTCCAGAACATGGATTCACTGCTGAAGCGCGTGGATCGCATCGTGGCGTATATCGAAAGCGGCCAGGGCTCGATCGGCAAAGTCATTTACACTTCCGCGCTCTACGACCAGCTCAACGCGACGGTGGTCGAATTCAAGGGATTGGTCGATGACATCCAGCAGGGTAAAGGCTCGCTCGGCCCGCTGCTCACCAGCGACGAGGCGTACAAGAAAGTGATTGCCGCCATCGACAAAGTCAACGCGATCGTCGATGACATCCAGCAGGGTAAAGGCACGGCCGGCAAGCTGCTGAAAGATCCCGAACTGTACAACAACGCCAACAAGGCGATCGCGAACGTACGCCAGCTGACCGACGACATCAATGCCGGCAAGGGCGCGATCGGCAAGTTGACGCATGATGAGGAATTGGCCGACAAGCTGAAGAGCCTGATCAGCAACTTGTCGGAACTCTCCGCGCGCCTGGAAAAGGGCGAGGGCACGGCCGGAATGCTGTTCAAGGATCCTGCCCTTTACAACAACAGCAACCAGATGCTGGTGGAAACGCGGGAACTGGTGAAGGCGATCCGGGAAAACCCCAAGAAATATCTGACGTTCCACGTAAAAGTGTTCTGAGTGGATGGACCGGTCGTTGGTCGCTAGTCGTTAGCAAACACCCCTTTGGATTTGTCATCCCGAGCGAAGCGAAGGATCTATGCTTGCCAACGACTAACGACCAACGAGCTAACGACCAGCGACTAACGACTTCCGTCGTCGCTCGTCAAACCCAATGGCTAACTCTGCCACCGCTGTTCCACATCTCGATTCGAGGATCTCATGCGCAATCTCCTGAAGCTGTTGACCGTCTCCCTCATGCTCGTGCCCGCCTTGTTTTCCCAGGAAAAGCCGGCCCAGAATAACTCTGAGACCGCGAAGCCGCCCGCCGACGTGCGCTTCTCCGTCGACCTCCTCGATAAGAGCATCGACCCCTGCAACGATTTTTACGCCTACGCGTGCAGCAAGTGGAAGGCGCAGAACCCGGTTCCCGCCGACCGCCCCAGTTGGGGCCGCTTCAACGAATTGCAGCAGCGCGGCGAATATATCGTGCGCGACATTCTCGAAAAGGCATCCGCCGACCGCCCCCGACGCAGTTCCAATGAGCAGAAGATCGGCGACTACTACGCCAGTTGCATGGACGAAACTGCCATCGAGAGAGCGGGCACAAAGCCACTGCAGCAGGACTTCCAGAGCATTACCGGCATCAAATCGAAAGAAGATCTTACGAAAGAGATCGTGCGCCTGCACCGCGAAGGCGCCGACGTGTTGTTCGGCTTCGATTCCGGATCCGACTTCAAGAACGCCAGCCAGATCATTGCCCAGGTGAATCAGGGCGGGCTGGGTATGCCCGACCGCGATTACTATTTCAAAGACGATCCGAAATCAGTCGAACTCCGCAAGAAATACGTCGAGCATGTGGCGAAGATGTTTGTCCTCCTAGGCGACGATTCAGCCAAAGCCGCAGCCGAAGCCAAAGTCGTAATGGAGATCGAAACCGGCCTAGCCAAAGGTGCGCTAGACCAGACCAGCCGCCGCGATCCGCAGAAGGTCTATCACAAGCTCACCGATCAGGAGCTGAGCCGCTCTGAGTCCGGCGTTCAACTGGACCGCCTACTTCGAAGGCGTCGCCGCGCCCCGGTTCGAATCCCTCAACGTGTCCGAGCCCGATTTCGTCAAGAACATGCAGGAAGTACTAAACACGCACTCCCTCGACGATTGGAAGACATACCTGCGCTGGCAAGCCGTACATGCCAACGCGCACCTGCTGTCGGCGGCATTCGTGAACGAGAACTTCGACTTCTTCGGCAAAACGCTGCAAGGTACCAAGGAGTTGCGTCCGCGCTGGAAGCGTTGCGTAGTTACACGAACGGTGACCTCGGCGATCTGGTCGGGCAGGTTTATGTCGAGCAAACTTTCGGCGCCGAAGGTAAGGAACGCACCCTGGCCATGGTCGGGGCTCTCGAAAAGGCGCTGGGCGAAGACATCAAGGGTTTGCCTTGGATGGGTGCGGACACGAAAGCCCAGGCGCTGGTGAAGCTGCAGGCCATCACCAACCGCATCGGCTACACCGATAAGTGGCGCGACTACTCGACGCTCCAGATCGTGCGCGGCGACGCTTTGGGCAACTCGCAACGCGCAAATCAAAACGACATGCGGCGGAGGTTGAACAAGATTGGCCAGCCGCTCGATAAAAGGGACTGGGATTATCCGCCAATGACGGTGAACGCGAACTACGATCCGACCCAGAACAACATCACCTTCCCCGCCGGAATTCTGCAGCCGCCGTTCTATGACAGCCGTGTCGACGACGCCATGAACTTCGGCGGAATCGGTGCCGTGATCGGTCACGAACTTACCCACGGCTTCGACGACGAGGGCAGCCAGTTCGACGCCGACGGCAATCTCCGCGACTGGTGGACCGCGAGCGATAAGAAGCAATTCGAAGAACGCACCGGCTGCATCCGCGACCAGTACGCGAACTTCGTTGCGGTCGACGACCTCAAACTGAACGGCAAACTAACCCTGGGCGAGAACACCGCCGACAATGGCGGCCTGCGCATCGCCTACATGGCCCTGCTGAACACCTTTGCCGGCAAGGACAAGGGCAAGAACCGCCGCCCATCGACGGTCTCACCGCCGAGCAGCGCTTTTTCCTGGGATGGGCCAACGTGTGGTGCGACAACCAGACCGATGCCTTTACGCGCATGCTGGTCACCATCGATCCGCACTCCCCGTCAAAGTACCGCGTGAACGGCCCGCTTTCCAACATGCCAGAGTTCCGCGAAGCCTACCACTGCCCCGCCACTGCACCCATGGTGAATCAGAACGCCTGCAGAGTCTGGTAGGGAGGCAGTCGCCAGTCGCTGGTCGTTAGGCCGCTTTTGGCCTGAATCTATTGATGAGGGCGTTCAATCCGCGCGCGATGCCGTCACCTCCGCGACACAGCTCGTCAGCCTTCTCCTCTGACAGGTAATGTAGCCGCCGAGCTATCATGACCTGGGTCTGGAGCTCCAAAAGAGACCCCCTGGCGTGAAAAAGAAAGCGCACGAATTCAGGGTCCGATCGATGTCCCTTTCCCTCGGCGATATTGCTCGGTACCGAAACCGCGGCGCGCCGCATCTGTGACGTCAGGCCATAAATCTCACATCTCGGAAAACCATTTGTGGCCTGGTAAATCTCCAGCGTGAGATCCATTGCTTCCTGCCAGAACCGCAAGTCCTGAAATGACGAATTGGTGGTCATCGCGCCACCTCCGAGCACAACCTAACTCGCAACGCCGAGACGATCTATGACCGTCGAACATGAAAATTGTGATATTTAGTCAGAAACGCAGGGAGACGCACGGCTGTGTGTAGCGAGATGGGCGCCAACGACCAACGACCAGCGACTAACGACTGGCTACATCCGCCTGCTCATGCGCATGATAACTAGACCGCACCAGCGGCCCCGACTCAACATGCTTGAACCCAAACTTCAGCGCCTCTTCCTTAAGCGAAACAAACTCCGCAGGAGTGTAGTACCGAGTCATCGGCAAATGATCCTTAGACGGCCGCAGATACTGCCCAATCGTAAGAATATCCACTCCACACGAACCCAGATCGCGGAAGACCTCAACTAGCTCGCCCGTCTCCTCGCCAATGCCCACCATCACGCCGCTCTTAGTAACCGTCGCCGGGTCCCACTTCTTCGCATTCGCCAGCAGATCAAGCGTCCGCTGATACCGAGCCCCCGACCGCACCGCGCGATAAAGCCGCGGCACCGTTTCCGTATTGTGATTCAGCACATTAGGCTTAGCGTCGAGCACGATGCGCAGCGGCTCCGCCAGCCCCTGGAAGTCAGGAATCAGCACCTCAACCCGGCACTCCGGCACCAGTTCGCGAATCTGCCGGATCGTCTCGGCAAAAATCCGAGCGCCCCCAACGTTGTCATCGTCGCGATTCACGCTGGTGACCACCGCATGACGCAACCCCAGGGTAGCGACCGCCTCCGCCACGCGCCGTGGCTCGTCCCAGTCAATCGCCTCCGGACGCCCCTTAGGCACCGCGCAAAACCCGCAGCGCCGCGTGCAGATATCGCCCAGCAGCATGAAGGTCGCAGTGTGATGGTCCCAGCATTCTCCAATATTAGGACACTGCGCCGACTCGCAAACCGTATGCAGCCCCAGCTCGCGCGCCAGCTTCTTCAGGTTGTGAAAATTCTCCCCCACCGGAGCCTTAGCCTTGAGCCACGAAGGCTTCGGGCTGCGGACGAACGGGCCGAGTTCAATCTGAATGAGTTGGGAAGATGCAGCCATGACGAAGATTGATTTTATCAGTTCGGCGGTCGAGAAACGCGGTCAACCCCGATCCAGCATCTGACTCAGCCGCAGCTTCGCACCCGGCCACTCCGCCGCCACAATCGAATAGCGCGCCGAGTCTCGAGCGATGAAGTCAGCGGCCATCCGATGCGAGCGGAGAATCCCTTCAAACTTTCCGCCAATGCGTTCGATCGCCGCCCGCGACCGCTGGTTGCGAGCATCCGTGTGCAGACACACTCGGAGCATCTGCCAACTTTCAAAAGCATGCGTCAGCATAAGCAGCTTGGCCTCGGTGTTGGCCGCCGTCCGAATTGCCGACCGCGTCAGCCACGTGTAACCAATCTCGCAGACATCGGCAACATCCCGCCCATGCCGAGCATGGCCCGCTGGCCAAGCCCATCGCTCCATGTCGAAAAACCGCGTCGACCCAATGACGACACCGTCCTCAATCCGGACAGTAGCGAACGGCACCGCAGTCCGAGCATCTCGCCAAGCCAGAGCAGTTTCGATGTAGCGGATGACGTCGCCCTTGTTCTGCGGAACAGGACTCCACTGGTAGAGGGAAGTGTCAGCCGTCGAAGCGGCAACCAATCCGTCAGCATGCCGCTGATCCAGCGGTTCAAGACGAACGTGCCTGCCAACCAGCACCAGATTCTCGACTTTCGATTCACTTCAAATGCACCGCCGCTTCCGAACTCTTCGGGCCGGAGGCCTTCCCGCCGCGCCCCGACTTGGGCATGGCGTATTTAGGCTTGATCTCGTGGCATCCAGCTTCGCAATAAACTCCGCCCGCAGCCGACTCCGGCGTCGGCATCGGAGAATTCACCGCCCTCTCCCGCTCACCCTCCAACTGCCGCTCCACGCTCGCAATCAGTTTTTCGTTTTCCGCCGGAGTAAGCCACTTCTTCCCGATCAGATATTTTTCCAGCCGGGCAATCGGATCGCGCCGCTTCCAATACTCGAACATCGGCTTAGGCACATACTCCGCCCCATCATGAATAGCGTGCCCCTTCATCCGCATCATTTTCGCTTCGATCAAAGTCGGACCCTCGCCCCGCCGCGCCCGTTCGCAAGCTTCGTGACAAGCGTCATAAACCTGGCAAGCGTCAGTGCCATCGACGATCACCCCGGGAATCCCATAAGCAATCGCCCGCTCTGCCAGATCCTTGACCCGAAACTGCATGTCGGCCGGAGTCGAGTAGCCCCAAAGATTATTCTCGACAATCAGCACCAGCCCCACATTCTGCACGGCTGCAAAATTCAGCCCCTCGTAAGTCACGCCCGTCGATTGCCCCCCATCGCCGATCCAAGTCATGGCCGCGACCTGTTTCCCCTGCAGCCGCGCCCCCAGCGCCACGCCCGCCAGCACCGGAATCAAATCGCCCAGCATCGAGATCGGCGATACCACGTTGCGCTTCTTGATATCGCCAAAATGCGAGGTAGTGTCGCGCCCCCCGGTGGGGGATCCCGACTTGGCCATGTACTGCATCATGATGTCCGCGGGAGTAAACCCACGCACCAGGAGCGCTCCCTGGTTGCGAATCATCGGCGCCATCCAGTCGTCTTCGCCAAGCGCGTAAGCCGAAGCGCAGGAGCAAGCCTCCTGCCCCAGCCCAAAATAAACGCCGCCCACCACCTTCCCCTGCTTGTAGAGATTCTCCAGCGCCGTTTCCATGCGCCGGTTGAGCAGCATCCAGCGATAAATTTCGACGAGCTGCTCGCGGCGAAGATATTTCGACTCGCGGATCGGCGGCGCGGGCCGGGAAAGATCGCCGCTCTCCACCTCGTAATGAACATCATCGCCAGCACGAACCTGCCGCACGGTGAAGCTAGGCTTTTCGAGCCGTGTATCGCGGATGGTGTAAGTGCGCAGATCGCCGTTCACAGACGGCTTTGAGGAATGTCTTGGTTTTTTGTTCGCAACCGGCGTCTTGGAGATGAGTTTTTTCGGCATGGCAGTCCGGGAAATATGCTAACACCGTGTGGCGCGGACATTCCTGTCCGCGAAAAGTTGGCAGCGGAAACGACTGCCGAGCGTCAGCCAACAAACAAGTCGTCTTCGCCGCGAATCCGCCGCAACGAGTCCGGCACCTTCAGCGGAACTCCAACGACATTTCCCAGCAAAGAATCAAGAGTGTCGACCCAGAGCATCTGGCTCCCAAACACGTGGCCAAAGTTGCGAGAAAGCGCTTGCGCCACCGAATCCATATCGACTTCCCGCCCCAGTTCCTTCCGCATCGAGGTCACCGGCCGAGCCGTAATCCCACAAGGCACAATCAGATCGAAGTAGCTGAGGTCCGTATTCACATTCAAAGCAAAGCCATGCGAAGTAACCGAGCGAGAAATGTGCACACCGATGGCCGCAATCTTAGCTTCGCCGCCCGTGTGGTGGCGGGGCTCCGCCCCGCAATCGGGCCGCAGGCCCGATACCACGCGGCGATTCCGTCCAAGCCCCAGTCAGCCCCTGCACCCGCCGAGTCGGAATTCCAAAATCGCCGCAAGTCCGAATCAGCACTTCTTCCAGCCGCCGAACAAAGTCCACCGCCCCAAGCGTCTTCCGTTTTGTGTAGCGCGGGCGCTCCTGCTCGCGAAACTTCTGCTGAACTGCAAACCGCCGTCGAGCGAAAGCAATTCATGTCCTCGCAAATCAAATATCGGATACCCCACCAGTTGTCCCGGCCCGTGAAACGTAACGTCCCCGCCGCGATCGCACTCAAACACCTCGACCCCGCGAGCCGCCAGCGCATCGGTCGAAGCCAGCACATTGGCAGCTTTGGCATTGCGTCCCAGCGTAATGACCGGAGAATGTTCAAGCAGCAGCAGCACGTCGCCGATCTCGCCCGCCTTGCGCAGATCGACGAGCTTCCGCTGCAGGCGCAGCCCCTCGCCATAGTCAAGCACGCCGAGTTGGACGACAGAAATCATGTTGCTATTGAAATTATAGGCCCGCAGTGTGTAGCGCGGGCGCCCCGCCCGCGAAAAGCTGCGTCCGCACGGTCAGATTATTCCCATGGTCATTATTCCAAAGCGAGAGCCATCTTGAGCGCTCGCTCCAATTCCTCAATCTTGGAGCGAGCCAGGGACCCAACGAAGCGCGTCAATTGCACCTTGCGGAGACTTACCAGGTTGTCGCACAGGATCCAGCTTTCATGTTTTAACCCTTCATCGACACCGACCGAAACCTGGGTTGAGAATCCATGTCCGCGAGTGAGTATCGGTGCGCAAATGACGGTGGGGAATCTGGAATCAATCAGGATCTGGCGGCTCACCACCACGAAGCTCCGATACAATTTAGGATCGCCGCCCGGACGATCTTGCCAGGACGATCATGGCCAGCTGGATCGCCACCCGGACGATGAACGCGATAAATTTCGCCTCGTCTCATCTTTCTTTCAACTGCCTATTCTCGCCCCGGGCTATGCCTCTGGGTCCTGATAGCGAAGAACGTCCTCGACCTCCGTATTCAGCTCATCCGCGGCTTTATTGATGAGTTCGAGATCGCGGGCTTCGATCTGCGCTCGCGCCCGTCTGCGGAGATACTGGGTGAGCACGGCCTCGATGAAAGCGGAGCGCGATTGCTTCGATCCGGCGATGCGATCGACGGCGGTGAGCACCTCTTTCGAGAGTGTGATAGAAGTCTTCTCTTTCATACTACCATTATACCACCAAGAAACGCAGTCAGTCTTTAGTTTTTATTCTTCGTTTAGAAAACTGAAGTCATGCTCTGGCAGCAAACGTTGGCCACTCCGCGTATCCCGTCATACCCCGGTATATTTAGTTGAGAGTAAGGTTCGCGCAAGGAGAAACAATGCAAAAGCGCAAACTCGGAAAAAGCAACCTGGAAGTCTCGGCTCTCGGCCTCGGCTGCATGGGCATGAGCTTCTCCTACGGTGAGCCGAAAGATAAGCAGGAGATGATCTCTCTCATGCGCTCAGCCGTCGATCGGGGCATCACCTTCTTCGATACCGCCGAGGTCTATGGCCCGTTCACCAACGAAGAACTCGTCGGCGAAGCGCTATCCCCTGTTCGCGACCGGGTGGTGATTGCCACCAAGTTCGGATTCGATCTGGGTGGCAGCGATGTCCTGGCAACGAGAATCGCCCGGGGCCGGCGTGAATAGCCGGCCCGAGCACATCAAGCAGGCCGTCGAAGGGTCGCTCAAGCGGCTTGAAGGTGGATACCATCGACCTGCTCTATCAGCATCGAGTTGACCCGAACGTGCCCATAGAAGATGTCGCCGGCGCGGTGAAGGAACTGATTCAAGCCGGCAAGGTAAAGCATTTCGGACTTTCCGAAGCCGGAGTTCGAAAACCATCCGCCGCGCCCACGCCGTTCAGCCCGTCACCGCGCTCCAAAGCGAATACTCGCTGTGGTGGAGGACGCCCGAAGCGGAAGTGCTGCCGACTCTCGAGGAACTTGGAATCGGTTTGGTTCCCTATAGCCCGCTGGGGAAGGGATTTCTCACCGGAAAGATGGACGAGAATACAAAGTTCGCCAGCAGCGATTTCCGCAGCAAGCTCCCTCGCTATCAGCCGGAGGCTCTGAAGGCGAACCAGGCGGTTGTCGATCTGCTCGGCACGATCGGCAAGCAGAAAGCGGCGACACCGGCTCAGATCGCGCTCGCTTGGCTGCTTGCGCAGAAGCCGTGGATTGTTCCGATCCCGGGCACGACCAAGTTGTCTCGCCTCGACGAGAACATTGGCTCGCTCGCAGTCAAACTCACCGCCGACGACCTGCGCGAAATCGACAGCCGCCGCCTCGAAAATCACGGTCGAGGGTGATCGGTATCCGGAACACCTGCAGCGAATGACCGGGCTGTGATCGGCGAGAGGCGATCGCTCAAGACACAGGGCGGGGATTATAATCTGAGGGCAGGAGGGCCCATGCCATCTCTCGATTGGTCGCAGTGTCCCGGCGTTGAGAGCATTCCCGGCAAACTCGGCGGTGCGTTGGTTTTCCGCAACAGCCGCATGCCGGTCAAGCTGGTTTTCGAAAACTTGGAAGATGGCATGACCATCGACGAAATCATCGAACAGTACGACGTCACGCGCGAGCAGGTAAAGGCCGTGATCGATTTCGCCGCGCGCAGCCTCGATACGGTTAGCTTCGTGAGCAGCGCTGGACGCCGTGCTCATTCTTTTTGATAACAACGTTCCGCGAGGACTGGCGCGGACGCTCCACGACCACGCAGTAGTCGAATCGCGGGAGCGAGGCTGGCAGGTGCTGAAGAACGGCGATCTACTCAAAGCCGCCGAGGATGCCGCTTTTGACGTGTTCATCACGACCGACAAGAACATCCGATACCAGCAGAATCTAACCAATCGGAAACTGGCAGTGGTGGTCTTGGGTCAAGGACGCTGGCGACTGGTTCGGCAAAGACTGGGGGCGATTGCCGCCGCTGTGGACTCGGCCACACCCGGAAGCTATGCCGAAGTGGGGGTCCCCACCCCTGAGTAACTTTTTTTGTTCCCCCCTTGCACAATCCCGTTCACTTTGGTATAACAAATCGAGTC
>CAVXBU010000011.1:17500-345146 GCA_963760175.1 uncultured Acidobacteriaceae bacterium
TAACGACCGGGTTAAGGGGCTGTAGCTCAGCTGGGAGAGCGCCTGGTTTGCAACCAGGAGGCCACCGGTTCGATCCCGGTCAGCTCCACCAACATCCGTTTTCCCTGCAAATAGGGGATACAGGCTTGCGGGATTGGTATGAGCGAAACTCGGCCGGACCAAACTTTGCGATGGATTGGCGGCACTCTCTGGATTTTGGCCATTATCGCGTATTTAATGATGGCTTTCCAGGATAGGTTCGCTGGGGAAGACTTTGTACTGTACTTCTTTTGGCTGGCGGTCGTCGTTGGCTCAGTGCTGATGCTCGTGGGCTGGTTTTGGGGACGATCGAGATCAACTTAATGTTGGGCGTCAAATGTGACAACCGTGAATCAGTTCACGGTCCAAAGAAAGTCGCTTTGACGCCGAACATTGGGTTGGATTACAACCCAAACCCGCTCAGGCGGGTCAGGAAGATGTTGTGGATGAGAGTAGTTGGCCTAACGACCAACGACAATCGACCAACGACCTTCTTCCGAGGATGAACTTTGACAACTGAATAGATTGGGCAAATACAAGGCGAAGTAAATTTTTATGAGTGCCGCAGTACCTGCTGGTGTACGTAAGACTTCTTCAATCGACTGACATTCTTACCCAGATTGTCATCCCGAGCGAAGCGAGGGATCTGTAGTTGGCGCTACAGTGAACATGTCTAAGCGTGCGAGGAGCAGGGTGGCGCTATAAAGTTTGCAAGGCGAATAGTGGTGTAACTGAGAACTGATAACTGACAACTGAAAACAGTAGTCAGTCTGAAAGTTTGCGGCGAAGCCGCTGTGTGCTGAGTAAATTTTGTGGTCAAGCTACTAAGGGCGCATGGTGGATGCCTTGGCAGAAGACGGCGATGAAAGACGTGGCAAGCTGCGATAAGCTTCGGGGAGCCGCAAGCAGGCATTGATCCGGAGATCTCTGAATGGGGAAACCCATAGGGGCAAAACCCCTATACGGCCTGACGAATCCATAGTCGGGTGCGAGCGAACCCAGGGAAGTGAACCATCTCAGTACCTGGAGGAAAAGAAAGAAACCTCGATTGCGATAGTAGTGGCGAGCGAAATCGCATCAGCCTAAACCTGCTTCACCTTCGGGTGACACAGGGGTTGTAGGGCCAGCAACAGTAGAGTTACCAATCCGGTGGTTAGTCGAAGCCCTCTGGAAAGAGGGGCCATAGAGTGTGATAGCCACGTAGGCGAAAATCATCCGGACTCGAAGCTGGTACCTGAGTATCGCGGGGCACGAGAAACCCTGCGAGAAGCTACGGGGACCATCCCGTAAGGCTAAATACGTTCTTCTGACCGATAGTGAACCAGTACCGTGAGGGAAAGGTGAAAAGAACCCCTTCGAGGGGAGTGAAATAGTACCTGAAACCGTGTGCCTACAAACGGTGGGAGGACTATGCGGCGCAAGCCGAAAGTCTGACCGCGTGCCTATTGCATAATGAGCCGGCTAGTTATTCTTGTCAGCAAGGTTAAGCGAAAGCGAGCCGTAGCGAAAGCGAGTCCGAATAGGGCGAACACAAGTTGGCAGGAATAGACGCGAAGCGGGATGATCTACCCTTGGCCAGGCTGAAAGTAGGGTAAAACCTACTGGAGGGCCGAACGGCTGTTTGTTGAAAAAAGCTCCGATGAGCTGAGGGTAGGGGTGAAAGGCTAATCAAATTCCGTGATTGCTCGTTCTCTCCGAAATAGCTTTAGGGCTAGCGTCGTATGATTTGTCATGGTGGTAGAGATCTGAATGGACTATGGGGCTTTCCAGCTTACAGAATCCAATCAAACTTCGAATGCCATAGAACAACCAGTACGGCAGTCAGACAGCGGGGGCTAAGCTTCGTTGTCGAGAGGAAAACAGTCCAGATCGCCTGCTAAGGTCCCAAAATATCAGCTAAGTGGGAAAGGAAGTCGGAACGCCCAGACAGCCAGGAGGTTGGCTTAGAAGCAGCCATCCTTTAAAGAAAGCGTAATAGCTCACTGGTCAAGCGGTCCGGTGCCGACAATTTAACGGGGCTTAAGCTGATTACCGAAGCAGCGAATGCATCACTTCACAGTGATGCGTGGTAGGAGAGCATTCCCAACGGTTTGAAGCCAGACGGAGACGACTGGTGGACTGTTGAGAAGAGACCCTGCCGGCATAAGTAGCGATAACGGAGGTGAGAACCCTCCGCGCCGAAAGTCTAAGGTTTCCTGAGAAAGGTTAATCCGCTCAGGGTCAGGCGGTTCCTAAGGCGAGGCCGAAAGGCGTAGCTGATGGACATCCGGTTAACATTCCGGACCTCCCGTGCAGTCGTTATCACGATGGGGAGACGCAGAAGGATAAGCAGGCCGTCCTATGGCTATGACGGTTGATGCGTGTAAGGTGTTTCCGATAGGCAAATCCGTCGGGAAGTTATCACTGAGACGCAAAACAGTACTCCGTATGGAGGAAAGCTGCTGATTCCACACTGCCGAGAAAATCCTCTAAGGAGAATGTATGGGATCCGTACCTCAAACCGACACAGGTAGACGAGATGAATATTCTAAGGCGCTCGTGAGAACAGTTGGTAAGGAACTCGGCAAATTAACCCCGTAACTTCGGGAAAAGGGGTGCCTCACTAGGATGCAAGTCCGAAGAGGCCGCAGAGAAATGCGCATTGCGACTGTTTAACAAAAACACAGGTCTCTGCTAAGTCGAAAACGACGTATAGGGGCTGACGCCTGCCCGGTGCTGGAAGGTTAAAGGGAGAGGTTAGCCGCAAGGCGAAGCTTTGAACTGAAGCCCCAGTGAACGGCGGCCGTAACTATAACGGTCCTAAGGTTAACGATTCGCTAGCCTTAGTAAAATCTGGCTATATGCTGGAAGGTCTGAGTATCCCGCACTACGCGAAACGCTTTCCCATGCAAATCGCTCTAGGGGCGAAGTGTTTTGGGAAGGGCACGACTTCAGTCGTGCCGCAAACGGCGGCCCGCGTGACAACGTGACGGGTGCAGATAATCAGCAGGAAAGATCGGTAGGAGTAGAGCCTCGAAGAAGTCAATCGCGACGGTTTTGGAAGGGCACGGCTTCAGCCGTGCCGTAAAGCGGCAAAATCTGAGGGCTTTAGCCCCTGAGGTCACGCCGTCCAAAGCTGCACGGAATCCTCAGAGACTACAAGCCAGATTCCAACTCTGACCTGGGTTGGAAAAGATAGAGTCCGAACTGCATGGCGACATGCAGAGAGTGGCAGAAATGTCCACTCTTTCGCACCTCGACCGATGAAGATTTCTTGGATTGAAACGAAGGCACGGCTTCAGCCGTGTCGCCAGAAACCATCCCGCCGCGGCTTTAGCCGCTGAGGGTGCGAAGCGTAACAATTGAGCGAAATTCCTTGTCGGGTAAGTTCCGACCTGCACGAATGGCGTAACGAAAGTGCGACTGTCTTGCCAACTGGCACGGCGAACTTGTAGTGCCGGTGAAGATGCCGGTTGCCCGCAACTAGACGGAAAGACCCCGTGCACCTTTACTATACCTTTACTATGAACTATGGCACTTGCTGCGCAGGATAGGTGGGAGGCTTTGATTTCAGGTTCTCGGACTTGGAGGAGCCAACGGTGAGATACCACCCTGCGAGTTCTGTGGTTCTAACTTACTCCCGTGATCCGGGAGAAGGACATAGTAAGGCGGGTAGTTTGACTGGGGCGGTCGCCTCCTAAATTGTAACGGAGGCGCGCGAAGCTACGCTCAGGCTGTTTGGAAATCAGCCGTCGAATGCAAAAGTATAAGCGTGGTTGACTGCGAGACCTACAAGTCGAGCAGGTACGAAAGTAGGCTTTAGTGATCCGGTGGTTCTGTATGGAATGGCCATCGCTCAACGGATAAAAGGTACGCCGGGGATAACAGGCTGATCGGAGCCAAGAGTTCATATCGACGCTCCGGTTTGGCACCTCGATGTCGGCTCATCGCATCCTGGAGCTGTAGAAGGTTCCAAGGGTTAGGCTGTTCGCCTATTAAAGCGGTACGTGAGCTGGGTTCAGAACGTCGCGAGACAGTTCGGTCCCTATCTGTTGTGGGCGCAGGAGATTTGAGAGGGCCTGTCCTTAGTACGAGAGGACCGGGATGGACGAACCTCTTGTGATCCAGCTGTCATGCCAATGGCATCGCTGGGTAGCGAAGTTCGGTTGTGATAACCGCTGAATGCATATAAGCGGGAAGCACTCCTCAAGATGAGATCTCCCAACCCTTAAGGGTAATGAAGGGCCCAGGTAGACTACCTGGTTGATAGGCAGGATGTTGAAGCGCGGTAACGCGTGTAGCTTACCTGTACTAATCGCCCGTTCGGCTTGACCATAAAATTTACTCGGTGCAGAAAACAGCCGTCAGCACTCGCCATCAGCTTTCAGTTCGAAACTGTTCGAAAGCCGATGGCCTCCTCAGAAGCGTCAGAAACTGGACGCAACTGAAGACACAGTACTGACGACTGGCGCCGACGAAAACGTCTTTGTAGAGACGGGGCTAGCCCCGTCTCACCCAATCTATTCAGTTGTGAGGCTTCGTCCTCACGCTCTTTGATAACAAATCAGCTTCGGCTTTGGGCAGGGCACGGCTTTAGCCGTGCCGCACAGACCCTCATGAATTGCGGCTTTAGCCGCTGAGGGGCACCGCCGATGCCGAGGAATATCGTCGCGAAAGCGACACCGAGATGGCGTAGAGATCCTTCGCTGAAAGGCGCTCAGGATTTCGGCAGCAGGCTCCCGCTTCGCTCACGCCTGCTGAACGCCTCAAGTTGTCGGTGATCTTACCGCGGGGGTTCCACCCGTTCCCATCCCGAACACGGAAGTTAAGCCCCGCTGGGCCGATGGTACTGCACGCGAAAGTGTGTGGGAGAGTAGGTAATTGCCGGCATAAATAAAGGCCACGTTCATAAACGAGCGTGGCCTTTTCCGTTATGTGCTCGTGTGGAGCGGGCGCCCTCGCCCGCTGCCCTTGCTGTTGCTCTGGTTCTTGACTTTATCCCACCCACAACCACCGATAATCTTCCGGCCGAGTCACCAGTCCCCGCCGCACCGGATTCTGCCGAATATATTCGAGCTTCTCCGCAAGACTCTCCTCCGACCGCAACACATGATCAAACGACTCCTCCTGCCAAACCGGCCCCGAACGTCCCGAGCGCCCGGTTCAAGCTATGCGCGGACGCCGATTTAATCCCCTGCAGAATCTCAACCAGGCTGTAAAGATTTCCCGTCCAAATCGCGAAGCGGTGTCAGCAGAAGATGCACATGGTCCGGCATAACCACGACCGCATGAATCGCCGCTTTCGTTCCCTGATCATGCAGACAATGCCGCAGCACAATATCCCGGGCCGATTCCGGCAACGGATCGAAGCTGCAGCAAAACGTGACAAACACCGCCCGATCGTTTTTCTGATAATGCGGAAGCCGCCGCCGATACTCGTATTTCCCCTTCAACAACGCCTGAGTCATAGGAATGCGTGGTAACGTGTGGAGCGGGCGCCCTCGCCCGCTGCCTTTGACTTTGACGTCGAGTATGCCCGAAAAGATCGGATCGAATCTGTGACCCAGACACAACCAAAATGTGACGATTTCAAAGTGCCCAGGACACCCGCGGAGGAATTTTCGCTGCCAGCCTTTTCGCGGGCGAGGGCGCCCGCGCCACACGTGTGTGGGAGAGTAGGTAGTTGCCGGCATAAATAAAGGCCACGTTCAGAAATGAGCGTGGCCTTTTCCGCATTAGCGTCGCTCCATTGTAACGAGCACTTCGGGTTACGCTATTTTTTGTTACAGATGTAGACATTTGAGGGTCCGGAAACCGCATTGCACTCAAACTTCTCTCCGGCGCTTTTCTTCGAAGACATTGCCAAAAACCCCGAGGAAACGGCGGCGACCAGCAGCGTCGCGTAGAGTGCGATGATCACAGACCGTGGACGTGCCTCGCGGAGATCCCGTAGGCGGAATCTGTGGAGCGCGGCATATCGGCCGAAGGAATACGCCGATAGCGCTACTTCGAACTCCTCTTGTGCTTGAGGGTCATCTTCGCCGCGAGCGAGCGAAGCGTAGTAAGCAATCAAAACCTTTTCCGCAGCAGAAGCATGTTCGAGCAATTCGGCATAAAGCCACGAGTGATATCCGTCAATGAAAGCGATGAGCAATGTCACAACTACGGCCAAACCCGCAACCTGCCATAGCTGAGCCTGGAATGTCAGTCCGATAAGTGCCGATACCAGGGTTATTCCCCACCCACGAATGGTAAAGCTGCTTGTAACAATTCCCTCAATGAGCTTCGTGGTCGCATCACTGTCAGACTGCAATAGTTTCAGTAGCTCAGCGTGTTGCGTGCTTGCTTCATTGTCAGCCAGCAGCAGTTTCAGTAACTCGGCTTTTACCTCAGCATTCATTTTGTGAATGTCGCAAGCGCCTTCCGCAAGTCTGACACGGCTGAGGTCGCCCTCTGCTCAATCTCCGGAGAGTTTGCGGCTTTGGCCCAGGCCGCGGTGCGCTCCAGCAGCACAAGTAGGTAATCTTTATGAAAGCCGATAAAGGCAACGGTACTGCCTCCTCCATAGCCGAGCGCCAGAACGTTCGGATAAATTTCACAGAGCTTCTCGAACCACGTGATGAGTTGTATGGTGGCCGGTGGCGTCTTGGGGGTTTTAGCCTTCTTCATCCGCAATCGGATGCGGACGGCCTCCTTTTTGGTGTCGTTGTTAAAGCCCGTTATCTCCCGCCCGGCGACATTCTGAAAGAATTGTGCATAGAAGTTTTCGCAGAATGTTAGCGCAGGCGAGGTCGATGCGAGTGTTGGCGTCTCTTTGATCTTTCCCGCTTCAATGTCCTTCGTATAATCGGTGAGAACATCGAACAACTCAGGCGCTATTGGATGGGTCACAAAACCTCCGCTCGCTCCGCCAATCGCCGGACGGCCGTTACCGCTTCGCGAAGCCGTCGGGATGCGGTCTTATAAGGAAAGGGAAGTTGCTCAGGCTGTCGCCCTGTAACCAAGCGATAAAACGGTCGCAGCTTCTTGACTTTGTCTATCTCCTTCTTCAAATCTGGGTTCAGGGCTATAAAGCGCTTAAATGCCGCCTCGCGATTGAACTCAAGTTCTCCTCGATGCGCGAGCCCAAGCATTATAACTCCCTTCCCTATGGAATAGACATGGGCCAGGCAGAACAGAAAATTGTTGTTAAACCGTTTCGGGTCCGCATAAGGGGCAAGCTTTGTGAGGTGAGCTGCGATCCCATTTGATACGTCAATGGTAGGAACGAAAGGTTTGCGCAACACCGCTCTTAGGAGTTTGCGTCGGTCGTACAGAGCAATACCCTCTTTTTTTAAATGGGCGATAAAGAGAGCGCGCTCGCGATAGTGCTTGCGAAAAACTGAAGTCGGATAATAGATAAGCGAGATGCGATCTACTCCATTTCGCGACAAGGCTTTTTTAAGGTTTTCGGGCGTCAGATCAGGGCCCGATCCGGTGACGATCAGGTCGATGTCACTCCACCGGTCAGCATCGCCTCGAGCAACCGAGCCGTAGAGAAATACGGCGTCGATTCTAGGGAAAGCCTTCCGCAACGCGTTCGCAGCCCGCTTTGCGTCCCCAAGAGTTGGTACTTTTTTTTCTGGCGGGTTCACGGCTACACGATTGTACTGCTTTCATTTGGCGAGCGAGCCGCCGCCACACTACGTGATGGGTGGGGGCTGGCCCACCCTTTCGCTCACCCCAACCCCCAGGGTGGCCCGTCCTTGTCGCGCTTTTTGCGACAGGGCGGGGATTTTGACCTCCTAATCTCCACCGCGACTCTCATCTGCTCGCAATCCGTCCGTGATCGAAATTTATTGACTTACAACCCGCCGAGCGCAACAATGGAGATCTGATTGGGGCAGTTTCCAGATGTGTCCGTCCACCGAGACGCACCTCGAAGCTGCCCCAAACCATTTTCAGCGCTCTTTGACAAGCTAAGTCTATGGTTTATAAAGACTTTACCCGCAAGTCCTTTAAACCCAAAGACCTGGCGGGAATTTCTTCCTAACGCCATGATTCCAAAAGACCGGGGGGTGGGGGGGTACACCCTCCCAAACCAAACTCCGGCGTATAATCTCCATCCGAAAGCCATAGGAGGAGCCAACATGGCCAAGACCAAGCAGTTCACAATTTCGGTTGAGAATCGTCCGGGGACGGTGGCAGAGGTCGCTCGAGCAATGGGGAACGCGAAGGTAAACATTCTCGCTCTCCTCGGAACGGTGCAAGGGACGACCGGCACGGTGGAACTCATCGTCGAGGACGCGCGCCGAGCCAAGAAAGCGCTCGACCAAGCCAGGCTCGCATACAGGGAAACGAACGTCGAAGAGCACGAGTTGCCCAACAAGCCCGGAGCGCTGGCTGAAACTTTAGAGAAGCTCGCCGCGAAAGGCGTCAACTTGAATTCAATCCACGCCACGGCCGCGAAAGGCGGAAAGAAAGCGGTAGTGGTCTACACCATAGCCGCCGAAGAAAAAGTAGCGGCAGCCTAGTCCCGAATAAGGTTCCGATAAAGCAAGGCCACGTTGCGAAATCGGCGTGGCCTTCTATTTATGTCGCCCTCAAAGCCAGTGGATAAGGTCCAAATCAACCCAGTAACTTGCGGACTAACACTTAGGTAACCTCGCCTTCCACCCTCCGTGCAACTATTCTTTCCGCTGAGGGTTTCTATCCACATGAACAACACATTCACCAAGTCGTTGTTAGTCCTGGCAGTCGGGGGGCTTATGATCACGGGTTCCGCCTCTGCTCAAACCTCAACCACCTCAGGCGCGGGCCCGGGCGTTGTCGATCCCGGTCATCCACGCGTCAACCAAGTCAACGGACGCGAAGAAAACCAGCAACAGCGCATTGGCAACGGCGTCAAGAATGGTACCTTGACTTCGAAGCAAACCGCCAACCTGGAGAATCGCGAGAACAACGTGCAGAACCGCGAAAAGGCGGATATGGCGAAGAACAACGGCCATCTGACCAAGGCCGAGCAGAACGGAATCAATCGCCAGCAGAACCGGATCAGCAACAGCATCGCCAGGGACAAAGCATCGAACAAGTAATCTGGCGATAGGCCAAAGAACGGAATGAGAGGACAGCCGCAGACTTACTGCGGCTTTTCTTTTTCTCAGGAATTTCTTGCGGAGCACCGCAACAGATCTATTTCCTCAAAGCGCGAATGTACCTGACCACGTCGCGGATCTGATCTTTCGAGAGTTTGCGATCAAAGCGCGGCATCCGGTCCTTCCCTTTGCTGATGATGGTGAAGAGTTCATCGTCCGATTTCTTTTGCACGTCGGCTGAACCGAGGGCGCGCAGGTTCAGGTTCCTGCCGATCATAGTGTCCCCCGCCCCGTTGGCGCCGTGGCAGGCTGCACATTTCGTCTTGTAAGTATCGGCTCCGCTGTCGGCGAGCGAGTAAGCGGAAAACAGCAGCGCCAGCGCGACCACGCCCGCGGATGGCCTGACCCACGAAGAACGCTTTGGTTTCAAACAGCTCACGGCCTCGCCAAAGCGAGACCGCGATTCGAAGCCTGAGTTGTTCCGCAGCCCGCCGATGTCCTGAGTCATAACTCCCAAAATCTAATCTTACCAGTTCAATTTCAATGCAAACTGGAACTGGCGCGGGTCATACGCGGCGGTCGCCTGGCCGGCGCTGGTGAAGAGCGGGTTGACGGCCGCCACGTTGTAGCGATTGGCGATGTTGAACATGTCGGTGATGAAGTCCATACTGAAGCGCTCGCCAAAGTAGAGGCGCTTGGCGAAACGCACATCGTCGAAAACGTTCCACGGAGTAATGCCGGTGTTGCGGCCGAGATTGCCATCGAGAAGCAATAGATTCTTGGTGCTGATCTGTGCGAGCGCCACTGGCGAGATGTCGGCAAAGCAGACCTCCTGCAAGTAGCCGCTGGGAGAGTATTTCGAGGGCACTGTCTGGTAGCCGCACGCATTCGTGGGTGTTCCGACCGGAACAACGTTAGGACGGCCCGTTTCCGAAGAGAACTGGAGGTTGTCGCTCGAGCCGGTGACGATGTTGAATGGCCGCCCCGAGCTGAATTCGATTAGCGGTGAGAACGTCCAATTGCTGAAGAACTTGCTCGCGAAACCGCTGCCGCCGAGTTTGCCCGACTGGTAGACGCCGCTGAAGACGAAGCGATGGCGCTGGTCGAAGGTAGACGACGAGCGGTCGGCGTTCGGGAAGTAGCTGTCCTGTGGGACGAGCGTGGCTTCCAGATCCGTGGAATCGTCGATCGCGTGCGACCACGTGTAGGATGCCAGGAATTCGTAGTGACTGCTAAAACGCTTACGGAGATTGGCGGTCAGTCCGTGGTAGACCGAGCTGCCATTGGAGTAGTTGGCGTCCATGTCGCTGAAGGGGACGCATCCAGCGTAGGGGAAGCGGATTGCCACCGTTGGATCGCGAGCCGTGTTCAGCCCCGCGGCTTGGAGATCAGCCAGCGCATAGCGTACACATGGAGCGATCGCGCGGCCAGGAGCAGGATTGAGTCCCGAGGGGCGGAAAAAGCTGGTCAGCGCGGAGGGAACAAAGTAGGGCGAGCTGTGCACCAGGTATCGGGTTCGCCCCACAACTGGCAATGTCCAGTGGGCTGGTCGAAGGTGTGGCCGCATCGGCTAGTACCGCAGCTTGCCAGTTTGCGGCCAGCAAATCTCCACGCGCGGCGTTTGCATTGATCGGTCGATTAATGTGGCGACCACCGTTGAAATTGTAAGCCAGATTCAGAGCGAAGCCGTCGCCGAGATCTTTTTCAATGCTGAAGTTCACCTGCTGCGCATAGGCGTAGGTAAACCCTTTGCCCTGCGGATACCCGAACGGCTGTGATACCAGAGGAAACGCAACCGGCCCGGTAAGGTACTGCTGGTTCAGAAAGGGCGAATTAGGGAAACAGGGATCAAAGCGCTGCGGGTTCGGGACCGCGCCGCAAGCGGACCCAGGAGCGGAATTGTTCTGGTAGCCGAGGGCGCCGGCCAGTCCCGTAGGCAGGCAATTGGGCACTCCGAGAATGCCCTGAAACATATTGGTAGCGTTCAGGTTGAGCGGACTGGCGGTGGCGGCCGTCCCGCTGCACGGGTCGGCGCCGAAGAAAAGCAACTGGCCGCTACTGGAACCGTCCGACGCATCGCCCAGGAAGTACAGCCCAAGCAGCGGGTGATCGAAGAAAATACCGTAGGAGGAGCGGACAACCGTCTTGCCGTCGCCTTTCGGATCCCAGGCGATTCCGATGCGCGGTTGGATGTTGTGCGTGTCCGTTTGAATGCCCTTTTGTATTCCCAGGTAGTTATACCCGGCCAGTGCCAGAGCTGTAGGTGACGCGAAGGTTGGCGGAAACTCGATGTCGTAGCGAGCGCCCAGATTCAGCGTAAGATTGGGCCGCGCACGCCATGAGTCCTGCCAATAAACTCCCAACGGCATGTTGTTGAATGAGTCCTTTGGGTTGCCGACGCCCTTGGACCACGTACGAGGGGATTCCCAGACCATACGCCTGCACCGACGAGAAATCTGGAGTCCCACTCCCGGCAATACTGCTGAAGTCGTAGACGCCGCCATAGTTCACGGTGAATGTGGCGGTCGTGGGGATATAGTTGAAGTCGACTCCGAACTTGGTGTTGTGCCGGCCCATGGTCCAGGAGAAATTGTCAGTGAACTGATAACGTTGTTCGACACGGTTTATGAACGAGTACGGCTCGCGCCCGGTATAGGCATAACCAATAATGTTGACTGCTGGATCATTTCCGTCAGCGATTGACGTGTTATAGAAGTACGACAAGCCGCGGCGCGCGTACTGGAAACGAAACTCATTCACCTTGTTATTGCCGATGGTCCAGGTGTCCTGGGCCACCCCAGCCACGTCGCGGTAGGTTTGCTCCGAAGTGCGGGAGTACGCGTTCTGACCGAACGGCTGATCCTGGCCGTTTACTTCAATCCCGGTCACCGTGCTGGGGCTCACGTTCGCTCGCAGAGTCACCCGGTTGTTGTTGTTCAGGTTGTGGTCGATGCGTAGCGAGTACAAGCTGGTGCCCTCGAAAACTGGGAAATTCCCCGCCTGCGAGTTCAGTGTCAGGAACGAGGCTGGCAGCCCATTGCAGAGCGTATTGCCGGCATTGCACGAACTGGGGAATTGCGTCAAAGGACTCGAGCCGTTCGAAGGCGTTGGGATCGCGCCAACCTCCGCCAGCAACGCGAAAGACGCCGGGTACGTTCCGTTCAAAGCAATGGCCGATGCTCCTCCTGCCAGAAAGGCATACTGCTGTGCTGCGGGGAGCGGCAGGAGCGGGTTTTGCAGGAACTCCGCTTGCTGCTGCGTTACATCGATGTTGAACGTTCCCGCGGGGAGGCCCATGCCTGGAGCGAAAATGTTTGTGGCGTCAAACGGTTGAAGCTGCCAGTAGGAAAGTCCGCCCTGACCGATGTCAGAGAACCCGGTCTCGTGACGGCGGGTGATTTCATAGGAAAAGTAATAATACGTTTTGTCTTTCTTTATCGGTCCGCCGAAGGCCGCGCCAGCCTGAACACGGGTGTAGGCCGGATTCGGGACGGTGCTGAACGGGTTGACGGCCTGGATATCGCGATCGCGCAGGTATCCGTAGACGTCGCCGTGGAAATCGTTCGACCCGGAGCGGGTGATGATGTTGACCACGCCTCCCGAAGCGCGCCCGTATTCGGCGGCGTAACTGTTGGTGATGACCTGGAACTCCTGCACTGCCTCCTGCGAGACGGTCGAGCGCACGCCGTTGGTGGCGTTGTCGGTGTAGTCGGCACCGTCGACGTTGACCAGGTTGGAACGGGCGCGCTGTCCGCTCATGTTAAGGCCGGAGGTGGGCGCGGCACCGGTGACCGGGGTGTCATCTCTTTGGACTTGCGAATTGGTCAGCGTGAAATTGATGTAGTTGCGGCCGTTGATGGGCAGATTGTCGATGCTGTGTTGGCCGATGGTGCTGGTACTGGAGGTGCGCGAAGTTTCGACGAGCTCGGCTTGGGAGGTCACTTCGACGATTTCCTTGCCGCCCGCGACGGTGAGCGTGACGGGCAACTCGGCCATCCCCCCGACGGTGATCGCGACGCCCGCGACTTCGGCTCTTGCGAAACCCGGAGCGTCAACCGTGACGGAATAAGTGCCGGGAGCCAACTGACGCACGCTGTATCCGCCCTGGCCATCGCCGCTGCCGGCGCGTTCCAGACCCTTGGCGACATCGTGCACCGTGATGGCGGCGTCGGTCACAGCGTTGCCCTTCGGATCTTTCACGCTCACCCGCAGGTCGCCGGTGGCGGCGCCCTGGGCAAAGGCAGATTGATGGACGAAGATCAACCCAACCGCGAAACAGAAAAGACGCAGTGTCGCTTTCATAGGGCTCCTGGAATCTCCCGCATCATTATCGCCGCGGAAAACGGGAATCAGACTGCGCGGTCGTTCACAAGCTGGTCGAACTCCAAACACGTTGTCGGGATGAGATAACGCTGATATGTAACATCAGAAGAGGGTGTTTAGGCAAGCAATAAGGTGGATTACCCGGAGGCGATGACAAAAGGGGGAAGATTTTTGTCTGAATGTTTTGTTCAGGTCTTGCCAGCGCATTGCGTTTGCGGCTGCGTTTCTTTAAATTCTTGGAACGAGGAACTCTTTAGAGCAGGATAACTGCCGTGCCAGAAATATTTCTTGTGCCTTCTCCTGTGCCTGCCGAGAATTTCAACGGACATTCCATGACGGGCGAACTGCTGCGCGTGATAGTGTGTCCGCCGGGCAACGCTGGATGGGATACGACCTCGAAAACCGCGGCGTGGCAGGAACTCGGCTTTCGGCATTTCCCTGACTTTGCTGCAGCGCAAAAGCAGCACGAAATTCTGTGTGGCCTGCTTCGCCATAGCGGAGCCCAGGTCGTGAGCCTGCCCGCGATGGATTCCCTCACCCTCGATGCGGTGTATGCGCACGACGCTTCGCTGCCCACCGACGACGGTCTCATCCTGATGAATCCGGGAAAGAAGAATCGCGTGGCCGAGGCGCAGGCGCACGCCGATTTTTGCCGGCAACTGGGCATTCCCGTGTTCGGTGAGATACGCCTGCCCGGGACTTCCGAATCCGGCGACATAGTGTGGCTTGATTCGAAAACACTGCTCGTGGGAGACGGTTATCGGACGAACAAAGCAGGCATCGAACAGATGCGAACGCTGCTGTCGTCAAAACATTCTCCGAACCAAGTTGAGGTGATTTCCGCGTCGCTGCCTTACGGATCTGGCCCTTCTGCCTGTCTGCACCTGATGTCGCTGATGAGCATGCTCGATGAACAGACCATTCTGGTCGATCTGCCCTGGCTGGCGGTTGAGACTGTCGAACTGCTGAAGGCGCGAGGATTTCGGCTGATTGAGATTGAATACAGCGAGCGCGACTCGCTTGCCTGCAATGTGCTGTCGTTGGGCAAGTCGCGTCTGATTGCGCTCGCAGAAAACGTCAAAACAAATCAGCGCATGCGCGATGCCGGCTTTGATGTGCGCACCTTTCCTGGGTCGGAGATCTGCATTAACGGAGCAGGTGGGCCGACGTGCCTTACCCGGCCACTGCTGCGCAAGTAGCCGAGCAGCTTCATCAGTGCGTCCCCATTCCGCCCGACTGGTAGAATCCCGGACTGGTAGAATCGAAGAGAAATGCTTTTGCCGTTCGTCCGCGACATGTTCGCGGAGGTGGAACAATTACCTGCCTTCACGCGTGCCGCCTCCCATCTGCGGGAGAGCGCGGGGCGGATGAGTGTCACTGGACTCTCCTCAGCGGCCAAGGCGCTGATCATTGTTCTATTGCGACGCACGGTCGAGCGTCCCTTTGTGCTGGTGGTAGCCGACAACCGCGCCGCCGAAGATTTGCTGCCCATACTGCGCGCGTTCTGCGAACTTACCGGAGCCGCCGATCCAGACTCGGTCGTTACTCTCCCGGCACGCGATGTGCTCCCTTTCCAGAATCTGTCGCCGCATCCGGAAATTCAGGAAGAACGCGCGACCGCGTTGTGGAAGATCGCGACCGGCCGCGCCGCAATCGTAATCTCGCCGGTGACCGCGACCACAATTCTCCTGCGTCCTCCCGAGTACTACGCCGACCTGGCGCGGGTTCTGCGCCGCGGCGAGAGCTTCGATCTGGAGAAACTGCTCGAACACCTGAACACCGTCGGCTACAGCGCAACCGATGTGGTGGAAATGCCCGGCCAATACGCGGCCCGCGGCGGAATTCTGGATGTGTACTCGCCGGAAGCGGACCGCCCGGTGCGCGTCGAATTTTTCGGCGATGAAATCGAGTCCATGCGCAAGTTCGATCCGGCAAGTCAGCGGTCGTCCAACCCAGTCGATGAAGCGCTGCTTCTGCCGCTGACGGAAACACCGGTCACGGAAGAACTGCTGGCTTCGATCAACGCGCGGCTCTCGGGGAAACGCATTACCGGATCGCCGGAGATTGTGGAACAGGCGGTGCGCGATTCAGGCGCTGGAATCTTTCCCGGCTGGGAGTTCTACGCTCCGGTGGCGGGTGCCGACCGCAGCATTTTCGGGCTGCTTCCCGAAGCGCGCGTAATTCTCGACGAACCCGAAGCGCTTGCGCTGGAGCTCGACAAAGTCTGGGCCCGGATCGAAGAAGCGCACGAACGCAGCGAAGTGGGGAACCTGGTTCGTCCCGCCGATCTTTATCTGACGCCGGAAAGCTGGCGCGAAAAAATCGCAGCGCTCCCCGGAGCCGATTTCGAATATCTGGCGCTGGCGCGCGAGTCCCACGAATCTCACAAACAACAACAACGACCGGAAGCCGCTTTCCTCTCGCAGCCCGCCATGCGCTTCCACGGCGCCGTACCGGCGATGATCGAACAGGTTCAGAAGCTGATCGGCGCCGGCACGCAGGTAATTCTTGCGGCGCCGAATACGGGAGAAGTCGAGCGCCTCGCCGACATGTTCACCGAGTACAACGCTTCCTATCGCCTGGGAACCCGCACCCGCAGCGGAGAAAGCTATGCCGACGAAACTTCTTATTTTGCCGGCGACGTGCTCACCACAACGCTCCTCAAGGCGTATCTTCCCGACGGCTTCGTTCTGCCCGAGGCTCATCTCGCGATTTTCGGAGCACGCGATCTGTTCGACGAATCCGACCTGGTAGCGTCGCGTCCGCAACGGCAGAAATCGAAAGTCTCGGCGTTTCTTTCAGACTTCCGCGATTTGCAGGTCGGCGACTACGTCGTCCACGTCGAGCACGGCATCGGCCAGTATCAGGGACTGAAGGAAATCAACCAGGGCGACGGCACGGCGGAATTCATGCTGCTCGAATATGCCGACGCTGCCCGCCTCTATGTTCCTCTGACTCGCCTCGATCTGGTGCAGAAATATCGCTCGTCGGAGGGCGCCAAGCCCGTCCTGAACCATCTCGGCAGCGCCGCTTGGGGCAAGACCAAGGCCCGCGTGCGCAAGGCAATGAAGGATATGACCGACGAATTGCTCAAACTCTATGCGCAGCGCCAGTCCGCGCGCGGTCACATCTTTCCGGCTGACACGGAGTGGATGAAGGAGTTCGAAGATTCGTTCGAATACAACGAGACCGACGATCAGGCGCAGGCCATCGCCGATGTGAAGCGCGACATGGAATCGCAACTCCCAATGGATCGCCTGCTCTGCGGCGATGTCGGTTACGGCAAGACAGAAGTGGCGATGCGCGCCGCTTTCAAAGCCCTGAGCGACAACAAGCAAGTCGCCGTGCTCGCCCCGACCACCGTTCTCGCGTTCCAGCACTACGAAACTTTCAAGCAACGGTTCGCGCCGTTTCCACTCACGGTCGAGATGATCAGCCGTTTCCGCACGCCGAAGCAGGTCAAAGAAATTCTGCAGAAAGTGGAAGCCGGCAAAGTGGACATCCTCATCGGCACCCACCGTCTGCTCTCCAAGGACGTGAAGTTCGCCGACCTCGGCCTGCTCGTCGTGGACGAGGAACAGCGCTTCGGCGTCCGCCACAAAGAACGCATCAAGCAAATGCGCACCGAAGTGGACGTGCTCACCATGTCAGCGACGCCCATTCCGCGCACGCTGCATATGTCGCTGGTCGGCTTACGCGACATGAGCGTGATCGAAACGCCGCCCAAAGATCGCATGGCAATCCAGACCGTGGTTGCGAACTGGGACGAAAAGCTCATCCAGTCCGCGATCGAGCAGGAACTCGATCGCGGCGGCCAGGTTTATTTCGTCCACAACCGCATCGACACGATCTGGGAGATTGCCGCCAAGATTCAAGCCCTCGCTCCGAACGCGCGCATCGCGGTCGGCCACGGGCAGATGGGCGAAGGGGAATTGGAAAAAGTGATGCTCAAATTTATGCATCACGAAGCCGACATCCTGGTCTCAACCACGATCATCGAGAACGGCCTCGACATCCCCCTGTGCAACACGATCTTTATCAATCGCGCCGACCGGCTGGGCTTGTCCGAGCTTTACCAGCTTCGCGGACGGGTGGGTCGCTCGAACCGGCGCGCCTATGCATACCTGCTCTTGCCCGCCGAAATTGAATTGACGCCCATCGCGCGCCGCCGTCTCGCCGCGCTCAAGGAATTTTCCGACCTCGGCGCCGGCTTCAAGATTGCCGCCCTCGATCTCGAACTGCGGGGCGCGGGGAATCTTCTTGGCGGAGAACAGAGCGGCCATATCGAAGCCGTGGGCTTCGAACTTTATACGCAAATGCTGGAGCGCGCCGTCCGTGAGATGAAGGGCGAGGCGGGCTCCGAAGTAACGGAAATCCAGCTCAATCTCGGTCTCAATATTCGTATTCCCTCCGACTACATAAAGGAAGAGAACCAGCGGCTGCGGATGTACAAGCGCGTCGCCGGGGTGGAGACCGAATCGCAACTGCACGATGTGCGCGCGGAACTGATCGATCGCTACGGCGAGACACCCAGGGCCGTCCGCAACCTGCTTGAATACGCCGCCCTAAAACTGCAGGCGATGCGGGTCGGCGCCAACGCGATTGAACGCAAACGCGAATTTGTGAACATCAAGTTCAGCCAGACCGCTGCAATTGATCCAGGTAAATTGGCGCGCTTTGTGGCGTCGCAGCGGGGTACGCAATTTACTCCGGACGGGACACTGAAGTTCTCGATCAAGATCGACAGCGCCGAAGGAATATTGCAAACCCTCCGTGATTTGCTGGAAGAGCTGGAAGCGCGCGAAGAAGCAGTGCGCCAGGTGTAAAGGCGAGCGGTACAATTCCAAGAGCAGCGCGAACGACCAACGACTAACGACCAATGACTCGCGAAGAACGACGAACCAATAGCGACCGCCGCAAGATCCGGAAAGTCCGAAAAGCCGTTTTCCCCGCCGCCGGATTGGGCACCCGCTTTCTCCCCGCCACCAAAGCTCAACCGAAAGAGATGCTGCCGCTGGTCGATAAACCGATCATCCAGTATGGCGTGGAAGAGGCCGTGGCCGCGGGATGCGACCAGATCATCATTATTACCGGGCGCGGCAAGAGCGCCATCGAAGATCATTTCGACGTCAGCTACGAGCTCGAGAAAATGCTCGAGGAAAAAGGCAAGCACGATTTGCTCAAGATCGTGCGCCAGATTTCAGACATGATCTACGTGGCCTACGTGCGTCAGAAGGAGGCGCTGGGCCTGGGACACGCCGTGCTCACCGCGCGCGAATTGATTGGCGACGAACCCTTCGCCACGCTCCTGGCTGATGACGTCATCGATGCCAAAGTACCCGTGCTCAAGCAGTTGATGGACGTGTTCGATGAGAAGCACTGTTCCGTGATCGCGACGCAGGTGGTCGACGGGCCGGCGATTTCCTCTTACGGCGTGCTGAAGGCGAAAGAAGTTGCGGGCTCCGGCGGCAAACTCTACGAAGTTCTCGACCTGGTGGAAAAGCCGAAGCGCGAGGATGCGCCTTCGAATCTGGCTGTCATCGGACGCTACATTCTGACGCCGGCGGTCTTCGAAACGCTTTCGAACATCAAGCCGGGCGCGGGCGGCGAGTTGCAGCTCACGGACGGACTGCGCGGGTTGCTGCAGCGCGAGAAGATGTATGCCTACGTCTACGAAGGTCGACGCTTCGATACCGGCGACAGACTCGGCTTCCTCAAAGCCACAGTCGAGTTCGCGCTGAAACGCGGAGATCTGGGCGGGCAATTCCGGGAGTATCTGAAAAGTTTGAAGCTGTGAACAACGTTCGCGGCCGCACCTCTTCGTTCATCGTTCGTTCATCGCGATGCTCACTCCTCCATCGCCGAATGCAGCTTCTTTGATTTCTCTTCCACGCCGCGGGCGAGTTTCTCTTTGTGCCCGAACAGTTTCTTCGCGATCGCGCCATCCGCCAGCCCAAGTATCTGCGCCGCCAAAATCCCTGCATTCGTTGCGCCCGGTCGGCCAATGGCGACGGTTGCTACGGGAATGCCCGCCGGCATTTGCACCGTCGCCAGCAGCGAATCCATGCCCTGCAGCGACGTCGAAGGAATGGGAACGCCGATGACCGGCAAGGTTGTGTGCGCGGCGATTACGCCAGCCAGATGCGCCGCTCCGCCCGCGCCCGCGATGATCACGCGAATGCCCCGTCCAGCGGCCTTGCGCGCATAGTCTGCCGTACGGTCGGGCGAGCGATGGGCCGAAGTCACATCGATCTCATAAGCAATCCCGAATTCGTCAAGAGCTTTCCCGGCTTCGCGCATAATCTCCAGGTCAGAGTCACTGCCCATCACGATTGAAACAAGTGGTTTACTCATTTGGAAGTCTATCTCCTAGTTAAGTCGATGCCATCTGGACATGATGCTAGCTCTTCTTCAGCGCCCGCGCCGCAATATCTTTGCGATAATGCGCGCCGTCGAATCCGATCGTCGCACAAGCCTCATAGGCGCGCTGCACCGCCGTTTGCAACTCCGGCGCGCGCGCCGTCACTCCAAGCACGCGCCCGCCAGAAGTGTAGAAAGCCTCGTCACGTTTCGAAGTGCCGGCGTGAAAGACTTTAACTCCGTCCAACTTCGCGGCATCATCCAGGCCGATAATCTTCTTTCCCGCCTCGTAGCTTCCGGGATAGCCTCCTGAAGCCATCACCACACATACGGCCGCGTCGTCCGACCATTTGAAATCGCCGTCGCTCGTGCGGCCGTCGATCGACGCCTCCATCGCCTCGACCAGGTCGCTTTCGAGGCGCATCAGAATAGGCTGCGTTTCCGGATCGCCGAAGCGGCAGTTGAATTCGAGCACCATCGGACCGCGCGCGGTCATCATCAGTCCGCAATAAAGGACGCCTTTATATTCCGCGCCTTCCGCCTTCATACCGGCGACAACCGGTCGCACAATGTGAGCGAGCAGCCAGTCGCGCATCTGGTCATCCACGATGGTCCGCGTAGTGTAGGCGCCCATACCGCCGGTGTTCGGCCCGGTGTCGCCGTCGCCCACGCGCTTGTGATCTTGCGCGGCGACCAGCGGCGCTACCCGCTCCCCGTCGCTCACCACCAGAAACGAAAGTTCGTCTCCCTGAAGAAATTCTTCCAGCACCACCCGCGCTCCCGCCTCGCCCAACATCCTGCCGCTGAGCATTTCATTGGCGACGGTCGCGGCCTCATCCTTGCTCTTGGCGATGACCACACCCTTGCCGGCCGCCAGTCCGTCGGCCTTCACCACGATCGGAGTATGGAAATGCGGCAGCGCATCGCGCACCTGCTCCGAGGAATCGCAGATCGCATAGTGCGCCGTGGGAATGCGGTGCCGCTGCAGGAATTCCTTGGCAAAGCTCTTGCTGGTTTCAAGCTGCGCGGCGGCTTTGGTCGGGCCGAAAGTGCGCCAGCCTCGTCGCGTGAATTCATCCACCAGGCCGAGCATGAGCGGCAATTCCGGCCCCACGATGGTAAGGTCGGGCTGAATCCGATTCGCGAGCGCGACCATTGAGTCGAGGCTTCTCACATCGACCGGAACGCACTCCGCCTCATCGGCAATGCCGCCGTTCCCCGGCGCGCAATAGATTTTCGTGACCCGCGGCGACTGCCGGAGCTTCCAAACCAGAGCGTGCTCGCGTCCGCCGCCGCCGATGACCAGGATTTTCATAGTCGAGAATATTGGCCAAGAACATTCAAGGTTAGGGGCGAGAGAAGATGATGTCAAACGAGAGAGCCGAGGGCAGAGGTCAGAGGTCGCATTGCAAAGGTGAAAAACTGAAACTAAAAAGGGGTGAACCTCTGCAATCTGACCTCTGACCTCTAACCTTCCACCCCTACAATCTCTCGGTTAACCACGCTTAACCCGCCGTATAATCTGCTCACGTGATCACCGTTTCCAAAGAGGACTACCTTAAAGCCATTCTCGAGGCCGAAAGCGAAGGCGAAGCCGTCATTTCGGCGACCCTGGCGCACTGGCTCAAAGTTTCGCCGCCGGCCGTAACCATGGCTGTGCGCCGGCTGAAGAAGGACGGCTTGGTGCGGGTGAATGCCGACGGACGCGTTCGCCTGACTGCCGCCGGAAAGAAGATTGCCCGCAAGCTGACGGTTCGCCATCACCTGATCGAGCGCATGCTCGTCGAAATTTTCGGAATGGAATGGTACAAAGTGCACGACGAGGCGGAACGTCTGGAACACGCCGTCTCGCCCGATTTCGAGGCCAGGCTGCTCGCCAAACTCGGCCGTGGAGTCGCCTGCCCGCACGGCAACCTGACCGAACTCGAGAGTCCCGCCAGTCGTCGCCGTCGCGGCCTGCTGCTGCTGGCTCAGGCGGAACCGGGGAAAAATTTCCAGGTGAGCGGCATCTATGAACGCGATCGTCATCTGCTTGAGTTTCTGGAACAGCGCGGCATCCGGCCCGGAGCCAAAGTTCACGTCGCGCACCGCAATTACGACAACACGCTCACTCTCACCACCGGCGCCGGCCGCGTTTCGCTCGGTCTATCCGCCGCGGAAAGGGTTTGGGTGAAACCGGCGGAGGGGAAGAGCAATTCCAAAATCTGAGAGTTCGTATGTCCGCCCGGATCCGGAAGTTGCCGCCCCAAGCATTCGAGAATTCAATCTTCCGCAGTCACAAAAGTAATTAACCGTAGTTTATGCCCTGATGTATACTTACGCTAATTGTCTGGAGAGCGGCACCGTCCCCGCTCTCCCTTTCGCACTGCACCAATTGAATGAAAGAAACAAAGACAGTTTCGGATCTGCGAGTGGGAACCGCACCCCGGTCCAATCTCCTCAACGATCAGCCAACCAACGATGGGCCAACCTCGGAAGCCGCCGTCGTCATCACTCATGAGGATATCGATCGAGCGCACGATCGCGAACGGGTCTCGGCCACGCGAGCGCGGCGCGGATTCCGCCCCCGGGTGCGATTGTTCTGGTTGTTGATTGGCCCCGGCATCCTGGTGATGCTCGGAGAGAATGACGGTCCCAGCATGGTGTCGTATGCGGCGACCGGTGCGCGCTTCGGCATCGGCTTCTTCGTGCCCTTCATCGTGCTCACCTTCGTCATGGCGTGCGTGGTGCAGGAAATGACCGTGCGCTTAGGCGCGGCCACTCATCGCGGACACGCGGAGTTGATCTTCGATCGCTTCGGCCCGTTCTGGGGTTGGTTCTCGATGATCGACCTGATGGTGGGCAACTTTCTGACGCTGGTCACGGAGTTCATCGCCATCCGCGCCGGGCTGGGATTCTTCGGAGTGCGGCCGGTGGTTGCGGTCTTCGCGGCCTTGCTGGTGCTCTCCGTCGCGCTCATGACGCACCGCTACTGGACGTGGGAGCGGATCATTTTAGGCGCTGCCATGTTCAACCTGATGTTTGTGCCGGTGGCGCTCCTGACCCATCCGCACTGGGGGCGGTGGGCAGCGCTTTGCTGACTTGGAGGCCGCTGCCCGGTGGGCTCACGCAGGACACGGTTCTGATCTCTGCTCGCCGATATCGGAGCGACCGTCACTCCGTGGATGCTGTTTTTTCAGCAAAGCGCGATTGCCGATAAAGGTCTCACCACGCGCGACATTCGCATGGGGCGCGTGGACACGATGCTGGGAGCCACTCTGGCGACAGTCGCCGCACTGGCCACGATGCTGGCGACCACTCCGCTCTTCATGCACCACATGTCAGCAGCGAACTTCGAAGCCGCCGAATTTGCCCAGGCGCTTCAGCCATTTATTGGACACTGGGGAGCGGCGCTTTTCGCGCTCGGCATTTTCGAGGCAGGGATGGTCGCGGCCATCACGATTTCAACTTCATCCGCGTACGCCTTCGGGGAAGTCGCGCGCCGCCCGCACAGTTTGAATCTTCCCTTCCGGCAAGGAAGATCGTTCTATCTGGTGCTGCTGGTCGAAGCTGTTGCCGCCGCCGGGTTGGTTCTGATTCCCGGAATTCCACTGGTGTACATCGTGCTGCTGGTGAACGTGATCGCCGTGCTGGCCATGCCTCCGGCGCTTCTTTTCCTTTATATGCTGGTGAACGATCGTGAAATTATGGGCGACACTGGTCAGCCCGACGTGGGCGAATGTGCTGGCGCTGGGAGTCGTGATCATACTGATCGCTGCCGGCCTCTTGTTTGGGATCAGCGTGATCGCGCCCAATGCGCTGGCACATGGTTGGAGGCAGATAGATGCGAAAAACAATTTGATTCTGCGCCGATGCCTAAGACGACAATGAAGCAAGCTGCGAAGAGATCGCCGTCGGTCATGACCGCGCTCGAGCCTGACCAGATCATTTCCACCAAGGAGCATCATCATTGCCCGCGGCGGCAGCTCACGCGAACTGAAATGATTCTTTTCTGGGCGCTCAGGATTTACCTGGTGTTCATGGTCGGCGTGGTTGTCTATCAGATTTGGACTGGCGTGCGCTAGAACCGGTCATTCATCACTGCGTTGGCATCACCGCGGCTTACTGTCCTTTCCGTTGCAATAGATCCCATTGATTGCCGTACAGGTCTTCAAAAACCGCCACCGTGCCGTACGCCTCTTCGCTCGGTGGCCGTGTGAACTTAACCTTGCGCGCGACCATCTCGTCGTAGTCACGCCAGAAATCGTCGGTGTGCAGAAAAAGAAAAACTCGTCCGCCGGTCTGGTTGCCGATCCGGCTGACCTGCTCGGGTGTTGCCGCGCGGGCCAGAAGCAGGGTTGTACCCTTAGAGCCCGGCGGAGCGATCAGCACCCAGCGCTTGTCTTCGCTCAAGCGAGTATCTTCGACCACCGTGAAGTTGAGCGTGCGAGTGAAGAACGCAAGCGCTTCATCGTAATCCCGGACGACCAGCGCGACATGGCCCAAGGTCTGCTGATCATCGTAGCTTCCTGACTTTAAATCAATCCGCTCGGCATTCCGCACCCCGTCGCCGGCCAAAGCAACCCCTTCGAAACGAATTACACTATTGAGTTACGACCTGCTCGAGCATTTGCGCTCCGGTCCTGACCGGAGCTTGAAGGAAGGCCATCATGTCATCGAATAGTTTCGGCGCCCGCGCAACTTTCAAAGTCGGCAACAAAGAGTACGAAATCTACCGCCTCGACGCTCTCGACAAGCAGGGCATCTCCACCGGCACCTGCCTTTCTCGCTGCGCATTTTGCTGGAGAACCTGCTGCGCACGCGAAGATGGCCGCAACGTGAAAGCGACGAATTCGCGCCCTCGCCGCGTGGAACAGGAATTCCAAGCCGGAAAAAGAGATCGCCTTCACGCCCAGCCGCGTTCTGCTGCAGGATTTCACCGGCGTTCCCGCGGTGGTCGATCTGGCCGCCATGCGCGACGCCATGAAGCGCCTGGGCGGCGATCCGAAGCTGATCAATCCGCTGCAGCCGGCCGAACTGGTCATCGACCACTCCGTGCAGGTCGACGAGTTCGGTACGCCGCAAGGCCTTCGAGCTCAACGCCGCTGCTCGAATTCCAGCGCAACAAAGAGCGCTACGCGTTTCTGCGCTGGGGACAGACCGGCTTCCGCAACTTCGCCATCGTGCCGCCCGATACCGGCATCGTCCACCAGGTCAATCTCGAATACCTGGCGCGCGTGGTCTTTGTCGCACGAATGACGAGACGGAAAGCGCACTGCCTATCCCGACACGCTCGTCGGCACCGACTCGCACACCACCATGATCAACGGACTCGGCGTGCTCGGCTGGGGCGTCGGCGGAATCGAAGCCGAGGCCGCCATGCTCGGCCAGCCCGTTTCCATGCTGATCCCGCACGTCGTCGGCGTGAGACTGACGGACGCCTGCGCGAAGGCGCGACCGCAACCGACCTCGTCCTGACCGTCACCGAGATGCTGCGCAAGCACGGCGTCGTCGGCAAGTTCGTCGAGTACTTCGGCCCCGGCCTGCAAGACTTGCCGCTCGCCGATCGCGCCACCATCGCCAACATGGCTCCCGAATACGGCGCCACCTGCGGCATCTTTCCCGATCGACAAAGAGAGCCTGCGCTATCTGCGCCTCACCGGCCGCAGCGAAGAGCAGATCGCGCTGGTCGAGGCCTACGCGCGCGAGCAGGGACTGTTCCACGATGCCAAAACGCCCGAAGCCGAATACTCCGAGCTGCTGAGTCTCGATCTCGCGACCGTCGAGTCGAGTCTCGCCGGACCGAAGCGCCCGCAGGATCGCGTCGTGCTCTCGAAGGCGGGCGAGTCGTTTACGCAGGCGCTGCCATCGCTGATCAAGCCGAAAGCGAAGGCCGCCGCGCGGCTCCGACCGATTCGCGCCCAAGCAGGAAGCGCTGGGAGCAGGAAGGCGGAAGTCCGACCGCCGTCGGATGTCGAAGACCCGAATGTCCACGAACACGTCTCCACCAATGGCCACGCGCTGCACCACGGCAGCGTGGTGATTGCCGCGATCACCAGTTGCACCAACACGTCGAATCCGTCGGTGATGGTCGCCGCCGGATTGCTGGCGAAGAAAGCCGTCGAGCACGGCCTCGAAGTTCCCGCTTCGGTCAAAACTTCGCTCGCTCCCGGATCGAAGGTCGTCCTCGAATATCTCCAAACGGCCGGCCTGATGCCGTATCTGGAGAAGCTGAAGTTCCATCTCGTCGGCTACGGCTGCACCACCTGCATCGGAAACTCCGGCCCGCTGCCGGTGGAAGTTTCGAAAGACATCGACGAAAAGAATCTGGTCGTCGCTTCGGTGCTTTCCGGCAATCGCAACTTCGAGGGCCGCATCAATTCCGAAGTCCGCGCCAACTATCTGATGTCGCCGCCGCTGGTGGTGGCCTTCGCGCTCGCCGGCCGCATCGATATCGACCTGCGCAAAGATCCCGTCGGAAAAGACAAAGACGGCAAGCCCGTTTATCTCGCCGACATCTGGCCGTCGCAGCGGGAAGTTGAAGAGTCGATGGCAAGCGCAATTACCTCCGAAATGTTCCGCAAGAGCTACGGCGAGGTGTTCACGGGAGACGAGCGCTGGCGCGGGCTCCCCGTTCCCAAGGGCGAGACCTATGCGTGGGAAAAAGACTCGACCTACATCCGGCAGGCGCCGTACTTCGATGAACATGGCGCTCAAACCTCCGCGGTCGAGGACATCAAAGGCGCGCGCGTGCTGGCCGTGCTCGGCGACAGCGTCACCACCGACCACATCTCGCCCGCCGGCTCCATCAAGAAGGATGGCCCCGCCGGCAAATACCTGATTGCGCATGGCGTGAAGCCGGCCGATTTCAATTCCTACGGATCGCGCCGCGGCAATCACGAAGTCATGGTGCGCGGCACGTTCGCCAACGTCCGCCTGCGCAACAAAATGGTGACCACCGAAGGCGGATTCACCCGCCACCTGCCCGACGGCGCCGAGATGTCGATCTTCGACGCATCCGAAAAATACCATGCTGAAAAAGTGCCGCTCGTGATTCTGGCCGGCAAGGAATACGGTTCCGGATCTTCGCGCGACTGGGCGGCCAAGGGACCGCGTCTGCTCGGCGTTCGCGCCGTGATTGCCGAAAGCTACGAACGCATTCACCGCTCAAACCTCGTAGGCATGGGCATTCTGCCGCTGCAGTTTCTGCCCGGAGAAAATGCCGAAACCCTGAAGCTGACCGGCGAAGAAGTGTTCGAGATCGCGGGGATCCGCGACGTGGTCAAGAAATTTTCTTCCGGCCGCAAAATTACCGTGCGCGTGAAGCGCGGCAAGAAGGCAGAAACTCAAGCCGCCGAATTTCAGGCGATCGTGCGCATCGACACTCCGCAGGAAGCGCTCTACTACGCGAACGGCGGCATCCTGCAGTACGTGCTGCGGCAGCTGTTGGCGGGGAAGACGCAGCCGGAAGTGGTCACAGCCTAGCGGCCGAGCTTTGCTCCCTCTGCGGCCGCTGCGTGCTAATCTCAAAGCCCCATGTCCGTCGCAGCCCAATACATTCCTGCTGCTTATAGCCTGACTGCAGTTGGGGTCTGGGGCGCGAGCGATTTTCTGGGCGGTGTGGGCGCGCGCCGCGCGAATGCATTTCTGTTCACGTCCATCGCACACCTCAGCGGCCTGGTCGTGTTCGTCACCCTGGCTCTGATGCTCCACGCGCCATTTCCCGGAGGCACCAGCCTCGTTTGGTCGCTGATGGCCGGATCGGTCGGCGGCGCTGCTCTGGCCTTGTTCTATCGTGCATTGGCCAGCGGAAATATGGGACTGGTTGCGCCGGTCGCGGCCGTTCTGGGCGCAGCGATTCCCACCATCGTGACCGCCTTCGCCGAAGGCTTTCCGGGCGTTCGGCACTTGTTTGGTTTTGTTCTCGCCGGAATCGGCGTCTGGCTCATCTCGCGCACTGAAGCCGGCGTCGGCCGTCCCGAGGGCATTGGCATGGCCGTGTTGTCTGGAATCGGCTTCGCTGGTTTTTACCTCTGTATCCACCAGGCGGGCAGCGGTTCCGCACTCTGGATCGCCGGCTGCTCGCGCATTGCGTCCTTGCTGGTGACCGTGGCGATCGTTCTATTCCTAAGACAACTCCGCGCTGTGCCCGCTCCGGTGCTGGGCATTGCCATGGCTGCCGGAATCCTCGACGTCACCGGCAGCGCCGTCTTCATCCACGCTGCTCAAATCGGACGACTGGATGCAGCCGTCGTACTCAGCTCGCTTTATCCCGCGATTACCGTTCTGCTCGCGCGCATCTTTCTGCACGAGCACTTCAGCCGCACCCGTACCATTGGGATGGTAGCCGCGCTGGTGGCGGTGCCGATGATTGCGGGATGAGCAGTGTGACCAAGAAGAGAACCTTCATCCCATATTCCAGAATATGGAATGATGGAATAAATGATAAAAATAACCCGAATACAGCATACTGTCGCGAGAAGGTGATCCGTGCCATTGCTTGAAGTTCGCAACCTGACCAAGATTTTCGCTCTTGCCGAATCCCCGTTCGGCAGTCGCCACTCGGGCGAGGTCTTCGCCGTCGACGGCGTGTCTCTCGACATTCAGCAAGGCGAAACTCTCGGTTTGGTCGGCGAATCCGGCTCGGGCAAAAGCACACTCGGACGGCTCATCCTCCGCCTCATCGAGCCCACGTCGGGCACCATCTCTTTCGATGGCGTCGATCTGCTGCAAGCGAACGGTTCGGAGTTACGCCGCCTTCGCCGCGACATGCAGATCATTTTCCAGGATCCATTCGGTTCTCTCGACCCGCGTTATCGGGTAGAGGACGTAATCGCCGAGCCGTTAATTCTTCACCAGGAGGTAGTCGATCAGAAGATCGTTGATCACAAGGCCGGCGGAAAAAGCCTGAGTCGCGATGCCCGCCGCCAGCGCGTGCGAGAACTCCTGCGAGCCGTGGGGATGGATGAATCCGCCATGCCCCGTTACCCACACGAGTTTTCCGGTGGCCAGCGGCAGCGTATCGGCATCGCCCGCGCCCTCGCTTCGCGCCCGAAGTTCATCGTTGCCGATGAACCGGTTTCCGCTCTCGACGTCAGCGTCGGCGCGCAGATCATTAATCTTCTCCAGCAACTGCAGCGCGATTTCGGTTTGACCTATCTCTTCATCTCGCACTCCATGCCCGTGGTTCGTTACCTCTCCAACCGCATCGCGGTGATGTATCGCGGCAAAATCGTCGAGATCGGAACCACTCAGCAGATCACCGCCCAACCACAGCACGCGTACACCCGCAAGTTGCTGGCGGCGACGCCGGAGATGGCAGCCTTGTAGCGTTGCATCGACTCCTGTTGTTATTACGCCGGAGTGAAACTACAATCTCTTCCTGTTCAGGGAGAAGATATGGCGACCAATCCCTCTGCACCACTGCAGCCGCAGCGGCCCACTCAGCCACTGCAAATATCTCAGGAACCAGCGCCCCTCTCCGAGGGGCAGCGCCTCATCAACACGTTCTTGGCCCCGAGCAAAACCTTTACCGATCTCCGAAGAAACGCCAGTTGGTGGGCGCCATTCCTGATCATCGCGATCGTTTCCCTGCTGTTTGTCTACGTGGTCGATCAGAAGGTTGGTTTCCCCAAGGTAGTGGAGAATCTGACCCAGTTACAACCCAAGCAGGCCGATCGCATTGACCGATTGCCCGCCGATCAACGCCAACAGGTCATACACCGGCAGGTTACTGCTACCAGGATGATCTCCTTCGCTATCCCCATTATTGCCCTTGGAATCTATGCAGTCTTCGCAGCGGTTTTGTTTGCGACCCTCAAGTTTGGCGCGAGCGCCGATTTGAAATACAAGACTCTGTTTGCTTTGATTGTCTATTCCAGGCTGCCGCTGGTACTGGGGCCGTTGCTGGCAAGCCTGTCGCTTCTCGCGGGAGTCAGCGGCGACGGATTCATCATCGATAATCCTGTGGCCACCAATGCCGGATATTTCATCGGCCCAGACGGATCTGCCGTGCTCCGCGCCTTGTTGACTCCATTGGATGTCTTCACTATCTGGGCCTTGATCCTGACTGCCGTCGGCATCACTTGCATCAGCAAGGTCAAGCGTGGGACCGCGTTCGCCGTGGTGTTTGGCTGGTTCGCCATCGTGGTGTTGGCCAGGGTTGCAATCGCCGCGGCAACTTCCTGAGATCTTTGAGACCTGGAACGTGGGGTGGCGGGGCTTCGCCCCGCTGGACGGGACAGAGTTCCGCCCCGCACAAGCATTTACAATTGCTCCGCCACCATGCACACCGCAGACGTCGTTCTTATCGGCGGAGGGATTGTCGCCTCCAGCATCGCCTATCATCTGGTCGCCGCCGGCTGCAACAACGTTCTTGTGATCGAGCGCGAGACCGCGCAGGGCAAGGGCTCCACCGGCAAGAGTATGGGCGGAGTGCGCGCGCAGTTCTCGACGCCAGTCAACATCCAGATGTCGCTGTATTCGATCCCGTTCTATGCAAGCTTCGAAGAGCGACTCGGCTACCCGTGCGACTACCGTCCCCAGGGATACCTTTTTTGTGCGACCAACGAAAAGCACCTGGCCTACCTGCGCGCCAACTATGAAAAGCAGGTTGCCCTGGGATTGAAAAACGTCCGCCTCGTCGATGGCGATGAAATCCGCGGCCAGTTTCCGCAGCTTCGCGCCGATGACATCGTTGGCGGTAGCTTCTGCTCTACCGACGGCTTCGTCGATCCCTACAGCGCCATGATCGGCTTCATGACCTGGGCTACCGATCATGGAGCCACGCTCTGGAAGAACACCAGCGTGACAGGAATCACGCGCAATATCACTGGCAATGTCACTGACGACTTGACTAGAAAAGCCGCGAGCTTCGAAGTCGCAACCACGCGTGACACGGTTTCCACGCGCACCATCGTCAACTGCGCCGGAGCCTGGGCCGCTTCGATCGCGAAGATGGTTGGCATCGATCTGCCCGTCGAGCCTTTGCGCCGCATGCTGGTCCCGACCGAACCCTTCGACCAATTTCCGCACACCGCGCCCATGATCGTCGACATGTCCAACGGCTTCCACTTCCGTCCCGAGAGCCGCGGATTTCTGCTGGCGTGGAACGATCCCGAAGAAACGCCCGGCTACAAAACCGATTTCGACGTGAGCTTCATCGAAAAGATCCTGACCCGCGCCGCGGATCGCGTGCCCGTCTTCGAAAATCTCGCGGTCAATCCCCAACGAGCCTGGGCCGGCCTCTATGAAATGACACCCGATCACCACCCAATTCTGGGCGAATCCCCGGAAGTCCCCGGCTTCTTCTTCGCCAACGGCTTCAGCGGACACGGCGTGATGCACTCCCCCGCCACCGGGAAAATTCTGAGCGACCTGATTCTGACCGGGAGGACCGATCTAATCGACGCGTCGCTGCTGAACTACTCGCGCTTCGCGGAGCAGCGGATGATTCATGAGACCGCAGTGCTATAGTCCGCGACGAGATCATTTATGATTGCCCACGAAATGCCCCGGGAACTTAACTACTGGCTCACCACCGTTCAAATGCCCGCCCTTCCGGCGCAGCCCCTCCCTGAGAGCGCCGACGTTGCCATAATCGGCGCCGGATTCACCGGACTCTCCGCCGCCCTGGCGCTCGCCAAGCGAGGCGCGAAGGTGGTAGTGCTCGAATCGGAAACCATAGGCTGGGGCGCGAGTTCCCGCAACGGCGGCATGGTGCTCACCGGACTGAAACTCGGTGTAAACAAACTCATCTCGATGTATGGCCGCGATCTGACTCGCCGCATGTACGCCGCATCGCTCGAGACCATCGACTCGGTCGAGCGCATTGTGAAAGAAGAAAACATCGCCTGCGATTTCACCCGCACCGGCCATCTCGAAATCGCCTGCAAAAAGGCGCATTTCGATGACTACGCCCGCCAGGTGGAAGTCATCGCGCGCGAATTCAACCACCATCTGCACGTCGTGCCCCGCGAGCAACTGCGCGGCGAAATCGGTTCCGACATTTATTACGGCGGCATGGTCGATGAAGTCTCAGCCGGCCTCAATCCCGCACGCTACGTTGCCGGACTCGCCGCCGCCACCATGCGCGCTGGCGCGCAGATCTGCGAACGCACACGACTGCACAACATCCAGCGCGAATCGCGTGGCGGTGCGCCGGGGTTCAGACTTAACAGCTCTCGCGGCGCGATCTGGGCGCGCAACGTGCTGGTCGGAACCAGCGGCTACACCGGCGCGGCGACTCCAGCGCTGCGCAGGAAGATCATCCCCATCGGGTCGTTCATTATTACAACCGAAGTGCTCTCCGAAGCGCTGGCCCGCGAACTGAGTCCGCGCAATCGTCAGATCTACGATTCCAAGAACTATCTTTATTACTATCGCCTCACTCCCGACAATCGAATGCTCTTCGGTGGCCGCGCCGCTTTTTTCCCGGAGACCGATCAAACCATCCGCAAGAGCGCCGAAATTCTGCGCGGCGGCATGATCGACGTCTATCCGCAACTGCGCGACGCCAAAGTCGAATACGTCTGGGGCGGTACGCTCGATTTCTGTTTCGACATGATGCCGCACGCTGGAAAAATCGACGGCGTCTATTTCGCCGTCGGATATGCCGGACACGGCGTCGCCATGGCCACCTATCAAGGACAGAAAATGGCAGAATGGATCGTAGAAGGGAAGACCGACAATCCCTTCACCGAGATAGCATTCCCCGGCGCGCCGCTCGGCCTCTATAACGGCAACCCGTGGTTTCTGCCATTCGCCGGGGCATACTACAAAGTTCTAGACTGGGTGTCGTAGATCTATTGACTCAATGATTCAATGCCTCAATAGCCTCACTGGAGAGACTTATGTCCATCTTTGGCCTCATCGAATACGCCGACGCCAGCCCCGAAGTCCGCGCGATTTACGACGACATCATGGCTACGCGCAAGACCGACTGGATCAATAATTTCTGGAAGGCGATCGCCCACGACCCAGTCATGCTCAAGCGGACCTGGGAAGACATCAAGCAGATCATGGCTCCCGGAGCGCTCGACCCGCTCACCAAAGAACTGATCTACGTTGCCGTCTCGGTCACGAACCAGTGCGAATACTGCATCGCTTCGCATACCGCTTCGGCGATACATAAAGGCATGACCGACGCCCAGTTCAAAGAATTGATGTCGGTGGTCGGCATGGCAAACGAAACCAATCGCCTGGTCGCGGGATATCAGGTGGAAGTCGACGACCGATTCAAACCGCAAATCCGCAAATGAGACAAGTGTCAGGTCGCAGGTGTCAGGTCTCAGGAACCGAAGTTGAGCCGCCGGTGTTTTTCCTGAGACCTGACACCTGACACCTTTTCCGTGGCCACCGCGCGTCCGCAAAGTTCTATAATCACTAAGCGCGAATCATTGAACGCGAATCCTCGAGCGCACTCGAAAGAGGTAAGGTCATGGCCGAGATGACGGTGAGTCCGGTTGCAACCCACGGTTTTTTCCTGGACGGGAAGTGGCTGGAGGAAGGTGACCTCGTCGAGGTGCACGCGCCTTACGACGGCGCCCTCATCGCGCATGTCCACCAGGGACGCGCCGAACACGCGGAAGCCGCCATTGCCGCCGCCGTCAAGGCTTTCGGAACGACCCGGCGTCTGCCCGCCTTCGAACGTCAACGCGTTCTGCGCCAGATCGCCATCGGCATTCACGATCGCAAAGAAGAATTTTCACGCACCATTGCGCTGGAAGCGGGCAAGCCCATCAAGACCTCTCGCACCGAAGTTGAGCGCGCTATTTTTACTTTCAATATCGCTGCCGAAGAGACGGTGCGCGCCTACGGCGAATATTTGCCGCTCGATTGGCAGCAGTCGACCGCTGGGCGTTGGGGCATCGTCAAACGTTTTCCTCTCGGTCCCATCGCCGGTATCACGCCCTTCAATTTTCCCTTGAATCTGGTTGCCCACAAAGTGGCGCCAGCCATCGCCGCCGGCTGTTCCATGGTGCTCAAGCCCGCGCCCCAAACGCCGCTCACCTCGCTGCTTTTGGCGGAAGTCATCCAGCAGGCGGGATGGCCCGATGGCGGATTCAATGCGGTATTGCTGTCGAACGAAGATTCCGGGCTGCTGGTCACCGATGAACGCATCAAGCTCATCAGTTTCACCGGCAGCGCCGCGGTTGGATGGGCCATCAAGAACAAAGCGGGAAAGAAAAAAGTCGTTCTCGAACTCGGAGGAAATGCGGGCGTCATCGTCCACAGCGACACCGATCTCGATTATGCAGCCGACCGCTGCGTCACCGGAGGCTTCGCTTACGCCGGACAATCCTGCATTTCAGTGCAGCGCATTCTGGTCGAGCACTCCGTCTACGGAAAATTCACCGAGCTCTTGCTGGCCGGAGTCAGTAAGCTGAAAATCGGCGATCCGCTCGACGAGTCAAGCGACCTCGGCCCGCTCATCCGCGAAAGCGACGCCATCCGTGCCGCCGATTGGGTGCAAGAGGCGGTTCGCGGCGGCGCGCGCCTGCTGTGCGGCGGCAACCGCAAAGGCTCGCTCTTCGAGCCCACCGTGCTTACCGGCACCAAGCCCAACATGAAAGTGAATTGCCAGGAAATTTTTGCGCCGGTGGTGACGGTCGAGCCCTACAACGATTTCGCCTCTGCTCTAAAACAACTCAACAGTTCCGCCTACGGCTTGCAGGCCGGACTGTTCACTCGCGACGCCAAACTAATCTTTCAGGCCTATGACGAACTCGAAGTCGGAGGCCTGATTGCCGGCGACGTCCCCACGTTCCGCATCGACCACATGCCCTACGGCGGAGTGAAAGACTCCGGCCTCGGCCGCGAGGGTTTGCGCGACGCAATTCAAGAGATGACCGAGCCCAAGCTGCTGGTCATGAACTTGCGCTGATTATAACTAGCGATGACGATTTTCCCGTCCTGATTCCGGCAAACTCCGCAGCATCTCCACTCATCAAGATTCCCGCAGCGCAACCACGAAATTTACTTCCAGAATGTTTCCAAAAACCTCTCAAGTGTATATACTCACCTGTTTAAGTTCCGAATGTCAGCGGTGTGTGTGGCGTAATTCATACGATCAAATTTAGCCGGGACCGGTGTAGACCGAGCCCGCCAGCAATCGACGCGGCCTTCAATGCAGATTTTTCCACGCAGCACTAATGCAATCTCCCGGGCTTCGTTGTTCGGCCCGGTATTTGTGCTGGCCGGTCTTTTCTGGATTCTGGCAGAGGTCCAGAGTTCGCCCTACATCACCTACGCAGGAGTCAGAAAGTCGCAGCCGGTGCCCTTCAGCCATCAGCATCACGTGACCGGGCTCGGCATCGACTGCCGCTACTGCCACACGTCGGTGGAGCAGTCGAGTTTCGCGGGCATTCCGCCCACTAAGACCTGCATGAACTGCCACTCGCAGATTTGGACGAACGCCGCCATGCTTGAGCCCGTCCGCGCCAGCTACCGAAGCGGCGAGTCGCTCCAGTGGACGCGTGTCAACCAGTTGCCCGACTTCGTTTATTTCAACCACAGCGTTCACGTCACCAAAGGCGTTGGCTGCAACGATTGCCACGGGCCGGTTGACCGGATGCCGCTCATGTACCAGCAGGCATCGCTGCAAATGGAGTGGTGCCTCAACTGCCACCGTGCGCCCGAAAAATATCTGCGCCCGCGCGACCAGGTATTCAACATGCGCTACCAGCAACCCACCGCATCGTCGCCGGTGGAAGTCGACGGCACCAGTTACACCGACCAGGACTCGCTCGGTTCAGCCCTGGTGAAGAAATATCAGCTCCGCACCGAGAAGGACATCACCAGCTGTAGCACTTGTCATCGCTGAGAGCTTTATAAGATGGAAAACAGTCAGCCAAAACGCGAGGACGTCTGCCCCGGCAAAAAAATCAGCCGCGCCGACGTCGAGCAGCAGCTGAAAGAAACGAAGGGGCCAGAGTACTGGCGCAGCCTTGAGGAACTCGCCGGGTCGCCCGAATTCCAGGAAATGCTTCACCGCGAATTTCCCAAGGGTGCCTCCGAGTGGATCGATTCCGTTTCCCGTCGCGGATTCCTCCAGTTGATGGGCGCATCCCTCGCCATGGCCGGCATGACCGGCTGCACCAAACTTCCTCTACAGGAAATCGTTCCCTATGTCCGCCAGCCCGAGCAGGACATTCCCGGCGTCCCGATGTACTACGCTACCGCGTTCACGCTCAGTGGATATGCGAATCCGCTGCTGGTCGAAAGCCATCTCGGCCGCCCAACGAAGATCGAAGGCAACAACCTGCATCCGGCCAGCCTGGGCGGCACCGACATATTCGCGCAGGCTTCAATCCTTGGAATGTATGATCCCGACCGCTCCCAAGCCATCACTCACCTCGGTGACGTGGCGTCGTGGGCGGAGTTCGTGACGGAGATCAAAGGTCCTCTCGCCGTACAAAAGGCATTAGGTGGCGCGGGCATTCGCATCCTCACCCAGACCATCTCTTCGCCCACATTGAAAGACCAGATGCAAGCCTTCCTGACCATGTATCCCAAGGCCAAGTGGCATGTTTACGAACCAGTGAATCGCGACAATGTCCTCGAAGGCGCAAAGCTGGCGTTCGGAGAACCGGTCGAGACGCGCTACGACTTATCTAAGGCCGAAGTAATCGTCTCGCTCGACGCCGACTTTCTCTCCGCCGGATTCCCCGGCAATGTCCGCTACATCCGCGACTTCGCCAAGAAGCGCAATCCTGATGCGGAAATGAGTCGGCTATATGTAGTCGAAAGCAATCCATCCGCGACCGGAGTGAAAGCCGATCACCGCCTGTCGCTGCGGGCCGTGGAGATTGAAGGCCTTACCAGGGCGCTAGCCTCCGCGCTGGGTGTGAATGTCGGCGGAGCTTCTTCCTCCGAATATCAGGCGAAGTTTGTGCGTAGCGTCGCTGAGGAACTCCAGAAACATAAAGGCGCGAGCGTCATCATCGCCGGCGATCATCAGCCACCCGCCGTGCACGCCTTGGCCCACGCAATGAATACGGCCCTGGGCAATGTCGGCAAGACGGTCGTCTACAGCGATCCGGTTAACGCGAACCCGATCAACCAAACGGAATCTCTCCGCGACCTGGTCTCCGACATGCGCGCCGGCCAAGTGGATCTGCTCGTCGTCATGGGCGGCAATCCGGTGTACGATGCGCCCGCGGATCTGGGCTTTCGCGACTGCCTGAAAAATTCCAAAGTCAGTCTCCGCATCTATCACGGTCTTTACGAGAACGAAACGGCGGAACTCTGCCACTGGAACATCAACGAGTCGCACTATCTCGAAGCCTGGAGCGATGGCCGTGCCTATGACGGTACAGTGAGTCTGGTTCAGCCGCTGATCGCGCCCCTCTATGCCGGCAAGAGCGCTCACGAAATGCTGTCGGCTCTCGTCGGCGTGTCCGATGCCTCGGGTTACAACCTCCTTCGTGCCTATTGGCAGAAGCAGCACACTGGTGCCGAGTTCGAAGAATGGTGGCGCAAGACGCTGAACGATGGCTTCATCGAAGGCTCAGCCTTTCCTCAGAAATCGGTTGAAATGAAGCACGGAAGCTCGATTGTGTCTGCTTCCGAAGCTTCTCAGGCCCAGGCAGAGGGCAAACTTCTTCCCACGGCTCCTCCCGATCCCAATGCTCTCGAAGTCAATCTGCGCCGCGATCCCTCCATCTACGACGGACAATTTTCGAACAACGGATGGCTCCAGGAATTGCCCAAGCCCATGTCGAAACTGACCTGGGACAACGCCGTCCTGATCGGTCCGAAGATGGCCGACCGCGAACAAATAAAGACCATGGACTTGGTCACGCTCGAGCTGAACGGAAGGAAAATCACCGGCCCAGTCTGGATCCAAGCCGGCCATCCCGATCATTCCGTCACCGTGCATCTCGGCTACGGCCGCCGCAAAGCGGGACGCGCCGGCACTGGCGCCGGATTCGACGCCTACGCTCTTCGCACCACGAATGCGCTCTGGATCGCGACCGGCGGCAAGCTCACCAAGACAGGAGACCACTATCAGCTCGCTTCCACCCAGGGCTACCAGACCATGGACACCGGCGACGGCGCGACGCGTCCGCTGGTAAGAGAAGCGACGCTAGAGGAATACCGCAAGGAACCGAAGTTCGCTCAAGAAGATCAGCCGCCCGCAGCGCTCACGCTCTATCCCGGCTATGACTATAAAAAGTCGCCGGACGCCTGGGGAATGACCATCGACCTCAACGCCTGCGTCGGCTGCAACAACTGCATCATCGCCTGCCAGTCGGAGAACAACATTGCCGTAGTCGGAAAAGAGCAAGTGGTGCACGGGCGTCACATGCACTGGATCCGCGTCGATGCCTACTATCAGGGAGACCGTGACACGCCCAAAGCGTATTTCCAGCCCGTGCCCTGCATGCAATGCGAAAATGCGCCCTGCGAACTGGTATGCCCCGTGGGCGCGACCGTCCACAGCAGCGAAGGCCTGAATGACATGGTCTACAACCGCTGCATCGGCACGCGCTACTGTTCGAACAACTGTCCCTACAAAGTCCGCCGCTTCAACTTCCTGCTCTTCCAGGACTGGGAAACTCCGCAATATAAATTAATGCGCAATCCCGACGTCAGCGTGCGCAGCCGCGGCGTCATGGAAAAGTGTACGTACTGCGTGCAGCGTATAACCGAGCACCGCATTAACGCCGAAACCGCGGCGGTGCGCGAGAATCGCGAATTCAAAATCGAAGACGGCTCATTGCAAACCGCCTGCCAGCAGTCCTGTCCGGCCGACGCAATCGTCTTCGGAAACATCAACGATCCCAAGAGCCGGGTGGCGAAGCTCAAGGCGCAAAACCGTAACTACGGATTGCTGGCCGACCTGAATACCAGACCGCGCACCACCTATCTGGCGGAAATTCGCAACCCCAACCCAGAACTGGAAACGTAAGCGGAGCGCAAGTAAGAGATGGCAGACAATCGAGACGAAGTCGGAGTTACCAACGAAGTCGCGAACGACGTTGCCAACCAGCGCGCGCCCGTAATCGAGCCCGGCTACACGTTCGGCACGATTACCGACAAGATCAGCTCCATCGTGCTGACCCGTCCGACCTCGCTCGGCTGGGTAGTCGGCTTCGGAGCCGGCTTCCTCGTCACGATGATGTTGCTGTTCGCGCTCGGCTACTTGTTTATGAGGGGCGTGGGCATCTGGGGCATCGACATCCCCATCGGCTGGGGCTTCGCCATCGTCAACTTCGTGTGGTGGATCGGTATCGGCCACGCGGGCACCCTGATCTCCGCCATCCTTCTGTTGTTGCGGCAGTCGTGGCGCAACTCCATCAACCGTTTCGCCGAGGCCATGACGCTGTTTGCCGTGGCTTGCGCGGGCATCTTTCCGGCGGTGCACACCGGTCGTCCGTGGCTCGACTACTGGATGTTCCCCTACCCGAACACCATGAACTACTGGCCGCAATTCCGCAGTCCGCTGCTGTGGGACGTGTTTGCGGTCTCGACTTATTTCACCATCTCGCTGCTCTTCTGGTTCATCGGACTCATCCCCGATCTAGCCACGCTGCGCGACCGCGCCGAAAACAAATACGCGCGCATCAGCTATGGCCTGCTCGCCATGGGATGGCGCGGCTCCGCCCGCCATTGGGCCCGCTACGAAACGGCGTACCTGCTGCTCGCCGGCCTCGCCACTCCGCTCGTGCTCTCCGTCCACACCGTGGTGAGCTTCGATTTCGCGGTGGCGATCGTACCCGGCTGGCACACCACGATTTTCCCGCCCTATTTCGTCGCGGGCGCCATTTACTCCGGCTTCGCCATGGTGTTGATGCTGGCGATCCCCATCCGCAAGATTTACGGCCTTGAGGATTTCATCACCGACCGTCACCTCCAGAATTCCGCCAAGGTCATGCTCGCCACCGGCTGGATCGTGGCCTACGGCTATGCCATCGAAGCCTTCTCGGGCTGGTATGGCGGCAATCGCTACGACCAGACGCTGTTGTGGAATCGTCTGCACGGTCCCTACGCTAGCTTGTACTACATGTTGCTGATCTGCAACATTTTCATCCCGCAGTTGCTGTGGATTCGCAAGATGCGCACCAACCCGGTCTGGCTCTTCCTGATCTCGCTAGTCATCCTGGTGGGCATGTGGCTGGAGCGATTCGTCATCATCGTGATCAGCCTGTCGCGCGACTTCCTCACCTCGTCGTGGGGAATGTACTACCCGACCCGCTGGGACTGGATGACCTACTTCGGCACCATCGGCATGTTCCTGACCGCCATGTTCCTCTTCGTGCGCATCCTGCCGATGATCTCCATCTTTGAAATGCGCACCCTGCTGCCCGAGGCGGAGGTGAAGTCCGAATGAAGCGCGTTCCCACCTACGGAATCATGGCCGAGTTCGCCTCGGCCCAGGACCTGGTCATCGCCGCCCGGCACACGCACGAGGCCGGCTATCGGAAGATCGACGCCTTCAGCCCGTTCCCGGTAGAAGAACTGGCCGACGCCATCGGATTCCACAAGAACAACGTGCCCCTGGTAACCCTGATCGGCGCCATTGTCGGAGGCCTCACCGGCTACCTGATGCAGTACTGGATGGCGGTGGTCAGCTACCCGGTCAACGTGGGTGGCCGTCCCTATCACTCCTGGCCGTCGTTCATCATTATTACGTTCGAGCTGACCATTCTGTTCGGCGGCATCTCGGCCGTATTCGGCATGCTAGCGCTGAATGGTCTGCCCATGCCGTACCACCCGGTGTTCAACGTGCCCCGCTTCGTGCTGGCCAGCAAAGACCGCTTTTTCCTGATCGTGTTTGCCTCCGATCCCAAATACGACGCCACCGGCACACGCCAGTTCCTGGAAAGCCTGCACGCCCGCTCCGTATCGGAGGTCCCCGGCTAACTCATGGCGACCTTCCGAAAATTCGCGCCGCTCACGTTGCTGATTTTGCTCGCCACCGTCGGCTGCCGTCTCGATATGCACGTGCAGCCGCGCTACAACCCGTTGGCGAAGAGCGATTTCTTTCCCGACCAGCGGTCGGCGCGTCCGCGGATCGAAGGTACCGTGGCGCGCGGGGACGAGCGCGTCGACACCTACTTCTATACCGGCAAAATCGGAAACAACGACGGCGACTTCATGCCTTTCCCCGTTACCGAGCAAGTGCTCGATCGTGGACGCGAACGCTACAACGTCTACTGCTCGCCCTGCCACTCGCGCGTGGGTGACGGAAACGGCATCGTCCCCTCGCGGGGCTTCGCGCGTAAACCGCCGTCCTATCACATCGAGCGCCTGCAGAAAGCTCCCATCGGCTACTTTTTCGACGTAGCGACCAACGGATTCGGCGTCATGCTCGATTATTCCGCGCAGATTTCCGCGCGCGATCGCTGGTGTATTGCGGCCTACATTCGCGCACTGCAACTGAGCCAGAACGCCACCGCGGCGGATGTCCCCGCGGGCCAGACCGTCCCGTCGAAATCTCCGGACTTCACCGAACCCGGCACCGGCGCGACGTTGCCGCAAACGGCACCGAGCCCGAAAGCCGGGAAAGCAGAAACAGAATGAGCACGACGCCCACAGCGCAGATCGATCTCACGACGCCGCCGATCATCAAGGTGATCCAGAGACGATCGCTCATCATCGGCGGCGTCGCGACCGTGGTCGCGCTTTTCCTGGCCTTCACCAACCCAACCGTCTTCTACCGCGGATACCTCCTCTCCTACATGGATTGGTTAGGCGTATGCCTCGGCTCGATGGCCATCGTCATGGTCCGTCACATGACCGGCGGCGGATGGGGCACCGTGATCCGCCGCATCCTCGGCGCCTCCATGCGCACGCTGCCGCTGCTCATCCTGCTCTTCATTCCCATGCTCTTTGCTGTGCCCAGGCTTTATCCGTGGGCCATGCCACTCGCTTCCATCACCAATCCAGCCATTCGCGAGCACCTCGAAAAACACGCGTTCATCCTGCGCGATTATCTGAACTATCGCGGCTTCGTGATCCGCGCCGTGATCTACTTTGCCATCTGGTTCGTGCTCCAGTACCTGCTCAGCAAATTTTCTTTCGAGCACGATCGTCCACCCTTCGCCGACACCAGCGCGCGCTTCAAGGTCGTGAGCGGCCCCGGCATCATCCTCTACGCGGTCACCATCTCGTTCGCAGCCATCGACTGGGTTATGTCGCTCGACCCCAGTTGGGTCTCCACCATCTACGGATTGCTGTTCGTGGCCGGCGAGCTGATCTCGGCCCTCTGCTTCGCCATTGTCATCGAACGCATTCTCTTCAACTATCGGCCCATGTCGATTCTGTTGAAGCCCAACTTCGTCCACGACCACGGCAACTTCCTGCTCGCCTTCACCATGGTGTGGGCCTACTTCTCATTTTCGCAGTGGCTCATCATCTGGGCCGGCAACTTGCCGGATGAGATCACCTGGTACTACCGTCGTCTGCACGGCGGATGGCAGTATGTGGGCCTGTTTCTGGTTATCTTTCATTTCTTCGTCCCGTTTTTCCTGCTGCTGTCCCGCTCCTTCAAGCGCGACGTCACCCGCCTGGTCTGGCTGGCCGCCTGGATGCTCGTCGCGCGCTACATCGACTTGTTCTGGCACATCGAAGCCAGCTTCTCCGAGACTTTCACCGTCAACCTGGCGGAAATCGTCATCCCCTTCGCCATGGGTGGAATCTGGATCGCCTACTTCTGCCACAACCTGAGTTCGCGGCCGCTCGTTCCTGTTTACGACGCGACTGCGCAGGATGTATTGGAGCCGGCCCATGAGTGACGACAAGATGACGAATCAGCCGGCCTCCGACCTGCCGACGACCAATCACGAAGGCTTCGAGCACGAGGACATGAATTCGAAGGGTCCGCTCTACTTTATGGCGGGCCTGACGCTGTTGTGCGTCGTCATCTATCTCATCGTGTTCGGCATGTACCGCTTCCTCGACAGTTACGCGAGCGCGCACCAGCCTCCCATGAGTCCGATGGTGGCCCCCGAAGCCGATACACGCCTTGTCACCCGCGAAGACCCGCAAACTTTCCCGCAGCCACGCCTCGAAGAAAACGAGCGCACCGAACTCCGCTCGTTCATCGAGGATCAGGACCGGCAGCTCGCCACCTACGACTGGGTGGATAAGAACAAAGGCATCGTGCGGATTCCGATCGACCGCGCCATGGAGTTGATCGCGAAGCGCGGCTTGCCCGTTCGTCCGGAAGGCGCGTCGTCGGTCACCGAGTGTCGAAAAAAAGAGTTCCGCGGCGCAGACCTCCGCGCCCGCAAAAAAACAAACCCCCAAAGCGCGGACGAAGAAGCCCGCCGCTTCGGGCAACTGAAAATAAACCGCTCTGGCCGGAGCCGGGCAACCGGCATGCCAGAAGAGGATGTCCGCAGTGCGCAACACACAAGCAGTTCGTAAACTCGATGGCACGCTTCGCCGGAACTCGGTCGGTGCTCCTCGCGCTCTACTCGCGGGAGCCGCCCACGCCCAGGGCAACTACATCATGTCGCCTCCACCCAACGTGCGTCCGCCGGGATTGAAGAACGTCGGCATCCAGCAGAACCTGAACCAGCAGATTCCGCCCGACCTCAAATTCACCGACGATCTGGGCCGCCAGGTGCGCTTGGGCGATTACTTCGGCCAGAAGCCGCTGATCCTCAACTTCGTCTACTACGGCTGCCCCATGCTGTGCGGCGAAGAACTCGCCGGCCTGGAGAGCACTCTGCGCGTCCTCAAATTCGATGTAGGCAAGGAATTCGAAGTCATCACCATCAGCTTCGATCCCAAGAACACTCCCGAGATCGCGGCGAAGAAGAAAGAGCAGTTTCTGCGCCGCTACAACCGTCCCGGCGCCGAGCAGGGATGGCATTTCCTGGTAGGCCAGCCCGACGCGATTGCCGCGGTCACCAAGGCCGCCGGATTTCAGTACCAATACGACGAGAAGACCGGAGAGTTCGCCCACTCCACCGCCATCCTGGTGCTGACGCCGCAAGGCAAGATCGCCCAGTATTACTACGGCATCGAGTATCCGCCCAAGGATGTGCGCCTCGCCCTGGTGGAGGCATCCAACAACCGGATCGGCAACGTAGTCGACGAGTTGCTCTTGTACTGCTATCACTACGATCCCACGCAGGGTAAGTACAGCGCTACCGTCCTGCGCGTGCTGCGCCTGATGGCCGTGGCTACATTGCTGTGCCTCGGTGGGCTTTTCTTCGTCATGATTCGCCGCGGCCCGGACAAAGTTCGCCCGAACAACCTCCGTCCAGACAACTTCCAAGGAGCAGCCCGGTAATCATGTTTGGACACTTGCCATTTTGGCCCGAGAGCGCCTCCAGCAACGCGGGGAACGTGGATGCCCTCTACATCTTCCTGCTGATGGTCTCGGGCATCATGACCGCGCATGATCTTCAGCGTGCTGACGGTCTTCGCCATCAGGTTCCGCCGGCGTAAGGGGCAGCGCGCCCAACAGATCGAAGGTTCCCACCAGCTGGAAGTCACCTGGTCCATCATCCCCTTCTGCGTGATGATGGTGTTCTACATCTGGGGCGCGGTGATCTTCTTTCAGGAGCGCACGCCACCACAGGATGCCACCGAGGTCTACACCGTCGCCAAGCAGTGGATGTGGAAGTTCGAGCACAAGGGAGGCCAGCGCGAAATCAACGAACTCCACGTCCCCGTCGGCCGCGACGTGAAGATGATCATGACCTCGCAGGACGTGATCCACAGCTTCTTCGTGCCCGCCTTCCGCCTCAAGCAGGACGTGGTGCCCGGCCGCTATACGACTCTCTGGTTCCACGCCACCAAGCCCGGCACCTACCACCTGTTCTGTTCCCAGTATTGCGGAACTCAACACGCCGCAATGATCGGCTGGATAATGGTGATGGAACCGCGCGACTACGAAGCCTGGATGAGCGGCGGCGGCAGTCAGCCGCTGGCCGTGACCGGCGAGAAACTGTTCTCCGAACTGGGCTGTGTCACCTGCCATCGCTCCGACACGCAGGGCCGCGGTCCGAACCTGGTTGGCGTCTTCGGCAAGCCCGTGCTGCTGGAAGATGGCCGCACCGTGACCGCCGACGAGAATTACGTTCGCGAGTCGATCCTCGAACCGGGCGCCAAAATCGTCAAAGGCTTCAAGCCCATCATGCCGACCTTTCAGGGCCAGGTCAGTGACGAGCAACTGAATGCGCTCGTCGAATACGTGAAATCGCTGGCCGCGCCGCCCCCGGGACGGCCCGCCGCTACCAACGGGGTGCCAGGGCCTAGCCCGCAACTCTAGAAGGAAAAGTAAAGTACTAGAAGGAAAAGTACGGGTGAGGTAAATGGCAACAGCTGACGGACCGATTCGGAGAACGCGAGAATTACCTGAACGCGGGCCATGGGCTCAAGTCATGGCTCCTGACCGTGGACCACAAGCGGATCGCGCTGCTCTATCTGATCTCGATCACGTTTTTCTTCTTTATTGGCGGCTTCTTCGCGCTGCTGATCCGCCTGGAGCTGCTGACCCCGGCCGGCGAACTGGTCCAGTCCGACACCTACAACAAGCTGTTCACCATGCACGGCCAGGTCATGGTCTTTTTCTTCCTTATCCCTGCCGTGCCCGCCGTGCTCGGCAACTTCCTCATCCCCCTGATGATCGGCGCCAAGGATCTGGCCTTCCCGCGCATCAACCTGCTCAGCTGGTACCTCTACATCATCGGCGGCACCCTGATGGTCTACGCCATCCTCAACGGCGGCGTGGATACCGGCTGGACCTTCTACACTCCCCTCAGCACCGAGTTTGCCAACACCAACGTAATTTCCGCCGCCGTCGGCATCTTCATCGCCGGCTTCTCTTCCATCCTTACCGGACTGAACTTCATCGTCACCATCCACCGCATGCGCGCTCCCGGAATGACCTGGCGCCGCCTGCCGCTGTTCTGTCTGGGCGCACTACGCCACCAGCATCATTCAGGTGCTGGGTACGCCGGTCGTGGCCATCACCCTGGTGCTGGTGGCGCTCGAGCGTCTCTTCCACCTCGGCGTTTTCAATCCCGCGCTCGGCGGAGACCCGCTCCTGTTCCAGCATCTGTTCTGGTTCTACTCGCACCCTGCCGTCTACATCATGATTCTGCCCGGCATGGGCGTCATCAGCGAAATCGTTTCCTGCTTCTCGCGCAAGCGCATTTTCGGCTACAAGTGCGATGACTCTGGCCCTGGTCGGCATCGCCGTGATCGGCTTCCTGGTCTGGGCGCACCATATGTTCGTGGCCGGCATCTCGGTCTATGCCGCGCTGGTTTTCTCGCTGCTGAGTTATTTCGTCGCCGTTCCCTCGGCCGTCAAAGTCTTTAACTGGACGGCGACCATGTACAAAGGCTCCATCACCTACCAGACCCCGATGCTCTACGCCTTCGGCTTCATCGGCCTGTTTACCATCGGCGGATTGACCGGCCTGTTCCTGGCCGCCCTCGGCATGGACGTGCACGTGCACGACACCTACTTCGTCATCGCCCACTTCCACTACATCATGGTCGGAGGCATGGTGATGGCCTACCTCGGCGGCACTGCACTTCTGGTGGCCCAAAATTTCCGGCCGCATGTATCCCGAGGGCTGGGGCAAGCTAGCCGCGCTGATCGTCTTCGTCGGATTCAACCTGACTTTCTTCCCGCAGTTCATCCTCGGCTACATGGGCATGCCGCGCCGCTATCACGCCTATCCGCCCGAATTCCAGGTCCTCAACGTGCTCTCAACCGCGGGCGCCTCCATTCTCGCCGTCGGCTATCTGCTGCCCATGATCTACTTCGTGTGGTCCATGCGCTACGGCAGGCCCGCTCCCGCCGAATCCATGGAACGCTGCCGGTCTGGAGTGGCAGACCCCCTCGCCGCCCCCAACCTTCAACTTCGACGAGCAGCCCGTCGTGACCTGGGAAGCCTATAACTACGACGAGATCGGCGAGATTCCAGAGCGAATTCCAGAAAGAGAAAAAGAGGAGGTTCCCGTTGCCCGCTAGTCCAGCCGTAGTCGACGAACACGCACACGAGAACCCGGCGCTCCTGCACCACTTCGTCACCGAGAGCCAGCAGAAAAATGCCGCCAGCCTGGGCATGTGGGTATTCCTCGCTCAGGAAGTCATGTTCTTCGGCGGCATGTTCTGCGCCTATCTGGTCTACCGCTACAAGTATTTCGCCGACTTCGGCTCCGCCAGCCAGCAGTTAAACATTTGGCTCGGCGCGATCAACACCGCCGTACTCATTTGCTCCAGCTTGACCGTGGTTCTCAGCGTTCGCGCCGCCCAACTCGGCAAGCGGAAAGCGCTTGTTGGTTGGCTCTCGCTCACGATCCTTTTGGGTCTCGTCTTTCTAGGCATCAAGGCCGACGAGTATGCCGAAAAATTCAAGGATCACCACGTCCCCGGAGCCCACTTCAACTATCACGAGTTGCTCCCCGGTCAGGAGAAGTTCCCTGCAGCCGAACGCCAGTATGCCAACCCCCAACACGCCGAGATGTATTTCTCCCTTTATTTCGCGATGACCGGCATGCACGCTCTGCACATGATCATCGGCGTCGGCCTGTTCGGATTCCTGGCCTACATGGCGTGGCGCGGCAAATACACGCCCGAGTACTACACGCCCATCGAGAACGCAGGCCTGTACTGGCACTTCGTGGATATTGTCTGGATTTACCTGTTCCCGTTGCTATACCTGATCGACCGTCATAGGTGAAACAAAGGGTGAGATAAGTCATGTCCGATCAAAATTCCGCTTCCGGGCACGTTTCCGAGCACATATCTTCGCTAGGTTCTTCCGTCGCCATCTGGCTGGCCTTGCTCCTGTGCACGGGCCTCACCGTGGGCAGCCGCCTTCATCGATCTCGGCCCCTTCAACATCGTCGTTGCCCTCGTCATCGCGACCATCAAGGCCACGCTGGTCGTGCTCTTCTTTATGCACGTGAAGTACACGCATGAGAAACTGACCGGCCTGGTGGTGGTGAGCGCGATCTTCTGGCTGTTCATCCTGCTCGCCCTCAGCATGGCGGATTACGCCACCCGCCTCTGGCGCTGATACCCGCCGGCCACTAAACTTAAATGGAGGCGAAATCCCCCCGGCAGCCTGCCGCATCACATCAGAAACAGAAACGAGGATTGTATGAAAAGACTACTTGCTTTTTTTCGATCACTAGACCGCGAAGCGGCCCTCGACTCCACAAAGAATGTGCTCGCGATTCTCGGAGTCGGCACAGTAATCGGCGACTTTGCTTCCAAAATGCCGCTCTACTTCATGCTTCCAGCCCTCATAATCCTCCTTGGCGTCTGGTATATGGATTACCTGCGCCACGACTTCCAATCGCCTCAGACCGCACTAAAACCAGTCGAGGCGTCACCTAATAACCTCAGCCGCTAAAGGCTTCACCGGTTTCGGAAAAACTCACGTAGGGACAGCCGCCCTCGGCTGTCCAGCGAGCGAAGCTCGCTAAGCGGCACCACTCCCCGATTTTTGAGAAATCGTGTCAAGCCCCCGTTTCGGCGATTTTCCGCGTAAGTCAATGAATTCGCGAGGAAAATAAAGTGGCGAAACTTGTCGGTGTAGGTAGGGTGAAGTCGATATAATAGAACTATAGGCAACAGATAAAGAGGGCGCGGAATCATCCCGCGCCCTTTCTCATTTGGAGTACATACAGGAATAGCTAGTGGAGCGCCCGGCGTCCCCGCCCGGCCCTAACTCCTTATTCCGGAATATTTTACCGATAAACCCTCTAAACCCAAAGATTTGGCGAGATTTTCTCCCCAACTCAATGATTCTAAAAGATCGCAAATAAAAAAAACACGAGCAACTGGCAAGTTTCACAGATATAAAGGCACCTTGCAAAACCCCCGACCCGGGATATAATTCAGCTCAAATGCCAACCGGTCCGGAAGTCGCAAAAGCGCCAGGGATGGTGCCCGACGATCTAAAGCACGAGCCACGTTCGAAGGGCCTGACCACTCCTCGCAAGAAAAAGCCGAAAGAACTAGCCGTCATCACCGAGTGCTGCACCGGTTGCGCCGGGTCGCCCGCCTGCGTAGAGTATTGTCCGGTAGAAGACTGCATGTTCTGGATACCGGACGAAGATCATCCACCCTTCGGCCGCATCGAGATAGACCCCATCCTCTGCATCGGCTGCAAGAAATGCCTAAGCAAAGGTCCAGAAGGCGCGTTCCTCGATGGATGCCCCTGGGACGCAATCGTAATGGTAGACATTGCAGAAGTAGAAAAAGAAGTCGGCCCGATGAGCTACTAGCCGCGTGTAGTGGTCGTGTGGTGAAGGGGCTTCGCCCCGTTCAGTCAACTAAGCCTTCACAAACGCCGGGTGCCCCATCCTAGCGCGTTCTTTGCGCTAGGGTGGGATTCCACAAAAGCGTCCTGCGTGGGATTCGCCGCCGCCCCCGTAACCCTTTTGTTATGAATATTTTGGAATCAACCGTTTAGAATCAATATTTTAACGAAAAAAGGGGGGGGTGGGGGTGCCCATCAAGTTGCTTAAACCTTACCTGCCGCCAGCTCTCTCCTGAATCGCCCGTTCCGCCTCAATCGCCTGCAGCCGCAGCCGCTCCGGAACCTCAGGCAACTCTCTTTGATAAGGACGGATAGCCGGCAGGTCCTCCACTTGCCCAATCAGAAATAAGGCGCGAAGCGCCTCCCAAACCTGTTCTTCCCCAGGTTGGACGGTAGCAATCGCAGCGCCGGGAACGACCGTGGCGCCGGTAGCCGTAGAAAGTGTGCGCAAGCGCCCAGTGATCGGAGAACGCAATTCGCGAGTCTGCTCGCCATCCTGCAGCTTCGCAATCAGTCCACCCTGATGAATCGCCGTACCAACCGCCGCCGTATCCACGATCCGCCCGCCGCTGGGAGCGGTAATCGCGACCGGCTGCAACAAAGAAACAATCTGCGCTCTCCCCGAGCTGTCGCCGAAGCTGACCAAAGACAGCGCAGCATTGCCCCGCACAATCAAAGAGGTATCATCCAGCATCTTCAAAAGTGCCTCGTGGAACCCGGTGCCAGCCGTATCCTGCCCCATCACCCAGGCGTCAGTACTCCGCACCTCTTCGCGCGGATTCGAGGCCAGCCGCACCAGATCCGGATACCAGCGTGCCGCGCTCGGATCATGCCGGCTCATGCGCTGTCCAAGTTGCACAACCGCATGCTGGATGTGCCGCGGATGATTGTTGTCGTTGAGGTATTCGCGCATCTCTTTATCAGTGAGCGCGCGGCCAAACCAGGTGCTCCACCAGAACATAAACGGCATGAGCACAACCAGCCAAGCCGTGAAGAAAAACAGCAGCCGATTGCGGGTAGACATGCGCGGACGCGCCGCCTTCGGTGCAAGGTTTTCCCCGACATTTGCGGTCGTGTCCGCAGGCGCAAGCGGGATGGGTTGTACAGCCATACTCAATTTCCCGCCCCTAGCTCTCGCCCTCTTTAGATTCGGTTGCTTTGGGAGCTGCTTTGGGCTCGGCTTTCGGCGTTACTTCGGCGGCCACTTTCTTCTTGTGGAGAAAAGCGAGCGCTCCACGGTCGCGCAGTTCCCAGAAAGCATTCAGGAAAAATACGCCCGAGAGAGTCAATAGGATCAAACTCATGAACAAGCCGTCCACGGTAGTGACCGTACCCGTGACGATGGTCCAGGCAATCCCAAAAAGAGGGACTATGCCTAAGACAATAGAAATCACAAGCATCATCGGAAACAACCGCCCTCCTCGTTCTTGTCCGGACTTGCTAAGCGAGACTGCTTGCTGAGTCTCGCTCATTGCGCCTTGAACGTCACATCCACGGTCTTGTTATCTTTGGCCGCCAGCGTGACCTTCTGCTCCTGCTTGCCCAGCTTTTCCTGCACAAAAGCCAGCGTGTAGTCGCCCGGCGGCAGACCCTTGATTTCGAACTTGCCGTCCGGCCCGGTGACCGCATAGAACGGAGTCTTCACCACGTTGACATACATTTTCATCCACGGATGCTGGTTGCACTTCACCGGCAGCATGATTTCCTCGCGGGCAAAAGTCTTCTCCAGGGGCGCCGACTGCGGTGGTTGCGACTCATTCCACTCGCGGTTGTTCGCCGGAGTTGGATGGATATTGTGAGTAGTGGGATCGCTGTTGACGACCTTAAGCGTCTGTCCGGTCATGATTCCCAAAACATGCGGATGGTATTTGCAGCCACTCTGATCGATGGTCACGGCCTCCTTGGGAGTGTCAAACGTGCGGTTGTCCAAACCCGATTCCACGTAGACGAAGACGTTGTCCAACTTGCCGCCATCCACTACCTCATTCTCGGCCATATTCACGCCCTTGCAGGCCGGATCCTGGCTCATGTCAATTTTGGCCGCCTTGGGGGCCATTCCATCAAGCGTAACCGTGCCGCTGACACTGGCCGCGGTCGCAGGATCGATCGGCGTCGCCGCCGGTGCGGGTGCGGCCATATTGCTCGGAGCCGCAGATTGTTCTTCCGAGGGCTTCTTGCTGCATGCAGTCAGAACGAGGCCCACGATCACACACAGGCCCAGAGTAACTAGCCACTGTTTTCGATTCTTCATTTCCTACACCTTTCCTGGAATTGGGATGAGAGCTTTGTCATAAGTTTACTGTCCGCCGCCCGCGCCCACAGGTCGGGCAGGCTTTGCGGCGGGAGAAGTTTTGTTCGTGCTGGTTTGGCGGCCCATGGCTCCGGCCACGCGGCGCTGCTCTTCCGGAGTGAGCTGGAAAATATAATCCACCAGCAGCCGCGTGTGGTCCTTATCATAGCCCTCGAATGAGGGCGGCGTCGGACCGGCGAACACCCAGTGATTATTCAGCCGCTTGAACAAACCGGAAGGCATCGCTGTCCCCGGACTGATGGCCTGCGGATCAATGATCCAGCGCTCCACCCAGTCGGGCTTCAGGCGGTCGTGCGCCAGCAGAAAATTGGGAGCCGTGGCAAAGCGATCATGCGCCGCATCGCCGGTCGCGTGACACTTCAGGCAGGGCGCCGCAGTGCTCGAGAACAAGCTGCGTGCCATGTCCGATTCCTTCGCTGTTAACGGTGTAGTCTGGTCCGGAATATACGGAAAGGGCTGCCGCGAAAGCGCCGCAAAGAAGCGCACCAGCTTGCCCAGTTCGTTCTCCGAGAAGCTGAAAGTGGGCATCCGCACCTGGAGATATGAGCGCACTCCGTTGCGATCCGTATCGGCTTCGTTTGACGACGGACTGAGCGACGGATTGGTGAGGAAGCGCAGCAGCCACTGTGGGTTCACTCGCGCGCCTTCGGTCAGCAGTTTGGGAGGAAGCTGCTCCTGCGCATCCTGATAGTGCTTCATCCCCATCAGCGCCGATTGCTGGCCAGGAATGAATTGATGGCAGCCCATGCAGTTGTATTTCTTGACCACCCACCAGCCTTCCTGTATGTCACGCCGGTAGTCGAGAGGCCGGTATTGATAACTCGCCGGAAGCGCGCTCTCCTGGCTGCCCACCAGAAACGTGGTGAGCGCGCGAATCTGTTGCGGGGTCAAATGCACGTTCGGCATGCGGAGTTTTTCCGTCTCCGACTTGATCTTCCCCTGGTCCCACACATTCGGTTCCGCAAGCTTGTGCTCGAAGAAACCCAGATTTGAGTACCACGGACCTTTCGCCGGTCCCTCCGGAAGCCGGGCACGATCTTCCGGATCCGTGATCGGTTCGCCGTCTCCGCGCTGTGCCATCTCCGTCAGCAGAGCGAAGTCAAGGCGTTCGATGGGCTTGCTGCCTTCGAAAGTCAGTTCCGTCCCGATCCTTCCCTCATCCTCAAAGCCGGAAATTTCATGACATCCAGCGCAGCCGAAGTGGCGGATCCATTTCTTCCCTTCGTCCTTCAGCTTGGGATCGTCCATGAAAGCAGCATCAGGATAAGAACTCGGCTCCTTCTTCTTAAGCGTGACCAGGTACGAAGCGACGTCCGACGCATCCTGCTGCGTCAGCCGCAGGCTGGGCATCACCGTCATGTTCTGAACTTGCAGCTCATGCCCGTCGTTAGGACACTTGCTGTGTTCGAGGTCGAACACATATGGCAAACCTTTCTTCGCGTAGTCTTCGGGACCGATATCCTTTTTCTCGTACAGGCAATACGGCCGCGTGCGCTGCCGCGCGTTGTGCACCCAGCGCACCAGATAATCGTAGTTCGCCTTCTCGCCGACGCGCGTCAGGTTCGCGGCAAATGTGCCACCCTGCATCTGGTCGCCTTCGCCGATCGAATGGCATCCCAGGCATCCACGCGTTTCGAACAATTCTTTACCGCGGCCTGCATTTCCCGGAGCGTGCTTCACCGGTGCGTCAGGCAACGCCGACTGCCACAGGTACGCCGAGATCGCCTGAATCTGCTCGTCACTTAGTCGGAAATTCGGCATCCGCGTAGTGGGACGGAAATCCGTCGGCTTCTTCAGCCACACTGGAATCCAGTTCTTGTTGAGCTTCAGCCGGACATCCTTCAGATTGGGTCCGACTTTCTTCATGTCCTGCAGCAGGCTCTTAGTGGTTCGGTCGAGCTGGACGATCCGCAATTCCAGTTTGCTGTTCGCGACCCGGAGCGCCACCGCCTGGTCGTTCAGCCGATTCGCTTCCTGGTTCGTCGCCGCGGCATCGGCCTGCTTCATCAGGAACGCGGATTCTTTCAGGTTCTGTTTCTTCTCCTGATCCATTTGTTTGATCTGCTGCGCGATGGAGTTCAGGTCCTCCGGTTCTTTGTCATAGCCCTCAAACCGATGGCATCCCACGCACCCGCGCTGCCGATACAAGTCCTTGCCCTCGCTGAGAGTCCAGCCTACATCGCCGCTGACCAGCACCATGTCCGCGGCGTGGCAAGTCTGGCAGCCCGCTTCGAAGTTCGGCTTAGGAAACAGCGGCCAGAGCCAATGCTCGTAATTTCCATGCGCCTTCTCAACGCTGGTAGTCGCTCGTCCGTTCCCCTGGTGGCACGGAGAACAGCCGTACTTGTCCGGATCATGAATCTTCAGCAACTGTGGCTCGGGATGGCTGGTGAACGCCCGAGCATACTCGTCGGGCTGCTTTCCTTTCGGCGCCATCGACGCTGCGGTCAGCTTGACCGGCTCGCGGATTCCCATGTGGCAGGATTCGCAGCGATCCACAATATTGGCTTCGGCCACGTTGATCTGCAGGATGGAAGGGTCGAGCGCCTCCGTTTTGTCCTGCAAACCGTGAATCTGCGCAGGCGTCAGGTCAACCATGTTCTCCGACACAAACGCATCGAGCTTGTTTTTCCGGTCGCTGACCGGCTTGATCAACTCTCCCAGCTCAGCGCTGAGTTGCGCTCGTTCCGTCTTGAGGTCGTTGTAGGTTTCTTCGAGCTGCGGATAGGTGTAAGTCTTCTTGCTGCCGTCCGGGTACTCGACGACCGCCGTCTCCTGCTTGTACTTCTCCAGATCTTTGAGCTTGCTTTGCTTCGATGATGCGCGGGTGGTGGTCTCTATATCGTAAGTCAGCGCATTCACGTAGGCGCGGCGATCGGTGAAGACGTTCTGCACCGCCAGGATCTTCGCGCTGAGAGTGCGCAACTGATCGTTGATCTCCTTCGTCCGGGGCGCTGCTTCCTTAAATGCCTGCTCGTAGTCCTGCTTCAGCTTCTGGTAATCGCTGTTGCCTTCGACTTCTTTTTCCGATTGCGCCGAGCTGGAACGAGCCGTCTTCAGAAACGTGGAGTAACGGTCTTTCCATTCGCGCTGGTAGGCTTTCCACGGACGCTGTCCGAAGTCTTCGTCCCACAGCGCCCAGAACAAAGACGCCGTCAGGATCACCATGGTCACCACATACCAGGTCGCCATTGATTTCTGGACTAGCGGATCATTCTCGGGAACGGGCTTTTCGGGCACCACTTCCTCCTAGGCGTCGCGCGCAACCGAAACGGTTGAACCATCTAAATGTTGCTCATCCAAAAACCTGAACCATCACACGTTGAACCGTCACACGTTGAACCACGGCGTGATCCACACATATTTGATGTGAAACAAAAGCCGCAGCAGCATCTTGATCGGCAGGGCGAACATGGTTAGCACGAAGAACATCATGATCGAATATTGCAACAAGCTCATGCGCTTATAATCTTTTGGGTTATTGCGCCGGAAGAAGGCGTGCAAGGCGAATCCGCCCAGCCCATAAAAGCCGCCCACCACTACCGCTCCGAAGACCGCCTTGGCCCAGTTCGCGGTAATTCCGAAAAGGTCGGGCAAATCGCGGTTGACCTCATAGATGAGGCGGTTGTGGTCCCAGGTCTGCCCTGGCCAGAACCATTGCCACCCCGGTCCGCGAATAAAAGTCCCGATGATGATCATCGAGACCCACAGAATAATGAAGCCGAAGAGGAATGTTCCGATGGCAAACCTGCGCTGCTTCCACGTGTAATAGCCACTGCCCAGCGGATTGGTATCTATATATGGAATCACCATCAGCCCGATGATGATCAAGGTCGGCATCACCACGCCCGCGATCCACGGATCGAAATACACCAGCATTTCCTGCAGGCCGAGAAAGTACCACGGCGCCTTGGCCGGATTCATGGTCAGGTTCGGATTCGCGGGCTCTTCCAGCGGAGCATTCAGCGTGATCGACCAGATCATCAGAATAATGGTGACGATGATGGCGGCCAGAAACTCCACCCGCAACAGAAACGGCCACACGTGAATTTCTTTCTGCCATCCCGGCTGAAACGGCCAGGTCTTGCGATATTGCGTTTTAGCCGCTGCGGCATCGCCTTCCAGTTGCGTAATCAACTGATCGTTGGCGTGCGCCTGCTTCCATGCCAGATAGATATAGAACGCCAGCAGTGGAATCAGTGCCACGATGGGCACGTTGTCAGGCGCGGAGGCGATGTCCCACAGTTGCTTCCAGTCCATAACTATTTGCGCAAACTATTTGCGCGCCTCCTTGATTTCGGATTCGAGCACCACCGCTGCCGGGCCCGAGATGCCGCCATCTTTTCGTACGCGCCAGAAGTGCACGATCATCAGCACCGAAGCGACGATCGGAATGCCGATGCAATGCCAGATGTACGACCGCAGCAGCGCGTTCGCGTCCACGATCGAGCCGCCCAGCAATCCGAAGCGCACATCATTGTAGGGAGTCATCCCCAACATATGACCGAAGGGGCCTTCGTGTCCGAGGAGCGGAGTAGCGCGCGCCATGTTCGTACCCGACCGTGACCGCCCAGAAACCGAGCTGATCGTCGGGCAGCAGGTATCCAGTGAATGAAAGCAGCAGCGTGAACACCAGCAGGAGCACCCCAATATTCCAGTTGAACTCGCGGGGCTTTTTGTAAGAGCCGGTCAGAAACACCCGGAACATATGCAGCCAGACGGTGATGACCATCAAGTGCGCCGCCCAACGATGCATGTTGCGCAACAGCTTCCCAAAGGGCACGTCATGCTCCAGGTAAAGCACATCGCGGAACGCTTGCACCTTTGTTGGGTGGTAATAGAACATCAGCAGCACGCCGGTGAAGGTGAGCACGATGAAGAGGTAAAACGTGATTCCTCCCATGCCCCAGGTGAAGCTGTAGCGCACCGCGTCGCGGTTGATCTTGGCCGGATGCAAATGCAGGAAAACGTTCGACAGCACGCCCAAGGCGCGATTGCGCGGCGTATCGTCGTGCTTGTGCCGAAAGATGGAAGTGAAGACCTGAGTCTTGGTAGGGTCCTTGAGAAGATCGACCTGTTCTTTGGCCTTGGCCGGCATGTCTGTCTTGAGCGACTGCACGTCGGCCTTCACTTCGGTGGCCACTCGACTCAGGATGCCGGTTGTCTTTTCGTTCTTCCCGCCGTTCGTTCCGTTCGAGCCATTTCCTTCAGCCATTTCCGTCTCTTTCTTCCGCGCATCTGGCGAGTCCCGCCAAATGCGCCGTTCAGGCTTCAAGCGAGTTCAAGTCAGACTTATGTCGGCAAAAACGCTCCCGGATCATTGAAGGCGCTCGGCTGACCCTTAGGCCACTGATAAAGCCGCGAAGTGTCCACGACGATCTCGCCATCCGGGGCCAGTTGCACGAACGCGCGGTCCATCGGCCGAGGCGCAGGCCCCTCAAAATTGATGCCTTCGTCATCGTAGCCGCTTCCGTGGCAAGGACATTTGAACTTGTTTTCGCTGGCCTTCCAGTCGGGCGTACAGCCCAGGTGTGTGCAGCGAGCATAGATAACAAAGATGCGATCGGGTCTGCGATCCACCCAGATGCGATACTTCTGCTGCCATTTCGTGTCCACGCCCAAGCCGTAATCGGAGGGATATCCAATCCTGAAAATGGTGGCTGGTTCAAAAAGAGTGCGGGGCAGAAAGAAACGGAAAAACGCCAGAAACCATGCCGTCAGAAAAGCCGTCACCGACACCCACACCAGCCGGCGGCGGCGCTGGTTCACCACATTGTCGTCCGGACCAACCGCGGCCACGCCCGCCGAGGCGGCCGCCTTCGAGGTACCCACCGCGCCCGAACCCACATAGGGAACGGACGCTGCTTCTTTAGCCGGGGGCGTTTTAGGCGCATCAGGGTTTTCTGCCATGATCCTCCTCCTGCTCCTGTCTCCTAAATCTGCTGTTCGTGCTTCAATCGGCGACCATCGAATGCACCGCCGGTTCCATCTCCTGATCCTGATCCTCGGCTCCCGCTTCGCCGATCGCCGCCAGCACCAATCCCGCCAGAGCCTGAATAAATGTTGGCGAGTCATTGAGACCTCGCGTCATCTCAAAGCGTTCGATGCCAAGAAGCCGTGCTTCCTCGCGCGCATGATGATCAATCTCCGCCAGAGTCTCGACATGGTCGGAGACAAATGAAATTGGGACGATACAAACTTCGCTGCGCTTCTCCGCCGCCAGTTGCCGCAGCGTCTGGTGCAGCGACGGCTCCAGCCAGCGGCTCGCGCCCACCTTGCTCTGATAGCACAGGCGATGATCGTTGGAATTGGACCATCCTCCTCGCTCCATCACTAAGGCCACGGTCTCTTCAATTTGCTTTTGGTAAGGGTCGCCCTTTTCAATCACCGACACCGGGACACCGTGTGCGCTGAACACTAGCGGGACAGTCGATGGCTGGGGGAACCGTGCAAGCGCCTCATCGATCCTCTCCACCAACGAAGTGACGTACATCGGATCGCGATAAAAAGGCGGAACAAGGGTCGAGACATGGAAAGTCGGGGCCGCGTCCGTCCACTGCCGTCGCCACTCGTTCAAGCTGCTGCCGGTTGTCGTGCTCGAGTATTGCGGATAAAGAGGTAACAACACGACCTGATCCACTTCCGCATCCAGAAGCTGGCCGATTGCCTCGGCGGTAAACGGGTGCCAATAACGCATCGCCACCACGCAGCGCGCGTCGACACCGTTCCGAATCAGCCGTGCTTCCAGAGCAGCGGCCTGTTGCTCGGTGAACCGGCGAATGGGAGAACCTCCGATCGCCGCGTAGTGCTGCGCCGCTTTTTTCGCGCGCGTTTTTGAGATCAGCCGTGCCAGCGCACGCCGGCCAATCTTGGAAAACGGAAAGTCAATGATGTCCGGATCGCAGAAAAGATTAAAAAGGAAGGGTTCAACTGCCGCCAGCGTTTCGGGCCCACCGAGTTGGAAAAGGACTACACCAACACGTTTCGAAATCCGAGACATTCCCGTCGATCCCCACGAGGTGGCAACGATGTTACTCACAAACCGCCGCGTTCGTCAATGCGCAACCGCTCGGAGTTTAGGTCACATCAACTATTAAAGATCGCAGTTCGAGCAGAACTGCAATCGCGTGCTGGGCTACGAATCTGCGTCGTCATCGGAGCTCGAACTCGCTTGCATAAATCACAACGAGCTGTGTTACACTTCCGTTCGTTCACGGACGGTCGCATCGATTTCTGCGTTCTCCAACAGGCGCGAGTGACCGATTGATTCGAGTGGGGCAGGGGGTCTTGGTACATGGGGCTAGTTCTTCTCTGCGTCATCTGGCTAATTACCTTCGCTAGCACTTATTTCTTCGTTGCGAAAACCTGGTGGTTCCCTCACGGAGCTTCCGCCGCAACCGCCGCGCTCGATCACCAGTTCGCTATCACTTTCATCCTCATGGGCGTGATCTTCGTGGCCGCCCAGTTGACGTTGGGATACTTCGTCTGGAGATATCGCGAACAGCCTTCCGTTGCCCGCGCCGACTATTCGCACGGCCACCTCGGGCTTGAGATCCTCTGGACCACTCTTACTGCGATCCTATTTATTGGGCTGAACCTGATGGGCAGTCCCATCTGGGCGGCAGAACGTTTTCGCCCGGCTGTAGACGGAGCGACGAAGGTGGAGGTCACCGGCATGCAGTTCGCCTGGTATTTCCGCTATCCCGGTCCCGACGGCAAATTTGGAATCGCTAAGCCGGAGTTAGAAGACCCTTCCGCCGGAGGCGAAGCAGCCTTGGGTCTGGATCCCGCCGATCCGGCGTCGAAGGACGACGTGGTCACCGGCATTATGGAAGTGCCCGTGAACCGCGAGGTGGAAGTAATTTTGCGCGCGCACGACGTCATCCACAGTTTTTTTGTTCCTTCCATGCGCTTCAAGCAAGACGCCGTGCCCGGCCTGGCGATTCATATGCACTTCACTCCAACCGAAACCGGCAGCTATGAAATCGCCTGCGCGGAACTGTGCGGGCTCGGCCACTATAAGATGCACGGCATACTGAAGGTCGTCAGCCAGGATGACTTCGACAAATGGCTGGCAGCTCGAGAGGCGGAGAAACAATAAATGGTTGCCCAGGATTCCCACCAACACGCGGCCCCTCAAGGCTTCATCCGCAAATATGTGTTCAGTCTCGACCACAAGGTGATCGGCCTCCAGTATTACTTCCTCGCGCTCACCGCGGTTTTCGTGGGGATGTTTCTCTCCCTGCTGATGAGGATCCATCTCATCTGGCCGACCGCGATTCTTCCGTTGCTGGGCGAGATCAAACCCGAAACCTATCTAAGCCTGGTCACCATGCACGGCACCATCATGGTGTTCTTCGTGCTTACGACCGCGCCCCAGGGTGGATTCGGCAATTATTTCCTTCCCATCCAAATCGGCGCCCCCGACATGGCCTTCCCCGTCCTGAACATGCTCTCGTTCTGGACGACCTTCCTGGCCTACATCGTGATGCTGTCAGCATTCTTTGTAGTGGGCGGCGCGCCTCTTCATGGCTGGACCGGCTACGCTCCGCTGAGTGCGCTGCAATCCGCGGGACCGGGTGAGGGTCTGGGCGCGGATCTCTGGATCACCAGCATCGCGCTCTTCTGCATCGCGTCGCTCATGGGCGCTCTCAACTTCATTACCACCACCCTAGACATGCGCGCCAAAGGCATGAGCATGTGGCGCATGCCGCTGACCTGCTGGTCGTGGTTCATCACCGCCATCCTCGGCTTGCTTGCCTTCGGAGTTCTGCTTTCGGCTGGCATCCTTCTGCTCATGGACCGCAACCTCGGTACCAGCTTCTTTCTCCCGCTCGGCACCATTAACGGTCAACTCACCGGACACAAGGGTGGTTCGCCGCTGCTTTGGCAGCACCTTTTCTGGTTCTTCGGTCATCCCGAGGTTTACATTGCGATCCTTCCCGGGATGGGCGTGGCCTCGCAGGTACTTTCGACGTTTTCCCGCAAACCGATCTTCGGATACAAGGCGATGGTTTACGCCATGCTCTCCATCGGCCTGCTCGGCTTCATGGTGTGGGGACATCACATGTTCATGAGTGGCATGAGCCCGTACACGGCCTTTGCCTTTTCCATCATGACCATGGCCATCGGCGTTCCCTCCGCCATCAAGACCTTCAACTGGCTGGGGACGCTTCATAAAGCGCGTATTCGATTCCAGTCACCCATGCTGTTTGCCATCGGCTTCGTTTCGTTGTTTGTTTCCGGCGGATTGAGCGGCCCATTTCTGGCGCAGCCGGCGCTGGATATCCCTTTGCACGACACCGCCTTCGTGCCCGGCCATTTTCATCTGATCATGGGAGTAGCCGCCATCTTCGGTATTTTCGCCGCAACCTATTATTGGTTCCCCAAGATGTTTGGTCGCATGATGGACGAGAAGCTGGCGCGAATCCATTTCTTCCTGACGCTGATCGGCACCTATTGCGTCTTCATGCCGATGCACTATCTTGGATTGGCGGGCCAGCCCCGACGCTACTCTCAGCTCACCGAACTCGCCTATCTGCATCCCCTGATTGGCCTGAACAAGTTTATGACCTACGCGGCGATCGTAACCGTCGCCGCCCAGCTGATCTTCCTCTTCAATCTGTTCTGGAGCATGTTCAAGGGAACGAAGGCGAGCGACAACCCCTGGGAGGCAACCACGCTGGAGTGGACCACCGCCACTCCGCCTCCACACGACAATTTCGGAGGACGCACGCCCGTAGTCAACAACGGCCCCTACGAGTACAGTGTGCCCGGAGCCTCGCGCGACTACGTAATGCAGACCGACCCGGCAACCGTGGCGGCGCATTAGTTAAAGAAGAGTAGCTAGAGAGATATGGCAAGCTTCACTCCTACCATTCCGGCGCCCCGCCCCAAAACCTCCCGGGGAAACCGCGCCGATCTCCCGCCCGTCATAGGTGGCGGAGACGGCGGCGGGCGTCCTGATCCCGGCTCGCCCGACTACGGAGCACGCTTGCGCCGCGCGCGCCTCGGATTGGCCGTAGCTCTGACGCCCATCATGATGTTGTTCGTTGCCTTCACCAGCGCCTACATTGTGCGCCAGGGACTGCCGACTTTCGACCCGAGCACAAACACCGTGGTCCACGACTGGATCCCCGTGCCTTTGCCGACGCTGCTGTTTCTGATCAATACCTGCGTGCTGCTCTTGAGCAGCGTAACCATCGAATTAGCGCGGAGACAACTGGCGCGGCAAGTGGCGCTCGAACCCGTGCAGTCCATTCCGGGAGTATCCCTGGGCACGGAAAGCAAATTTCCCTGGCTTGGCTTAACCATTATTCTCGGACTGGGCTTCCTGGCTGGACAATGGCTGGCGTGGCGAGAGCTGGCGGCGCGCGGCTTCTATGTCGCCACTGGCCCCAGCAGTGCCTTCGTTTATCTGCTCACCGGCGGGCACGCAGTCCATCTGTTCGGAGGGATCATCGCCCTGCTGGCCGCCGGAGCGGCCGTGGTGTTGCACCGGCCTTTGGCGTCGCGCCGGATCATCGTCGACGTCACTGCCTGGTATTGGCATTTCATGGCTCTACTTTGGATTTACATTCTGGCTCTGCTCGAGTTCGCACGCTAGCCAGACCGCACTGGTCAGAAAAGGAGACTGAAAGCATGGCGGAAGCTGCCTTGCCGCACAACGTCGCGGAGATATACGAGCCGTCGCTGTTTGGCACATATTCGAAGAAAATCGGGATGTGGCTCTTCCTCCTGTCCGACTCGCTGACTTTCGGCGCGTTGTTGTATGCCTACAGCTACGGACGCATCTCCATCGCAAATTGGCCGACGCCGTTCCATTCCACAAGCATCGTCAATGCCACCATCATGACCGCGTTCCTTTTGACCAGTTCGCTCACCATGGTTCTGGCGGTCAGAGCGGCGGCACGTGGAAACGACAAAGCCCGGCTCCTCTTCCTATTGGCTACGATGGCGTGCGGCGTAGGTTTTATCATTCTCCACGCGAAAGAATGGAGCCACTTGATCGACGAGGGTCTTCGCCTGCCCATTTTCCCGGCCGTCCCGGGCCAGGCGACAGCGTCCGAGTTCGTCAATGTGTCCAATACCGTGCCCCAATTCGCCGCAACTTTTTTTGGCCTGACCGGAATGCACATGCTGCACGTCACGCTGGGAGTGGTTTATCTAGGCGTCATCGCGCTGCGGCGCAAGTTCATTCCGATTCTTTTCGTGCTCTGGCTGGTGGCGTGGCTGGCGACGCCCGCATACAGTCCCTTCCACTACGGGGCTCATGTGCTGCTGATTGCGGCTCTGGTGTGCTCTCTGATTTTGTGGTTGAAGCCGAAAGTTTATGACGCCGCCGATGTCGAAGTCGCGGGACTGTATTGGCACTTTGTAGACCTGGTGTGGATGTTCATCTTCCCCCTCGTCTACATCATGTCGACCAAGATCGTCTAAGGGTGTTGGAAGGATAAACTATGGAAGATGTTTTTCAGCAGGCAATTGAAGATCGCGTGGCCGAACAGCACCGCCACCACAGCATCGGAACCTTCTTCTGGGTGTGGGGGGCGCTTCTGGTTCTGACAGCAGTGGAAGTTTACCTCGGCTATCAGAACATGGAACCGAAACGCATGCTGACGATCCTGCTGGGTCTGTCATTCGTCAAGGCCACGCTCATCATCGGCTATTTCATGCACATGAAGTATGAGGTGTCGCGCATGAAGTGGCTTACCATGACCTCGCTGGTATTTTGTCTGGCCATGATGATGGTCTTCTTTCCAGACGCGTTCCGCATTCTTTCGTTGGGGGCAAAGTGAAACCTGCGGTGCAACGAACGGGTCAACGTATCAGGACGAGTGCGGTAGGACGTAGCCTTGTCCTGCTGGTTGGGTTGCTGTGTCTGTGGGCAGTTCCGGCGTTCGCACAAGGCTGTGCGATGTGCTACAGCACCGCTTCGGCAACTTCCAAAGACGGCCAAAAGGCCATAACCAGAGGCGTCGTGGTCTTGGTGGCCCCGCCTCTGGGAGTCATGACATTGGGCGTAGGTTTGGCTTTTCGCTATGGCAGGAAGCGTGACCAGGAACAGAATCCCGACGACGATTCTCTCCCCGAATAACTCATTCCTACGTCGTAATCACGCTGAGCAGATACACTCCAGCACGCCCGCGGTGCGGACTCATCTGGCGTCCGATTCCAACCGCGCTTGCCCCCTAATGGCTAGTGGGCAAAATACAGCGCAGTGTAGTAAGCAAGCACCCCGAAAAACGCGATCCCACAAATTGCGTAACAGGTGAAAATCCACGTATTGCGACCTTCGCGCTGAACAGGTTGTGGATTCCCAGACTTAGTCCCAGTGGCCGGTGCATCCATGCAAGGCTCCTGACTATTCTGAATCTACCCGCAAATCCCCATACACGGGTCTGACGCGGCTGAATTGTACTCCGGAACGGGGACAGGAGACAGATAAATATTTGCATGTTTGCCGGAGCAGGCTTGGCCGGAGCGGCAAGCACCGACAATGGCTACTTTAGCCGGGATATCGCCCGGTAATGTACCCCTCCAGTTCGCGGATGGCTTGCTCCTGACCGGAGATGATCCAGCGGACGAGGTCGCCAATCGACACCACGCCCACTACCGCATCCCCCTCGACCACGGGGAGGTGACGAAAACGATGGTTGGTCATAATAGTCATGCATTCGTCCACTGTGTTCTCACGAGTCACGAAGACCACCGGGCTGGTCATGATCTCCCGCACCGGCGTCTCCTTTGACGAGTGCCCCTTGAGGATCACTTTGCGGGCGTAGTCGCGCTCCGACAGGATGCCGATCAACCTGCCCTGGGAGATGACCAGCAGTGCGCCGATGCTCTCCACGGCCATCTTCTCAATGGCCTCGTAGACGGATTGATCGGGGCCTACCGACAGGACCCGATTGCCGCCCTTGCTCTTCAACAGCGATCCAATTGTGTCAGTGATTTTCATAGGCACCGGCGATCGTGTCACTCAGCACTCGAAATCGGGGAGAAGCGATTTGCGCTGCGCCACTTTAAGCAGAGATATGGTACTCCCATCAAGTCGCCGATCCAAGAGCTTCTCTAGCGGCCTATGCCGCCGATTTGTATCGTGTGGCGCGGGCGCCACCGCCCGCGGGCCTCTCCTCTGCAATCTGGCCTCTGACACTGCAATCTTCTTTCCGCGATCCCCTTGCGCCCAGCGCCCGCATCCTCCAAGATGTTCTGTACCGCATGCCGCAAGACATCGCCCCACCGCCGGTCCAGTCCGCGCAGCTCGACGCCACCGCGCTTGAAGGCGCGCTCCGCCGCCACCTGCGCGGAGAAGTTCGCTTCGATTCAGGCAGTCGCGCCCTCTATGCAACCGACGGCTCCAATTATCGCCAGGTGCCGATCGGCGTCGTAGTTCCCCGCGATAAAGAAGACGTTCTCGCCGCCGTTGCCCTGTGCCGCGACCACCACGCTCCGCTGCTTGCGCGCGGCGGAGGCACCTCGCTCGCCGGACAATGCTGTAACGCCGCCATCATCCTCGACTTCTCGAAATACATGGCGTCCATTCTCGAGATCGACCCCGACCGCCGCATCGCCCGCGTCCAGCCCGGAGTTGTCCTCGACACTCTGCGCGCCGCAGCCGAGAAGCACCACCTCACCTTCGCGCCCGATCCCGCAACCCACGACCGTTGCACGCTCGGCGGCATGATCGGCAACAATTCCTGCGGCGTGCACTCGATCATGGCCGGCAAAACCGACGACAACATCGAGTCACTCGAAGTCCTCACCTATGGCGGGCAGCGCCTGCACGCAGGCGCGACCAGTGCCGGCGACTTCGACCGGTTCATTCGCGAGGGCGGCCGCCGCGCTGAAATCTACGCCGGACTCAAGTCCCTCGCCGACCGCTATGGCGAGCAAGTGCGCCGCCAGTTTCCCAACATTCCGCGCCGCGTCTCCGGATACAACCTCAACCACCTTCTCCCCGAAAACGGCTTTCACGTGGCCCGCGCGCTCGTCGGCTCCGAAGGCACGTGCGTCACGATTCTCGAAGCCACGTGCCGCCTCGTCGAAAGTCCGCCCGCGCGGGTGTTGCTAGTGATCGGATGGCCCGACGTTTACATCTGCGCCGACCACGTCCCGCTGATCATGAAGCACCGCCCCATCGGACTTGAGGGTTTTGACGACATCATGGTCGAAGCGAGCCGCCACAAAGGCGTGAATCTCGATGGCCTCGCGCTGTTGCCCGAAGGCGGTGGCTGGCTGATGGTCGAGTTTGGCTCCGACACCATCGCCGATGCCGAAGCCGACGCGCGGCGGCTGATGGAAGTGCTCGATCGCTCCGCCGCCCCTCCCAATATGCGCCTGTTCACCGACCCGCGCCAGACCCGCCGCATCTGGGATGTCCGCGAGTCCAGCCTGGGCGTGACTGCGCACGTCCCCGGCGAACCGATTCGTTGGGAAGGCTTCGAAGACTCCGCCGTTGCGCCCGACAAACTCGGAGCCTACCTCCGCGACCTGCGCCGGCTGATGCAAGACTTCCACTATGACGGCTCGTTCTACGGACACTTCGGCCACGCCTGCGTCCACACCCGCATGGACTACGATCTCGAATCCGCCGAAGGCGTCCGCAAGTTCCGCCAGTTTATGGAAGACGCCGCCGACCTCGTCGTCCGCTACGGCGGCTCGCTCTCCGGCGAACACGGAGACGGTCAGGCTCGCGGCGAACTTCTGCCCAAAATGTTTGGCCCCGAACTGATGCAGGCCTTCCGCGAGTTCAAATCGCTGTGGGATCCCGACTGGAAGATGAACCCGGGCAAGCTCATCGATCCCTATCGTCTCGACGAAAATCTCCGCCTCGGCGCCAGCTATGATCCCTGGCAGCCGCGAGACGCATTTCAAATTTCCCGACGACCACGGCAGCCTGGCCGCCGCCACGCTGCGCTGCGTAGGAGTCGGCAAATGCCGTCGCGATGCAGGCGGAGTCATGTGTCCCAGCTACCGCGTCACGCGCGACGAAGAGCACTCCACCCGCGGCCGCGCCCACCTGCTCTGGGAGATGACCAAAGGCGACGTCATCAAAGACGGCTGGCAGAACGAAGCCGTGAAGGAATCGCTCGACCTCTGCCTCGCCTGCAAAGGATGCAAAAGCGATTGCCCGGTCGGCGTCGATGTCGCGACCTACAAAGCGGAATTCCTGTCGCACTACTACGAAACCAACCGCCGTCCGCTGAATGCGTTCGCCTTTTCGAATATCGACCTGTGGGCGAGAGCCGCGTCGCACGCGCCGGGCCTGGCGAATATAGCGACCCAGCTCCCCGGCCTGCGCGACCTAGCCAAGCTAGCCGCCGGAATCCCCGCCCAACGCCACATTCCAGCGCTAGCACCGCAGACATTCAAAGACTGGTGGGAGCAGCGAGACTCACGTAGCGACGGCCGCCCTCGGCCGTCCGGTCGAGCGGAGCTCGACAGCCATTTCGGCAGACCGCGAACGCGAGCCGATAACCCTGTCCTCCTCTGGGCCGACACGTTCAACAACCACTTCCTCCCCGCGACCGCCAAAGCCGCCGTCGAAGTCCTGGAAGCCGCAGGCTTCGAGGTCAGCGTCCCGCGAGCCCACCTCTGCTGCGGACGCCCGCTCTACGACGTCGGCATGCTCGACCGCGCCAAAAGTCTGCTGCTCCGGATCATGGACGAGCTTCTCCCCGAAATCGAAGCCGCCACGCCCATCGTCGTCCTCGAACCCAGCTGCGCCGCCGTCTTCCGCGACGAACTCACCAACCTTTTCCCCAAAGACGAACGCGCCCAAGCCCTGTCGAAGCAAGTCTTCCTGCTCAGCGAATTTCTCGAGCAGCGCGCCAAGAATGACGCCTTCCCGCTTCCCAACCTGCGGCGCAAAGCCCTGATCCACGGACATTGCCATCACAAGGCCATCATGAAGATGACCGCCGAAGAGTCGGTACTGAACCGCATGGGCATCCCCTTCACCGCGCCTGCTCCCGGATGCTGCGGCATGGCTGGAGCGTTCGGCTTCGAAAAAGAGAAGTACGAAGTCTCGAAAGCCATCGGCGAACTTGAACTTCTGCCCGCCGTCCGCCAGGCTCCAACCGACTGGCTCATCGTCGCCGACGGCTTCAGTTGCCGCGAGCAGATCGCCCAGGAAACCGACCGCCACGCCCTTCACCTCGCCGAAGTTCTGCAGATGGCCTTGCGCGAAGATGCCGAAACTCCCGAAGGCTTCCCCATGTTCGACCCCGCGCCGCAACACTATCCCGAAGACGCCTGGGTTCGGCCTCACCGGGAAGCAATCGAAAAATCGATGAAGCGAACCGGCCTAGCCGTCGCAGGCATAGCAGCAGGAGCCGCGCTGCTACTGGCGCTAGCCAGAAAACGCTAAGCCAGTGTGGGGAAGCTAAGCCCGTGTGGGGACGGGCGACCTCGCCCGTCCATGCGGCGGCACGGTCGAAGGCGGCCATCCATGTGTAAGTCATTGATAAATATAGGAATAATTACCCACTATCCCATCCGGTCCGCTTTCTGGGACAATAGACATAGACAAAGCAGGCCCGTGGTAGCCGCCTTTGGTCCTCCGTAGCACCGCAACTCGCGCCGTGCACATTACCAGACCAAGAAGGCTGATAGCAGAAAGCTGGACCCTATGGAAACCGCAACCGCAAACCTCCTCGCCCCAACCACCGCCCCGTCCGTCGCCATCGCCCAGAACAAGTCCCTGCAAGGGTCGGTTTTGGTGCTCATCCAGTTCGACGTTTGCGAGGAGATCAAGCTCGACTCCCTGCGCGACATCTTCGGAGCTCGCCGCCAAGAAGCCAGCTTCAAGCATCCTGCTCCGGGATACGTTCGCTTCCAGCGTCCTCCGGTGGTTGAACCGGTCGAGCCGATGATCCTCGAAAGCGGCGAACGCCTCGACGTCCAGATCAAGTACTACGATTACGGCGTGCTGAGCGTGGTCTTCGAGCTGCCCTTTTCTGGCGATTGGGACACGCTAGTCCGCCTCGCCGGCCGCTGGGTTTGGGACACCGATTTCACCAGCTTCGCGCAGAAGATCGTGAAACAAAAGATCGAGCGCGCGCGCCCTGCGCTGGTCAAGCTCTACGACAGCTGGCTGCATGAAGATTACTTCGTCTTCCACGTGCGCGAAATCGCGGGCAATCCGTCGGCCGCCGAACTGCTTGCGACCCAGGGTGGACGCATCGCCCAGATCGTCCGCGGCGAAAATGTTCCGCTCTCCGACGGCGAGCAGCAGGAGATCATGCAGTCGAAGATCTCGTACTATCCGAACGACCTGGCCGTGATCAGCTGGAACGCCGCGTTCCTCTACGACTCAACGGCGGGCGCGGAAACCGTCATCCAGCTGCTCGAATACGCCAACTCGCAGCTCCTCGAATTCCGCCACTACGACGAACTGCTGACCCGCGAACTGCAAAGCGTCTACGACTTCATGGAAAACGGTTCGATGGGCATCGCCGCCCGCTGGCGCACCGCGAAACGCGCCAGCCGATTGCATACCGTCCTGCTCGATGTCGGACGAACTGACCGAGCGCGCCGACAACGCCATCAAGTTCCTGAGCGACATGTACTCCGCCCGCCTCTACAAAGTAGCCGCGCTGAAGATCGGCGTCACCGACTACAAGAACCTGGTCAACGAAAAAGTCCACACCGCCGAAGAACTCTACCGCTTCATGATCGACCAGTTCCATCAGAGCCGAGCGTTTGTGCTGGAGCTGATGGTGGTCATCATTCTGATCATCGATTTGATCTGGCTGTTCAAGGGAAGAACTCCGGTCTGAGGCAGTTGCAAGTGTAGAGCGGGCGCCCTCGCCCGCTGCCCTTGACGTTGTCCTTGATTTTGATCTTGCCTTACCCTCTGGAAAGACGCCGATCCAGATGTCCCAATCCTGGAGCAAACCAACGCGGAGCACGCGAAGCTGCAACAGCAGTTGCCCCGCTGCAACGCTGCAATTGACCTTCGGCTTATCCTGACCTAGTATTTCCGCCAATGGGCCCATCTTCCCAACTTGTGGGACAGACCGTCTCGCACTACCGAATCATCGAGATGCTCGGTGGTGGTGGGATGGGCGTGGTCTACAAGGCTGAGGACACCGAGCTTGGGCGCTTCGTCGCATTGAAATTCCTGCCGGAGGACGTTGCCCAAGACCCGCAGGTTCTGGAGCGGTTCCGACGTGAGGCGCGAGCCGCTTCCGCGTTGAACCACCCCAACATATGTACTATCCACGAGATCGGCAAAGACGGTGACCAGACTTTCATCGTCATGGAATTTCTGGATGGCATGACGCTGAAGCACAGCATCCGCGCCAAGCCGATGGAGATCGAGACAGTTCTGTCGCTGGGAATTGAGATCGCCGATGCGCTCGACGCGGCTCATGCCGCTGGCATCGTTCATCGTGACATCAAGCCTGCCAACATCTTCGTCACCAAGCGCGGACATGCCAAGATTCTCGATTTTGGCTTGGCCAAGGTGGCGCCCGCAACCAGTTCACTGGGTCAGCTTGGGTCGGCGAATACCATGACAGCCACGGCCGACGAACAGCACCTGACCAGCCCCGGCTCTGCACTCGGTACCGTTGCTTATATGTCGCCGGAGCAGGCGCGGGCAAAGGAACTCGATGCGCGGAGCGATCTGTTCTCGTTCGGAGCCGTACTCTATGAGATGGCGACCGGTCAGTTGCCGTTCCGTGGGGACAGTACAGCAACCACGTTCGAGGCAATCCTGAATCGGGCTCCGCTGCCTCCCTTACGGCTGAACCCGGACCTTCCGCCCAAATTGGAAGACGTCATAAACCGTGCGCTGGAAAAGGATCGCGATCTGCGCTATCAGCATGCCTCGGATATGCGAGCGGAGCTGCAACGGTTAAAACGGGATACCGATTCCAGTCGCCACATCTCGGCGGCTAACTCGGAGGCCACCCTCGCAGCGGCCCAGCCCGCACAAACCATAGGGAGTTCATCCGCGATTGCCGCTGCCAAGCGCAACAAATTGGCGGTGGCGGGGGGAGTGATTGTAGCAATGGCAGTGATCGGCGCAGCAGGAATCGGCGTCTTCTCAATGTTGCACCGTCCTGCCGCCACGCCCTTCGAAAGGTTCACCGTCACGCAGGTTACGAATTCGGGGAAGGTGGAGGGGGCCGCGATTTCGCCCGACGGCAGATACCTGTTAAATGTGCAAAACGAGGAAGGGAAAGAAAGCCTTTGGCTGCGAAACTTACCGACAAACAGCGACACGCAAGTACTACCCTTGTCGGCATCTTTCTATACCAGCCTCACGTTTTCGCCGGATGGTAATTACATCTATTACCGCGAAGCCACCGATAAATCGCTGACGGCGTTCAATCTTTACCGAGCGCCCGTGCTTGGAGGCACGCCTCGGCTTATTGTGAAGGACATCGACACGGCGGTGACATTTTCTCCTGACGGCACGCGGATCGCGTTCGTGCGATGGCAGGATCCAGATCCTGGCAAGAACCGACTCATATCCGCAAAGTCGGACGGAACCGACGAACAGGTTCTCCGGATCGGCTCATATTTTCCGTATTTGGTCTCCGTCGCGTGGTCGCCTGACGGAAAGCGGATCGCTTGTTCTTTTCTTCAGCCCGAGAATGGGATCGGCGGAATTGACATTTTCGAGATTGCGAGTGGACAGATGCGCCGGTTTGTCAGATTTGATGACAAACAGGTCCTCGACCTGAAGTGGTTACCGGACGGTCGAGGCCTGCTCCTGTTATATGGAGGAAAGTCGGGTCAGCGCAGACAGATTGGGGTTCTCTCATACCCAAGTGGGCAATTTCGTGCCATCACGAACGACACGAATAGCTACTCCGACATCAGCTTATCGGCCGACGGAAGAATGCTTACGACGGTTCAAGTTGAGAGGTCAAGCGAAGTCGATATCCTGACCGGCAGCGGCGGTGGAACTGCCACCGTCGTTCCTCGAATATCGAAGAGAACCGCCATCAGTTATGCGACCTGGACACGAGACGGAGAAATTCTGCTCTCGGAAGATAACCGCTTGGTGCGAACGGCCAGCGACGGGAGCAGCGCAGCGGTGCTCCTGAATGATCCTGCTGCTTGGATTGTCGACGTCGAGAGTTGTGCAGACAGCTCGATCGTGGTCTCTTGGTTTTATCACGGTGGTGCGAATTCCGAGAACGTTTGGCGCGCCGATGCAGACGGAGGGAATCTCGTGCGGCTCTCAAACGGGAAACAGGATGTCAGCCCGCGTTGTTCGCCCGACGGGAAATGGGTGTATTTCACCGACGCCGCGGATTTTCGGGTTATGCGGGTGTCAGGGAATGGGGGCACACCCGAAGTGGTAGCTGGGAGCACCGTGCCCCATGCGATCTTCTACAAAATTGCGGTTTCACCCGATGGGAATACACTGGCCTATATAGCTTCAATTGATTCCCCAGCAACGCAGACGGTCTTCCAAAAGCTCGTGCTGGTGAATCTCGTTGCGAACTCAGTCACGCCACCTCGAACGTTAGACGCAGACCCGCGCGCCACGACGTTTGTCCAGTTTACCCCCGATGGGAAAGCCGTGGCTTACCCGGTCGAGGACAAGGGGATCGGTAATATCTGGATGCAGCCGATTGACGGGTCGAAGGGGAAACAGATCACGAATTTTACGTCAGACACAATATCGGGGTTTCACTGGTCTCCGGATGGAAAATTGCTGTTAGTGCTTCGCAAGCAAGACACCTCGGACATCGTTCTTCTGCAGGAATCGAAGCCGTGACCGCGGGTGGCACCCTTCAGAGTTTGGATGGACGCCAAATCCGGGTTCCCCGCTAACCCTTAAGACGAGACCTTTCGGAATCTTTCCGTCCTAAATCCCTTCGCGTAGAACGAAAGGCGGAGGGCTCCATGAGACGCGCCGCCTTGATCCTTGCCATTCTGTTCACCTCAGTAGCACTGGCCCCGGCAGCACCAGTCAAAGCCAAAGATTATGAGTGGATGGACGCCAAGGTCATCGACATCACCTCCGACCGGGGCGGGGCAGTGGTGGTTCCGGTGGGGGCGCTGGTTGGAGTGCCGGTCACAAAGACCTATTACTGGATACAAACCGACGACACCATCTACGTTCTTGGCCCGGTTCTCACCAAGCGCCAGTTGTTGAACGTGACGCTGCACGAACCGACCAAAATTGCCATCGACGGGAACAACGCGCACATTCTGGACGATTACGGAAAAGACAAGAAGCTGCCGATAGCCGAGAAAGTCGCGCGCCCGAAGCCCGATAACCCGCAGTAATGGCGGGTGTCCCGGACTTCGAGCCCATCCCAACCTTGAAGGGTGCCCCGTCCAAGCTCTGCTTGGGCGGGGGGAGTTCGACCTGAGTGTACATACATTATAGACAGTACAAAGTGTTTCACGTGAAACATTGTACGTACACGCGCCCCGGTCCGCGTTCTACCTCCGTTGGCCGGTGGTCCAACCCGCCCATGACCCTCCGTAACTCCTTTTCCGGAAACTACTGTCCCAGAATGGGGTTTGGGCTCCTGAGGGTCGCGCCGTCTGGCGGAAATGCAAGCCATGAGAGGTTTTCTGAAAACTGTATTGGCGCTGGGTTGCCTACTTGCCAGCAGCGCCGTTTTTTGTCGAGCAAAAAGCGGCCTCTGTTGACACGGTTGAGCAGCCCGGCGGGCGCTTGCTCACGCGCGCGGAAGGCGTCGCGTTGGCCAACCGCGCGCTGGAGTATTCCGCCTCGAGTCCCAGGCTGGATTGCTCGCATCTGGTGCACGAGGTGCTCTCCACCACCGGACTCGCCTATCCTTATGCGACATCTAACGAGATCTTCGCCGGCATTCCGCAGTTTCGTCGGGTGCGCAGCGCGCAACCGGGCGACCTGATTGTGTGGCCGGGCCATGTGGGACTGGTGGTCGACGCCGCGCGCAGCGAATTCTTAAGCTCCAAGGGCAGCGGCGTAGGCACGGATAATTACAACAGCGAGTACTGGCAGACTCGAGGGCGTCCGCGCTTCTATCGTTACGTGGTCGGCGACGGGACCGAACTGGCCGGACTCGGTGACATCCCCGCGCACAGCCGCGGAAGCGCTCCCGCGCATGCTGCTCTCGTTCCTAGGCAAGCGCCGGGGCAATCGTCCGGGCAAGCCTCTGGAAAGACCGCCCGCAGGACTTGTCGAGCCCGTGTCCTCGCCGCAAGACGCTTTTCATAATGCGATCAGCGGCGACACCCCGCCCAGCATGCAGATCGTAACCGGGCACGGCAAGCCGACTAAAGGCGATGTGGAGGGCGCTGTCTCAGCGCTGGTCAATGCCCCGGTGTCTCTGCTCGACGCCGAAAATCGCGGACCGATGCCGGTGGTGCTGCTCGGCAGCGTGCAAGTCACAGCGGTACACGTCAAGGGCGATAAAGGATGGGTAGTGGTGCGCGGAAACACGCGTGGGGCAGCCGCGGACGGAAGCTGGGGAAAGGCGAAGGTTCAGGAGACCCGATGGGAACTTCGCCGGGAGCAAAACGGTTGGAGGGTATTTATGCCGCGCGATCGCCTCTACGTTTCCCAGGATGTAGCCATCGCCGTTCTGGCAAAGCAGCTTTCAGCGCTTTCGACGGCAGCAGATCAAATTACCGGCCGACGAGAAATGAGCCGCCTGGCGGCGGCATTGAACCTCTTGCTGAACGAAGATTGAGCCGTGGCAATATCAAAATCGAAGTCAACGGCAGCGGACAGGAGTGTCCGTTCCACACGTGCGGACGCGAAAATGCCCGGGAATCTTGCGAATCCCGGGCACCGTTGTTACATAGAGATCGTTGTCGCTACCTAGACAGCGGTAACGTTCTCCGCTTGCCAGCCTTTGGGGCCCTTGGTCACGTCGAACTGCACGGTTTGGCCTTCTTGCAGGCTCTTGAAGCCGCCAGCTTGAATAGCGGAGAAATGCACGAAAACGTCTTCGCCATTTTGACGGCTGATGAAGCCGTAGCCCTTGGCGTCGTTAAACCACTTCACTGTTCCTTGTTCTGCCATTGATGTTCCTTTTTCTTGTTTCTTGAAATGTGCTGAGAAGATTCGCTGCTGTAGAGAGGGGGTGACGCTGGTTGGCGGTACCGACCTGCAAGTGCATGTGAGTCAAACTTAGCAAGCACAGTGTAGCACGAAGTGGGACGAAATCGCTGAAAATTTTGGTCGGATGCGTTTTCGGGGGCTTAAGCTGGTGGCGATCGCGGAGACGGGGCTAGGCCCGTCGTCTACCCTTAAGCTCGTGTTGGGATCAATGCATTGTGGAGCATGGAATGGGGTGCGGATTCTTTACTGGCGATTGGGTTATAGATTGCCCATGATCGCTTTTCTTACTCTTGAACTCCGGATCGAAGCGGCGCACTCGCTTAAGGACAAGCGTCAGGTCACGCGTAGTCTCAAAGACCGGCTGCGATCTTCGTTTAATGTTGCGGTGGCCGAACTTGATCCCAGCCTGCTCTGGAATCAGGCGACCATCGGCGTGGTCGGCGTTTCGCACTCACGCGACTATCTGGATGGACTGATGAAAAACGTCGAGCGCGCCGCTACGCGCATTGCCAACAACGCGGGCGCCGAAGTTACGGACTCGTTTGTGGAGTTTCTGTGAGGGTGGCCCTGAGCGGCCAGGTCCGTCCTGATTGCGGAGCGCATGGCACGACTGAAGCCGTGACCTTCTCAGAACCTTGCTTGGATCGAAGTTGTTCCGTCGTGCCTGGTGCTCCAAAACCTGGCTTTTCTGATATTCTCAAAAGTTTTCTCCATTCGAGGTGGGCTGTGGAGCATCGTGGGCAGAAATATCATCGCGGACGGCTGAGCGAGGCGATTCGCGAGGAGATTGAAACCATCCTCGAAGGCGAACTGGCGGATCCTCGCATCGGATTGGCCAGCGTCAGCGCGGTGCTCATGGCCGAGGACGCGCGATCGGCGCGCATCATGGTGACCGTTGCCGGCGATGAGGTCGAGGCTGAGCGCACGCTGGAAGGGCTGGCGGCGGCCAAGAATTACGTGCGGCACGAGCTGGCGGAACGGCTGCGGTTGCGGCGGCCTCCGGAACTTTATTTTCAGATCGATCGTGCCGATGAATTGGAGAGCCGGGTGGATGAGCTTCTGGGGCGGGCGAAGAAACGGGCACGGAAGACGGGCTGAGTCCGGGCCCTAAGGCGAGTTTCAGTTCTCGGTTCTCAGTTCTCAGTGAGTAGCGGCGGAGTGCTTTAATGAGAACTGAGAACTGGGAACTGAGAACTCCATAGCCGAGAGCCGAGAGCACACTCATGCTAGAGCGGGTTCTACAAGAGATTCGCGCGCGTCAACGTTGGTGGTGACCTCGCACGCCCGGCCCGACGGAGACGGCATCGGCTCTGCCCTGGCCTGCGGCCAGATTCTGCGCGTCATGGGCAAAGATGCCGAAGTCGTGATGCATGATGGCGTTCCGCGGATTTACCAGAACCTTCCCTTCGCCGATCGCGCGATTCAGGCCGATGCCGTCCCGCCGAATGATGCCGTCATTCTGCTGGAATGCGACAGCATACGGCGCGCGCGGCTGAAGGGTCTGGAGAAATGTTTCCTCATCAACATTGACCATCACGCCAGCGGGCGCAATTTTGCGCAGATCAACTGGATCGATTCCTCGGTGATGGCCACGGCCGAACTGGTCTTTCGCTTAGCGCGGCTGGCCTGCGTTCCGGTGGATCGCGACATTGCCACCTGCCTCTACACCGGGCTCATGACCGACACGGGATCATTCATGTTCGAAGGCACCAACGAGCACACTTTCACGGTGGCGCGCGAACTGGTGCTGGCCGGAGCCGATCCGGCGCTGTGTGCGCGGCATATTTATTTCGGGCATTCGACGGCCAAAATGCGTCTGCTGGGCGCGGCGCTCTCGAATCTGACATCGCGACGGGCCGCTGGCCTGGATATTGGGTCACGCAGGAGCAGATGCAGCGCTTCGGCGCACGCGAAGAAGATTGCGAGGGCCTGGTCAACTACGCGCTCTCGATCGGCGGACGTGCAGGTTGCGATTTTTTTTCGCGAACTGCCCGGATCAGCCGCTATCGCATCAGCCTCCGCAGCAAGGGAGCGGTGAACGTCTCTGCCGTGGCCGAGCATTTCGGCGGCGGCGGTCACAAATGCGCCAGCGGCTGTTCGCTCGACGGGCCTCTGGCGGTAGCGGTGTCGCGAGTTGTAGATCGGCTGCACGCGGAACCGGTGGTCGCGAACGCATCGACCAGTCGATAGCCGTTGGTCGATGGTCGTTCGCGAAGCTGAAATGAATGATGCAGTCTACGGACTACGCAACATCAAGCTAATCACAAAGTGAATCAAGCAACGAATCCGCGCAATCGCACCGACTTGCTGCTGCTGGTGGCGTTCTGCGGATTTCTTTTCTTCTATGGCCTCGGGGCCTTCGGGCTGGTCGGCGCTGACGAACCGCGCTACGCGCAAGTCGCGCGCGAAATGCTCGAGCGCTCCGATTGGGTTACTCCCACGCTGCAGGGCAAACCGTGGCTGGAAAAGCCGGTGCTTTATTACTGGCAGGCGATGCTGTCGTTCCGTGTGGCCGGCGTCTCCGACGGGCTGCGCGCCTGCCCGCCGCGTTCGATGCTCTCTGCTGATCGCGGCGATTTATTTTTTTCTTCGCCGCTTTCGGCCGGGCAGCGAACTCGATGGCGCTCTGATCACGGCCAGTTGCGCCGCCGTATTCATATTTGCTCACGCGGCTGCGACCGACATGCCGCTCGCCGCCTGCTTTGCCATTGCATTGCTGGCGTGGTACGGCTGGTACGAAAGCCGCCGGCACATTTATCTTGCCGTCTTTTATTTTTTTCTGGCACTAGCAACCTTGGCCAAAGGGCCGGTCGCGCCTGCACTGTCGGCTGTCATCATCTTTGCTTTTCGTTGCCGTAAAGCGTGACTGGCTAGCCATCCTTCGCACCCTCTGGATCCCCGGCATCCATCTGTACCTCGCCGTCACGTTGCCCTGGTACGTTGCCGTCCAATTGCGCAATCCGGGATTCTTCCGTTTCTTCATCCTGGAACACAATCTCGCGCGCTTCTCGCAGAATATCTATCACCACCCCCAGCCTTTCTGGTTTTACCTGCCTGTGTTCCTGCTGGCCATGATGCCGTGGACGTTCGTGCTCATCCTTGCCGTCGCTGAACACGCTCGCATGATCTGGTCCGAAGGCAAACAGGCTTTAGTTGCCTCTAGCCCAGAAGATTCCTGGCCACTGTTTCTTCTCATCTGGATGCTCGTGCCCATTCTGTTTTTCAGCGCTTCGCAATCGAAATTGCCGGGATACATTTTGCCCGCCGTTCCTGCGGGAGCGTTGCTGGTTGCCGAATATCTGGCCGCGCGTCGCCGGAAGGTCTTCGCCGAGAGTAGGTCTCGAGTGAGGCTGAAAAGACTTTCGCCCGTGCTCGCCGACGCTCATGGAATTCTGTGCGGAGTGCTGATCTTCGCCGCTCTCTCGGCAGCCTCCATTGCGATGAATCACCACCTGCTGTGGGGAACGGGAGCCTGCGTTGCGGCTGCCATTGCCGACGTGTTTGCGCGATCGGCATCACGCGCCGCGCTGCTCTCCCGCGCCGGATTGCGCCTGTTGAGCCGCGTCACCCTGTTCGCCGTGGTCGTCAGCGTCGCCGCCGTAATCCGGTTCGCCGCGCCGGTGATCGACGCCACCCAATCCGCGCGTCCCATCGCCGAAAGCATTCAGGCTTTTTCGCACGAGGCGGTCCCCATCGGCGTCTATCACGTGCATCGCGCGCAGGAATACGGACTCGAGTTTTATCTGAATCGTCCGGCGCAGAAATACGAGGACGGAAATATCCCGGCCGCGGCGCATGTGGTGGTTGCCGCGCAAGGTACGAAGTCCCAAGTCGCGCAACTCGTTGCCGGACGCCGAGTGTCATACTTAACCAGCATTCCGGCGCAGAAAGTGGATCTGTACTGGGTGGGAAAATGAAACAAGGTCTCAGGTGTCAGGTCTCAGGTCTCAGGAACAGCCTGAGCGCACGAGCGGAACATGCTTAGGTGTTTTCCTGAGACCTGACGCCTGAGACCTAACGACCTTCTTATATGGAAATTCTCGATCTCCGACATTTTTCTTCCGCCGACCTACGGCCGCTGCTGGAAGATGAGATCTCCATGTGGGGACGTGTGCTCTCGTGGGACTACGCCACTTCCGCCGAGATGATCCTGCGCTACATGGACGCAAAAATCCTTCCCGGGTACGCTGCCATCGAGCGCGGCAGCATCTTCGGCTACTCCTTTTTTGTCTACGAGCAGAGCAAGGGGGTGATCGGCGACCTGTTCGTCCGCAACGCCGACGCGGGCCGCGGTCCCGACCGTCACCAGGTCGAAGAACGCCTGCTGACCCACGTTATTGAAACCCTGCAGCAGTCGCCCGGCATTCATCGCGTGGAGGCACAGTTGCTGGCGCACCACACCGGAGAAGTCTCGCATCCCTTTCTGCAACAGGGCTTCAGCCGCCATCCTCGCGTGTTCATGAATTTCGACATCGGCAAGCATCCGCAGGCTCCGCTACCGCCGCTTCCGTCGCAGTTCGAAATACGTCCCTGGTCCGAGCAGGAATACCAGTCCGCCGCCGCGCTGATCACTGCCGCCTACCGCGGCCACGTCGATTCCGAGATCAACGATCAGTACCGCTCCCTTACCGGCTCGCTGCGCTTTCTCAACAACATCGTGCGCTTTCCCGGGTGCGGGACTTTTGATCCCGGGGCATCCTTCGTCGTTCTCGAGCGCCGCACGCGCACGCTCGTCGGACTCATTCTGTGCTCGCTGGTGCGCCCCGATGTTGGCCATATCACGCAGGTCTGCGTGCTCCCTGAATACCGCTCCGCCGGGCTCGGCGAGGCGATGCTGGCTGCTTCTACCAGGAATCTGCGCGGCCGGGGATTCCATTTCATCTCGCTGACGGTGACCGAAGCCAACGACCGCGCCATTGCGCTTTATAAGCGCATCGGATTTGAATCTACGCGGGTGTTTGACGCGTTTGTGTGGGAAGGATGAGAAAGAGCGGTAGAGACGAGGCTTGCCCCGTCTCTACCAAAATCGCATGCGCGCTTAGACTTGCGCCGTGCCGCCATCGACGAAGAGTTCAATGCCGGTGATAAAGCTGCTGTCGTCGGAGGCGAGGAATACCGCTGCCTTGGCGATCTCATCAGGAGTACCCAAACGACCCATGGGGACGCCGGCGATCAGGCCTTTCTTGATCTCCTGGGTTTGTCCAGCATTTTCTCCCAAGCCGTCGAGAATTGGTGTATCGATCGGACCGGGACTGATGACATTGACTCTGATCTTGCGGTCTTTCAGGTCGACCGTCCAGCCACGGGCGAAGGAACGCACCGCAGCTTTGGTCGCGCTGTAGACGCTGAAGGCCGGGAATCCTTTGGACGAAACGATCGACGCATTCAGGATCACCGCGCCTCCGTCGACCAGCAGAGGAAGAGCTTTCTGCACGGTGAAGAGAAGGCCTTTGACGTTCGAGTTGAAGGTCTTGTCGAATTGCTCCTCGGTGATGGATCCGAGGGGAGCGAGTGCGCCGCCGCCGGCGTTGGCGAAGACGATGTCGATTTTGCCCGCCTTCTGCTTGACCGTGGCGTACAGGCGGTCAAGATCGGCCAGACTTGCGACGTCGCCTTGAACCGCGGTGGCGTTCTTGCCGATCAGCTTGACGGCTTTGTCGAGTTCGCTTTGACGGCGTCCGGTGATGAACACCTGCGCGCCTTCCGCCACAAAGCGCTGCGCGGTGGCGAGGCCTATGCCGCTACTGCCTCCGGTTATGACTGCTACTTTTCCTTCCAGCTTGCCCATAATGTGCTCCTTTCGGTCTCCAACTTCTGTTTCTGTACCGTACAATACAGATGTGCTGCGAATCGCCGAGGACTCATAATTATTTATCGATCGGTATAGAATGAGCATCCAAATGAATATGAAACGGAAGAAGACGACGCGAGCCGTCGGGCGTCCCCGGTCGTTCGACGCCGGGAAGGCCCTGGACGCCGGCATGAAGGTATTCTGGCGCAAGGGTTATGAGGGGGCGTCGCTGTCGGACCTCACCAGGGCCATGGGTGTCAACCGCCCCAGCTTGTACGCGGCTTTTGGCGACAAGGAAGCGCTGTTTCGCAAAGCGCTCGATCGTTATGACGAAGGTCCGGCGGCCTACCTGCGCGAGGCGCTGAACCGGCCGACTGCGCGGGCTGCCGTTGAAGGATTGATGCTAGGCGCCGCGGACTTGGTAACCAGCTCAGGCAATCCAGCGGGATGTCTCTTTGTGCAGGGCGCGCTCGCGTGCGGCGACGGAGCAGAGGCTGTTCGCGGCGATCTTATCTTGCGGCGCGGCGCGGGAGAGAAGGCGGTGCGTCAACGGCTCCAGCGCGCGCAAGCCGAGGGTGATCTGCCGCCCGAGGCCAGCCCCGCCGACCTCGCCCGCTTCGTCGTGACCGTGGTTCACGGAATCGCAGTCCAAGCCGCGAGCGGCGCCAGTCGCAATGAACTGAGGCGAGTCGTACGGACCGCGCTGCAAGCCTGGCCAAAGTAAGTCAGATCATTGCGAGCGTCGTACCCAAAACAAGAAGCCTCCGCGTCGTCCTTCCCCGGGGCGACGCGGAGGGCTTGATACGGAAACCCAGAGTCTCAATGCGGAACCGTTGCGAGCTGCAGACCCCTGTACCCGGTTGGACGCAAGCACATTGCCGAGGGGGCAGGCGGTGAATCCAAGCCGAGTTAGCTTCCTCTTCATAGAACGAGAAGAGCTATTCATTCCCTTCACGCCCGGCAGAAAAAGTGTAGTTCTCCCATACAGGGCCTCTGGTTGCCCGCTTGGCGTCCGTCTATCTGATTGAAACAACGCGGCTTACTTCCGCATAAGGTTCTTGGCGATGAACAACACGTTGGCGGGACGCTCGGCCAGCCGCCGCATGAAATACGGATACCATTCGGTGCCGAACGGGATGTAGACGCGCATACCCCAGCCCTCTTTCACGAGGCTGTGCTGCAGGTCGCGGCGGATGCCGTGCAGCATTTGAAATTCAAAAGCGTTGCGCGGAATATTCTCACGCGTGGCAAAGGCCTTGGCGGTTTTAATAATCGCTTCGTCATGAGTTGCCAAACCGTGATAGACGCCGCTCTTCATCAGAACCTTCATCAGCTTCACGTAGTTCGAGTCAACTTCGGACTTTTTCTGAAATGCGATGTCGTCGGGTTCTTTGTAGGCGCCTTTGCAGAGCCGTATGCGGATGCGCTCGGAGAGCAGCTTGTCGATGTCGGCTTCGGCACGCCGCATGTAGGACTGGATCACCGCCCCCACGCTGTCTTCGTTCCCCGGAACCCGGTGGAGCTCGTGAACAAAATCGAGGGTGCGCTGCGTGTAGGGAGATCCTTCCATATCGACGCGAACGAAATTTCTGGGCGACATGCTGGCGGCTTTGGCGACCAATCCGCGGACGATTTCGTAGGCCATGGTCTCGTCGACGTCAAGGCCCATGTGGGTCAGCTTCAGGCTGACGTTCGCGTTCAGTTTGTGGGCCGCGATTTCGTCGAGCAGTTCGTGGTAAAGCTGGGCACTAGCCCGGGCTTCGTCGGCGTTGGTGACGTTCTCACCCAGATTGTCGATGGAGACGCTGGCGCCAAATTGATTCACGGCGGCGGTGGCACGAACCGCGTCCGCCACGTCTTTGCCGGCGACAAAGCGGGCGGAAGTGCGCTGGCCCAGGCGGGACCGCTCGGCGACGGCGCGCAGCCACCGGCTCTCCGAGAGGGCGATGAACAGTGCTCTCAACACGGCGCCCTCAGCACGGCGCACCTAATGGTGGCGGATCGGATTGTGGCGGGTTAAGACTGCCAGAGGCGTGCGTTGGCATTACATTACTTTTTACCATATTTTCACTAGCGACGCGGCTTGCCGCATCTGCCGTCGCCACCCGTGACGTCGCAGGCTGGACGGGGCAAAGCCTGTCTCTGCACAGATCGTGTTATTGCGGCGCATGACGGAGCGGGCTAGACGGGGCAAGCCCCGTCTCCACACAACATAAGACGGTCCCAAAGTCCAGCCCAGGCCAGCGGTCGTGTAGAATAACCGTTTGTATATGGACCTGTCCGCTATCCAGCAAGCCTTGCGCGAGCGCAACATTGACGCCTGGCTTTTCTACGACCATCACCATCGCGACCCGATCGCTTACCGCGTCCTCGGGCTGCCGGATGGGCTAATGGTGACGCGGCGGTGGTACTACCTGATCCCCGCCAAAGGCGAGCCCGTCAAACTAGTGCACAAGATCGAGTCGGGACACCTGGATACCCTGCCCGGCGTCAAGAAACAGTATGCCGGATGGCAGGAACTGTTCGACGGTTTGAAGCAGATACTGGGCCCGTATCGCGATGTGGCGATGCAATACTCGGCCAACAACTTTGTGTTTACCATTTCGATGGTGGACGCGGGAACGGCGGACCTGATCCGCGGGCTGGGCAAGAACATTGTCAGCGCGGCAGACCTGATCGCGCAGTTTGAAGCGACGTTGACGGACGAGCAGATCAAGTCGCACTTTGCGGCGCGCGATGTGATTGATGCGGTTACCGCCGAGGCTTTCAAGGAAATTGGACGGCGCGTGCGCAACCGCGGCACGCACGAACATGAGATTCAGCAGTTTTTCATGGAAGCGTTCCAGCGCGAGAACATGGTGACCGACGATCCGCCCATCGTGGCCGTGAACGCCAACAGCGGCAATCCGCACTATGAGCCGAGCGCCAGCCGGCCGGTGCCGATTCGCGAAGGTGACCTGGTTCTGCTGGACGTGTGGGCGAAAAAGAATACGCCGCGGCGCGGTTTACTACGACATCACCTGGATGGGATTTGTGGGCAACGGTCCGTCGGACCGGCAGCGCGAGATCTTCAAGATTGTGAGCGAGGCGCGCGACATCGGCGTGAAGACGGTGCAGGATGCTGTGTCCGCGGGAAAGCCCATCTCGGGGTGGGAGGTGGATCACGCGGTGCGCGGGCACATCAAGAAGGCGAAATACGGAGATTACTTCATCCACCGCACCGGCCACTCGATAGCCACCGAAGTGCATTCGAATGGCGCGAATATGGATGACCTGGAAATTCACGACGAGCGGCGCATTCTGCCCAATTCCTTGTTCTCGATCGAACCCGGGATCTACCTGCCCGAGTTCGGCGTGCGCCTGGAAGTGGATGTGCTGGTGCGGCCGGGAAGCGCCGAGGTCACGGGTAAAATCCAACGAGAGTTCGTGAAGATCTGAATGGCCAAGCCGACAACAGATAAAGCAAAAGATGGGGCTTCGGCGGCTGAGCCGGAATACCCGCTCACCACGATGGCGGTGGTCGCGCCGCTGGTGGGCTGGCTGATTCCGGGCGGCGGACACATCCTGCTGAAGCGCTATGGGCGCGGCGTTCTGCTGCTGGTGTCGGTGGTGGCGATGTTCCTGATCGGACTGGGCATGCAGGGGCGGATCTACCAGCCGAACGGCGGCGACATTCTCGACATACTGGGTTTTGTGGGCGACGTAGGCTCGGGGGCGCTCTACTTTCTGGCGCGCATCATGGATTGGGGCAACGTGATGGCCGCGAATGCCGCGGCGGATTACGGCAAGACGTTTCTGATCGTGGCCGGGCTGCTGAATTTTATCGCGGCGGCGGATGCGCATCATATTGCGCTGGGGAAGAAACCGTGACCATCAACTTGTCGCACTTCTCGGCGGCGGTGGTGTTCGCGCTTTTCGCGTCCATTGTTTTCGGCATCACGCAGCGCAATTCGACGATGGAGATGGTGAAGTACGGTCTCTACTGCTTCGCCATGTTTGTCGGCGGAGTGTTTGTCGCGGGATGGGTGATGGCGCTGATCCGGCGGTAGCCAGGTCTCAGTTCCGACTTCCGGCAGACAACCTGCTCATGTGGTGACGGGGCTCGGCCCCGTCTGGCGGGGCAAAGCCCCGCCACCACACAATTTCTTCAAACTCCCATCTTTATTCGAGCGGCCCGCCTTGCAGGCTATCTCCGGGGGCGAGCGGCAGGTGAGCGGCTCCGCTGAGAATGCCGCGTTCCTGTGGTGAGAACGCGCTCCTGAATTGCGGGGAGTCGATGAGCCGGTCACGCTGGTCCGGCGTCAGTCCACGCATGCTGCGGATCGCCCGATTGACGGCTTGGCGGCGATCGGGCGGCAACTGCTTGAACTGCTGAAAGAGCTGGCGCGCTTGCTGCTTCTGACTTTGCGTCAGGTGCTCCCAGGTTTCCATGCGGTTGAGCACGCGCTCCTGTTGCTGCGGAGGCAGGCTGGAAAAATGCTGCAACCGGTTGAGCAACCGCGCCTGCTGTTGCGGAGGAAGCCTGCGGAACTGCGGATCGTTTTCGAGCGCGCGGCGCTGCTGCGCGGGCGGCAGATCCTTATAGCGGCGGAGCCAGTTTCCGGCGTGGCCGGGCTGGTTCTGTGGCGGACGGGCTTGACTGCGACCGCTGGAATAGGGTTCTTTCTGAAAGTGGTGCCACTGCCCGTCCGCTTGCGGATCGGCTTGAGCGAACGGCGGAGCGAACGACAGCGCCAGCAGCAGAATCGCTGCCCGACAGCCCGCTATTGTCGCCCGTCCCAACATGTTCCGCCCCTCCCCCAGTCCGCGAATCTTCAGCTCGCCGATCTTACGGATTCGCGGTTACGTCGTCCTGCACCTGCAGTTCGTCGAGCATGTCGAAATCGGCATACAGCTCGTCGTTCCTGTCCAGTGCCTGCAGATCGCCGACGGCGGTTCCCGGCTGCACCGGCAAACCGAGTGATGGGGGATTGGTTGGGATGGTTTCGGCCTGATAGATATACGATCGGTTGCCAACGGTCACAGCCAGCGCTCCGGCAAACAGTACGCCTGCGAGCGACATGGCCCAGGCCGGACGCCGCAGCCAACCCAGCCACGCGACATGCGGGCGAGCCATTTCTTCGCGGAGCCGCGCCTGCATGCGGGTGTCAAAATATGGCGACGGCTCTGGCGCTTGCCATTCATCAAGCAGCGCCATGGTTTTCTGCAACTCGCTGAGATGAGTGGCACAGGCCTCACAGGATGCGATGTGCTTCTTGACCTCGAGTTGCTCGGCTTCAGGCATCGAAGTGTCCATGCCCGCGGCTAATTCCGGCAACAGTTCACTAATTTCATAGCAATTCATACTCTTCCCTCTACTTCCCCGAAACAAACTCTTTCAACTGCTCGCGCAACGTTTCGTAAGCGCGAAACAGCAACGACTTGGTGGCGGACTCGCTCAGTTTCAGAACGCCCGCAATCTCGCGGTAATCCATCTGCTGATACTTGTGCATGATGACGGCCACGCGCTGGCGTTCGGGTAGAGCGTTCACTTTGCCGCGGATGGCCGCCAGCCGCTCCCGTTTCAATATCTGCTCTTCCGCAGTGAGCGACTCGTCGGCCAGGTCGGGCGTGGTGCCCGTTTCTTTGTCCGGCTCATCGAGGCGGACGGTGTTTTCCGGACGCTCGTGGCGCGTATCGCGCGCGTGGTTGACGGCCAGGTTGGTCGCGATGCGATAGAGCCAAGTCGTGAACTTGGCGCTCGGCTCGTAACTGGTGCGCGACCGGTAGACGCGCAAAAACACTTCCTGCGCCAGTTCCTCGGCGGTCGACGGGTTGTGGCACAACCGGTACATGAAGCCGACCATCGGGCGGCGATACTTCTGTACCAGGTAAGAAAAGGCGGACTCGTCGCCCGTCTTCACCCGCAGCATCACGTCGACGTCGGAAACGGCCTCGTTTGAACCGGCGGAATTTGCCATGGTAACGGGTGCGGCCGCTGACGGCGAAGCTCCCGCAAAGCTCGGTAGCCCGCGACCCAGCAGTCCACGATCAATGGCCACGCTGCTCACACTATTAGAAACCCGGTTCGGGGGACAAAGTTGCGCCTCCCCCGAGGCCGGAGGGTTCGCGGAAGTGTTTTCCCGTGAATCAGTTACGGGTCGAGCCTCGGGAATGTCGGAAGCGGGCATGAAGGGGCGATGGAAAGGTCAATAGTCAAGAGGCTATCGGGAGCGGCGGAGGTGGTCAAGAGGCTGGTTGGGTGCCGGAAGGGCGGGCACGATTTGTTACAATGACAAAACCGCAAAAAGTGGGCGCTTAACTCAGCGGTAGAGTGCCATCCTCACACGGTGGAAGTCGTAGGTTCAAATCCTACAGCGCCCACCAAATCAAGACTCGTGACTATTTTGACCGAGAGTCGGTTCCTGAGCGAAGAAATCCCGCGTGTTTATAAGATTGTAACGTCCTGAAAGAGGAGTTGGGGCATGCCCGTGACGTACACAATCGACACGAAGGAAAGAGTCATTCGGACCCAGTGCATCGGGAAGGCCACGCTTGACGAAGTAGTCCAGCATTTTCGAGAGTTGGAGCGCGATCCCGAGTGCACGGGACACCTTGATGTCCTATTAGACGTGAGTCAGATGACCTCCTTACCGAGTGCCATCCAGATTCGGGCTGTCCCTCTTGAAGTGAAGAAGATTCAGAAAAAAGTTCGGTTCGGGGCTTGCGCGATCGTGGCAGTCACAGATGCGCTTTTCGGGATGCTCAGGATGTTTGAGGTCATGGCGCAGGATTATTTTCGTGTGATCCGCGTCTTCCGAGACGCGGCTGAGGCAGAGGCGTGGCTGGTTTCGCAGAAGCAACAGTCCTCCCAACCGCGCCCCTGACGCCCGGTGCCGAAACTGTCCCCCTCATTCCTTCTGGACCAATCGTGATTACTATCACGATCACTTCATTGCCCTTATCGCCGGCCTGCACCGCTACCTTTAGCAGCGGCGTACACTCTGCGGCCCAGCAAGGGCGGGTTTTCGGCCGATGGCAACTTCAGGAATCCGGACATCGCATCGCGGCGTTTCTGCACGATGCACTTCCGCGTCCTGCTGCCGGGTTCGCATGTACTAACGGCACATTGACCGCGCCGCCGTTCAAACGTAGAGTGCCACTCAATGTTGTTTCCAACCGTCCGCAGTTTTCTGGCGGATGCTTCCAACCTCGGGCTGCTCAAGCCCCAGGGCGCAACTGAAGTCGCACGAACAGCATGACGCCACCTATCTGGCCGGCGTGTGCTCGCTCGAGTGAATAAAGCACGGCGCCATCGTCTCTCAACCATCCGGCATTAGCCGGAGTGTGTCTGGCCAGCCAAGGAGAGAGTTCCAATGAAAAGATGGACAGCAAGTCGCGTAACTTTGCTTCTCACCCTGCTTCTCACTCTTTCGATGGTTTCAATCGGAGCCTGGGCGCAACAGGACCCAGGCCCGCGGCCCGGTCCCGCGACAGCGGGCGGCCCGTACCCCACTCTTAATGCCAACGAGCAGGCTTTCTTCAGCCAGGCATTCCTGCGGTTTCAGGAGGTAGACGCGGTCACAGGAACCAGCACAGGACTGGGGCCGACATTCAACGGCAACAGTTGCAACATGTGCCATGCGCAGCCGGCCATCGGCGGCTCGAGTCCGGGCCTGAGCAGTCCGCAGAATCCGGTTCCGAATCCGCAGGTCGCGCTGGCTACGCTTGACGGAGCCAGCAACGTGGTCCCTTCTTTCATCAGCGCTAGCGGCCCGGTGCGCGAGGCTCGCTTCATTGAAAACGCAAATGGCACGCTGGATGGCGGGGTTCATGGGTTGTATACCATCGCTGGGCGCGGGGATGCTCCAGGTTGCACTCTGGCGCAGCCGAATTTCGCGCAGCAGGTGGCCGCCAACAACGTAATTTACCGCATCCCGACTCCTCTTTTCGGGCTGGGCCTGGTGGAGAACACGCCCGATGCCACTCTGCAAGCCAATCTGGCCGCCACGCAAGCCGCCAGGTCTCAACTCGGCATCGGCGGCACGTTCAACACTAGCGGCAACGACGGTACCATCACGCGCTTCGGCTGGAAGGCACAAAACAAGTCGCTGCTGATGTTCTCCGGCGAAGCCTACAACGTCGAAATCGGAGTCTCGAACGAACTATTTCCGAACAAACGCAGCGCCGTGGCGGGTTGTGTATTCAATCCAACGCCCGATGACGCGAGCAACATGCTGAACGGCAATCCGGACAGTCCGAATTACAACACGACCCTCGGGACGGTGTCGGAGATGTCGTCCGATATCGTCAACTTCGCTGCGTTCATGCGGCTTTCGGCGCCCGCCACTCCGGCGCCGCCCACTCCATCCACACAGAGCGGTTCGAATCTGTTCAACAAAATCGGCTGCGCTCTGTGCCACTCACCCTCGCTGACCACAGGGGCATCGATTTTTACCGGCATGGGCGGAGTAACCTACCAGCCGTACTCGGATTTCGCGCTCCACCACATGGGCCCGGGTCTGGCGGACGGCATCAACCAAGGTGCCGCCGGGCCGGATCAGTTCCGCACGGCTCCACTGTGGGGCGTCGGGCAGCGTCTGTTTTTTCTGCATGACGGACGCACTTCGGACTTGCTGCAGGCGATCAAGGACCATGCTGATTCCGGCAGCAGTTGTGCATCCGAGCGTGCCCGACCAAACAGCCTGCAGCAAAGCTGTGGGTCGAAGGCTGGCTCGGAGGCCGACGCTGTGATCCAAAACTTCAAAATGCTCAGCCCGTCGCAGGTGCAGGAAATCCTGAACTTCCTGCGCTCGTTGTAGGGCGAGTCGAGGTTGGGTGCGCCGAGGTAAGTGCTTCGAGCTGCGAGCGAGCCAACGCCTGCTCGCAGCTCGTGGCTCGTAGCTCGGAGGCAACCCAGGCACTGGACTGTCGCGCGTGGCACTCACACGAACCATGCGGCGAACCTTTCCATTTCTCCTCCTCGTGAAATGCTAAGATTTCCGGGTGCGACTGCGCGGCAAACTCAAGAAGGTCACGCACGCGGCGGGAAAGCCCGCAGCGGGAAAAACTCGCGGTCGCAAGAGTGAGCCGCGTGCCGCGGCGGAACTGGTCATCATCACCGGGATGAGCGGGTCGGGGAAGGCTTCGGCGCTGAAAGCCTTCGAGGATCTTGGCTACTACTGCGTGGACAATCTGCCGGTGGAGCTGATTCCGCGCTTTGCCGAGCTGGCCTTGCAGTCGGGAGAGATTCCGCGGACCGCGCTGGTGGTGGATGTGCGCGAGGGTTCGCAACTGGAGAAGCTGCCGGCGATTGTTAAGTCGGTGAAGCGGATGTTGCCGACGCGGGTGATTTATCTGGAAGCGAGTGACGCCGCGTTGCTGCGCCGCTACAGCGAGACGCGGCGGCCGCATCCGCTGGGCACGGGCACTACGGTGCGGGCATCGCTCGGGGCCGAACGGCGGCATCTGCGGGCGATTCGCAAAATCGCCGACCTGGTCATCGACACTTCCAAGTTCAATGTTCATGAACTGCGGGCGCACCTGACCGACCGGTTCAAGGAGCACTCCGGGAGCCAGCAGGCGATTCTGGTATCGTGCGTGAGTTTCGGATACAAACACGGTGTGCCGGACGATGCCGACCTGGTGTTCGATGTGCGCTTTCTGCCCAATCCGCATTTCGTGCCGGAGTTTCGCGCGCTGACGGGACGCGATCCTCGAGTCGCGAAATACATCCGCTCGTTTCCGCAGACGCAGGAGTTCATTAACCGCATCTCGGAACTGCTGATCTACCTGCTGCCGCATTACATCCGCGAGGGGAAGAGCTATCTGACCATCAGCTTCGGATGCACGGGCGGACAGCACCGCTCGGTGATGATCGCCGAAGATGTAAGCAAGCGGCTGCGGAAAGCGGGACACAAAGTGAAGGTCGTGCATCGGGACAGCCCGAAGTAGGTGCTGGGCTGAAGTTGTGTGGTGACGGGGCTCGCGCCTCGTGCCAGCGGGGCATAGCCCCGCTTCCACACAATCGCTACCGGGAATCACATGTAGAATTGGCGATACCACGCATGGCAACTTCCACAGTGGCGGGCGCGAAGAGCGAAGGAACGTCGGCCCAGCCCCGTCCGCCTCGTCCCATCACACGCCTGTTGCTTTACGTCTTGCCTTACTGGTGGCAGTTTCTCGCTTCGGTGCTGCTGATGGCGATGGTGGGGCTGCTGGACGCGGGCCGGGTTCTGCTGATCGGCCCGATTTTTGACAGCGTATTGAATCCCGGCTCCCAGGGAAAGACCATCCCTTTGTTCAAGCTGCCAGGGAGCGACCGCTTTCTGAACCTTCAGCAGCTGGTCCCGTCCCACTTTCACAATCCATGGACGATGGTTGCCTTCGCGCTGGTGGCAGCAACGGTGCTGAAAGGGATCTTCGACTACGTGGGAACTTTCCTCGTAAACTACGCCGGCTTTGGCATGATCACGGACCTGCGAGACGATTTGTACAACGCGATCCTGCGGAGTTCGGCGGCGTTTTTCACCAGACACACCACGGGCACGTTGCTCTCGACGATCGTCAACGATATCGAGAAGGTGCAATTCGCGATGTCGAGTGTGCTGGCGGAATTCCTGCAGCAGTTTTTTACATTTGTATTTATTGCGGCGGTGGTGGTTCAGCTCGGAGGGAAGCTGGCGTGGGTGCTGGTGCTTTTCCTCCCCGTGATTCTGTACTCGTCGAGAAAAATCGGCCGGCAAGTACGCAGCACGACCAGGGGCGGACAGGACAAGCTGGCCGAGATCCAGAACATTCTGCACGAGACCATTACCGGCAACCGGATCGTCAAGGCGTTTGGCATGGAGAACTGGGAAGTGGGGCGCTTCCGCGCCGCTGCGCGACGGCTGTTCCGGGCAAATCTGCGGCTGGTGGCGGCATTTGCCATCAGTTCTCCGCTCATGGATATTCTGGGCGCGATCGCCGATTGCGCTCTTGGTGCTGATGGGCAGGGACCGGATTAACCACCACGTGTTCACGGCGGGGACATTTCTGGCCTTCATCGTGGCCGTGTTCAAGCTGTACGATCCGGTGCGCAAGTTCGCGCAGTTCAACAACAATTTTCAGCAGGCGGTGGGCGCGTCGTCGGAGATTTTCCGTTTCATGGATATGGAAGACGAAGTGCGCGAGAAGCCGGCCGCCAAGCGGCATGGGAAAGTTTGCGCGCACCATCCGGTTCGCGGACGTGTCTCTCTTCTCCTATTCCAGTTCAACAACGGCAAGCGGAGGATTCACCGGCTGTGCTGCATGGCATCGATCTGGAAGTGAAGGCCGGCGAGGTGCTGGCGGTGGTGGGGTCGAGCGGCGCGGGCAAGAGCACGCTGGTGCACCTGATTCCGCGCTTCTTTGACGTGAGCGGCGGGCGCATTCTGATTGACGACAGCGATGTGCGCGACGTGACCCTGGAGTCGCTGCGCTCGCAGATCGGAATCGTCACGCAGGAGACGGTGTTGTTCAACGACACGGTGAGGAACAACATCGCCTACGGACAGCCGCACGTTTCGCAGAAGCGGGTGGAAGAAGCGGCGCGCGCGGCGCATGGCGCACGAATTTATTCGCGGGCTTCCCGAGGGATACAACACCATGATCGGCGAGCGCGGGGTGCGGCTTTCGGGCGGCGAGCGGCAGCGCATCGCGATTGCGCGGGCGATTCTGAAAAATGCGCCGATTCTGATTCTGGATGAAGCGACGTCGGCGCTGGACAGCGAATCCGAATCGTTGGTGCAAGTCGGCGCTGCAAAATCTGATGACAGGGCGTACTGTGTTTGTGATCGCGCATCGACTTTCGACGGTGCGCCGCGCGGATCGTATCGTAGTGCTGGAGAACGGCACGATCAGCGACATTGGCGCGCATGAAGAGCTGATGCAAAAGTTGGGCACATACCGGCGGCTTTACGAATTGCAGTTTGCTGAGGCGGATGTCGCCGAAGGCAGTGTAGATGTATGGACAGCCGAGGACGGCTGTCGCCTACGTGATTTGCACGAATTTTTTATGCCACTTCGCTCCATGACCGGATTCGCGCAGGTGAAAGGGCAGGTCGATGCCCAGTTGGCGTTCGCCCTGTCGCTGAAGTCGGTCAATCATCGTTTTCTGGATCTGCACTTCCGCTTGCCGTCTGATACCGACGCGCTGGAGATGAAGCTGCGCCGGATTTTGAAAGAGAAAATGGCTCGCGGCCACGTGGAAGTGATCCTGAGCCTGGAGCGCTCGGGCTCGAACGGAGTTGCGCTGAACCGGCAGCTGATTGCCGGCTACGTGGAGGCGTTCCGCGCGGCGGCCGAAGAATTCGGGGTCGAGGGGGAACCGGATTTGAACGTGGTTCTGAGGATGCCGGGCGCAATGGATTCGGGCGCCGAGAAATCGGGTGACGAACTGGAGAGCGCAGTGATGGCGCGAGTGGAAGAAGCGCTTTCCCGGCTGAACGAGATGCGCGAAGAAGAAGGCAGGAGCATCAACAAGCGAGTTGCGCGCCCGCATGGCGAGTCTGCAAAAAGCGGCGGCCGGCGTGGAAGGCCATCGCACCACCATTCTGCGCAGCTATTCGGAACGGCTGCAGTCGCGCATGCAGGAATTGCTGGGCGCACAGGTGGACAAAGAACGGGTGCTGCAGGAAGTGGCCGTGCTGGTGGATCGCAGCGACATCCAGGAAGAACTGGTCCGGCTGAATGCGCACGTGAAGCATTTTCTCGGGTTGCTCGACCAGGGCGGCGAAGTGGGCAAGAAGATGGACTTCCTGCTGCAGGAAATGAATCGCGAGGCCAACACGCTGCTTTCGAAGACCTCGGGCTTGGCGGGCGAGGCGCTGAAGATCACAGAAATGGGCTGCTGATGAAGTCGGAAATCGAGAAGGCGCGGGAGCAGGTGCAGAACCTGGAGTGAGCCTTCCAGTCGAGACAAAGATGAGCATCGTTTACATTATTTCGGCGCCGTCAGGGTCGGGCAAATCCACGCTGGTGAACGAACTGTTCAAGATGGTTCGTCGACCTGGATTTCTCGATCTCCTACACCACGCGTCCGCCGCGCGGAAGTGAGCAAAACGGCAAGGAATATTTTTTCGTCTCGCGCGAAGAATTTGAAGCCATGATCGCGGCCAATGAGTTTCTGGAGCACGCGGATGTCTTCGGAAACTATTACGGCACGGCGCGGCGGTTTCTGCGCGAAGCCGAGGAGCGCGGCAATGACCTGCTGCTCGACATCGATGTGCAGGGGGCGAGGCAGATCAAACAGAACATTCCGGACGCGGTCAGCATCTTCATTCTTCCGCCGGACCGGGAGAAGCTGGAATGGCGGCTGCGCAACCGGGGCCTGGATTCGGAGGAGGTAATCCGTCGCCGGTTGGACACGGCCCGACGTGAGATTGAGAATTACTCGAAATACGACTACATTTTAGTTAACAACCTGCTGGAGCAATCGGCGGACCAACTGAGGGATATAGTGCTGGCCGAACGGTTACTACGCAGCGGGACGCGACCTTCCGGGGAAGATGCCCAGCGAGTGGCGGCCGCACAGGCTTGTCGGTTGGAAGCGGCACGGGAGCGGGTGCAGCCGATTCTGGCTTCATTTAACCCGCAGGCGGTAAAAGGAACTTGAAGTTTGGGGGAGAGAGAGTATGAAGCTGATTGAAGGATTCGATAGTAACTACCGGTACATTCTGGTAGCGGCGCGGCGGGCACGGCAACTGCAAGGCGGCGCGCCGCCGGTGATCGATACCGGGTCGCGCAAACCCTGCCGCATCGCGCAGGATGAAATCAAGGCTGGCAAAGTGAAATGGCTGATTCCGGAGATTCCGAAGTTGCCAGTAGTGGCGGCTAGCGAGATTCTCAACAAGGTGTTCCCGGAAGACGCGTAGAGATATCTGTGTAGAGACGGGGCTGGCCCCGTCTCCGCCGCGGGCGACGCGCGGTTGAATCTCGCGCCCGGTAGCGGCATCAATTCTATAGGCTGGTCTGGACCATCGAGCCCGGGCCGCCGTCTTCCTGCTATGAAAATTGCGCTGGGCGTGTCCGGTGGGATTGCAGCTTATAAGGCGGCGGAAATCGTGCGCCTGCTGCAGGACCGCGGCATTCGCTGTGCAAGTCGTGATGACCCGTTCGGCCCAGGAATTCGTTCGTCCTCTTACCTTCGCCGCGCTCTCCGGAGAGAAAGTTATTACCGATATGTTCGCCGCCGGATCCGAAGCCGAACCGGCGAATCTCGAGTCGGCGATCGAGCATATTGCCATTGCGCAGACGATTGATGCGCTGCTGGTGGCTCCGGCAACGGCCGATGTGCTGGCGCGCTTCGCCCAGGGAATTGCCAACGACTTTCTGAGTACTCTTTATCTCGCGACCACCGCTCCGGTGGTGGTGGCTCCGGCGATGAACGTCAACATGTGGAATCACGCAGCCACGCAGGCGAATCTGGAGATTCTGCGCCAGCGCGGGGTTCGCATCGTGGAGCCCGGACAGGGTTACCTTGCCTGCGGCATGACCGGCGCCGGCCGGCTGGCCGAGAACGAAACGATTGTGGCGGCGGTGATGGAGGCGCTGGGCGCGTCGCAGGATCTGGCGGGCGAAACCGTGCTGGTGACGGCGGGGCCGACGCGGGAGAAGATCGATCCGGTGCGCTACTTGACGAACCGGTCGAGCGGGCGCATGGGCTATGCCATTGCCGAAGCGGCGCTGCGTCGTGGAGCGCGCGTGCTGCTGGTGAGCGGTCCAACCGCGATTGTCGCTCCAGGCGCGGCCGAAGTGACGCCGGTCGAAACCGCGGAAGAGATGCTGGCGGCGGTTTTGAAATTTCTGCCCGAAGCGACGGTGGTAATCAAGACGGCAGCAGTCGCCGATTTCCGGCCGAAGGCGGCAGCCGAGCAGAAGATCAAGCGCAAGGGCGAGATGACGCTGGACCTCGAACCGACGGCCGATATTCTGACGGCGGTGGCGCGTCGGAAAACATCGCAAGTTGTCGTGGGATTTGCCGCCGAGACGGAGAACGTGCTGGAAAACGCGCGTAAGAAACTGGCGTCGAAATCGCTCGACGCAATCGTCGTGAACGACGTTTCGCGCGAGGGCATTGGCTTTGATTCCGACCGTAACGCGGTCACGATCATTTCGCAGAGCGAAGTCGTCGAGGTTCCCGAAACCTCGAAATGGGAAGTTGCGCAGCGCGTGCTCGACCAGGTCGTGAAGCTGCGGAGACGCAGCTGGCGTAGCCATCCGCTAACAAACCCACCACAGAGTCACAGAGCCGCGGAGAAAGGCCAAATCTTTTTCTTTGGGTTTCTCTGTGACTCTGTGTCTCTGTAGCGAAAAGTTGTTATCCTTATCCGCAATGCCCCGCACCCTTGACCCTGAACTTCGCCGCGCACTTGCCGCGCGCATTCGCTACTACAACGAAATGGGGATCTACGATTTCTACCGGCGTCCTCCGTCGGAACGCGCGGAGGAAGTTGCCACGGCAATTGCAGTGGACGACCAAGAAGCAAACATTTTGGAGCACACCCATGAGCCAGGAGAAGAGATGAGTCCACGGAAGGCCACGGCAGTCGCAAGGCCGATTGCAGCTGAAGGAGAATATTTTTGAGGCGATTGCGCTGAAGCCCGAGCAGAGTGTGAGCGATCCGGTAAAGGCGCTGAAGATCATCCGCGAAGACCTGGGCGACTGCACGCGTTGCGTGCTCCATAAGCAGGGACGAAAGCAGATTGTGTTTGGCGTAGGGAACCCGAAGGCGGAGTTGATGTTCGTGGGCGAGGGGCCGGGCGCCGACGAAGATGCGCAGGGCGAGCCCTTCGTGGGGCGCGCCGGGCAGCTGCTCAACAACATGATCAAGGCGATGGGAATTTCGCGCGAGCAGGTTTACATCGCGAACATCGTGAAGTGCCGTCCACCGGGCAATCGCACGCCGGAGCGCGAGGAGTGCGACACCTGCTCCCCGTTTCTGATGCGGCAGATCGCGGTGATAAAACCGAAGGTGGTGGTCGCACTCGGAGCGGTGGCGGCGAAGACGCTGCTGGCGATGAATGCGTCGATGATGCAACTGCGCGGGCGCTTTTACGATTTCAGGCCGACGGGCGTTCGTATCAACGACCCTGATTGGGATGGATGCAAGCTGGCGGTCACCTACCATCCGGCGTTTCTGCTCCGCGATCCGCGGCAAAAAGGCGAGGCGTGGAAAGACTTGCAGATGGTGATGAAGGAGTTGGGGATGAAAGCGCCAAAATCAAACGCGTAGGGACGGCCGCCTTCGGCCGTCCAGCGGAGTGAAGCTCCGCCGTTTCGCTGTGAACTATGACATCCGACATCCGCACGATCAACAAAGCAACCGCCGATCATTACGTCTGGGGCAACCGCTGTGATGGCTGGCACCTTGTAAAGAATCCGCAGCTGAGCGTAATTCAGGAGCGCATGCCGGCGGGTACGGCCGAGGTTCGCCACTTCCATCATCACGCGCAACAGTTCTTCTACATTCTTGCGGGCAAAGCCGTCATGGAATTGGATGGCCGCCCGATGGCGCTGACTGCTGGAGAAGGGATTTGGATTCCGGCGGGAACTTCACACCAGATGAGGAATGAATCGAGTGATGAGGTTCATTTCTTGGTTGTTTCGCAGCCGCCTTCTCACGGGGATCGGGAAAATAGGTAGGCAAAACCGTTCCCCTTCAAAATTTGTCATCCTGAGCGGAACCGAGCCATGCGCGGAGCGCGTGCCCCGGCGCAGTCGAAGGACCCCTGCTTCTCAACACCCTGTCCACGCTGCCGCAGGGAGTTCTCACAAAGGACTGCACGATTCTTTCGAGTGCATGGAGCGAGGCCGGGGATTGTAGTGGATGGGCAAAGGGCATAGGGGTCCTTCGACTTCGCAGAACGATCCGCTTCGCGGATCGTTCTGCTACGCTCAGGATGACAACCGGTAAAACTTTTTACGCCACATGCCTCTCTTCTGCGACGTCGCTCTCGCCGTGCCCCTTGACATGGTGTTTACCTACGCCATCCCTCCGGGCATGGAGCCAGTGGTGGGCGGGCGGGTGCTGGTGCCGTTCCGGCAGCAACGGCTGTCGGGAATTGTGGTGGAGTTGCATGACCGTCCGCCGCAGGTGAAGACGAAGAAGGTTATTGAAGCGCTCGACCTCTCTCCGGTTCTCGATGAACAACTGCTGAAACTTGGGAAGTGGATTGCCGATTACTATCTCGCGCCGGTGGGCGAAGTGTTTCGCGCCATGCTGCCGCTCTCCGCCGAGTTTAAACGCTCGGTCGCGTATCACATCACCGATCAGGGGAGGATGGCGCTGCATCTGGCGGGGATGGCGGGGTCTCCGGCGCGGTCGAAGCGGACTCCAGATGAGCAGTTGGTCGAATTTCGCGTGCTTGATTATCTGGCGGAGCGGGAGAACCTACGCGAAGAAAGATTGCGCGGGGTGACGCGGGTGGGGCGGGCGCTGCTCGCCGGGATGGTGCGGAAGAAGTGGCTTGCGCGCGAGGATGTGTCGGCGGCGCGGGATGCGGCGCGACTGGTGAAAGTTGCGGTTTTGTTGAGGGCAGAACCACGCATTCCAGTAGAGACGGGGCTTGCCCCGTCTCTGCCAGCAGCGGTCTCGCCTCCGCAGGACGGGCCGGAGGCCCGTCACCACACGAACTCGGTGAAGAAGCTCAACGAGAACCAGCGCATGCTGGTTGAGACTCTCGCGGGGGCAGGCGGGCGCTTGTCGGTCGAGGCTCTACGCGGGCTGGATGTGCCTCGCACTACGCTCGGTACTCTGGTGCGGCGTGGATTGATTGAACTTGTCGATGAGCCACAGGACTTTACCGGTTCAGTTTCAAAGCTCAAGCCACGGCAGTCTCCGTTTGAGTTCGAATTCAGCGAGGCGCAGAAAGAAGCGCTGGCGAAGATCGGCGATGCCGTCGCCTTGCGCAAATTCGCCGGGTTGCTGCTGCACGGCATCACGGGTTCGGGAAAGACGGCGGTGTATCTCGCTTGCATGCGGCAGGTGCTCGACGCGGGGCGGTCGTCGATCTTGCTGGTACCTGAAATTGGACTCACCCCGGCGGTGGCGGCGGATTTGCATCAGGTGTTCGGCGATGAAGTTGCCATCCTGCATTCTGGACTGTCTGCCGCGGAGCGGGCGGAGCAGTGGCATCGCATCCGGCGCGGCGAGGCGCGGGTGGTTGCGGGAACGCGCTCGGCGGTGTTCGCTCCGGTCAGCGATCTGGCGCTCATCATCGTCGATGAGGAGCAGGATTCGTCGTACAAGCAAGAGGAGACGCCGCGCTATCACGCGCGCGATGTCGCGGTAATGCGGGCGAAAATGGCGGACGCGGTTGTTGTGCTGGGTTCGGCCACGCCTTCGCTCGAGTCGTACTACAACGCCAAGAAAAATAAATATGCGCTCGTCGAGTTGCCGGATCGGGTGGAGATGCGTCCGCTGCCGGAAGTCGAGATTGTGGACATGCGGCAGGAATTTCAGGAGACGGGCCAGGAGCAGGTCATTTCGCGCAAACTGGCGGAGGAAATCCGCGAGCGGCTGGAGAAAAAAGAGCAGGTCATGGTGCTGCTCAATCGGCGCGGATATTCTCCCGTGGTGTTGTGCCGGGCCTGCGGCAAGACGTTGCAGTGCAAGAACTGCGCCGTCTCGATGACGCATCACAAACGCGAGCGCAAGATGGAATGCCATTATTGCGGGCATATCGAGCGCATCCCCGACAAGTGCGCGCACTGCGGCAGCGAGTACGTTTATTTTGTCGGAACGGGATCGGAGAAGCTGGAAGAGTTGCTGCACGGCGTGTTTCCTCAAGCGAGAATCGGGCGGCTCGATCGCGATACGGTGCGCGGACGGGAAGATTTCGAGCACGCCCTGAATGCGCTGAATGAGGGAGCGCTCGACATGCTGGTGGGCACGCAGATGATCGCGAAAGGCCACGACATCCACGGCGTGACGCTGGTCGGCGTGATCGGGGCGGACATGGCGCTGGGGTTGCCCGATTTCCGCGCGGCGGAGAGAACATTTCAGTTGTTGACGCAAGTGGCCGGGCGAGCTGGGCGCGGACAGTCTCCCGGGAAGGTTGTACTGCAGACTTATTTTCAGGACCACTACGCGGTGCAGTTTGCGGCGCGGCATGACTTCGCCGGGTTCTACGAAAAAGAACTGCAATTCCGTGCCTGGATGCACTATCCGCCATACAGCGCGATTGCGAATGTGCTCATCCGCTCCGAGAAGTTGGAGGAAGCGCTGACGTGGGCGGGCGAACTCGGACGCTGGTTTGAGAAGACGAAACATGAAGGCATTCGCGTGCTGGGGCCGGCGACGGCGCCGATCACGCGGTTGAAGCGCGATTACCGCTATCACTTCATTCTGAAGTCTCCCAGCCGCGAAAAGATGAATACGCTTTTGCGGGCAATGCTGGCGGAAGCGGCGGCGCGAAAAATTCCGCGCACGCAGGTGATTGTGGATGTGGATGCGGTGTGGCTGATGTAGCGTCGCCAGCACTTAGCTAAAAGCCAGGTAGAGACGGGGCTCGCCCCGTCTCGGCAGTGCCGGAAAACTCGCGTCGTGCCCCGCATCTGTCGGAGACGCGGCAAGCCGCGTCTCTACCGTAGGTCATCTGCGATGCAGAAAGTGGTGCACCTCATCGCGGAGATCGTGCAGCGTGTCTCGGCTTCCGTCGCGGATTTGTGGCCACACTTCCCGGCCGGAGCTGTGGGTGAAGGGCGCGGGTGTGAAGGTTAGCACGAGCATCAGCGCGGCGCACAGCGTGAGGACGCGACGACCGCCGGAAACATCCGGATAGCGCGGGACGCGCGGATGTCGCAAGGTCAATGCCAGCAATACGGTCCACAGAAACCATCCTGTCCAAAGATATTTCCCGAGTGGCACGAGCGCGAAGACGGTGAGCATCGAAATCCAGCGATGCCAACGAGGCGAGATAGAAAATACGATGTGGCCGCCGTCGAGCTGGCCGCCCGGCAGCAGGTTGAGCGCGGTGGCAAACATTCCGACCCACGCGGCCGCGGCGATCGGATGGAGCGAGAGCGCCGAAAGCGGCTCGGCAATGTGCAGCAGTTGTGCGGCGAGACCGAAGGCAAGCGGGAATCCCAGTTGAATATCTGACGCGGCTGAACCGGCAATCGGATGCGAGAGCGCGAGTCCGTATACCAAAGCCACGCACGCCGGAATGAATCCTGCGATCGGCCCGGCGATTCCTATGTCGAAGAGCGCAGCCCGTGAGGGAATCGGGCTCTTGATCCGAATGAAAGCTCCGAGCGTGCCGATCAGGCTGGGGAACGGAATGAAGAACGGCGGCGTCGCGTATACGCGGTAGTGGCGGGCGTAGAGGTAATGCCCCATCTCGTGCGCGAAGAGGATGAACATCAGCGTGAGCGAGAAAGGCAGGCCCAGCAGCAGGTTTGCGGGATGTTGCGCGATCCAGCCGACGGGGAACAGTGAAAGCGAGTCGTCATTCAGCGAAAAGACCGGCTGCTGGTGTAGAAAATTGAACTGCATGCGGGCGCCGACGACCATGGTGCTGAAAAGGGTGAGCACGAAAAACAGTCCATAGAGCCACCAGCGCGGACGCGGCGGTCGTGTAACCCAGACATCTGGCTGGGGCTGCTGGTCCCACTCGAGGGTGGCCGGAAAAGGGGATGCGGGTTCGGACATACAAACCTGAGGTCAGAGGTTAGAGGTCAGATTGCAGAGGTTGGAACCATTGCGGTAGTTACCTCTGCAATCTGACTTCTGCCCGCTGCAATGGCGAAGGCAGCTAGTCAATCGATTGCAGTTCCTTGCCGGGCTTGAAGCGGACGGCCTTGCCCGGCGGAATGGAAACTTCGGCGCCGGTGCGTGGGTTGCGTCCGATTCCGGTCTTGCGCGGCCGCACGTTGAACACTCCGAAACCACGCAGTTCAATGCGATCGCCGGTGGAGAGCGCCTTCTTCATGCTCTCGAAGACGGTTTCGACCGCCAGCTCCGCCTTGGTCTTGGTGATCCCGGTGCGGTTGACCACTTCGTTGATGATGTCCAGCTTAATCACGGGGTTTCCCCTGTCTTCCGAGGATTAGTTTTGCTCAAGTTATTGATGCTAAGGGAGATAAGCGAGATTGTCAACCGGCCCTGTTGTCTCGTAAGATGACTGCACCAGCCGAAGACAAATTACCCAATCACAAATCCCAAGGAGTTTCATGATCAAGAGTGACCGCTGGATCCGGCGCATGGCGCAGGAGCACGACATGATTAATCCGTACTCGGAAAAGCAGGTGAGCGCGGGAGTGATTTCCTACGGCGTGTCGAGTTACGGATACGACTTGCGCGTGGCCGATGAGTTCAAGATTTTTACCAACGTCAACAGCACGGTTATCGATCCCAAACATTTCGACGAGCGCTCGTTCATCTCCGTGAATTCCGATGTCGCCATCGTGCCTCCGAATTCGTTTGCGCTGGCGCGGTCGGTGGAGTACTTCAAGATTCCGCGCGATGTGCTGACCATCTGCGTGGGCAAATCAACCTACGCGCGCTGCGGGATCATCGTGAACGTCACGCCGTTCGAGCCGGAGTGGGAGGGCTTCGTCACCCTCGAGATCTCAAACACCACGCCGCTGCCAGCGAAGATCTATGCCAACGAAGGGCTGTGCCAGATTCTCTTCTTCCAGTCAGACGAAGTTTGCGAGGTCAGCTATAAGGATCGCAAGGGAAAGTACCAATCGCAGAAAGGGATCGTGCTGCCGAAGTTGTAACCCAGCCGTCTATTGCAAAAGAGGTGAAGCGTGAAGGCTGCTAGAGGCTGGGCGCTCCTGGCGTCTGCGGTGGCGACGACCTTGAGTGTTTATGCGCAAGCGCCGCCTGCTTCCCCGGCCCTGTCTGCCGATCTGTCGCGCTACTACTTCAAAACATCCGCAGACGAAATTGCGGCGCGCGCCGAGTTGAATGCGGCGCTCGATCAATTGGGCCGGTTCAAGGGACAACTCAACTCCGCGCATCAGTTGCTTGGCGCCTTGCGGCAACATGACGTGGTGCAAAAGTTGTTCGCCAAACATGAACGCTACCTGCACCTGCGTTGCGCTCTCAATCGCAAAGACGTTGCCTGCGATGCCGATAAGGCGATTGAATCCGATCTTGACGCCAAGACTGCATTTCTCGATCCCGAAATTCTCGCGATCCCCGATGGCCGGATGCGCGCGTTCTTGAAGGAAGAACCGGCGCTGGCTGAGTATCGTTTCGCGCTCTCCGAGATTCGACGGGACGCGCCCCATCTACTCCCGGGGCCCGAGCAGGGGTTGCTCGACCAATTTCAACCGCAGATTGGCGGCTGGCAAGACGATTTATACGACCAGGTCGTGGCGGGCATTTCGTTTGGGACGGTGCAAACATCTTCGGGTCCGCTCGACGTGGTCCGGCGGCGAAACCTGATTGCCACAGACCCCGACGCGCGGGTGCGTGAGGAAGGACTCAAGCGCAGGTTCGCTGGCTACGCCAGCCAGCGCGATCTGCTAGCTTTTGCGCTCATTCACACCGTCCAGGCGCAGAACCTTCTCGCGAAAGCGCACTATTATCGGGATGCCCCTGCGCGCAAGTACGACAGCCTCTATTTCAAACCGGAGGAAACACGCAGTCTGCTCGCCGCCATGGCGGACCACGGTGATATCCCCAAGCGCTACGAGACAATTCGGTCGCACGACGTAGAGCGAGGCTATCATCAGACCGCACACGAGTGGGATATGTCGGCTCCGGAGCCGGGGTTTATTCCGCCTATCACTTCACTACAGGACTCTCGCGGCCTCTTTCACGAAGCATTCGCGGGCCTGGGTAGGGAGTATCAAGCCGAATTCGACGCTTTGCTCGACCCCGCCAACGGCCGCGCCGACATTTTGCCAGGCGGCGCCACCAACCGCTACGGCGGAGGGTTCTCCGTCGGATTCCCGGGGAGCACGAGCATTTTATTTTTCGGCCGCTACGACGGAACCTTTAAGGACCTCTCCGTGATTGCGCACGAAGGAGGACACGCAGTCCATCGCCAGCTTATGGCTGATAACGGCGTCTCGCCCTCTTATGCGAACGGCCCGCACTTCCTTTTCGAATCATTTGCGGAGTTTAACGAGTTAGTTCTGGCGGACTTCATGGCGGAGCACGCCGCCACACCGGAACTGAAACGCTACTATCGCGAGCGGTGGATGTATATCAAAGGTCTCGACGCGTTCTACGGCGCGCAGGATGCTTTGCTGGAGCAGGCAATCTACGACGGCGTTGCCGCCGGCACGGTTCGGAATGCCGATGATCTGGATAGTTTGACATTGCGGATCGACGGCCAGTTTTCTCAGTTTCCAGCCTCGACTCCCGAGCTGCGCACCCGCTGGGCCACCGTCTCCCTTATGTATGAGGACCCGCTCTACGATGTGAACTATGTTTACGGCGGCTTGCTGGCCCTCAAGTATTACGCCCTATACACGACCCGGCGGGAATGGTTTGTGCCGCGTTACATAGCGCTGCTTAAGAATGGCTTCAACCATCCGCCCGCGGAGTTACTGCAACAGTTCCTGGGTATCGATGTTTCCGGGACGACGCTGTTGAGCGACGATTTGGAATTGTTGGGTCGCCGGCTGGATCAACTGGAAGCGACTCCGGCTAAGAACTAAATGCCTTGGAAGCGGCTACGCGAACACCTCGCGCCTACTTACGCCCGTTCTCGCCTTCCTTGAACATGTACTTGATGGCGGGCTTGTAGATCATCAGATTGGCGGCGCCGTTGCGGTTCAGCTTGATGCAGTGTTTGTCGTACCACTCAATATAGCCGTGCACTTCCTCGCCGTCGCGCAACACGATGACCATGGGCGTCTTGGACTGCATCTGCTTCTGATAATAGAAATTCTCGGCGTTGGTCTGCTCGGTGGGCGCGGTCTTTCTGGGTGGAGCGGCGGAACGGTCCCGGTCTTTATCCCTATCCCTATCTCTTTCTCTGTCCCTGCGTTCGGCGGGCACATGGTTGGGGACGTGGTTATTGTGCGCGTGTTCGGCGCGATTGAGGGTCGGCCGGATCAGCTTCCGATTCGCGAAGCTTTCCTGATCGGCGGATGGTTCGGCTGGTATGGAGTCGAGGGCATCTTTCAAATTGCACCACCTGCACGCTGGGCGGGCAGAATATGCCACAACACTCAAGCCTGTAATTGTGGGTCCAGAGGTGTGAACTGAGGGTTACGGTATCACAGCGGGCAGGGGATGACAATATTTTGTGCTGAGCGTACCGCTGGCGACACGGTTGCGGCCTACACGCGCGCCGAGGTGCCTTCGAGGCTTCACGAAACGCGCTCCAGCGCGGTCGCGAAGGCGTCGAGCGAGAGCGAGCGCAGCAGGTTGCGGCGCAGTCCGCGCTCGACTTCTCCGAGGCCCTCTGCGGCGCGCTGCACCCAGGCGAAGTCGGCGGATTCGGACAATTTCTTGAGTTCGCCGAGAATATCCGTATTGCGGACCAGTTGCGCCGCGCCCGATTGCAGGAGCATCACGTCTTCGAGTAACGAGTAGAGAGTGCGCAGCAGATTGTCGATTTTCTCGCGGCCTTCGGCACCGGGCCGGTAGGTCTCGGTGACTTTGAACAACTCGCTGTGGTCACTACTGGTGTTGCCGCCCAGGGCGGATTTCAGCATGACGAGCGCGTGGCTACGAGCGGCGACATAGCTTTCGAGATCGAAGGACAAGGCGCGTCCGAGCGCGCCTTCGCTGAGGCGAGCGACCAGCGCGCGCTGCCGGGGACTCCAAGTCGGGACGAAGCTGGGCGAGGCGGCTCTCAATCTCCGTGAAAGGAAGCGCGCCCAGGTGGAATGTCATGGATCGGGAACGAATCGTGGGCAGTAGTTCTCCCGCATTTTCGGTCAGCAGAAAAATGGTGGCGAACTCGGGTGGCTCTTCCAGAACTTTGAGCAGCGAGTTGGCCGCTTCTTTCATGAACGCCGAACTGGTGAAGATGTATACGCGTTCGCGGGCTTCCGCGGGGCGATAGTAGATGGTCTCGATCACGTGGCGAACCTGGTCGACTTTGATCATCATTTGCGGCGGATCGGGCGGAATGATGAGCACGTCGGGATGGGTCTGGACGAAGAGCCGGGTTTCTTTTTTATCCGTGTCGCGGAGATTTTCGCGAGCCTCGACGGCTTCGGCGAAGCGGGAGTCAAGGTCTTCGGATTGCGCGATGCGCGTGCAGTTCGAGCAGTGTCCGCAGAAATCGGGAGGCCGTCAGCTCGGTGCCGCTGGCGCGTCGGTCAATGGCTGCTCCAGGCAGTTCATCGCGCGCGCGAGCATGAGAGCCAGCGTGTACTTGCCCGATCCGTGTGCTCCGGAAAGAATGACGGCGTGCGGAAAACGGTTGCGCGCCAGCATCTCGCGCATGCGATGGATGGTTTCCGGGTTGCCGGCGAAATCAGAAAAGGGCATAAGAAAGTCTGCTGTTAGCTTGGATTAGGAAATCGAGCCAGTCGAGCTAATCAGCCGAATCACAGTCTCGTTAGCTTCAGATCTTCAGTTTCTTCCGCACCAACTCCATGATAACCGCATGCGTCTCGCTCGGTGTGCCGCGCGCGTTGACAACCTGCACCCGCTGCGGCTCGCGGGCCGCAATTGCCAGGTAGGCTTGGCGCACGCGTCCGAAAAAAGCCCGACTTTCCTGCTCGAAACGGTTCTCGTCTTTTCCGCGCCTTTTTCCGATCGCGCGCCTTTGTGCTTTCGATTGCGCCGCCGCGCGCGCTCCACGCTGAAAGCCACTTCATTGTCCAGTAAGACGGTCAGGTCGGGCTGCAAATTGCCGCAGAGGATTTCGTGCATCTCGAGCACCGGCTTCGATCCCAGCTTGCGGCCTCCACCCTGGTAAGCCTCGGTCGAATCAGTGAAGCGATCGCAGAGCACAATGCGTCCTTCGGCGAGCGCGGGCAGAATGACCTCGTGAATGTGCTGGGCGCGGGAAGCGAACATGAGCGCCATTTCCGTGAGCGGAGAAAGTCCCGAGGTGGCGGAGTGCAGCAGCACTTCGCGAATCTTTTCGCCGGTAGTGGTGCCGCCCGGTTCGCGTGTGATGGTGACCGAAAGGCCGTGGGCGCGCAGGGAACGCGCCAACTTCTCGACCTGCGTGCTCTTGCCGCTGCCATCGAGACCTTCGAAGGTGATAAATTTTCCGCGTGCGGGCACGTCGGAGATGATAGCAGGATGACAGCAGGAGCGAAGCAGGCCGCGAGAGCCTGCCGGCATTAGCCGCAGCGGCGACCCGACCGGGCAGGCTGATATATTCAAAGTGCTGTTCAATTTGGCGTCGCTGTGGGACGACTCGATAATTCCGGAGGGTGAATGGGAAAAGGCTCGCGTTGTGGGGTGAGGGATTTTTGTTGTCTCGGCAATTATTCTGTTGATCATCGTTTTCAGCTTTTGGGGCAAATGGTCCGACCGTCACGCTCTCTGTGGACGCGTCGGAAGCGCCGCGCAAGATATTCCACGCGCAATTGCGCATTCCGGCTAAGCCCGGGACGCTCACGCTCTATTATCCGAAGTGGATTCCGGGCGAGCACGGGCCGACCGGTCCGATCACGGATTTGACCGGCCTGAAATTTACGGCGAGCGGAAAGACGCTGAAATGGCGCCGCGATCTGCTGGACGGTTTTACTTTTCACGTGGAAGTTCCGGCGGGCGAGAACGAAGTCATTGCGAATCTCGATTACGCTTCACCCGTGTCGGATGAGCCTGGATACAGCGCCGGAGTGTCCGCGACCGAGAAGTTGTACATCGTCAGCTGGAACACGCTGTTGCTCTATCCCGCTGGGTACGGTTCCGATCAACTCACATATAGCGCGAGCTTGCGGCTGCCCGCAGGATGGAAGTTTGGCACCTCGCTGCATGTTTCCAATCAGGCGGGCAACAGTAACGACATTCATTTTGCGCCCGTTTCGCTGACTATGCTGGTGGATGGTCCGGTGCTCACGGGCGAGTATTTGAAAGTGGTGCCGCTGACGCCGTCCGACGAAAATCCTCCCGCCGAACTCGATGTTGCGGCCGATAGCGCCGCCGCGCTCGACGCTCCGGCAGAAGTCTGGGAACATTACCGGAACTTGGTGAAGCAAGCCGGAATTCTGTTTGGTGCGCGGCACTACACCGATTACCACTTCCTGCTGACCCTGAGCGATCACGTCGCGCATTTCGGACTGGAGCATCACGAATCGATGACAGCCGAGTCAACGAACGCTCGTTGATCGAAGAAGACGGACGAAAAGTAACCGCTGGACTTCTGCCGCACGAGTACGTGCATTCGTGGAACGGGAAGTACCGGCGTCCGGCGGATCTGTCGACGCCCGATTACGAACAGCCGATGCAGACCGACTTGTTGTGGGTGTATGAGGGCTTGACGTCATACCTGGGAGACATGCTCTCCGCGCGCAGCGGCGAGCGCACGCCCGCTTTGGCTCGTGATGCACTGGCGCGGCAGGCAGCGGATCTGGATCATCGTTCGGGCCGCGTCTGGCGCAATTTGCAGGATACGGCTGACGGCGTTCCCGACATGCAAAACGCTCCCAAGGCCTGGGGAGATTATCGCCGCCCGCTCGATTATTACGATGAAGACGTGCTCAACTGGCTGTGGGCGGATGTGATCATCCGGCAGCAAACCAAGGGCGCGAAATCTTTGGACGATTTCTGCAAACTGTTTCATGGCGCGCCCAGCGGTCCGCCCATGGTCAAGACTTACACCTTCGACGACGTGGTGAACGCGCTGAACCAGGTCGTTCCTTACGACTGGCGCGGGTTCTGGACGGAGCGATTGTCCAACCATGGCCCCGGCGCCCCGCTCGCGCGGAATCGAAGGCAGCGGATGGAAACTGGTGTACGACGAATACCCATCGGAACTGGATCGCGCCCGGATCGCGACGGAAAGAACATCAACGCGCATTACTCGGTGGGACTGTTGGTCGGGAGCGATGGCGTGGTTCGGGATACGGTCGAGGGGATGATTGCCGCCAAGGCCGGAATCGGGCCGGGGATGAAGATTGTCGCCGTGAACGGCCGCAGATTTTCGGCGGAAGTCTGGCGCGACGCCATTCGAGCCGCCAAGACCAGTCCGTCGCCGATCGAGCTGATCGTTGAAAACACGGATTACTTCCGCGTGGTGAAACTGGATTATCACGGCGGCGAGAAGTATCCACACCTGGTGCGGGATGAGTCGAAGCCGGATCTGCTGACGGAGATCTATCGGGCGAAGTAAAGCTCGGCAGTTTCGCGGTTTCGCGACGCAAATCTAAACTGTCATCCTGAGCGAAGCGAAGGACCTATGCATTTGCTCGCATGCCGGAACGACAGGTCCTTCACTTCGCTCGGGATGACAATTCAAAGCACCGTGCGAATTAACGGCGCGGCGCTACGTCCCCAAGATCGCTGCCACCGGCTTCTTCGTCGCCCTGAAGGTCCTCGGCAAGCGGACTCGTCCAGCATAAATCCCAAAACTTCCTGCGGAATCGGCGCGCTCCACACCGGCGAAAACGACTGCCGATGCAGCGGCGAGGGGCCATGCTCGCGCAGGGCCGCGAGGTGGTGCGGCGTGCAGTATCCCTTGTTCGATGCCAGCCCGTACATGGGAAAAACCGGGTCCCAGGCGGAGATCATGCGGTCGCGTTCGACCTTCGCGATGATGGAGGCGGCGGCGATCGAGGCCGAGAGCGCGTCGCCATGAATGATCGGCTGTTGCGGAAGCTCGCAATCGAGCTGACCGCATCGACCAGAAGATAGCCCGCCGCCGGCGCCAGTTGCTGCACTGCATGCAGCATGGCGAGTCGCGAAGCCTGGTAGATATTGATTTGATCGATGCGGGCGGAATCCACCGCGGCAATGGCCCAGGCGATCGAATGCTGGCGAATCAGAATCGCGAGTTCTTCGCGGCGCTCGGCCGGGAGCAGTTTCGAATCGCGCAAGCCCGCGAATGCGGTGCGCCGGATCGAGAATCACGGCGGCAGCGACGACCGGACCGAACAGCGATCCGCGGCCCGACTTCATCGACTCCGGCAACGTGTTCGCGCCCGCGGCCCAGGCCCGCTTTTCAAAATTAAGAGTGCAGCGCAGTTTTTTCAGCAAGCCGCAACTTCGCGGCGGAGGCAGAAATCTTGTCTGCTTTCGGAGCGTTTCGATGTGCGACGCGGACTTGGACACGGAATCTGATCAGCATCTTCGCCGAAGAAGAGGTGCAACGCAAGAGTCGAATTTGTGTGGAAGCGGGGCTCTGCCCCGCTTGGACGGGGCAGAAGCCCCGTCACCGACGCACTGGCATAGGCTGGACACCGAACTTACTTTGCTGTTCGACTTCTTTCAGTCGCGCAGCTTTGCCCTTGAGTCCGCGCAGGTAGTAAAGCTTGGCGCGACGCACTTTGGCGGAGCGCACCACATCAATCTTGTCGATGACCTTGGAGTCGATGGGGAAAATGCGCTCCACGCCCTGACCGAAGCTGATTTTGCGCACCGTAAAGCTGGGTTGCGCGCCCGCGTCCGCGCAATGACCACGCCTTCAAACGCCTGCAGGCGCTCTTTTTCGCCTTCTCTGATCTTGACCAGCACCTTGATGGTGTCGCCGGGACCAAACTTCGGGATGTCCGTGCGGCGCGATTTCGCCAGCAGTTTTTCGATAATCGGATTGCGCATAACGTTTCCTTCCTGATCAATCTTCGGTAGAGACGGGGCTTGCCCCGTCTCGCAAATGTCCGTCGATCTGGTCCGCCTGATCTGGTCCCGCTTAATCTGGGCCAGCAATTCCCTGTCTTCCGCCGTCAGCGCAACCCGCTCCAGCAAATCCGGACGGTTGCGCAGCGTCTTTGCCAAAGCCGTATTGCGGCGCCAGCTGCGAATCTGTTCATGGTTGCCATTCACCAGCACTTCCGGCACCGCCATCCCGCGAAAATCCGCGGGCCGCGTGTAATGCGGATAATCGAGCAATCCGCCGGAAACACAGGTCGAACTCGGGCCGTCGCCCGCGCAACTCCGTCCTGCGAACGACTCGGTAAACGATTCCTGCCGCGTCGAATTCTGGTTGCCCACCGCTCCCGGAATCAGCCGCGTGACCGTATCCACAATCACCGCCGCGCCCATTTCGCCGCCGCTCAGCACATAGTCGCCGATCGAAATTTCGCGATCCGCCAGATGCTCGCTGATGCGTTCATCCACGCCTTCGTAGCGTCCGCAGATCAGGACGCATCTCGATCGCAGCGCCGAAAGTTCCGCCGCCAGCGTCTGATCGAGCCTGCGGCCCTGCGCGGAAAGCAGAATCACCGACTGCTTCGCGCCTGCGCTCAAGCGAGCTTCGCGCGGCGCCACATCGCCGAACGACTCCAAACATTCAAAGATCGGTTCCGGCTTCAGGACCATGCCCTCGCCGCCGCCAAACGGGCGGTCATCCACGGTGCGGTGCTTGTCTTTCGTAAACGCCCGCAGATCGTGAATGCTGATTTCCACCAGACCCGTTTCCCGCGCCCGGCGCATGATTCCGTAATCCAGTGGTCCGCGAAAGAAGTCGGGAAAGATCGTGAGAATGTCGATCTTCATCGCGGAAACCATTGTCAGCTGGCCGTGGTCGGTGGTCATGCTTGAACATTCACTTCGCTTTCTTGACGCTCGGCCACTGGCCACTCGACCTCTGATCTCTTCCTGCTCGCATTCACTTCCAGCAATCCTTCCGGCAACTTCATCCGGACTTGCTGCCGCTCCAGATCCAGCTTCTCCAGATACGCCTCGGCGAAGGGAATCTCATAGGGCAGCTTTCGACTTTCTGTTCTTCACCTCGAACCACCAGCAGCGGCGCTTCTCCGGCCCCGAACTGCACGTCTTCAATCTCGCCGATCTCGCGCTGCGCCATCGAACACCGTGCAACCGATCAGGTCGCTCAGGTACGTCCAGCCCGGCTCCAACTCCGCGCGTTCACTGCGCGGAAGCTGAAGTTCGGCGCCCACCAACGCCTCGGCATCGGAAATCGTCTCGATGCCCTGAAACTTCAGCACCAGAAAACTCTTATGCGGCCAGAGATCCTCGACCATCACTTCGCGCCGCTGCCCGTCTTTATCCGTCTTTCGCGAGCGCCCACAGCCGCATGTCTTGCCGGAAGCGGTCCGGAACATCGGTGTGCAATTCGACCGCTACTTCTCCACGGCGTCCCTGCGTCTTGATCACGACCGCCAGGGTAATCCACTCGCCGCTTGCGTCCGGTGCCGCGATGTGATCTCCGCCGCCTTCTGTCGAGATCTTCTATTCGCTGCTCTTCTATTCGCGCCTTTTATTCGATGATCTCCAGCGCGTAGCGCTTGCCAGCTTCGAACCCGCCGCGCTCAGCACGTTGCGCAAGGCGCGGGCAACGCGGCCGGAGCGGCCAATGATCTTGCCCAGATCGGCCTCGGCCACTTCGAGCTCGATGACGGTTTCGTCTCCGTCTTCGTACTCTTCAACAAAAACCTCGCCCTTGGCCTCGACGATCGCCTTGGCGATGTACTCAATCATGACGCGCGGGCTGGCGCTCGGCTCGATCATTTACTGCTCCTGAATTGGCGAGTGGAGAGTTATCGCGGCTAGGCGACCGAAGCGGCCGCAGCCGGTGCGGGAAGAGCGAGCAGTTTCCTGACCCGGTCCGAAAGTTGGGCGCCTTTCGAAACCCAGTGCTCAATGCGCTCCCGTTTCAGGTCAAAAGTGGCCGGATTGGTGCGTGGATTGTACGTCCCCACCACTTCCACCGGGCGGCCATTGCGAGCGTGCTCCTTCTCAATCACCACCACTCGGTAATACGGTTGTTTGCGCGCACCAAAGCGCGCCAGTCGGATCATTAACACAGACTTCAGTATCCTTTGCCCGGAAGAGTCCGGCGGGTTAGAACCAACGAAGTAAAGACAAACCATTATTATGCCGGAGCTTAGCGGTTTTCGCAATGCCCGCGAGGCCGTTAGCCAGGATAGCGGAAACACTCCACCGCATGGTCGTTGACCATCCCGGTGGCCTGCATGAAGGCGTAGCAGATGGTCGAGCCGACGAAGTTGAAGCCGCGTTTCTTCAGGTCTTTGCTCATCGCGTCTGATTCGGAAGTCCGCGCCGGGAGTTTGTTCCCCAACCGCCAGGCATTCACTCGCGGTTTGCCCCCGACAAACTGCCAGATGTAGCGATCGAACGAGCCGAACTCCTTTTGCACCGCCAGAAATGCCCTGGCATTCCGTGTCGCGGAAGCGATCTTCAGCCGGTTGCGCACGATCCCTTCATCGCGCAGCAGCCGCTGCATCTTTCGCCGGTCGTAGCGCGCGATTTTCTTCGGGTCGAAGCCGTCAAAGGCAGCGCGATAGTTTTCGCGCTTCTGCAGAATCGTGTCCCAGCTGAGGCCGGCTTGCGCGCCCTCCAGAATCAGGAACTCGAACAGCACGCGGTCGTCGTGCTGCGGCACGCCCCATTCGCTGGTCGTGATAGAGGATCGAGAGTTCGTTGCTGGGCCACGAGCAGCGAACGACACTTCCGCTTTTCCCGGTGTCTTCATCTGTGGATCAAAATCTGTGGATCAAACCGACTGTCGGGTGCCCCATCCTTGCGCGTTTCTTTGCGCAAGGGTGGGATTCCACGGCTCTATCCCTCTTGGGATCTCGCAGACTCACAACGTCCGGCTTCACGCCGCCTGCTTGCCCGCGAGAGCGCCGTCAATCTTGCGCAACTCCTCGGCGGAGAATTTTAGGTTCTTCAGTGCGGCCACGTTGTCGTCCACTTGCGACACTTTGCTGGTGCCGACAAGCGCGCTGGTGACCCGCGGATCGCGCAGCACCCACGCGACCGCCATCTCCGCCAGGGTTTGCCCGCGCTGCTTGGCGATTTCATTCAGCGCCCGAATCTTGGCAGAGTTTGTCTTCTCCAATATCCTTCTTCTTTAGAAAGAAATCGCGCGCGGCACGCGAGTCGCTGGGAATTCCGTGCAGATAGCGATCCGACAGCAGTCCCTGCGCCAGCGGGCTGAAGACGATCGATCCCACGCCTTCTTTTTCCAGCACATCAAACAATCCCTGCTCAGGATCGCGCACGAACATCGAATACTTCGGCTGATGAATCAGGCAGGGCGTTCCAAGATCCCGCAAAATCTTTATCGCCTCGGCCGTTTGCTTGGCGTTGTAAGCCGAAATGCCCACGTAGAGCGCCCGGCCCGAGCGCACCGCAGTGTCGAGCGCCCCCATCGATTCTTCCATCGGCGTGTCGGGGTCGGGGCGATGATGGTAGAAAATGTCGACGTATTCCAGCCCCATGCGCTTCAGGCTCTGGTCGAGGCTGGCCAGCATGTATTTGCGCGAGCCCAGGTCGCCATACGGTCCGGGCCACATGTCCCAGCCCGCCTTGGTCGAGATGATCAGCTCGTCGCGATAGGGAAGAAAATCTTTCTTGAGAATCTGCGCCGAAAGTTTCTTCCGCCGAGCCATACGGAGGGCCATAATTGTTGGCGAGATCGAAATGCGTGATGCCGAGATCGAAGGCACGGCGCAACATGGCGCGGGAGTTTTCGAAGTTATCCACGCCGCCGAAGTTGTGCCACAGTCCGAGCGACACGGCGGGCAGCCGGATGCCGCTGCGCCCCGAGCGGCGATATTGCATGGAGTCGTAACGCTTATCATCCGCGACGTACACGATGGTTTCCTCGTTAGAATTTAGAGCCGCAGTCAATCAAATTCGAAATATTATATACGAGGTCGTGTCGTGTGTCGTCCGCGTCACAGCCTAGTCAGACTGTAGAGCCAAGTTTGGTCAGTCGTACTTTTCGTAGCGGATCGAAGTTCGATCCCAACCCAAGCTCTTCAGCAGCTCGCGGTTCGCCTTGACCATCTTGTCGAGACCGCAGATGTAGGCGTGCATGTCGGTGCGAGTTCCTACGATTTCGGCCAGATGCTCCTGCACGTATCCGCGCAAGCCCTTTCCACTCTGCTTCACCGCGACTCAGCGTGGGTAGAAAATGAAAGTTGGCGTGGCCAGCGGCGAGCTGCTCAAACTCCTCGCGATAATAAATATCCTGCTCGCGGCGCGCTCCGAACAGCAGCCAGAAATCGCGTCCGAGATGACGATCGCTTTCCGCCAGCAGCCAGTGCAGCATGGAACGGAAGGGCGCGATCCCGGTTCCGGTGGCAATGAATACGGTGTCGCGCAGCGGCGGGCGCAAGATGAAATCGCCGAACGGGCCCTGAAACTCAATCTTTGCGCCGGGTCGAGATTGCAGAGATAGTTCGACATGAATCCATCCTGTACTCGATTCAGGCAGAAGGCAAAATGCCCATTCTCGGAGGGCGGCGAGGCGATGGAATACGCACGCGTCATCTCCTCGCCCTCGGGAGTGAGAGCCTTCACCGAAAGCCATTGTCCGGGAACGAAGCCGAAGCGGGTTACGCCGCTCACTTCGAGTTCGATGTGCTTTGTGAACTCGGATAGCGAAACCGAGCGCAGCACGCGGGCGCCGAGCGTTTTGAACTGAGCCATTGTACGATTAATTGTACGATTAGATGATTGCCGACCGTTGCGGGACGCTGCGCACCAACCCGAATCGACACCGGCCTGGAAACCGGAATCGGAATTCTTTTACAATGTGTCAAATATGTCAAAGGAAGGACTCATGAACGACGATGCTAAGAAGGAAACGGTTTCACGGCGCGGATTCCTGGGGATGGGATCTGCGGCCCTTGCGGCTGCCGGGATGCTATCGGCGGCTGATGCCGCCGCTCAGGAACAGCACCCATATCCGACGAAAAACGATAGAAGCGCCAGTGCTCCGGGTCCGGGCAATCCGCCGCTGGACGCGCAAAATCCGGATTCCTTCTTGCCGCCACCCACCGACGCAGGTGGCGTGCAGACCTTCAAATATCCGTTTGCCCTTTCTCACAAGCGCATGCAAGAGGGTGGATGGTCGCGCGAGGTCACGGTGCGGGAGCTAGCGGTTTCCAAGTCGATTGCCGGCGTGGATATGAGATTGACCGCAGGAGGCATACGCGAGCTGCACTGGCACACGGCCGCCGAGTGGTCCATCATGCTCTACGGAAACGCGCGCATCACGGGGCTTGATGCGGACGGCAAGAGCTTCGTCAGCTGATGTGACGGAAGGCGATCTCTGGTACTTCCCCACGGGAATCCCGCATTCCATTCAGGGGTTGGGTCCCGACGGTTGCGAGTTTTTGCTGGTGTTCGATGACGGCAATTTCTCGGAATACGAAACGGTGCTGCTCACCGACTGGATGGCGCACACTCCACACGACGTGCTGGCAGCGAACTTTGGCGTGAGTCAGCAGGCGATGGAAAAAATGCCGCGGCGGGAAAAATTCATTTTCCAGGCTCCAGTTCCCGGCCCTCTGGCCGAAGACCTCAAGGCAACGGCCGGATCGCTGGGCTTGTCGCCGATGGATTTCGCTTTCCGTACCTCCCAGCTGCCGGTTACCAAGCGCACCAAGGGCGGCGAGGTGAAGATTGTCGATTCCAGCAAGTTCAAAGTGTCGACGACAATAGCAGCGGCGATCGTCACCGTCCATCCAGGAGGGATACGCGAACTGCACTGGCATCCCAATGCCGACGAATGGCAGTACTACATGAGCGGTACAGGAAAAATGACCGTGTTCGCTACCGGGGGCCGCGCGCGCACCATGGATTTTCAAGCCGGAGACGTGGGCTATGTCCAGAAGACGCTGCCCCACTATGTTCAGAATACCGGCGACACCGACCTCAAATTTCTGGAGATGTTCAAGAGCAACATCTATCAAGACCTTGCGCTCTCGGAATGGCTCACCCACACCCCACCGGAGTTGGTGATGGCCCATTTGGGCATCGATAAAGGTACGCTCGATGCTATACCGAAGGACGAAGTCGTGGTGATGCCGAAGTAGCGCGGCGAATCGCACAAAAGGTCCATATTTCTAAAATATTGCGGCAGCGCTTTCCATCTTTTTCGACGATGTCAAGCAACCAAGTCATGACCATGGTATGATGCCATGTACGTAAACGAGGTGCGGTGTGAAAACCATGGCGGCAGGTTCCTTTAAGGTCCATTGCCTGAAGGTGATGGACGAAGTCCAGGCAAAGCGCGAGACGATTGTGATCACCAAGCGCGGCAAGCCGGTGGTGAAGCTGGTTCCGGCAGACGCGGAGAAGGATGATATTTATGGCTTTCTCAAGGGCAAGGGGAAAATTACCGGCGACGTGATCTCGCCCTCGATTTCCAAAGAAGAGTGGGGCGACCTGTATTGATCCTCGTCCGGACCGGGTGATTGGGGCGACGGCGCTGGTCGAAGGGATGGGCTTGGTCACGGCGGACCGAGAAATTCGGCGGGCGAAAGTGGTAAGAACGATTTGGTGATGCAACACCTAGCCCCCAACGGGGCTCGATAATTGGAGCGAATCTCTACTCCACCGTCACCGACTTTGCCAGATTTCGCGGCTGATCGACGTCGCAGCCGCGTCGTACCGCGATGTGGTAGGCGAGCAGTTGCAGCGGCACGATCTCCAGAATTGCCGACAATTCATCTGGCGCCGGCGGAACGAAGAGCACGTGATCCGCTTCCTCGGAAATCTCTTTGTCGCCTTCGGTAGCGAGCGCGATGACGATGCCGGAGCGAGCTTTCACTTCCTTCAGGTTCGACATCGTTTTCTCGTAGCGCACCATCGACTGCGGGCTGTTCACGTCGCGCGTTGCGATGATGACCACCGGCAGATTTTCGTCAATCAACGCATTCGGGCCGTGCTTCATCTCGCCCGCCGGATAACCTTCCGCGTGAATGTAGGAAATTTCCTTGAGCTTGAGCGCGCCCTCAAGGGCGATGGGATAGTGAATGCCGCGTCCCAGAAAAAGGAAGTCCTGCGCGCGGACATAAGTTTTCGCCAGCTCGTCGCAAGTTTCGTCGTGCGTTAGAATCTGCTCCAGTTTGCCTGGGATGCGCATGAGTTCTTGCACAGCGGCCTTGGCCTGTTCGGGTGTCATGGTGCCGCGTACCTGCGCCAGATACAAGGCGAATAGATAGAGAGCAGTAAGTTGTCCGGTGAAGGCCTTGGTCGAAGCCACACCGATTTCCGGGCCGGCGTGGGTGTAGACGGTTCCGGCGGCCTCGCGCGTGATCATGGATCCGACCACGTTGCAGATAGCCAGCGTCTTCGAGCCTTTGGCCTTGGCTTCACGCTGGGCCGCGATGGTGTCCGCCGTTTCACCAGATTGCGAAATCAGCAGCGTCATCGATGTCCGGCCCCAGGATCGGGTCGCGATAGCGCCATTCGCTGGCATAATCGACTTCGACCGGAACCCGAGCCAGGTTCTCGATCATGAACTTGCCCGCCAGTCCCGCATGCCAACTGGTGCCGCACGCGGCGATATTGATTTTCTTCAATGCCTTGAACTCGACTTCGCCGACCTGCATTTCGTTGAGAAAGATGGCGCCCGTATCCTGCGAGACCCGGCCAAGCGTGGTGTCGCGGACGGTGCGGGGCTGCTCATAAATTTCTTTGAGCATGAAGTGCTTGAAGCCACCCTTCTCCGCCATGATCGGATCCCAGGTGACGCGTTGCGCCTTCCGCTCCAGCGGATGGCCGTCGAAATCGGTGACTCTCACGCCGGCCTGGGTGATCACGGCCAGATCGCCATCGGCCAGAAAGAAAAGATCGCGGGTGTGATCGAGAAGCGCGGGCACGTCGCTGGCGACGAAGTATTCGTCCTTGCCGAGGCCGATGACGGCGGGTGGTCCGTTGCGGGCGGCGACAATCTTGTTCGGGTCGTCAACCGCGATCACCACCAGCGCGAACACGCCGGTGAGTTCCTTGACCGCTTTGCGCACGGCTTCTTCCAGCAGTGGCTTGTGCCCGTTTCCCGTCTGCAGGTAATATTTCTCGATCAGGTGCGCGATGATTTCCGTGTCCGTTTCGGTCGTGAACTTGTGTCCTTCAGCAATCAGCTTCTTCTTGAGCGAGAGATAGTTCTCGACAATTCCGTTGTGCACCACCACGATCTTGCCGGTGCAGTCGCGATGCGGATGGGCGTTTTCTTCTGTCGGGCGGCCATGGGTGGCCCAGCGCGTGTGTCCGATGCCGTAGGTGCCATCGAGCGGCTTGAGGCGGATCACTTCTTCCAGGTTGCGCAACTTGCCTTCGGCGCGGCGGATCTGCAAGCCTTCGCCGTTTCCGGCCACCGCGATTCCGGCCGAGTCGTAGCCGCGATACTCCAGCTTTCTAAGTCCCTCGATGATGACAGGGACGACCTGCTTCTTCCCCACATATCCGACGATTCCGCACATTGGTAAATTAGCTCCTTGACGATCAATTCGGTGGGGGAACCGGCGAATGTCGCGTAGAGACGCGGCTTGCCGCGTCTTCCGCTGTGTCCAAAGGCAGACGGGGCAAGCCCCGTCCCTACACGTCTTCGAGGGAGAAACGAAACTCTTCAATGACCGGGTTCGTTAGAACTTCGCGCGCGATCCGCTCTACTTCCACTTGCGCGGCATCCTTTGAAATGCCGCCGTTGAGAGTGATCTCGAAATACTTTCCTTGTCGCACTTCCTGCAGGCTCTTATAGCCGATTTTCGTCAGAGCGCCGTGGATGGTCTTACCCTGCGGATCCAGAACGCTCTTCTTCAATGAAACGTAGACGTAGGCTTTCATCAACTACTCGATTATATGTCAACGTGCGTTGAACAGGACCGCGATTTTCGTTATAGGGGGTATGGGTTCGGGACCATCACTCGGACGAACACGAGTTTGTAACTTATTCAAAAGATGATAGTTGACCATCTAACTCCGCGATAGCCTGTTCCAGCATTTGCCGGTGGCGAGGGTTGCTGGCGGCTTGCAGTTGTTGAGTGAGCCGCGAGCGGGAAAGAAGCAGTCCCTCGCGTTTCTTTTGGTGTTGCTGCTCGTGGGGCGAGATCGGTGCGCGGGCGGCTTTCCGCCGCTCTAACATTTCCTCTTGTTGCTGTTCCACGGATTTACTTTCCCAGCCGCGCGCCATTTAAGAGATATTACCGCAGAAGGTGGGCAAACCCCGTTGCTACCCGTCTCCAATAATCTCGGGTGTCATGCACTCTTGGAGCGCACTAACCCGCGCACACCAGACGAAAATCTGCCGAGTCGTAAGAGTGTTTCTGCGGCTCGCCCGTACTGATCTACTAAGGGCGGAATCGATCGGGCTTGCAGGTCAGGCAATAGGATCTCGGTCAGCAGATACAGGCTAGCGCCGATGGTTTGCAATCGAAGCCGAAAAGCATTCTCGGAAAGCTGAATACCGGACGCTGCGATCTCCGGATCGGAACTCTGTCGCGCGGCTTGACCAATTTTTGCAAGCGCCGTCGCAGCCCCTCCCGCTTCCCAGGCATAGAGCAGCGCCGCCCGCGCGCGCTGTCGCTTAATCTCGCGGAACTTCTTGGGCGGTAAGTTATCGCGAAGAAATGCTTCCTCGGCTGGGTCGACCAGGTTTCGGAAGGCCTCGATGTCGAGAGATCGGAACGCCTGGACAGTTTCTTGCAAATCAATCCGGCGCGCGCGGCCGCGGATGGCAAAATACACCAGGATCGCCAGCGCGAAGAACGCAACGGCGACAAGAGTCCAAGCCGCGATCGGTGACCGTCCAATCAGGGCCTGAGCAAGTGTTGGAACTCCTTGTTCCAAGTCTCCACCTCATCGTGGGGAACAATCGTAGGGGACGCAGATTCGAGCTCGGGCGTCAGCGAATACCCGATCCAGATCGAAACGCAAACGAGGTAGGTTCCCTTTGTCAGCAAATTCAGGAATGCTGCCCCTGCCCCGCTGGTGAATTCCGCACGAACAGCGTAAGCGGCAAGGTCGACGCTTGTCAGGATCCCAAGTCCCAGCGCGATCCCGAATGCCGCACGACGCCAGGACAAGCCCAGGAAGCGGGAAAAGAGCAACAAGGAAAGGAGCAAGCCACATTGAACCATAGCTGCTCCCCGGTTGACGACGAGCACACCGGCAAACCACTTGACGCTATTGCCCCCGGGCGCATAGACAGCGAGCAACACACCCACTACAAGGAGCAAACCTGTCACGCATCGCACCGATCGCCCCGCTGCTACCTGCAGAAACTGGGATTCACGAAATAAATCCTTACAAACCTCGTCAATCACCCCGAAACGCAGAGCGATGCTCAGCATCAGCGTGGCGGAAAAAACATATGAATACTGCTTTATGCTCACGTCCAGGACGGAACGTGATGCGAACAAAACAATGAACTCGGCGATCTCGTAAAGCACATAGGCGAAAAAGACCGGGAATTCGTGGTACAAGCGGCGCTTGTACAAAACTACCCCAAGAACTACGAGAAGCACATGCGGCGAGATCCACAGGAAAAGCGACAGCAGCTCGTGCCAATTCGCGGGGAGCATTTCAGAGCACTATAGCTCTGACATTGCCAACTTTTCAACTGAAACGCCGCAATTCCGCGCCCGGCACTAAGGCAGCCTAGAGAACCCCGCCGCAACTTCTCCTAGCCGGGAAGCGTGCAGCCCTGGGGGGTACAAACGGGAACGGGATTGCCATCGGCCATACTTGGAAGTGCCGCGGTTGTCAGGAACAGACCTATTACAGCCAAAGCCAGCATGAGTCTTTTCACGGTTTGTTCTCCTTTGCGAAAGAGTTCGCACCGTGATAAATTGCCTGCGACAGATGGGCTTTGTGTATTTAGTTAAGTTCTGATGTACTTTCGGAAATCGTAAATTCGATGAGACTTAGATCCGCTCTCGAGGACTTTGACGCGAACACCCTCGGCGCTGTCCCAGGGTTGTTAGGCAGACTTTCCTATGTGGGTAGATTGCATGACGGCAGTGAAACGGGAAATGGAAGATACGATCACTGGGGTTTGGCGAAGGTGTACGGCGACGACGCCGCACAACGGGCGATCCATGCGTCTCACCGGGTGCTGCTTTCCGAAGTCTTGAAGAAACCTTTGGCAGCGCTGCTCAAGGACGTGCTTGCGTCATGCTCGAATGAGCTAACAGAAAAGGAGTTCCTGGCTGCGTTGACGCGGACGCACTCTCCCCCTAAGCCCCTTTCCCCAGCGGCCCTGGCGCATCTGAGGTCAGTGCTGAGCGCACTTTCGGCATTGGTTGAAAGCCGGGATGATCCGAATCTCCGAGGCGCATCGCAACTCCGACAACCTGCCCAAGAACCTCGGCCTCCTGCGGGTATTTAACAACTCGCACTGAAACGGGAGACAGGGGATGAGGTTGCAAGACGATGGAGTCACGCTTGATTGAGCACCAGCAACACGTAAATCCGTCACGCATTTCTACAAAGTAAATAGGACGCTCGAACTCCGAACGCCATTTTCCTTCCCCTACCTTGTTACTGGCTTCGTCTACTTGCACGAAACTACCCGGCGGAAGAATCGGATACATAGTGAAGTCTTCCGATCCAATATACCCATAGGTGTAGTGGTCGTCCGCAAACTGCGCAAGGTAAGACATGGGCACCGTACCCCATTGTTCGATCGCGCGTCCCAAGTCCGTCGTTTTTTGGAGCGAGAATCCTGGATCCAGTCGCGTCGGCATCCGCACTTGTCTGATGTTGCCCAAAGCTTCGGACAGGTGAGATTTCTGCGGATGCCCAAAGCTAATGTCCGCTGAGATGCCATCAAGTTCGAGGCCATAGAAGGATAGCAACTCCCGATATTCCCGCCGATAAATAGCGGCAAACGAATAGAGCCGAAAAATACTCGGGATTATTCCTTTGGTTTCGATGTCGGACAAGCGGCTGGGCGGAATTGTGAATTCCTCATTCTCAAATCTCTGCGCGATCTGATTACTGGCGAGTTCCACGTCCCTCATACGGTATCCAAGGGTTTCTCTCAGCGCCCTCAGCCTTTGTCCACCATTAAGTCGCACAACCGCCGACCTCCGCCGGGACATTCTACCACCGTGATCGATGAGTTTTTCCGGATTTTGGAACAGAAAAGAGCGCATGGTTGCGGTGCGGTTACTTCCGTATGGATCAAGAGGGATACGTGCCGGTCGCGCCAATCGGGCGGGTCCGCCAGGGCGTCTGTTCGGTTTTCGTAACAGGAAATTCACTGCCGTCCAATAGAACAGGACACATATACCATCGCTGGTCTGGCTAATCTTGCTCTGGATTTGCGCCTGCAATCGGTGGTGCACGTGTAGTTTCTGGATTAGTGACTACGAAGAAACTTGCATCTGACTCGGAGACGGAGTAAGAATAAATTTTCCGGAAGTCACAAATCCGGAACCACGGTGCCGCAGACCTGAGGGGGCTCCCCGACCGGGGAGGATGAGATTGGTTCCCAAGTAAAGGAACCGACGCCTGCGGCGCAATGTTGAAATGTAGTTTCGCGCAGCTTGGCAAGCTGCGATGGCCCCCAGTTCCTGCTCACAACAGATGCCCGACGATTTGCACTCATCAGGTGCAGGAGGTGTGCCGTGCCAGAAGACAGAGACGCCCTCGAGGGGGAAGCCTCGCCCGAACGCAGCCGGTATCGGTTGCTGCTCGAGATCACCGACCTGGTAGCGCGAGCCCAGAGCCTGCCCGACGCACTCAAAGAACTCGCTCCCCCGGTGCTGGATCTGACGGGCGGCGAATTGCTGAATCTTTCCCTCCACGACCCCCGCCGGGATTGCATGCTGACCCAGTATTGGAAGAAGAACCACGAGAGCGGAGAGTTCGACGCTTTCCCCGTGGACGAAGCGGCGAGCGGGTGGGCATGGAAACATCAGGAGCCGATCGCGATTCCCGATATCGAGCGCGAGCAGCGTTTTCCCAGACATCGTGCCCGCGTTACTCAATCACGGCGTACGCTCCTACACCGTCCTTCCCATCAGCACGCCTTCAAGCCGCTTTGGAGCGCTCGGCCTGGGCAAGAGCGTTCCCGAGGCATTGAATGGCGAGGACGTCGAATTCCTTTCTCGCGTCGCGCTGATGGGAGCGCTGGCGTTGGAGAGGGACAGAGCCCACCGCGCTCTTGAGGAGCAGCAGAGCCTGGTCGCGATCAGCCGGGAACTGAGTTCCACGCCTGGAACTTGGAAAAGCTGTTGCCGGCCATTCTTTCCAGCCTGCGGAGCATCGCGCGCTACGAACGGGCCGTTCTCTCCCTGCTCGACGAGGACGGCAAGAACGTGCACCGTATGGAGATGCTCTGGAGTGGGAGCCTTCTTCAACCACGGAAGCGCGGTTCCGCTGGAGCAATCACTCTCGGCGCGGGCGATCCAGACGCGGGAAGTCACATTCCTTACCGCCGACGATTTGCGCGGCATGAACGAACCGCTGGCGAAAACCATGTATGCAGGCGGGGTTCGGTCCGTTTGCAGCGTGCCGCTGATCGCGGGCAATAAGATCTGGGGAGCGCTGAATCCGAGCAGCATGATCGAAAATGCCTTCGGCCCGTCGGAGGTTGAATACCTGCAGCAAGTTGCCAATCAGATCGCGGCGGCGCTGCAGAATGCGCATGCCTATCGCGAGATCGCACAACTCAAGGACCGCCTTACCCAGGAAAAGCGCTATTTGGAGTATGAAATCCGGAGCGCGAACCGGTCCGACGATATCGTCGGGAACAGCCCGGCCTTGAAACGCGTGCTGGATTATGCGGCCATTGTCGCCGACACCGATTCCACCGTCCTCATCACCGGCGAAACCGGCACCGGCAAAGAACGCATCGCCCGCTTGATTCACGGCATGAGCCGGCGCAAGGACCGCAACTTCATCAAGCTGAATTGCGCCGCGATTCCCACGGGACTGCTGGAAAGCGAGCTGTTCGGCCACGAAAAGGGAGCGTTCACCGGAGCGGTAAGCCAGAAGTTCGGCCGGCTGGAACTGGCGGACAAGGGCACTTTGCTGCTCGACGAGATTGGAGAAATTCCTTTGGAGCTGCAGCCCAAGTTGCTGCGCGTTCTGCAGGACCAGGAGTTCGAGCGCCTGGGAGGAACGAAGACGATCCGGGTGGACGTGCGGCTGATCGCCGCCACCAATCGCGATCTGGCCCGCGCGGTCGAAGAAAAGGAATTTCGCGGTGACTTGTTCTACCGCTTGCACGTGTTTCCCCTGCATCTGCCCGCGTTGCGCGAGCGGCGCGAGGACATCCCCATGCTGGTTCGCCATTTCGTCGAAAAGTGCGCGGCCCGGCTGCACAAGCAGATCGACGTCATCCCCGATGAGGCCATCGAAGCCATGATGCACTGGCGTTGGCCGGGAAACATCCGCGAACTGGAGAACTTCATCGAGCGCTCGGTGATCCTGTCGGAAGGGAACCGGTTGAACCCTCCGCTCGGCCGAGTTGCGCGAGGAAATCTCACGGCAGCCTTCCGATTCCGACGGTACGCTGCGCGACAAAGAGCGCGAACACATCATCGAAATTCTGCGGCAGACCCGGGGCGCGCTTGTCGGGTCCCAAGGGCGCGGCGGCCCGGCTTGGACTCAAGCGCACCACCCTGCAATACAAAATGCAGAAGCTGGGAATCTCACGCACGGATTATCTGAACTAGGCGTAGTGACAGCCCCCCTCGGACTGTCCTCGCGCAACCGCTGCCGAACTTTCGGCAGCCCCGCCAGTGCACCGGCACCTCTTTTGGCGCGCCCGCTCGTTAGAACCATCCTAAGCATCGAAATTGCATCCACTTAGTCCATATTGAGTATGTGGCAGTCGGTGTGCACTGTTATTGGTGCGTCGCATTTTCCGCTCCTCCCTCCGGAGAATGCTCCCGCCAGCCAAGTTTTCGGCGATCAGGAGGATTTTGCCATGGGTGTGCTCCGGCGCTTCGCGATTCCCAGAGATTGCCTAAGCTGCACCCTGAGGCAGAACGGTGACTTCTGCAATTTGCCTCAGCCTCTGATGACTGCGTTCAATGCGCTGGGGCACCTGACCCTCTATCCCGCCAATGCCACTTTGCTTGACGGAAGGTCAAATTCCGCGCGGCGTCTACATCGCCTGTTCCGGCCGCGTCCAAGCTTTCGGTCGAGGCCCGCGATGGCAAGACGATCATCTTGAAGATTGTCGGAGACCGCCAGGTGCTGGGGTTGAGCGCGGTCGTCTCCGGGCGGACCATCCCCGATTACGGTCACCACCATCGAGCTCTGCCAGATCAAGTTCGTCGAACGCGAAAGCTTCCTGCGTCTGATCGAAGGCAACAGCCATGCCGCGCTCGCCTGCGCCACCATGCTTGCCCGCGAGGCCATAACCTCATTCGACGATGTGCACGATCTGCTGCTGGCCCGCAGTTCGACGGAGAAACTCGCCCGCCTGCTGCTTTCCTGGGTCACGGACGAGCCCCGCAACTGGGAACTCCGCGTACCCACGGAATTCACCCACGAAGAAATTGCCCAGATGATCGGGTCTTCGCGAGAAACGGTAACCCGCTTATTAAGTGATATGAAACGAAAAGATTTAATTCGGCTTGAGGGCGCGACGCTGGTGATTCCCAACCGGATCGCCTTGCAGGCGATTGCTGCCTGACAAATCCCTCCCCGGGCGGACCCAGCTGTCTCCGCGTCCGCCCTTTTTTTCCGGTTCAGTTCCGGTTCTCAGTAACCGGCCCCGGCAGCCCACCGAGAAGTGTCTGTAAGGTTTTCACTGAGAACTGAGAACTGAGAACTGAGAACTGAGAACTGCCTTTAAAGGTTAAACAGTTCCCGCAGGCGGCGGGTCTGCGCGCGGCTCACCGGAATCTCCGTCTGTTTCTTATCGTCCATGCGCAGCTGGTAGGAGCTTTTGAACCAGGGCACGACTTCGCGAATGTGATTGATGTTGACCAGAAACGAGCGGTGCGCGCGCCAGAACAAATTGGGATCGAGATTGTCGAAAAGCTCTTCCAGCGTCCGGCAGTTCGACTGGCCTTCCATGCCCGCATGCCGCTGGTGGCGACAGTGATCACGCCATCTTCGATGGTCGCGTAGCAGATATCTTTCGGATCGGCCAGGAATAACCTTCCCGCCGCCTTGATCAGAATCTTTGCGGTCTGCGGCTTCTGCGATTCCAGCATCCGCACCAGGGCTTCGAATTTGTCTTCCGGGCCGGCGCCCGCTTCAATCTTTGCCCGTGCTTTCTCGATGGACTGGGCGACGCGCTTTTTATCAAATGGCTTCAGGATGTAATCAACCGCGTTCACCTCGAAAGCCTTCACCGCATATTGATCGAAGGCGGTGGCGAAGACGATCTTGGGCAGCGGAACCTTGCGGTCGAGCAGCTTCTTGATAACGCCGAAACCGTCCAGGCCGGGCATCTGCACGTCGAGAAACACGATGTCAGGATTGTGTTCGCGGATCAGGCTGATCGCTTCGAGACCGTTCTTGCCCTGCGCGACCACGTTCACGTCGTCCAGGTTCTTGAGCAGGTAGGCAAGTTCGTCGCGCGCCAGTTGTTCGTCGTCGACGATGATCGCGGAGAGCGGCATAAGGTTCCGGACCGAACTACTGAGACCGGCGTGTGCGGCGGCGATGGCCATATCCTTAATGGTGAGTATAGCCACTGGAGCGGCCAGGCCGCCAGTAGGCAGCGCGAGTCGCCAGTCTTTACAAGGCGTTTTCGATCGCCAGCGTCATGCCCATGCCGCCACTGACGCAGAGCGTAGCCAGGCCGCGGCGCGCCTTTCGCTTCAGCATTTCGTGGAGCAGGGTCACCGTGATGCGCGTCCCGGTGCAGCCGATGGGATGGCCGAGGGCGATTGAGCCTCCGTTGACGTTGAGTTTTTCGCGATCGAAATGTAACTCGCGATCGCAGGCCAGCACCTGGGCGGCGAAGGCTTCATTGAGTTCGACCAGATCGAAGCTGCTGAGATTGAGGCCATGTTTCTTTTCCATCTTGCGGATGGCCGGCACCGGCCCGATGCCCATGACGCGCGGATCCACTCCCGCGGAAGTTACGGCGAGAATTCGGGCCAGCGGTTTCAGGTTATTTTGCTGAACAAATGTTTCGCTCGCCACGACCACCGCCGCCGCTCCATCGGTGATGCCGGAAGAATTCGCGGCGGTAATGGTGCCAGTTTTGGAAAACACCGGAGCCAGTTTGCCCATCTTCTCCAGGGTCGCGTCAAGAAACAGATGTTCATCGCGTGCGAAGACGGTTGTACCCTTCTTGCCCTCGATTGTGACCGGAGCAATTTCGGCGTCAAAGCGTCCGCCGGATTGCGCCGCTGCGGCGCGCTGCTGCGACACGAGCGCAAACTGATCCTGCTCTTCGCGCGAAATCTTATACTGCTCGGCGAGAATCTCGGCCGTCTCGCCCATCAGCATCTTCGCCATCGGGCAGAAAAATCCGTCGCGATACATGCCATCGACAAGCTCCTGGTTGCCGAGACGATATCCCCAGCGCGCGCCCTCTAGATAATAAGGAAGCCGCGACATCGATTCGGTTCCGCCCGCCAGCACGCAATCGAGGTTGCCGGTAGCAATTTCCTGGAACGCGAGCGCAATGGACTTGATGCCGGACGCGCATGCCTTGTTTACCGTATAGGCTGGAACTTCCTGAGGAATGCCACTGCGGATGGAAATTTGCCGCGCAGGATTTGGACCGCCTCCGGCCTGCCGCGCATTGCCGAAGATCGTCTCTTCCACTTGCTGCGGTTGAACCCCGGCGCGTTCGAGCGTTGCTTTGGCGGCGACCACGCCCATATCCACGGCGGAGAGCGAGGCCAGCGAGCCTCCAAACTTACCGATGGGCGTGCGCGCGGCGGAAAGGATGTAGACGTTGTTCAAAAAAGGCCTCCCGACATTTGAGTCTGGAATTCAGGAATCGGTGCAGAAAAAGCGGCGGAATTAGCGAGGAGGCGGGGCTATGCCTCTCTCCTCCACAACAGAAAATTGTCCTGCAGGCTGTTGGTGTAATGGCGGTGTTACGCCAACTACGGATAGGGACTCCGTTTCGCAAGGCACTTTTCGGCAGAACCCCCTGCGTCAGACATTAAGATTCCAGACTGATCGGAACAGAAAGCTGGCTGTCCCGTGTGCAGAGGACGTGCGGTTACGTAGTACGTGGAATTTGCCTTCTTTGAGGCTGCCGCTTGGCATCCGATGATCTCAAACGCATAGCCATTGTCGATTCGATCTTTTGCCAAAAGCCTCGCGATCTCCTCGCTCCGAGGCAGCTGCGAAAACGCGCACGTATACCCAAGCTCTGGATGCTGTTTCGCGAACTGAGCCTCCGCCGCGGACACCACTCTCACTCGACCAATCGCAGAATCGACATCCCCGAGCATCATCAATCCTCGCATCATGCTGAATGCGAAGTACCCGATGACGCTAACGGCCACAGCAACAGCGATAAGAGAGAAATTCCTTGCCTTCGATCTTCCGGTTCGCTCGGTTTTGAATGTGGGAGTTGACACAAGAGCTGATTATAGGTGGACGATGGGGCGAAACAAGTCAACTGACGTAAGGCGATTACGCTAAGCAGCGACGGCACACGGTAAACTAATCGCCGTGAACATTCTTTACGGAATCAACACGGTCACGGAAGCGCTCAAGGCCCGAGGCCGCAACTTCGAGTGGGTCGGTGTCGCCAAGGAGCGAAAAGATATTCGCCTGAGGCGGGTGATTGACGAGTGCCGCAAGATCGGCGTCCCGGTGCGGGTCTTGTCGCGGATGGAACTTGATGAAATTGCCGGCAACGCCGCGCATCAAGGCCTGGTCGCCGCGACCTCGGCAAAACAATACAGCGATCTCGATGATCTAGTGGCGTCGCGTCGAGGCGAGCACTCGCTCATCGTCGTGCTCGATGGTGTCGAAGATCCGCACAATCTGGGAGCGATCCTCCGCACCGCCGACGCGGCAGGAGTGGATGGCGTGGTGATTCCCGAACGCCGCTCCGCTGCGGTCACCGCCGCGGTCGCGAAAGTTTCCGCGGGAGCGAGCGAACATCTTCCGATTGCCAAGGTGACGAACATATCGCGCGCGCTTGAGGAATTAAAAGAGAAGGATCTGTGGATCGTCGGATTAGACGAGCGCGGCGAGCAAACTTACGACGCGGTCGACTACAAGATGCATTGCGCCATCGTGCTCGGCGCCGAAGGCAAGGGATTGCACGATCTGGTGCGCAAACACTGCGATTTCCTGGTGTCGATTCCAATGCTGGGGAAAGTTCCGTCGCTGAATGTATCGGTGGCAGCGGGCGTGGTGCTGTACGAAGTTGTGCGGCAAAGACGGCAGGGCGCATCCAAGCAATCATGAAATTCCTCTGTGCCCTCTGTTTCCTCTGTGGTGCGAGCCTTTTCGCCGCCGCGCTGGACCGCGAAGCCTTCACCATTGCGAAATATGATTTGCAGATCACGCTTGAGCCTGCGCAGCAGAGGCTCGGTGCTCGGGGCAAGATCACCTTGCGCAACGATTCCGCTCAGCCGCAGCGAATCGTCGCCCTGCAAATTTCTTCTTCTCTCAACTGGCGTTCGATTCGGGTAGACGGCAAGCCCGTGCAATTCGTTTCTCAACCCTACATTTCCGATATCGACCACAGTGGCGCGCTTTCCGAAGCCATCGTGACGCTGCCCGCAGAGATCAAGCCAAAAGATTCCGTGGAACTCGAAATCGGCTACGAGGGCGTAATTCCGCTGGACACGACGCGGCTGACTCGCATCGGCGTGCCCGACGAAATCGCAAAGCATTCGAGCTGGGATCAGATCGGTCCATCGTTCACGGCAGTGCGCGGCGCGGGATATGTGGCGTGGTATCCGATAACCACCGAAGCAGCGGATTTTTCCGAGGGGAACAGTTTGTTTGAAGTTGCGGATCGATGGAAGGCGCGGGAAGCGGAGAGCGAATTTAGAGTGAACCTCCGTTCTTCACAGGAAAATTCAGAATCGGCGTCAGTTGTGCTATGCGACGGCCAGGGCGGCGGTTCCGCAGAGCCGGGGCGAATCCAGGCAGTCAGCACGGAGTGCGCGTGGAGTCCGCTAGGCGCGGTCACTCCAACGTTTGCCATGGCCGAATATGCCGTCGCGTCCAAGACTCCTCTGAAAGTGTTCAGCCTGCCGGGGCACGAGGCTGGAGCGGCCACATATTCCAATGCGCTCGGTCCGGCAATGAAGTTCGTAAGCGGATGGTTCGGTCAGCCTACCGCACCGGTTGCCGTCGCCGATTTTGCCGATCCGCATTCCCCGCCGTTTGAGAGTGGCACGTTGCTGATGGCGTCCATGGCCGCGGAGGATTCGAAGCTGGCGGGCATCAACCTGGTCCACGAACTCGTTCATTCCGCGGTGCCCTCGTCGCGCCCCTGGGTTTACGAGGGTTTGGCTCACTTCGCGGAGGCGATGTATCGCCAGGAGCAAGGTGGACGTGAGGCAGCGCTCGATCTCCTTGGACTGCACCGGGCCGCGTTTCTTGATTCTGAAAAAGATGTGTCGGCCGCGCTGTCGAAGAGCGTTGGGCAGAAGAGCGGAGAGAAGACCGTCGAACCGAGAAACCTAGGCCAGCCGCTCGTCGCAACCTTCGATGAAATCTATTATCGAAGCAAGGCTGCGTATGTGTGGTGGATGTTACACGACATGATCGGCGACGAAGCGCTGAAGCAGGCGATCAGCAAGTATCGCGCCGCAGACGACGACGACAAAGATCCAAAGTATGTACAGAAGTTGATCGAATCCGCCGCCCAGCGCGACCTGGGCTGGTTCTTCGACGACTGGGTGTACAAGGATCGCGGCCTGCCTGATTTCCACGTGCAGTCGGCGCATCCCTGGAAGACGGAAAAAGGTACGCAGATGATAACCGTCACGCTGGAAAACCTTGGCAATGCCGGGGCGGAAGTTCCATTCACTATATCGTTTGAAGGCGGAGAGATCACGAAACGAATGGAGGTACGCGCCAAGTCAACGGCTACCACGCGAGTCGAGTTGCTCGGCACGCCGACCGAGATCGTCGTCAACGACGGCAGCGTTCCAGAAAGCGACCTGACGAACAATGAGTTCAAGATTCCCGCGCCGTAGCAACTAGAGGGCGGGTCTTTGCGCTCAGGCGGATTTCGAAAATTTCGCGAGTGCCGCCAGCTTTTTTTCTGCCGCGCCCGAGTCGATCGCATCAGCGGCCAGCGGCACCGCATCGCGCAAATGATCGACGCGTCCGGCTGCAACCAGCGCGGCGGCGGCGTTGAGCAGCACCACGTCGCGGCGGGCGGATCTCTTTCCAGACAGTACCTCGCGGATCAACGTGGCGTTGAAAGCGGCGTCTCCACCGGAAATTTGATCAAGCGGGGCACGCTGCAGGCCGAATTCCTCGGGCGTCACTTCGTAGCTGTGAACCTGTCCGTCGCGCACTTCCGCAATGCGCGTGAAGCCAGTGATGGTGATTTCGTCCAAGGCGTCGCTGCCGTGAACGACGAGCGCGCGGCGCAACCCCAGCATGCTAAGCGCTTCCGCAAGCTTTTCGACCAGGTCCCCGGAATAGACGCCAACTACCTGGCAGGTGGCGCGCGCCGGATTCGTCAGCGGACCGAGCAGGTTGAAAACCGTGCGCAAATGCAGCTCCCTGCGGGCAGTCTGCACGTGCTTCATCGCCGAATGCATAGCCGGGGCGAAAAGAAAGGCGATCCCCACTTGCTCCAGGCAGGCGGCGAGTCGCGGGGGCGGCAACTGGATGTTCACGCCCAACGCTTCCATCACGTCGGCGGACCCGCACTTCGAGGTCACGCTGCGATTGCCATGCTTGGCGACGCGCACCCCGGCGCCCGCGACTACGAACGCCGTGGCCGTCGAAATATTGAAAGTTCCGCTGGTATCGCCGCCCGTGCCGCAGGTATCGACGAGCGCGTCACGCCCGGTGCCGCTGGCGTCGAGAACGGAGTCGCGGTTGAGTTCGAGGGGAACGGCGGCGGCGCGGATGGCTTCAGCAAATCCAACGATTTCCTCGACCGTCTCTCCCTTCATGTGCAGCGCGACGAGCAGCGCCGCAATCTGCGCGTCCGAGCATTGACCGGTGAGCACCTCGGTCATCACTGCGTGCGCCTCTTCGCGCGAGAGCGACTGGCGGTGGTCGGCGATGCGATGGAGAGCGTCGAGGATCATTAAGTCTCAGCCAAGGATTCCCAGCCAAGGGTAGCACCGTTCATTGTTCGTGATGATGTTCATTGTGTTCTTCGCCGTTTGCACCAATCCTTCCACCTCTATAAAATCAAGAGTTTGCTGCACGTTATCTGAAGCCGCAAGCAGAGTCCTCTCGGGAGTAAGTCAGCGGCATCGCGAACGACGAACGACGGATCTGGAATCATTATGAAAATTCATGAGTATCAGGCAAAAGCAATCCTGAAGAAATATGGCGTCGCCGTGCCGCGCGGCGCGATGGCGACGACCCGCGAAGAAGCCGAGGCGGCGGCGAAAGAACTTTTCGGTTCCGGCGCGACCGGAGTGGTGGTCAAGGCGCAGATTCACGCCGGAGGCCGCGGCAAGGGCGGCGGCGTCAAGATCGCGAAGTCGGTCGAAGAGGCGGCCGAACTCGCCGGCAAAATGCTGGGCATGAAACTGATCACGCATCAGACCGGGCCGGAAGGCCGCATCGTGCGCCGCTTGCTGATCGAAGAAACTTTGCCGATCGAGAAGGAACTCTATCTCGGCATTCTGGTCGATCGCGGCGAGGCAAAGCCCGTCTTCATGGCATCGGCTGCGGGCGGCATGGAGATCGAGCAGGTGGCAGCCGAAAGTCCCGAGGCGATTCTCAAGCAATACATCGATCCCGGCATGGGTCTGGAGCCGTTCCAGGCGCGCAAGATCGCGTTTGCGCTGGGACTGAAGCCGGCGCAGATCAATCCCGCGGTTCAGTTCCTGACCGGCCTTTACCGCGCGTTTCTTGAGACCGACGCATCGCTGGTGGAAATCAATCCGTTCGTCAGTTGCACAGACGGCCGCCTGTTTGCGCTCGACGCCAAGATGACTTTTGACGACAACGCGCTCTTCCGCCATCCCGACCTGCGCGAATTGCGCGACATCACCGAGGAAGATCCGCTGGAAGTGGAGGCGTCGAAATACAACCTCAACTACATCAAGCTCGACGGCAACGTCGGCTGCATGGTGAACGGCGCCGGACTGGCGATGGCCACCATGGACATCATCAAGTATGCGGGCGGCATGCCGGCCAACTTTCTCGACGTGGGCGGCGGCGCCAATGCGGAGCAGGTCGCGCACGCGTTTGAAATTCTGCTGAGCGACAAGAATGTGCGGGCCGTGCTGATCAATATTTTCGGCGGCATTCTGCGCGTGGATACTCTGGCTGACTGGGGTGGTCGAGGCGGCCAGAAAAACGAATATCCAACTGCCCGTCGTGCTGCGGCTGGAAGGCACCAATGTTGAAGAAGGCGAGAAAATCCTGCATGCGAGTCAGGGCTGAACTTCATCGTTGCCGAGACCATGAAAGACGCGGCCGACAAAGTAGTGGCGGCGGCGAGAGCGTAGCGTAGAGACGCGGCTTGCTGCGTCTGCTTTTCGGTGGCGACAAAGACGCGGCAAGCCGCGTCTCTACGGATGAAATTTCAAGCGTGAGCAATTATGGCAATCCTGGTTGATAAGAGAACTCGATTGATCGTGCAAGGTCTGACCGGCCGCGAAGGCACTTTCCACGCGAAAGCCTGCGCGGACTACGGCACGCAGGTCATGGGCGGCGTCACTCCCGGCAAGGGTGGCACGACACACGAAGGCTGGCCGATCTTTAACACGGTTCAGGAAGCGGCGGACAAGACCGGCGCGAATGCCACGATGATTTTTGTGCCGCCGCCGTATGCGGCCGACGCGATCATGGAAGCGGCCGATGCGGAAATTGAGCTGATCGTCTGCATCACCGAGGGCATCCCCACGCTCGACATGGTGCGCGCCTGGGAGTTTCTGCAGAACCGGCGCTCGCGCCTGATCGGGCCGAACTGCCCCGGCATCATCTCGCCAGGCAAATGCAAAGTCGGCATCATGCCCGGCGCGATCCACAAAGAAGGCAACGTCGGAATCGTGTCGCGCTCCGGGACGCTGACTTACGAAGCGGTGCATCAGCTTACCCAGCGCGGCATCGGACAGTCGACCGCGATCGGCATTGGCGGCGATCCGATTATCGGCACGAACTTTGTCGACGCGCTGGATCTTTTCAATCGCGATCCGCAGACCGAAGCCGTGATCATGATCGGCGAAATCGGCGGCAACGCGGAGGAGACAGCCGCAGAGTTCATCAAAATGCATATGAAGAAGCCGGTGGTGGGCTTCATCGCCGGGCAGACCGCGCCTCCCGGACGCCGCATGGGTCACGCCGGTGCGATCATTTCCGGTGGCAAAGGCACTGCGGCTGAAAAGATTGCCGCCATGGAAAAAGCTGGCCTCAAGGTAGCGAAATCGCCGGCCGACATGGGCGAAACGCTCGCGGCCGTGCTGGGAGTAAAAGTATAGGAGGAGTCGGTGTTCAGCCATCAAATTTCCGTCGCGGGGACCTAGAAGGTTTTCCTGAGACCTGGCACCTAAGACCTAAGACCTGACTTATGAAAACACTGCAACGCACACTGACCATCATCAAGCCCGACGCGGTGAAGAAAAACGCCGTCGGAGACATCATCGAGCAGTTCGAGAAGAACGGTTTCCACATTCTGGCCATGAAGATGCTGGAAATCTCGCAGCATCAAGCGGAGCAATTCTACGCCGTCCATGCGAGCAGGCCCTTTTACCATTCGCTGACCAGGTTCATGTCCAGCGGACCGATCGTGGCGCTGGCGCTGGAAAAGGAAAACGCCATCGCCGATCTGCGCAAGCTGATGGGCGCGACCAATCCGGCCAGCGCCGAGGAGGGCACCATCCGCAAGAAATGGGCCAGCAACATTGAACACAATGCGATTCACGGTTCCGACGCGGATGAAACGGCGCGCTTCGAGTTGAGCTTCTTCTTCGCGGGATACGAATTGGCGCAATAAAAGCAGTTCTCCAGTTCTCGGTTCCAGTGAGATCGGTCTGAGGCGTGTTTTTCTGAGAACTGAGAACTGGGAACTGAGAACTCTCATGCCTCTAGTTCAAGTCACCATGCTGCAAGGCCGCACGTCCGATCAGAAGCGGAAGATTGCGCAGCGCATTACCGACGCGATGGTGGAAGAAGCGGGCGCGCGCCGCGAAGCGATCGTCGTGACATTTGTGGAAGTGTCGAAGGAAAGTTACGCTTCCGGCGGCGTGCTGATGGCGGACAAGAAACCGACGTGACGCCGACTGAAAGTCATCCCAGCGGTTCGAACAAATGTCCTTCGGTGCGGTCGGCGATTTTGGGCAGATCTTTTTTTGCCAACTGCAGGAAGTGCGGGGCGGTGCGATGCGCCTCAAGCGCGGCATCGTCTTTGTATTGTTCGTAGATGAAGAACCGGCGTGGATCGGTCTTGTGCTTATGCACCTGATACATGAGGCAGCCCGGTTCTTTACGCGATTCGGCCGTTAGTTTTTCGAAAATTGCGGCCACTTCGGACTCGCGTCCGATTTTCGCCATCCAGGTTACGGCCAACACCACCATCCGTCGCTCCTTCTTAGCTAGTTCTTCAGTTCCAGTTCGCTTATAAATTCGGGCACCAGAATCGTCTGTTCACGATCGGGGCCAGTGGAGATCATTGCCACTCGCGCTCCGGTTTCCTTTTCGATAAAGGCCAGATACTCGCGGGCGGCCTTAGGCAATCCTTCCACCGTCCGAATGTTCTGCGTCGGACTGGCCCAGCCCGGCATGTTGCGATAGATGCATTCGATTTTTTCATAACCGCAAGCCTGCGCCGGAACTTCGTCGGTTGCCTTGCCGTCCACCTTATACCCCACGCACACTGGAATCTCCGTCAGGTGGTCGAGCACGTCCAGCTTCGTCACCACCAGCCAGGAGATTCCGTTAATCATGCCAGCGTAACGGAGCAGAGGCAAATCGAGCCAGCCGGTGCGGCGCGGTCGTCCGGTGACGGCGCCGAATTCGTTGCCGCGTTTGCGCAGGTCTTCACCTTCGGGGCCGAGAAGTTCAGTGGGGAACGGACCGCTGCCGACGCGCGTGCAATAGGCCTTGGTGATGCCGATGACCGTGTCAATCGAGGTCGGCGGAACTCCCGTTCCGGTGGCTGCGCCGCCAGAAGTTGCGCTTGAAGACGTCACGAACGGATAAGTGCCGTGATCAATATCGAGCATGGTTCCTTGCGCGCCTTCGAAGACGATCGACTTGCCCTCGGCCAGAGCGCGGTTCAGCAGTAGCGCCGTGTCGCGCACAAAGGGCCGAAGCTGTTCGGCGGCGTCGGCGTACTCGCGGAACATTTTGTCGGCATCGAGCGGCTCGGAGTTGAACAGCGCGTGCGCGATCGTGTTTTTTTCGCGGCACGCGTTCTCGATGTGCGTGCGCAGCAACTGAGTGTCGAGCAGGTCGGCGACGCGCAATCCGCGCCGTCCCATTTTGTCTTCATACGCCGGGCCGATACCGCGTGAAGTGGTTCCGATTTTCACGCGACCGGGAGCGTTTTCCGACCCCAGCTCCATCATGCGATGGTAGGGAAGAATGACCTGCGCGCGGTTGGAGACGAAAAGATTGCCGTCCACCTTTACACCGGCGGCGCGCAGCGAGGCGACTTCCTTCAGGAAGGCCAATGGATCGATCACCACGCCATTGCCGACAACGCTCGTGCACTCGGGCCGCAGAACGCCGCCCGGCACAAGTTGCAGGATGAATTTCTTTCCGTCGATGATGACGGTGTGTCCGGCGTTGTGCCCGCCGGCATAGCGCGCCACCACCGAAAAAGTCTGCGTGAGTACGTCGACGATCTTGCCCTTGCCCTCGTCGCCCCACTGCGCCCCCACAATGACCGCAGTTCTGCCTCTCTTCGTTCCGCCTCTACTCAATTCGAACTCCACTTGGAATTTTTGCGCGGCTGCAAACCGAAGCGCGCCCCTGGGGTCGCACACACTGGTTGCGCCGCTGCTGAATAGACTGGGAACTGATGAAGATCGATCGGCGGTACGTGGTGTGTACTCTCTAGCATACCGAATCGGGCTGTGGAGGGGCAAACCCGGAATCCGCGGATAGGCGAGTGCGTGGTGACGGGGCTGTGCCCCGTTTGAACGGGCCGGAGGCCCATCGCCACACGACCCCTGTTGTCGCGTCCTTGTATCCTGAAAGCATGCCTGAACTCCCCGAAGTCGAAACCATTGTGCGCGGCCTGGACCAGCGTGTCGCCGGTGACACCATCGAATCCGTCTGGATCGGTTCACGGAAGCAGCCGCTCAAATCGCCCGCCGCCCTTATTGCTGCGACGCTTGAAGGCAAGCGGATCATTCGGGTGCACCGTGCCGGCAAGCACATCATGATTGATCTGGAGGGAGCGCCGGCAACATCGAAGACAGGGATAAGGACAAAGAAAGACAAACGTGCAATTGAAGTAGAGACGCGGCTTGCCGCGTCTCTGCCAGGCGGCGCAGTGGATCGTCCATCTCGGTATGACCGGGCGCCTGATGGTTTCGGAACCTGCGGCGGACGTCGCCAAGCATACTCACCTGATCGCAAAGCTGGCGTCGGGGCGCGAACTGCGGTTCATCGATCCGCGGATGTTTGGCAAGCTCAGCGTTCATCTTCTATCGGAAGCCGGCGGCTTCGATCCCGGCGGAGTGGAGCCGCTGGAAGTGAGCGAGGAGGCGTTCGTCGCGCTTTTTCGCGGGCGTAAGACTCCGATCAAGAGCGCGCTTCTGAATCAGAAGTTGCTGCGTGGCGTGGGCAACATCTATGCTGACGAGTCGTTGTTCCGAGCTGGCATCCGTCCCCGCCGCCGGGCGGCAGCCATCACCCGCGAGCAACTGGGCAAGCTTCACTCCGCCGTGCGCGAAGTTCTCCGCGAGGCGATCGCGCTGGGTGGATCCTCGATTTCCGATTACGTGGACGCGGACGGAGAAGAAGGATTCTTCCAGCTCCAGCATCGAGTTTATGGCCGCGAGGGGCGGCCGTGCCTGGTGTGCGGGACCGCGATCCGCCGGATTGTACTGTCTGGCCGGAGCAGCCACTACTGCCCGAAATGTCAAAAATAGCCCTAATATAACGATTTAATATTTGACGAATTGACATCCGCGCTGTACAAAAAAGGCTGCGGCTAAATGCTCCTTCAAATAGACTCCCGAGACATTCATGAATAAATTCTCAATCGGAGTAGACCTCGGCGGCACGAACCTGCGCATCGCGGCGGTGGACGACCAAGGTGCGCTGGAAGAGAAAGTCACGCTCGGCACCAAGGTTTCCCGGGGGCGCGATTACGTCATCGCCGACATGTGCGACGCCATTCAGCGTCTCTCGGATAAATACGGAACCTCCGCTCAGCTGCTGGGGATCGGTATTGGCGTGCCCGGCATCATCGATATGCAAACCGGCCTGGTGCGGGAATCGCCGAATCTGCCCGACTGGGTTGACTATCCGGCTCGCGCCGCCATTGAGCAGCGGCTGAAGACCGTCGTCATCCTCGAAAATGACGCTAACGTCGCGGCCCTCGGAGAAAAGTGGCTGGGCGCGGCCAAGGATTATTCCGACGTGGCGATGCTGACCCTCGGTACCGGCGTTGGCGGTGGACTGGTTCTGAACGGCGCGATCTGGTGCGGAGCGAACGGCATGGCCGGGGAACTCGGACACACCACCGTCGAGCCGGACGGGCATCCCTGCGGATGCGGGAATCGAGGATGCCTGGAACAGTATGCTTCCGCGACCGCAATTGTCCGGATGGCGCGGGAAGCCATCGCGCGCGGCGGAGCCTCGGCACTGGCAAGCGCCGCAAACTCCGATCCTGAGTTCAGCGCGAAATCGTTATACAATCTCGCGATTCAAGGCGATGAAGATGCGCGCCGCATTTTCCGCTACGTAGGCCGGTGTCTGGGCATCGTGCTTTCGAACATGGTGAATTCCTTGAACCTGCCGATTTACGTAATTGGCGGCGGAGCGTCGGCCGCGTGGGAAGCCTTTTCGCCCGCGATGTTCGAGGAGTTGCGGCTGCGTTCCCTGGTGTACGCCGCCACCGCGCCGCCGGATCCTATGGCCACTCATCAGGGAGCTTCCGCGCGCGTGAAGGCTGGTCCCGGTCACAAGACCATCATCACGCGCGCGCTGTTGGGAAGTGACGCCGGCTTGTACGGCGCAGCCCGGCTGCCGATGATTGCGGAAGCAAAGCGCTAACCCAAGCGATTGTGTGAGGACGAGGGACTGTGTGGGAACGGGCGCCTCGCCCGTCCAAGCCGGGCGCAGCTCGGCAACCATCCGTGCTCCCAGCATCCACCGGGTTCGTTTTAGTCGCGCGCGCGCTTGGGCGCAGGTGGTCTAGACGAGTGTTTCGCTGAGTGCGCAGCCCGGGGTCTGGGGGAGGACGAAGATGAGCGTGCCACGAACGACCGCTCGCCCTGACGCGATGACCTCGAAGACCGCGATCGGCTCAACGACTTCGATACGCGCGGAAACTTGCTGGTTGGCGCTTTCGGTACATGGAGCGGAGCGGCTACGCTCGGCGGAAGAGTAAGTTTCGGTCCCGACGCCGCAGCCTTTAGTTTTGCCACTTCCAGCAGAGTAAGATTACGCCAGTCTCCCGGCGGCACGTCGAGCGCCAGAGGACCATACTGCACGCGCCGTATCTTCTCCACGTGGTGTCCTACTTCTTCAAACATTTTTCTCACCTGGCGATTGCGGCCTTCAATGATGGTCACTTCAAGCCATGGGTTATCCCCTTCGCGGATCAGCCGAATTCTCGCCGGAGCCGTGCGCACCCGGCGGCCACCTTTTTCCGCGATGGAAACGCCGTGGCGCAGCTTATCGAGCTTGCCCTCGTCCGGCTGGCCGGCGACTTTCACCACGTAAGTCTTCGGCACATTGGAAGACGCCTTCATCAGCGCGTTGGCCAGTTCGCCGTCGTTGGTCATCAGCAACAGGCCTTCGCTTGCCCAGTCCAGCCGCCCCACCGGATACACGCGTCCCTTTACCTTCTGCCCTTTCACGTTTTGTAGCAGATCCATCACGGTGGGGCGCTTTTTCTCATCGCTGACCGTGGTCACATATCCTTTGGGTTTGTTGAGCACGACGTAGGTGAAACGTTCGGGCCCATGCAGAAGTTTGCCATCCACGCGAATGTGGTCCTGTTCTGGATCAGCCTTGGTGCCGAGCTCGGTGACCACATGGCCATTGACCAGCACTCGCCCGGAGACGATGAGGGCTTCGGATTTGCGTCGCGATGCGATTCCGGCAGCAGCGATAATTTTTTGCAGACGTTCCGGTTTTCTTTCCAGAGATGGTAAGCAAGACGATTCCGCGGAATTAGTTCGCCCAGGCGATATGAATGATAGGCAGATCGTAAGCTAATGGCGGGGACTGCGTCCACCCTCGTTGCGATTCCGAAACTACTGGTCGAGAGTGTTCCCGGTTTCGGACAATGTGTCAGACTTAGGTTCTATCTGCGCTGGGTTGTTTTTGTGGACATGGTGTTTCGGAGAACTATGTGCCTCCGGAAACACGGGTGGCTGAGGCTTGGGCTACTGCGGCTGGCTTGGCGTCTACTCGATTCAACTTCGCGGCGAGTTCGGCCCCATCATCCTCTGCAATTGTCGACGGCGAACTTGCGGACTCTTCCGCAGAAACGCTTTCGCCCGGAATCAAGTCGCTCTGGAACGACTCCGCCAGCAGTTTCTCGAACTCCTCCATGCTGGGCATTTCGTGGATGTCCCGAAGCCCGAAGCGCAGCAGAAACTCTTTGCTGGTTTTATAAAGAATTGGTCGGCCGATTACGGCCTTTCTGCCGGCGGTGGTGATGAGTTTGCGGTCGAGCAGCGTGCCGATGACGCCGCCGGAATCGACGCCGCGGATCTCGCTGATCTCGGGCACCGTGACCGGCTGCTTGTAAGCGACGACGGCAAGCGTCTCGAGCGCCGGAAGCGATAGCCGGAAAGGCGGTTTCAGGCTCTTGGCAAAAGCGCGCACCACATCGTGCTGCTCGGGCTTGGTGGACATGCGATATCCGCCCGCGACCTGGCGGATTTCGATTCCGTGGTCGCCGCCGGAGTAATCCGCGATGAGTTCTTCGAGCGTGGCGCGGATGCGCGACTTGACTTCCGCGGGGTCGATGCCTGGAGTCTCCGCAAGCAAAGACTCCTTCACCAGCGAAAAAATCTGATCAAGCGAAATAGGAGTTTCCGCCGCGTAAATAATGGCTTCGAGTTGGGGTCTAAGACTCATGATTCAGTTCCCAGTTCGCAGTTCCCAGTTCTCAGCTTTCAGAAAAGCCCATCGGCCGCAGGGTTCTACTGAGAACTGGGAGCTGAGAACTTCCTTTTCACTTCCAATCATCGCGCACCGCGGCCTGTTCCGTCATCACTTCTTCGAAGTGGGAGTGCTTGCGCACCAACACTTCGCCGAAGACGTGGTCTTGCCGCACCTGGATCGCCTGCAGCCGAACCAGTTCGAGTAACGCCAGAAACATGCAGACCAGCCCCGGTCGCGACGGCACATTGTGAAGCAGCTGCTTCAGGCGAAGCGGGCGATCTTCAAGGGCGAGCCGACGATGCAGGTACTGAATCATCTGGCCGACCGTGACGGTCTCTTCATCCACTTCGAGGATCGGCCGGGTACGCGCGCGGTCCAGTATCTGCTGAAAGGTCTTGACCAGGTCGATGACATCGGCGGCGAGTTCGGGCTCGGCGCCCTCGGCCTCCATGAACTCCCGGATCGCCGGATTGCTCAACACGGCGTCTTCGATCTGCTGTTTCTGCAGCAGCATCTGTGCCGCGGATTTAAATTTTTCATGCTCGAGCAGCCGGTTAACGAGTTCGTTACGGGGATCTTCCAACGCATCGGCGGCAGCCAGCGGATCGCGCGGCAGCAGCATCTTCGACTTGATGTGAATCAGCACCGCCGCCATGTAAATGAACTCGGAGGCGACGTTGACGTCGAGCTCGCGTATGCGCTCGACATAAGTGAGGTACTGCGAAGTGATCCGCGCGATGGGGATGTCGTAGATGTTGATGTCCTGCTTGCGAATCAGGTCCAGCAGCAGGTCGAGCGGCCCCTCGTAGATTTTGCCCAGCGCGATAGCAAACGGGAAATCGCTGGCATCGTTCTTGCTCTCGCGTAGAGACGCGGCTTGCCGCGTCTCCGCCGGAACCACCGAAGCCGCGTTGTTTCTAGAAGCCACGCCGTGCGCGTGTTCTGCTACGGGTTGAGACAAGTCGGTCACTTCGCGGAATCCTTCGCGGGCCCAGAACCCGGACTATCGTCCGGACGATAGTCGAGACCCATCGCCGTGCGAACTTCGTCCATGGTAGCGCCCGCGACCTCACGGGCGCGAGCCGAGCCGGCTTCCAGAATATCCCAGACCAGGCGTGGATTGTCCTCGTATTTTTTTCGCCGCTCTTGCATCGGGTTGAGGATTTTGACGATGGCGTCTGCGACCCAGTGCTTGCATTCGATGCAGCCGATCGCGGCCGAGCGGCAACCCTGGTTCACTTTCGCCATCGTCTCCTTACTGCTGAATATTTTGTGCAGATCGCCGACCGGGCAGATATCGGGATTGCCGGGATCCATGCGCCGCACGCGTGCCGGATCCGTGACCATGGTCTTCAGCTTTTGCCGCACCACCGGCTCGGGGTCGGAAAGCATGACCGTGTTGTCGTAGGACTTCGACATCTTGCGGCCGTCGGTGCCCGGCAGGCGCGGTGCAGGCGTCAGCAGCGCTTGCGGTTCAGGGAAAACGACTCTGGGGAAAACGTACTCGGTGTCCGGCGCTATGGCCGTTCCATTGGAAACGAGGATTTCTCTTTGACGCTCCGTCAATTGGTTCGTCTCGGTTACGACCGGCCGCGCAAAGCTGTAGATCGTGTTGAACCGGCGCGCGATCTCACGCGTCAACTCAACGTGCGCCACCTGGTCTTCGCCTACCGGGACGACGTCCGCCTTGTAAATCAGAATATCCGCCGACTGCAGCACGGGATAACCGAGAAATCCGTAGGTGCCCAGGTCCTTTTCCTTGATATTTTCCTTCTGCTCCTTGTAGGTCGGGACGCGCTCCAGCCAGCCCAGCGGAGTGATCATCGAAAGCAATAGATGCAGCTCCGCATGCACCGGCACATGCGACTGTATGAACATCACGCATTTCTCGGGATCAAGCCCCGCAGCCAGCCAATCGAGGAGCACGTCAACCAGGTTTTCCTTCAGTTGCGATGTGTCCGCGTAATCGGTAGTCAGCGCGTGCCAGTCGACGATCACGAAAAAGCAGTCATACTGCTCCTGCATGCGAACCCAGTTTTCCAGCGCACCAACATAGTTGCCCAGGTGAAGTTTGCCGGTCGGCCGCATTCCGCTCAGCACGCGTTTCTTGGTGGAAGGAGTTGTCATTCAGAATTTGCCTAGCACCGAGACGTAAAAGCGAATAAACGGGCGGATCAAAGCGCTGAGCAGTCCTCCGCCACGATACACCAGCGCCAGCAGTGCGAAGAAGCCGATGCGGTCGTACACCATTCGCACGGGTACCGATAATAAATGAATTCTCGGCGTCATTGGCGAGCATTGATTCGGTGAACCCTGATTCTAGCAAAGGCTGGGAATTGCAGAGGTCAGAAGTCAGATTGCAGAAGTAAAGCCGAGAGTTGCGCAGCCTTAAAACATTTATTGCCCGGCGCGCATGGGCGAAACGATCAGGTTGCCGGTGGCTCGTTTCTTGCCGTCGCCCTTGTCGTGCTGATAGAGCAGTGAGAGCGCGCCTTCGGAGGACGTGGACGCGCCCGCTAGTTCCGCCGCTAATCCCTGATACGACCGGCCAATTTCGTGATTTCCCTGTGAAGCCACGGGGCTGCCTTTGTCAATCGCCGGTCCGACAACCTGGAAGTTGTTCGGCACCTTCCAAAGCACCTTGCAGTTGGTGGCTTTCTCCACATCCTCGTCGGTGAAGCCGGGAATTTTCTTATAACGGTTGAGCACCAGGCGCAGTCGATCGCGTCCCGCTCCTTCCTGCAGGAACGCCTGAATGCGGCTCGCGCTCCACAGGGAAACGACATCAGACTGCGTAACCAGCAGTACCGCGTTCGAGAGGTCGCAGATCGTTTGCATGGTGCTATCCATGCGGCCCGAGCAGTCGAGCACGACGAAGTGATACTGGCTCACCAGCAGGTCGAAGAGGCGAGCCAACTCCGACGCAGTCGGGACCGCGTTGTGCGGTTGCTGAGCGCCAGCCAGTAGATGGAGACCATTGCGATAGGGCGTCATCAGGCCATCGAGCAGTGAACTGTCCATGCGATGCAGGTTCTGCAAGGCATCGATCAGCGTAAATTGAGGACGCAGATTCAGTTGCAGGGCAGCGTGCCCGATGGGAGCGAAATCGACCAGCACCACCCGCCCGTGAGCCTCTTGCAGGGCGACGGCGGTATTCACCGCGGTAGTTGTGGCGCCGGCTCCGCCCTTGGCGTTGAGAAAAGTGAAGACCCGCGCCTTGCTGGAACTGCGCTGCGCCCGGCTCAACGTCGCCGAGAAGCGAGTGAAGGCTTCGATCAAGGCTTCGCGGCTGGCGGCATGATCCAGAAACTCACGCGCGCCCGCCCTCATGGCGGAAACAATGTTCGTGGGCTGGTTGATTTCGCCCACCGCAAAAATCGTGACTTCAGGAATACTGGCGTGGATCAGTTCGATGGTACGGATGGCGCGCTGCGGGTTCTTGGGGTCAATATTCACCAGCACGACTTCGGCGTGCTGATCCTGCAATTGCCGCAATACAGCATCGCCCGGCCCCGCCGGGAACCCGACATGGCTCAAAACCGTTCGAGCCAGGTTGGTGCTCTCGACGCGGCTGTTCAGGACGACGGATTGTTCGCTGTCCTCGGTAAGGAGGGCGACGGCGATCCCGGGCATGACTCGATTCTCGGTGTCCATTGTCATGCTACGAACTTCCAGCGCCGGGACCAAGTGACCTTCGTAATCAAATGGGACCAACGACGGAGCGGCAGGTTGCCGGCGGTTTTTCACCCAGAGCAAACATCCCGCCAGACTGCTGGTTTAATAGATTGTAAGGCAAAGGCCAGCGCTTGAAAAGACGATGCGAATTTACAGAGGAATTTGCAGAAAAACGAGTTTTCGGGAAGCAAGCTCCAACCCGCTACCGGCCGGAAGTTGCTCCGGCCGCGGTTGCGCTCGAAACCCGCACGAAGTGGGTGCTGGACTCGTCGGCGGGCAAGTACTCGTAGGCATCGAGCTGCACGGCGATTCCGCTTCGTTGCCCGTCTCGCGGAATGCCCGTCCTGGGCATGACCAGCCTGCGCAGCCCCGGCGCGCAACACCCGCCCACGACACCGAACCGGCATGCTTTCCCCCAGGGTGATTTCGGCGGGCATGGTGAAAGTCAATTCCACCACCGCACCTTCGGGAAGCGCCGTCTCGGCGTAAAAAAATATTCCACGGCCACTCAAGTCCTGAGCAAATCCGTGCACAGTCCGTCCATCGAAGTGAATGGCCAACGGCAAGCTCACTTCGAAACGCTGCGCGCATCGCCGTTCCAGACAATGTTCCGTACGATTGGGATCTGTGTCCATAATGAACATCCTTCCCGGCGACGGTCTCCAGGGTCAGTGACTGGTGATCGGCGATCGACGATCCGTGAGACCCTAACTCTAGCGCGGATCGAGCCCGCAGGGAAGTTCCAAGTCGTGGCCAGACTGTGGAAATCTGGGTCGAATATATCGTCACTTATTACTCCGGCAGCAGATCGCATGATTCCCTGGCTTCGGCTTCGGAGCTTTACACCGGTTGCCGTCATCATAAAGATGTGAAAAAGTTCTATGAAGCGTGGCTAGCCACTAGCGACTAACGACTAACGACCGAGTGACCGAAGAGAAAAATCCCGCCACCGCCGAAGAAGCATCTGCGAAAGCCGCGCGCCTGCCGAAATGGGCCACCACCCTGCGCGCCTTGCGCCACCGCAATTTCCAGCTCTTCTTCGCCGGCCAACTCATCTCCCTGATCGGCACCTGGATGCAGACCGTGGCCCAATCGTGGCTCGTCTACCGCATGACGGGATCCGCCTGCTGCTGGGGCGGTCGGCTTTGCCAGCCAGTTTCCGGTTTTCCTCGTTGCCCCGATCGGCGGGATCATCGCCGACCGCCTCAATCGCCAGCGCGTGGTGATCGCCACTCAGATCGCTTCCATGATTCTCGCCGGAATTCTGGCGGCGCTCACGCTGAGCGGTCGCGTGCAGGTGTGGCAGATCTTCGTGCTGGCGGCCATGCTGGGAGTGGTGAACGCCTTCGATATTCCCGGCCGGCAATCGTTCCTCGTCGACATGGTCGGCAAGGAAGACCTGATGAACGCCATCGCGCTGAATTCCTCAATGTTCAATGGCGCGCGCATCATCGGCCCGGCGATAGCCGGAATTCTGGTGGCGAAGATCGGCGAAGGCTGGTGCTTCTTCGCCAATGCGGTCAGCTACATCGCCGTGATCGTCGGCCTGCTGCTGATGCGCGTGCACTGCGCTCCCCGCGCCAGCAAGCATTCGCCGATGGAAGACATCATCGAAGGCTTTCGCTGGGTCAACCAGACCGAGGTCATTCGCGCGATGCTGTTGCTGCTCGGCTGGTCAGCCTGGTCGGCATGCCCTACACGGTGCTGATGCCGATCTTCGCCGACCAAATTCTGCACGGCGGCGCGCGGGGTCTGGGCATTCTGATGGGCGCCACCGGCGTAGGCGCTCTGTTCGGCGCCCTGACCCTGGCCGCCAAGACCGGAGGCGTCAAAGGGCCTGGGACGCTGGGTGGCATTCGCCTGCGCAGGCTTCGGCGTCAGCCTGTTTCTTTTTTCTTTCTCGCGATCATTCTGGTTGTCAGTCGCGTTCCTGTTGCCCGTCGGTTATTCCATGATGCTGCAGATGGCCTGCTCCAACACGCTGGTTCAGACCATGGTGCCCGACCAACTGCGCGGCCGCGTCATGTCGGTCTACTCGATGATGTTCATGGGCATGGCGCCCTTCGGAGCATTCTTCGGAGGAGCCTTGGCCCACCGCATCGGCGCGCCGATCACGGTAGCCATGGGAGGAGTGGCCTGCGTGATCGGCGCAATCTGGTTCGGACGAGCCCTGCCCGATTTGCGCATAGAAGCCCGCCACCTGATCGTAGCCCAGGGCCTAGCCGGAGGCGAACCCGAGCAGGAACTGAACGCGCAGCCCGTAGAAGAGTGAAGAAGATTGCGAGTTTCATAAACGAGGATGTGTCGCTCCACCCGAGCGGCTAGCAGTGAGCCCGAGTGGCTGATACCTTCTCAAAATCCGCGCGCAGCCAGATAATGCGCTCCGTGCACTCCACAGGCACTGGTGCCGAGAAAAAGTGCGAAGCCCTGCTTCGCTCTCTGAAGCTTTCGTTCAATCGGCAGGTTGCCGATCTGCCGGGCCGGCCTGACTTCATCCTAAGAAATTGCAGATTGGCTCTGTTTGTTCAGCGGTTGCTTCTGGCACGCGCACAAAGGGTGCAAGAACGCGACCCTGCCGCTCTCAAATGGCGGCTACTGGCACCTAAAGATCGACCGAAATCGCAAACGAGACCGCCGAGTGCGAGAGACGCTGCGCAAGCTCGGGTGGTCGAACGACGGTCGTCTGGGAATGGAAACTGGGAGGCCCGATTCAGTCGCCCGCCGCGTGCCTAGAATCTGGCGAAGTATAGTGAGACCTATGACAATGCTATACGAAGTCCCTGATCGCAACTAAGCACTGCCGATCTACAGGAATTGCTGACTGACAAAGGGCTGTCGATGCGTTCCACGTTATGGAGTTGCAAGTCGGAAGGCGTGCAACAAAAGTGGCGCATAACGCTGAAGAATCTCATCCTTTGGCGTAACACATTCGGCTGGTTGCTAGTCGTCGGTGCCGAAGGAAGAGCGAGGATGGCCGAATCGAAGATTTGCCTTCCGTGGTTGAGGAATCGTCCTACAAGCAGAAATTAGTGGATTGTCTTCAACAGAGCGAGCCCGCCGCTCATAGTTCGGGTTTCAGGCCCTGTTCCTACGCGCCGTCCGGCGGCGGAAAGGTCTGCTAACGTAATTCAGGCGGCGAAAGTGACTCGCCCCGCATTTTGAATGGCAGGAAAGGAATCGGGTTCGCACGGACCAGTTTAGTATCAGTTTTCAAGCACGACTGGCCAACGATAATGAACTAAGGCACTTGCTTGAAAGGCGAAAGCTGATCCGGGATCGCCGAAATAGTCTTTTGGAGCGCGCACGAAAGAGATTTGATACCTACGCCGCCAGCAGACACACAGACGTTGGTGGCCACAGGGCGAATTTCGGCCCACGGCTTGAACTTTGTGTTGTTCCACGATTTCCCGCGCGACCCCTATGTGAGCAGGCTAAGCTCGCGCCGCTGATCAGGGAGAAAATCCTTTTTCTGGCGCGGCACAATGTTCCCCGCTGCTACCAGTACCACTATCTCTCAACACGAGAGTGCGATTGTGCTTGCTGCGGCGGGAGGCGATTCAATGTTTGAGGCCAGCGTCTGGGGGATGATGTTCTATTGCGCGAAAATCGCGGACGATCTGAACCCGGCCCATATTTTCGGCATCCATCTATACGGTTTCGTAGGCACAACAATGCTCTTTATGCGACACGCCGAGGTGATGCTTCAAGCGTTAGGCTATTCGGGACCGCTTCATATACAAATGACTCTCGACGGGATGCGTGGTGTTCCGTGGCTTTATGGCGCGCCCGGAATATACACTGCGGAGGGATCAAAACTCGATGATCGAATGGAATTCTCAATTCCTGTAAGCCGCGAAGAACTCCAAGAAATGCCTGATGATGTTTTGAAAGAAATACTGAACTACGTTTTCTTCTCGGTCAACTGGCCCGGTCTCATTGACACGGAAAAGAAACTCCTGGACCTCATCCAAATGGGTCGCCGATACAACACTTGGTAAACAGCGATCTCAGTACCGACCGAGCGGCTGACGGATTTTTTTTCATCACAAACAGCCGTGATCGCCATCACAGATTTTTCCAGCCACTCTGTGTGAACATCCCCGTTGAGCGCAGTCCCGAGGTGCGCCCGTCTCCAGAGACGGCGCGAGAGGTCGTTCGGCCCGCTCCGTTAGTAGCTCTTTGATAACTAAATTTGAAGCAACATAAGGTGGCGTCATCTTCCCAAAATGGTGCCCCAAAGCAGGAATTTGGACCCAAAATCAAGCTAAGACCTTATTCCAGAAGATTTTGAAAATAAGTCCCTTGCGCTCTAGATTTTGACGGAAACATGCCCCATAACCCTATGATTCTCAATGATAGGGGGGAGGGGGGTAGTGGTAAACACGGATTAATATCGCAAGAGTAAACAGCTCATCGAGGGAGCCGAGGCCAAGCGGCCTAGTCGATTAACTTGTGCCCTTGCAGAAACTCCTTCACCACCACCGCCGCGTCGCGATGTTCTCCATCCACCGCATAATTCAATCGCCGCATGTCTTCGTCGGAGATTGCGCCCGCCAGCGCGTCCAGCGCCGCTCCCACTTCCGGATGCTTCTTGAGCATTTCTCCGCGCATCACCGCGACCGCTTCGTACGGAGGAAAATAATGATGGTCATCCTCCAGCACAACAAAGTCGAGGGCCGGAATCAATCCATCGGTATTGTTTCCGGCAATCAGATCCACTTGCCGGTCTTTGAGCGCCCGCGTGATCAGCCCCAGATCCATGATGCGCGGCGCCTCGGCGAAGCGCAGACCGTAGCTTGCGACCAGGCCCTTGTAGCCATCCGGACGCTCCATGAACTCATATCCAAAACCAGCGCGCCATTGCGGGGTAAACGCAGCCGCCTCGGAAAGCGTTTTCAGGTGCAACCGGCGCGCGTCCTCGCCGCGGATGACCATGGCGAACGTGTCGTCAAACCCGAGAGGTGGTCCCACGGTGAGACCGAACTTCGATTCGTAGCCCTGCTTCACGCGTTGATAAACTTCGAGCTTGTTACCGCTCGGTTTTTCTTTGAGGACCGCAGTCAGCGCCGTGCCCGTATATTCCGGATAAATATCGATCCGCCCAGCGAGAATCGCCTGCTGGCAGATGAACGTGCCGGCCAGATAGAAACGACGCTCCACGGACAGATGAGTTCGGGCTTCGATGATTTGAGCGAACATTTCTCCCAGAATGAGCTGCTCGGTAAAATTCTTCGATCCAACCACAATCCGATCCGCGTGCCGTTCACAACCCGCGATCGGCAAAAGCAGGAAGACGACCAACAGCAATTTGCAGATGAGTTTTTCCGAACGGGAGCGCATGGAATCAATCGCCACTGATCTTCTTGTTACGATCTTCTTGTTACGATCTTCATTCTTACGATTTCGAATGCAGCGATCCTAACCGTCGCTCCAGTCGTCCGAGCACAAAGTCGGCGAACAGCGCCAGCAGCGCCGCCGGAACGGCTCCCGCCAGAATCACCTGGTTGTTTACCATGGCCAATCCACGGAAAATGAATTCTCCCAGTCCGCCCGCGCCGATCGCGGCCGCAATCGTTGCCAGCCCAATGGAGACCACGGTCGCGATTCGCAGTCCAGCCACAATCACGCCCGAAGCCAGCGGCAATTCGACCTGGAAAAGCAATTGCCGATCGGTCAATCCCATGGCGCGTCCGGCATCGACCACCGTGGGATCGACACTGCGAATGCCCGCATAAGTATTGCGAATCAGCGGCAGCAGAGCGTAGAGCGCCAGTGCCAGTATCGCAAGCCGCCCCGCGCGCTCTCCAATCCACGGTGCAGGAAGAAGAAAGCCAAACAAGGCAAGGCTGGGAATGGTCTGGATGATGTTCGCGCCGCCAAGCACCGGCTTGCTCAGTCGCGGAACGCGCGTGATCAGGATGCCGAGCGGAATCCCGACCAGCGCCGCGAAAAGTGTGGCCACGCCTGCCAGTGTGATGTGTTCGAGCGTGAGATCGAGCACCTGCTGGCGATTCGTCATCATGAACTGCAAGAAATTCATGCCGATCACCTCGTGATCACGTTGTTGCTTACAGTTGTCAATTACTCTGGATCCGGCAACGCCGAGAACGCTTCCACGTATGCTCGCACGAGCGGATGCTGGCAACCCGAACATTCCGCCACTGGAAGATCCACGATCAGGCGTCCTTCTTCCATCAGTGCGATACGATCCCCGAGCAGCAAAGCCTCCCGCAGATCGTGGGTAACAAAGATCACCGTTTTCCGCATCCGCTGCTGCAGCGCGCGAAATTCTTTCTGCATTTCCGATCGCGTGATCGGATCGAGCGCTCCGAATGCCTCGTCAAGAATCAGAATGGAGGGATCGGCCGCGAGAGCCCGCGCAACTCCGACGCGCTGCCGCTGTCCTCCGGAAAGTTGGTTTGGATATCGGGATAACAGTTCCTCATTTAGTCCGACTATCGTTAGCAACTCGCGCACCCGCGCTGCCACGCGCTCTTGCGGCCAGTTCTCAATCCGCGGCACCAGCGCAATGTTGCGCTCAACGGTGAAGTGCGGGAACAAGCCGCCATCCTGGATGACATACCCGATGCTTCGCCGCAGGCGGATCGGATCCCACTCCGAAGTCGGACGCCCGTTGACCCGCACCACGCCTGAGCTAGGCAACAAAAGACGGTTGATCAGCTTCAGAGTCGTTGTCTTCCCAGAGCCGCTTCGGCCCAGCAGCACGAGAGTTTCACCCTGCTTCACGGAGAGCACGAGATCCTGCAACAGTGGACGCCCGTTCAGGAGGTAGGAAGCATGATCAAATTCGATGGCTGGTCCGTTATTGGTGGGAGCAGGCATGTCTTACGACTTGTACGCGCTGTCGGGCAACCCCGTAATTCGTATTCCACCGTGCCCTTTGTGCCGGATGTTGAGACCGATCAGCAGCGCGGTGATCTGCTCGACAATGCGCGCGTTCTCAAGTTTGCCGCCATCGATCGCTCGCACGCCCGCGATTTTTGCCGCGAGTTCCATTGCGACCTGCGTGGCATTCGGATCGTCGCTGCATACGATCACGTCGCAATCGACGTCTTCGTCGCCGTTGAGCACTTCCGCCGAAGCGTTCTGGAATGCCGCCACAACGGAAACGCCCTTCGGCACCAGTTCAGCTGTCTGTTGCGCCGCCGAGCCCTGCCACACGCCGATGGTGCGGCTGGCGCGTCCACCGATGCTCGCGGCCAGCGGAACGGTGGCATCGATCACGACGCTGCCCGCGCGGATTGCAGGCTTCAACTGCTTGAGCAGCGCTGCCTGCCCTTCGAATGGCACAGTGAGCACCAGCAGATCGCTGGCGGCACAGGCTGCCGAATTCTCCATCCCGGAAACTTGAGCATTCGCGCCCGCGCGCTTACGGATCGCCTCGGCGGTTTCCTGTGCTCGAGCAGAATCGCGCGAGCCGATGATGACAATCTCTCCCGCGCGCGCCCAGCGCAGCGCAAGGCCCGTGCCCGCGGGGCCGGTGCCGCCGATGATGGCGATGGCGCGGCGGGTGTTGGCGTTCATGCGGTCGTTCATGCGAACTCTGCCACCAGCGCATGTTCGAGGGAACCTCGGAAGGAACCGATTCGGCGGGCAGCTTGATTTTCATCCGCGAATATTTTGTGTTGCGCTCGGCTGGAATGCGCCCAATCTCCAGAATCAACGCTTGGAAATCTTCCGGACTGGTGTACTGGCCCGCCGTCGCTCCCGCTTCGCGCGAGATGTTTTCTTCCATCAGCGTTCCGCCGTAATCGTTGGCGCCAGCGTGCAGGCAAAGCTGCGAAAGCTTACGGTTCAGCTTCACCCACGAAACCTGGATGTTATGAATCGAACCGGCGAGCAGGATTCGGGCGAGCGCGTGAATCTTGAGGTGTTCGGCGAGCGTCGGCCCCGAGCGCGCCAGCCCCTGCTGGAATAAAAGCGTGTTCTGGTGCACGAAGCCCAGCGGCACGAATTCGGTGAAGCCGCCGGTCTCGCTCTGGATCTGCCGAAATAGAGATAATTGCCGCACCCAATGATCCGGAGTTTCCATGTGTCCATACATCAGCGTCGAGGTGCTCGTGATTCCACAGGCGTGCGCGGTGCGGATCACTTCTTGCCATTGCGCAGACGAAAGTTTGTTACGCGACAATACATGACGCACTTCGTCATCCAGAATCTCGGCTGCCGTACCCGGCAGCGTGTCCAGTCCGTTATCGCGCAGCATCATAAGATAGTCGCGCAGCGTCATGCCGGTCAGTTCCACGCCGTAGACAATTTCCATCGGAGAAAACGCATGGATGTGCATCGCGGGCACGGCATTTTTCACGGCGCGCAGAATGTCGCGGTAATAAAACGGCGGCAAACCGTGCGGCAGCCCGCCTTGAATGCAGACTTCGGTGGCTCCCAGTTCCCACGCCTCTTTACTTTTGCGCCCCATGTCTTCGAGCGAATGAAAATAGGAGTCGGCCTCGCGCGGACCACGGCTGAATGCGCAGAACTTGCAGCCCACGAAACAGATGTTGGTGAAATTGATATTGCGGTTCACCACGTAGCTGACGATATTGCCCACCAGGTCGCGCCGAAGAGTATCCGCGGCTACCAGCAGCGCGAGCAAGTCGGCGCCATTACAGTTTGGGCCATCGCAATTGGCCAAGGCATAGCGCTCGTCGTCCGTCAGACACGCTCCGTCCTGCGTTTCCAGCGCGCGCTCCAACGCAACCCGAATCGCGAGGGAAGCGCGTGGCGCGATCTGGTCCCAGGTCAGCGCTGGAAATTGCTCGAGTTCCGAAGCCTGCCAGGCCATAGCATTCTCCTATCGAAAAGCTCTACCTAAAAAGGTCGTTCTTCGCCGGCCGGATCAATTCCCGCGCGCCAGTACTTCCTCGGCGGTTGTCTCGGGGATAAGCATAGCCGCGAACGATGCACGCGGGAGTGCCCGCCAATTTGCCGCAGACCAGTCCGGCCGCACAGGCAAGTTCGTCGGCCACCGCGTCCACGGTTGCATGCAGCGAGTAGCCATGCGGATCACGGCGTCCGCGGTAGTCGACCAGGGGCCGCATGCCGGCGACGCCAATCGCCACTTCCGTCAAGCCTTCCCGCCACGGACGCCCGAAACTATCGCTGACGATGACCGCGATCTCGATCCCCAGCTGCTTTTTCAACTGCCGCCGCAAACTCGCTGCGGAACGATCCGGATTTACCGGCAACAATACGGCGTGCCGCCCGCCATCCACGTTCGATACATCCACACCGCTATTCGCGCAAACGAAACCGTGCTGGGTCTCGGTGATCAACACGCCGCGCTTCCGCCGCACGACGCGGCGGCTCTCGCGCAACGCCAATTCCGAGACGCGTGCGTCGAGCCCGTAGCGCCGCGCCCAACCCCGTGAAGCCGCCGAGGGCCGGATCTTATCAAGCGCCACCAGCGCGCCTTCCGCCTTAGAAACAATTTTGTGCTTCACCACGAGAATATCGCCCTCCTGCAAGCGCAGCCGCGAGCTTCGTATCGCCGTCAACAACCGCGCGCCCAGCGATTCTCCCGTGCGGATTTCTCCGCGGACTGCGACCGGCAGAATGCGAACTTCGCCATCCGCGTAGACTTCGTCATCTGCGTAGTTTCATAACGCGGTTCGATAAAGCGACCCTCGGGGCTAGAGCCCGCATTTTAGGCCTCGGCAGGCTGAAGCCTGCCTTCCGGCGTGCAGATCAGGTTCCAGCTTCGCACCAGCTTCTGCGATCGCCGTTCTCCGCTGGCAGCCGCCAGTTCGCGGAGATCTTCGGGACGGTCTACATCCCGCGCGATACCCGGCAGTTCGAGCACAACCCAAGGCAGGCCCGTTGCCTTCGCCGCGGCCAGGTGCGGCAAAAAACTGTCGTTCCCGAAGCGAAGCGGAAACAAATCACCCGGAGATCGCCAGGCTGCATTGGTGCCGCGTCCGGCCGCGTCCGGCACCAGGACCGCGCCGCCTGGGAATGAGGAGCGCAATCCACGATCTTTTGCAACTCCGAAGCGTCGATCAAAGGAATATCCGCCGGAACCACCAGGGTGCTCTCCGCTCCGCGCTCTCGGCTAAGCGCCGTCGCCATTTCGATGGCGCTGGTCTCCCCGGAGTTGTCGTCGGCGACGACCTCAAAATTCAAACGCAACGCCAAGTCGCGCGCAAACGAATCGCTCGTCACCACCGCAACTTGAGGCCGGCCTTGCCAGCGCGCCAGCGCTTGCAGCACGTCCTCGCACATCGCTTGCGCCAGCGCGAAACGTTCGTCCCGACCCAGAATTGGTGAGAGCCGCTGCTTGGCGTCGGCGAGATTCTTTACAGGAACGAGAATCATGGCCGCTCCCGCTCCGTAGAGGAATGAAGGGGCGGAGTTTGCCTGGCTGCCTCGAGCACGCTCTTTGCCAGTGCGATTCTGATCTTCATTCTTGCGCACGATGGTCGGGGTGCAATGCACGCGCATGCCGGTCTTGCGCAACTCCTCTGCTGCCCGGGCGTCCTCGGAATCGACCACCAGCAGGTCAAGGAAGTCGTGATAGAAGTCGGCAACGCCCGCAATCGAAACCGGGAAGCCTTGCGCAGCCATCAGTATTCCCGCAGGCCCCGAGACCGCAGCTCCTCTTACAATCGGGCTCACGGCCACTATGCGGGAGCGGCTCTCGCGCAACGCTTCGCGAATCCCCGGCACGGCGAGAATCGGCGCGATGCTGGTCACAGGATTACTCGGCGCCAGCAGCACCAGGTCTGCCGCGCGGATCGCCTCGATCACTCCCGGCGCGGGCTCCGCATCCGACGCGCCCGCGAACCGAACCGATTCCACTGGATCCTGATACCAGCGCTCGACAAAATATTCTTCAAAGCTCAATTCTCCCACTGGAGTCAGAACCCGCGTCTCCACGCGCGAATTGCTCATCGGCAGAATCCGCGTCTTGATTCCAAGCCGGGTTGCAATCTCGGAGGTGGCTTCACTCAGCGTCTTGCCATCGGCCAGCAGCTTCGAACGAAAAATGTGCGTGGCAAGATCGCGATCGCCGGCGTGAAACCATATTGGCTGTCCCAGTTGCCCCATGGCATTCAGGCAAAAAAAAGTGTCGCCTTTCACGCCCCAGCCGCGTTCCTGGCTCAGTTTTCCGGCCAGCATGTAAGTGATGGAATCCAGATCGGGCGAGGCGTACAACCCCCACCACAGCAAGTCGTCGCCGGTATTGACGATGATCGTCAGTTCGTCCGGACGAACGATCTGCCGGAGTCCATCCACGAACTTGGCGCCGCCGGTGCCGCCGGTCAGTACCGTGATCATGCCGCCCTCTTCGTTTGATTTTGAGCGTAGCCCTCAGCATCGGCGGCGGAGGATATGCGCTCGGCCAGCAAATTGCCGTGGGTCGATGCTCGCTCTACGAATTCAGGATAAACCGGCAACCGCTGGCGCAACTCAAATCCTTTTGCTTCGGTTCGCTGCTGCAATTCTTCCAGATGCGGCCAGGGTTTTTCCGGATTGATGAAATCCGGCGTCAGCGGCGAAACTCCGCCCCAATCGTTGATGCCGCCATCGAGCAGATCGGCATAGTGGGGGTCGGAAAGATTCGGCGGCGCTTGAATATTCATCTTCGGCATCAGCAGCCGCGCCACGGCCAGCGTGCGCAGCATGTCCTCGCGGTCGGGCTCGGGCCAGTGCGCCATCGGCGTCCCACTCTTGGCGCGGAAATTCTGCACGATCACTTCCTGAATGTGGCCATACTTCTCGTGCAAGTCGCGGATCGCGATCAGCGAATCGACGCGCTCTTCCAGTGTCTCGCCAATGCCAACCAGAATTCCAGTGGTAAAGGGAATCTTCCGCCGGCCGGCATCCTCGATGACACGCAGCCGCTTCGCCGGATCTTTGTCGGGAGCATTGTCATGCGCGGCATCTTTCGCGAGCAGCCGCGTGCTGGTGGTTTCCAGCATGAGACCCATGCTGGGTGCTACGCGGGACAGCCGTTCCAGCCATTCCGCGCTCATCAAGCCAGGATTCGGATGCGGCAGCAGGCTCGATTCCCGAAGCACCTTCTCGCACATCGCTTCCAGATAATGCAGCGTGGATTTGTATCCCAGGCGTCGCAGAGTATCGCGCATCTGGGGGAAAAGCGGTTCCGGCTTGTCGCCCAGGCTGAACAATGCCTCGGTGCATCCCATGCGTTCGCCCGCGCGCACGACTTCCATAACTTCGTCGGGCATCATGGTGTGCGCGCCGGGCTCGCCGGGATCGCGGCGGAAGGTGCAGTAGCCGCAGTAGTCGCGGCAAAGATTGGTCAGGGGGAGAAACACTTTGCGCGAATAGGTGATGATGCCGGGTTTGAATCGCGCGCGGGCTAGCTGCGCCGCCGAAAGCAGGGAGGCAGCAGGTCGTCGTCCGCTCGCAGCAGACGACATGCCGCTTCACGAGAGATCGGGTCGTTGCTTCTGTTTCCCGTTAACTCCGGTGCCGCATTCACTGTCGCAACTGGAGAAAAGGTGGCCATACGTTGCTACTTCGAAACTCGTTTCATCGAACTCCAACGCACGCAACGATCATACCGTCAAAGCGTACTGGCAAAGCATACTGGCAAAGATCATAACGGACAGAGTGAATCCCTGTGCTGGCAGACTGTACGATCTGTGATAGCGTGTTCCGGCATGAGCCTCAGCGCGAGCGATTTCCGCAAGGCGATGGGATGTTTCGCAACCGGGGTCACGGTGATCACCGTCGACCAGGAGGCGAGGTCCATGGTATGACGGCGAATGCCTTCACCTCGGTCTCGCTCGATCCGGTGCTGGTTCTGGTCTGCGTGGATCATCGGGCTCGTACGCATGCTCATCTGCATGCCCGAAAGCGATTTGGAGTGAACGTGCTGCGCAGCGATCAACAGGCCATCTCGGAATATTATGCGCGCTCCGCCGAGACCCATCAGCATCCGGAAGCCGCGGGAGCGCGCTTTGATCGCACCGCGCAAGGCACGCCTGTTCTGCGAGGAGCTCTGGCTTACCTTGAGTGCCGATTACACTCGACGCAAGCCGCGGGCGACCACACCATCTTCATCGCGGAAGTGGAAGAGGTTGTGGTTCGGGAAGGCGAGCCTTTGCTGTATTTCCGCAGCCAGTATCGCGACATAGAACCTATGAAAAGTTAGCGGGAATTGCGGAAGTCAGAAGCGAGATTGCAGAAGTAAAAACCCGCTATTTGTTACTTCTGCAATCTGACTTCTCACTTCTGATCTTACTTTCCCATCACCAGCTTGGCGATGGTCGCCAGCTGCATGTTTGACGTGCCTTCGTAGATTTTTCCGATCTTGGCGTCGCGCCAATATTTTTCCACCGGATAATCTTTGGTATAGCCGTATCCACCGTAGATTTCGATGGCCAGCGAGGTGACGCGCTCGGCTACCTGGGAGGTGAAGAGCTTGGTCATGGCGGCTTCTTTCACAAAATTCATGCCGGCGTCTTTCATGCGGGCCGCGTTATAAACCATCAGACGCGCCGCTTCGATTTCGGTCGCCATCTGCGCGATCTGGAACTGGATTCCCTGAAATTCTGCAATCGGCTTGCCGAACTGCTGTCCGCTCCTGCGCATATTTCGCGGCATATTCCCACGCGCCTCGCGCTACGCCCAGCATCTGCGCGCCGATTCCGATGCGGCCTTCGTTCAGCGTCTCGATTGCGATCTTGTATCCTTTGCCGACTTCGCCGAGCACGTTTTCTTTGGGCACGCGGCAATCTTCCAGAATCAATTCGCAGGTTGAGGACGCGCGAATCCCCAGCTTGTCTTCTTTCTTGCCGACGGTGAATCCGGGGAAATTTTTCTCGATCAGAAACGCCGTGATTCCCTTGTATCCTTTGGACGCATCGACGGTGGCAAACAGGATGAACAGTCCAGCCTCTTTGCCGTTCGTGATCCAGAGCTTGCGTCCGTTGAGAACGAAGTCGTTGCCTTTGAGTTCGGCTTTGGTTTGCAGCGCGAACGCGTCCGATCCCGATCCGGCTTCGCTCAACGCATAGGCGCCGAGCGTGTCCGCCGCCATCTTCGGCAGGTAACGTTTTTTCTGGTCTTCATTGGCCCAGCGCAGAATCGCATTCGCGACCAGCGTGTTCTGCACGTCGACGATTACGCCGGCGGAAGCGTCGGCGCGCGAAAATTCTTCGACCGCTAAGATCGCTTCAAAAAACTTGCCGCCCGCGCCGCCGTACTGTTCCGGAATCTCGATGCCCATCAGGCCCAACTGGAAGAACTGGTCGAGCAGGCGCGTGATCGAAGACTGCCTTTTCGTCCATCTCTTTCGCCAGCGGACGGATTTTGTCCTCGGCAAACTGGCGGACGTTGTCGCGGAACAGAATCTCATCTTCGGTGAGAGTGGTGAGTGGGGGCGGGATTCGCGAGCTGCAGAGTTTCCGGCATGAAGGCACCTCGAGAGGGAACCGGAAATTGTAGCAGCAGAAGATGCGATGGCTGCGCTCGAAGAATTGTGGCCGCGTTAGTATTGGCAATTGACCACGGATTCACCCCCCACCGCTCATTTTGCGCAAAATAATTCAAACTAAAGGTGATAGTTCGACATAATTAATAAATAGGGACTTACGCCTGCTTCGCGGCGATGGCAGAACTCGGGCGCTGACCATTCCGGTTCATTTTGCACTGACGAGTCGGCGCATCAGGATGGGAGACACGGGGCATTTGTGATGATTTCCTTTGGGCGGGACCAAGATTGACGAGCCGATTTAGGATACTCGCGGGCAGGAATGTCCGCGCCACACGAGCCTGAGCCGTAGCTTCGCCTACGGCTTACTTCGGCATTAGTTCGGCTGCGGTTAGCTGATTGGCTTTTCTTAGTTCTGGGAATAGCCATGCCCAGGCGGCGATCACTACCAGGGTTCCTACTCCTCCGAGGATCACGGCGGGGACGGTGCCGAACCATTGCGCGGTTACTCCGGACTCGAATCCGCCTAACTCGTTGGAGACTCCGATGAAGAGCATGTCTACGGCGTTGACTCGGCCGCGCATCTCGTCGGGAGTTGCGATCTGGACGAGCATGGCGCGGATGATTACGCTCACCATGTCGGTGGCTCCGATCAGAAATAACGCGGCCAGCGACAGGATCAGGTTGTGCGAGATTCCGAAGACTATGGTGAAGACTCCGAAGGCGGCTACGGCGACGAGCATGGTGAGGCCGGCGCGGCGGTGGATGGGGCGATGCGCTACCGCGATTGCCATTAGGGCGGCGCCTACTCCGGGGGCGCTGCGCAGAAGGCCGAGTCCCCAGGGACCGGTGTGCAGAATTTCTCGGGCGTAGACGGGAAGCAGGGTGCGTCGCGCCTCCTAGTAGGACGGCGAACATGTCGAGCGAGATCGAACCGAAGATCAGCTTCTTTCCCCAGATAAAACGGAGACCGGCCAGGACGGTGCGGAGGCTGGTGGGGGTTTTTTCGGCGACCTGATTTTCCGGCGATGTGGTCAGCGGATGGATGCGCAGGGTGAGGAGGGTGGAGACGATGGACACGATTACGGCTATCGCATAGACGCCGTCGGGACCGCGAAAGAGCGCATAGGCTAGTCCTCCGATGGCGGGGCCGGCGATGTTTGCGATTTGAAAGGTGCTGGCATTCCAGGCGACAGCGTTTGAGAAGTGCTCTTCGGGAACCAACTGCGGGAGCAAGGCGCGGCTCACGGGAAAGTTGAAGCTGAGGAAAATTCCGAGGAGCACCAAGACGACGTAGATCAAGTGCACGGAGTGCGGGGCTCGCCAACTGATGGCTAGCAGAAGGGCGGAGCAGAGGCCGAAGCCTCCGTAGCAGAACATCAGGAGCTTGCGCCGGTCGAAGATATCGGCGGCGTGTCCGGCGAAGAGGAAGAGCGCGAAGCCGGGCAGAAACTGGGCCAGGCCGACGTATCCGAGATCGATGGGGCGCCGGGTGATTTCGTAGACCTGCCACGCGACAGCGACGGACTGCATCTCGAGCGAGACGACGATGAAGAAGCGCGCGACGGTGTAGGCGACAAAGTTGGGATGGGTGAACGCGACTCGGCCGGCGCGGTGGGGGTCTTTCGTGGTGGACATTCTTTATTACTTTGCCACAGAATCACTGGCGGCATTTTTGTGGCGACGGGCCTTCGGCCCGTAACGCGGGGCAGAGCCCCGTCACCACACTCAATCAGCGGCGGTTTATTAGCGAGGCTACGTAGCCGGCGCCGAATCCGTTGTCGATGTTTACTACGCTTACGTTGGAGGAGCAGGAATTCATCATTCCGAGCAGGGCGGCGAGGCCTTCGAAGGCTGCTCCGTAACCTACGCTGGTGGGAACGGCAATTACCGGGACGCCTACGAGGCCGCCGACTACGCTGGGCAGAGCGCCTTCCATGCCGGCGCAGACTATGATCACACGCGCCTTGGCTAGGGCTCTGCGATGGGCCAGCAGGCGGTGGATGCCGGCTACTCCCACGTCGTAGATGTGCTGGACTTCGTTGCCCATCAGTTCGGCGGTGACGACTGCTTCTTCGGCTACAGGGATGTCGCTGGTGCCCGCGGATACGATCACGATTACGCCTTTGCCGTGCCGCTTGCGATCGCGATTGAGCACGATGGCGCGCGCCAGGGGACGATACTCTGCGCGGGGGATGGCGGCGGCGACTGCGGCGTATTGTTCTTCGGTGGCTCGCGTCGCCAGCACGTTGCTGCCATGGGCGGCCAGGCGGGTGAATATTGCGGCGACCTGGCTGGGCGTTTTGCCTTGGGCGAAAATCACTTCGGGGATGCCCTGGCGCAGGGCGCGGTGATGATCGAGTTTGGCGAACCCTAGATCCTCAAAGGGCAGGTGACGGAGGCGCTCTACGGCATCGTCGGGGGAGAGTTTGCCGCTGCGAACCTGGGCGAAGAGTTTTTTCAGCTTTTCGGCGTTCATCTATTTCGGGAGTTATTGTAGATGGCGGCGAGAGCTTTACCACAGGGGACACAGGGGATCACGGGGGAGGGACACGGGGGGAAACGGGCTGCGCGACGCTGGCATAGCCATGAAGTAATGCCCTTTCAGTAACTTACGTAGATTACTCCAGAGGTTCTACGCCCTTTGGAGAGATTGCTACTGTCTCCGGCGCGCCCTATACTAGCGTTACTCTGGTTCTGGATTCTCTGGCAGGTGCTTGGGTAGGTATCCCCTGAGGTAAGTGTGTCTTTTGGCCGATGTATTCGGCACGACTATTTGGGTCGACCTGAAACCCGTATGCATAGACGCCTGCAAATCGCGCTGATGGCCAGCTTAACCGCGACTCTTTTCTCTTTCTTTCTCCGTTCGTGCTTTTTTCGGCGATGCCGGCGCGTGCCCAGTCGGGCGGCGAGGCGGTGGTGCGGGCGGGAGCGATTACTCCGACTACGGACGAATCCGGGCGCAAGATCTATGTCAACGAGGATAAGGGTAGTGGGGATGCGCCTTCCGGCGCTTCGAAGGCAGAGGGTTCGGCGGGGGTACGATCTCCGCTGGTTTATTGGAGTTCGACCGAACACCGCTTCAAGCCGGTTCCGACTAGCGGAGCAGTGATGCGGGCCGCGCGTTCGGCGGCTTCGGAGGTCAATACCTACCTCGACGGCAAAGCGCAGACCCACCAGATTCTGAACCGGGCTTTTACGCAGGGAGATATCGATGCCGCCATTGAACAGGCGGCCACGCGGCACAATGTGGATCCGAGCCTGGTGCGCTCGGTGGTGAAGGTGGAATCGGATTTCAATCCCAATGCGGTCTCGCGCAAAGGCGCCATGGGGCTGATGCAGCTGATGCCGTCGACGGCGCGCTCGCTCAATGTTTCCAATCCTTTTGATCCGTTGCAGAACGTCGATGCCGGGGTTCGGCATCTAAGAGCATTGTTGGACAATTACGGCGGCAATGTTCAGCTCAGTCTGGCTGCTTATAACGCCGGCGCGGGGGCCGTATCGCGCAGTGCCGGCGTTCCGAAATTCAGGGAAACACAGAACTACGTCCGCCGGATTACGAACTTGTACAACGGGGGCGGCGGCGAATCGATCTTTGGCACGCCGGCGCACGAACGGGTCCGCGTGGAGCGGGATGCTCGGGGAGTGCTGTACATCAGCAACACGGACTAAGCTTCGCGTGGTAGCGGAGCGTCTTCTAAGTTGCTGATGCAGCGAAGGTTGAAACGGCAAGGCGGGGTTGCGCAACTTCACGACGCGGATGGGGTTGTTGTCATCACTGGTACGCGTCATCACAAGTACGGGCTGAGTACGCAACTGGCAGTACGGAATCGGTAAGTGAATACCCAGGCTTCTACGACCCTAACTCGAGGCGGCCGCGCCTTTCGCCTCGGCGCAGCGCTGTTGCTCGTCCTGCTGCCGCTGCTTTCCGCATCGGCGCGCGTCCACTACGGCGACTCCTGGGCTCGGCAGCAATTCGCCAAGGCGGAACGCATGCGGGAGGCTCTCAATGGCCGTCCCGCTGCGAGAGCGCACGCGTCGTGAATACCAGCATGTGATCGACTCGTACCGGCGCGTCTACTTCGGCTCTCCGGCCTCATCGAAAGCGGACCCCAGCGTGGTGGCTACTGCCGAGCTGATGGTCGAGATGGGTCGGCGCTTTGACGACAACAAGATTCTGCGCGGGGCCGTCGAACAGTATCGCTTTCTACGCAAGGAATATCCCGGCAGCAAGTACCGCTTCGACGCGCTCTTCACGATTGGCGAGATTTACAAGGACGATCTGAACGATCCCCAGGAGGCGCGTACCACCTTCCAAAACTTTCTGCATCGCTATCCACGCAACCGGCTGGCCGACGATGCCCGCGCGGCAGTGAAGGAAATCGATGCTGCGGCGAACGCGATGGAGCACCCGGCGCAGCGGGCGGCGCGGCAGCAGCGGTCGTCTGCATCTTCAGCATCGTCATCTAAAACTGACGTCAGTGCGAGTAATGTTGGCGCCAGTGCTAACGGCAACGCCAATTCCAATTCCAATTCCAATTCTGACGACTCCGCCGAATCGGCCAGTGACGCAAGCGCCCGCCGCAGCGCGTTGCCGCGCGTTACAGGGGTTCGCCACTGGTCCACGCCCGACTACACTCGCGTGGCCATTGACGTCGAGCAGGAAGTGACGTTTGCTTCGCAGCGCATCTCACATCCCGACCGCATTTTTTTTGATCTGCGCGATACCAAGCTGGCTTCGACGCTGGTGGGTAAGACCTTCGATGTTGACGACGGCTTCCTTAAGAAAATTCGGGTTGCTGAATTTCAGCCTGGGCGCACGCGGATTGTGCTGGAAGTGGACGACCTCGCGAGTTATGACGCTTTTCTGCTGCCGGACCCGTACCGGCTGATCATCGATATCCACGGCAAGGACGTTCACGGCAAGGATGTCTACGGGAAGCAGAACCGGGCGACAGTGGTTGCCGGGACGGACACGGCCACGACGGCTTCGCAGGAACCGGATGACGATTCCAGCGAGCTGGCAGCGTCGCCGAGCGTTAACACGAAGGCGGACGCGAAGGTGGACACGAAATCTGATCGGCAGAAAGAGCGGCAGGTCTCCGGCAAAGGCGCGGTTGGTTCTCGGAAACCGGGGCCCGTCGAAACCGATTTGCCCGCTGAGAATATCAGCGCGGATTCCAAATCTGATCCTGCTAAGCCAGTGAACGGCATTGGAGTGATCAAGACGACGGTTGCGGTCAAGGGGTCGGGCCGGAGGATTCCGAAGACGATCGTCGAGGCGGACGATAGCGTCCCGACGACGGTTTCGAAGCTGGAACACGAGAAGATTCGCCCCGAAACTGCGGCCGAGGTCGCCGACGTTTCGGGCGCGGACGAGACGAAGGCGGTGAAAGCGGGTTCGCGTTCGTCGTCGTTATCATCATCATCGTCATCGTCATCGTCATTATCTTCGCCCTCACCCTCTGCTTCGCCGCGCCGGAAAAAGGGGCGATCTTCCACGGCAGCATCCACAGGCACAGCAACGGCATCCGCTCCCGATACCGCGGATCTTCGTTCCGGCGATCTTCGTTCCGAGTCCCGTGACGTGACCCGCGAAGCTCGTCCTACCGCCTCGGGCGACCGGTCTTTGACGCGCGCACTTGGGCTGAAGATTGGCAAGATCGTCATTGACGCGGGTCATGGAGGCCATGACACCGGCACGATTGGTCCGAACGGCCTGCTCGAGAAGGATGTGGTGCTCGACGTGGCCAAGCGCCTTGGCCGCTTGCTCGAATCGCGGCTGGGCGCCGAAGTGATTTACACACGCCAGGACGATACTTTCATTCCCCTCGAAACCCGCACCGCGATTGCGAACCGGGAGCGGGCGGATTTGTTCATCTCGATCCACGCCAACTCGAGCCACGATTCCGATGCGCGCGGAGTCGAAACCTACTACTTGAATTTCACCTCCTCGCCGGAAGCGCTGGAAGTTGCGGCGCGCGAAAACGCGGTATCGGAGAAATCGATCCACGAACTGCAGGATCTGGTGAAGAAAATTGCGATGAAAGACAAGATTGACGAATCGCGCGAGTTTGCCGGCGATGTGCAGGAATCGCTCTACGGAGGGCTGGCGCTGAATAGCGCTGGCATCCGCAATCGCGGCATCAAGAAGGCGCCGTTTATTGTGCTGATCGGGGCGAATATGCCTTCGATTCTGGCCGAGATTTCGTTCGTGTCGAATCCCACCGACGAACGCAAAATGGAAACTTCGGAGCACCGGCAGCGCATCGCCGAGTCGCTCTATCGGGGTGTCTCCAAATACGTCGAATGGCTTGAGCGGGGTGAAGGTGGCGAGCAAGATCGACAAAGAGCAAGGGCAGTGACCCAGGGCAGTGACCCAGACGGGGCAGAGCCCCATCACCACACGGGGCATAGCCCGTCACCACAGGGACAGAGCCCCGTCACCACACGTCCCGTCACCACACGGGGCTGCCTCCGTGACATTGGTAATCTTTCCACGGTGTTTTCGATGGCAGAAACATGTCTCCGCGCGCTATTGTGGCGCAGTTAATATCTATATCTATGCTCAACAACGCGGGCATGCGGAGCGGAAGCACCATCGCGACAGCGGCGGTCTGCTGTCTTTTGGCTACGCTGTGCGGGTTCGCGCAAACCTCCAAAGACGGCTTGTCCACGGACGCCGCAAAACTGGTGGCGCTTGAGCGTATGTGGAACCAGGCGCAGGTTGTCCGCGATCCCGCCGCGATCGCAAGCATGATTGGCGACAAGTTCGTCAATACCGAATGGGATGGAGAAGTCAGCGATCGCGGGAAGTTTCTGTCGGATTTCGCGGACCCTAAGTTTCAGCCCACCATCATGAGCATCCAGGACGTGAAGGTGGAAATGTACTCGACGACGGCGGTCGTGACCGGCATTTATCATACGAAGGGCACTTACGGCGCCAAGCCGTATGAGCATTTCGGGCGCTTTACCGATACCTGGATTTTTTCAGATGGCAAGTGGCTGTGCGTGGCCAGTCATACCAGCCTGATGAAGAAGTAAGTTTTCGAGACTGCTGCTTCTTTTCTCCCTCCCGATGTCGTCCATCTATTAGGCGAGGGCCGAGCTGTGCTCGGCTTGGACAGCCGAGGGCGGCTGTCCCTACGTAAACCGTCCCTACGCAATCCTGGACGGGCGAGGGCGCCCGTCGCTCCACTGGCTAACCTGGCCGGGTGGAAACTTTCCGGGGCTGCCGGTAGTCTAATTCTGTAGGCTGGGTGTGCCTTTTTCTAATGAAATTCTTGCGACAGCTCTCTGCTCTGTTTCATTTCTTTTCTTTTTTGCCTGGCGCTTTGTGCCGTGGCTTTCGCCGCCGATCAGGCCACTCCAGTGGCAGTCTCTCCGACCCATGTCGCGGCGGCTCCGGTTTCGGCGGCTCCGGTCCTGCCTACTGAGTTTGCTGGCTGGCAACTGAAAGGTGCTGTCGCAAAGAGCGACGATCCTGCGGTCGCCGATGCCGCAAATGCGCCGGTGTTGAAGGAGTACGGCTTCCAGCGTTTGGAAAAGGCGACCTACACGCGCGACGACGGCCGCAATCTGACCATCAAAGCGGCGGTGTTTGAAGACGCCAGCGGCGCCTATGGCGCTTTCACCTACTACTATTCTGACGAGATGGCGGAGGAAACCGTTGGCGGGCAGGCGGCTTTTCTAAGTAACCGCTTGCTGTTCTATCAGGGGAACGTGCTGGTGGATGCGGTGTTCGACAGAATGAGCGTGATGTCGGCGGCGCAACTGCGGGAACTGGCCGGGCTGCTGCCACAGGCGGAGGGCAACAAGAACAACCCGCCTTCGCTGCCCAACTATCTTCCGAAGCGATTGTCGGGAGCGAATGAGAAAAATCTCGAGAAGAATACGACGAAATACATTATGGGTCCGATCGCGCTGAATCAGATCGGATCGCCGCTGCCGAGGTCGATGGTGGATTTCAATTCCGATGCGGAAGTTGTCATAGGCAAGTATGCGGTGACTGCGGGCGATGCGACGCTGATGCTTATTGAATATCCGAACGCGCAGATTGCCGCCGAGCGGCTGCGGCAGATTGACGCCTCGCATCACGTCGCACAACAACAACCGGGAGTGGCGTCGATTGTCGACGTGGGTCCGTTCTACGACGCACGCACTGGTCCCATCGTGGTGATCGCAGCAGGCCCGCTTTCAAGAGGCGAAGCGAGAGCGCTGATGTCGTCCATCAGCTATGACGCCGATGTCACGTGGAACGAAAACACCTATGTCAGCAAGAAAGACAATCTGGCAAATTTTTTGTTCAACGCAATTATTCTTTGCGGAATTGTGGTCGGACTGGCGCTGGTTGCGGGGATCGCGTTTGGCGGCTTGCGAGTGATCGTGAAACGATTTTTCCCCGACTCCGTGTTTGATCGCCGCGAGGCGATGGAAATCATCTCACTGCACCTGGAAGAGGACGCCCGGCGCGTCCATCGGGAGAGGTAAGTCACTCAATCGAATGCCGTTAGTGCCGAAAGGAAGGTATTTTGCTGGTTTTCGAGGGCGTTTGCTGACTTGTGGACGTGTTGTGTAAGTTATTGAAAATAAGACTATTTAAGTCATAAATTTTGCTTGACACTGTGCTTTTAAGACTCATAAGATTTGCGCAGAAAGTTCTGATGGCTTAAACCTCCGTTGGGACTATTCTCCCTTGAAAGAAAAGGCCGCCCAAGTTGCCGGGTGGCCTTTTCGTTTGTGCGGCAGTTCTCAGTTCCCAGTTCTCGGTTCTCAGTTGGCGAACGAAGGGTTCGGTTTCACAGAGAACTCACAACTTGCTCGGGAACAACTCCGCGGCTGCATGCGTACAACATTGTGTCGGCTCGTGTGAACTCTGGAGGAGAAGCAATGTTTTGCGATCAATGTGGTGCGCAGTTGCAGGCAGGAGCGTCACGCTGCGGGCGTTGCGGCAAGACCGTGCTCGGACTCATTGAGCTTCGGCGCAGCCGGGTTCGCGATCATGTCCGGCTGGTGGGAATTCTCTGGATGGCATATTCGGCGTTGCACGTGGTCGCGGGAGTGGCGGTGATTATTGTCGCGCAAGTGATCTTCGGCGGCGTCATTCATATTCCCAATGGTCCACCGCCCGGGGTGAGCCTGTGGCTGCGGCCTCTGCTTAGCGTTATTGGATGGTTGATTCTGGCGAAAGCCGCGTGCAGGCTTCTTCACCGGTTGGGGCTTGTTGCAGCGCGAGCAGTGGGCGCGAACGTTCGCCCTGGTCATGGGCTTCGTGGCGTTGTTGAATGTCCCGGTCGGTACTGCGCTGGGAGTTTACACGCTCTGGGTGCTGCTGCCCGCGCAATCCGATGACGAGTACAAGGCGTTGGCGCAGGCTGCGTAGACGCCCACGAAATTTCCACGCGAGCGTTTCGTTGGGTTCACTGCTGGCCTGATTGCAGGAATCACGACGGATTTTAAAATCGAAAGCAAGCCGACGGATACTAAGGTAATGGCCCCACCACGGCCATTCATTGCGTCGGGACCGAGGGGCAGGCAACATGAAAAGTAGCCTCCATGTCCGAGACAGCCTATCTTCCGGAACCGGCCTGCGCTGCCAGCCAGGTCGTCGAAGGTCAGCGCGACCAGCGGTGGCTGTGGGCCGCGATTCTCGTATTGGCCGCCGCCGTCCCATATGTTTCGACACTTGGCTATGGCTTCGTCTACGATGACGGACCACAGATCGTCGAGAATCGAGACCTCCTCTCGCTGAAAAGTGTTCCAGGATTCTTCACCCACTCGATCGAAAAGGCGGCTGGTTTTCATGGCGAGGGCCTGCCGGTCTTTTACCGTCCTTTATTTTTCGTTCAGCTCTGCCTTACCCGAGTGCTGTTCGGCGCGGGACCCTTTGGTTTCCATCTCGTGTCTTTACTCTTTCACATGAGCAACACGCTCCTGGTCTATGCCATTGCGGTCCGGCTCGGAGTGCGGCAGGCGGTCGGGCGGTTTGCAGGGTTGCTCTTTGCCGTGCATCCGGTTCACGTGGAGTGCGTGGTCTGGCCCTCAGCTTCGCCGGATTTGATGGTGCTGGCGGCGATGTTGGTGTCGGTACTTTCTTTCATCAATTCCCAGAGGGCACGCGCAAGCCGCGCGCGCTATGGGTGGCTGGCGGCCTCGTTGACGGCCTTCCTGGCGGCACTTTTTGTAAAGGAAACGGCCATGGCAACAGTGCCGATCCTTGCCGCAATTGCATTCATGGAAACCGCGGCCGTGGCTTCCAGAGTTCGCCGAATTACGGTGGTACTCAGCCCTTATATCGGGCTCACATTTTTCTACCTCCTGGTGCGGAAAGAAGTTCTCCATGGCCTGGTAGCAACCGTGACCCCAATACCGTTGCGGGAGATGGCGAGAACATGGCCGAATATATTGTGGTTTTATGAGAGGCATCTGGTAATGCCCACACGCGTGAGTCTGCTCTATGACTACGATCTTGTCGAACACGCGACTCTGGGGGCGTTCTGGATTCCGCTGATGGCGGTGGTGGCGAGTCTGGTCTTGTTCGCTTTCTGGGCGCGGCGAAACCACTCGCCCGCAGTGGCGATTGCGACGCTTCTCGTTGTGCTGCCCATCCCGATGGTCCTCAATTTCCGGTTGTTCAACTGGCGAGACCTGGTCCATGACCGCTATTTGTACACACCCTCTGCCGGCTTTTGCATTTTGGCAGCGATAGCTCTGTTGGATCTGGGTAGTCGGGCTGCGAAGATGATTGGTCCTTTGATTCAGCGAGCCCTGGCTGTCGGCCTGCTATGCTTCCTGGCGTTGACGACGGTGACCCAAGCGATGCCCTGGAGAAACAACCTGTTGTTGCTGGAGCACGCGGTCGAAGTTGCTCCGGGAAACATCGCGTCAGAGCTGCTGCTGGGCAACGAGTTCGAGATCCGCGGCAATTTCGAGGAAGCCAAGATCTGTTATACGCGCGCCGTGCAATTGACTCCGGCATGGGGGCCGGCATGGTTCGCCTATGGTCGCACTCTATTGTTGACCCGGGACCCGAACAACGCGATACGCAGTTTGCAGCACGCAACGGAACTCGATGAGAGTCCTATCGCGTCCGTGTGGCTCGCCCTGGCCCTGGACCAGGTGGGCCGCCCGCAAGAGGCGCAATTGCTGCTTGCGAAGGCGGAGTCACGCGATCCCTCCATGTCGCAGGTGTATGCGCGTATGCAACGACAACTGATTGCGGCGCCCGCTTCATCTCCATAGTCTGGGCCGACGTACAATCAAGCCCTCGGAAAATTCCTGGCCGCGAGGTTGCGACTACGCAGGCGCACTACCTGATGTTAAAATCGCGGAAGGAAAGTCCAGGCCGCATAAACATTGATTTTAGGCCGACGTAGCTCAGTTGGTAGAGCAGCCGATTCGTAATCGGCAGGTCATCAGTTCAAGTCTGATCGTCGGCTCCATTCTTTCCAATCACTTGCCATTTTTCCGCCGATGCTCTCTTAAAGCCCGCTCGCCCGTCTACAATCATGCAGATGAGGAATCCCATAACGAGGAACGCCACAGCTATGATGAACTCCGCCCGAAACCGCACCACAAAGGTTATGCTGTTATTTATGAGCACCCTGATCACAGCTGGAACCATTGCGCTTGGTTCCACCAACCCGGTACTCGCCGCCGCGGCTGACTTTGGCCCTTCGAATCCATTCTTTGCGCCCAGTACGCTGCCCTTCGAGGCTCCGCCCTTCGACAAGATTAAGGACGAAGATTTTCAGCCCGCCATCGAGGCCGGCATGGCGCAGCAGCGGGCGGAAATCGAGGTCATCGCGAACAATCCCGACGCTCCTACCTTCGACAACACCATCGTCGCCGTGGAAAAGAGTGGCCAGTTACTGACGCGCGTACTGGCAGTCTTCGGCGGAGTCACCGGCGCAAATACCAACGACACACTGCAGAAAGTTAAAACCATCGAAGCTCCTAAACTCGCCGCGCACAGCGATTTCGTCTACCTCAACACGAAACTGTTCGCACGCATCGCGGTGATTTACGGGCAGCGCGCCACGCTCAAGCTTGATGCCGAGTCTCTCCGGTTGCTCCAGTATTACTACGACAAGTTCGTACACGCCGGCGCTAACCTCTCGGAGGCCGACAAGACTGAACTCAGGAAACTCAACGAAGAGGAATCTTCGCTTCAGGACACCTTCACCAACAAACTTCTCGACGCCACCAAGCAGGGCGCCTTCGTCACCAGCGACAAAGCAGCGCTCGCCGGGTTCTCCGAAGCTCGCCTAGCGGCTGCTGCGCAGGCCGCCAAGAGCCGGCAGACGGAAGGCTTCGTCATTCCGCTCCAGAACACTACGCAACAGCCCGACCTGGTCTCGCTTAGCGATCGCGCCACACGCGAGACCATCTTCGAACACTCCTGGAACCGCACGGAGCGCGGCAACGCCGATGACACTCGCGACACCATCGCGCGGCTCGCTCAGCTCCGCGCGCAGAAGGCCAAGCTGCTCGGCTTTCCGAGCTTCGCCGCGTGGCAACTCGAAGACCAGATGGCCAAAACACCGCAAGCCGCGCTGCAGTTTATGGATGCGATCGTCCCCGCCGCAACCGCACAGGCTGCGCGTGAAGCGAAAGATAACCAGGGCATGATCGATGCCCAGAAGGGCGGCTTCCAGCTCCAGCCGTGGGACTGGAACTTCTATGCCGAGCAAGTGCGCAAAGGTCGCTTTGACCTCGACAATGCGCAGGTGAAGCCTTACTTCGAAATCAACAACGTGCTCGAAAATGGCGTCTTCTACGCCGCCAACCAGCTCTACGGCCTTACCTTCAAAGAGCGGCACGATATTCCCGTCTACCAAGCGGATGTGCGGGTGTTCGAGGTTTTCGACGTCAATGGCAAGCCCCTGGCCCTGTTTTACTGCGACTATTTCAAGCGCGATAACAAGAATGGCGGCGCCTGGATGGATCAGTTCGTCGGCCAGTCACACCTGCTGGGAGAACTCCCGGTCGTCTTCAACGTTGCCAACCTACCCAAGCCGGCGGAAGGCGAACCCGCGCTGATCAGCTTCACCGACGTCATTACCATGTTCCACGAGTTTGGACACGCGCTGCACGGCATGTTCGCCGACACCGAGTATCCGACTCTGTCAGGTACGCAAACAGCTCGCGACTTTGTCGAATTTCCCTCGCAGTTCAACGAGCATTGGGCCAGCGAGCCCACAGTTTTTGCCCACTACGCGAAGCACTACAAGACGGGTGCGCCTATGCCGGAAGAACTGGTGGCGCGGCTCAGGAAGTCCGACACCTTCAACAAAGGCTACGATATGACTGAACTACTGGCTGCGGCCGAACTCGACATGCAGTGGCACTCGCTTCCGGCCAGCGCTCCGCTGCAGAACTCGGATGAGTTCGAGAAGCAGGCGCTCGATAAGACTCATCTGAACGTCAGTTACGTACCACCGCGTTATCGCTCCAGCTACTTCGCTCACATCTGGGGGGGCGGCTACAGCGCAGGCTATTACGCCTACCTGTGGACGGAAATGCTCGCCGACGACGCCTACCAGTGGTTTGTTGAGCACGGCGGCCTGACGCGCGCCAATGGCGACCGCTTCCGCCAGATGGTGATCTCTCGCGGCAACACTCAGGACCTGGCTAAAATGTACGAAGCATGGCGTGGAGCGCCGCCCAACACTAAGGCGATGCTGAAGTACAGGGGCCTGGAGGGATCGGCCCCCGCAAAATAGCGACGTGCTGAAGACTGCTCAGGTCTGCGACTGCGAGACCAATGCCGGCTGCGGCTGGGCCGCTGGAGCCGCAGGGTCCGGCGCAGCTTTGGGCTGCGGCGTGTGAGCGTTCTGGACGGAGCCATTGCTGCTCAGGCTCGCGCCCACCTCGAGATTGACGTTGTTGTCATCGTCAGTCGAGGTGTCGTCCGAGCCTGGTGTGTTCCCGTAGATTGCCGGCGAGCCGTGGTCATTACCACCTGAATTCGGCGCCGATTGCGGCCGGTAAGGCGGCGGATTGTCGGACCAGTCGTAGCTGTAATCAGGGTAGTAGTCCGGGTAGGAGTAATAAGACGCCGGCCACGGGGCGTACCAATAAGGGTTGTACCAATAAGGACTCCAGGCGCCCCATCCCCAGTAGGGCCATCCGAAGCCGAAGCCCCAGAATCCCCATCCCCAACCGCAACAGCCCCAACCGCCGCCCCATCCCCAGCCGCGGCCCCAACCATAGCCATAGCCGCCGTGCCAGCCATAACCACCTCCCCAACCATAGCCAGCTCGGCCGTAGCCGGACGTGGCTATGGAAGCACGAGAGGTAGTCACACTGGAATGCGAGGAAGTGCTGTTGCCGAAAGAATGCCATTGGCCATCGGCGATGGCGGGACGAATATTCGAAGAATGACTTCCCGACGAGCCGGAATAGCGGCCAACTCCAGCTGCTCCATACGAACGGCTCCCATACGAACGACTGCCCATTCCGGATCGACCCGCCGCAGATCCGCCCCGATAGCCGCCGCCTTCGTAGCCACGTTCTCCACCATAGGAGCGCGCGCCGCCATAAGATCCGCCACCGCCGTGGAAACCCCCGCCGCCTCCGCCGCCGTGGAAGCCGCCGCCACCACCGCCACCGTGACCGCCCCCACCGTGCTGGGCGAACGCTGGATTCAGCGTGAGAGTGAAACCGATGAAAGCAGCAAATGCGAAGAGGATCCTACCTGGACGAAATGGGCTCATAACTCGTACCTCCGCTCGCAGCCGTACACCTTCGATCAAGGAGCCTCGGGGCAAGGACGGCGCACTCTCTTACCTACTTAATACGATTCTACCGCCATACATGGGGTTGCATCCATTACAAACCACAAGTAGGCGATGTCAGAGGTGATGGGCCGGCGCGGTCAAGAAGGTCTACCACTTCTGTGCCATTTTAGCCCAGTTCTCCACAGCATTCACCGCGTTGCTACTTGCATTCCCGCACACAAGTTCCGGATAATCATGGACGAGAGCTTCTTACAACTGTGTATCGCTACAGCCGAGCAGACCTGCTGCGTATTCTCCGGCTAGTTCCTCGCCAGCTTCAGACCTGGGAGAAGGCAGGACTGGTGACGGTGGGTGAAGATTATTCCTTCTTCGATCTAGTGCAAATCAAAAAAGTGCGCGACCTGTGCGCTAAGCGGGTTCGTCCGGCGGTAATCCGGCAATCGCTCGAAGCCATGCTGAAACAAGTTGCGGGGATGGAGAATCCACTGCTTGAAGCGGGCGCCTATCAGAGCGGACACCGCGTTGCTTTCCGGCACCAGGGGCGGCTGCTGGAGCCTATTGCCGGGCAGTTCATGTTCGATTTTTCGTCGGAAGAAAGTAAAGTTGTGACCAGTCCGCCCCGGAATGGACCGGAGCTGGTGGTTACTGACGTTGCCGACTTGTTCGCGCGCGGGATTGTGCAGGAAGAAAATCCCTCCACGCAGAGCGAGGCGATCACTACCTATTTAAAGGTTCTCGATATGGATCCCATGCACGCCGCCGCTCATATCAATCTGGGGACGCTCTATTACAACCGTCAGGAATACTCGCTCGCCGAGAGGCACTACCGATCGGCGATCCAGATCGATCCACGGTACGCGCTTGCCCATTTCGACCTGGGCAACGTGCTCGACGAAACCGGACGCGTCGAGGAAGCCATCAGTACGTATAAGACCGCGATTCAACTCGCGCCCACCTATGCGGACGCGCACTACAACATCGCGCTGGCGTACGAGAAGATACGCGAGCCGCGCAAGGCTCTGCAACACTGGCGCGCCTATGTGAAGCTCGACACCACCGGCCCCTGGACGGTCCACGCCAAGCATCAGATCCGGCGAATTTTGCAGAGCGACAGCCTTAAGCTGGTGCACTCCCGCAAAGCGAACTGAAAAGCGCTTTTAGTTGTCGGCTTTTTAGCCGAAGCCAAAGCTAACAGCGATCGTTCCAGGGTTATACACAGCCTTCACCTCTAATTTGCAGGAGATCGAAGATGAACCTCTATCGGCGAATTTTGACGCTGACTCTCGCGACGGCGTTGGTTGGAAGCAGCGCGCACTGCTTTAGCCAGGCGGTTAAGAAAGAGAAAGACATCTACAACGAAAGCGCCGATGCTCGCGCCGAAATCAAAGAAGCTTTGGCCAAGGCTGCGGCGGAACATAAGCGCGTAATCGTGGTTTTTGGAGCCAACTGGTGCTATGACTGCCACGTGCTCGATAGGGCTTTTCATCATCCGGACCTGGCGCCGGTCGTGGCTGCCAACTATGAAGTTGTGCATGTGGACATCGGCAAGGGAGAGAAGAATCAGGATCTGATGACTAAGTATGAGGTTCCGATGAAGCGCGGCATTCCCGGGCTGGCCGTGCTTGATCCGGATGGGAAGCTGGTTTACAGCCAGAAAAACGGGGAGTTTGAGAATGCGCGAGCGCTTGCCCCGGAAGATTTCCTGGCATTCCTGAACAAGTGGAAACCAGGCGCTCAGAGCCAGTGAGAACAGGAATCATCGAACGGCGCGATAAAAAAGGGGCGCGGCTCGCGTCGCGCCCCCAACCACCAGGAGTTAATCCCACCACAAGTTAGTCCACCACCAACTTGTTGTCGACGCTGAACGCGCCCGGTACGGAACTGGCTCGTATTCCGGCGATGGTCTTGTCCATCGCTGCTCTCGACGGTTCCGTAAAGCGTCACATGACCGTTGTCGACCACGATGCGGATCGGGTTGACCGGATCGCTCGCGTAGCGGCCCAGCACGGAGTCGCGATAAATCGCGCGCGCCGTGCGCTGCCGGATCGAATCGTCAAATCGCGAAGTCGGCAGCACGTTCACGTCGTTCACCACATCCTTTACGCCGGGCGTGCGCGCGACGATGGCGAGCGCCGAATCTCTCGGTACGTCCCATACGGCGTCGCCGGTAAGGGTTACCACGCCATCTTTCACGTCAAGCGCAATATAGTTGAACGCGTTGTCGGAATATCCGACGCGGTCATACGCAACCTGCTTGGCCAGTTTCTTCTCGAGTTGGCCATCAGGCACGGTTGCTCCCGCGACCACGATGTCGTTGCGAACCCCGCTGACGTTTTCGAGCTTCCTGATTTTCTTCGGCGGCGTCGAGTTTGTCCTGATAAAGGCCGACTGAGCCGGTCAAGGTCACGATGCCATCTTCAACGGTCGAGTTGACGCTCTGCAGTTGCTTCGCGTCATGAATCTTCTGGCTGACCGCCTGCTGAATCTGCTCGTCGTACCGGCCAGTAGAGGCCATGGCAGTCATACTCAGCAGGACGAGCAACGCCAGAGTCACCGCAAATATTTGCTTCTTCATGGTTGCCATCCTTACTGGAATTCCGGTTTCCCACAGTATTAACCGGTTAGTTAAATAGATGCGGGACAGTGGGGGAGGGATGTTGGCGCGAGCGCAGTTTTACAAACTATTACGTTTGCGAATTGTTACAAGTTCTACAGGAGGTTTGACAGTTGCTTGTGACCACGACTAATCTCGGCGCATGCCCCGTGGTTTGCAGGCGGAACTCAAACAAAACATCCCATTCACCAGCCGGGAGCAGGAAACCTATCTTTCTTTGTTGCGGACGGCCGACGCGCTCCAGACGCGAGTTGAAGCCTGGCTCAAAAAGTTCGGACTCACCGGCACGCAATACAATGCCCTTCGCATCCTGCGCGGGGCCGGGGCGGAGGGCTTGCCGTGCCGTGAGATCGGCGAGCGTATGATCACGCACGATCCGGACATTACGCGTCTGCTGAATCGACTGGAAGACCGCGGCTTTGTCGAGCGCACACGCGCGAGGCACGATCGCCGCGTCATCTATGGAAAGATCACCGCCACCGGGCTGAAGCTTCTGCGCGAAATGGATAATCCGATCGAAAAATATGGGCGCGAGATGCTTCGCCACGTCGGACAAGAGAAGCTGAAGCAGCTGATTGAGTTGCTGGAGTTGGTGCGTGGCGGAAAAAACGTTTCACCGCAGAGACGCGGAGAGCGCGCGGGTAAAAACTTCCAACGCTATCTTTTCCGCTTTGCACGTCTTTCTTACATTTTGACGATCCAGAATTCCGCGATCAGGATTTCGCTTGACGGCGGCCTTCTTGGGAAACACGCGCGCGAAAATCTTGTCGATGTTCTTCAGTTGCCGCTGCAGGTCGAAGGCGCGTTCGATCTTTGCCTCTTGGCACGCGTCCGCGAATCTCGGGATCGTTCAGAATCAGCTCGTGGAAGTCGAGATTCTCCTTCCACGCGCGCATGGCGTGACTCTGCACCAGGCGATATGCGTCCTCGCGGGAGATGCCGCTCTCGACCAGGTCGAGCAACAACTGTCCGCTGAAGACAAGGCCGCGCGTGCTTTCGAGGTTCGCCAGCATGCGCTCGGGATAGACGAACATGGTCTCGATCAGGTTCGCCGTCTTGTTCAGCAGGTAATCGGCGAGCGTGGTCGAGTCGGGGATGATGATGCGCTCGGCCGAGGAGTGCGAAATATCGCGCTCGTGCCAGAGCGCGACGTTTTCGAATCCGGCCTGCGCGTTCGATCGCACTACGCGCGCTAATCCGCAGATCTGTTCGCTGGTTACCGGATTGCGCTTGTGCGGCATGGCCGACGAGCCCTTCTGCTTCTCGCTGAAAAATTCCTCGGCCTCGCGAACTTCGGTGCGCTGCAGATGGCGGATTTCGGTTGCGATCTTATCGAGCGTGGAAGCGATCGTGGCCAGCGTGGCCAGGTAGTGGGCGTGGCGGTCGCGCTGAATCACCTGCGACGATACCGCGGCGGCCTTCAATCCCAGGCGCGCGCACATTTTCTCTTCGAGTTCGGGCGTGAGGTGGGCGAAGGTTCCGACCGCGCCCGAGAACTTGCCTACACGCAGATCCTCGGCGGCGGCTTTGAAGCGCGCGATGTTGCGCTGCGTTTCCGAATACCAGTTGGCGATTTTGAATCCAAAGGTGACCGGTTCGGCGTGGATGCCGTGGGTGCGGCCGATCATCGGCGTGTCTTTGAACTCCCACGCCCGGCGTTCGAGCACATCGGCCAAACGCTCGAGATCGCCCGCAATCAGCGACGGACGCCTGTTGGATGAGCAACGCCTGCGCCGTATCGACCACGTCGTTCGAGGTAAGGCCATAGTGAAACCAGCGCGCGTGCGGGCCAACGATTTCGGCCACCGCCGTGGTGAAGGCGATGACGTCGTGTTTGACCTCGGCTTCAATCTCGAAGATGCGTTCAACGTTGAAATCGGCGCGCGCGCGGATCGCCTGGGCTGCGTCTTTCGGCACAATGCCGGCGGCGGCCAGCGTTTCGGTGGCGGCGACTTCGACCGCCAGCCAGGTGCGGAAGCGGTTCTCATCGCTCCAGATGCGAGCCATCTCGGGCCGGGTATAGCGTGGGATCACGGCGCTTTCTCCTGAGGGGGAACTGGGGATTGTAAATCAGGCGGGGGAATGTGTGGAGGCGGGGCTGTGCCCCGCAGACGGGGCGAAGCCCCGTCACCACACATATCGCTCTACTCCACCGTATGCTTTGCCGTGTAGCCTTCGCGCGCGTACACGATGTACTTCACTTCCTTGCCCTTCTGGTCGCGTACTTTCAGCGGACCACCGTCGGGCGCCTGGAGTTCGACTTTCAGCTTGCGGTAGGTGCCGTCGAGCTTGGCGTTGGTGGGGTGATAGCTGATGGTGTATTGGTTGCGGATGTCGGATGCGATTTGCTGAAAATCTTCCGGCAATTCGCCTTGGAAGCGCGGGAAGTAGGCGCGGCCTCCAGTCAGGCTCGCGAAGGTACTCATTTGATTGTCATTTTGGAGCCATCCAACATCGGTCATTCGCGGCCTCCCATGCCGGATCTCCGCCATGGTTCGATACGTCCAACCGATGCTGATTGGGTAGATGGTGACGTCTTTGGTGGATTTGACCTTCTTCAGGATCTGATCGAGGGTGAGCTTGCTGAAGGTGTCGGCTCCGGAGGAAACCAAGATGATGTATTTCTTTCCCTCGATGCGATCGATCCGGTCGAGCGTGTCGAACACCGCGTCGAAGAGGTTGCGTTCGCTGAAACCCCGGAACGCGAAGCCGTGTTGAGCGCGCGCCAAGATGGCGCGCTTGTCCTGTGTGAAGTCAACGAGAATCTGAGGGCTTCATGTCGTAGGACTCAACCGCGACCCAGTCATCTTTTCTCTAGGGTGTTGGCGAAGGTGTAAGAAGCGTTGAGCGCGTCAACCATGTAGTTGTACGCCTGATATCCTCCGAAAAGGGTCTCGCCGCTGCGAATTCGATCAAAAGGACTGCGGTGATCGGAGCCTGGGTCTGATTGAAGGTTGCAATCTGCTGCGGTGCGCCATCTTCCATGATCTTGAAATTTTCTTTCCTCAACCCCGGGACAGTCTGGCCGTCCTTGGTGGTCACCAGCACATCCAGGTTCACCAGCGGCACGTTTACGGTGATCGAGTAGTCGGGCATGTTCTCGATTTTCTTTGGTTTTTCGGGGGCCGGAGGCGGTGGTTCTTCCTTCTTCTTGGGGATGACATACGGTCCAACGTCGTTTTGCGGTCCACCGGCTTCGGGCGGAGCCTCTTGCTGATTCGGATTCGCCGGGGGTTGCTGGGAAGGCTGCTGCGCTGGCGCCGGGGAAGTCGCGACCTCCATGCAGAAAAGCAACAAATGCCAGCAGGATCACAGGCTTACGGAAAGCCGAAGGGACACGGTTTAGCCCGCCAAATACGCCACGAATCATGGGGATATCCTCGAAAACTCCTGTGCTAGTATAGATGCAAGAACTCTGCGGTTGGGATATTTTGCGGGTCTTAAAAAACACCGCCTCTCCTGGCAAAACCTTCTGATAGCACGCGGAGTCTTTACAGCAGCAAGGTCATTTTTGTGACCTCCGGGGTCGTTCATGGGTAAAGTTGCGCGCGCACTCGTCTTCCTTTTGTGTCTCTTGTCCTGCGTCTGGGTTAGTGCTCAGGACAGGCCAGCACCGGCCGGCGTTTCTCCGGCAGTCGTTTCTCCTCCGGCAATCGTTTCTACGGCAATCATGCCGCTCGATCAGATCCACGAAGGCATGAAAGGCACGGCGCTCACCGTCTTTCAGGGTGTGAAACCAGAATCGATGGACGTGGAAGTTCTGGGCGTGATGCGCAACGTGAGTGGTCCCAAGGGCGATATTATCCTGGTCCGTCTGCACGGTATCAAGCCGGAATATACCGGAGTGGTTGCCGGGATGAGCGGAAGCCCGGTGTATTTCGACGGCAAGCTGGCGGGCGCGCTCGCCTTCCGCATCGGCGAATTTTCGAAGGAACCGATCGCGGGCGTGACGCCGATCGAGGAGATGCTGGAGATCAATGCGCTGGATCATACTCCGGCGAAGAGTCCCGCGCCTGCGACGATGCATGCCAGCCTTCCCGACGGAAGTCAGGACGGAACGACGCAAACCGCCAGCCCCGGCGAGAGCCCGACGCTCCCAGCCCAGAACTTCGCCGCTCAATATAGCAACTATCTGAAGCCTATCGAAACGCCGCTCGTGTTCAACGGCTTTTCTGAGGAGACCTTGCAGCGCTACGGGCCGGAATTCGCGGCTGCGGGCATCGTTCCGGTGATGGGCATTGGCTCGGCGAGCGATCGCAAACAGCCGGAGCCGATCGAGCCGGGATCCGCCGTCAGCGCCGTGCTGGTTCGCGGCGATATGGATATTGCCGCCACCTGCACTGTGACCTACGTCGATCCGCAGCGCTTGCTCGCTTGCGGGCATCCGCTCCTGCAGTTTGGCGAAGTGGATTTTCCGATGACGAAGGCCACGGTGCTGGCCACGCTGCCCTCGCCACTCAACGCTTTCAAGATTGTCAACACGACGGAGACCATCGGCGCGTTCGTGCAGGATCGCCAGTCCGGCATTATGGGCGTCCCGGGACGGGAGTCGAACATGATTCCGGTGACCGTCGCCCTGCATAGTGTTGGGCAACATGGAGCGGCGACCAAGGAATTTCATTACGAAATTCTCAACAACGCGCGGCTGAGCCCGCTGGCCATGATGGCCACCGTTTTTAATGCGCTGCATGGCACCAACGAGTACGGCGAAGACATTACTTACCGCATGCATGGCGTGCTCAGCGTGAAAGGCTATCCCGACGTCACGCTGCGCAATATGTTTGCCCCGCAGGACAACGGCCAGCCCGCGGCGGCACTGGCCGCTGCCACCATCGGCGATCGCTTTGGACGCATCTACAGCAACCCGTTCGACGCTCCCGACGTGGAGGGCGTGAAGCTCGATTTCGATCTGGTCCGCGAACGCCGCTCTGCTCGCCTGGAAGCTGCGCGCACGGATATGACGGAAGCTCGTCCCGGCGACCAGATTACGGTTGAGGCGGTGATTCGTCCGTATCGCGGCGAGCGCCTGGTGCGCCAGATTCCGATACGGATTCCGACCTCCACGTCGAAAGGAACGCTGCGCATTCTGGTGAGCGACGGCGACACACTCGACCGCATGCGCCGCGGGACGCCGATGATGAACCGTGGCCTGGGCCTGGCGCCGACGATCGCGTTGCTCAACAAAGAGCGCGCCAACGATCGAGTCTATGTTTCGCTGATCGAGTCCGATCCGGAAGCCATGGTCGCCGACAAGGTGATGCCGACGCTGCCGCTTTCCGTGATGAACGTCATGGAAAACATGCGCGGCACGCAGGATATGGTGGTGCTCGGAGAATCGTCGGTCAGCGAGGCTTCCACCGATTCGCTCGACTATGTCGTTTCCGGGCGCGCAGATGCTGACGATCAACATCAAGTAGCTGACACTCTTGAGTGGAGCGACGGGCGTCTCGCCCGTCCGCCGGGCGGGGACGCCCGGCTCTCCACCAACAAGATTAAATTGAGGTATAAAATTTGGCTCGTAAGACGCTCGCTCTACTATCAGCATTTACTCTTTTCACGTTAGCGCTCTCCACATTCGCCCTTGCCGAGGGTACCCGCACCTGGGAGCAATCCAAATTTGACGAACTGACCAAGGGCACTGCTAAAGGTATCGCGCTGCGCAGTGAGGGCGGACTCGAACTTGCTCCGGCGTTCAAGGCGCTGGCGACCACGCCTTCGACCTACGTCTGGTCGATCGCATCCGATGCCGCGGGCAACGTCTACGCCGCCGCCGGATCTCCGGCGCGGGTTTATCGCATCACGCCCGATGGCCAGAGCACGACCATCTTCGAGGCGCAGGAGTTGCAGGTGCAGGCTCTGGTCGTCGCCAGGAGCGGCGTCGTCTACGCAGCCACTGCGCCCGACGGCAAGGTCTATCGTCTGGAACCTCCACGTCTCGAATCCGCGAAAGGCACGAAGGCCGATGCGAAGGCGTCCTGGAGCGCGACGCCCTACTTCGATCCCGGTTCCAAGTACATCTGGGACATCGTTCTCGACAATGCGGGCGCGCTGTATGTCGCGACCGGCGATCACGGCGAGATTTACAAAGTCAGCGCGAACGGACAGCATGCGCTGTTCTTCAAGAGCGATGAAGTCCACATTCGCGTACTCGCGCTTGATCCCAAAGGGAACCTCATCGCCGGCTCCGACGGGAGCGGGCTTATCTATCGCATCGCGCCCAATGGTGAAGCCTTCGTTCTCTACAGCGCGCCCAAGAAAGAAATTACCGCGCTCGCCATCGACGGAGCCGGCAATATCTATGCCGCGGCTGCGGGAGAAAAGCACCCAGGAAGCGCGATGCCGCAGATGGGCGTCGTGCTCGCGGCCCCGACGCAGAACGCGCCGCCCGTGCCCCTTGGCAATATCACGCTGACTGCGACCCCCACTGCGCCTATAACCCCCTTTCCCGCTCCTGGACTCGGTGCTTCCGGCGGCTCCGAGATTTATCGAATCGCGCCCGATGGCGCGCCGTCACGCTTGTGGGCTTCGCACGAAGATCTGGTCTACGCTCTCGGCTTCGATCAGCATGGACGCCTGCTCGCCGGCACCGGCAATCGCGGCCACATTTTCGCCATCAACGGGGTTGACGATTTCACGGACCTGGTCAAAGCCAGCGCCACCCAAATCACCGCCTTCGCCGCCGCGCCCGGCGGAGGACTCTACGCCGCGGGCAGCAACCTGGGGAAAATTTTCGTCCTTGGTCCCGGCCTCGAATCGGAAGGCACGTACGAAAGCGATGTGTTCGACGCGCACGTTTTTTCTCTGTGGGGACGCGCCAGCGTCCGCAGCGCCGGGAATACTGATTCCAGTTCTAATTCCAATATCGAGCTTTATGCGCGCAGCGGCAACGTCGATAATCCCGACCGCAACTGGAGTCCGTGGACGCGGATTAATCTTGCCGCCGGCTCCGAACTGAAAATTCCGCCGGCGCGTTTTGTGCAGTGGAAGGCCGTGCTGCACGCGGGCAACCCCGCGCCTCGCGTTGACGACGTCCTGCTGAACTACCTGCCCAAGAACGTTGCCCCAGAAATCGATGAAATCATCGTGCAGCCTGGATACCACTATCAACCGATTCCTCATGTAACCGGCAACGAGCCACCGGCGCCCGGTCAGCCGCGTTTCGATCCTCCGCCTCCGGCGGTGCGCGACCGCGACTCGATCGGCATCCGCTGGTCGGCGCATGACGACAACGACGACCAGCTGGTCTACACCGTCTACTACCGCGGCGACGGCGAAGCGCGCTGGCTGCTGCTGAAGGCGAACCTCACCGACCGCTATTATTCTTTCGACGCCAGTCTCTTACCGGACGGCGGCTACACCGTAAAGGTGATCGCCTCCGATGCGCCCTCGCATTCGCCCGGAGAAGCGCTCTACGCCGAGCGAGTCAGCTCGCGCTTCGAGGTTGATACCACGGCTCCGGTAATCGACAACCTGACTGCAACTCTTGAGGGAAAGCCGATCGGCCAGCAAATTCACGTGCGCTTCCGCGCCAGCGATTCGTTTTCGGCGATCAAGCGGGCGGAGTACTCGCTCGATGGCGGCGACTGGCAGTTCGTGGAGCCGGTCGGCCAATTGTCCGATTCCAAAACGGAAGACTACGACTTTCGCGTGACCGTGCCGCAAGCTGAAGCGGCGCCGGCTCCGATGGCCGAGAGCACTGGGAATGACCACGTCGATCGTGGTTCGCGCCTACGACCGTTTCGATAATCTGGCCACGGCGAAAACCGTACTGCGCGGGAAGTAGAACTCATGGCGCCGTGAGCGGGTGATCGGGCACGCGGTGACGGCGATCGACTCTCCGCAGGTTCTTCTTCTTACTGCTGAGCGAAGATGAGAGCGCTCGGACTTCCGCTGGTTGTGCCCATCGTAAAGAAATCCGTGATCACGGGATTTGGAATCGCGGGATTCGCAGGATTGGGCACAATTGTGACATCGATCGCGTAGATCGCATCGGTCGCAGCGGACGGAGCAGTTAACGTTATTATGCCCGCGCCGGATGAATGGAATGAGTTGGTGGCGGTGCCGTTACTGGTGGTGGACACGGCTCCGGTCAACGTTTGATTGCCGGGGTTCTGCACACCGGTGAAGTCCGTAACCGCTCCGGCCCAGGTGAGCAACAGGTTTTCGACCGCCGGCACAATGCTGGGCTGACTGTTGCTGATCGCGTCGTCGCCGCGTAGGCGCCCGGCAGTTCCGATGGAGCGTAAGTCTCGTTTGCCGGTTGCGGATACATAGCCCCGCTCATCACCGCTGGACTCGATTGATCGAGCAGAAAACCGCGATTCGCTCCACTGGCATACAGGACGAACGAAAGCGGCGGTACGACTGGGGTTGCGTTCGGATTGCCCAGCATCTGGAAGACGTAGCGTCCGGTGTTGCCGCTGCTCGCCAGGTAGGTGTACGAAAACGCGCATACTGTGGGGTACATGCGCGGATGCCACAGGAAACAATCGTTCCGTTATTGTTCCAGTCGAAATTGCCGGTGAAGCCGCCTGCTCCGCCGGTTCCGCCGTCCGTGCCATCGGTCGCGCCGTAAGTCAGTGACACGTTTGCGCTCTTTCCCGTGAGGGCTGAAACGGACGTGCCGTCGAAGGCGGCGTTGTTATAGCCGGAAGTCATCCGGACCTGGTAGACCATGGATCCGGAAACTGCCGGATTGGTGGTGATGGCGTCCGTCGAAATTGCGTACAGGGTGAGCGGACCGGGGCCAGTCTTGGTTTGCGCGGTCCCGGCGGAAACAAAGAAGTCGAAACCAAGCTGCGTGCCCGAGGCCAGGGTTAGCTGCATCTTCCAGTACGTGGGTAGGGTTGCCGCATCCGGCTGGGTGTACGTGCCCGTGGTGATGGTGCAGGGCGGCGAACCGCACACGGTGGTGGCGGAGCCGTTGTCGTTGGAGTCGAGTAGGCCCGCGCTGATACTTCCGCTGCCGTTCAGGGGCAGTAGGCCAACATACCCGATCCTGTTTCCGCTTGAATCCACCCCCGTGAATCCGAATGCGAAAGTCTGAGCGCCGGAGTTGAAGACGGTGCTTTTCGCCGATACTTGCAGGACGCCGGAGCCGGTCCCGAAGGCGTCGGACTCGATCATCCGAATAATGCCGGACGAGGTTAGGACCGCCGTGTATTGGTTCGTCGGGCCTCCAGTCAAGGCCACCGTAAGCGTTCCCAAGCTATTATTGCTGGAAATAGGAGCTGTATGAGACCGAGGAAATAGCGTATTGCGTAGTTACCCCCGCTGCCTGTACGTCTTCAATGCCCGCCGTGATCGTGCCATTCGAGGCCAGAACGAAGCTCCCCGCGGCAGCCACTGGATTATTGCTGTCGTCATGGCCCGAGAACTGGAACGAGTACGTCGCCGCGGGCAGGCGCGAGGCCACGACGGTGACATTCGTTTGGCCAGAGGGTGCTGGATTCGGCGGCGTTGGAGGATTCCAGGCCGCTGACACAGCAACGGTCGCGGCATTGGGCGGTGCGGTGTAGGTTGCCACGTTGGCTGAGTCTGACACGATGCTTCCACAGTTTGGTACACACGACGTTAAACTCCACGTGAACGCTTGCGGCGCATCTTCCGGGAATGCGACGGCGGTGAACTGCTGCACCAGATTCTCCCCAACAATCACCGCGGTTGGAGTGCTGGTCGGCGTCACCACCACCGAGACTGGGATTACGATCACCTGGAGGCTGTCGTATGCCAAGGAATTGGACACCAATGTAGCCGTGACCGTTACCCCTGAAATTGGGGTTGCGGGCGCCACATAGGTCACCGTGGTCGATGTAACTGAGGTGAAGGTCCCGCATGGGTTCGGCGTACCTGTGCAGGTCGCGGCAGGGCTCAGGCTCCAGGTAACCGCCGTAGTTGAGGCGCCCTTCACAGTGGCGGTGAGCATCACTGACTGGGTCGGATACATCGATTCGATAAAATCGAAGCCGTCGGGAGGGGCAACGGTGACGGTGGGAACGAATCCGTTGCCGCCCGTGGCGCAACCGCCAGCCAGCGCCAGACTCACCAAAGCCACCGCAAACAGACAATTCTTTATCATGATCGGATCTTTTTGAACCAAGTCCCTCGGAACCAGTGTCTTTGAACCCAAACGGCAGGAATTCGTTGCCCGAAAAACATCGCCGCTAAGACATGGCCTCTCGCTGAGCTCTATCCCCAGTATAGAAGCAGCCATAAGGCCAATTTGTTATTCAAATCAGCAGGTTACAAATGTATCTGAATCCAAGGCAGTTGTCTGTTCGGGAAAGGGTGGCGAGCGGAAGGCGACCGCGCTGGCTGCGCAAGAAATTGCAACTTTCGAAGAAGTTCTCTGTTCCTTCTTTCTTAGTGGACGGCTGATTGGTTCTGACTGAGAACTGAGAGCTGAGAAGCGGGAACCTTCTTTGCGGTTTCCATGAGCGGACGCAACTCAGAGGCGGTGATCCCCAGCGTGCCCGCGGAGAAGCCGTCAATGTAGGCGGAATTAATACCCACCACTTCGCCATGCAGGTTCAGGATCGGTCCGCCGCTGCCTCCCCGCGCCGTGGGCGCGTCGTAGATCAGCTTGTCGCCGGTTACATCGCCGACGTGCCCGAAGGTCGCCGAAGGCCTGATCAGCGATAAGGCCGCCAGTTCGCCCGCCGTGTCGGCATTATCCGGATGCGACGATAGCCGCTCATACACGATGGCTGGCGACTTGGCCACCATGCCCGTCACTCCCATCGGATAGGCCAGCACGCTGACCGACTCGCCCACTTGCGGCGTCGTCGCGGACAAAGTCAAAGGGCGAAGTTTCCGGGTGAAGGCGGTTGTTTCCAGGCGCAGTAGCGCCAGATCTCCATGGGTGGCCACAGCCGCCGCCTCCAGCTTGACCGGAAGCGGGGAGCCCGGGAAATAGGCCACCAGCTTTTCCAGGACAGGCGTCCCGCCCTGCCGTAAGGCCACGGCGACGTCACGGTCGCCATACCAGGGCTCGGCCACGTGGCGATTGGTGGCCAGCAGGCCCGGGGCCACTACGAAGCCCGTGCCCGAAACCCGAGCGCGGAAACCTTGCGCGTGACCGGCCACGTGATAAATCCCGTAGATGTAAGCGACCGAATCCCGCGCATCGTCCACGGCTGCCGCTGAAACCGATTGCTGTCGTTCCAGATCCGCCACCTGGCGCGAGAGTTGGTGCACCTGCTGCTCGAGCCCGCTGGTTTCCGGGGGAGCATAGTAGTGCGCCATCACCAGGGCGCCCACCAGCGCCAGCACGGCTAGCAGCCCCTGCACAAACCGCTGCCAGGTTTCGAGCAGTTCGCCTTCGCCGCGATTTTCCGAAGTATCGGAATTGAACATGAGCCGCCAGGCCCGGCACGGAGGGAGATGTCCGGGTAGTCACTATCCTGACGCATCCCGGCCAAGGCGTGTAGGGTACAGAAGTCGGGTGACTGGCGGCGAGCGAAGGTAACTAAAGAACGCTGCGAACGGCCCTGAAACTCCTGTAAAGACGCGGTTTGCCGCGTTTTCAGCAGCATCGTGCTGCCGGAGACGGGGCGAGCCCCGTCTCTACGGCTCGAGGCCGAGCCGCTTTGTCATCTCCTCGTAGAGGAAGCCTTCGCCAGGACGGTAGGGCTGGACCCATTCTCCGTCAATCACGAACTGCGGAATGGCTTCCTTGCCCGCGTGTTTCACGACCTCGGCGGCGGCTCCGGGAGTGGTCTCAATGTTGATGTCGGTGTAGGGGAGTTTGTGCTGGTCGAGGAAGCGCTTAGCCTCCCGGCAATCGGGACACCAGGGAGCGGAGTAAACGGTGATTTCCATAAGGTGCTTACCAGTTTAAACCCGCTCCAGTTCGTGCCAGGTTCGTTCGTTCTTTATATTGCCGGTGTTCAGCGTGCCGGCGGGTTCAAACAGGAGCAGCCAGCATTCTTCATCCGCCACCGGGCGGTGCTCTACGCCGCGCGGCACCACGATAAACTCGCCCTCCTCGATCCATTCGTGGCGGTCGCGAAATTCCATGCGGAAGCGGCCTTTGACCACCAGGAACATCTCGTCTTCATTCTCGTGATGGTGAAATACGAATTCGCCTTTTAGCTTGTCAAGCTTTACGTGCTGGCCGTTGAGTTCGGCGGCGATGTAGGGCTTCCAGTATTCGGTGATCTTGGCAAACTTTTCGTCTAGGTTGATTTTGGACATGGAATCCTCGAAGGTTAGCTCGCGGCTATGTCTTAGTAGATGGCGGATCGCGGCGGGCAGGCGCAGAAAAGTTGACTGACGGCTGGAAAGGCTGCCGAGCTTCGCTCGGCTGGACAGCCGGGGGCGGCTGTCCCTACACGAGCTTTGACGGGGCGAAGCCCCGTCACCACACGAGCAGAAAAAAGCCGCCAGCATTTTGCTGACGGCTTGCCGAGGGCTGTTAGAATCCCGCGGTCCCGGCGCTCGGATGTCCGCTGCGCAACATCACACGCACGCCTCGCTGGCTGTTGACGTTCGTGGTCGTGGTCCAGTCCACTTCATCGGTGCTGATCACGCCGCTGCCGCCACTGGCCAGTTCGTAGCTGATGCGACCATCCTGATAGGTGTAATTGCCCACCTCCAGAACCATACCCGATTTCAGCACGAAGACCGGCACTCCTGGCGCTGCGCCACCGGCTACCACATCTTTACTAGTGGTGTAGCTGGCGTAGATGAAATGGGGATTTTCCTGAGCGCCCGTTTGCTCGCTGGCTGTGACGCTTACGCGGCGCACGGCCAGTTGAGGAGCGCCGTTGTCCCCCTGCCTAACGCTGGCGCCCTCGTAAGAGCCCTGATAGTAGGAGTCGTTTTCGATCCGCGGACGTCCGAAGAAATGCCAGTCCGGGCCGTTGGTGGCCGAGACTTGCGGGATGAGAACGTCATCCATCAGACGCAGCTCCAGTTGGCTTTCGCCCTTGAGCGTGGGACGCGGACCGCGCGCCGGCAGCGTGATGATCTTCCACGGCCAGAGCGGCGGAATCATCCATTCGACGATGTCGCGTGTGGCGTGGCCTTTGCCGCGAATGTCGCCGTCTTTATCGACTTTGTAGCCGCGGGTTGCGATCACTTTGGCGTCGAGCGGCATGTCGCCGTTGGGCAATCCGATGCGGTCGAACACCAGCTTCAGGTTGCCCTTGCCCCAGAAATGGCCGGGGTCCTGGGCTGATTCGAGATGTCCGACAAGATAGGCTCCGCGCGGAAACGTCTGCTGGCCGAATTCGGTCACGGAGTGCAGATGACAAAGGACGGGATCGCCGATGGCAACGGTCGCAGAAGAAAAGTTCGGTTCATTCATGGTGCATTTCAGAAGAGTACCGGCGGGCAGGACGGTCTCCCGCGCACTGGCACTCAGGTGGTTAAAGCAAAGTAGAAGGGATACAGCTAGGACTGCAAACGAGCTGGACTTCATGACGTCACCTCGGTCTCACGCCCCTGGAATTTTTAGTACGTATTCCCAAGCAACTGCGATGAGCCAGCCCCGATCGAGGGAGTTTTACACAAATTGACACAGGCGGTCAACCGGATAAAAGGGGCAGAGTGTGGTTTTTATGCAACAGGGGGCAGGCGAGGTCTTTGAAACAGGTACGTGACAGGAGGAAACGGGGCGAAGCCCCGTCACCACACGTGCAAGAACAAAAGCCGCCAGCTTTCGCTGACGGCTGAAGATCTTGCCGAACTTCGTTCGGCAGGCGGGCGGGGGCGCCCGCCCTACACGAGCAACTAGCTTTCGTACAGCAGCACGCCCTCGGTCTTCTCCGAATCCACCGGACGGTAGTACAGCTTGTTCGACTCGAGGAAGACCTCGATAAACGCCGGCCGGGTGGTGATCGTGCCCTGGATCAGCGCCTCCGACAGCGGGTCTTCGATGTACTTCTGCAAGGCGCGGCGCAGCGGACGCGCTCCGTAGCTGCGGTCGGTGAGCGTCTGGTTGAGAATCCACTTCTTCGCCTCGTCGGCCACGGTTACGGTGATCGATCTCTGGGCCAGGTTCTGGTTCAGCTGGCTGACCATGAGTTCGAGAATCTGGATCAGGTCGCTTTCGCTGAGCGCCATGAACAGGATGATCTCGTCCAGGCGGTTCAGGAATTCCGGATTGAAGGTGCGCTTGACTTCGCTCTTCACCAGGTCTTCGACCTTCTCGGAAATCATCTCGTCTTTCGAGGACTGGAAGCCCAGGCCTTCGCGCTTCATCAGGTGCCGCGCGCCGATGTTCGAGGTCATGATGATGATGGTGTTCTTGAAGTCGACGGTGTTGCCCAGGCCGTCGGTGAGCTGGCCGTCTTCAAAGACCTGCAGCAGGATGTTGAAGACATCGGGATGCGCTTTCTCGATTTCGTCGAGCAGGACGACAGAATATGGCGCCCGCTTGACGCGTTCGGTCAGCTGGCCGCCTTCTTCGTAGCCAACGTATCCAGGAGGCGAACCGATCAGTTTCGAGACCGAATGCTTCTCCATGAACTCGGACATATCGAAGCGGACGAGAGCTTTGTCGCTGCCGAACATGAAGTGCGCCAGGGTGCGGGCGACTTCGGTTTTGCCGACGCCGGTCGGTCCGAGGAACAGGAACGAGCCGATCGGGCGGTTCGGGCTCTTCAGCCCAGCGCGCGAGCGGCGGATGGCGCGAGCCAGGGCGCTGATGGCTTTTTCCTGCGAGATGATGCGCTTGTGCAGCTCTTCTTCAATGCGCAGCAGCTTCTGCGTTTCTTCTTCTTTGATCGAAGTGATGGGAACGCCGGTCCAGCGCGATACCACGTCCTCGATGTCCTCCCGACCGACGACGCCGGTGGAGGATTCATCGAGGTGGTATTTTTCGCGAAGGGCGCGCAGGTTCTCGCGCTCTTTGCGTTCTTCGTCCGAGTAGAAGCGCGCCTTCTCGAACTCGTGGTTCGCGATGGCGTTCTCCATGCGATGGACGATGAACTTGATCCGCTTCTGGACTTCGGTCGATCTCTTCCGGCAGCGAAGTCTGGCGCAGTTTCACGCGCGCGCCGGCTTCGTCGATCAGGTCGATGGCCTTGTCCGGCAGAAAGCGATCGGGAATGTAGCGGTTCGAATGCGACACCGCGAAATTGATGGCGTCGTCGGTGTAGGTAACGGCGTGGAATTTTTCGTAGCGTTCTTTGATGCCGAACAGAATTTTGATGGCGTCGGCTTCATTCGGCGGCGGAACTTTCACGGCCTGGAAGCGGCGTTCGAGCGAGCGATCTTTTTCGATCGACTTGCGATATTCGCCGGGCGTGGTTGCGCCGATGCACTGAATTTCGCCGCGCGACAGAGCCGGCTTCAGGATGTTGGCGGCATCGAGCGAGCCTTCCGCCGATCCAGCGCCGACCAGAGTGTGCAGCTCGTCGATGAAGATGATGGAATTCTGCGACTCCATCAGTTCTTTCATGATGGTCTTGAGGCGCTCTTCAAACTGGCCGCGATACTTGGTGCCGGCGACGATCAGGGAAAGATCGAGCGCCAGAATGCGCTTGTCGGCCAGGAAGGACGGAACTTCGCCATCTGCGATGCGCTGCGCCAGACCTTCGACGATGGCGGTCTTGCCGACGCCGGGCTCGCCGATCAGCACCGGATTGTTTTTGGTGCGGCGGCAAAGAATCTGGACGACGCGCTCCAGTTCGCCATCGCGGCCGACCAGCGGATCGAGCTGGCTGTCCATGGCGGACTGCGTAAGGTCGCGAGAAAACTCGCTGAGCAAAGACGATTCGCGCTGCCGCGTGCGGCGCGCTTTTTCCTGGCTGGTGCGGGCCAGTTCTTCGCGGATGGTCGAAAGCCGCAGTCCGCGCTCGTGCAGAATCTCAGCGGCAAAGCACTTTTCTTCGCGCAGCAAACCCAAGCAGCAGATGCTCGGTGCCGATATGCTTGTGCGAAAGCCGTTCGGCTTCTTCGGCCGCATAGGCCAGCACGCGCTTGCATTCGTTGCTCAGGGGAAGATCGACTGAAGTGGAAACCTTTTCCCGGATGGTGGTGTGACCCTCGATCTGCTTGCGGATGGATTCCACCGAGGCATGAGAGCGCAGGAAACGATTGGTCAGGGCCTTGTCTTCGCGCAGAAGTCCGAGCAGCAGGTGCTCAGTCTCAATATAAGGAGAGCCGAACTGGCTGGCTTCGTACCGCGCGAAAAAGATGACGCGCCTGGCCTTTTCCGTATAGCGTTCAAACATATACCCATTCCCCCTGAGCTCCCGCGGAACGCCCCCGCTCCGCCAAACCCATGACCCTACCTCAATTATGCATTTCATACCGCCTAATCTCCCAAGCGATATCCCACTTGTAGTAACCCGTACAAGTCTTACCTTCGGGTCATCTTAATTTTTCAACCTTCTGCTCTTTAATCGTGTTTCTCGTTGTGTTTCCGTTGCCTTCCGTTACGCCGGAAGCGATTCCGGCGCAACTTCCTCCATTTTGCCTTGATCCAACCGTAAAACGCGATGGCAGCGACGTGCAAAGGCCAAGTTGTGGGTGGCGATCAGAGAAGTCAGCTGATGCTCCCGATGCAACCGCGCGACCAATTCAAAAACCAATTCTCCGGTGCGGCTGTCGAGATCGCCGGTCGGCTCATCGGCCAGCAACACCTTGGGCTGGGTAATGAGCGCCCGCGCCAGCGCCACTCGTTGCTGCTCGCCGCCGGAAAGCTCGCCCGAACGATGATGCGCGCGATCCTCAAGGCCGACTTCGCGCAACCACCGCAAGGCTTCTTTTTCGGCTGAAGCCAGCGCTTGCCCGCGCGTCAGCAGCGGCATGGCGACATTTTCCAATGCGGTGAATTCCGGCAGCAGGTAATGAAACTGCCAGACGAAGCCGATTTCGCGGTTACGAAATTCGGCGGCGTCATCCTCGGAAAGCGAATTCACGTTGCGAGTTGGCGCAGTATACGTCACCCGCAGAAGGGCGATCAAGCGCCGCCGAGGATGTGCAACAAGGTACTCTTTCCCGCGCCCGATTCACCCACAATGGCCAGCATCGTTCCCTTGTTGACCTGAAAGGACAGATTTTCAAAGAGCACCAGCTCGGCTTCACCTGAGCGAAACCTCTTACCTAACCCTTCGACCCTCAGCAGAGGATCTTGAGCTATTGGATGCAAACTTGCCCTCCTAAGTACCAAGCCCGCTTCCCGTTGCGACCTGAGAAGAGGGTCCCTGATCCATTAGATCATGAGGAGGACCAACCCGTTCCTGCGTTAAGCGTGCAAAAACGAGCTATGCGAAAGACTGTATACCTCTGGAAAAGAAATGCAATGTGACCGAGGTCACAGCGTGGGATCGTGTGGTGGCCGCCGGGACGGGGCAGAGCCCCGTCACCACACAAGATTCTCATTCGTACCGCAGGGCCTCAGCCGGCAGAATCCGCGCCGCTGACCATGACGGATAAATTGTCGCGACAAACGAAATTCCGATGGAAACCAGCGCCACGATCACGCCATCGGTCAGCCGCGGCGCAAACGGCACGTAGTCAATGGAATAGACCTCGGGCGAGAGCGAAATAAAGTGATAGTGTCCGCCCGCCCATGAGATCGCATAGCCGAGCACCAGCCCGATGGCGGTTCCAATCACGCCGATCAGCACGCCCTGCGCGATGAACACGCGCCGGATCTGTGCTCTTCTTCGTGCCCAGCGACATGAGCACGGCAATATCTTTCGTCTTTTCCATGACCATCATGATCAGCGAGATCAGAATATTCAGCGCGGCCACGAACACGATCAGCCCGATGGTGATGAAGGTGACCACCCGCTCCAGCCGTAGTGCGCGAAACAGAGGTTTGTTTTGTTCCATCCAATTGGTGGCCATGAACCCCTTCCCGGCGGCCTGTTCGAGCGCGCGCGCCACTTCGCCCGCCAGATAGATATCGTCGATTTGAATTGGATGACCGAAATCACATCGCCCAATCCAAACAACTGCTGCGCGTCGGCCAGCCGGATGAATGCCCAGGAAGAGTCGTAGTCGTAGAAGCCGGAGTTGAAGATTCCCGCAACGTGAAAGCGAATGTACTTCGGCACCATCCCAAACGGAGTGAGCTCGCCTTGCGGAGACGTAACCAGCACCACCGATCCGACGGTGGCGCCAATCTCGTCGGCCATGTCTTTGCCGAGAATGATCGGAGGCATAGCGGCGACGCGCTGCTGCACGCCGGCAAGGTCGTCGGGAGATTCTGTGATTGATGCGTCGGGCCGAGTCTTCGACTCGGCTTGGACGGGCGAGGCGCCCGTCCCCACACGGGCATCTGATTGTGCGGCAGGAGATTCTTCCAGCGCTGCCGCCGATCCCAGCGTCACAGAGTTCAGCAGATCGCTGACTTTCCGCTCATACCGCGGGAGCATGCCCTTCAGCACCGCGCCGCGCGCCCGCGGTCCACGCGAAATCAGCACCTGCTCGTAAATCGCCGGAGCCGCCGCCACCACGTGCGGCTGCTTCGACAACTTATCGAGCAGCGGACGCCAATCGCGAATCCCGTCACTTTCAACCCGCAGCAAACTGATGTGTGCGGTTGAGCCGAGCAGCCGCGCCTGCAGGTCCTGTCGAAATCCGTTGTTGATGGCCAGCGCAACGATCAGCGACGCGACTCCTGCCGCCACTCCGAGGATGGAGATGCCCGTGATGACGCCGATGAACGCCTGGCGGCGCTTGGCGCGAAGATAACGGGTTGCGATGAAAAGCTCAAAGCGCATAAAGGCAGTTGTCAGCTATCAGTTGTCAGTTTTCAGTTAAAGCGGATTATAGCTGGCAGCGGCCCACACGCTGCAAAGACCTTCGGGTCTACCGATAACTGATAACTGATGACTGAAAGCCGACAGTCGAACACTAGCCACTGCTTCCTGCTATTCTTTTTCCTCATGTCTCCCATTCTGACCAGTGTGCTGCTGGGGTTGACGGCGGCGGGCGCGAATGTGTTTGGCGGCGCCATCATTGTTCAACGGAATTGGGAGCGTTCCTACCTGCGCTATTTCGTCGCGCTCGGAGCAGGCTTCATGCTGGCGACGGCGCTGGTCGAAATGGTCCCGGAGAGCATTCAGCTGCGCGGCCCGTACGCCGGGTTCCTCATTCTGCTCGGATACCTGCTCGTGCATTTCTTCGAGCACACGGTGACTCCGCATTTTCATTTTGGTGAAGAAACCCACGCCGATGAGTTCGTCCACTCGCACAAAGGCTATTCGGTTCTGATCGGGTTGTTGATTCATACGTTTTTCGATGGCATCGCGATCGCCTCGGGATTTCTGGTTTCTCCGGCGCTCGGCTGGATCATCTTCATCGCGGTTTTTCTGCACAAGATTCCGGAAGGCTTCACCATCTCATCGGTGATGCTGGCGAGTGGCCGCAGCCGCGCCTTCGCCTGGGGAGCGTCGGTCGCGCTGGGAGTAGCAACCGTGGCTGGAGTGATGACGATGGCGATTTTCCGTCACGAGGTTAGCTTCGGGCTGCCGCTGTCGGCGGGGGTTACGATTTATGTGGCGGCGTCGGATCTGATTCCGGAAGTAAATAAGGAGCCTGGCGTGAAGATGGCGCTACTGGTGTTTGTCGGGGCGGCGTGCATGTTTTTGCTGGATCGGTTCTTTCACGTGCATTGAGGGGAGTTCTCAGTTCTCGGTTCTCAGAGAGATCAAGGGCAAACAGTTCCGGCTTTTTCTGAGAACCGGGAACTGAGAACTGAGAACTTGTTTACCCGCTGTGCCTGATGTGCATTACATCCCCGTCCTGCACAATGTAATCCTTGCCTTCTAGCCGCAACGTTCCCTTGGCTCTGGCGTTTGCTTCGGAGCCCGCTTCCAGTAGCTGATCCCAGCGAATTGTTTCGGCGCGGATGAAGTGCTTTTCCAGATCGGAGTGAATGGCGCCGGCGGCATTTTGCGCTCGCGTATTGACGGGGATGGTCCAGGCTCGGCATTCGTCTTCGCCGGCGGTGAAGAATGAAATCAGGCCCAGCAGGTGATAGCTCTTGCGGATCAGGCGCGAGAGGCCGCTTTCTGTCAGTCCATAGCTGCCGAGAAATTCGGCGGCGTCCTCGTCGGTCATCTCGGCGAGTTCGGCTTCCACTTTCCCGCAGATGGCGCTGGCCCCGGCATTCGGGCGCGACGCCACTTCGGCCAGCTTATATTTCGCAACCGCCGCTTCCAGGTCTTTGCCTAATTGCGTGCTCTCGCCAATGTTGAGCACGTAGAGCATGGGCTTCTCGCTCAGAAACATGAAACCGCGGATGCGCTTCTTGTCGTCGGGCGACATTTCCATTTCGCGCAGCGGCTTTTCGGTTTCGAGAAAAGCTTTGGCTTTGATCAGCAACTCGTTTTCTTTTTCCAGCTCCGGCGTCTTCATCTTTTTCAAATCTTTTTCCAGGCGTTCCAGCCGTTTTTCGATCTGGCCGAGGTCGCTCACCATGAGATCGAATTCGACATTCTTGATGTCGCGCAGCGGATCGATAGGCCCGACGTGCGGAATCTCATCGCTTTCAAACGCCCGGAGAACGTGAATGAGCGCATCCACCTGGCGCAGATGGCCGATATAGGCCGTTTCTTTCAGCGCATCCTGACCGATGGCGCCTACGTCCACGTACTCGACCGAGGCGTGCGTCAGCTTTTTCGGATGGTAGAGCGCGGCCAGTTTGTCGAGGCGTTCATCGGGCACCTTCGCTACTCCGATATGCGCCTCGCGCGGGTTCGAATATGCCTGCTCGGAAAGATGTACTTTTGTCAGAATGCCAAACAGAGATGTCTTGCCGACTTGCGGCAGACCGATGATGCCAGTTTTCATGTGTGAGTTCTCAGTTCCCGGTTCTCGGTTCTCAGTGCAGTCAAAAGAATAAATCATCGCGCTCGATACCCATACGCGACTACGCTGCATGCTGTTGTCAGGGTCTATTGGCGTTCGCTCCTCACCGGAACGCCTGTGCGGTCGTGTACAACGCCACCAGTCCCAGCAAGAGTATCGCCTTCTCGAAGTTTTCCGACCACACATGCAGGCGGTCGAATTCCATGCGCATTGGGTTGTCCGACGGCAGGTTATCGATCACGCCAACCTCGGCGCGAATGGCGTGCATCTTCGGAGAAATGGCGAATTGCGAAATCACGGTAAGCAGCAGCATGAGCACGATCAGCAGGTGCCGCGCCGCCAGCGGTCGCGCGTTCCCCGTGGCCATGCGGCTGTAGAGCATGGACGCGATCAGAAAGACAATTCCTGAAATGATGGCCATGTAGTGCAGTAAATCGAGCGAGCGTCCCACGATCGAGCCTGCCATGTGGCGAGTGGGGAGAAGTCCGGGCGAAAAAACAGTGGGCGCTTCGACAAACGCAAGAAAGATCAGGCCGCCGATCCAGACCACGAGCGACAACAGCATGAGGAACCGGAGGAATGACATGAGCGAGATTATAAGAGAAGCCAGGTTTCAAGGTTTCAACGTTTCAGAGTTTCAAAGCTAAAATCGAAGACGCTCTCGTTTTTGAAACCTTGAGACTTTGAGAACATTGGAACCTGTTTCTTTCGGGTTATCCACAGCCCGAACCAGCGCTGTTACTTACTCGCGTGCGGCAACTTGTTTACCCTCATCCTTCCTCATTGTCCGAGGGAATCATCCCAATGCAGCGTTCGCTCACAGCCACCGACGTTAATTTTGTGTCTCTACAGTCGGCAGTATTTTGCGTGCAGTGTGAATTGCTCAGCGATAACAACACTCCGCGGTGTTTGGCCTGCGGCAGTGGAGCGGTGCTGAGTCTTTCGCGCGTGCTCGGTGGATCGCTCCGCGGGCAGACCGCACATCTGATCGCGGATGCGGAACTGGACCGGTTGGTGCGCTCGCTGCTCCATACGGTTCCGCAAATCGCAGAGGCCGGCGAAAATCAGATCGAGCTTCCCGCAGCAGCTTTTTCCAATCGCCATCGCATGCGGCCTCGCCATCATGGAACAGTGGCCGTGCCACATACGTTCATTAATGCCGGAGAAATTGATCTCGAGCCGGGCATCAGCATCATTGCGGAAAAAGCGCAGGTGTTGACCGGCGCTACCGGGGCTGCCATCGCGCTGCGCCGGGGCAACGAAATTGTTTGCCGGGCGCGCACCGGCCGTACCGCTCCGGATATAGGCGTCCGCCTGCAAACCGATAGCGGACTCTCGGCCGAATGCGTGCGCACGGGCGAAGTGTTGCTTTGCGACGACGCCGAGTCGAATCCGCGGGTGGATTGGGCGACTTGCCGGCGAATGGGCGTGCGCTCGATTCTGGTCGCTCCGCTGCGGCATTTTCGGCGGACGCTGGGAGTTTTCGAGGTGCTGTCGTCTACGCCTCACGCGTTCGACAACAACGATGTCGCTACTATGCAGTTCCTCTCGGGAATGATGGTGGCGGCGATCTCGCGGCTTTCGAGTTTGCAGCCGGCTCCGCCGGTGGCTTCGGGCGAGTAACGCTTCCCGTCCGCGGAGTGAGGGCCGAGTTGCACTCGGCTGATCGGGGCAAAGCCCCGTCACCACACGAACAAAACCTACACCGGGACTGGCACGCTTTCGACGATCTCGCGCAGCACCTGCTCGGCTTGCTCGGACTTTTTCAGGGTGGAAGTGTACAGCGAACTCACCACTACGCGGTGGGCGAAAACGGAGACGACCAGCGGTTTGAAATCTTCTGGCGTGCAGTAATCGCGGCCTTCGAGAAAGGCCATGGCTTGGGCGGCGCGGTAGAGCATCTGCGAGCCTCGGGGAGATACTCCGAGCGAAAGATACTCCGACTCGCGCGTCCTGGTGACTATGTTCAGCAGGTAAGTGATCAGCGATTCATCCACGTGGACCTGGGCCACGGCTTGCTGAATTTCCACCACGTCGGCGGCGTTGAGCACGGGGCGCAGGTTTTCGAGTTGGGCTACTCCGGCTTCGGCGCGCAGAATCTCGCGCTCGGCGTTGCCTTCGGGATATCCCATGCGAACCCGCATCAGGAAACGATCGAGTTGCGACTCGGGCAAAGGATAGGTGCCGTGGTGCTCAATGGGATTCTGCGTGGCGAGAACGAGAAACGGTTGCGGCAGTTGATACGAATGCGCGTCGATGGTGACCTGGCCTTCGTTCATGGCTTCGAGCAGAGCGGACTGCGTTTTTGGAGTGGTGCGGTTGATTTCGTCGGCTAACAGTACATTGGCGAAGACCGGTCCGCGCTTGAATTCGAATTTCTGCTCGATGGCGGAGTAGATCGAAATGCCCAGCACGTCAGAGGGCAACATATCGCTGGTGAACTGGATGCGCTGAAAGGTGCAGTCAATGGCTCGGGCGAGCGCCTGGCCTAGCGTGGTCTTGCCGACTCCGGGGACGCCTTCGATCAGCAGGTGGCCTTTGGCGAAGATGGAAACCAGTGCGAGGCGGAGGACGTCGTCTTTGCCGCGGATGACGCGACGCAGACTGTCTTCCAGGGCCGCGGCGCGGCGAGAGGTTGCCACCAGAGTTTCGGGAGCCATTTTGCCGATTTTACTATGGGGGCGACGGAGCGTCGGTTACCGAGTCATAGACCGCTTCTCAGTCGGCAGCGGTCGAGCTGTGCTCGACTGGACGGCCGAGGGCGGCCGTCCCTACGCGTTACTGGAAGAATTCGGCTGGTCGTCCCGTCAACCGCTCAATCCTTTTCGCGGTTGGCGGATGGGTCGAGAACAGGTTGCCGAAGCTCATCCCACCTAAGAACGGCTGAATAATGAAAAGATGCGCGGTGGATGGGCTTGCCAACAGCGGCATGCGGCGGGAATAGGCATCGATTTTGCCCAGGGCGCTGGCCAGCGCGTATGGATTGCCGGTCCAGTGGGCTCCGGTGTCGTCGGCTCCGTATTCGCGGGAGCGCGAGACGGCGAGCTGGATCAGCATGGCGGCGAAGGGAGCGAGGAAGATCATGGCGATGGCGGCGATGCCGCCTCCGCCGCCGCGATCGTCGCGCTCGCCTCGCATGCCGCCAAAGATCATTCCCCACCGGGCGATCGACGCGAGAAAGGTGATGGCTCCCGCCAGCGTGGCCGCGATCGAACTGATCAGGATGTCGCGATTGCGCACGTGGCCGAGTTCATGAGCCAGCACGCCTTCCAGTTCTTCATCGTTGAGCAATCCGAGGATGCCCTGGGTTACGGCGACGGACGCGTGATTTGGGTTGCGTCCGGTGGCGAAAGCGTTCGGCGAATCGGTCGGGATGAGGTAGACCTTGGGCATCGGCAGGCCGACTTTTTGCGCCAGGCGCTCGACGATGTTGTAGACGCGCGGCAGATCTTCGCGGCTGACGGGCTGGGCGCGATAAGTGGCGAGCGCGATCTTGTCGGAGAAAAAATAGGCGACGAAATTCATGACGGCGGCGAAAGCTAGCGCCATCAGCATGCCGTTCTGGCCTCCGAAAGCACGGCCAGCCAGCATGAGCAGCAGCGTCATGACGGTGAGCAGAAGCGTGGTTTTGAATATGTTGCTCATATATTGTGCCTCGGTTCTATACGGCTAGATGATTAGATGTTGGGGCGCGGTGGGCTCTCGGGGCTGGTTCTTGTTGCTGGTTGGCGGTGCTCAGAAAACCCGGCTGTGACGGGGCAGAGCCCCGTCCACCACACGATCCCTAGCCTTGACGCTTCAGTGCTCGTTCCAGCGTCTGGTCAAGCGCGGCTCTGGCTTTTTCGTAATCCGCGGGCGTGATCTTGCCTTGTTTTTTTTCTACCTCGAGCTGGAACAGTTCTTCTTTCAGCGCTTCAAGCAGCATCGACGATTTTGCGGCATCGGAGTGCTGGCCGTGGTCGCGGGCGCGGCTGGACCGAGGGGCTGCGCTGGGGTCGCCTGGCGCGCCCGAGGTTTTGCGGTGCCGATGCTGTGCCTGCTGAGGATACGGGTTGCCGTTTCGTGACCACCCATCCGCCGATGGCGAGGAGCACGGCGAATGCGCCGAGGATAGGCCAGCGATATTGCTGCAGAGCATCGGGCGCATCGATGGGGACGCCGAGTCCGCCGCCGGGCCGATTGTCGTTCGAACGATTGTCGCGTCCTTGAGATTGAGGTTGCTGCTGATCTTGTCCCTGATCCTGCTGTTGGGCTGCGCCCGAGGCGGTCTCTCCGGGCGGCTCGGTGATGACTCCATTGCCGCGCAGCGTGAACGCCGAGCGCCTGGCCGGGCTTGGTCTGTTGTGCGACTTCTACCTGGCTGTCGCCCTGGTTGGGATCCTGCATGGACTGAAAGCTGGGCGGATTCGCGGCCGTGAACTGCATCGTCTTGGGAAGAACGACGACGAGATGCTCGGCGGGATAGAGCGGTTTGGGATCGATCTTGATCTCGCCCGAGTAGGGCAGAGTGAACTCCATCTGGAACTGGGTTTCTCCGGGACGGAGCGGAAAGTTGATTGCGTAGCGGTTCTTGTCGGCCTGGGGCACGGCCTCCGCGCTGATCGGCTGGCCGTTCGGGCGCGGGCCTGCACTTGTTCAATCTTCGCGCCGGGGGGCACATAGAACTCGAAGTTGTGGTCGTTCATCTGTGTCTTCGCGGGAGAAGACGCGTTATTGACGACGAACAGGCGCACACCCTGCATGGTTCCGCTATCGGCCTGGAAGCGGAGTACGTCGGCGGTTACGCTGAGATCGGCGACTTTGGTCGCGACGTCGTAGACGTTCACGTCGGCCGTGTTGACTCCGGGAGGCGCCATTTGATGATAGGTGACTCCTTGATGGATGGCGCGGATCAGGTGCGGGCCGGGAGCTCCGGTGAGTTTGAAGCTGAATTTGCCGTTGCTGTCGGCTTTGGTGTTGGCGGCTACGTCCATGCCGTTGGTGAACTCGATGAGAAGGACTTCGTCGCCTGCGGCGGGCTTGTTGGTGGTGCCGTTGGTGACGGTGCCGGTTAGGGTCTGGGCGGCGGCTTCGGCTAGAGCTAATAAGAAAATTGCAGTAGCAGGGCGGAATGTGCGAGTTTGGTCAAAGGGCTCCTTGCTGACGCAGATCGTTTTGCGTAGTGCATGCTAAGAAATCAATGCCTCATAGGCTTTGTGGTCGCCAATCCAGAACCACAAATACCCATCGGGCCGTTTGATTGCAAGGGCGCGATGGTTCAACGTGACGCGGGCGGACCATATTTCCTGGCCGTGGCGCTCTCCCACTTTCTTGAATTGTAATGAAGGATGCTGCGAATTTGCTTTCAGCAATGAAAACTGTTTGTCGGCGCGGGCTCGGACTTCCTGCGAGAGGGCATGGTATTGCTGCCAAAAATCGGTGGTGGCGCGATGTTGCATCGGGCGCTAGAGCGGCCGTGTGCGACCATTCTTCTCGTCGTCCAAAGCGCGCTGGATGGCCGTGTCAAGGCGCCCGGCCGCTAGATCGGATTGGACGCGAGTGTCGATCGGCGGCGGAAAGTGTTGCTCGAGCCACGCATACAACTCCTCCATTTCGCGCGGCGTAAGCGCTCCGATGGCGCGTTCGATCTCCTGGATGGTGTTTAGGCTCATCAGATTTTCATTTTACCCCGGTGGGCGATTATTGTCGTCTTTCACGCGTTAGCTTAGAGCTGTCGGTTTCTCCTGAGGTCCACCTTCGGTGGTTGTGTCCACTTTGCCGGAAGCCCGGAGTTCCGACGCGATGGCTCGCAGGCGGTCGAGCCCTTTTTCGTTACACCACCCAACACGGCCGGTGCGCGGAAATTCGTGCTCAACCTTGAAGCATTCGTTCTGAGCCCACCTGATCCTTTCGTTTTCAAAGCGGGTGCTGATGAAGTAGTCCCAATCCCAACGTCCACCTGTTCCGTTAGCAAAACCCTCAATCAGCGTGGCGATTTGGTCCGCTGTTTTTGGCGGCGGTTTGCGAGCAAGAAAGCGATCGAAGATTTTCATTTCCGTTGCTCATTCCGGCAGATGATGTTAGGCGGCAGTCACACCACCTGCCCCGCCGCCTGCTCCAATCGCGCAATCTCCGCCATGATCGCGGCCGCTTCTTCTTCGAGCGAGGCGCGCATGGATTGATAGTCCACGTCCGGCACCTTGCCGGCTTTGTATTCGAAATTCAGGTCGCGCAGGTTTTCGTAGACGGCTTCCTTGCGCTCGCGGAGATAGCCGAGCCGCGTCTTTTCTTCTCCGGCATAGACTTCGCCGGGAAAGAAAAAAACGTAATACAGGCAGGCGAGCGTAACGGCGGCGCAGACGAATGGGATCATTGGGCGGGCTCCTTCCGCCAGCACTTCATTTCCGATCGCGGCTTTTCGCGGACAGGAGTGTCCGCGCCACACTCGTTCCAATCATAGGTCGGTCTCTTTTCTTGCTTTCCGGCGGAACTCGTCCAGTTCGCTGCCGGGCGGGATCACGATGCCATCGGCCAGGGCTGGTTCGGGGCGGTTCTTCCACGAGCGCACGATGTGAACCGCGAAGGCGATGCCGAGCGCCAAAACTAAGAAGGGCATGATCCAGGCCACGCGATTGAAGCCGGTGGCGGTGGGCGCGGCGATCACGGTCGGTCCATATTCCTGCACGAAGCCTTGCAGGATGAGGTCGTCGTTATTATGGCCTTTATCGAGCGCGGCCTGCAGTTGGTCGCGCATCTTATCGGAGTAGGTGCAGCCGACGTGATTGCATTCGAGCAGGATCTGGCTGCAACCGCAGGCGCACATCATGCGATGGCCCAGGTCTTTGAAGCGCGCGGAATCGTCTCCTGCTCCCATGAAGAGGAACACGGCGGCGGTGAGGATGAGGGCGTGGAGCATTCGGCGGACTGCCGGGGCTAAAGCCCGCGAGGAGTTGATGCGACTGACGCGGCCCTGAAGGGCCGCTCTTCCACGGCGATGCAAACGTTCACGGGGAGTCAAATGTTCGTGGGAAGTTAGACATTTACGCGGAGTCAAATGTTGACGTGGGGTTAAAGGTTCATTTCGATGTCCGTGATGTTTTTCGCTTTGGGTCATCTCAGTCCCCCGCTCCGACGTGCGCTGGAGTGCGAACTGGCGTGGTTGCTGCAACCTGGACGGCGGCGGCATTCGGCACGAGCGCGACCACGGTGCCGAAGACCATGATGATCAGGCCGATCCAAATCCACGGCACCAGCGGATTCAAGTGCGCCTTAATGATGGGCCGTCCGGTGGTCTCGTTCTTGCCTTCATAGACCAGATAGACATCGGTCACCAAAAACAAATCTTCGCGGAAGCTGGGGTAAATGCGCGGCAGCGTCTGCGGCTGTTGGCTGGCTTTATAGAAGCGGCGCTCGGGATACATGGTCGTAATCTGCTTGCCGCCGCGGAACACGTTGATGATTGCCCACTCGTTGCCGTAGTTGGGATTGTCGTCCTGCGTGTAGGACTGGCAGACCAGCGTGTAGGGGCCGATATTGATTTTGTCGCCAAAGGCCATTTCTTTTTCTACTTCTTTATTGAACGGCGTCCCGAGAATTCCAATCACGACCAGGGCCACGCCGAAATGGACGATGTATCCGCCGTAGCGGCGTGTGTTTCGGTGGCACAGTTGAACCATGGCGGAGACGAGGTTCTGGTCAGTCTTGCCGGCGATGACGCGGCCTCCGCGAAGAAACTCGGAAATGACGGTGAAGATTACCAGCGCCGAGAGAACGGCGGCCATGGTGGCATAGAAGTAAGACGGATCTTCCCAGGGCCGCACGCCGAACAAAATCATCATACCGCCAAGGGCGACCGAGCCAATCGCGGGGAACAAGAAATTCCGTTTCAGGCTTTCGATGGAAGTCTTACGCCAGGCCAGCAACGGTCCGACGGCGGTCAGTAGCAGGAGCAATAGGGCAACCGGAATGGCTACGCGATTGAAAAACGGCGGGCCGACCGTGACCTTGTGTCCCTGAACGAATTCCGACAGGATCGGGAAAAATGTGCCCCACAGTATGGTGAAGCAGACGACGAGCAAAAGAAGATTGTTAAACAGAAAGCTCGATTCGCGGGAGACCAGCGATTCCAGCTTGTGCTCAGACTTGAGGTGCGACCGGTTCGCGATCAGAAAGTAGCTACAGACCGCCAGGGTCAGCCCGATGAAGACGAGGAACCACGAGCCGATCGACGACTGCGCGAAAGCGTGCACCGAACTGATCACGCCTGAACGAGTAAGGAACGTCCCGAGCATCGAGAGCAGGAAGGTCGCGAAGATGAGCGCCATGTTCCAGACTTTCAGCATGCCGCGTTTTTCCTGCATCATCACGGAATGCAGAAACGCCGTGCCCGTGAGCCAGGGCATGAGCGAGGCATTTTCCACCGGGTCCCATCCCCAGTAGCCGCCCCATCCGAGGACAGCGTAGGCCCAGTGCGCGCCGAGGAAAACGCCGATGGTGAGGAAGCACCACGTCACCATGGTCCAGCGGCGAGTGATGTGAATCCATTTTTCGCCGGGATACTTCATGATGAGCGCGCCCAGCGCAAAGGCGAAGGGAACGGTGAAGCCGACGTATCCCAGATACAGCATCGGCGGATGAATGACCATCTCCGGATACTGCAGAAGTGGATTCAGTCCGGTGCCATCCGCCGGAAGCGGGCCTTGCATGACGGCGAACGGGTGGGCGGCAAAATTCAGGATCAGCAAAAAGAAAACCTGCACCGAGGCGATGATCACCGAAGCGTAGGCGAACAGCCGCTGATCGGTCTTGTAGCGCAGGCGGAGAACGAATCCGTAGCCCGCCAGGAGCAGCGACCAGAACAGCAGCGACCCTTCTTGCCCGGACCACAGCACGGCAAACTTATACGCGGCGGGCAAGTCGCGATTGCTATGGTGGAAAATGTAGGCGATGGAGAAGTCGTCGTGGAACGCGGCCACTACAAGAACGATGGCAGCCAGCAGTACTGCGGCGAAGGTGGCGATTCCAGCGCGGCGGGCAGTTTCGCCGAGGCGGGCCGAAGCGGCATCCTTGCCGAATAGCGCGACGAGGCCTGCCAGGAAAGAATACGCACTCAGGCCGAGCGCCAGCAGGAGCGCAAAGCTTCCGATTTGAGACATCGCTGGAACCTCGTTAATCGTTACCGTATTTTTTCAGAGAAGCGGATGCTATGCAATCGCGACGAATCACCGCGAAATCAACAAGTGCCGTTTGTCCACGCGCGAGGCAGCGTTACCGCTTACTTCTCCAGCGGGTAGCCTCTTCCGCGCCAGTCGCGGATTCCGCCGTCCATGGAAATGACATTCGTATATCCCATCTTTTGCAGGTTATCGGCGGCGAGCGCGGAACGGAAGCCGCCGCCACAATAGAGTACGAGTTCGGTCTGCAGATCGGGATACTTGCCCTCGATATCGCGTTCGATGACGCCCTTACCCAGATGGACGGCTCCGGGCAGGTGATCGGCGTCGAATTCGCGGTCTTCGCGGACGTCGACAAGAACGAATTTCTCGCCGCGATCAAGCCGGGCTTTCACTTCGTCAACGCTCGTTTCGCGGACGCGCCGCTTGGCGTCGTCGACAATCCTCAGAAAGCGCGGTGGATGCTGAGCCATAGCGGAAAGTCCCCGGGTGAAAATATTAGCAGGTTTGTGGTTAGCTCTCAGCCGTTAGACTGTTGGCTCGTCAGGAAGATCTTCCGGAGACCGGCTGAGCTTCTCAGACCTGAGAGCTGAGAGCTCTCACGCTTTGCTCTTGCATCGGCCGGTGTCTCATGTGCAAAAATAAGGACGCTCTATGACGCTCATCCTTCGCCAGTCTCGCATTCATTCCTATGGTTGCTGCACCACACGGCCGATTCGCAAGGGGAAGCTGATCGTCGAATACGTAGGCGAGCAACTAACCTACGAACAGGCCGAAGACCTTTACGACGACTTTCCGAATACATACTTATTCGGCCTGGACGGCGGCAAACGCATTATCGACGGCTACGGCGTGGCCGCCTTCGTGAATCATTCCTGCAAACCGAATTGTGAGACGGAGCAGATCCGGGGCAAGATGTGGATCATAGCGCTGCGCGATATTGCGGCTGGGGAAGAATTGACCTACGACTACAACCTCTACGATGGCGACGAGGATGCGCCCTGTTTCTGCGGGGCGAAGCGCTGCCGCGGAAGTCTGTATTCGTCCGCGCACCTGCGCAAGCTCGCCAAGAAGCGCGCCAAGGCTGCGGCGGCAGCAGCCTAGCAACTTGTAAAGAGATAACATTTCCGATGCTACAATCGGTTTCGTTCCCCAGCACTCGAAAACTCCGAGGTCGCGCCTTGAACCGTGCTTCCGCCGAACTGGAAACCATCGTCACCAAAGCTCTCCATCGCGCGCCGGCGAATGAGAGCGCTTTGCTGGCGTGGCCTGTCGCCTGTGGCAGCGCGGTGGCCGAGCGAACACGGGCGTTGAGTTTTTCCGACGGCATTCTGCAAGTGGAAGTTGCTGACGGAGGATGGCGGCGGGAACTCGCCAACCTGGCGCCGCGCTATTTGGCCTTGATCAACAAGTACTCGGCGACTTCGGTGAAGCGGATTGAATTCGTGGTGAAGGCGTAGCTGCCCATTCGGTTCCTCTGAGCAGACCACCAGGTGCGGTTGAAACACCTCATTTTATTTTGCGACCTATGAAGGTTACCGACAAAGACGTCGCCTACGTAGCCGATCTGGCCAACCTCGAACTGACCGAGGAAGAGCGCGCTCGCATGTTGCGCGATTTGAATTCCATTCTTGAATATGTCGAGCGGCTCAGCGAACTGGAGACCGGCGATGTCGCACCCATGGCGCAAGTCTCGGACCGTTACGGCATGAGCAACGACGAGTCGCGGCAGGGAAGCGACCGGTTCGCATACGCCATCCGCGAGGATGTGAAGGACGGTCTGCGGAAATCATTGCCGCACGACGTCGCCCTGAAAAATGCTCCCGACACCGACGGGACGTTTTTCGAAGTGCCGAAGGTGATCGAGAGATAGAGACGAGAGATAGTGACGAGAGAGATGCCCGCCTCCACGATTAGTCGGATTCGCGACGCGATCACTGAGCGACAGAAGACCGCGACCGCGCTGGCTCACGATTTCTACACCCGCATCCGGCAGGAAGATCCCGAGATCGGCGCCTTTCTGACTCTCTGCGAGGAGCGCGCGCTGGCGCAGGCCGCGCGCATCGACGCGCTGGCCGCAGAGGGCAAGCCTCTGCCGCCGCTCGCCGGAGTTCCGGTGGCGATCAAAGACGTCATGGTAACGAGCGGTGTGCGCACTACCGCCGCTTCGAAGATTCTCGACAATTTTATTCCGCCGTATGACTGTACGGCGGTGGCTCGCCTGGAAGCGGCGGGCGCGGTGATTCTGGGCAAACTCAATTGCGATGAGTTTGCCATGGGCTCGTCCACGGAGAACTCGGCGTATCATCCGGTGCACAATCCGCGCGATAAGAGCCGCGTGCCGGGCGGCTCGTCGGGCGGATCGGCGGCTGCGGTAGCTGCGGAGATGGCGGTGGCAACGCTCGGCTCCGATACCGGCGGCTCCATTCGTCAGCCAGCGTCGTTCTGTGGCGTGGTCGGATTGAAGCCTACTTATGGACGGGTGTCGCGCTACGGGCTGATCGCCTTTGCTTCGTCGCTCGATCACGTCGGCCCGTTTGCGAAAACGGTGAAGGAAGTTGCGCTGGTGCTGCACACGATTGCGGGGCGCGATCCCATGGATGCGACTTCCGCCGAGGTTCCCGTCCCCGACTACGTGGCGGAACTCGAGAAGCCGATAAAGAAGTTGAAAGTCGGCGTGGCCAAAGAATATTTCGGAGCTGGACTCGATCTGGAAGTTCGCACTGCGGTTGAGGTTGCGATTCAAGAGCTGGCTGAGCTCGGATGCGAGGTCGTGCCGGTGAGTCTGCCGCACACCGAGTATGCGATTCCGACTTATTACATTGTGGCGACGGCGGAAGCGTCGGCGAATCTGGCGCGCTATGACGGCGTGCGCTACGGCTTCCGCGCAAAAGCAAACACGCTTTCCGAAATGTACCGCCAGACCCGCGACGGCGGATTCGGCATGGAAGTCAAGCGCCGCATCATGCTCGGCACCTACGCGCTGAGCGCTGGTTACTACGACGCTTACTATCTGAAGGCCCAGAAAGTACGCACGCTGCTTACTCGCGATTTCGACGAAGCGTTTAAGAAAGTGGATGTAATCGCCGCGCCGACTTGTCCTACGCCGGCTTTCAAGTTAGGCGAGAAAGTAAATGATCCGCTGGCCATGTATCTCGCCGATATCTACACTGTAACTGCGAACCTCGCGGGCATTCCCGGAATTTCAGTTCCGTGCGGAGAGAATCACGAGAAACTGCCGATTGGTTTGCAGTTGTTCGCCCGGCACTTTGACGAGGCCACGCTGCTGCGGGTGGCGCATGCGTATGAGCAAGTGCGTAAGTAGGAGATCATTCGCGCCGTGACGGCTGAAAACGAATCGTCGATCATCGCCAGTTCAGACGAGAAGGGCTTCCTCGACATCTTGCACGTCAAGCGGATGTGGTCCCGGACTCAGAAAAAGCCGTCCAGCCAGTCACCCGATCCGCAAGCCACCGACGATTGGATCAAGGACAATACCCTGGTGTGCGGACTTCGGCTTGGTTTGCGAGAGACGTTCCAGTATCTCTACAGTCAAAGACCGTCATTCGACCAGTTTGAACATTGGATCCTCGAGCAAAATGGCGGCGTGATTGATCCGAGCGTTAAGGACCGCCTGAATCTCGCGCTATCCGGCGGCTTAAAGGCGGGATCTCCGCCCGACCCTTCCGATGGAGTGTTCACGGCCGAGGAAATCGCGTTCTGGGAGGAAAACGGGTACGTCGTATTGCACAACGCCGTTTCCGAAGAAAACTGCGCAGCTGCCGTGGATGCTATCTGCGGTTTTCTGGAGATGGATTTGAAGAATCCGGAGACCTGGTACCGCGGACCGCAAGGACACAGTATCTGGATTCCACTTCTCCATCATCCCGCGCTCGAAGCCAATAGAAATGCGGCCAGAATCCATCACGCGTTCGCGCAATTGTGGGGACGAACCGATCTCTGGGCAACCACCGATCAGACGGGGATGAATCCGCCGGAACGTGAAGGCTGGCGGTTTCCCGGACCCAATCTGCACTGGGACGTGAGCCTGGAACTGCCGATTCCATTTGGCATGCAGGGAATTCTCTATCTCACCGATACCGCAGCCAATCAAGGAGCATTTACCTGCGTTCCTGGCTTCCATCGCCGGATCGAGAGCTGGCTTAAAAGTCTGCCTCCCGGAAGCGACCCGCGCCACGAAAATCTAGGGACTCCAGGTCCGGTATCGATCGCTCGCAACGCCGGAGACCTGATTATCTGGCATCATGCACTGCCGCACGGAAGTTCTCCGAATCGAGCCGCGCAGCCGAGAATTGTGCAGTACATCACTCTGCGGCCCAGTCATTGGGATTACAACCCGACGTGGCGGTGAATGGTCAGCGATGTCGTGTTTGGCGATAGTCAGAGCGCTTCGTAGTAGCGTTCGCCCAAGCACGCGCGGCACAACACGCGTCCGTCGCGCACAACTTCGCGGTGAAAGTTGATGCCTTCGCCGCACTCGGCACAGACGATGCGCTCGCCTTTGTAGCCGGGGAACTCTTCCGCCGCGATTTCGACCTTCACCCACTGCTTGGTGAATAAGTCATCTTCCGCCATTTCGCGATAGGCGAGCATCTGCTGCTGGTTCTTATTTTCGATTTCGGGATGCATGGAGCGCGCCAGCGCCTTGGACGACTCCTTGGCGGCGATGCGGATGGCTCTGCCGGTGCTTACGTCTTTTATGCCGAGATCTTTGGGGTTCAGATCAACGAAGGTCGCGGCCATCTTTCCCCAGTCGCGAAATTTCAGCGCACGTTTGCCGAGACGGCATCCGGTAACGAGGGATATGGCGTCGGTGGCGCAGCGGTCGATTTCGACGAACGTGACGAGGCGTTTGCGATCTTTGCCGCGCGGGTCTTCGATGCCAAGCTTCTCGATTCCGAGCATGGCCAGGCGGACGCCGAGCACCTGACCGGCGCAGAGATGGCCGTGGGCGACTTCGGCTTCGCGGAGGTACTCGTCGAGGGAGAGCATGAAGTCCTGTAACGACTTACAAGTGAAATTATGATACTCACTTTCTGCGCCACCGCACTCCGTCTTTTGTGTTCTCCACGATGATTCCTGCGGTGATAGTCTCGGCGCGAATCGCGTCGCGAGTTTGAAGTTGCGCGCTTTTCTGGCCGCTTGCATTTGGTCGAGTTTTTGTTTGACTTGTTCGTCCGTGAGCTGGGGCGAACCTGCGATCTTAAGCAATTCCGGGCCGATTTCCTCTTCGCGCCCTTCGGCGCGAGCCCAGTCGAGGATGGCCTTCATCTTAGGCTGATCATCATCTTTCAGTATGCCGAATATCTCGTCGAACTTTTCGAGGGCGCAGAGTAGCGGTTTCACGTCGTCCTGGACGAACTTCTCCAGCATCGAGCGCGGTGTTGGCCTTGCGCAACATGTCGAACATGGCGGCTTGCGCCTCGGCGGTGTTTAAATCGTCATCGAGTGCGCTCTTCATCCGCGCGATGGTTTCCTCCGCCAGTTGTGACATCGCCGGGGTCGCGCCGGCGGGGAACTGTGTGCTGGTCAGGCGAAAGCGGAAGTTGCGCAGCTTCTCCACCGAACTTGCCGCCGCTTTCAAGCCCTCAAAAGTAAAGTTCAACTGATTGCGATAAGGCACCTGCGTCAGCAGCCAGCGGATCGATGATGGCTTATGTCCGCGCAGCACAAGATCCCGGACGGTGAAAAAATTCCCGAGACTCTTGGACATTTTCTGGCCTTCGACCAACAGGAAGCGCGCGTGGAACCAATAGCGCACAAACTGCTTTCCGGTGTTGGCCTCCGACTGCGCGATTTCGTTTTCATGATGCGGAAAAATCAGATCCTCGCCGCCGGCATGCAAATCAAAACTCGGCCCGAGTTCCTCCATCGACATCACGGAACACTCGATGTGCCAGCCCGGACGCCCCGGCCCGATCACTGTGTCCCACGAAGCTTCGCCCGGCTTGGGAGCCTTCCAGAGCGCGAAGTCGCGGGCGCTATCCTTATCGTATTCATCGAGGTCCACGCGCGCGCCGTCGGTCATGCCGGCAAAATCTTTCTTCGAAAGCTTGCCGTACTCGGGGAATTTCGCAATCCGAAAATAGTAAGAACCGTCGTCGGTGCGGTAAGCGAAGCCCTTTTTCTCCAATTCGGCGATAAAGTCGGCCATCGCGTGGATGTGTTCGGTGGCGCGCACCAGAATTGGTGGCTCGATGCTCAAGGTAGCTGAATCGTCCAAGAAGGCCTGAACAAACTTCGCGGTGTACTGCTGTACGCTGACGCCGTCGCGCGCGGAGTTGTGAATGATCTTGTCGTCGACGTCGGTGATGTTCATGACGTAGCGGACGTCGTATCCGCTCTGCCGCAGATAGCGGTAAAGAAGATCGACGGCAATAAATGTGCGGAAATTGCCGATGTGGCCGTAGTCGTAGACAGTAGGTCCGCAGGCATACATGCGGACGCGATTGCCGTCGAGCGGATGGAAGTCTTCGATCTTTCCGGAAAGAGTGTTATAGAGGCGCAGTGGCATGGATGATGGATGAGTTCGCGAGCGCAGTGCGAATCTTTCATTCTAGGGGCGCGCTGGAAAACGGGTCAAATGGCTGCGAGGCCTTTGCCTACGACTAGGACCGGAGCGGAGCGGGCGGCGTCGATTCATGCAGCCGGTGCTGCACCAGAAATGCGTAGTGCACGGCGGAGATGATGGTAAAGAAAAATGTGGCGTTCAGAAACGTAGTGCGCGCAATCCAGACCCAGCGTACGGGTTCGACGAGCAGCAGCAGCACGAAGAAAATCGCGGCTACCTGGGCAAAAGTGTTGGCTTTGCCGAAAATACTGGGGCGAAAATCGCGCAAGCCGGCAATCATGAACAGCACTCCGCTGATGAGCAGGATGGAAATGTCGCGGCTGAAAACCACCACCGTGTATTTCCACGGAATCATGCGTTCGATCGAGAGCACGAGAAACATGGTGCTCATCAGCAGCTTGTCGGCAATCGGATCGAGATACTGGCCGAGCAGAGTTTGCTGATGCAGGGTGCGGGCCAGCAGTCCATCGAGGCCGTCGCTGAATCCGGCGAGAACGAACAGCGCCAGAGCCCATTTGAAATCGTGTTTGACCAGATTGATGACGATGAAGGGCAGAAAAATCATGCGCAACAGCGTGAGCTGGTTGGGCGCGGTCAGGATCTGCCGGTAGTTCACCGAGGCTTTTCTCCGCCGGCATGCCCTCCGAGATCTCTCCCGGAATGCGAGAGGAACTCACTCACCAGCAGCGGGGCGGGATCCTGTCCCGTCTTCTCGGCGAAGCGCTGGGCGAGCGAGAGGATGTTTCCCTCAGGAAGATCGAATTCCATACGCTCCAGGCGGTGCATGGGAAAGAAGACGACGCCGGAGGTGAAGGGCTCGCCGTTCTTGATCTGCGAAGCGAGATCGTCGAAAGATGCGACATCGACGCCGCGCAGGCTGAGGCCTTCGGCTGACAGAAAAAGAATCGCGCCCCAGAATTTTTCGCGCGGGTTGGTTAAGGTCGCGATCACGAGCGCGCCCGGACGAAAGGGGCTGACGGCTTGGGGTTCCTGATAAAAGCTGGTGCTGGGCACGAGGCGATTGTCGTCTGAGTGGGAGGGAAATTGCAAACCGGGGCAGATGTCAAACCAAACTGCATGGGTCCTTCACTTCGCTCAGGATGACAAGCATTTTCAGTGGTCGCCCTCGTTCTTGGCCGCTTTCAGATCGATTCCCACCTGCTCCGCCTTCTTATAAAGATGCGATCGCTCCAGTCCCAGAGCCCGCGCCGTGTTGGAGATCTGGTGGTGATTGCGTTTCAACTCCGCCAGAATGGTCTGCTTCTCGAAGGCACGCACGCGGTCGGCTAGCGGGCCGGTCGCGGCTGATGCCGAGTCGGACGCGGCTACGGGAAGCGGGCAACGCCAGCGCCACGGTTTCGGCGGTGATTTCGCCGGAAGTTGCCAGCAGCATCAGCCGCTCGACTGCGTTTCGGAGTTCGCGGACATTGCCCGGCCAGGGGTGCTCCTGCAGCGCCGCCATCGCGTTTCGGTGAAGCGCATGGGCTTCCATCCGTTGGTCGCGCTTACCTGTTGGGCAAAGTGCTCGATCAGCGCCGGGATGTCTTCGCGGCGTTCGCGCAACGGGGGCAGGCGCAAGGGGAAGACGAACACGCGGTGAAATAGATCCTGCCGGAATTTGCCGTCGCGGACTTGCGCTTCGAGATCGCGATGGGTGGCGACTACGACGCGCACATCCACCGTAATGGCGCTCTCGCCGCCGATGCGCTCGACCTCACCTTCTTCCAGTACGCGCAGCAGCTTGGCCTGCATGGTGAGCGGCATGTCGCCGATTTCATCGAGAAAGATGGTGCCATGCTGGGCTTGCTCGAACTTGCCGAGATGGCGGCCGGCAGCGCCGGTGAACGATCCTTTTTCGTGGCCAAACAGTTCGGATTCGATCAACTCGGCCGGAACTGCGGCGCAGTTCAGCGTGACGAACGGAGCGCCTGCCCGTGGACTGCGCTCATGCAGCGTGCGCGCCACCAGTTCTTTTCCCGTGCCGGTTTCGCCCAGAATGCAAACACGTGTTTCGCTGGCAGCCACGCGTTCCACTTGCGCCATCACCCGGCGCATGGTGTCGCCTTTCCAGACGATTTCGTGTTTGCCGAGGCGGCGTTCCAGATCGCGATTCTCGCGCTCGAGGCGGCCGAGTTTTAGCGCGTTCTCCACCGTGAGCAGCAATTTTTCGGTTGAGATCGGCTTTTCCAAAAAGTCGAGTGCGCCGAGGCGCGTCGCGCGTACGGCCATCTCGATGTGCGCCTGTCCCGACATCATCACGACCGGAGTCGGCACGCCTTGCGCTTTAAGTTCTTCAAGAAGGGCGAGGCCGTCTTTGCCGGGCATGACCACATCGGAGAGGATCAAGTCGAAAGATTGCGATTTCGCCAGGTCCAGAGCCTTACTAGCGTTGTCACAGACGACGGCTTCATGTCCTTCCAGACGAAACGCCCGCGACAGCGAAGCCAGCGTGTTGGCCTCGTCATCCACGATCAGTAAGTGCGCTTTTTGCGCCACGATTTTCTCCTGTTCAACTTACGTTACTTAAGTCGTCTGCCACAGCGGTGGTTGGCAGGGTAGTTCGATGCGAAACGTCGTTCCTTTCTCTTTCGTGCTCTCGACGGAAATCTTGCCGCCGTGATCGCTCACCACCGATTGCACAATCGCGAGTCCAAGTCCCGTGCCGTGCTGCTTGGTCGTGTAATACGGAGTGAACAGTCGTCCACATTCTTCCTGGGTCAGACCACAGCCGGTGTCGGAGACCGAAAGTTCAATCCGATCGCCCAGGCTTTGAGTTCGAACCGCCAATTCTCCACCCTGCGGCATCGCGTCGATCGCATTGAGTACCAGATTTTGCAGCGCACGATGCAGCAGATCGGGATCGGCTGAAATCTCGGGCAACGCTTCGGCCAACTCGGTGCGCACGGAGATTCGATTCTTCTTCTGCTGCAGTTGCGCATCAAAGACGCGCAGCACCGAGCGCACGACTTCGTTCACTTGCGTCGGCCGGCGCTGCGGCTGCGGCATCTTGGAGAATTCGCTGAAGCGCCCGATGATCGTTTTCAGGTTGTTGATTTCTGCCAACAGGGTCGCTGTCCCCTCCCGGAAAACTTCCTCGAACATCTCGGGCGATTTCTGTTTTGCCCGCATCAGATTCTCAACCGTGACCTGCAAAGGGAAAAGTGGATTCTTCAATTCGTGCGCCAATCGCCGTGCGAGTTCACGCCATGCGGCCACGCGCTCAGCCTGCAAAGTGCGGTCCTTTTGCTGCAGGAGATCTTCTGTCATGCGGTTGAACGATGCCGCCAGTTCGCCCAGTTCATCGCTCGATTCAACCTCAACCTTGGCGCTGAGATCACCAGCCGCGACCCGGCGCGCAGCCTCAGCCAGCGACACCACCGGGCGGGTGACGCGGGCCGCGAACCACAGGCTGGCCAGCACCGCGACCAGAATTCCCGCACCGCCCACCAGCATGGCGGTAGAGATAATTTGCCTTTGCAATTCAATCAGCGGACGCCGCGAACTGCCGACGAGCAGAACGCCCAGCAATTGCTGATTCGCGCCGCCCTGATTCGGCGCACTCTGATTTGTCGCAGTCTGATTTGTCGCAGCCTGATTTGTCGCAACAAAGACGGGTCCAGTCAGCGGGATGGCGTGAAAAACTTCGGCGTCCGCGGAATCGGAAGTCCAATGGATCACGCCATGAGATTCCTGCAGTGTGTCGCGAACGCGCGCGACCAGTGGAGCGATCTTATCGGCTCCCGCAGCCGGGCCGTTCAAATCGAGCAGCGATTTCGGATTCCATTTTGCGTCCAGGTTTTGATACAGCAGCACGTGCGTTCCGGCGGGAATGTCGAGCGTCGAGAGGAACCCCTGGTCGAGCCGCTCACCGCCAATGACGTACAAAGGCTGTTCTCCAACGCGGGCCACGCGCACCGCAAACAGGCCGAGGGTGGCGCCATCCGGCAGCTCTTCGCGTTTCAGAAACGCACCGGCCGGGCCGGTGGCCACGGGAATCGCCGCTTCCGGATATCCGAACTTCGCCTGCCACTGCGCGGACGAGAGGATGGTGCCGCGATTGTCGACGAGTTCCAGAAAGTCGAGCTGTTGCTGACTCGCCAGCGAGCGCGCTTCGCTTACATACTCGCCTGAGTCGGTGACGCCACGGTTGATCTCAAGAGCGATGTGCTGCACGGTTTCGCCGGCGGCAACCGATTCGACTTTGCGCGCGACCTCCGAACCTCGCCGCTGGAACTCCGAGCGAAACTCAGCCGCCACTGCATTCGCGCGGTCCTGGTCCGCCTGCTCGAACGAGCGCCGGATGGTGCTGTAGACCGACGCTGAAATAACCGCGACGCAGAGCAACACGGTCGCCGCGAAGAGCAGAAGAAGTTTTTTGCGGAAGCTCATCGCGAGCCCGCCTCGGGCGGCGGACCAGCTGGCGGCGGATCGTCGGGCCGCGGACCATAGACTCGCGAATCAGCCGGTGTCTGATCCGCCGACCGCTGATTTGCTAGCCGCTGATCCAGCCAAAGATCAGCCAGGGAAGATTCGCCTTCGCTCCACGCCCCCAGTCGACCCGGCTCCCAGTCGCGCACCCGTGCGCTCGCCGTAACTGCCACGGGCAAATGGAAGAGCGGGATGACGGCGTATCCATCGAGCAAACTGCGCTCAGCATGATACAGACCGTCTAAATCCACGTCTGAAGAGTTGCCGCGAGGCGTCGCGAATGCCGGCGGCTGCAATCCCAGTTGTCGAGCCGCTTCGTCAAGCGAGGTCGCTGGATCGGGACTCGGCAGCACCACGCGCATCAGACGGATGTCCTCCGCTCCTGACAACGATACTTGCACCTTGATGCCAACCTCGCGCGCGTTGAGAGCGATGCGCTCGGCGATCAGTTGGGCTTGCGGATCCCTGGCATCGTAGCTCAGATTGAGCGCGGGCTGCCGCGAGTCGGCGAGCACAGTTCGTGCGCGTTGCGGATTCCCCTGCACCGGAAAGACCGAGGTGTAGCCCGTCATCCAGTTGGGAAGAATGCTCCCGGCGGGTTCTCCCGCGCCTTTCAACAGCACCGACTGGATGGGCTTGCGATCGATGGCGAGCGCCAGCGCTTCCCGAAGGCGGGGGTCCTGTGCTTTTGAGTTCGCGGAGAAAACCAGCGCCAGCAACTCCACCGGCAACGACATTGATAATGACGACGATGACGATGACGGCGCCGCGCCGTACCGTTCGGAGCCGCCGACTGCCTGCGGCGCCGACTCGATCAGATCCGCCTTGTCGAGTTCAAGCGCGATCGCCTGGTCGCGCAGCGATTTGCCGAATTCGATTTCGACCGCGTCGACAAAAGGACGTCCGGCCCAACTATCTTCATATGCTACGAGCTTGAGCAGTTTCCCGGGCTGCCAATCGGCGACGAGGAACGGGCCGGTACCGAGTGGACCGCCGTTCGCATTGCGCTTGAGCAACAGATTGCGCGGCAGCGCCAGTTCGGCGAGCAGCGAGGGCATGGGCGCCTGGCTGTCAATATCGATCGACACGGAATCCGCCGACGCGCGCACGTTCCAGCCGGGATGGAGCGCGCCCAGATATCTGCGCTATGGCCGCTGGCGACGCCGCGCTGCCATCATGGAACTTCGCTCCGCGGCGCAGCGTGAGTTGCCAATGCCGGGCGGTTGAGTCACTCTGCCACGCAACGGCCAGCGCGGCTTGCGGGCGGCCTTGCGCATCCAGTCTTACAAGCGTGTCGCCGACCAGCGAGAGCGTGCGTGCCATGTCCCAGTAGTCGGCGGGCGTGGCGTTTGCGGGAAGGTTGAGCGTGTCCGGCGCGGATTGCAGCATGACGCGCAGGGTTCCGCCGTAGTGCTGGCGGGTCGCGGCTGTTGCGTTGACCGGGCGGACCATTATTGAGGAGACCAGCGACATGACCAGGGCCGCACACCGTAGACCGGGGCGGCGGATCGTTAGCTGCCGTGGCCGCGGGCGGCAGCCGAGGTTTGCTCGGCATGGACGGGCGAGGGCGCCCGTCCCCACACGAGCAACTGCCCCCACACGAGCAGCCGTCCCCACACGAGCAGAGCTAATTGCTGCAAGAAAGCGATATGCGGTATGCCTCATACCATCCCGTGTCTTTTCGTTTTACGATTGCGGCTGCGCTATTGCCGCTGCTGTCCGGCCACAGCGCAACGATTCGCCCATCGAACTCTACCGCGGAACTGGCAGCGATGGGATCGCGATCTGGAATCTCGAACGCGCGCAGGCCGTCGCGCCCCGTATCTCCACCCTCGGAGACAAGCAACTGTGTACCCGTGCCGCAACTGGAGTGAACCGCAGCCAGATCGCTCCCCCACTTTGCGCCGCGGATTACCCGGTCCGTGATTCCATCCACCAGATGCAGCGATCCATCTACGGCGGCGAAAGCCCATAGCGTGTAACTCGATCGCGGAAGCGCGGCTGCCGAGTAGAACGATGGAACGTTGGAGATTTTTCCGATGCCGGGAGAAAGCGCTCCGGTAAAGAAATTACGCGCGGCGGCGAAGAAAGCACGCACGCCGTTGTCTTCCGGGGTCAGGGGCCAGGGATCGTCAGTGTCGTTGCAGTTGAGCGTAAGCGGCGTGCCGAAATTCGTCGGGCAGAACGTTCCCGGCAGGTAAACATCGAACAGGTGATCGCGGCGCAGCAGCAGGCGTCCGCGCAAATCGCGGGGAAAAGCGGGCGAGTGCGAGTGAACGATGGGCAACGAAGCTTCCAGTTCCCAACGCCCTCGCCGGATTCGATCCAGACGATACCAATTCCTGATGACGATAGATCGCGACGCTGCCGTCACCGAGCACGAGCAGGCGAGATCCTCCCGGCATTTCGACCAGAGCCACGTCGAGCATCGGCCGTTCTTGCGCGAACAGAAGCGTCGGTTTAAGAACGATCGGCATCGCGGCGGTGAACTGCGTTCCCGTCGGCGGTCGCGGCAGCGCGACAATGGCGACCTTCTTCTCATCGGATCCGATCAATATCTCGGCCGTCCAAACATATTCGCGCAGGCTCTCGGAGAGAACGACCTCGACCGTTCCCATCGCTTGCTCGGGTTTAGCGGTGCGCACGCCTGCGACCTGCAACTCGGCTTCGAGAGCGCTGCGCACTTCGCGCACCGATTTGTCGTCGAGCGACGACCGGTTGGTGACCTCCAGTGCGAAGGCGCCGGGCCCGGAGTCGGCAGCGATTTTGTGCGCCAGTTGCCGGGCGGTGTCTCCAAGGCTCGAAGCGCATACAGACGATGGAAGGAGAACGGTCGCGAGCAGGAGCGAAGTCAGCCTACCAAGCCGCAGACCGCTGGACATTCGCGCTCGCATGTGTGGAATGGGCTGATTATAGCGCGTGGATGATCGCGGCCTGTTCATAAGAAAGTTCTCAGTTCCCGGTTCTCAGTTCTCAGTAAAATCTCTAACCACCGTTCAGTTCCGACTGAGAGTACTGGCCTTTACTGAGAACTGAGAACCGAGAACTGCCTTCACTACTGCTGAGACTTTCCCTCGGAACCTTCCACGTCTTCCGCCCGGCTCACTTGGCTCGGAGAACTCATTCCGTGCATGATGTCGTTGAAGAAAAACTTGCCGTCCGCTGGGACCATCATCACCTGTAGTTTGTCAGAGAGGCGCTCGGCGACAATTTTGTTGATGAGCAGCGGATTCTGCTTCAGGATCGCCGCTTCGCTCGCCATGCGCTCGGCGTCGGCGGAGGCGGTCAAGCGGATGCGTTCAGCCTCGGCTTGCGCCAGAAGTTTGCGGCGTTCTCCCTCAGCCTTGCTGTCGATGAGCTTGGCTTCGCCGGCAGCCTCGGCGTTCTTGACCGTGGCTTCTTTGCGCGCTTCGGCTTCGAGCTTCGATTGCTCAATCTGCTTCTGTTTCAGCGGGAGCGTGTACTGCATGGCATCGGACTCGCCCTTGGCTTGCAGCACGCGCACAGCAGCTTGTCCTTCAGCCTGTTTCACTTCTTGCACCTTGGTCGCTTCGGCGTCGGCTTCGGCGATCTTCACTTGCTTCTGGTGGATCTCGGTCTCCACGCCCATGCGGTCGTTTTCCTGTTCCTTAAGCAGCAGAGACTCCAGCCCCTTCGCATACTCCTGCGGGAGTTCGATGTCGCGCAGCATGACTTCTTTCACCACGATGCCATCGGCGGCCAGCCGTTTACGAATGATTTCGGCGGAGCGCTGGCGAACTTCCTCGCGCTTGGCGGAGAAAACTTCGCGCACCGTATAGCCCGGCACCAGTTCACGCCAGGCAGTGGCCACCACGGGAGGCACGATTTCCTTCTCCAGAGGCTGCGGCAGATTGGCTTCGATGTAGTCGAGACGCTTGGGATCGATCTGGTAACGGACGGTGATGGCCAGGCCCAGCGTGAGTCCTTCTTTGGCTTGCACATGCAGGGCGTCGCCCTTCGCCACGCCTTTGGCCAGCGAATCTTCACTGATGCCGGTGGTGAACAACTGGTCGCGGGTGTTGAACAGTGCGACTCGCTCGACTAGCGGCGTAACGAAGTGCACGCCCGGATAAAGCGTTCCGGCCAGCGTGCCCTTGGTCTGGCTCACGCGCACGCCGGCCATTCCGCTGGGGACGATCACGATGCCGGCCGAAATCAGCAGCGGAGCCCAGGCCAGCATCACCAGCGCAACCGACGTGCGCCAGCGGACACCAGGAGCAAGTCCGGGTGCGGGCGCGCCTGCTTCGGGACGGTCGTTCAAACGTCTGCGCTGCCAGGCGATCAGCAGGTAAGCGTCGTAGGAGAGAATCCCAGCGGCGATCACGAACATCGCGATCCCCGCGCTCAACAGCAAATACTTCAGCAACAGCATGGTGGCACTCCTTTCAAAGCTTCGGCTCAATACTTCGGCGCGTTTTCAGAAGAGTGTTCAGGAATTTCCGGGCGACGCGCGAACGCGACGCGGACGATTTGTCCGAAGATGAGTTCTTCGATCAGCAGAGATGCGGCCAGCGAGAAAGTTAGACCGGCGATGATTACCAGACCTTGCAGGATCGTTTCCATGATTGGCTCCATGCCTTCGGCCTAAGCAAAAGCAAGCGGAGAGCCAGAACTAACCATCTGAAACGACTAAGCTTAATGGCGCGCTTCCCCTCGACAGCGTGTCTTCGCGAACGCGGGCGTGTCTGGGAGGAGACGGGTTTTGCGGTCAGGCCTTCAGCAGTTCCCACCCCAAGGCAATTCCGTTCGAGATGCAATCCCGCGTTGAGCCTTCGCCCACGTGCATGGCCAACATTTTGGCAAAGGAGCGGGGACTCGACTGGAATACCTGCATGATGCGGTGCCGCAGATAGCTGTGTTCGGCCATGAACAGCATCAGGCGAGCCATCAGTGCGGGACGGCGGAGCAGCATGCGATGTTCCTGTTGATAACGAGAGAGGTCTCCGCTGGCCAGGCAATCGCCGAGCAGCGCGGCCTCCCGAAAGCCGAGGCAAATACCTTCTCCGGTAATGGCGTCCACTCCGCCCGAAGCGTCGCCTACTAAGACCGTTCGGCCGCGATAGACGCGCCGCAACTTGCGGGTCGCGGTGATCGCGCCGCGCTCGCTGGAAGTGTGTTCCGCACCTTCGAGTCGCGCCGCAAGCTCCGGAAATTCCCCGAGCGCGTCTTCGAGTCGCAGGCGCGCCTTAGGGGTGGACGAGATAGCATCGGACGAGATCAGCGCAACGCAAACTTCTTCGCGGCTGACGGGAGTGACGTAAACCTGGCAGCGCCGGCCCCAATGCAGTTCCATGAAGTCGGTCCAGAGGTGCGACGTGGTAGTGGCGCCGGAATCCGAAGCGCCGGCTCTTGCTCCGGGGCGCATCCAGTTCGTGTGTATCCCTTTCGCGTGGATCGAGCTTTGCCCAGCCGCGGACGCGGGAACTGGCTCCGTCGGCGCCGACCACCCAACGCGCGCGGATCAATTCTCCCGCTACCAGTGCGCCTTCCGGATGAAGCCCGGTGACCGCTGCTTGCCACAACATGCTGACGCCGCAAGCGGCCGCATGATCCAGAAGAATGCGATGCAAACGCGTGCGCCGGATTCCAAGTGCCGTTGCGCGAGGAAACGTAGCCTCGGCTCTCGCACCGTCGCTCACAAAACAAATGCCGCGGAACGGATAGCCTTCGCCCTCAGGAATCGTGACGCCGAGCTCGCGCAAAGTCTCGACCCCTTCGGGCATTAGTCCTTCGCCGCAGGACTTGTCGATCGGCGGAACCGCGCCATCCGCCACCACCGCGCTCAAGCCGCGCCGCCGTGCCGCGATGGCAGTAGCCAGACCGGCAGGCCCGCCGCCAACCACGAATACATCCACCGGATTCGGAAAAAGGTTCACAAGCTCTCAGGCCAAGGTTTCAAAGTTTCAAGGTTTCAGAGTTTCAACAATTCGCCCCGATTCAGAACGCACGGCTCTTGCCGATTTCCTTGAAACCTCGAAACCCTGAAACCTTGCTTCTTCCTACCATTCCAGCAAAACAAATTCCGCGCAGAAGCCCGGACCCATCGCCGCCAGCAAGCCGAGCGTGCCGGGCGCGGGCCGGCGATTCTTCATGACCTCCTCGAGCACCACGAGCACCGAAGCTGACGACAAATTGCCCGTCCGGCGCAGGCATAGCCATGAGACGTCGAGCTCGCCATTGGTCAAGCCGAGCGCCTCGGCGGTCGCTTCCAGAATTTTCGGTCCGCCGGTATGCAGCGCCCAGCTGCCGATGTCGGCGCGGGTCAGCCCGCGCTCGGCAAGAAAGTCGTCCAGATCGTGCGCCAGGTTCTTCCGAACCAAGTTCGGAATTTCGCGCGAGAGAACAATGCGAAAGCCTTTTTCCGAAACGTCCCAGCCCATCATCTCTTCCGTGTCGGGATAGAACACGGAGCGCGTCGCCAGTATGCTCGGGCCGGAAAGTCCACACTCCGCTCCCGCCACGATCACCGCGGCCGCACCGTCGCCGAACAGTGAGGACGAAATCAGGTTGGCCATCGAGACATCCTCACGTTGAATGGTCAGCGAGCAGAGTTCGACCGACAGCACCACCGCCGTCTGATCCGGATAAGCGCGCACATAATCGGCAGCCCGCGAAATGGCCGCTGCGCCCGCCACACAGCCCAGCCCGAAAATCGGAACGCGGCGGATGCTTCTGCATAGTCCCATCTGGTTGATCAACAGCGCGTCAATCGATGGACTGCTGATGCCGGTCACCGAAACAAAAAAGAACGCACCCAGATTTCGGCCATGCAACCTCGCGTCCGCCAGCGCGCCTGCAACCGCCTTCTCTCCCAGCTCCTTGGCCGTGCGAATCCAATGATGGTTGGCCTCGCCCCAGGTTTTCATCTTCAGATATTCTTCTTTGGGAAGAGACAGGAAGCGTCCGTCGACGCCCACGTGGCGATGCAAACGCCGCAGCACGTGCGGGTTTTCGATTTGGTCGCCCCAGTATTCCTGCAGGGCCCCGAGTAACATCTCCTGGGAGTAGTAATGCTCGGGAAACGCGCTCGCCGCGCCGACAATTCGCATGGTTGTTTCCATCCCGGAGGGCTTGGGGCAATCTCGCCGCCGAGGCACTAGAAATTGTATGCCGATTAATGAATAGATGCGGGCCGCGGTGTTAAAGTATGAAAATTCAGAAAGGCTGGACCAACCAGTGAAATTCATTATCGGATTGCTACTTGGTTTCCTCATCGTGCCCTTCGGGGTTTACCTCTATTTCGCGAGTGGCAGTGCTCCCATTGCCACCACCGACTCGGATCTCCCCTTCGAACATTTTCTTGCGCACAAGGCCATGGATGCCCGCATCGCCAAAGACGTGCCCAAGAGTGTCCCGGTCCAGGCGACCGAAGGCAACTACCTGGACGGCGCCGGACTTTACAAGCAGCATTGCGCCGTTTGCCACGGCGTGCCGCTGACACCGAAGTCGTCGATTGCGACAGGAATGTATCCGCGGCCACCGCAGATGTTTGAGGGCAAGGGCGTGACCGACGACCCGCCGGGCGAAACCTACTGGAAGATCTTCAACGGCATTCGCATGACCGGCATGCCCGGCTTCAGCAAATCGCTTTCCGAAACTCAGATGTGGCAAATTGCGATCCTGCTGGCGAATGCCGACAAACTGCCGCCCTCGGCAAAAGCGGCGCTGGTCGCACCCATCGCGGCGAATGCACCAGCGGCAACCGTGCCGCTTATGTCACCCGTACCACCCGCGCCCGCGTTTCCCGGTTCAGCGCCGAAATGAGCCGGGTCGACTTACGGGTTTCGTAGCAGGGTGCCGGGTGCCCCATCCTTGCGCGTTCTTTGCGCCAGGGCGGGATTCCACAAAAGCGTCTCGCATGGGATTTGTTGCTCTCGTCGCGCACGATGTTCCAGCAAGTGCTAACCCCCAAGCCCCGTCTCGCGCTATCGTGTAGACATGGTCGAATAAACATGGTCGTGTAGAAATGGCGTTTGGCCGTCCCAGAAAACTCTTCACCGAAGCGGAACTGTACGACTACGCCGTGGGCGCGTTGGCGCGCCGCATGCGCTCGGTCGCGGAACTGAAGCGCCTGCTCCGCAACCGCGTGGAAGGCGATACCGAGATCGGCAAGACGCTGGTGGAACTGATTGTCGTTCGCCTGAAGGACCAGGGCTATCTGAACGACGCCAAGTATGCGGCGGCCTTCTCATCGTATCGCCGTGACAATGAAAAATTCGGGCGCATGCGCGTCGTCAACGATCTGAAGGCCAAGGGAGTGCACGGCGACGTCATCGAGAAGGCGGTTTCTTCCGTCTATGACGACGTGAAAGAAGAAAATCTCGCGCGCGAGTATCTCCGCCGCAAACGCCTGCAGAAGCCCAAGGACAGAGACCAGAAACAGGCAGCTCGCATCTTCCGCCAGCTGATGCGGGCTGGTTTCGGATCAAAAACTATCTTCACGATCCTGAAGAAATGGGACGTGGAAGAAGAGACGCTGACTGAACTCGAGAACGAGACGTCCGACGCGTAGCAAGGTTGCGCCATGCCTTCTTGTCTGATACAACTTTTGCCGATTCAATATCTTTGTAATTTCTTGGGAGGAACGATGAAAATGAAGTTCTCATTAATGATCGCGGCCACGCTGCTGGCTCTAACGGCGTTCTCGTACGGACAGGCCGGGACCGACGTGAAAACCGCAGCCGACGATACCGGCAAAGCCACCAAGACCGCCGCCAAGGACACCGGCAAAGCCACGGCAAAGGCCGCCGATAAAACCGGCTCGGCCGTCAAAACCGGCGCGAAGGATACGGGCAAAGGCGTGAAGAAGGCTGCCGAGAAAACCGCAGACGTAGTGAAGTGAACGTGCGAAGTTAGTCCGTTTTCTCCAGACGGCGTCGAAGTGCTGCGAACGATTTGCCCGCCGGTCTTCGACGTCGTCAGTTCTTTCGCGGAAAAATAGAAGCGCCCTCTGTGTTTCCCTGTGTTCCTCGGTGTCCCCCGTGGTTATCGTTTAGAATTTAACTTTACAGTTCAACTCGACAGTTTTTAACCGGCATGCTCACAGGCTCCGAAATTCGCCGCAAGTTCCTCGACTTCTTCATCGAGAAGCAACACCGCGAGGTGCACTCCTCGTCGCTCGTCCCGGCGAACGACCCGACTTTGCTTTTTACCAACGCCGGCATGAACCAGTTCAAGGACGTTTTTCTCGGCCTCGAAAAACGCGACTACGTGCGGGCGACGACCTCGCAGAAATGCGTGCGCGCGGGCGGCAAGCACAACGATCTGGAAAACGTAGGCTTCACCAATCGCCACCACACGTTTTTCGAGATGCTGGGAAATTTTTCCTTTGGCGACTACTTCAAGAAAGACGCCATCGCGTACGCGTGGGAACTGATTACATCGCCCGAGTGGTTCGGGATTGAGAAAGAAAAACTCTACGTCACCATCTTCAAAGGCGAAAACGGGGTTCCGCGCGACGTTGAGGCCTACGATTTGTGGCTTCGGCATGTTGCGAAGGATCGCATCTACGAATTTGGCGCGAAAGACAATTTCTGGCAGATGGGAGACACCGGCCCCTGCGGCCCCTGCAGCGAGATTCACTACGACATGGGCGTGGCCGCGAGCGATCAGAGCCATACAGACTGCGCCTTTGGCTGCGATTGCGGGCGCTATGTCGAACTGTGGAATCTGGTGTTCATGCAGTTCGACCGCGATGCCAGCGGCAAGCTGAATCCGCTGCCGAAGCCGTCGATTGATACGGGTATGGGCTTGGAGCGGCTGACGGCTGTGCTGCAAGGCGTGATTTCGAATTACGACACGGATTTGTTCACGCCGCTGATCAAGCGCGCAGCCGAATTGACGGGAAGCGCCACGACCCGTGTGGAGACGGGCGCCTCGCCCGTCCATGCCGAGCAAAGCTCGGCAAGCTCTAAGTCGGCAGCATCTCTGCGCGTGATAGCCGACCACTCGCGTGCGGCGACGTTCCTGATCTCCGATGGCGTGATTCCTTCGAACGAAGGCCGCGGCTACGTACTGCGCAAAATCATCCGCCGTGCAATCACGCATGGACGATTGTTGGGCCAGACCAAGCCGTTTCTCCATGAGATGGTTTTCGCGGTTCGCGACCTGATGCAGGACGCGTACCCGGAGTTAAAGGAAACATCGGGTCGAGCCTCTGAAGACTGTGCACACGGAGGAGACACGATTCGCCCACACGATGGACGCCGGCCTGGAGAAGCTCGAGAACCTGCTCAAGATTTCCGGGGAAACGCTCGCTGGCGAGGATGCGTTCAAACTCTACGACACATTTGGCATGCCGCTCGACTTCATGCTGGACGCCGCGCGCGATCAAGGAATCGTCTTCGATCAAGTCGGTTTTGATCGTGCGATGGACGAGCAGAAAGCCCGCGCTCGCGCCTCATGGAAAGGCGCGCCTAAACAAACCGCTAATCCTGCCTACCAGCAGCTCCCGAAATCAGCCTTCGAAGGCTATCGGCAGACGCGCTCGAATGACTGCGAAGTTCTCGCGATCATCAAGGGCGGCCAAGGCGCGCGGGAACTCAAGCCCGGCGACTCCGGCGAGGTCATCCTCGATCACACACCCTTCTACGCTGAATCCGGCGGTCAAGTCGGCGATCGCGGATGGTTCTACTCCGACGATCACAACACTGTCGTCGCCGAAGTGACCGGATGCTATTACCCGGTGCAGGGTGTGCGCGCGCATCAGGTCATTGCCAAGCAGACGATTCGCGTTGGCGACAAAGTGGATGCCGCGGTCGACACCGCGATTCGCGAATCCACCATGCGCAATCACACGGCCACGCATCTGCTCCAGGCTGGACTGCGCGAAGTTCTGGGTAAGCATGTGAAGCAGGCGGGATCGCTGGTGGCCCCCAATCATCTGCGCTTTGATTTCTCGCACTTCACTGGCGTCGCCGAAGAAGAACTGCAGGATATCGAGGACCTCATCAATAAAGAGGTCCTGCGCAACGAGCGGGTCGAGGTCATCGAGAATGTTCCGATCGACGTCGCTATCAACGAGTATCACGCGATGGCGCTGTTCGGCGAAAAATACGGCGACCGGGTGCGCGTGATCAAGATCGGAGATTTTTCGACCGAACTATGCGGCGGCACGCACACGGCGCAAACCGGCGAGATCGGACTGATCAAGATTTTGAAAGAAGGCAGCGTTTCGTCAGGCGTGCGGCGCATCGAGGCCGTGACCGGCGAAGGATCGCTGCGCCATTTCCGCAAGGATCACGAACTGGAAGAGCGTGGTCGGCCGCGCTCACCACGCACTCAGGACGGCGTCTACCGATCCAGCTGAGGCCTTGAAAGCGGAACTCGAAAAGAAAGACGCGGAGATTAAGCGGCTCGCGCGCGAACTCGATCAGGCGCGGATGAAATCGGCATCGTCGAGCACGGCCAACATCGGCGAAAAAGTCAAAGAGGTTAACGGCGTTAAAGTCCTCAGCCCACCGCGTCGACAATCTGGATCGCGCGCAGATGCGCACGCTGGTCGATCAGCTTCGCGACAAGCTCGGCTCCGCCGTGGTGGTGCTGGGTTCGGCCTCGAATGGGAGCGTGTCGCTGATCGTCGGTGTCACCAAAGACCTCACCAGCCGCATTCAGGCCGGGAAAGTTATTGGCCCGGTGGCGCAGAAAGTCGGTGGCAAAGGCGGCGGGCGTCCGGACCTGGCCGAAGCGGGCGGCAAGGACGCTGCGGCGTTGGACTCAGCTCTCAGTGACGCTTACAGCGTGGTCGAGTCGCTGCTGGGGTAACGCAGGACGTCTCGCGAAAGACGTAGGTGTCAGGTCAAGGTTCTCAGGTCTAAGCGAAAAACTCTCCTCGGAGATAGAGTTTTTCCTGAGAACTGAGACCTGACACCCGAGACTTGCATTTTTCAGCTTCTCCACTTCAACGTCACCGGCCCGCTCATCGGGTGCCGGAATTCGCCGCCGTTCTTCTTCATTTCGAGCATGGCGTTCTTCAAACCGAAATACCACTTGGCGGGGCGGTCGGCATCGTCGATCAGCATCAAGTGCGGGTTATGTTTCAGTCCCTCGGATTGAAGCTCCATGGTGCGGCGATCCTGCTCCACAAATTTCGCGAAGACGAATTTCAGCAGTTCGGGGCCGAAGGGAATCCAGCGAAACAGATTCCACGCGGCCACTACATCGATGCGGCACTGGCTGCGCGTGATGGGAGTGACGGTGGTGAGGCTCGAGAACCAGTATTTGCCGGCGCGAATTATTTCCGACCGCATATTCGGCAGGACAAAATCGATGGTCGTCGAAATCGAATCGGCGTCGGCGTAAAGGCGCAGAAGTTTGTAGGGAGCGCTGTTCGAACTGGGCGTGTGCGCGCTCATGCGAAATCCGTAGGGGATGGGTTCGAAGTTTTTCTGTTTTTCGTGAATCGATTTTTGCGAGCGCCACCACCATGCCTGGTGAACGAAGGGGCCGTGCGCGGGATCCATCAGTCCGATGATGCCGTGGTCGACCGAGCAGGGCAGGTCGGCGGTGAGGTACGCGAGTTTATAGCGCTCACTGAATTTCGGAATCTCGGGAGCGGGAACCGGGGCGGGCGCGGGCTTCGAGAATCCAGCGCCGGCTGGGCCGGGGTCGGGAATAAAGACCCAGATAAAATCGTCGCGCTCCTCGCAGGGATAGCTGCCGGCATAAATGCGGTCGATTTTCAGAGTCTGCTCAGGCACGAGCGACGGGATCAGTTGGCACTGGCCGGAGTGAGCGTCGAATTTCCAGCCGTGATAGGAGCATTCGATTTGCTGGCCGTCGAATTGTCCGCAGGAAAGCGGCATGCCGCGATGCGGGCAGGCGTCGCGCAGGGCGAAGGCTTGGCCCTGCCGGTCGCGACCGATGACGAGCGGCTGTTCGAGCAGCATCGTCTTGGCGAGTTCGCCGCGATGAAGCTGATTGGCCGGGAGCGCACGATACCAGAAGCCGAAGAGCATGAGCGCATCGGGCGTCTGCGACTGGAGTGGAAAGTCGTCGGGCATTGGCAGTGACAGGTGAGGATACCGCAGTAGATCAAAAACTTGAACCGCCGAGACGCGGGGAAGCACATGGGGAAAATCAGAAACAAGAACGAAGGGTTCTACGCGCGCTCTCCGGAGCTCAGTCGCGTTCTCAGCTGGACGTAGGCCTTGTGCGCGACTCCGGGCTGTTCTATGTGGGTGAGGAAGAGCTTGCGCAAGGCGGCGGTGGTGAGGCGGCCTTCGAGGTAGGCGTCGTAGAGATCGTTGCCGGTGAGATATCCGAGTTGCTCAACGACATATTCGTACTTGCGGCCGGTGAAGGCGGGAGCTGGGCGCGGAACGGAACTCCTGCTTGCGATGCAGCATCAGAAAGTCGAGAGCCTCGACCGCGTCGGCGAAGGGAAGCGACGTCTGGTGTTCGAGGTCTTCGCGCGTCACGTCGAATAATTCCGCTATGTCGCTATCGCGCAGAGCGGGACGCGCCGGATGCAAGATGCGCGATCCGAAACATGCAAGCGCGTTTTCGAAGACGGTCATGTAAAACGCATCGTCTTTGTCCAGCGACTGAGCGGCCGGCGCGTCGTGCTGCGCGAGAGCCTTGCCGGGGCAAAGATTCGGCAATCCGCGACAGGCCTGATGCAGAAAGCGGGTGGCGTCCTCGGCCGAGGACGTCATGCGAAACTGCCGTACGTACACGGCGTTGATCGGCGTCAGGTAAACGCTGCCACGCTCGCGGACCTGCCGCAGCAGAGACCGGCGATGTTCCGCGGTGAATCCCCTGCGCGACAGCAGCCGATGGAGCAGCGCATCAGAGCTGCGCGAATAAACTTCTGGCATCAGGTCAACCAGGAGCCGGGGCTGCGTAGTGTTGTGCGGGGAGTATTGATTGATGCCGAGAAAACGCACCATGCCGTCGATCAGATTGTAAAGCGTGGGGCCGAGGTCGGGTGCGCTGTGGTCGTTATCGCTGCGTCCCCAGCGGTCGAGGCAGAGGCGATAATGCTCGTATTTCTCGAGCGGCGTGGCGTTGAAGACGCAAAGAACATGCTCGCGGACGTCTTTGTCTTTGTCTCTGCGGACCTCGTTGCTTACTTCGACGGCTTCGACATGGTCGCTAGCTTCTCCGGCAGCGCGCCAGTACAGAGCGTCGACGTTTTGCAGCACGGTGAGCATCGGTTCCGCGGGCAGTCGCTGTTGCAGCAGGGCCGGCAGATGCTGGGGCGCGAGATGCGACTCGCCGAACAGGATCAGGATAAGCGCATCGGAATGGCGGTGGCGGAGTTCGGCAATTTTGTCGGCGGCGTGACGGTCGCGCGCTCCAATCTTGCGCAGATCTTCGCGCGGCATGCAATCGAGTCCATAGATGGACGCGCCGTGGTCGCGCGCGGTGGAAAGCAGTTCGTAAAATGGAGACCAGTCGTATCCCCAGTCGAGTTCGAAGCGGATGCGCTGGCGCAGTTCATTCTCGTCAATCTCGCCGCGGTACCATTCGTCGAGAATGTGCTGGTCGCGCGAGAAAATAGTTTCAACTCCCAGCACGATGGGCCGCTGCTGGAGTTCGGAATCGCGGAGCAGTTCGGCTAAATAGCGCTGCGAACTGGGCAGGGCGTGGTAATCGCCCACCAAAACGGTTCCAGCGTTGGCAATTTCGTGCCGGACATCATTCGCGCCGATTACCTTCTGGTAAGAGCGGTATGCCTCGCGAAAGTCGCGAAGATATTTGCGTCCAGCGGCCGGATCAATGGCGCGAATCTCACGCTCTACGCTGGCGATGGCGTGGAGTTGGGCGGCGCTGCGCCGCGATCGTAAGATGCTGGTGGTGGCCATAAGTTCGGTACGGCGCCTGCTCTTGACTTGCTTTTCCTGCGTCCCTATCCTCAGTTTTTCGAGGCCGCGAACTGAAGTGAGCCTCGTGGAGCTCCAACTTTGCCGCTGACGCCGGAAAACCTGATCATTGCCACGACCGGCGCCAGTGGATCGATATTTCTGAAGCACTTTTTGCTCACCGTGGAACGCGACCCGCGGGTGAAGAACGTAAACTTCATCGCTTCCGACAGCGGCCTGCGCGTCATGGCCGAAGAACTCGCTATCGAAGGCCGTTCCGACCTCTTACGTCAAATCATCGGCACAAGTTCGGCGAAGATTCAGCAGCAGTCGAACACCGATATCGGAGCGAACGTGGCCAGCGGGTCATATCCTTCAGACGCGATGGTCGTCATCCCCTGCAGCGTCGGCACACTTGGCCGCATTGCCAACGGCACCGCTTCGCACCTCATCGAGCGTGCCGCTGACGTGACCCTTAAGGAGCGTCGCCCGCTCATACTTTGCCTGCGCGAGACGCCGCTGAACAAAATCCACATCCGCAACATGTCGCTGGCGGCGGACGCAGGAGCGACTATCTTCCCGCTGATCCCAACGTTTTATAACCACCCCCCGAGCGCCGATGCCATGGCACAGGAATTCGCGAACCGAGTGCTGGCCCACTTAGGACTGGCCCAACCAGATGCTTATCGCTGGAAGGGGTGACGCCAGTTCTCAGTTCCCAGTTCTCAGTTCTCAGAAAAAACGCTCGTTCTCCAGTCCCGCAGGTTTTACTGAGAACTGAGAACTGAGAACCGAGAACTTTCTTCAAAGACCGATGACTCGGGGGAAGCCTTTCCTGCTCCGCAGGAATAGTTTCAGTCTAGAGAAGGGGCAGTAACGAAGGTAGGTATCTGGCGGGCATGTACTGCGAGTGTTTGCCTTCGGCTATACTCAACCTCGTGCCACTAGCCGGCCGGAAATTGGAAGGCCCATCCGCACTGACACAGTCCGTCAACGAGTCCGCTGGCGAGTTTCTCGATAAGCCCGGCGTGATGGAGGTTCTGGTCTGCGCCGTTACCGTTCTTGCCTATCTGGGTACACTTTCGTTCGGCTTCGTTTATGACGACAAGCCGGTGATCGTGGACAATGTCGTAATCCACTCCTGGCTCTTTCTGGCGCATTACTTCATTCCTCAGATATCAGCCGGCATTGCTCCACCTTCAAGCGGAACCTTCTATCGGCCAATCGTGCTGCTATGGCTCCGTCTTAACTACGCCATTTTTGGTCTGCATCCAGCGGGATGGCACTTCGCCATGCTGGCGTTGCATGTTCTGGCGACCTACCTCGTCTTTGTGACGGCCGAAAAGCTGACCGGCAGTCGCAGCACCGCCGCACTGGCTGCCGTTCTGTTTGGTCTGCATCCGGTTCACGTGGAGAACGTCGCTTGGCTCTCCTCCGTGAACGACTTGCTCATGACCGTGTTCCTGCTCGCCAGCTTCCTGGCGTACCTCGACTTTCGCCATGGCAGAAAGACGACATGGATGGCAACATCCGTGTTGTGGTTTGGACTGGCGTTGCTCTCCAAGGAGACCGCGGCCGTTTTCCCGCTTCTGATTTTTGCTTTTGCCGTGCTCTTTGCGCAGCCGCGCGGCCCCGAAAATTCAAACCCGCCTTGGGCGCCCTTCAAAGACTGGTCGGTCCTGAAAGCTTCGGCCTGGAAAGGCGGTCTCGTCTCCGTTCCGTATTTCGCGGTTCTTGCGGCCTATATGGCTGCCCGGAGAATGATGCTCCTTGGCATGGCGCAACCGCTCGCACCTCTAGGCTGGACCACGATGCTCCTCACCTGGCCGTCGATCTTATGGTTCGATCTGAAGCATCTGCTGCTTCCAATCTCTTCCAGCGAGTTCTACTCGCTGGCCTATGTGACCGCGCCCGGTTTCGAGAACTTTGTCCTGCCCATCATTTTTCTATCAGTCGCTTTGGCGGTGGTGGCGTACTTGATTTCCAAACTCCCCGACCCTCGCCTGGGAGTTTTTGCATTGGGGTGGGCGATTGTGACCATTCTGCCCACTTTATATTTGCGAGCAATCGCTCCCGACAATTTTGTTCACGACCGTTTTCTGTACCTTCCCTCCGTGGGGATTGTGATTCTGGTGGCGCTAGCGCTCGAACAAGTCTCTGCCTCAAAAGCGCTACAGAGAGCGATGGTGGCGATTCTCTGCACGGCCGCGTTCATCGGCACCCTTATGCATCAGGTGCAGTGGGCCAGCAACATCTTGCTCTACCAGAATGCAATGATGTACGCCCCTCAAAACCCGATCGTGCAAGTCAATCTGGCCAATGAACTCGCCAACCTGGGCCGTTATGACCGTGCCGTCCCTCTATACCTGAGCGCGCTGCAGCGCGATCCGCACCTCTGGCTCTCCAACTACAACCTGGGTTATGCCTATTACCGATTAGGAAGATTTTCCGAGGCCGAGGGTTATCTGAAGCGCGCGATCCAGATCGATGGCCAGGATCCGGACCAATTCATCTATCTTGCCCGCGCCCAAATGGAGCAGGGAGAATTGACCGAGGCAGCCCAGAATGCCCAGCGTGCTCTGCAAAGAGCACCGCTCTCGCCCGGATTCCATTTCGTTCTGGGTAAGATCTTCGAGGCCAGCGGCAACCGCGCTGGGGCAATCGCTGAATACCAGGCGGAGCTGGCGTCTCATCCCGAAAACGCGCTGGCCGGAAGTGAGTTGCAGAGACTTCAATCCTCGCAATAGGGATTCAGAGGCGGCGTCGGGCTCGGCTACGCGAAATTCTGCCGGTTGGGGCGGTTTTTCTTCGTGATGCTGCCCAAAGTCTGATACCACGCGACCACCCAGGGAACGATCAAAGAAAATGCCATGCGCGCGGGCAGAATTCGCAGGGAAGTTCGCCAACCAGCTTTCCGAAGATCGCTCCAGTCCAGCCTGAAAGCAAAATAAATTTCGAGCGCGAGCACGCATAACAGCGGAATGGGCGAGTAGACGAGAGCGAGAACGGCAAGAATCTCGGCGAGGCAGCGAGCAATATTTCGCCAAAGGCGGGCTGAGCGTCCGCCCAAAACGCCGTCGGTTACGGAATAGCTGACCATTTGCCGCAGCGCCGAACGGAAACTCTGGCGCGGCTGGTAAGCCGCCTTCGCGCGTTCCGCAAAAGCTGGAGTCACCAACTGGCGCACCTTGGAATCGAATACCGTGTCTTCTCCGAGGAAGACGGTTTCGGGGAATCCGCCGACCCGTCGCCACAACTCTTTGCGAAAAGCCATCGAGCGGGCGGTGCAGGATTTGGTGGCCGCGTCGGGGTTTAACTTGACACCGAAGAACGGCGCCGAAGCGATGTCCCACACAGTCGAGTTGCCTGGATCGATATAGGATCCGCCAACGGAATACTCGGCGACGCCGTTAAGGATCGGAGCCGTCAGGTTAGCGAGCCAGTCGGGATGGTAGGTGCAGCCGGCATCGGCGCACGCGACCACAGCGGAAGAAGCCGCGGTGATTCCGACATTGCGGCCGCGTGCGATCGGTCCCGGACAATTTTTCAAGCTGCAGCCTTCATCGCGGATCGGAACCAGCGTCGGATATTTCAGACGGGCGGCTTCAAGTCGCTCCCAGGTTCCGTCCGTGGAACCGCCATCGACGATGATCACTTCGGCGGGGGCGAGCGTCTGCCGCATCAGGCTCTCAACCAGCGAGTCGATGTCATCCTTCTCATTGAGAACGGTGCAAGCCACGCTCACGGCTGGCATGTTGAGTGGAACCCCATAGCGGCTGTTTTCATTCGGCGAAATATCGGCGAAATAAGTGTACCCGGAAGGGCAGTTCTCAGTTCCCAGTGAAGGGCGCCATGGGTTACTGAGAACTGAGAACTTTCCCCTATTGCCTCTTCCGGCACTCCACCTCTGTGCCGTTGACTCCACCGCAGCTTTTTTTGTACTCTGCGCGTACACCGGAAAGGAGGTGGTCGGATGATAAGTTCTGATTGTCACAGTAGAAGTACCAGACCAGGTGAGGTGGCTGAGTCTTAGGGCGGTTGCTCTAAGCGGAGTTCTCGAGGAACCTTTGGTCGGGGGAATCGGGAACATTCTCTCGCAAACAATCCGTGAATATGGGTGCTGATCCGCCGGACACAAGCTGTGCCCGGCACCGGAACGAGCGAGGGGCCACGAGAGTGACCACCTCAGTCAATCCCAAACAGTCCACCGGGCAGCCCGCAGGCTGAAAAGCTTGCGGGCTGTTCTTTTTTGAAGAAATATCCAGACCAGGCCTCACATTCCCGACAATTTGCGGTAGTCTATAGCACCAGCAACCGACCGGTCGGTTGCTAAATTTGAGTGTGGGGAATCTGATCGCAATGGACGACAAGCACTATCTAGCCCGCATCACTAAGCGCGTGGATTTTGCGCCGGACCTATGGATGATTCGCATTACTCTCGACCCAGGGGAGCAGTTCACCTTTGCTCCGGGCCAATTCGCGACGCTTGGTATCGAGCGAGAAGCGCGGCGGCTGGAGCGTCCCTACTCGATTGTTTCCTCCCCCTACGAAAAGGAACTGGAATTCTTTTTTGAACTCGTCCCCCATGGCGAAACCACGCCGCCACTCCACAGCCTTCAGTTGGGCGACGAAGTTCTGCTGCGCAAAGTTGCAAAGGGGCTCTTCACTTTCGACCGCGGCCATCCGGAGCATACGAACCACTTGATGGTGAGCACCGTCACCGGAGTCGCGCCCTTTGTCAGCTATGTCCGCACGCTATTCAAAGACTGGAAAGAAGGCCGGTTCGCGGGCGACCACAAATTATTTCTGCTGAACGGCGCCAGCCGGTCGTGGGAGTTCGGCTACCGCGAAGAGCTGGAAAACATCTCGAAGCAAGCGCCGTGGTTTCGCTGCGTTTTCACGGTGAGCCGTCCGTGGGAGGACGAGAGCTGGAAAGGCGAGGTCGGTCGCGTCGACGAACTGATTCGCAAATACGCCGACCAGTGGGGATGCACCGCGGCGAACAGCATCGCGTATCTCTGCGGGCATCCGGAGATGGTCGAGCACGGGAAGGGCATCCTGAAGCGGGTCGGCTTCAAGAAGGAAAACTTAAAAGAAGAAGTGTATTGGGTGCCGGCAAAGTGATTTCCATTTCTATCCTTTTGCCTTTACGTTAATGGTCGAGTGGCTGAAAAAACTCCATCTTGACAAGCCGGCGGAGATAAACTACATTGTAGCTTTAATGACGCAGCCAGCTTCTCTCGGTGAATTTGAGCAAGTCGTTTTGCTGGCGATCCTGCGCCTGGGCGTTACCGCTTATGGCGTGACGATTCGCTCCGAGATTGCCGCTTGCACCGGACGCGAGCCCGCTCCCGGTGCGCTCTATACGACGCTGGATCGCATGGAGGAAAAGGGAATCGTGGTTTCCTGGCTTGGTGACGCCACGCCGCAACGGGGCGGGCGAGCAAAGCGGTACTTCGCGTTGACCAAGGCGGGCCGCGCGGCGCTAGTCAAAGCGCAGCGAGCCTACCAGAGCTTGCTCAGCGGGTTGGATCTGCTGGGAGGTGCCCATGCATAGTGCTTCAATAGCGGAATGGATTATTGCCCGGTTCACGAGCACGAAGCGGGCCGCTTCAATCGTGGGTGATTTGCTTGAACTCAAACCGCAGAAGGGACCCCTGTGGTTCTGGCTTTCGGCCGCAAGAGTTGTAATCGCGCTTGTCTGGCGTCGACCGTTGGCCTTTATTGCGGCGTTTTACGTGGGGGCGTGGGCACTTGGCGGATTTCAAATCGCAATCGCTGGCGTCCATGGGCAACATCGACCTCCGCAGCACCTTTGGATGCCTGTGCTCACGGCGCTCAGCGCAGCCGCCACAATCCTGTTATTCCTGCTGGTGTATGCGGCGATTCGCTACGGCTTCCGTGACCGGGTAACCCAGATCGCGCTTGCCTTGACGGGTTTAGCCACGGTGGTCATTTATTACTGGTGGCAGCCGGCAGTCCTCGTGGCGTGCGCAGCGCTGAACATCGGTGTTGTGGTGGCTTCAATCTTGAGCAGTGAACGCCGCAGGGCGGCACTGGTTCTTCTTGCCGTCGTGGTGGTGGGCTTCGGCGGCGGTCTGCTGGCGATGTATCTAGACACGCAATATCAGCACTTCTTATATCCGGGGCTGATGGGCGGCCGAGAATTGCGGGAGCATCCTTCGCTGCTCTGGATGGATTTCTGTCTGCTACTCATGGCAGCATGGATGATGACGACAGCGTGTTCGCGCATGCACAACCGGCTGATGGGCAACTGCAACCCACTGATTGATCCAGAAACCGAGCCCAAATCCTTGTCTTAAGTGTTTCTGCTTTGGTGAGCCCGCGGCGGACGCGGACGCCCGTCACTCCATCAGGATCTTATTCCTGTTCAGCGGGCGCGAAGAAAACCAAAACTTCGAGTTCCTCCTCGATATCGTAGAACCGATGCTCCAGTTCCGCCTCGACAAAAATGACCGAACCGGCCCGGACCTCGGCATGGTCAGGGCCGATCTGCATGCGGCCACGTCCGCGGACGACGTAGTACATCTCGTCTTCGCGGTGCGGCGTCTGCGGGTCACTGCCGCCTTTCGGCAGAACATAGACGCCCGCGCTCATGGCAGGCACGCGGAGGAATTCGAGATAGAGCTTACCGCTCTTGCCCCGTTGGCGAGAGAGTTCGTCGATGTGGAAGAAGTGGGGCATAAGAACAGTTCTCAGTAACAGCGGGGAAACTCTGGCAAGCTGTGGTTCTCACTGAGAACTGAGAACCGAGAACTGGGAACTGCCACTACCCGACCGCGCCGTGAAAGAAAATATCGGTGTACTGCTGCACCAGCGCGTCTCCGGTCAGCGGACCGTCGGGTTTGTACCACTGATAGATCCAGTTGATCATGCCGACCAGGGCAAAGGCGGCCGCGCGCGGCGTGACCGGCGATGGGGAATTTCGCTTGCGCTGCACGTCGGCAATGAGGTTCTCGACGAAGACCAGGTAATCCTTCTTGCGTCCGTTGATCTTGCGCCGGAGTGCCGGCGGCAGCGGATGATTCTCATGCAGCATCACCGTAATTTCACGGTCTTCGGGACTGAGCACCACCTGAATGTGCAAACGGATCAGGGTGCGCAGTCGCTCCTCAGCTCCCGCAGCGCTGGCTCCATCGATGCGGCGCACAACGTTGATCACCCGTTCCTCAGTGATCTCCATGGCGTGCGACATGATGTTGTAAAGAATTTCGTCTTTCGACTGGAAGTGATGATAGAGGCCGCCCTTCGAGAGCTTGAGCGCGGCGGCAACATCGTTCATCGAAGTAGCATCGTATCCCCGCTGTTGAAACAGGCGGGCGGCGGCGCGCAGAATTTCCTGGCGAGGTTCCAGCCGGCGGGATTCCTGGCGTGTTTCCGGACGACGTTCGGCAGTTGCTTCGCGAAGCATCACAGGAGATGGTATCGCGGAATAGGCTCTGGGCTCTACAGGCGATTCTCGCCGCAGGCTTGGCAGGTGGCTAGCGAAACTATTTTCGTCGGTTCCTGGCAGATTTCGCCGGCGCTTTGGTTCGGCGGGTGGAGCGGACTCCGTCGATGAATTGCACCTTTTGCAGCGCGTCGGGTGATGAGTCGGTTCCGTTCCCTAATCGCAGAGTGGGCCGGTCGGATCCGACCCGGGCTCCAAGCGGAGGGCCGAGCGAACGACCGGCGGCAGACAGGTCGGGATGTTCACGACGAATGTAGCGAGCATACCAAGCTGACCACGCCAAGCCATGCACTCGCCTTAGTTCGAAGGCCTCGAATCGAACCTCTTGGAGCGCGTCTTTTTGCAGCCGGTCTTTTTCCAGCCCCGCGAGAACTGGTCGAGGCGAGGAATCTCCGTGCAAACGCCGGATGCGGGCCTCGGCACGGTCAACCACGCGAGCGAGTTCGGAGCCGGATTCCCGCGTGCGGTTTTTAAGCAGGCGTTGCTTCGCTTTTTCAACGGAAAACCAGGTGGGATTTCGATTCGATTCCTGCGGCGCTTCGAGCCGGGACACTTCGCAAAGGTGGGCAGTAACGGCAGCGTCAGATTTGCGATGGAAGTAACGGGCGAAGGGGATTTCTTCGATCCGGCCATGGACCCCAGCTTCTTCATAGGCCTCAAGGGCAGCCGATTGAGCGTGCGTGAAGCCAGGCTCAGCCCCGCCTTTGGGGAAAATCCAACGTCCACCGCGAGTCTGGACCAGCAGGAACTCGATGCCGCGTTTACGGATCCGGTAACAAACGGCGGCGACCTGCTGCCGTGTTTTCGAAAGCCGCGACGATTGCAAGCCCTCTGCGGATAGACCACTCAGACCAACGCCCATGGCACTTAGAGTGCGCGATGCGCTCCGCCTCTGGCTAGAGCAAGCTTGGTTCGGGCCGGTCGCTGGGGTGACGATCGATGGGCTGAGGACCGACCGCACCGGCAGGAATCCTTCTGCATACTTGTGCCGGCGGCGCCTCGTTGGAGACAGTAGCGTGAACAGACCTTGGCGATAATCGGGGACCGGACGTTTGGATAACTTGTATTGTCTTCGCTGCAGTCGGGAACTTGAAGCCGGACAAAAATCGGTTGCGGTGTACCTGTTCGCGCAGACGGTCGGAGTAAGGCCGCGCCAGAAATCTGCGGCACAGCGCATCTGTTTCTGTCCGCAGTGCTCCGTCTCACTGGCCATGGGTCCCGCACCGGAGGGCGCGCTCAACCTGGCCGCCTGGCAAATGATCCGTGACATTGTCGGCGCTGACCCGGCCCTGACCGAGGCCGCATGGGAAAGCCTGCACGGAATTGAAGATGGCTTGCTCCCGGCTTCAGGATTGGCAAACGGACTGGCGACCGGAACCGCCGGCAGCGCTCATCCAGCGCGTGCTGGCGCTTACTTCGAGTTTTGAACTCTCATTTGAGCTTTCATCTGAGATCCCACCTGCACTGAACCGTGCGGCCTAGAATGGACTCCGAGTCCAAGGCCGGGTTGACACGGGGAGGTCGAGGTGTTTAGCATCTCCTAAACCGACCGATTGGTCGGTTCTTTGCTTTTCAGCAATGATCCCGCATTTCAGCCAATATAGGTTCAGATAAGGAGTCTCCAATGGCCACAGTCTTTTATCAAAACGATGCCAATCCTTCCGCTCTGCAGGGCAAGACCATCGCCGTTTTCGGCTACGGCTCGCAGGGACACGCGCAAGCGCAGAACCTCCGCGACAGCGGATATGACGTAATTATCGGCCTCGATCCCGAGCGCGGCTCAGCCAAGCAGGCGCGCGCCGATGGCATGACCGTAGTCGCTCCCGCCGAGGCCGCCAAGCGCGCCGACTGGATCCAGATTCTGACGCCCGACGAGACCCAGGCCGATTTCTACGAATCGGCTATCAAGCCGCATCTGCGCAAGGGAAAGATTCTCGGCTTCTCGCACGGCTTCTCGATTCATTTCAAGACCATCAAGCCTCCGAAAGATGTGGACGTGGTCATGATCGCGCCCAAGAGCCCGGGCCATTTGTTGCGGCGCGTGTATTCGCAGGGCGGCGGCGTGCCCTCGCTGCTGGCCATCCACCAGGATGCCAGCGGACGCGCCCATGAATTCGCGCTCAGCTATGCGCACGGCATCGGCTCGACGCGAGCCGGCGTGCTGCAAACCACCTTTAGAGAAGAAACCGAGAGCGACTTGTTCGGCGAACAGGCCGTGCTTTGCGGCGGCCTGACTTCGCTCATGCAGAAAGGCTTCGAGACGCTGGTGGCCGCAGGCTACGCTCCCGAGATCGCGTACTTCGAGTGTGTGCATGAAGTGAAGCTGATCGTCGACCTGATCTACGAAGGCGGATTGAGCCGGATGCGCTATTCGATTTCAAACACAGCCGAATACGGCGATCTGACTCGAGGGGAAATGGTTGTGGGGGACGACACGCGGAAGGCAATGAAGAAAGTGCTGAAGCAAATTCAGAACGGCAGCTTCGCCAAGGAATGGATTAAAGAGAATAAAAAAGGCGGCAAGAAGTTCGCCAAGCTGCGCGAGCGCGGCGAAACAGCACCAGATCGAAAAAGTAGGCGAGCAACTGAGGGCGATGATGTCGTGGCTGCCGGCAGACAAGAAGAAAGCAGCCGAGGCGAAGCCGGCGGCCCAAAAAGTGGTCAACGGGTAGAAAAAGTTCTCAGTTCCCGGTTCTCAGTTCTCAGAAAAATCCCCCAGTTCTCACTGATAACTGATAACTGACAACTGAGAACTTGCCGCCGCCATTCAGCTAAACTGTCTGCACCATCATGGACCTCAAACATCGCAGTCGCAGCATCACCGACGGGCGCGACCAGGCTCCAGCGCGCGCCATGTACAAGGCCATCGGCTTCACCGATGCCGATCTCGCGAAGCCTCTGATCGCCGTCGCCAACACCTGGATCGAGACCATGCCCTGCAACTTCCACCTGCGCCGCCTTTCGGCCAAGGTGAAAGAAGGCATCCGCGCCGCCGGCGGCACTCCCATGGAGTTCAACACCATCGCCATTTCGGACGGCGAGACCATGGGCACCGAGGGCATGAAGGCGTCGCTGGTAAGCCGCGAAGTGATTGCCGATTCCATCGAACTGGTCTGCCGCGGACAGCTTTTCGACGCGGCCGTCTGCATAGTAGGTTGCGACAAAACCATCCCCGCCGCAGCCATGGCGCTGGCGCGCATGAACCTGCCCGGCCTGGTGCTCTACGGAGGAACAATCGCCCCCGGCAAATTCAAAGGCAAAGACGTCACCATTCAGGATGTGTTCGAGGCCGTGGGCGCGAATGCCGCCGGCAAGATGAGCGACGCCGATCTGCTGGCGCTGGAAAACGTAGCCTGTCCCGGAGCCGGCGCATGCGGCGGCCAGTACACCGCGAATACTATGTCGACGGTGATGGAATTGATCGGCCTTTCGCCCATGGGATTCAACGGCATTCCGGCGATGGACCCGCGCAAGGACGAAGTATCGTTCCGCTGCGGCGAAGTGGTGATGAATGTACTGAAGCAAGGCATTCGTCCGAGCGATATTCTGACGCACGCTGCGTTCGAAAATGCGATCGCGGGCGTGGCCGCAACGGGAGGCTCGACCAACGCCGTGCTCCATCTGCTGGCGATCTCGCGTGAAATGGGCTTGCCGCTGGAGATCGACGATTTTCAAAAGGTCAGCGAACGCACGCCGCTCTTGGCCGATCTGAAGCCCTCCGGAAAATACGTGGCGGCAGACGTGGACGCAGCCGGCGGCATTCCCGTAATCGCCAAAAGGCTGCTCGACGGCAAACATGCGAATGGCACGGCGATGACAGTGACCGGAAAGACATTTGCCGAAGAAGCGAACGCCGCGCAAAGAAACCGCCGGACAGATGGTGATCGCTCCGTTGAGCAAGCCCCTGAAGGCGACAGGCGGGCTCGTCATCTTGAAAGGCAACCTCGCTCCGGGGGGCGGAGTGGTGAAGATGAGCGGCCACGAACGCGCGTCGCAAACCGGCCCGGCGCGCGTCTTCGATTCCGAAGAGGCCGCGATGCAGGCCGTAACCAGCAAGCAGATCAAAGCCGGAGACGTGGTGGTGATCCGCTATGAAGGTCCTAAAGGCGGCCCCGGGATGCGAGAAATGCTGAGCGTGACTGCCGCGATTGTAGGCGAAGGCCTGGGCGAAAGCGTGGCCCTGATCACCGACGGACGCTTCAGCGGAGCGACCCGTGGTCTGATGGTCGGCCATGTGGCGCCAGAAGCGGCGCTGGGAGGCCCGATAGCCGCAATCCGCGAAGGCGACCGCATCACCATCGACACCAAGATCCGAAGGCTGGAGCTGGAAATTTCCGACGCCGAAATCGCACGCCGCATGGCGGAATGGAAGCCGCCCGCGCCACACTACAAAACCGGCGTGTTCGCAAAGTACGTTGCGCTGGTGAGGTCAGCGTCCGAGGGAGCGATCACGACGCCCAGACTCGGGTAGCGAAAAGCGAACAATTTGCGATAATGTTTCACGTGGAACATTTTGTACTGTCCATATTGTACGTACAGTAATATACATATAGTGAGATTCCAGCCGCGCGCGAGGCTTTTAACTTATTGATAATACTGATCCTCGTTGGTGGCTAAATGACCGAAGGCCAGAAACGCCTAGCTCAACCGGAGTTGTTCAGCAGGCTTAGACGGGGCAAGCCCCGTCTCTACTACGGTTCGGTCTCGGTTAGACTGCTCTTCTCACCAAAGGAGCAAACCATGTCCAAGTTGATCGTGCGGTTTCTAGCCATCCTGGGAGCACTGTGGCTGATCGGAATCGTCATCGTGACCGTGACTGTGATTGGCGCGAAGGGCAAAGTTCCATCCAAGACAATTCTTGAAGCCAACTTCGAGCAGGCGTTCATGGAAGATGTGCCGGATACTCCGGCGGCGCAGTTGCTCCTAACCGAACGAAAGCAAACCCTGCGCGACGTGGTGGACGCGATTGATCGCGGAGCGAGTGACGACCGCGTCGTCGGCATGATCGCCAGAATCGGCGCGGCACAAATGGGAATGGCGCAGACGCAGGAACTGCGCGATGCCGTCCAAAGGTTTCGCGCGCACAAGAAATTTGCTGTCGCCTACTCGGAAACTTTCGGTGAGTTTGGTCCGGGCAACGGCGCGTATTACCTCGCGACGGCGTTTGACCACATCTATCTGCAGCCCTCGGGCGATGTCGGACTGACCGGCATCATCATGGAGTCGCCATTTATCAAGGGAACGCTCGCCAAGCTGGGCATGACCTTTCACGGAGATCACCGCTACGAATACAAGAATGCGCTCAACTTCTTTACCGACACCAAGTACTCGGGACCATACAAAGAGGCGATGACCGCCATCATGACTTCATGGTTCAACCAGATAAAGGACGGCATCTGCCAGGCGCGGCAGATCGCGCCCGAGAAGTTCCAGGCGCTGGTGGACGCCGGGCCGTATCTGGGCAAGGAAGCAGTCGAAGCGAAGCTGGTGGACGCGGTTGCGTATCGCGATGAAGTTTACGGCAAGGTGAAAGCACAAGGTGGCGACGGAGCCGAGTTCCTATATCTGGATAAATATTTGAGCCGTGCCGGACGTCCGCACGATCACGGAAAGAACATTGCCCTGGTGTTCGGCATCGGCGGAGTTACCCGCGGCAAGAGTGATTACGATCCCGTGCAAGGGAGCCAGAGTATGGGGTCGGATACGGTCGCAGGCGCGATACGCGCGGCGGCTGGGGACGCGGACGTAAAGGCGATCTTATTTCGTGTGGATAGCCCGGGCGGGTCGTATGTTGCCTCCGATACGATTTGGAGGGAAGTGGTAAAGGCGCGCCAGGCGGGCAAACCGGTGATCGTTTCCATGGGCGATCTGGCGGGGTCGGGCGGATATTTTGTGGCCATGGCGGCCGACAAAATCGTAGCCGAGCCCGGAACCATCACCGCCTCGATCGGAGTACTGGGAGGAAAGATGCTCACCAACGGGTTGTGGGACAAAGTCGGCCTCTCATGGGACGAAGTGCATCAGGGCAACAACGCCACCATGTTCACCGGAACGCACGATTACACGCCCGCCGAATGGGCGCGATTCCAGGCGTGGCTCGACCGTGTGTATGTTGACTTCACCAGTAAGGTTGCCGATGGCCGCAAGCTGCCCAAAGAAAAAGTGCTGGAGATTGCCAAGGGGCGGATCTGGTCCGGCCAGGATGCGAAGGGCCTTGGTTTAGTCGATGAACTCGGTGGCTACGATACGGCGCTGAAACTGGCGAAGAAAGCGGCTGGAATTCCTGAAGGCGACGACGTCAAGATCGTGGTCTATCCGCGGCCAAAGAGTTTTATCGAGAGCGTGATGAAGCGCCGGGGCGCGGAAAACAGCGACAAGGAAGCTGTCGGCCAGACGCTGGCGCGAATTCTCGAAGAAGTGCAGCCGGTAGCCCGTCAGCTGGATGCGATCGGGATCAAGAGCAAGGATAAGGATAACGACCAGGATGACGTGCTGCGAATGAATCCGGTCGAGACCAGCCAGTAGAGCGGGCTTCGTAACTGGTCTTAGTTCGTAACTTCTCTGAATCTGGGCTAGTGTCTTCCGAAACGATAGACGATGCTGGTGACAATGCGCAGATTGTTCTGGAACGCCATCGCGTCGCTGGCGTTGGCAAACGTGGTTCGCAGATAGTCGCCTTCGACGCGAAGCCCCAGCGGCCCAACGATGGTGCGTTCGACTCCTCCGCCGATTGCGTAGGAAAATCGGGTGATCGTCCCTCCCAGGTAGTAGGTTCCCGAGACGGGAACCGCACTGTTCACCAAACTGACGCCGGCCAACGTGTGGACGAAGATCCGAGTGTTGCCGTACTCGACCGGATAGAACACCGGCCCGGTCAGGCAACTCAGCACATTGCCGCTGTGTGGCGTACCGAGCACGTTGCCGGCGCGAGCGTAGTTCGCATCCACCGCCAATCCCAGGCGCGAGTTGAAATCGACGAAGCCGTTGGCATCCACTCCGCTGAGGCCGACGCGTTGTCGGGATGGAGTCTCCATATCGAGATAGGTGTAACCAGCGCTCACTTCAAACACTGGACCGCGGGCTGCGGCGGGTGGCGCCCCACTGACAAGATGATCCTGGGCGAGAAGCGGCATCACCAGGAGGAAAATACAAACTGCGATTTGTTTCAAGATTTTCGTCCCCATGATTTTCGTTCCGATGATTCTCGTTTCCATGATTCTCCCTCCCCTGGTGCGCAACGCCACGCACTACCGATAGCATTCGTGTGGCCATGCGGTGCTTCGCCATCAACTCAGTCATCAACCGGAAGTCTCCTTTCAATCCGAACAATCTAAGGCCTCTCCAAAGCCTCAATGAAATTCGCATCGTCGCCGGACACAGCCAGAGGCAAGGATGCGCGTAGCGTCAAGCCCACATTGGGAAACAAGAGGATGATCAAGGACCGTAATGGCAGAGGAAGGCCGTGAAAATTCGATCTCGCCTGATTTTGAAGGTGGATTCTACCGACGACCTAGAACTAAACTCCGAGTTTCTTGACTTCCTCGTTGTAGTACTTGCGGTAGAGGATTGACCATTCCTCGGAGCCCTCGATGATGGTGCGGCGCTGGCTCTCGATTTTCTGGCGAGCGGCCTGGTCGATGCGGGCTTCCTGCAGGAGCAGCTCTTCAATAATCTTGCGGACTTCGAGCCGGATCGTGTTGCGGTCCTCGATGAACTCGACCTCATCCAGGTCGGCGACCGCGTCGGTGACCACATGGGCGAGTTTGTTGACTTTGTCGCGGCTCAAGCGCACGGCAGGGGCGTCCTCATACTCTCAACTTGCTCTTAACTTACTCTTAAAGAATTGCCTTGTATTTCTTCACCAGCTCGGTCTTCACCTTACGGAACATTTCCTGGTAATTGGCGCCGCTCTTCTGCATTTCGTCGGAATACGCTTCGAGGATAACGCGCACTTCGTCGTTAATGCGGTCCTCAAGCGCCAGCTCGTCGAGCAGGACGGCGTGGACTCTCTCGGAAAGAGCAGGCATCGCCTTGGTCTCAACCAGACCGCTCGCCACCAGTTTTTTGGAAACTTCGCGGGCCAGGTAGCCCACATATTCTTTGGAAAAAAGCATGATAAACGCGTTGTTTTGTGAAGAGGAAGTTTAACACAAGGGAGCCGGTCGTTGGTTGCTGGTCGTTAGTCGTTCGCCGGCCGCCTCAACTCGCCTCGACAGGGCGTTCGGTTAGTCATGGTGGAAATAGAAGAGGTTCCCGTCCAGATCCTTTACGGTGAATTGCCGTAGTCCCCAAGGCTTTTTTTCCAGAGGATCCACGATGTTCGCACCTAACGACTTCAGTTCCTGGTACGACGCATCGATATCTTGGGCATACACCCAGTGGATGGCAGGTTCGAACGGTGGCTTCCTCTTCCGAAAGAATATCGCCACACCAGGGCGTGACACAGCCCCAATTTCTTTGCCTGGGTAAAGCCATCCGATCTCAAAGCCGAGTGCATCTCGGTAATGCTGTTGTGCGCGTTCGACATCAGCGACCGGCAACTCCGGCACTGGCTGGCCAATTGTGCTCATTTTCTCTTTTGCTTCCACGGAGCCTCTCTTTATGCTCTCCTTATGCAACAAGACCGCCCGCACGTCAAATTAGGACACCACCCGACCCGCATCGGCATTGGCGGCTGACGCGCCTAAGCCGTACAATAAGGGCTCCACGATGTCTCCACATCCAGACGATCTGACTGGCATGAAAGACGATATGACCGCCTTCATTGAAGGTCTGGGCATGCGCCGTTTCTTTGGCTATGTCGAATGCGAAGAGGTTCCCAGCGTGCTGTGGGATTCGGAACAGAATCCGGATGGCTGGAAGGATTTCGTGGAGCTGGCCAAATCCACGGGCGCGCCCTTCCTGACTATGCATTCCTGGGCGCTCGACCGCGAAGAGTTGGAGCGCTTGTCCCAGCGCCTCGCCGACGGCGATTACGGAAGCGAAGAAGACATGGAAGAAAGCCGCTGGCTGAAGACCTACGTCGGGAAAACAGGATTCGTGCAGCTCGGCTGGGCGTACCAGGGATGCGTCTTCGTTTTCGAAGCCGGCACCGAATGGTACGAGCATTATCAACATCTGCGCGAACTGGCGGATGACGGCGGCGGATTCATGATCGACGAGCCGGACCAGGACGAGGAACGCTGAAGGCCGTGTACAGATGCAATGGCCAGCGGCCGATTCAGAGAAGGTGCTCAATCGGCGGGACAGGGTCGGCAGTCGATCGTGATTGTGATCGTACCCACCCGTTCGTTTAGGCGACGCTCCGAACCACATGCTGACAGAATGGAACCCTCCTTCAGCAAGAAGAGGTCGTAGTGTCGGGAATTATAGATTTGACCACGCTTAAGCGGGAAGTCTTTCAATAATTCTTGACGTATACCTTCGTCCAGCCCTACGGCGTCGACGCCCTCGACATAAAATCGCTTGCCCTCATCCACATCAATCTCAATGTCGATCAGGCTTTTTCCGTCATCCACCTTTGTGTCCGGGACGAGTGTGAAGTTGAGGTAGCCCAGCTCTCCGTAGGTTCTACGCAGATTTTCCAGTCCTTTCGCGATTTCCTCGCGGCTGAAGACGTCGCCGTCTGCCATAGGGAACAATGCTCGCAACGCCCCTACATCGCGGATCGCCTGATTGTTCTTGAACCGGATGCTTCCCAACCGATACTGCTTGCCCTCATCCACGTAAACGCTGAGCGAGATCCGCTGATTGACCGGGCTGCTGGTCAGTGTCGTTCCATTGCCGGTGACCTGCACTGTGAAGTATCCGCGATCCTGCCACGCGCCTCTCACTCTCTCCAGCGCATCGTCTACAACGCCGTCAAGAGGACCAGGGCCCGTTAGTTTCTTGAGCGAGGCCGCGATCTGTTCCCGGTCTGAGGCAGGCATTTGTAGGGTGCCCAAGAAGGTAACCTCGGCGATCGAGATTTCTGGGCCGGCCGATTGCTCTCTATCGGAATGGGAAGGTGGACAGAGTCTGTGAGCGTGGGCTTGCTCCTTAGACGTCGCGCCCAAATCGGTGTTCTGCGCATAAGCAGCTTGAGCAGTGAAGAGGCAAGCTATACCCAATAGAACCGGCTGTATTAGCCAATGCCGCATTGCGACATTATAAGCCCGTTTTTGCGGGTGACATGCCGCGCCGAAGTTGCGCAGTTCGGGGACTTGCCGGTTACGCCGATTCAATCGCCCGGATTTCGTTTGTGATCTCGGAGGCCAATTCTTTGTCATCGGCGGGAAAGCGGTTTCGTGCGGGGTCGGGAAACGCGGCGAGAATCTCGGCATAGCTGCGAACAGATCGGCAGTGGATTACCGCGAACCCGAGCGAGTCCGCCAACTCGCAACTGGGCGGAATTAACGCAGCTGTGCGTAGGGAATGCGCTTCCGGGTCGTGATGGCACCCAGCGATCGCAAGAAACGCTTCCGGAAGGTTCCAGGCAGACACCAGCGCACGTCCCGCCTGGCAATGATCGATTCCGCATAACTCCCGTTCGCTTTCGAGAACATCCTGGGGTCGGTCCGCCCCGTGCTCGATGACGCGGGCGTATGACTCTGGCATGACCGTGGCCAGGGCTATCCTGCCGATGTCGTGCAGAATCCCTGCCGTGTAGGCAAAATCCTTGTCCAGGAATCTCCACTTTGCGCTGCGCTCGGCGACCGCAGCGCAGGCGACGCTGTGATGCCAGCACGACTTGATTAGCGGCGTGAGCGAGCCCCTGAGATACACCTTGAGCCCAACCGTGATTACCACGCTCCTCAGGCGTTGAAAGCCGAGCAGCATCGACGCCTGCAGCACGCTGGTGACGTCCTTGGGAAAGGCGACCAGAGGAGAATTGGCGATCCTGAGGACGGCCGTCGAGAAGGCAGGATCGGAGCGAATCAGATTGCAGAGTTCGAGCAAAGACGTGTCCGTGCCTGACATCAGGTTCAGCGCCTTTAGCGCGACCGCCGGGAAAGGCGGAATACTGTCCGCATCCCACCGTAGCTCCGTCGCTTCTCTTGCCTTGGATGTGGCCGTGGCCGGAGTCATCGCATTTCTGCTCCTGTACCTTTCCGTCTCCAACTCCTCAAGCGTTCGCGGCAAATGAGGGAAACGACTTCAGGTGTTCCCGAATTATTTCATCGGCAATCCCACTAACTTCTTGAATGGAGCGGGCAGGCCATTTCTGGCTGAGTGACCAAGCTGCTAGTCTGGTTCTTTCCAGGAAAGTTACTCATGCGATGGATCGCCAATCCGCTCAATTCCCCCAAGGCCAGGGTACTGGCGGCGACGCTGCAGGATTCCAAACTGGGAATCGCTCCCGCCGCCCTGCCCGTGCTTGCCGATCTGCTCGTCGGTCGAGGAATCGAAGAGCCGGAAGCGGCTGCGCGTTTTCTTTCGCCGGCGCTTAGCGACCTGCACGACCCGTTGCGGATGAGGGGCATGAAATCCGCGCTCGATCGATTGGAAGCGGCGTTAGAGCGCAAAGAGAAAATCCTCATCTACGGCGATTACGACGTGGACGGCACGACCGCGATCGTCATCCTCAAGACGGCGATCGAGCTGTGCGGTGGCGCGGCCGACTTTCATGTGCCGCATCGCATCCGCGAAGGTTATGGCATGCGTGACGAGGTGATCGAGCGCGCCGCTGCCGACGGTGTGCGCCTGATCATCAGCGTGGACACCGGAATCCGCGCGTTTGACGCCGCCGACACCGCTCGCCGCACCGGAGTCGACCTGATCGTCACCGACCATCACCTGCCGGGCGCGGACGGTGTTCCGCAGGCGCTGGTAGTTATTAATCCAAATCAAGAAGGATGCGATTACCCCTGCAAGTATTTGTGCGGCGCGGGCGTGGCCTTCAAGCTGGCGCAGGGATTGATGCAGCGGCGGCTGGATATAAAAGATCAATCGCGCCTGCTGATGTCGTTCATGAAAGTCGCGGCCATCGCGACCATCGCCGATGCTGTCCCGTTGCTGGGCGAGAATCGCGTGTTCGCGAAGCTGGGATTGCAAGGGCTGCGTCGTCCGGTGAACGTCGGCCTGAAAGCGTTGCTCGAAGTTGCGAAGCTGGGCGACGGACGGGCGCTCACTGCGAGCGAAGTCGCCTTCCGCGTCGCGCCTCGCCTGAACGCCGCCGGACGCATGGACGTGGCGCGCGATGTGGTCGATCTTTTCAACGAGAAAAATATGGAGCGCGCGCGGAAAATTGCCGCGCGGCTTGACCAGTTGAACGCGGAGCGTCAGGAAGAAGAGCGCCGCATCATGGACAGCATTTTTCGTCGGCTGGAGGAAGAGCCCGCGCTGCGCGAGGCCTATTGCGTGGTGGTCGACGGCGAAGGCTGGCATCGCGGCGTGATTGGCATCACGGCGTCGCGCGTGGTGGAGCGGCACGGGCGTCCAGCCCTGGTCATTTCCCGGGAGGGTGCCGAAGCGCATGGCTCGGGGCGATCGATCCCGGCGTTCCATCTGCTGCATGCGCTCGAATCGTGCCGCGAGCTGTTTTCCCGCTACGGCGGACACGCGCACGCGGTTGGCTTTGCGCTGCCCAGCGCCAACGTCGAGAAGCTGCGCGAGCATCTGGACGGCTACGCTCGCGCCCGGCTCACTCCCTCCGATTTCGAGCCGCAGCTGGAGTTTGATCGAGAGCTGCCGCTGGGAGAAGTCACGCCCGAACTTCACCGGGCTCTGCTATTGCTGGAACCCTTCGGGATGGAAAATCGCGAGCCGGTTTTCACTGCGCGAGCGGTGCGGCTGATGGCGCCTCCGCAGGCAGTGAAGGAGAAGCATGTGCGGCTGCGGGTGGCGCCGGCGGTCAACGCCGCAGCTGCGGCCGCGCAGGACTTCACTCCCCGCTGCCATCCCGACGCGTCTGCCATTCCAAAAAGGCGCGCGGAAGACGCTCGTGTGGTGGCGGGGCTCTGCCCTGCCGGGACGGGGCAGAGCCCCGTCACCACACAAGCATCATCATCACCACCATCATCATCCTGGCGCGACAACATCGGCTTCAAAGCGATGGGCTGGGGGCTGAAGGAATCCTGCGACCGGCTGCAGTTGCTGGCTGGAGACCGCCTCGACATCGCCTACTCGCTGGGCATGAACGACCATCCTGAATTCGGCGGGCTGGAGCTGACTTTGCGCGACGTGGTGCGCGCCCGCTAAGCGAAGTGGCCCCGGCGGGGCAGAGCCCCGCTACCACACAAGCATCATCGCTTCTGTGATCTGTTTCCGCCATTTTGAATTTCTCCTTTTGACAAGAAGCCCATCCGTCTTTATAGTGCCGGGTCATGAACGGAACTTTCTTTTGCAACAAATGCGGGGCGCAGAATGCCGCGGGCGCTCAATTTTGTAGTCGCTGTGGAGCGCCCACGAGCCCGGCGTCCACCAACCCAGCGTTTGCCAACCCGGCGCCGTTCAATCCGGCATCGCCCTACTCGGCCCCAGCCCCCGGCTATCAGCCAGTCGTGCCAGCGGTGGGAGCTGGCTACGGAGGCTTCTGGATTCGGGTAGTCGCGGCCATCATCGACGGCATCATCATGCGGGTGGTGGTAGCTCCCGTGAGCATCATCTTTGGTGGTCTGGGGTTGGCAGGAATGATGAGTGGTCTGCCCCACAGGGGAATTGGGCTTTTGGGTGGTGGGGTTACGCTCATCGCGTTGTTCTTCGGTTCCTGGTTGTACGAGGCTTTCATGGAAAGCTCGTCATATCAGGCAACGCTCGGCAAGATGATCTTTGGAATGAAGGTTACCGATCTCTATGGCAACCGAATCTCGTTTGCACGCGCGACGGGAAGGCACTTTGCGAAGATTCTCTCCGCGATGATTCTGTGCATCGGCTACGTCATGGTCGGCCTCACCGAGCGCAAACAAGGACTGCACGACCTGCTCGCCGGAACGCTGGTGCGGCGGGTATAAACTCCGTAAGCGATTAAGATAGTCGCATGCAAAACGCAACGCCCGCAGCCATCGCGGTGCTTGTGCTGGAGCTTGCACCGGCGGCTGTGTTCGGATTTGCCGGCGAACGGGTTGGGCAGGCATGCGCCCGCTGGCCGCCCGCGCTACGAACCGTCTTACCCGTGTTCTGCGCTTTACCTTACGTCCTGATTTCCACGTCGCATCGGATGTTTTCCTGGGAATGGTGTGCCCTGTACACGCTGCTGCCCGTGGCGATCGCGTGGCTGCTGGGGCAGGCCGCCATCGTAGATCCCGAACAACGCGGCAATTGGCGAGACGCGATCATTCTCCTGACGCTGGGGCTGGCGGTTGATTTGCGCTGGTTCGAGCGCGCCTGGCCTGGCGGGCTTGCGGGATTGGGCAAGCTGCTCCTCGTCGATGCTGGGTTGTATGGATTCGTCGCCATCCGGCGGCTCAGCGGAACCGGCTTTGACTTTCATTTCCACTGGAGCGACTGGAAAACCGGACTGCGCGAACTGGTTTTTTTTGCGCCCATAGTTCTCGCGCTCGGGATGGCGCTGGGCTTTCTCCATCCGCATAGTTATGCGCCGCGGTTCTCGATCATTCTCATTCCGAAGATGATTGCGACCTGGATTTATATCTTCATTTTCATAGCGGTTCCCGAGGAACTTTTCTTTCGCGCGTGGGTGCAGAATCTACTAGAGCGGCGCGTCGGACGGCGCGCGGCGCTGGCGATCACGGCAGTGTTGTTTGGACTCTCCCATTTCAACAAACGGTCGACGCACTTCAACTGGCAGTATGTCCTGCTGGCAACCATCGCCGGGATTTTCTACGGCCGGGCCTGGCGCGAGCAACGGCGCGTGCCGGCCTCGACCATCACTCACGCCAGCGTCGACGCCATCTGGTCGTTCTGGTTCTAGTTCTAGTTCCAGTTCTAACGAGGTACAAAATGGCGGTCGAGTCGAAAATCTTTCCCGTGGTCGCGACCGCCTCCCGCCGGTGCTTCGTTTGGGCGCAAATTATTATCGTATTTCTGTTTCTGGAGTTAGCGCTTTGGGCGCCGACACGGCAGATCCGGAACCGCTGGGCGGCCATCGCGGCCCTCACGATTCTGGTTCTCACCCTGACAGATGCACTGACGAACCCTAAGTCGCTCAAGCGTCTCGGGATAGGTTTGCCGAAAATGTCCGGCGCCAGCGTAGTGCTCGGGATTGGTTTGGCTGCCATTGCTCTGGTGGTAGTTCTGGTGAGCTGGGCGGGCGGCCAGATTCCCGCCAATCAAACGTGGTTTCCGGGCTTGCAGTCGATCTGGGGATATGTGATCTGGGCCATGATTCAGGAATTCATCCTGCAGTCGTTCTTCTTCAATCGCTTTGAAGAACTGTATGGCGGCACGACCGCGGTCTGGACCGCGTCCACGCTCTTTGCCGCCGCCCACCTGCCCAGTCCGGTCCTGACTACCGCGACGCTCATCGGTGCTCTGTTCTTCTGCGAAATGTTTCGTCGCTACCGCAGCATCTATCCCCTCGGCATCGTCCACGCCATGCTGGGACTGACCATTGCCTTCACCACCCCCGACAGCCTGCTGCACCACATGCGCGTGGGGCTTGGATATCTGCGCTACTAGCTCAATCTGCGTAGTGGCGTAATGGTTGAGTTTGAGGCACGCATTCCCCCAGCGGCTGAAGCCGCGGCTGGTTATGCGGCCGTTACGGCACGACTGAAGTCGTGCCCTTCCCGGGATCTGCCGAACCAGAGTTCTGTGGAGATTCCAGACGGGGCAAGCCCCGTCTCTACGGGGGTTTCTCACGTAGCTGCGGATCACGGGTTACACTTGATGCTGATGGCCCTTCGGGTTTCACAACTGCGCCGCTGGTTCGCCTTGGGCGCGATTCTAATGATTGCCACGGTCTCAGGAATGTATTTCTACGCCCGCTGGCGTGTGGGCAAGGTCGTCCACGACGTCCCGGCGAAAATGGGCCTGGAGATTCAGCAGACCGCCGAGGGCTTTTCCATCTCCAAGTCGGTGGAAGGCCGCACTCAGTTTAAGGTGAGCGCTTCCAAGGCGGTGCAGCTCAAAGAGGGTGGGCGGGCGCAGCTGCACAACGTCAAGATCGTTATCTACGGCAAGGATGCCAGCCGTTTCGATCGGATCGCCGGGGATGATTTCGAGTACGATCCCGTGTCGGGCGATATCAACGCCAAGGGCAGGGTGTTGATTGACCTGGAAGCGAATCCCGAGGGCATCCATCATTCCGACCAGTCGCCTCCCGAGCAAGTCAGAGCCCCACTTCATCTTGAAAGCGACGGGCTGGCCTTCAACAAGAATACGGGGGACGCTTCCTCCACGGGCAAAGTCATATTTCAGACGCCGCAGGCTTCGGGTTCGGCTGTGGGCATTCAATATGTGGCCAAGACGGGCACGATGAACCTGCTTTCGGCGGTGGTGATGACCGTCAACCGGGCGCAACCGGTGCATCTGGATGCAGATCGGGGCGTGATTACCAAGCAGCCTCATCAGGTCGTGCTCACCACCGTGCACATGAGCCGGGAACAGCAGGAAGCGTGGTCGGAGCAAGCGACGTTCTTTCTGCGCGAGGACAACACCGTCGACCGCGTTCTCGCCGAAGGCGACGTGAGGACCGAGATTCATGGCAGCGCAGAGACCCACGAGCGTTCCGATCGCGCAGAGATGTGGCTGACCGGATCGCGGAATCTGCTGACCTTGGCCATTCTTACCGGTAACGTGCAACTCAGGAACCAGGCAGCGCAGAGCCAAAGCACGCAGAATGAGGGAGCGCAGAACCAAGGCATGCAGAACCCAACAAAGCAAGCCCAGGGAGGGCAGCCCTTTGACGCTGCCGCCGAGCGCGTGACGCTGCACTTTGCCGGGAGCGCCGCCGGGGAACAGTTGCTGAAGACGGTTCATGCCGAAGACGGCGTGCGCTTGACGCAAAAAAATAGTCCGGAGCGGAGCCCGGAACTGCGGTGGCATCGTCAGGGACAGTCTTCCGTCTTTATCCTCATCCTCACCTGTGCCTTCTCCGGCGAAGGCAGGCGAGCAAACTCAAGACATCGAGATGACCGCTCCGGTGATGGACTTCACCGTGAAAGACGGTCGCCTGCTGGAGCGTGCCCAGACCAGCGGACCGCCGCAAATCGTGATCACGCAGCCGGGCGCGAGTCAGAAGACAGTGGTTACCGCCGATAAGTTCACGGCGACATTCACCGACCAAAATCGCCTGGCCACGCTGCATGGAGAACCGGACGCGAAGATTGTCGGCAGCGATTGACGCGAGCAAGAGCCGACACAAGCAAGGCCGACGCCAGCAAGATCGCATCCCCTAAGCCCGGCGATACGGCGCAGACTGATCGAGTATCCACCAGCCGGATGCTGGATGTCGTCTTTCTGCCCGAGGGCGGAGTCCGGTCGATCACGCAGACAGGCGCCTTTACCTACGTTGACGGCACGCAAAAGGCTTGGGCGCAGCGCGGACGAGTATACGACCGCCGATCAGATCATGGTGCTGGTTGGATCGCCCGGGCGGTGAACGGCGGCATGACCACGACTGCGCAGACGCTTCGCATGAACCGGGCGACCGGCGACGCCTTTGCCGAGGGCAACGTCAAGAGCACGTACTCCGATCTGAAGGCGCAGCCGGATGGCGCTATGCTCGCCTCTTCCGACCCGATCCACGTGACCAGCCGCAGCATGACGGCCCATCGTTCCTCGGCGATTGCGCTGTACAGCGGCGATGCGCGCTTGTGGCAGGACGCCAACCTAGTGGAGGCTCCAACCCTTCAATTTGATCGCGACCACCGATCGCTCTTCGCCCAGGGAGATGCTCAGGGGACTGTCGCGCAACCCGTCTCGACCGTCCTGGTGCAAGTGGACAAGACGGGGAAGGTGACGCCGGTCCACACCACATCCGCGCGTCTGCGCTACACCGATGCGGAGCGGAAAGTTTTCCTGGATGGCGGAGTGACTGCGAAAGGCTATGACGCGACGATGACGGCGGAGCGGATGACGGTCTTTCTGCTGCCGCGAAGCCAGTCACAAGCAGCCACCAGCCTGGTCGAACCCCAGGGCAAATCGACAAAATCATCGCCGAAGAGAATGTTGTGGTCACGCAGCCGACGCGGCACGCGACCGGCGACCGATTGGTGTACACGTCCTCGGACGACAAGTTCGTCCTGACCGGCGGACCGCCTAGCATTTTTGATGCCGAACAAGGCAAAACTACGGGCAATTCGTTGACTTTCTATAGACCGATGATAGGGTGCTCGTGGAAGGAAAAGAAACATCCCCGGCCGTCACTCAAGACGCAAGTGGCACGATAAATGCACACGCTGGCCACCGACGAAATTGGGAAATCCTATCGTGGCCGTCGCGTAGTCAACGGAGTCAGCCTTCAGGTTCTGCAAGGCGAGGTAGTGGGCCTGCTGGGACCAAATGGCGCTGGAAAAACCACTTCCTTCTACGCAATCGTAGGTCTGATTCCTCCCGATACCGGCAGGGTGTTGTACGACGACGAAGATATCACTAGCGTTCCCATGTACTTACGGGCGCGCCAGTACGGCATCAGCTATCTCCCTCAGGAAGCTTCGGTTTTTCGGAAACTGACGGTCGAGGAGAACATCCTCGCCGTCCTGGAAGTCCAGCCTATTTCCTGGCATGAACGCCGCGAAAAGGCGGAGAAGCTGATTGACCAGCTCGGACTGGAGCATATCCGGCAGAATCGCGGGTATGCGTTGTCGGGCGGCGAGCGGCGGCGGGTTGAAATCGCGCGCTCCCTCTGCATCAGCCCCACGTTTATTTTGCTGGACGAGCCCTTCTCGGGTATCGACCCGATCGCCGTCCTGGATTTGCAGAAAATCATTTCCGATCTGCGCGCCAGCGGCATCGGAATCCTGATCACGGATCACAACGTCCGCGAGACGTTGTCGGTGACGGATCGGGCATACATCATCAACGAGGGGAGGATTTTCCGCTCCGGTACACCGGAGGAGTTAGGCAGCGATCCGGAGGTACGGAGGGTTTATTTGGGGGAAAGCTTCTCATTAGTGTGAGGACTCGAGTTCTCAGTTCCCAGTTCTCAGTTCTCAGTCAACCCGCGATTTCCTGAGAACTGAGAACTGGGAACGAGAACTGTTTGTTACTAAGGCGTGGCCCCCCTGACCTTTCGTGTCCGCACGGTCTACCTAGGTGCGTGAGAAGCTAATCTTTCCAGCCCGATGCGGTAGACAGCTAAGCGGGGCGGGTTAACTGAGAACTGAGAACTTTTTGTAGAGAGAAATGGTACTCCTTCAGCACAGATTGAACGTCAAGTTGTCCCAGCGGCAGATTCTGACGCCGGGTCTCGTGCAAATGGTCTCCGTGCTCGCGCTCAACAAGCTCGAGCTCAAGGACATGATCAATGCCGAGATGGTCGAGAACCCGGTGCTGGAAGAGCTGGAAGATGCCGTCCCCATGCTCGATGACGTCGGCCGCCAGGAAGAAGAGCGCGACCGGCTAGCCTCCCAGGCGAATGCGGCGCCCGAAGCAGGTGCGACCATCGCGGATGAGAAGAAGGATCCTTTCGAGGAGATCGACTTTGGCTCGTTCTTCCAGGAGTATCTGGATCCCGGTTATCGCAGTTCGGGAGAGATGGAAGAGATCGAGAAGCCTTCGTTCGAGAATTTCCTCTCGAAGCCCGGAAACTTGAGTGACCACCTGCTCTGGCAACTGGGCGCGATTTCTGTCCGGCCGCCCGTGCACCAGGCCGCTGAGCTGATCATTGGGAATCTGAACGAAGAAGGATACCTGATTGCCAGCGACGAAGAACTGCTGGGAATCGTCCCGGTCGCGCCCCCCGAAGCGGATGTGGAAGTGGCCGCCAAGATTGTTGGAGAAGCCGAGGCGCTGGGACTGGCTGTTTCAGAGACCCCCGAAACTTCTGACGAAGAGACTGCTGATCTCGAAGCTTCCGTTCTTGCGCCGGAGGAGATGAGCCGCTTCTGAGAGCGGAGATGGAATCTTTTGTTGAGTTGGATGCCGAGCCAGAACGTCGCGCCAGATGTTACGCCGGAGACTTCCGCCGAGGTTCCGCTGCCGAGCGCGGTGGGCTACGGAAGCGCAGCCGCCGGAGCGGCGACCGCCCCAGCCCGTATTCTGGCGGTAGCCTTCTCCGTCGCCGACCTGCACGAAGCGTTGGAAGTTGTGCGCCAGTTCGATCCACCGGGCATTGCCTGTCGCGACCTGCGCGAATGTCTGCTCTATCAGTTGCGCTACCATCTGGAACAGCTCCAGCTGCACCGGAACGGCAATGCCGCTAACGGACAAGCGACCGAGCAAGCGACTGATCAAGTTGTGCGCGACGCCATTGCCCTCGTCGATCAGCATTTGCGCGCGGTGACTCTAAAGCAATTCAAAGAAATAGCCCGCGCCATCGGGCGTCCCGTCGAGGCAGTGCAGGCGGCGCTCGAGTATGTCCGCACTCTCGATCCCCGGCCAGGCTTACGCTACAACAAGGTTCCGGCGCGGCTGATTGAGCCCGATGTCGCATTCGTGAAGCACGGCGACGAGTGGCTGGTCATCATGAATGACGAAGACATGCCGCAGTTGCGCCTGAATCCCGCCTACAAGCGCCTGCTGACCCGCGACGGCAATGACCGTGACACGCGCAACTACGTCAAAGATCGCTATAAATCGGCTATCCAGCTGATCAAGAACATCGAGCAGCGCAAGCAGACCATCACCAAGGTCTGCTACTCGATCGTGACCCGCCAGCAGGATTTTCTGGAGCGCGGAATCGATCAACTGAAGCCGATGATGATCAAGGAAGTAGCGGAAGAAATTGGCGTGCATCCTTCTACGGTAAGCCGCGCGGTCGCCAATAAATATGTCCACACCCAACAGGGCGTTTTCGAATTGCGCTATTTCTTCTCAGAGAGTGTGCAGGGGCCCGAAGGTGGCGGCACTTCTCTCCTGATTTTGAAACGCCGCGTCAAAAAGCTGATCGAAGAAGAAGATCCGAGCCGGCCGCTCACCGACGAACAAATCACCCGCATTCTTCAATCGCAAGGCATTCAGGTGACTCGCCGGACGGTCGCGAAGTATCGGGAAGATATGAAGATTCCCAGCACACACCAACGCAGGGTTAAGAAATAGGCGGGTTCCACGACGTCGGTCACCAAACGCGTATCGCTGCTCAGCCATTCCGGCGAGAATTCACGGGAGGAATGGGCATCATCCGCTGCCTGATTCAACTGTGCACAAATCAAAGCGCGCACTCATCACGATCATTTGTTCACTCGCCACCTGCCTCCTTGCCGCAATAGTTTTGGTCGGCTGGCAAACCCGCGACATCCTTATGATGTCCGTGTTACCGGGTTTCATTACCATGAAGGCAAACACAGCCGTCGCCTTCCTGGCCGGCGGTATCGCATTGTCCCTGATGCTGGGTAAGTATCGATCACTCGCGGCATGGCCAGCGGCATTGACAGGACTTATCGGACTCGCCACCCTGTTCGAGTACGCAAGGGGGAGTCTGGGAATCGACGAAATTCTCTTCAAGGATCCCTATTCCGTTTACCTCCCAGGCCGGTTGGCTCCCATCACCGCCGCCAATTTCGTCGTCCTTTCCGTGGCAATGATCTATCTCTCACGCGGGAAGAGGGGCGCTTCCCAGTTATGCTTTGGGGTTCTCGGATTTTCCTCGCTTTTCGCGGTGCTGGGGTATGCCTATGGTGTGCCCTTGCTCTACGGTTCAATCCACTACACGGCCATGGCTCTGCACACAGGCGCGAGTTTCCTATTGCTTGCGCTCGGTGGGCTGGCCGCGAGCAGCGACGGCGGGTTGCTGGCAATCATTTGGATTGAAGGGGCGACTCCACATTTGGTTCGACGGCTGCTTCCGGCGTCCGTGATAATTCCTGCTGCAGTGGGCTTTGTCATCCTGCGCAATCCGATTTCTCGAATCGATTCCAGGCTGGCGGCCGCGCTTATCGTACTCTTGAATATTGTTTTATTCTCCGCCGTGGTTCTGCGCTCGTCCCTGGTTGTGCATCGGCTGGAGAACGATAAACAAAAGGCGGAAAACCTGTCCAAAATCGACCCCTTAACTCAGGTTCTGAATCGGCGCGGATTCGAACACGCCCTAGACCAGGAGTTGACGCGGTGGCAGCGATTCAAAGGATCTTTCTCGGTCGTGCTGATCGACATCGATCATTTTAAGTCTGTCAACGACCGGCACGGACACTTGATGGGAGACGCAGTCTTACAGAAACTCTCGCGAGTGTGGGGCGGGCAAATTCGCAGCGTCGATGTCTTAGCGCGGTACGGAGGCGAAGAGTTCGTCTTGATAAGTCTGGGAACTAACTCAGAAGGCGCTTTCAAAGCAGCCGAAAAACTACGCGAGGCGAGCCTGGAGACCTCGGTCGTTGAGCTTGGATTTGCTGTTTCTATCTCCTGTGGGATCGCTACCATAGGTGGCGATGGCACCAGCCGCGAGGAACTCCTGCAGTCCGCCGATGGGGCGCTATACAAAGCGAAAGCTGAAGGCCGCAACCGCACTATACGTGCTGATTCAATCCAAGTGTTGGGGACGCCGATCAGCGCCGGATAGCGGGTGCTGAATTGCGATGGGCCGATGTGCGCTGGCCTGATTTTCTTCAAGTTTTTTCGGAGGAGACTCAATGAACGTGGAATACACCGCGAGGAAATACGAAATTACTCCCACCATCCGCAGGGAAGTTGAAACCGGCCTCAACAAGATTCGTAAAATTTTAGGTGACCGATTCGAGAGCAAAGTGATTCTGGCTGTCGAAAAGCGCCGGCACAAAGCCGAAATCACGATCAACCCGCCAAACGGTCCCATTGTCGGGCTGGCCCAGACCACCGACATGATGTCGGCGGTTAATGAAGCTCTCGACCATCTGCAGAAGCAGGCGCTCAAATATAAGACGAAGTGGCTGAGCAAAAAGCGCAAGGCGGTCAAGAAGTTTGACGGCCAGTCGTTGGAAGACAACCTTGAGGCGGCGCTCGGACTGACGGAGAGTGCCACCGTTTCCGTTCTCGTTCACAAATTTCCGTCCGTGGCGCGGACCACCGAAGTGCATCTGGTGCATGCCCAGGACTCGGTTGCGCTTCGTCCGATGACCTTGGAGGAAGCGATCAAAGAGGCGCATTTCCGCGACAAAGATGTTTTTGTATTCCGCGATCCAAAGGGTACGCTGATGGTGCTGCACCGGACACGGGACGGCAAGATGGAGTTGATCGAAGCCCCGTAGAAATCTAGCCATCGGGCGATCGGGTCATGGGCTCATCTGTGATAGTTTGAATTCGACCTTGCACGCCATGCTGTCGGCTGCGGCGGGGGATTTTGGGCGCAATCGCCTGTTTTCGCCAGCGACTCGCTGAAAACCTTCGCTAAAGTGCCTTCCTGCGACGGATTTCTCAGAATCCTCAGATTACTACCGTGATCTACCGGACGAAAACGGAAAGGGGAAAGGTCAGATTGCAGAGGTAAAACCAAATGCGCAACGGGCCTCTTACCTCTGCAATCTAACCTCTTACCTCTGACCTGTTCTCTCTCACACTCCGCTGGTTGCTTCCTGCGCCCACTGCAGCGCCTGCCACCAGGTGGTGGCGACTTCTTCATCGGATAGTTTCAGTTGTTTGGCGAGGGCGCTCGATTGCGACCACTCACCCGATTCCTGGGCCAGCATGAGCTTGTACAGCGGCCGGAGGCTGCTTTTCTGGCCGAGCAGCGCCGCCTTGGTTTCGTGTTCCACCGGCAATTGTTCGAGGAGCACGTCCATGCTGACCTCAAGGATGGCGTCCATGATGGAGAGCAGCCCCATCAGAAACAAATCGGTGTTCGCTTGCAGCCGGTTGGAGAGCAGTTCGCAAAAACGGGCGCGAGCCAATCCCATCAACACCAATTCGCTGCAGTTTGCTCGGCTGCGCCCACGGTGACGACCAGCCGGATCCAGCGCCGCAGCTCTCGTTCTCCCAGAACGGCCATGGCATGGCGGATCGACTTGATTTCGAGGGAAAATCCAAAGACCGGAGAATTCAGATACCGCAGCAGGCGGTAAGAAATCGAGGCTTCCTGCTTGAGCATCTTTTCGAGTTCATGCATGTCGATTTCCGGACGTGAGACCATTTCCAGCAGCCGCACGTAGTGCAAGCGGCTGGCCGGAACTTCGCGGCCGACGACGAGTTCGGGCCGGCAGAAGAAATATCCCTGAAAATAGACGAATCCCATGTCGCGTGGCCTGATGAAACTCGTGGGGCGTTTCGAGTTTTTCCGCCAGCATCTTGCATTCGGGGACCCGAACCGGCGCATCATGCCAGCCCGTTCCTCGGGCCGGGTCGCCCGGATGTCGACTTTGATGATGTCGGCAAACTCGCAAAGCGGAATGCGCGGATCGTTGGGCGCGAAATCATCGAGGGCGATCAGATAGCCAGCCGCTTTCAGCCGCTTGCAGGCGGCGATGACGCGGTCTTCGGGCTCAACCGTCTCCAGAATTTCGGCCACCGTCTGGCTGGGCGGCAGCAACGTGATCAGATCTTTGAACAGGACCTCGCGGGTGCAATTCACGAAGGCGCGGCGGTTATCGCAAAGCGTGTTGATGCCGAAGAGCAGGGAACTATCCAGCGTGGAGCGAGCGGCGAGTTCGGGATCGGCGTTGAAGTAGTCTTCGACGCCGTTTCGGAAAAGAATTTCGTATCCGAACACATTCTGCGAACGGTCAAAAATTGGCTGGCGGGCAACGAAGCGCTGTCCCGGCAAGCGCAAGCGAGTTCGATGCAGAGGTTTTCTCTTTAGCTGGAGCAGGTTTCACCTCTATTATATCGGCGTTGCCGCGGCGGAACTTCAGGCGAAACTGCGGAGGCTGTCAGCGTCCGGATAATACAAGGACTCAGCAGCGGCGGCCGCTTCGCACGGGGAATGTCCAAGTCGGAAATATCCAAGACGCACTTTGGTAATGTCCAGATGTGGAAAACTTAAGGCATTCCCCCCTTGCGCAGTCGGCGGTTTCATGAGTAACATCAAGGTGTTCCCAATGGCCATGCTTCCAGGCTGGCCGTTTGCGCCAAGTAAAACTCCAGGCGCCGTAGATAGCTTGAACATTGAACAGAGTTAAACAACGACAGTTAGACATCGATAGTTTGAGCATCGTTCTCGAATAGCATCCAGCCGATGTGGGGTTTGGTCTGCCGGTAGCGATTTATGCAGGTGAGCCACGCGCAGTCAGCACGCGTTGCGAACAATCAGCGTTTGAGTGTCGACGGAGCACTGGGCGTGGATCAGATACTAGGGCGTAACTTCTAAGACGATTAACTTCGGGGATTAACTTCAAAGCTTAACAAGAGAAAAAATATGAATGCAGGACCCGGACATTCCTCCGCAGGAGGAGGAAAACACAAACGGCGCCGTGGACGGCGTCCGCCAAGACGAGGCGCGGGTGGCCCGATGGGCCGCGACCGCCAGGAGCATCAGGGCATTTTTACCGCTCCCATGGATCACAGCTACCGCGCCAATCTGGGCAGCGCGACAATGGCAACGGCAACCGGGGACCGCGGCGGCCCGGTTTTTCCGCGTCCTACCCGGTGGTCGATCCCGAGCCTCTGCCCGCTCCACGAGAGGATGCGGCTTCGCGCGTCTTCGCCTTTGTCGAAGACCTGTTCTTCCTGAGCAAGATTCAGGCCACCGGCCGCAAGATGAACGTGAAGGTCGAGTTCGTGAAGAACGAAAAGGAACTCGCCGAGCGCATGAAGAGCAATGGCGAAGAAAAGCCTTCCCTCATCATCTTCGATTTGAACAACGCCAATGCCAAGCCTTTGACGCTCATCCCGAAACTGAAAAGCAAGCTGAAGAAGGGGACGTCGATCATCGGATTCCTCTCGCACGTGCAGGGCGACCTGAAGCAGAAAGCGCACGAAGTGGGCTGTGACATGGTGTTGCCGCGCTCGGCGTTTTCGCAGAATCTGCCGCAGTTGCTGCGCCGCCACGGCGCCATCGAGTCCGATTCCGGCGCCGCCGACTAGGATTCAGAACGGGATTGCAGAGGTCAGAGGTCAGATTGCAGAGGTCATGCCCTTCGCAAATGCTGGCCTCCACTGTGTGGGTTTTCACCTCTGCAATCTGGCCTCGAACCTCTAACCTCTCCCTTCCCCTGATACAATTTCGCCGTGTTCCCTCACAAAATTCTGATTGCGACGTCTGGCTATGGTGGCGGCAAGCTTCGGCCAACAGCCTCCCGCTCAACAGAGCCTCCGGTGAAAGTAAACGTCCTCAACGTGTGCGCGCCCTCGGCCGAGGAGCAGAAGGAATTGTCGTCGGCGCTGGCTAAAGTACCGGGCAAGCCGGCATTCGCCGCGGATTACGAAGTGGCTCGCGGACATTCCACGCTCGATCCGAGCACTCCGATTCCCGGCATGCAACCCTTACCGCCCGGCGCGGTCTCGGCGGCTGACTGGGTCAGGGTTCGGCGCGAGTTCCCCGACGCTGCGCCGTTCAGCAACGTCCAATATTCGTTCAGCGTGGATGCGAAGAATATGGTGGAGACGCTGGTGCTGCGCGTGCGCGATCCCAAAGATCGTGATGGAGGTTGCGATCGAGGACAGTGCTTCCGCAGTTACTTCCGCGACCGCGATGTTATCGACGAGTACGCCGGTTTCGCGCGTCAAACTGGAGCGTTTCGGAAAGGCGTCGGTGGTGCTGGCGCGTGTGCAGGGGAAGAGGGAACCCCAGCAACCGATCAGAGCGCCTATGAGCCGATCTTCCGCGCCGCCTCGTCGATCATGGAGCGCTATCGCGATGCTCTGGGTGCACGCAAAATGGTGCCCCAGGAATTGGCTCGGCTGGGCGTGGGAGCCGCGGCTGGAACTCCGGCCAAGACGGGGGCAGGCAGCAAGAAGACTCCGTAGGTTATACGTTGGATTGCGGCTTGAAGCGAAATCTGTTTTTCGGAATCTAACTACTAGCATATGTCCTTCAAGCACGGTTTCTAACTTCTATGGATATACGCAATGTTGTGATCATCGGCTCCGGATGCGCCGGCTCACACCGCCGCCCTCTACAGCGCTCGCGCCAACCTCAAGCCGCTGGTCATCGAAGGCCATGAGCCCGGCGGCCAATCGCCATGACCACGCTGGTGGAGAATTTCCCCGGCTTTCCCGAAGGCATCCAGGGCCCGGAGCTGATCGAGAACATGCGCAAGCAGGCGGCGCGCTTCGGCGCCGAGTATCGCATCGGCCACGTGGTCGGACCTCAAAGCCGATCTGAGCAAGCAGCCGTTCGAGTTGAGCATCGGCAAAGAGACCATTCTGACCCGCACGCTGATCATCGCCAGCGGCGCTTCGGCGCGCTGGCTCGGTCTGCCCAACGAGCATGCGCTGATCGGCCACGGCGTTTCTTCCTGCGCCACCTGCGATGGCTTTTTCTTCTCCGGCAAGGAGATCGCCGTGATCGGCGGCGGCGACTCCGCCATGGAAGAGGCGATCGTTCCTGACTCGCTTCGCCAGCAAGGTGACGCTGATCCATCGGCGCGAGCAGTTTCGCGCTTCGAAGATCATGCTCGATCGCGCCCGCGCGAATCCCAAGATCGAGTTCCTCACCGACACCGTGGTGGACGACGTTCTCGACGTCAGCAAGAAAGAAGTCACCGGCCTGCGTCTGCGCAATCTGAAGACCGGCGAAAGCTGGGAGTTGCCCGACCAGCGCCATGTTTCTGGGCATCGGCCACACTCCCGAACGCGAAGATCTTCGGAGGCCAGCTCGAAACCGACGCGGATGGCTACCTGGTTACGCACAAGAATGTCTTCACGAAAGTGCCCGGCGTGTTCGCCTGCGGCGACGTGCAGGACCGCCGTTATCGCCAAGCCATCACCGCCGCCGGCTCCGGCTGCATGGCCGCGCTGGAAGTGGAGAAATATCTGGAAGAGGAAGGGCACTGAGCGGCGAGCGGCGAACAAGCGCCGACCAGCGGTTCTACGCAATCCTGAAATCCTGAGGTGAAACCATGAACTATCGCTTGTTTGGAAACAGCGGGCTCCGAGTTTCCGAAGTCTCGCTCGGCACCATGACCTTCGGAGAAGACTGGGGATGGGGCACGGCCAAAGAGGAAGCGCGCAAGATTTACGATGCCTATCGCGAGGCCGGCGGAAATTTCGTCGATACCGCGAACCTGTATACCAACGGAACCAGCGAAACCTTAGTCGGTGAGTTCATTCGCGATCACCGGCAGTCCGTTGTGCTGGCTACCAAGTACACCAACGCTATGGCGGGGACTGATCCCAACGCGGCCGGCAATCATCGCAAGAGCATGGTGCAGGCGCTCGAAGCCTCGCTGCGGCGCTTGAAAACGGATTACATCGATCTCTATTGGCTGCATATCTGGGATCAGATGACTCCTGTCGAAGAAGTCATGCGGGCATTCGATGACCTGGTTCGCCAAGGCAAAGTTCTCTACATAGGAGTTTCAGATGCCCCGGCATGGTGGATTGCGCAGGCCAACACACTGGCCGAACTGCGGGGTTGGACCCAATTCATCGGGCTGCAGATTGAGTATTCGCTGATCGAGCGCACTGTGGAGCGTGAACTCATCCCCATGGGGAAAGCTTTCAAACTCGGGTTAGTCGCCTGGTCGCCACTGGCGGGCGGAGTGTTGAGCGGCAAGTATCATTCCGGCATCGCGACGGAAGGCGAGGTATGTCGAGCGAAATGGCATGCAAGGCCATTCCTGCGCCCCGGAGAGCGGCACGCGATCGAATTGTGGCGGCGGTGCAAAAGGTGTAGCCAGCAGGTGGGACGCTCGTCCGGCCCAGGTTGCTTTGGCGTGGCTGCAGTATCGCGACATTCCAGTGATTCCCAATCATCGGCGCCCGGCGCGTGTCGCAACTGCGAGATAACCTTGCGAGTCTGGAGCTGAAACTGACGCCCGAGCAGGTCTCCGCTCTGGACGAGGCAAGCGCCATCGAAATGGGCTTCCCGCACGATTTCTTACGAGAATGAAATAGTAAAGACGTTCGCATACGGAGGGTCTGCGCGATAAAATCCTCGCCGGCCGTGCACTTGCCTGCTAACACTCATCTTCTAGCGCGTCAACGCTATTTTCAACACTCGCCTCCGCGCCGCGGCCGGCAGCGTTTCACAAGCCGTTCGCAGCACCAGCCGCGGAGCATTCTTCCTTATCTTCATCAGGTACGGCACGGTGCGCTTGGCGTCGGCCTTAGCCGTCTCGCGCAACAGCCAGGCCAATCCCTTCAGGACCATGTCGTCCTCGTCTTTTTGCAGCAACTGATTCGAAAGGCGCACGATCTCAGCAAAGAACTGATGCGCTCGCGCTCCCCGGATCAGCGCCACACAAGCCGCACGCCGCCGCCAGCGATTCGGCGATTTCGCCCACCGAAAAACTTCGCGGCAACGGTTAGGATCGGCAGCCACCATCGGCGCCAGCAGATCATGCACCAGCGCGTCGTGATCCGCCCAACTGCGCACACGGTCGAGCCAGGAAGCGAGGAGCTCGAATTCATCGTCGCCGAAATTCTTCGTTTGTTTTTCGAGCAGGAAAACAGCGAATACCTTCTCTTCCAGATTCCGGCCAGAGAAAAGCCGGTCGGCGACCTGCGACCACGAAATCCATTCCTCGTTCGCCGGCGATGCGGCGCCGGAACTGCACCGCCGCTTTTCTCAGCGCGGCGGTGTACCAACCGTGCGATTTGATTTCTTCTTTGAAAAACCACTGCACGCCGGCGGCATGCTCAGTCGAGCCGCCATCTTTCAGCATCCGGCGGATTTCGTTCGCGACCTCGCTGGCCGTCATTTTGCGCCGAGGCATCTTCGTCTTTATCCCGCCGCCGGACCTGCGCCGCCCGTCCGCGCCATCTTGTCATAAATCCAAAGCAGTACTGCCGTGACCAGCCCGACCGCGGTCACGCTCCACCAGATGCGCTCCGGCTGGTGCATGACTTCTCCAAAGTGGTGAACCAGCGTGCCTCCAAACCAGCCTCCGATGAGCGATCCGATGCCGATGGGCAGGAATGCGAAGCCCATGTACGTCCCTTGCTCGCTGGGAGGCGCGAGCCGTGAAATGTATTCGTAGTAACGAGGAGCCTGAATGATTTCGCCGAGCGCGAGCACAAACAGCGAAAGCACCGCACCCCAGATCGTCGGCCGCAAGGCGAGGATCAACCACGAGACCGAAGTGATCACCGTGCCCAAAATCACCGCCTGAAATGCCGGGATCTTGCGTGTCAAAATTCACCGCGAGCGTAAGGCAGATCACCGTCAGCCCGTCGGTCACCAGAATGATCTCGACATCGGCGCCGGAGTTGATGTAGCCGTGAATGTATCCGGGCAAGCTGATGTACTGCTGCCAGAACACGACCCAATACCCGGTGAACAGCACCAGGAACCACATGAACCGGCTGATCCCGCGAGCACAAGAACAAGCAGCGCGCCCAGATCCACCAGGGCACGGAGTACTGGGGATAAATCATCAATCCAATGCGCAGCAACAAGGCGATCAGCAACACCGGCAGAACCAGCCGGTAATTGCCCACCACGATGCAGAAGTTCCGCGCGACGGTAGCGATCGAAGGCGGAGGCGCGTCTCCAGCTTTGCGCGGCTCGCGAAAAAAGATGATGACCACAAAGAACATCGCGAAGACGCTGAGCGCCGCGATCGCGGTACACATTCTCGACTCCCAGATGGCGATGAGACCAGGAGGCGAACAAAGGGCCGAGCGCGCCGCCGATGTTGACCATCGTGTAATAAATCGAGTAGCCGATGGAGCGGACGTTCTCCTTGGAAGCCCGGGCCGTCGTTCCGACTACACAAGGCTTTACCAGCGAGATGCCGAGCGCGGGCAGGATGAGAATGCAGCCGACAAACAGTCCAAGCGGCACGGCGTTGCGCACCGGTGCCAGCCAGGACGCTCCAATCGATCCGATCAGGAAATAGGCTGCGGCCAGAATCAGGTAGGCCATCGAGAGAGCGCGGCGAAAGCCCAGGCGATCGGCGGCGGCTCCGCCGAAGATGGCGAGAAACCACACCATGCCTCCGAACAAGCCGGTCAGAGTTCCGGTTTGCTCGGTCGAAAAATTCAGCTTCTCCTGCAGATACAGCGCAAGAGAAGCGAAAGCCCCGTAGTAAGAAAGACGTTCGAAAATCTCAGTGATATTCGCGACCCAGAAGGGCCGTTCGAACCCGGTGCGGATTTCCTGGAAACGTTCGGAGAAGGTCAAAAGTGGCTCCTGATGCGGCGGTTCTAAGTGCCGTGTCTCACAGGCTACCAATAGTTTGTCATCCTGAGCGAAGCGAAGGACCTATGCATTCCGGCGCTACGAGCACGTACATAGGTTCTTCGCTTCGCTCAGGATGACAGAGCGGTTTTGTCTCGGCAATGATTGGCCTCACAATGATTGGCCTCAAACTTTCAATTGCCTCCGCACTTCCTCAGCCGACAAACCAGCCACGCGGATCACTTTATTCCGGCTGGTCTGGCCGGCTGCAATAGTAACGGAGGAACGCGGAACCTTCAAAAGCTTTGCGAAAAATTCGATGCAGGCTTCGTTGGCTTTGCCGTCCACGGGAGGGGCAGTGAGGGCCAGTTTCAGCGCATCGCCTACTTCGCCGGTGATGGCGTTCTTCTTGGCACGCGGGTGGACTTTGACCGCGAAGGTTGTTCCCGTGGGGGACTCTTTCAGTTCGATCACGATTATCCGTAGAGACGCGGCTTGCCGCGTCTCTGCAGATTGCTGCACATGATCTTGCCTCTTTCTGCAAGACGGGGCAAGCCCCGTCTCTACTCGTCGTTCGTGCGCTCCCCAAAGATCGCCGTCCCTACGCGCACGCACGTTGCTCCCTCTTCGATCGCTATCTCGAAATCGTGCGACATGCCCATGGAGAGAACTGCCATGCCGATCTGCGGCAGGTTGCGCGCGGCGATGCTGTCGCGAATCTGACGGAGTTGGCGAAAGTAGGGTCGCGAGCCCTCGGGATCTTCGGTGTAAGGCGGCACGGTCATCAGGCCGCCGAATTCTCAGATTCCCCCATCGTGGCGCGGCAAGCAGAATCTGCTCCAGTTCGTCGGAGTCCCGGAGTGCGAGTCCGCTTTTTGCCTTCTCGCCACCGACATTGATCTCAATCAGGACGGATAATGTCTTGCCCGCGCTTTCCGCGAACGCATTCAGCTTCTCTGCCATTCGAACTGAATCGACGGAATCGACCGCGTCAAACAACTCCGCCGCCTTCGCGGCTTTATTTGTCTGCAGATGTCCGATCAGGTGCCATTCGACGTCGCGCAAGTCGCGCACGGCGTCTGCCTTTGCGGCAAACTCCTGCACCCGGTTCTCGCCGAAAACGCGCAGCCCGGCCGCGTAGGCCTCGCGGATACGTGTCCACGGCGAAAGTCTTGCTGACCGCCATCAGCGTGATTTCGTCCGGATTGCGGCCTGCTCGGCGCGCTGCTGCCGCGATCCGCTCCCGCACTCGGGCGATATTTTCGCGCAATCGACATAGGGCGAAAATCACACCGGACACAAAGTATCACGACGGAGAATTTCTCTTGGCTTCGGCACCATCGCCGAGGCCGAGCTTGCGCTCGGCTTGGACGGGCGGGGCGCCCGTCCCCACACTAGGTCTTCTTACATCATGCCGACTGGTGGCGCGGGTTCGTTAGGATCGCCTGCACTCGATCAGCGGAATCCGAATCATGATGCCGGCCAATCCCGCCATCACTACGAGTCCCACAAGATACGACGGATGGGAAAGTATCTGTGGTATTTCCCAATTGCGGCTCTTGGCAATGGCTACGATTCCGGCCCAAACCAATCCGAGCAGGGATTCCCCGACGATCAGTCCGGAAGCGGTGAGCACCCCGGCATTTTCCACCCGCGCCATTTGCGCGGAATTGAAACCGCGCCGCTTGGCGAGCCAGTCTCCCAGAGCGCGGAAAACTCCGCCCAGAAAGATGGCGAAAGTGGTCTCGAAGGGCAAATACATTCCCACGGCCACCAGCATGGGGCTGCGCACCTGCATCATGATCATGGCAATGCCCATGAAGACGCCCACCACCACCAGTGGCCACGGCATGTCGCCGCCCACCACCCCAACCGCCAGTGTGGCCATCAGTCCGGCCTGCGGCGCCGCGAGCTCGCGGCTGCCAAAACCGAATGACTTATTCAGCAGCGCCACGGGAAAGTACATCACCAGACTCGCCACCACCACAGCGATCAACTCGGCTATCTGAATCTTGCGCGGAGTGCCGCCGAGAATGTAACCGACTTTGAAGTCCTGCAGCAGCTCACCGGCGACGGCTGAGGAAACGCAAACCACCGCAGCCACGCTCAACACCGCTAACACACCCGATGGTCCGGAAACTCCCAGAGAAACCATGAGCAGGGCGGCGATCAGCAGGGTCGAAAGAGTCAAGCCCGAAATCGGGTTATTCGAAGAACCGATCATGCCGACGAGGTTTCCGGAAATCGTGGCGAAGAAAAAGCCGACCACCAGCAGCACCGCCGCCGCGAAGATTGCCGGCCAGACGAGTCCGGTGAGATAAACATAGAGCACGCACATGAAAACGAACATGAGCGCAATCAAGCCAAAAACAACTTTCGAACTCATATATTGCTCGGTGCGCGAAAGTTGGGCCCGCTGCGTCGGCGGTCTGACGCAAGTCGCTGATCGCTTTGCCGAAGCCGGCCGTCAGGCTCTTGCCCATTTTGAACAACGTATAAGCCGCTCCCACCAGCATTCCTCCGACGGCGATCGGACGCACCACGAACTTCCACACCGCATACGCCATGGGCGTCCAGTCATCCGGCGTATTTGCCGGGAGATATTGTTTGATCTGCGGCCCAAGAAAATAAATGAGCAGCGGAACCATCAGTCCCCAGGCCAGCACGCCGCCCGCGAACTGGATGGAGGCCAGTCGAAGCCCGATGATGTATCCGACGCCCAGATAGGCGGGACTTACGCTAGGCGCCGCAAAGGTACTCGTCCCGCCCGCCGCCACGATATTCTTGCTTCCGGCAAGACCGAGCCGAACCTGGCTGCGTCCCAAACTCCCGACCGCAAAGTAAAATCTTTGCCGGCGGCGAACAGGCCGAAGCTTCCCAGGATGTAGACAAGTCCGCCCACCCCGATGTTCCAGAAAAGATATTTCGCGGCTTGCGCGCCGCGCTGTCCGGCCTTGTGAATCTCCGACGCCGCCACCGACTCAGGGAAGGGAAGCTCCGGATCTTCCACCATGACTCGCCGCACTAAAGAGATAAAGAGGACTCCGAGAATGCTTCCGACCATGATCAGCGCGGTCGATTTCCAGTACGAATCGAACGACCAGAAGTTCGGCCAGACTCCGGCGAGAACAAATGCCGGAAGCGTGAAAATCGCCCCTGCCGCTACCGATTCTCCGATGGAGCCGGCGGTTCGGGCAATGTTTTCTTCGAGCAGCGATCCTTTCCAGGCGCGCAGGACCGCCATCGAGATGACCGCCGCCGGATACGTCGCCGCGATGGTGATGCCGGCCCGCAAACCGAGATAGGCGTTGGCCGCTCCCAGAACCACCGTCAGGATCAGACCCAGAAACATGGCCCGGAAGGTCAATTCCTTCATTTCCATGTTTTCCGGAACGTAGGGGCGATGTTTGCGGACAGTTCCAGGGGAGTGCCCGCGGGAGCGCTCATAGGGTCCTCGTTGTCACCAGGAATTTCATAGGAGATTCACAGTAGCAGCGACGGCGCACCTTACCATGCCGAAAGGCAGATTTACAAGTGGAGCCTGCTTACTTACGACAATTGGGCTGAGCGGAGACTGCGCTTTTTACCCTGCAACATCTTGTCTGCAACTTTGCGTCTTAATCGGGGTTAGAATAGCTAACTCCCAGGAGGTACTCCTTGACCCCCTTGCCAGATCCTCTTGGAGCCGGTTTTTTGAAGAATTCCACTGCCGCGGATGCGGCAGTCAGGAGGCTATCGCTCCCGCCCTCGCGGTTTCTTCGAAAAGCATGTGCTTCCGTTATTGTGGCTGCAAGCAGTTCGCTGTGAACGCTGCTATCACCGCAGCTACGTCTGGTACGCAATTCCGGCGCTCGAACGCTTTCCCGCCGACCGCAAGCAATCGCAGAGTGAAAGAGCGGAGGTTCGAAGTCCGATGACCGCGTTGCATAGCGAGTATGAGCGGCGGCTATACTGACATACGTAGCCCGGCGAAGCGTCGTCGGCTGGCCGGGTGCGGGAGGCCGTCTTCAGCAGTAGCAGTACTGGGTTTCGAATACGGGCTGCCCAGGGCCAAGCGGCGGACCATGAGTTCGGCCACAGGCTATGGGTTCGCCGATATGGCTGCTGGCAGCCGAGCTGGCTGCGACTTTATTCTTCACGTTTTTTCCCGCCGATTGCCGTATCTGTGGTTCTCCACTCCTTCGAGTTTCCCGACTTCCAGTTTGCAACGGCCTGTTTGCTCGCGCTTCGACCGCTGCAGGGGTCGTACTGCACCGTTTGCGGAGAAGCACTTCATCATCGCAGCCCGCCATAGACTGTTGGCGGCCGGGGTAAGATGAAACGCGGTGCCTGCTCTGTCAGCGCATCGATCCTCCGTTTGAGCGCGCGGTCGCTTACGGCAGTTACGACGGTGGATTGCGTGACCTGATCCATGTGCTCAAGTTCCAGCAGGTTCGTCCTGCGGCGGCAGATTCTGGGGCGCATGCTGGCAGAGACGATGGCCAATCTGGAACAGGCAATGCCGGTTGGAACCATTGCCGTGGTCCCCGTCCCCCTGTACACGCGCAAGCAGGCGCAGCGCGGATTCAACCAGGCGGAGATGATCGCACGCGCGCGCTGAAGCAACTGTCGCACCGGAAGATCTGCGAAAAGATTTGAGCTGTGCGCGGGAGTTCTGCTGCGCCGCCGCGAGACTGGAAGCCAGATCGGACTGACTCGTCATCAACGGCGCGAGAACCTGCGCGGCGCTTTTGCGGTGAGTGATCCCGCTGCGGATATTGAACCGCGACATCTTACTCGTCGATGATGTCTATACCACCGGGACGACGGCGTCCGAATGTGCGCGGGTTCTGCTCCGCGCCGGAGCGGCGCGGGTGTGGGTGGCGACGGTGGCGCGCACTTTGAAAATTTCCGACGGCATCTTGTTATGGCTTCCGCCAGAGGATACTTCGAAGGAAGGGAATGAGTTCTGTGGTGGCGGGGCCGCCCCGCAACGGTGCGAGCACCGTGGAACGATCCGCGATAGCGGCGCACGGCTAGAAATCATGTCGTTGCGATTTCACAATTTCGGTGGAAGCATGCGGTCGCACCTTCCCGGCGTCGATGCTCGCTTCCGGCGTGCATCAGGAAAGTGATGGCCATGCGCTGCATCAGCCCGTGCTGGTGCTGAATGCCTCTTACGAGCCGATCAATGTTTGTGCCGCGCGCCGCGCGATCGTGCTGGTGTTGAAGGGCGTCGCCATGACCGAAGAAGAAAACGGACACTTCCTGCATGCCGCCCGCGTTGCCATGCGCGTGCCCTCGGTCATCCGTCTGCTGGAGTATCGCCGCATTCCGCACCAGTCGCGCGCGCTCTCGCGGAAAAACATTCTGTTGCGCGACCGCAACACCTGCCAGTATTGCAGCACCACGCTACCCTCCGGCGAGCTTACGCTCGACCACGTGATTCCGCGCTCGCGCGGCGGCCTCTCCACCTGGGAGAATCTCGTCGCCTGCTGCCATCCCTGCAATCGCCGCAAAGGCAACCAGCTTCCGCACGAAGCCAACATGAGGCCCGCGCGCGAACCCCGCTCCTTCAATCTCCACACCAGCCGCCACATCATGCGCCTGATGGGGCACTCGGACGATAAGTGGAGGAAGTACTTATTTTATTGAAGGTTCGAGGCGCTCACTTTTTTTGAAACAACAACGGCGCAAAGTGCGCCAAATCATCGCGCCACACCATCCAGGTATGCATGCCGGGAGTTTCGACGACGGTCACCGGAACGTCCTTGGACTTCAGCCACGCGATGAACTTGCGGTTCGGAGTGATGAGGCCATCCTCGGTCCCGCAGGCGATCCACAGCAGACGCAGATTCGTACGCTTTCCACTCAACGTCGCGAATCGTTCCTCGTCCTGATGTCCCATGGCGGAGCTGAATGCTCCAACCCAGCCGAATTGCTCCGGGTGGATCAGTCCAATCGTCAGACTTTCCAAGCCTCCCATGGAAAGTCCGGCAATCGCCCGATCATTCCGGTTTTTCGAAACGTGATACTCGGACTCTACCTGCGGCAGGATCTCGGTCAGTAACGCCTGGCTGAATAACGACACATTGCGGTCGATCGCTGCGTCGTCGTTCCATGCCGAGTGCCCGCTGGTTACAAACTTCATGTCGCCGTAGCCCAGCGGCATCACCACCAGCATCGGCTTCACTTTGCCTTCGGCAATCAGACTATCGAAAATGAAATTCGCCTGTCCGACTGCTGTCCAGCCGTTCGCCATGTCACTCCAGCCGTGCAGCAGATACAGCACCGGATACCGCTTGCCCTTTTTCGGATCGTAGCCGGGAGGCGTATAGACGTAATACTCACTCTGCCCATCAACCAGGCCGTTCACCACCCTGGACGTGTAGAAGTGGTGATGCACCGCACCGTGGGGCAGATCGCGCGCCTCCCATAGCTGCGGGACGCTGCCCGGCACCGTTACCAGGTTCCCGACAGAGATCAGGTTCGGCGTGACTACAGGATTCTTCGGGTCCAACTGCTCCCGCCCGTCCACTTGAAATCCATATCCGTAGATCTCTGGCGGCAGCGGAGGCGTGACCGCGCTCCACACTCCGTCGCTGTTCTTCTCCATGGGCAGCGGCTTGCCTGCGCCTTCGAGGTTGAGCAAAACCTTGGCCGCGGCAGGATCCTGATAACGGAACGTGATGCTCCCGTCGGGATGGACTTCGTGGGAGTTGAAAGAAGCTGTCGCTTGCGCATAGGCCAAGGTCGACAAGAAGACTGGAATGATCAGGGTGCGAATGATCAGAGCTGAAACGACCATCCCTCTTCCAGCGTTGGCGCGAAAACCGCTCACTGCGGCTTGGGCGGCTCAGCCGGCTTCTGATCTCCTGGCTGCGGCTCCGCCTTCTGCACTTCCTGGCCATCGAAGGTGATTTTCGACTTCGATCCGAAGCGCCGGTAGTTCGCGTATTTGATGATCTCGCGGATCTTTACGTCCTGCAGGGAGAAGTGGAGCGTATCCTCGGCGCGTGTGTAGGTCGGGAACCAGTACTCACCGTCAATCTGTTCGCGGTAGGTGGTGAACTTGGGAAACAGGTTCTCGCCGTTCTTCCCCTTGTGGATGTCGGGTACGGTCTTACCATAAGTCTTGACGATCTGGAAATCGCGGTCGTCCACCCAGATTCGTCCCGAGAAATAGCGCCTGTTTTTCACGATCTGCTTCGGGCCAATGTCGAATACGTAGGTGTTCAGTTCATCCTCCTTTTGCTGACCGATGTACAGAATGTCGTACTCGCCAATTTCATCCGAGGTCAGCACGAAGGGGAGGCGGTTCTCGATGTCGTCGATATCTTCCTGGGTCATCTGAATCCGTTGCAGCGTGTTCTGCGGCGCAAAGACCACGTTCTTGTACTTGCGCCCCTTGTCGTCGAAAGTCACATCGAACACATATTGGTAGGTGCCATCGATCGTGTCGCCGTCGAGCGTCATCACCTTCACATCCTGCCGGTAGGTGTACTGCTCGCGTGCTTCCCTGAATAGTTTCTCCTTGGCGGCAAAGCGCTTGATGATTTCGTCGACGGTGATCCCTTTGGGTTCGGATTTGTCGAGAGGGCCATCCTGCGCACGCGCCACCTGGGGCATCATGACGACGAGCATGATGACCGGCAACGCGACGCCTAACAGTTTCGCCAGAGAAAAAGAAAAAAGCGAGCGGAAGACTAGCCGGGGGAATCTCATAGACCCTATTCTAACGAAAGGGAGCACGGAACGTTAACGGCAGCCTCCACCCCCGGAGCCGCCGTGCAAACGGCCCTTGGGAGGGGGTGGAAGACTGCAGTTCTGCCTACTTGATTGGATGCGGCAGGCGTCTGAAAGTTAGCGGGATTTACTTTTCTTTACTTTTGTGGAGCGACGGGCGCCCCCGCCCGACTATTTGGTCGCCGCGACGCGCTCACTTTAGCGCGCATTCCCCATGGCCTTCGCCATCCCCCACTCGATCACGCCTGGAAACAGCTGGTAAAGCTTTATGACCGGAATCATGGTCCAAGGCACGATGACCTCGCGTTTTTGCTTGCAATATCCCCGATAGGCCGCTTGCGCCACCCGTTCCGCGGTGATGCCGCGCACCGATTGCGGACGGACGTTGCCCTTCCGGTCGGCCACCACGTGTGCGCCGAAATCGGTGCTCACATATCCGGGGCAGACGGTCAGCACGTTGATGTTGTCGCGTTTCAGCTCCAGCCGCGCGCCTTTTCCGATAGCGTTTACCGCGAACTTGCTGGCCGAATACAAGGCCATGAACGGCACTGGAATGTGTCCGGCAACACTCGAAATATTGATGATGCTCCCGCCGCCTTTTTCGCGCATGGCCGGGACTACCGCCTGTATGCAGGCGATCGTGCCAAAGAAGTTGGTCTCGAACAACTCGCGCAATGCGGACGTCTCCATATCAGCGACCGTGTCGCGGATACCCACGCCCGCGTTATTCACCCACACGTCCACGCGATTGAAGTTATGCAGCGTTAACGCCAGCGCACGATCGATTTCTTCGCGATTGCGAACATCGCAGGCCATGGCAAGCGTGCGGTCAGCGTGGCCGACCCGATTACGGGCGGCCTCGGCGCGGCTGGCATCGCGCGACAGCAACACCACACTGGCGCCCGCGTCGGCAAAAACCCTGGCAAGCGCTTCCCCAATTCCCATGGAAGCTCCGGTTATGACCACGACTTTTCCGTCCATCTCCATGCGGACCCTTGTATCGCGTGGCGAACGTCAAGTCAAACCCGAGTTCTCAGTTCTCAGTGAGAATCTTATGGCCTCAGGCCTTTAGGTCTTTCTGAGAACTGAGAACTGAGAACTTCTTATACACTGGATGCGCCGTGAGTTCGCTGATGCCCATCTTTCCGCTCGAACTCGTACTCCTCCCCGGAGTTCCGTTGCCGCTGCACATCTTCGAACCCCGATACAAGGAGATGATTGCCGAATGCCTGGACCAGAAAAAGCCGTTCGGAGTGGTGCGAGCGTCTTCCGATGGGGTCGCCGACATCGGCTGCACCGCCGAGATCATGTCGGTCACCAAGAAATATGACGACGGGCGCATGGACATCCTGACGCGCGGGGTCGAGCGCTTCGAAGTGATCCAGGTCAACCAGGAGCGCTCGTTCTTGCAGGCCGAGATTTCGCTGGTGCGGGACGAAGATGAAGATGAAGACGAAGACAAAGACACAGACGAATCCGGCAAGCCCGCAACCGAGATGGTGAAGCAGGCCGTGCGCTTGCACGCCGAGATCGCGAAACTAGCCGGGACAGAGCCCTCTGGACCCGACGAACAAGCCGGCAATCTTTCTTTTTTGCTTGCCGGATCGCTCCCGCTCGACCTCGACTTCAAGCAGAGCCTGCTCTCGACGCTGTCGGAAGAAAAGCGTCTGGAAGCAGTGATCGGCTATCTCGAGGCAATCCTGCCCGGTCTGCGGCGGGCGGCGAAGGCTCGGTGGAATTAATATTGCGTAGGGACAGCCGCCCTCGGCTGTCCAGGCGAGCACAGCTCGACTGGGGTTTTCGTGTTCCATCCACGCTTTCACAGAGATGGGCGGGCTTCGCCCCGCCCGGACAGCCGAGGGCGGCTGTCCCTACGTGGGAGTTGCTTTGTGCGGCGGTATAATCGGAGTAAGGTCGTTCCTCGGAGGCTCCCATCATGAGTTCCGCCCGGACTCTCGGCGAATTACGCCGAAGTCCTTTTACTGAAGAGCGTCTGAGCGCGCGCCGCGTGAAAGATGAGTTGCGCGAGAACCTGATGTCGCGGCTGCGCGAAGGGGCGCCGCTATTTCCGGGCATCGTCGGTTACGACGACACAGTGGTGCCTCAGATCGTGAATGCCATTCTCTCGCGCCACAATTTCATTCTGCTCGGCCTGCGCGGACAGGCGAAGAGTCGCATCTTGCGCGCGATGACGGCGTTGCTCGATCCGCAGATGCCTTACGTCGCGGGCTGCGAGATTCACGACAATCCGTATGCTCCGATCTGCCGTCGCTGCCGCGAACTCTTGGCGAAAGAACAAGACGCCACGCCCATCGCCTGGCTGACGCCCGATCACCGCTACGTCGAAAAGCTGGCCACGCCCGATGTCACCATCGCGGACCTGATCGGCGATATCGATCCCATCAAAGCGGCGCGCAGCGGGCATGAACTCTCCAGCGAGTTCACCGTGCATTACGGATTGTTGCCGCGCGCCAATCGAGGAATTTTCGCCATCAACGAGTTGCCCGATCTTGCGGGCAAAATTCAGGTCGGCCTCTTCAACATCATGCAGGAAGGCGACGTGCAGATTAAGGGATATCCCATCCGCCTGCCGCTTGATGTCGCGATCGTGTTCAGCGCGAATCCCGAAGACTACACCGCGCGCGGCAAGATCATTACGCCGCTCAAGGATCGCATCGGGTCCGAGATCCGCACTCACTATCCCACGACGGTGGAAGAAGGCATCGCGATTACCGCGCAGGAAGCCTGGACATCGCGAGACGGCTCGCGCCTCCACATTCCGAACTATGTCAGTGAAGTGATCGAGCGCATCGCGTTCGCGGCGCGCGACGACAAGAAAGTCGACAAGCGTTCGGGCGTAAGCCAGCGCCTGCCGATCTCGGCCATCGAGAACGTAGTTTCGAATGCCGAGCGCCGCGCCCTGACCCATCAGGAAAAATTGATTGTGCCCCGCATCAGCGACATCTACGCCGCCCTGCCCGCGATCACCGGCAAACTGGAACTCGAGTACGAAGGCGAGATGAAGGGCGCTGATCACGTAAGCCGCGAGTTGATCCGCACGGCGATTGCCAAGACTTTCGATACCTATCTCCACGGCGTCAGCCTGAATCAGGTAGTGCAGTGGTTCGATCTGGGCGGCGAGATTCAACTCAGCGACAATGCGGGAGCGCGCGAAGTGCTCGAAGGCCTGAGCCAGATTCAAGGCCTGATGGAAAAACTGAGCAAGCTGAACGTCGGCCCGAAAGATAGCCCTGAGATGCAGGTGTCGGCGGCGGAGTTCGTCCTGGAAGGGCTGCACGCACACAAGAAAATCGGACGCAACGAAGAGCGCGTGTTCACGGCCGGAGAAAAGCCGATGAAGGTAGCTGAGAAGCAGCCGACGTTCGAGCGGGATGATCCCGGCTTCGGACGGAAGCGAGGGTTTAACTGAAGGTCTCAGGTGTCAGGTGTCAGGTCTCAGGAAAAGCAAGATCTGAGACCTGACACCTGACACCTGAGACCTGGGTCCCTATGAAACGCATCCGCTACAGCAAATACGTTCCCGACCCCGCCAGCGAGATGAGCATGGAGGACCTGCTCAGCGCGCTCTCCGATTACTTTCTGCAGAGCGGTTTCAACGACAATTTCTGGTACGAGATGCAAGATGGCGAGCAGACGCTCGACGAACTCAAGCGCGCCCTCGAACAAGCGTTGCTCAACGGCGAGATGTTTGATGAAGAAATGCGTGACCGGCTCCAGCAAATGCAAATGGACGGCGAACTCGAGGAGTTGATCGAAAAACTGATCGAGCGCATGCAGCAGGAAGACTACATCTCCATCGATCAACCGCATGACCCCGCCAAGCAATCGAGCGTCGGTGGGCAGGCGGGCGACGCGCAGCAGGCTAAGTTCGAGATCACGGACAAGAGTCTCGACTTCCTGGGATTCAAAGCCCTGCGCGATCTGCTGGGGTCGCTGGGCAAGTCGAGCTTCGGACGTCATGACACGCGCGACATGGCGACCGGCATCGAGTCCAGCGGTGCTTCGAAGCAATATGAGTTTGGCGACACGCTGAACCTCGACATCACCGCGACGCTTTCGAGCGCGATTCAGCGCGAAGGCCTCGGGCTTCCTCTGAACCTCGAATACAACGACTTGCAGGTGCATCAGTGCGAGTACCAGTCGTCGTGCGCGACGGTGCTGATGCTCGACTGTTCTCACTCGATGATTCTGTATGGCGAGGACCGCTTCACTCCGGCGAAGAAAGTGGCGATGGCGCTGTCGCAGCTGATTCGCACGCAGTATCCCGGAGACTCGCTGTCGCTGGTGCTGTTTCACGATTCGGCGGAAGAAGTGCCGCTCTCGCAACTGGCGCGGGTGAAGGTTGGTCCTTACTACACCAACACGCGCGAAGGCCTGCGCATGGCGCAGCGCATTCTGCAGCGCCAGCGCAAAGACATGAAGCAGATCGTCATGATCACCGACGGCAAACCTTCGGCGCTCACGCTCGAAGACGGACGCATCTACAAAAACGCGTTCGGCCTCGATCCGCTGGTGGTCAGCCAGACGCTCGAAGAAGTGTCAAAGTGCAAGCGGGCGGGCGTGCTGATCAATACCTTCATGCTGGCGTCTGATTATGGACTGGTGCAGTTCGTCCAGAAAGTGACCCAGATGTGCCGCGGCAAGGCCTACTTCACCACGCCCTACACGCTCGGCCAGTATCTGCTGATGGATTACATGTCGCGGAAGACAAAGACGATTCACTAGCCGAGCCACACGGTGGAGCGACGGGCGCCTCGCCCGTCCGCCGGCATTCAATCCCCCGGAGGTCGGATTACAGAAGTAACACTCCGTGTGTCAAGCCGGGCGCCAGTTCAGTGTAAAATCGCTGCAAGATATCCGACGGAGACGGGTTATGAAACGAATTGCTGCTTTTCTGTTGCTGGTCGTCTTGAGCATTGCAGGCTCGATACCGGCTCATGCTCAACGCATCAGTCCCCAGGAAAATGCGCGCCAGTCCCGGAAAGCGATCAAGAAGCAGCAAAAAATGTTGAACAGGGCCAACAAGAAACAAGCCAAAGCCATGAAGAAAGCCGGGAAGGCGCAGCGGAAGGCGACCAAGAAAGCGAACCGCCGCTATAAGAAGTAGCCTTTCCTCTGACACCTGCTTTTCAAGCTACACCCGACTCACCGGTTTGCCAAAACTGCCACCTGCCGACCCTTGAGCAGTTGCTCATCCGCGGTTACCAGGGTTAGATCGAACACGCGCGCCGTCGCCACCAGAAAGCGATCGGCGGGGTCGCGGTGCGGAAGTTGCACGCGGGCGGTTTCCTGCGCAACCTGGTAAGTGATTTGAGCTTCCCGCATGGGGGTTGTGTCCAGTGTATCCGCGATCCACGCTTGCGGATTAGGATCCAGGATCAGCCTCCGCTTCTGGCAAAGCGTCAACACCTCCCATAACGAGATCGGAGAAAGCCACAACTCGTTAGCGGAATTCTCAAGTGCGGCAGCGACGCGGCGGGAAAGACGCCCTTGATCGAGCGCGCTCCACAACCAGATGTGAGTATCAAGCAGTAGATTCATCCGCGCAGCGCGTCCCATTCGTCTTCCGCGCTGGCGGGAGAAACGATGTCGCCGACGATTTTTCCGGTGCCCGCCCGGGAGCCCAACCAGTGCTTCGACCTCTTGGAAGCTTGGGGCGGGACGACCTCTGCCACCGGCTCGCCGAACCGCGTCACCACCACGACTTTCCCGGTTTTGCGGACCCTCTCGAGCACCGCCAGGCAGGTCGCCTTGAATTTCGAAATGGCAATTTCTTCCATTGGATTCTCTCTGTCGAGAGTACTCCATCGATAGTACTATGGTCAAAGATCATGGTCAATTGTAAAAAATCGTCTTTCCACCAGGCCGCCGTCTGCACCTCCAACCATTCATCACAAATCCACAGTGACCACCCGCACATCCGCCTGATCCCGAACGCGCTACGCTGATTCCACTCCCAGGACCGCTCCCCGGTCCAGTTCTCAAGAAAGATACTCTATGTGTGCGTCAAAACGACGTGCGTCAAGACGATATGCGTCAAGACGTGGGTTGGTCGTTGCACTCGTTTTCTTGTCGAGCTTTGCAGCGGCTCAGCAATCCGATCAAGCGATCGCCGAGCGCGTTCTCGGTCCGCAATGGAAGCAACTTTCGCGCCGCGCCGGGATGATATTCGCGGGCACGGTACTCTCGACGCCAGCCCAAGCCGCGACCATCAAGACTGCGACAATCCAGACTGCCACAACCCCGACTGTGGTCACCGATCGTGCAGTTCCCGGGGCAACTCCGGCAGTCGAGCTGAGTTTTCGCGTGGATGAGGCAATCGCCGGGGTCGAGCCGGGACAAATTCTCACCATTCATGAGTGGGCGGGCGCATGGTCCATGCATCGCCCGATGAGCAAGGGCCAGCACATCCTTATCTTTCTATATCCGCCGAGTCGATTGGGCCTTACCAGCCCGGTAGGTGGATCACTAGGCCAGGTTGCGCTCGACTTGACCGGGAAAAAGGTGACCGGCAAAAACGTGTCTCAGAGCATCAGCGTCATTCAACTGGAGCGCGCCATCCGCGGCGCCAGAAATGAAGTGGAGTGAATATGCGCCGCCGAATTGTGACGCTTGCTCTTCTGATTTGCACCGCCGTCGTCTGCCGCGCCGGAGGCCCGGCTTTTGTAGCAGGGTCCGGCTACAACGCCGGAGTCGAAGGCCAGCCGCTGCTCTGGGCAAATGGCTCGGTGCAGTACTTCACCAACCCGGCCGCTCTGAGCCCGATCTTGACCGAAGCGCAGGCCGATGCCTTTGTCGCCACCGCCTTCGGCACGTGGACCAGCATTTCAGGCGTTGCCCTCACCGCAACCCAGGGCGGACATCTCGCCGAAGACGTGAACGGCAGCAATATCCAAACCAATGGCAACGGAGTCGTCACCGCACCCGCGGACATTACCCCTTCCGCCACTGGCACTCCCGTCGGAATCGTCTACGACTACGACGGAACCGTCACCGATGCCATCCTGGGCGCAGGCGCTGGAGCCCTGGCCGATTGTTTTACCAACGCCGTGTACGGCGGACCCGACAACTTCTCCGCCAGCGGCAACATCGTGCACGCTCTGGTGGTGATCAACGGAGTCTGCGCCGCCACCAGCGCCCAACTGCCCGACGTTCAATACAGGCTGGTGCGCGTGCTGGGCCGCGTCATTGGTCTAGGATGGTCGCAAGCCAACCCGAACGTGCTGACCCGTGTACCGCCTCCAACCAGCGCCGATTTCTTGGGATTTCCAGTGATGCACTCTACTGATCCGATTACCTGTTTGCCCATCAGCGCCTGCTATCCCGACGCTGCCGCTCCCAAAATGGATGACATCGACGCTCTCACCCGCCTTTATCCCGGCAGCGGAACCCCGCAACCGGCGGGCAGAGTTTACGGCAGTGTGTATTTCACCGATTCCTCCGGGAATGCCGAGCAGCCGATGCAGGGCGTCAACGTCGTGGCTCGGCTGATGGTTACGATTGCTGGACAAGCCCAACCCTCGCGGCAGTATGTAGTGACCTCTGTCTCCGGATTCTTGTTTTGCGGCAACGCCGGCAACATCATCGATGGATACCTCGCTGCCAACGGCTTTCCCTATAACCAGTGGGGATCCGACGATCCGACGCTGGAAGGTTTTTACGATCTGGGTCAACTGACGATTCCAGCCGGGCAAACCACCGCTGAGTACCAGTTAAGCGTGGAGGCACTCGACCCCATCTGGTCGACGGGTGTCGAGCCGTATGGTCCCACACAGGTAGCGCCCTCGGGCTCATTCGCTCCAATTGTGGTCACGGTTTCGAATGGATCGAATGCCGAGCAAGACATCCTGATGTTGCAGAGTGAAATTGCGCAGGCGTATCCCGGCAGCGGCTCGACTTACGCAAGTCCGGTGGCACTTCCGCAGGGCGGTGCGTGGGCGTCATGGATCTCCGGTTATGGCAGCACCGATTGGTTCGAGTTCACGGCGCAAGCGAACCGCACCGCCTCAATCGCGGTGATGGCGCTCGACGAAGCCGGCCAGCCCACCGAAACCAAGCTGTTGCCCGTAATTGGGATCTGGCAATTGAGTGACCAGAGCGGTGATGCCGCGCCTGCTGCAACACCCTCGGCATTCAACACGCCCACTTCGGGCCTGACTCGCTTGGACGCGCAATTCGCCACAACCGATGTGTACCGGCTGGGCGTGGCCGATTTCCGTGGCGACGGTCGTCCAGATTACTTCTACCAAGCCAGCCTGCTTTATGCCGATACGGTTTCGCCGGCGCGCCTCAGTCTTGCCGGCGGCGTAACCACTCTCAACGGTGTCGGATTTACTCCCGGATTGCAAGTAACGGCTGCCGGCAACAACGCCACCACTCTTTCCGCACTGGCGACCCAGATCCAGGCCGCAATCCCTGCAGGCGCGCAGGATGGAACCGCTACCATCCAGGTCACTGATCCTGTAACCGGCTCCTTTTCTCAAATGACGGGCGCGCTGACCTATGGCGCCGCGGCCACAGATCTTTTGCTTCTGCTGCAAGGTGCGGAGCCGTCAACTCCAGTTGGCTCTGCTGCCGCGAATCCAATCCGCGTGCGCGCGGTTGCCGCCGATGGAGTTACGCCGGTCTACGGCGCGACCGCTGCATGGAGCGCGACCAGCGGCTTGCAATTCTCCGTCTGCAACGGAGCTTCTTCCTGTTCGGTGCTGACTGATGAAGCGGGAGAGTCTTCCAGTTCGGTGACTCCCACCGCGACCGGGCCAACCACCATCACGATCGCTCTGGCGCCCGCGTCTTACTCGCCTCCGCAATCGCAACAAGCCACATTGGTGGGAACTTCGACCACGCTCGATCTGGCCGCGGTTGCGCCGACGCGCTGGGTCGGGCAGGGCGCGACGATTGCAGTGCCGCTCACGGTGGAAGCGCTCGATCTCGGGGTTCCGCAGGCGAATGTCGCGGTCAATTTTGTCGTCACCCAGGGTTCGGCTGCGCTTTCCTCCGCCAGCGCAACCACCATCGGCTCAGGATTCGCCACCGTTACCGCACAGCTTACCAATCAAAAGAGCAGTGTGCAGGTGAGCGCTTGCGTCGCTCCGAGCAACGTGCCCTGCCAGACCTTTACATTGTTCTCGACTCCACCTTCGATGTGGACGCTGGAGACGGTGAGCGGATCGCTGCAGTTTGTGCCGACCGGGCAGCCTTTTCAGCCGCTGCTCATGCGCGTGACCGACGGCTCGAGTGCTGCAAATCCAGTGCTGGGAGTGACGGTCGCCTTTGCCACCACGTTGGCACGGGTTAGTCAAAACTCCAACGAGAATGGGTTACCCGTTCTTCTCGGATCATCGCAGGCGCAGGTGGTGACCGCTCAGAATGGCCTCGCTTCCATTGTGCCCTCGGCCGGAAGCGTGGGCCCGTGCGATGTGTTCATCACGGTCGGTGTGGGCGCCTCGATCGCGCAGTTCCAGTTGGAGAGCCTGGCACCGATAGTTCCCATAACAAGCGCCCCGATAGCGGTTCCGGCGCAGCCCGGTAACAACCCCGCCCCAGCTATGCCGCGCGCGCATCCATCCGGAGCGCAAGCGGCTCCGCCACAAAGCGTGCCGGAGCTGTTCGCGGTGCCCGAAGTGGCTCCGTCCAACCCTCCTGGCAACGATTCGCCGGAAGACGCACCCCCAGGCGATTGCTCGAAGTCGCGCGCGGACTCAGCCTCTGCCGATCTTGCGCCGCCCTGCACAAAATCAAATCTGGCGGCTACCGAAGCTCCTCCGAAGATTGAGGAAGCAAAGGCAGAGATGGAAGTCGCCCCAGCCCCCAGTTCCGATTCCGAGGATGTCCAACCGCCCCTCGCGTCAGGCAGTTGGCAACCCGCAGATAAAAGAAGCTGTCGCGTGCTGGCCGGCGACGGCCTCCTGCCCTGACATGGCTACTGTTTCCCAGTCCCGATCCCAGTCCCGATCCATTGATCGACCCAGTCGTTGACCGTCTTGTACCAAAGCTGTGAATTTTGCGGCTTCAGCACCCAGTGACCCTCGTCGGGGAAGTACAGCATCTTTGACGGCACGCCCATCGTCTGCAGAGTGGTGAAAAGCTGAAGGCCTTCGCTGACATCAAGCCGGTAGTCAAGCTGTCCGTGGATGACCAGCGTAGGCGTCTTGAACTTCTTTGCCGAATTCCGCGGAGACCACTTCTCGTACATCTCCGGGTTGGTATAAGGAGTGCCCTTGAACTCCCAATTATTGAACCAGAGTTCTTCGGTCGTGCCCCAGGCGGATTCGGCGTTAAACATGCCGTCGTGCGAGACGATGCACTTGAAGCGGTCGGTATGGCCGAGCACCCAGTTAGCCATGTATCCGCCGTAGCTGGCGCCCAGCGCGCACTCCCGGTCTTTATCAATAAAAGCGTAATGCGCTTCAGCGTAGTCGAGCCCCTTCATCAAATCCTCAAACGGAGCGCCGCCCCAGTCGCCGTTGATGGCGTCGATGAACTTCTGTCCGTATCCAGTCGAGCCGTGGAAGTTGATCATGATGACCACGTAGCCGTTGGCGGCAAAGAGTTCGGGATTCCAGCGATAGCTCCAGTCGTCTCCCCAGGCGCCCTGCGGGCCGCCATGGATGAGGAACTTCACGGGATACTTCTTCGAAGCATCGAAGTTCGGCGGCTTGACGAGGAAGCCTTCGACTTTGTCGCCGTTCGCACCGGTGAACCAGAAGGATTCGAGAGGGGACATGGCGACATGGGAGAGGACGGAGTCGTTGAGGTGAGTGAGAGGGCTGCCGATAGGCTCGTCAGCCGTGCAGTCTTGCAAATTCTTTCCACCGCAAATCTGGTCAACGACCATCGTCCGCATACTGTCCTGGATGACGCAGCGTTGACGGAATAGATTTCAGTTGGAGCGCCGATGGACATCTTCGTGAAGAACAAGAGTTTTGCCGTCGGGCGTGACCGCCAAATCGTCGTTGAATCCGCGAGTCATGGTGTCGATGTCAATCGTCGTCAGATGAATCGTTACGTCGTCGCCAGGGCCGCCTCCAGTGACCTCTCTGCGGAAGCTAACCGAATAAATTGGTGATTCGCCTTTGTCCTCAGCTGACAAAGTAGAGTCGACTCGAGTCTGGGGCCCAGGTGAACCCTCCGACCCAGCGATCAAAGTCTTCGCGGTAAGATCGTTTCTGCTTTCCCGTTTTCCGGTCGTACAGCATCAGCCGAAACCGGTCGCTCTCGTATCCCGGACGCTGCTGGGCGCGGTAGGCGATGTACTTGCCATCGGGCGAATAGAGCGGAGTCGAGTCGCTGGCGGGATTATCAGCGGTGATGTTCTGGTTTGGGCTAGAACTGAGCGGGCGAGTCGCCCGCTCCCACATTGACCGGGACGATCCAGAGATCGTTGTTGGTGGACGTGGCCTCGACCTTGTCGTGATTTGACGTGTAGCAAATCTCCTGCCCGTCGGGCGAGAAGGCATAGTTATCCTGCCCGCCCAGCGAGAACACAGGAGCATCGTAGTCGCCGGGCGTGAGGTTGATGTACCGTCTCGTGGTAATCCGCGCAACTGCAGTTGGAGGAACTCCGGGAGGAGCCTCAGTCACGAAGATGTGGCTGCGCTTGCCCGCTTTGTAAGCGTTCCAGTGACGGTAGAGGAGGCGGTCAAAAACCAGAGCCTTGATTTTCGACTGCTCTATTTCCTTCAGCTTCTCGGCATTGCAGGGGGCTTCTCCGGCAGGCGCACCGTCGCATTCAGGATAAACGTCCGAGGTAAAGAGAATGTTCTTGCCATCCGGAGACCATAGTTCGCCGCCGGCCTCGGTCGCGATTCGGGTCAGTTGATGCACTCCTGTGACCGTGCCTGCAGCCCCATCAAAACTGGCGATCCAGACCTGCGAGCCACCCTCTTTAGTCGAAATAAAGGCAAAGCGCTTGCCGTCCGGCGCCCAGCGCGGACGATCCCCATCCTGATCGGGAATGAGGATACGTTCGGCTTGGACGGGCGAGGCGCCCGTCGCTCCACTGTTAAGCGGGACGATCCAGATGTGCGGCGTTTTTTTGTTCGCTGCGAGATCCACATCGACCGCGCTGAACAGCACCCACTTGCCGTCAGGAGAAGGTACAGGCTCGCCGACGCGCTTCAGCTTCATCATGTCTTCGAAGGTGAAAGGGTGCTTGGCTTGAGAGACGGCGGGAAGTGAGAAAAAAATAGCGATTAGAAAAACAAGACGGCGCATGGCGAGCCTCCGCGGAACAAAAAAGTGTAGCACTGGGAAGGTCCACGTAGGGACAGCCGTCCTCGGCTGTCCAGCCGGGCAAAGCCCGGCTCGAACTATGCTGTCAACGCCGCATGAAGTTGCGTGAGGAGACTATGACAGGCCGTGATGCGGCGGAGCTTCGCTCCGCTGGACAGCCGAGGGCGGCTGTCCCTACCTCAGTTCCTCCAGCATGGCCGTCATCTCTGACTGCGCGTGCGCGTTGCCGGTGCGGACGGCGGAGGAGATGCCATCCACCAACCAGCGCTTCGCTTCATCGACGCGGCTCGCGTTGGCCAGTGTTTGCGCGGCCATGAAGTATGCGGGCGTGTAATCCGGAGTTTTTTCAATCAGCGTTTTGAATTCCTGAAGCGCTTGCTCGATTTGGCCGGCCTTTGAGTACTCCATGGCTAGTCCATAGCGCGCGAACGAATCCTGGGGATTGGCGGTAAGAATCTCGCTCAACATGGCAATGCGATCCATAGGGAAGGTCTCAGGTGTCAGGTCTCAGGTTGCAGGGAAAAGGCAAAGGCCAGGATCTGTGACCTGAGACCTGACACCTTAGACCTGACACCTGATCTTCTCCATTCATATCATGCCCCGCGATACAATGGCTGTTCTCCGAGGACCAACTTGGCTTGCCCTTTTTTTGTGCCGCTTGAAATCGTGAACGACGGCTCCTGGCCGCATCCTTCGCGTCTGCCGCTCGGAGCGGGCTGGGCTGGCAACTGCTGCGCCTCGGGGCGGGAACTTCCGGCATCCGATACCCACATACGGGAATTCTGCAACCTTGGCTACGCCACCGCTTGTCCGCATCTTCCTTTGCGCCGTGACTGGGATGCGGTCCGTTTTTCGGTTGCCCGCGCCGGCCAGGATCAGGTCACGATCGGATTTGTCTGCGAGTTAGCCCACGCTCCGATCGAACATGGGCAGATGACTTTCGATCTCATGAGCCAGGTTTGGCTCAATTCGCACGCGGACCCGCGTGTGCTTACACTCGCAACCTGTTATCTCCAGACATATCGCGCCCGGCAAGGTGAGGCCTTATCGAATCTAATATCTAATGTCTAACACTCATGATCCGACAAATATGAGCGACGACGACAAAGCGAAGTTAACCCGCCCCCGGCCGGTGCGCGAATCGATCTCTGAAATGGCGGAGATCGTTATGCCCAACGATGCCAACCCGCTGAACGCGCTGGTCGGCGGACGCTTGATGCATTGGATCGATCTGGCCGGCGCCATGGCCGCTCACCGCCACTCGCGGCAACGGGTGGTGACGGCTTCGATTGATCATATGGACTTTCTGGTGCCGGTGCGGGTGGGCGATCTGGTCATTCTGCGGTCGTCGGTCAATCGCGTCTTTCATACTTCGATGGAGGTCGGGGTTAAGGTCTGGGTAGAAAATTATCGTTCGGACGAGAGCCGCCACGTGAGTTCGGCGTATCTGACGTTTGTTGCGATTGACGAGAAGGGGAATAAGCTGGCTGTCCCGCCGGTGATTCCCGAGACCGCGGATGAAAAGCGCCGCTATGAAGACGCTGTGCGGCGTCGGGAGATACGGCGTGCGGAGTGGGCGCGCAGAAAGGAAGTTCGGAGTTAGGCACCTGAGACCTGACACCTGAGACCTTATTTATGGAAAGCGCACTCCTCGTTCACCGGCTTCATTTCGCGTTCACTGCGACGTTTCACTATCTGTTTCCGCAGCTCACCATGGGGCTCGCGCTGCTGATCGTCGTGCTCAAGACGATCGGCTTGCGCCGCAACGATCCCGTGTATCACGAGGCGGCCCGTTTTTGGGGAAGGATTTTTGGCATCAATTTCGTTCTAGGTGTAGTGACCGGAATTCCAATGGAATTTCAGTTCGGCACCAACTGGTCGGTGTTTTCGCGCTTCGCCGGCGGTGTGATCGGCCAGACGCTGGCCATGGAAGGCATGTTTGCTTTCTTCCTCGAATCGGCGTTCCTCGGATTATTTCTCTATGGAGAAAAGCGGCTGAGCCCGAAGGCGCACTGGCTGTCGGCGGTCGCGGTCTTTGTGGGCTCGTGGTTGTCGGGTTACTTCATCATTGCAACCGACGCTTTCATGCAGCATCCGGTCGGTTATTTCACTGCGGCGGATGGTAGCTTGCAGCTGGCGAGCTTTTGGGATTTCGTGCTGAATCCCTGGGCGGGATGGCAATACGCGCACAACATGGGCGGCGCGGCGATCACCGGCGCGTTCATCATGACGTCGGTGGGCGCATTCTACTTGCTCTCCGGCAAATGGACGGCGCACGCCCGGATCTTCGTCAAGGCCGGAGTGATTGCCGGGTGCCTGTTCAGCGTGCTGCAGATTTTTCCAACCGGCGACGGACAAGGCAAAATGGTCACCGATATGCAACCTGTGACGCTGGCGGCGATGGAGGGATTGTTTCAAGGACAACCGGGCGCGCCATTGGTCATCGTAGGTCAACCTAACGTGCAGCAAGGCAAGATCGATAATCCGCTCGTAGTTCCGGGAGTGTTGAGCATGCTGACTTATAGACGATGGAGCGCCCACGTCCGCGGGCTGGATGCTTTTCCCAAACAAGACTGGCCGGGCAACATCCCACTGCTTTATTACAGCTACCACATCATGGTTGGCCTGGGAACGTTCTTTATCGCCATGATGGCGATCGCATTGTTGCTGCTGTGGCGCGGCAGGCTCTTTCACGCGCGTTGGATGCTGTGGATTCTGATGCTCTCCGCGCCTTTTCCTTATATCGCCAATACCGCCGGATGGATGACGGCCGAACTCGGCCGCCAGCCCTGGCTTGTCTACGGGCTGATGCGCACCGAAGACGGCTACTCCAGGCTAGTCTCGGCCGGTAACGGCATGTTCACACTCTTGGGGTTCATGGGTATGTACATGGTGCTTGGGATTCTGGGTCTGTTCCTGCTCTGGCAGGAAATTGAGCGCGGTCCGGCTGGGTGGGCACGACTCCGTGCCGAATCTCCATCCGGCGACGGAGGCGCGGTAAACATGGCCAGCCTCTGGTTCTGGATTGTCGCCGCCATGGTCACGACTTATGTCGTGCTCGACGGATTCGATCTGGGCGCGGGCGCGATTTATCTGTTTGCGGCCAAAACTAATGACGAGCGGCGTCGCGTGCTGCGCGCCATCGGTCCCGTCTGGGATGGCAATGAAGTCTGGTTGCTTGCCGCCGGCGGCACACTCTACTTTGCGTTTCCTCAACTCTATGCGTCGAGCTTCAGCGGGTTTTACCTGCCGCTGACGATCGTGCTGTGGCTCCTGATTCTGCGCGGCATCGGGATTGAATTGCGCGGCCATGTCGAAAACCCGATCTGGCAGGAGTTCTTCGACGTGGTCTTCAGCGTCTCCAGCATTCTGCTGGCGGTGTTCTTCGGGGCGGCGCTGGGCAATGTGGTGCGCGGAGTTCCGCTTGATGCCACCGGCTATTTCTTCGAGCCGCTCTGGACCACGTTCAAACTCGGCCCGCAGACGGGCATTCTCGATTGGTACACGGTGCTCATCGGGGTGATGGCGCTGGTTACCCTGATGGCGCACGGTTCTTACTACGTTGCCCTCAAAACCGACGAGGATCTGGGCCGCCGCGCCCGCGGTTTCGCCTTGCTCTGCTGGCCCTTGCAGTTTTTTCTGACCTTCAGTGCGCTGATGGTGACCTATTTCATCCGTCCTGAAATCATGGCGAACTACGGCAGGCACCCGGTCGGGATTCTGATTCCGATCGTCGTCGTCGCCAGCCTGGCGGGGATGCTCTGGGCCAATCCCAAGGGCAAAGAGAAACTCGCGTTCGTTGCTTCCAGCCTGTACATCGCCGGAATGCTGGTGGGCGCGGCGTTTGCGCTCTATCCCGTCGTATTGCCCGCGCGCGATCACCGCTACGATCTCACGATCTATAACACCGCCGCCGGCAATCACGGACTGAGCGTAGGTCTCGTTTGGTGGACGTTAGCCGCCGTGCTCGCGATTGCATACTTTGTGTTCGTCTACCGCATGTTTCGCGGCAAGGTGCAATTGGGAGAAGGACACTACTGAGGTCAGAGGTTTGAGGTCTGATTGCAGAGGTAAGAGCCCTAGCTGCCCACAGTGCTGTTTGTGCTTTGAGATTTTTACCTCTGCAATCTGACCTCTGACCTTTGCAATGGATGCTCCCGTATAATCAAACAATGAGCGCTCATTCCCATCATCCCGGCCAGCAACAGCCTGCTCCTCAACCTTTGCCTGGTGTCAACGCAATCATCGCCGTCGGTTCCGGCAAGGGCGGAGTCGGCAAGACCACGCTTTCGGTCAATCTGGCGATCGCCCTTAGCAAGATGGGGCACAAAGTCGGATTGCTCGACGGCGACGTCTACGGTCCCAATGTCCCGCTCATGCTGGGCACCAACGAACAGCCTAAAGTGATGGGCGAAAATCAGATTGCGCCGATCAATTCACACGGGCTCAAGGTCATCTCGGTCGGCTTCCTCAACCCTGGAGACAAGCCGCTCATCTGGCGCGGTCCCATGCTGCATTCGATCATCAAGCAGTTCATAGGGTCGGTGCAGTGGGGACAGCTTGACTATCTGATCATTGACCTGCCTCCGGGAACGGGCGACGTTGCGCTCTCGCTGATTCAGACCGTCCCATTGACGGGCGCTGTCGTGGTCTCTACGCCTTCGGACGTTGCGCTGCAGGATGCGCGCAAGGCCATCGAGATGTTCCGCCAGATGAAGGTGGACATCGTCGGCATGGTCGAGAACATGAGTTACTTTGTCTGTCCGCATTGCCAGCATGAAATCGACATCTTCTCGCGTGGCGGCGCGGAGAAAACAGCGAAGCAGTTCGGCATCGCCTTCCTCGGAAACGTCGAACTTGATCCGGAGATTCGCAAATCGGGCGACGGTGGCTCGCCGGCCGTGCTCAAGGGAGAAGACTCGTCCCATGCGAAGTCGTTGTTCGCGTTTGCGCGCAAAGTGGCTGCGCGCGTCGAGGAAATCAAAGCCTCCAGCTCAGAGAGCGTGATTCAGATTCAATAAGCGCAGTGGCGCGTAGTCCTACTTGAACTGCAAATGTAACTGGTAGAGGCTGACTTCGGTGGTGACGGTCGCGGAATTGAACGTGACGATGCGAACCACGTAATCGCCGTTCGCTCCAGTGGGCATCCCCTGCCAGCCGCTCGTGTAGAGCCCAAACGGCGTAGTCACCGGCACTCTTCCCGACAGCGCATACCAGTTGATTCCGTCGGGTGTGTATTCTGCCTCGGCAAAACTCCCGCTGGGCAGGGCGTACATCCCAAGGGTCAGCACAAGACGGACGGAGACCGCGCTCAACATGTCGACCTGATCGCGATAGAGCGCGTTTCCGATTTCGTTCCATCCCGCGGCCGCGGTGAACGACCCCCAACCGGAGAAGTTATAGTCGGCGGGAGCAGGTACTGTTCCGGGTGGTCCCTGCGGTCCGGACGGTCCCTGCGACCCCTGTGATCCTTGCGATCCCGTGGCTCCGGTGGAACCGGTCACGCCGCGTGCCCCGGTGGGACCTGCAGGCCCAGCGGTTCCTTGCGATCCTTGTGTTCCGGGCGGTCCGACCAGCGAATGATAACTGTTGCCGTTGTCCGACTCCTCAAGTATGCCGCTGGCAATCGACAGTGTGTATTGCCCCACCACCGCCGGAGGGACAGGCAATCCGAGATCAACCAAAGTAATCGCAGATTGCCGCTTGTTCCCGGCCGGCGGCTGCACACTCAGCGGTCCGCTGCAATTTGTGCCTGGACTGCCAGTCGCGCACTGCGCCCACGAAATTCCAGACGCCAGGCACAAGATGGCGATCAACCACCCGATCAACCACCAATGAGATTTCATTTCTTCTCCTATCGTTACGGAATTACCGCGACGGCTTGGTTACTGTAGCCGCTCTCGCTGGTGCCCTGAACCGCAGTGGCGACGTAGTAGAGCGTTTGGCTATGACCGACTTGGGTGTCGGTATAAGTCGGAACCAAGATTCCCGACGCTACCTGCACATAGGGTCCGCCGGATGCAGTGCCGCGGTAGAGGTTGTAACTCGTCGCACTCGCGCTTGCGTTCCAGGTCAGAGTGACGGAATGCCCGCTAACGATGTTGGCATTGCCGCTTAGCGTTGCTTTGCCCTGAAGTACCTGAGCGAAGCTGAAACTCACACAGCCGAGAAGCGTTAAAGCTATGAATAATCGGTTCATTGGTCAACCCTTGCGCCGACGCCGGTTCACTGAAGCGTTGCGATGAGGTCATCTTGGCTGAAAGTGGGAGAGAAGTCGGTGACCGCAGTACAGTCAATTGGTGATAAATCCAACCGCGTGTAATCGCACCGGAAGTGCTGGAAGGCGGAGACCATGTTCATGGCTTGGGCTTTGTTACGGCTGCGCCTTGTTACCGTCGAATCGCGTCAGGCGAAATAGCGGGTCGGCAGTTTCATCCTTAAGCACGAGCTTCGCCACCATCTCGCCCAGCGCGGGACCATGTTTGAACCCGTGGCCTGAGCCGCCTCCGATAATCCACACGTTCGCATTCCCCGGATGGCGATCGACGATGAAATTGTGGTCGGTTGTATTTTCATATTGGCAGACCCGCGTTTCGAGCAGCGGCGCATCTTTCATCCCGGGAAAACGGTGGGCGAGATAACGGCGCGCCGCAGCCAATCCATCTTCGCTAACCAGCCGCTCGCCTGAGGTTGGATCGAACTCCGGCCCGCGCGTGTCATCGGCAACTTTGAAGCCGCGTCCCTGGTTCCCGGGGATTCCATACATGAAGTGCCCGCTGTGATCGGCCCACACCGGCAGATTGCCCTCGTTGTAGCGCGGATCGCCGGCTGGAGTGCCGAAGAAAAACACTTCCTGCCTAGTTGAAATGAAATGTGGGCCAACCGTTTGCGGAAACAGCTTTCCGAGCCATGGGCCGCAGGCGAAGACATAGCGGTCGGCGGCTAAGGTCGAGCCGTCCGAGAGAGTGAGGGCTTTCCACTGGCTGCTTTCAAGGTCTTGCGCTGCGACCGCTGCCTGACGATACTCTCCGCCTTCGGACACGAACTGATCGACCACCGCTTGCGTCGAAGTGCGCGCGAGGAGATATCCGCTTTGTGGTTCGTAGATCGCCCACCTGACCTCCTCGGAACTGATCTGCGGCCAGCGGCGCTGGACTTCGTTGACGGTCAGCTGCTCGAAGGGGATGCCGGCGTCTTTCAGAAAGGGAAGCGAGCCACGCTCGAATGTGTCATCGGCCTCAGCCATCCAGAGCACTCCGATGGGGAAAAAGAATTTGTGCTTCCACTGGGCTTGGTGCTGCTTCCAGAGATCGAGGGCGCGCGCCGCCAATTTCGTATAAGGCTGATCGGGACCGTACGCGCCGCGAATGATTCGAGTCTCGCCACCCGACGAGGCACGCGAGTTTCCCGGACCCCAGGCATCGAGCAGCGTGACTTCGGCTCCGCCGCGAAGAAGATAGAGAGCGGTCCATCCGCCGAACGCGCCCGCGCCGATCACTGCGATATGAGGTTTCGTGGCCATGGGATTTGGAGTCTCCAGAGAATCACGATGCGGCGCCAACGGCAAGGCTACGCCTGCCAGCTTGCGTCCTGCTGCCAGCAACGCCGTGGCGATTCCCAGCTTACAGGCACTGCGCCGAGAAAACCTGGGAGTCGGACCGCGATTCGGGGATGCAGACTCTTTCTCGGGCATGGGTTAGGCCGCGTGGCGCCTTCCTTAAGTTTCTATCCCTTGCTCGCGAAGTATATCTTGAAACTATTTGGAAGTTTCACCGCGGTTCGCGTCGTCCTGCACGGACTTCGTCGTAGCCGACTTGTCGATCGCCGACTTGGCGGACAGACCACATGCGGCAGGGGGATTGGTCATCTGCCTGGCGAATACACGGGAGCTCGGCCCGTCCGGATGCAGCGTCGACCAGTATCCCGACCGCGTCAGCAGGGGTTTGTGCTGGACGATGATCTGGTTGACCAGAATCTTCACTCCACATTCGAGATTATTCTTCGGCCGGAGAATGGTTTTGGCTGGATCGTTCGCTTTTAGCGTACGATCCACTTCCCAATTGAAATCGCAGCCGTAACGCTTGTGGTCTGCATACGTAAGCTGCAGCAATCCTTCGCTGCGCATGGCCTTGACGCCTTCCGGTTCGCTATGACGGACGGTGGAATCGGGATTCAGTCCGGCTTCAGCGCCTGCAAGCGCCTGGAAGAAGTACGCCCAAAATGTGCGTTTGTCGGTTTTGCCCATCTCGTAAAATCGCGGGCAGAATCGGCGCACGCCCCGGGGAACCTGCGAAGAAAGCATTTCCGGCGGCAGAGCCCTTTCGATAATCGGGTCCCATTGCGGATTCCAGGCTGTCCCACCGAGCTCGACCTTTTTCATGTCGATAGGGGTTGGCGGGACTGGTTGGATGGCTTGCGCGGGCGAAGCTGTGGCAATTCCCATGCAAAATACGAAACTCGCGATGAACCACGATATCTTCGGCGCGGAGATACTCCGGCGAGCCCATAGCTCCCGCCCTGGCCCGCCTGCCGGCGAAGCTTTGGGAGTCACGCGGCCTTGCGGCCTCTCGTCGCCGTCTTTCGCGCGGTGCGTGGTTTTTTCCGAGCGCGTGCCTTAGTTTTTCTCGCTTTGGGTGCGGCTTTGACCGCCGATGTCATTTCCGGCTTAGGTTGTTTCGCAGTGCGGTGGTGGCCATGGTGGAGCGGCTGGATGCGCGCAGCTTCGTCTTCTATCCGCAGCTGAGTGTCACTACGCTTTTGGCGCTCGTCTTCCAGGTATTCCGGAATCGTTTTAGTTGTCATGGCCGCAGTGTGGCAGAACTGTTCTCTTCCAAACTGTGCAATTGTGACCAGCCGGATAATTCGGTGCAGGCATAGCATGCCCTTCGGAAGCCTTTTGAGGATTGCGAACCGAAAGACTCGGATCGTATCGTCGTCTCCGATTCGCCGACCCCTGGAGGCAGCCAAATCAGTTACGTGTTAGAAGGAGCGATATGAGCAACGAAGCTGAAAAAACTCAAGAGCCACCGAAACAGCAGCAGGGCCAGCGGGATCCAGTCAACACCTCGGATCCGAAGACTAACCCTCCCCATGAAAATCGGAACCAGCTCAACCGTCCACAGGATGTTTCCAAGAAGAATCCATCGCAGGGCAGCGATTCTCAGAACAAGGGTCAACAAACACCAGAAGGCGAGAAGCGGCGTGCTTCCTGACCAAATACTTCCGGGACGACCAGTGTAGTGTAAGGTGAAACGCCCCGGCGCTTGAGTGCCGGGGCGTTCTTTCCCCTGACTGGTCCGGCCTACTGTTCGATACCACACGTAGCGCCAGTTTGTCCGGCCGTCTGCGGCTGGCGTAACCAGTCCACTTTCCTCAATCGTTTTTCTTCATTCGGCTTTCATCAATTTTCCTTTCCTCAATCGTCGAAACCGGGCCCGTACACCAATTGAGAATGCGCGGGGCTGGCCTTGGTCTACACTGAAGGTGTCAGGCAAACCGATGACGATTGACAATGCACCGCTCGCGAACCAATCGGCAGCTCGCGGAAATACGCGGAAGACGTTCTCCTGGGTGCTGGCGGCCTCCTTGGGAGTGGTTCTTACACTGGTTTTGGTGGGGGCGCTGGTGTGGTTGTCGAGCGGGACTCGGGCTACTGCGCCTCATGGGCATTTTGCGTGGAGGACGCACGCAGTTCAACGTGGATCAGCCCACCGTGGTTCGTCAAATTCAGCAACTGCAGCGGCTGGAAACCGTGAGCTATACGATGGATAAGATTATTTCGGGCGAGCACTCCAACGCTTACCTGCCGAAATTTCTGGCGGGTGACCGCCTGCTGCTGGTGGTGCACGGAGAAGTGATTGGGGGCATCAATCTCGCGGGCTTGCAGCCCGGCGATGTCTGGTACAAGGGCAGAAAGTGTCGATTCACCTGCCCGCCGCGGAAGTCTTCAGCACGCGAATCGATAATGCGAGGACGAGAGTATATTCCCGTGACACCGGCCTATTCTCTTCCGCGGATCCCAACCTCGAAAGCGAAGTGCGCGAGGAGGCCGAGCGCCAGTTGCAGCAAGCCGCGCTGCAGGATGGCATTCTCAAAACCGCCGCCGACAACGCGCGCAGCACAATCTCGGGCATGTTACATGGGCTTCGGCTTCCACGAAGTGGATATTCGGTAGGCTCATCGGTGAAGGCCGAGGTTGGAATCCGCAGTCGGGAAAGTGTATCTGTTTTCCTCTTCGTATAGCCCGGCCCGGCCCGTCCCTTCCTTGACACCCTCGTCAGCGCTCCCTAGAATTTCAGTAAGGAGCGGTGGAATCTTAATCTAAGCCACTGCATCTAAAGAATTTACAGGGGCGGTTCGGCTCCGAGACTCGGATAGGCATCGAAATGCCACCAGGACCAGCGGGCGGACGGGAACGGGAAATTCTTACCGCCATCGTCGAGACATTCATTGCCAGCGGGGAGCCGGTGGGGTCGCGCACGCTTGCGCGCGCCAGCCGTGAAGGGCTGAGCGCGGCTACGATCCGCAACGTGATGGCTGATCTGGCCGATGCCGGATTTCTGGAGCAGCCGCATGCTTCGGCGGGGCGCGTTCCGACGGCCGAGGCTTATCGTTATTATGTCGAGCAACTTAGTGGGGAGGCGCATCTCTCGCACGAGAATCAGAGCATCATCCAGGACACCCTAACGGGCGTTACGGACGTAGCGGAGTTCATGGAGCGGACTTCGCATGTGCTCTCCCTGATCTCGCACAGCGTTGGGGTCACGGTGGCGACGAGCGGGCCGCGGAATGCTTTGGAGCACGTTTACTTTTCGCGGCTCAGCGATGCGAAGGTGCTGGCGGTGGTGGTGACGCGTTCCGGAGTGGTGCGCGATCGCGTGCTGCGGCTGGATATTCCGCAATCTGATCTTGATCTGGCCGCGCGCTACATCAATGAAAATTTTCGCGGCTGGACGATGGGTGACATGCGCGCCGAGCTGGCGCGCCGCCTGGAACAGGAACGCAGCGAGTATGACCGGCTGATGAAGTCGATTGAACAGCTTTATCAGCAGGGAGCGCTGGCCTCGAGCGACGACACCCAGGCGGTGTTCGTCGAAGGAGCGGCGAACCTGGTTACGAACCTGGGAACGAACCAGATGACCGGGCAGGAAGATCGCCAGCGCCTGCAGGATATGCTGCGCACGCTCGAGGAAAAAGAAAAAGTTGTGAAGCTGCTGGGCGCTTATCTCGACACGCGGCAGGAAGCGGTGCGCGTGGTGATCGGACTCGATGAGGCGTTGCCCGCTTCGAATTTGCAGAATTTCGTGCTCATCGGCGCTCCCGCCCGGGTGGGCGGCGAAGTGATGGGGTCGCTGGCGGTGATCGGACCCACGCGGCTGGATTATCAGCACACCATGTCGGCGGTGTCGTACATCGCGCGGCTGTTCGACAAACTTTTGAACGAATCGGAGTAAGGAAGCGGTACGGTATGGGTAAAGGAAACGGAAAGACAGAAGCACGCTTCGGCGTTGCGCCCGAGGATGTGGAGCGCGAGCTTCCGCCGGCGGAAGGTGGAGAAGATGCGGTCGCGGCCAAGGCTGCCGACGCTGGTGCGACGTCGGAAACGGAGAAGCTCAAGGTGGAGCGTGAGGCGCTGCTCGATCGTCTGGCGCGTCTACAGGCGGAGTTCGATAATGCCCGCAAACGCGCGGCGCGCGAACAGCAGGAATTCCGCGAGTTCGCCGCAGTGGAGGTCATTAAGAATTTTCTGCCAATCCTCGACAGTTTTGAGCGCGCATTAAAGGCTAACGCCGACTCCACCGACTTTCGCAACGGTGTCGAGCTTATCTATCGTCAGTTTCAGGATGCGCTGCAGAAGATCGGAGTGCAGCCGATTACTGCCTTGGGAAAGCCTTTCGATCCGCGGATTCACGAGGCTATCGAAATGGTGGATACGGCCGAGGTCCCGGATCACCATGTCCTCGACGAATTGCAGCGAGGCTACAAATACAAGGACCGGCTGCTGCGTCCCGCCATGGTGCGGGTCGCTCGCAATAGCCGCGGGTAGATTGTTCAACTGAATTTATCTAACTGATTTATCCGACTGATTCATCTGACTAAAGAGTGGGGGGAGTTTCTGGCCGCCAACACAAAACGTGATTATTACGAGGTACTTGGTGTCACCCGCGCGTCGACCGAGGTTGAAATCAAGAGCGCTTACCGCAAGCTTGCGATGACCTACCACCCTGACCGCAACCCCAACAATCCGGAAGCGGAAGATAGGTTCAAGGAGATCACGGAAGCGTACGCGATTCTAGCCGACGGCGAGAAACGATCTTTGTATGACCGCTTCGGGCACGCGGGCGTGGGCGGCGGCGGAGGTACGGCGGGATTCGATCCCGCGATCTTCCAGGATTTCGGCGACATCTTTGGCGACATCTTCGGCTTCAGCGACATCTTCGGCCAGGGCAGCCGTCGTCGCAGTCGCGCCCAGCGCGGAGCCGACCTTCGCGAAGACTTGCATCTCGAATTTAACGAGGCGGTCTTCGGCGTCGAGAAGCAAGTGAATGTCCGTCGCCATGAGACATGCGACGCGTGCCGCGGCACCGGCGCAGCGCCGGGGAAAGCGCCGGTCAGCTGCAAGTCGTGTAACGGGCGGGGTCAGGTGCGGTATCAGCAAGGCTTCTTCAGCATCGCTCGAACCTGCCCAGCCTGCCAGGGCGCTGGCAGCGTAATCACCGATCCCTGCCCAAAGTGCAAAGGCGAGGGCCGCTTGCTGCGCGATCGCGTGGTGGAATCCAAAGTGCCCGCGGGAGTGGAGGACGGCACGCGAATTCGTTTCACTGGGCTCGGCGAGGCGGGCGCGTTCGGCGGGCCCGCGCGGCGACTTGTATATCGTGCTGCACGTGAAAGAGCACGCCTTTTTTGAGCGTGAAGGCAACGACCTGCACTGCGTGGTTCCGATCTCGTTTCCGCAAGCCGCACTGGGCATCGAGATTATGGTTCCGACGCTGGAGGGAGAGCACAAGCTGAAGATTCCCGAAGGCACGCAGTCGGGAACCGCGTTTCGAATTCGGAACAAAGGCGTGCCGGTGCTCAATGGCCACGGCAAAGGCGATCTTTACGTCGAAGTGCGAATCCAGACACCCGGGAAGCTGAATAAACGCCAGCGCGAACTGTTGGCCGAGTTGGGAGAACTGTCTCCGATGGAAAACAAGCCGCAGCACCGGTCGCTGTTGGGACGGGTGAAGGACATGTTTGCCTAGGGCAGGTTTTCAGTTGTCAGTTGTTCAGTGAAATCCTTTTCTCGATCGCCGACGGGAGCCACTCGGCAGCCAGCCAGTGCTTGTGCCTTTACTGAGAACTGAGAACTGAGAACTGAGAACTGATTCATGACACGCCGCCGCTGGATCGCCGACGAGGTCACCGGAGACACCGCTGCGTTGGTGGGCGACCACGCTGCTCATCTCGCGCGCGTCCTGCGCGCCGAAGTCGGTCAGGTGTTCGACATCGCAACCGGGGACGAAGTTCGGCGCGGGACGATCACTACGATTTCTTACGATCGGATTGAGTTCGCGCTCGACCCGCAGCATCGGACGCTGAAGGGTTTGAAGTCCGCTCCGGAGTTCGCTCCAAAGCCCGCTCCAAAAATTACGCTGGCCCTCGCCGTTTTCAAGTTCGACCGCATGGAGTGGGCGATCGAGAAGTGCACCGAGCTCGGTGTCGCTCGCATCATTCCTGTGATCGCCCGCCGCAGCGACACTCATCTGGCCGCTGCCGCAGCGAAGCGCCACGAACGCTGGCGACGAATCGTTCGTCAGGCGTCCGAGCAGTCGCGCAGGTCGGCTCCGCCCGAAATTGCAGTCCCGGTTAAATTGAAGGATCTTGACCGCGATGGTGTGCTGCCGGCGAGTGCAACGCGCGTCGTTCTTGCGGAATCTCTTGCTCAGCCAGAAGAATCCTCGGGGCTGCGAGAAATTGTGCAATCGGGGTCGTCCAACGGCGAAGTCGTGCTTGCGGTGGGGCCGGAAGGCGGATGGGCCGATGGTGAGCTGTCGTGGCTTTACGAAACAGGATGGGCCGCAGCTTCGCTGGGAGCGACAATCTTGCGCGCCGAAACTGCCGCGATCGTTGCCACTGCGCTGGCGCTCGATGCGCTGCGATGACTCCTCAGGAAGCATCTCTTCGTCGATGAATTAGTTTGTCATCCTGAGCGAAGCGAAGGACCTGTGCATTTGCAGCTGCCCCGATACATAGGTCCTTCGCTTCGCTCGGGATGACAGTGTCAATTTATTGAACTTCCGGGGCATGACTCCAGAGTCTTCCACAACCGCCTCTGATATTCTCCGTCCAGAGACTCTCACGTGATTGCAACCGCTTTACCTGCGACAAAGATCGTCCTCGATGAACGGCAGCAGCAAGCCGATAGAACACGTGCATGGCCCGATGCTGGTGATTGCCGGCGCCGGCACGGGCAAGACCACCGTCCTCACGCAGCGCGTGGCAAGCCTTATCCGCGAAGGTCACGCCCGCCCCGACGAAATTGTCGCGCTCACCTATGCCGAAAATTCCGCGGCGGAAATGCTGGCCCGTGTGAGCGGAGAACTGAAGGGCACCGTCATCGACGGGCTGCAGGCTTGCACTTTTCACGCCTGGTGCGACAGGCTGCTGCACCGGCATGGCGCGGATTTTCGCGTGCTCGACGATAAGGATCTGTGGGTGTTCTTGCGCCGCCGCATCCGCGACCTGCGTCTTAAGCACTTCGTGCGCGCCGCCAACGTCGGCCAGTTTCTCGACAGCCTGCTCGACTTCATGCGTCGTTGCCACGACGAACTGGTTGGCCCCGGAGAATACGCCCGGTATGTGGAGCGCCTGGAACGCGGCGAGGTTCCGCTGCCGCGAGTTACGCGCTCGAAGAAGCAAGCCGAATTGGAGGACGTGGAGATTCTGGAGCGCTGCCAGGAAATCTCGCGCGTGTTTACCACCGTGGAAGACATGCTCCGGGAGAAGAACCTGGGCACCTTCGGCCACATGATGACCAAGGCCTATCAGTTGCTGAAGGACGATCCCTCGCTGCTCGAAGAAGAACGCCGCCGCACTCGCTTTCTGCTGGTCGATGAATTCCAGGACGCAAACTTTGCCCAAGTCGAAATTCTTTCCCTGCTAGCAGGGCCGGAGGCCAACGTGTTCGCGGTGGGCGATCCTGACCAGGCCATCTATCAGTTCCGCGGGGCGTCAAGCGAGGCGTTCACGTTGTTCTTGAAGAAGTTTCCTGCGACTCGGGTCGTTGCTCTGGAAAAAAATCGGCGCTCGCTCTCGCCCATCCTACGTTGCGCTTTCGGCATTGTGAACGAGAACCCGCCGGTGTTCTCACAAACGCCCGCGCAAAAAGGAGAAGCAGTCCGCTACCAGCGGGCGCCTCTCGAATCGCTGCGCGACGAGGAGGCGAAACAAAAAGGGGAGAGCACGGCGGCACCGCTGGTGGAAATTGTTACCTGGGGCGATAAGGAGGTCGAGGCCGCCGACCTTGCGGGGCGTATCCAGAAGATGCGTAAGGAACAGCGCTGCCGCTGGAGCGAGTTTGCCGTGCTGTCTCGCATTCACAGCCATCGCGAAGAGCTGGTTCATGAATTATCTGAACGCGGCATTCCATTCTCCATCGAAGGTCTGGACGTGCTCGACACGCCCGAGGTTCGCGACGTAGTGGCCTGCCTGACCGCCGCTGTGTCTCCCAACGATGCCACCAGCTTATTTCGGGTCGCTGCGCTGCCGCAGTTTGGCATCGATGCGACCGAACTGCGGGCGGCGATGAGGGCCATGCGGCGGGAACTTGATCTGCGCAGCGCGCTCGGCAGGCTGCCGAACGGGATGGCCGTGCTCGAGAGCGTCGACCAGGTGCACAGCGCGGTGGAGAAGGACGGAGTTCGTGCGGATGACGCAACAAGATTGGTGATCCGCCATTTCGCATTACAGCGGTCGGAACCGGTCGAGGCGTTCGTCAAGTTTGTGGAAGCATGGCACACGAAAGCAATTAACGAGACTGTAAGTCCTTCTGAATTCCTCGACTACCTGGATTATTTTGCACAGGCACGAGGCTCGATTTCACTTCCGCGCAGCACGGACGACGCCGTCCAGCTCCTGACCGCACACGCTGCCAAAGGGTTGGAGTTCCGACACGTTGCCATCATTCGCGGCTCCTCCACCACGTTCCCATGCGGCTATAAGGAGCCGCTGATTGCGTTTCCGGAGCCGCTGCGCACGTCAGGCAAATTTTCGGACGGGCACGCGACTGACGACAAAAAACTGCACGAAGAAGAAGAGCGCCGCCTTTTTTATGTCGCTATGACGCGGGCCAAGGACACGCTCGCCATCTATGCGCATCGCGGCAGGGGCAACAGTCCAAAGCCAACACAGTTTCTGCGGGACCTGATGGGTAATCCGGGTCACCGAAAGTACTGGACGACCCGATCAGCGGAGGCCGTGCAAGACGCTTTGTTTGCCGAGGAAGAAAGAATTGCCTTCCAGCAATCGAATGTTGCCGCCTGGCTGATGATGCCGCCGTCGGCAAGCTTTGCTACCGGGCTGAGCGCTTCCTCCATTGAAACGTACGAAGAGTGTCCGCTGCGCTTCAAGCTCGAAAAGGAGTGGAACCTGCCGCACGAGGTTTCCGCTTCCCTGCACTACGGAGCTGCAATGCACGGCGTGCTGCGCACGTTCTACGATGCCGAGCGTTATCAACGCGAGATCGCCGACGACGAATTGCTGGAACAGTTCCGGTCCGAGCTCGCCTCCAGGGGCATTGCCGACCGCTATCAGTATGAGCTGTACCTGCGGCAGGGAATCGAGCAGTTGCGGCAGTTCTTCGAGTCTGCCCGCAGTGCTGCGCCGCCCGAGGTGGTGGAGACCGAACGCAAGTTTGAACTGCAAGTGGGCTCGGCGAAGTTGGCTGGGCGCGTGGACCGCGTCGATCGCACTGGGCCGGACACGGTAGCCATCGTGGATTACAAGACTGGAAAGCCGAAGTCACAGGAGGATGCGGATGAGAGCCTGCAACTCTCCTTGTATGCGCTTGCGGCCAGGGAGACGTGGGGGATGCGGGCCGACCGGCTGATCTTCCATAACCTCGAAAACAACATACCGGTGTTCACGACGCGGAACGACGCGGAGTTGGAAGCAGCGAAAATGCGCGTGCAGAAGGTGGCAGACGGGATTGCGGAGGGAAAATTTGCGGCGGATCCTGGATATCACTGCGCGTTTTGTCCCTATCGCAATCTTTGTCCGGCTACGGAGAAGGTGGTTGCGGCTCCGCAAAAGAAATCGGCGTCTCGCGTCCATTAGGGCCGCTGCAATAAATGCCATAAAAAAACTTTGGGGACGCTCATCGCGTCCCCTTTGTCGTTGCCTGTTGCTGTTGCTTAGTGCTTTTTCTTTTTTGCGGCTTTCTTTTTGGTTGCCATGGATCTATTCTCCCTTTCCATTCTTCATGGAATTTCGCAACGGTGTTTTGTTGCAACTGTTTGAATGTATAGAGTCAACGCAGAACGAAGTCAAGAGAAAAATGATCGGATCAGACGCACGCAACGGTGTACCAAGGTCACCCCGCACGACGCGCACGCGAAAAAAAGTTCACATCGCATCACAATTCAGGCTCACCTGCGCTCCGATTCTGTCGCATTCGCGACGCGCGCGTTTAAAAGGAACGCTTCGATACGGCGGCGGAGCCACTGCGTGCCGCGAATCTTTGGCACGCTTTCCGCGATCTATAATGGAAGACGATTTTGCAGCGATGCGTTGCCGGAAGGAAAGCCAGTACGTCTCTAAAAGGCGAAACTCAATCGGAGAGCGCGTCGGGGAGCCAAATATGGCCGGTTCGAAAGATGTTGTGATCATCGCGGGATGCCGCACGCCGATCGGAAAATTTCAGGGAAGTCTGAGCGACATGACCGCTCCACAGATCGGCGCGGTCGCAGTGCGCGAAGCGGTGAAGCGGGCGAACCTGCAGCCGGCGCAAGTCGACGAGTGCATCATGGGCAACGTCGTCTCCGCCGGACTCGGTCAAAATCCGGCACGCCAGGCGGCATTATTCGGCGGACTTGCCCCCGAAGTGGGTGCCATGACCATTAACAAGGTGTGCGGCTCGGGCTTGAAGGCGGTCGCGCTGGCGGCGCAGGCCATCGAGACGGGGAACAGTTCGATCGTCGTGGCCGGGGGCATGGAGTCGATGACGAACGCGCCTTATCTTTTGCCGAATGCCCGCAAGGGCTATCGGCTGGGCAATGGACAACTGGTCGATTCCATGGTGCACGACGGACTGTGGGACATTTATAACGACTATCACATGGGATTGACCGGGGAGAACGTCGCTGAAAAATATGGGATCACGCGCGAGGAGCAGGATGAGTTTGCGGTGAACTCGCATCGGAAGGCGGTCGCCGCGCAGAAGGAATGCCGCTTCAAGGCGCAGATTGTCCCGGTTGAAATCCCCGCTAAGAAAAAAGGCCAGCCGCCCGTAATCTTTGACAAAGACGAAGGTCCGCGCGAGGACACGACCATCGAAGTCTTGCGCTCCCTCAAGCCGGCGTTCAAAAAAGATGGCACGGTCACGGCCGGCAATGCTCCCGGAGTCAACGACGGCGCGGCGGCGCTGGTTGTGACCAGCGCGGCGCGCGCGAAAGAGCTGGGCGCGACTCCGATGGTTCGTATCGTCGCGCAGGCGACCAGCGGGGTCGAGCCGAAGTGGGTGATGATGGCTCCGGTCGGCGCGGTCCACAAAATCTGGGAGAAGACGGGCTGGAAGAAAGATGATGTCGATCTCTACGAACTGAACGAGGCCTTCTCGGTGCAAGCGCTGGGCGTGATTCGCGAACTGGGGCTCGATATGAACCGCGTCAATGTGAACGGAGGCGCGGTGGCCTTGGGGCATCCCATCGGCGCCAGTGGCGCCCGCGTGCTGGTCACCTTGATCTACGAAATGATTCGCCGCGACGTGCACCGTGGGATTGCGGCGCTGTGCCTGGGCGGAGGGAATGCGGTGGCCATGGCGGTGGAGCGGTAGGACCGTCCAGAACCCGGTTCTGAGTGAAATGGCGATTTATCGCCAAGCCGCAGTTTCGGTCCCCGATGACGGTCGTAGCCACCATGGATAATCTTACGAAACTAATCTCACCACTTCTCACAAGAATCGGATTAGGGGTTTTGCTCATTGGGGGAGCCACGATCTGCGCCGCTCAGAGTCTCCCAGCACCATCTCGTGTGTGGTCAGTAGGCCCGCTCACGAAGGGCGAACAGGTGATGGGGTTTGCCGTTGGTAGCGGCGGAACAACGTTAGCCGGCCCGCATATAGATTCTCAGACAGGCTCGATTTTTGCGGCAACTCGCAGTGTTGCGTTTGCAGGCGACCGAATTGTTCTCGCGTCCAAGATTGGAATGCGGCAGGTACCGGAGGCCAAGATTCCGGTGGGGGTCTATCAGCTCCTGTCTTTGGATGCCCAGACCGGTCATGTCAAGGACAGTCGGGAGATTACAGCCTTTGGTTCGTTGCCGGTGTTTGCGACGAATGACGCGCACGTCATAGTAGCTGGACGCAATGTGTTGCGGCTAACGCCCGAGCTGAAGGACGCGGGCGTTTTTGATTATCACGCGGAAGGGCGCAAGTCTGGAAGCGTAGAGAATATCTCTCCAGATGGATCGACACTCGGAAACGCGACGAGTCCGGGATACGCGTTCATAGACGCCGGAAGCTTGAAAGGTACCGAACTGACGGATGCTCCCGCCTACGCTACATCAATAAGTAGGAAAGGTTTCGTTACCGACAGCGTGCGTTGGACGGGGAAATACCCTAATGATCTCGGATTCGTTACGTACAGTGACGCTGCTGGAGACCACCTGCTATATCACGGCGGTTGCGGCGGAAGGCCCCAGTTTCTTACGGATGACCTCATTCTCGAGCCGGGCTGTAAGAGCCCACTGATCATCGATACTCACGGTAATCTCGTTAGAACGCTGGCCGTGAAAGGCGCATTTTCATATGCGGGGGTTTCGCAGAACGGAAAGCGTTTTGCCCTACAACTCACCGCCTCGCGCCAGCACGAGACGTTCGTTATTTTTTCGGTGGAGAGCGGGGAGCCCATTGCAGACGTGAAATCAGACCAGGACGGCGAAGAACAGTCGTGGACCGCTTTTTCCCCCGATGGCTCGATGTTCGTCGTCGGGTCTCCGTTGAAGCTAACGCTTTATCGTCTTCCCTGAGGAATCGCCTGCTAAGTTCAACTCGATAACAAGCGTTTGCCTTAGGCGCCGCGCCGGAGTGGAGTCGCCTTAGTGTGTCACCGCCGAAGAATCCGCCGTTGTCGTCGTCAACGGCAGCGTGATCGTGAACACCGCCCCACCACCCGGAGCCGAGGCGGCTTCGATGTTGCCTCCATTCTCCCGCAGCAAGGTTTTGCAGATGCTCAGGCCCAAGCCGGTTCCGCGGCCGGGGCGCTTGGTGGTGAAGAACGGATCAAAAATGTGCGCCAGGTTTTCGGGGGCGATTCCGGGGCCATCGTCCTGAAACACGATCCATACCGAGTCGGGTTTGCGGCCCATGCGCACGCGAATCGTGCCTTTCTCCCGGCTCTCGCGGATAGCCTGCTCCGCATTCAGCAGGAGGTTCAGGAACACCTGCATCAACTGGTTGGGATCGACCTCGACCGGAGGCACCGCCGGCTCCGGCAGAAAGTCCACCGTGATGTTGTTCTTGCGCAGCGGATACGCTTGCATCTGCACGGTACGCTGCACCAGTTCATTCAGATCGACCTGGCTGCGTCCCGGAATCGGCGGGCGGGCGAAGTATTGCAGGTTCTGCACGATTTCAGCAGCGCGGCGTGCCTGCTGGTGCAGAATAGCAATCTGTTTGCGGGCGCCTTCGCTGGCATCGCCTTCCTGCAGCAGTTCCGCCATGCCCAGAATGCTGGTCAGCGGATTATTGAGTTCGTGCGCAAAACCGCCGATCATCTGTCCCATCGCCGCCAGACGTTCGCTCTGAATAATCTGCTGCTCCAGCTTTTTCTCCATCGTCATATCGCGGACGGAGATGATCACGCCCGCCGGTTTCCCTTCGGCGTCCAGCAGTGGACTCGCCATGCCCAGCATCGTCCGCCAACTGCCGTCGTGGTGCCGGGAGCCGTATTCGCAAGAGGTCAGCGAACTCTGACCAGTCGCGACCGTGCGGTAGAGTTCGGCCAGTTCCGGTGAAGTATTCTCGGCATCGTCGACGTTCTTGCCCATGAGGTGTTCCGGCCCGAAGCCCAGGAGTTCGCCGATGCGCGCGCTCACGAACGTGTACCGCCCCTTCATATCGAGGACCAGAATCAGATCTGGAAAGCTTTCCAGCAAGTGCTGCCGGAATTCTTCCTGCCGCCGCAACTGCCGCTCCAGCGCGTGCTTCTCAGTGACGTCCACCAGCGTGCCCTGGTAGCGGATAATGCGTCCTTCCAGCATCACGCCGGTCGACGTATCCACGCAGACCGCGACTCCACCATCTTTTTTCCTGAGTCGAACCTCACGCGTGCGGGTGCGTCCGCTCTGGCTTCCCCCGTGCCCCAGCGGAGCCTCCCCGCTGCTATCGGCACTCAGTTGCTCGGGCGGCAGGTTGAGCAGATCTTCTTTGCTTTCGTATCCCAGAATTGTGACCAGCGCGGGGTTCACCTCGAGCAGTTTGCCTTGCGAATTGCTGATGTACACGCCTTCCTGCAGAGATTCGAACAATTGCGTAAAACGCTGTTCTTTCTCGCGCTGGCTGGTGATGTCGCGCGCAAGCACACTTGCCCCGGTCACATCATCACCCTTGACGATCGCATTGATGACGCAGTCGTAGTAAAGCCGCCGGAAGCCGTTCTTGAGGTGGACCTCGACCACTCCCGACCAGCTGCGCTTCTCCAGGAATCGTTCCAGAGTCAGAGGCGTTTCCGTACGCAGCGGCCCGGCCAGGAATTCCTCAAGCTTGTGACCAACCAGTTGGGCATAGGGAGCGTCAAGAATTTGCGTGATGCGCCGATTTACCGTGCGCATGGTCCCATCGAGCGAGAGAGCGAGCGCCACGTCATCCAGGGAGTCGATCAGGTCCTTGAAGTTGCGCTGCGAGCGCATGATCAACTGGCCCAACTGATCCAGTTGCTCTTCCGAGGGTGTGGCTCCTGCGCGGTCCTGAAAGCCCTTCAGAATCTGCTTGAGTTCCGAAACTTCGCGCTTGCGCCCGAACGCAAAAGCGGCAAACAGAAGGATAAGCAGGAAGAGTCCGGCCGGAATTGCCCACAGCCGGTAAGGAAGGTCTTTCAGTTGCTCCCACGACAAGTATGCCACCGCTGCCGCAAATAAAACGAGCAGAAGCAGTGCCCAGCGCCACAACTGGCTCTCTTCGCGCTCCAGCCGGCTGGATGGCGGGGTGGGCCGGTTTGAAGTGGGGTCGTCGTGGGGCATCGGGGAACTCCGCGTTTCCGCAGGTTGCTTTAATTTAGCACCGAAAACGCAGTTCACGACAGAACGTTGGTCGTTTCATCACGGTAACCGGGTGATGCCCATCACAGCGCTCCGGATTTGCGTCGGCTACGATGACGCTAGGATTCTCCCATCCGCATTGCCTCCTTCGTGTGCCCACTGGTGTCCCTATGCTCTACAAGACCCTGAGTGCCGCGGTTTACGGCATTGACGCGAACATCATCGAAGTGGAAGTGGATGTCTCCGGCGTCAAAATGACGGAAGACCACTTTCATACGGTCGGCCTGCCCGATGCTGCCGTCCGCGAAAGCCGCGACCGGATGCGCTCGGCGCTGAAGAACTGCGGCTACGATATTCCACCCACCCAAATCACCATTAATCTGGCGCCCGCCGACATTCGCAAGGAAGGTTCCGGCTTCGACCTGCCCATGGCGCTGGGCATCCTCGGCGCATACGGCGGTTTGAATAAGAAGGACATTCCCGACGCGCTCTTTGTGGGCGAGCTTTCGCTCGACGGAAGCCTGCGCGGAGTTCGTGGCGCTTTGCCCATCGCGATCGAGGCCCGTCGAACCAAAGTGAAGCGCCTGGTCGTTCCCGAAGTCAATGCTCGCGAAGCCGCCATGGTCGGAGGGGTTGAAGTCTATCCCGTCAAATCGCTGCTCGACGTGATGCATTACATCAATTCCGGCAACGGAGTTTCGCGTCTGCTGGTCGACACCGAGCAACTGCTCAGCCAGGCGCAGCAGTTTCACGTGGATTTCAAAGACGTTCGCGGCCAGCAGACGGCCAAGCGCGCTCTCGAAGTCGCCTGCGCCGGCGGTCACAACATTCTGATGATCGGTCCGCCGGGATCAGGAAAAACCATGCTGGCGAAACGCATGCCGACCATCCTGCCGCCTTTTACTTTCGAGGAAGCGCTTGAGACCACCAAGATTCACAGCGTGGCGGGCGTGCTCGACGCGCGCGCCGGCCTGGTTGGCCTGCGCCCTTTTCGTTCGCCTCACCACACCATTTCCGACGCGGGTCTGATCGGCGGAGGTGCGATTCCGCGGCCGGGCGAGGTTTCGCTCGCTCACAATGGCGTGCTTTTTCTGGACGAGCTGCCGGAATTTCCCCGCAATGTTCTTGAAGTGATGCGCCAGCCGCTCGAGGACGGCACCGTCTGCATCGCACGAGCCGCCATGTCGCTGACTTTTCCCGCACGTTTCATGCTGGCCGCCGCCATGAATCCGTGTCCCTGCGGATTTCACAACGACCGTACCCGCGAATGCCACTGCACACCGCCCATGATCCAGCGCTACATTTCCAAGATTTCGGGGCCGCTGCTGGACCGCATCGACATTCACATTGACGTCCCGGCGGTGAACTACAAAGAAATGCGCAGCACCTCGGAGCCGGAAAGTTCAGCGAAAATCCTGGAGCGCGTGATTCGGGCGCGGGATATCCAACTGACGCGTTTTTCCTCCGAGCGCCAAAAGCTCTACTGCAACGCCCAGATGCCGCCGCAGTCCATTCGCAAATTCTGCGAGCTGTCCGCGGATTGCGAGCGTCTGCTGGAACGCGCCATGGCCCAGCAAGGACTCAGCGCCCGCGCCCATGACCGCATTCTGAAAGTCGCGCGCACGATTGCGGATCTCGACGCGGTGCCCCAGCTCGAACCGAAACATATTGCCGAGGCGATTCAGTATCGGACGCTGGATCGGACGTTCTGGGCGTGAAACGTTGGGATCGGGAGGCAGAATTGTTTCCGACCAGACGTGACCCGACGGAAGGCGAACCTGGCCAGTCTGGGTTGTGAGGGCTGACGCCTGGTTACAACAGTTGAGCTTAAGACTCTTGAAGATCGAACCGCACCTGTCGAAGTTTGGTGGCCTTCTCCGGGTCCATTCCGGGGCGCAGATCAGTTTCCTCTAGGAAATAGCGCCAACCCGCACTTCGGTTTTCCTCGCCCTGGCGCCAATCGAAATCATCGAGAGTTCTTTGTGCGACGTCAATTCCCTTGATGACGGCCACAACTCCGCCGGACTGGTAAGTTCGCTCGTTAAACCGAACGACCGCGAATGAAGAATCGACTTTGTCTGTCATGCCGCACCACAAAGCGTTTGTGCGAGTTGAGCTTTCCCTTGAAACCCACTTTATCAATACGTCGTTCGCTGGTCTGTTCGATATTGGTCATTTTCCAAAACCTGAGCAATTGTGAGCAGTCACCACGTGGCCAGCGTATGTAAGCTGTCACCAGATATGAAGGAACCAGGCGGCCCAACTGGTCGTTTTGTTCCTCTGGTGGCGCGGCCGTATATTCGTATACAGGAAAGCTAGTTCATCCACCCGCTGCGCCACATCTCATTTTTTTTTGAACGCTCGTTCACACATCGAGGCAAGTGACTCGGCCTGCGCTGCTCAGTTTTTTCCCGAATCTTGGGACCACCAAGAATACTGGCGGGCCTTTTCCGATTCTGTGCGTGAGTATCGGTGCAACTGCTTGCTCGGAATATCCCATGGTGCGCTGCCAATTATTGATTCCAGGAATACTGTAAAATTGTTCACTTTTGACCAGCTTTCTGCCTTGGTTGCCATCTAGCATTTGTGCCAACCAGCCTTGCCAGCCTTGGAGGAAGTCATGGAAAACTTGGCCGAGTTGATGCAAAGGCTACTTGAAGTCCAAAGTGGCGGAAGACAAAGAAGCCCAGAGCTGATCGCGGAAGACGCGCGATTGATGGATGGTCTACAGAAACGAATGATCTCTGCACCAGTTCCCCCTGATGAACAGTTCGGCTAGTGAAATCCGGAAGGGACTGAGAACGGCCCACCATTACGCTCATTGACCGGGTTTTGAGTGTAATCACCTACTAACGGAGCAGCTGCGCTTCGTCGGGCTCAGAATGTGTTTCCGTTGTGATGGAAAAGAGCGTGCACCAGTTCTTGCCTGAGTTTCATCCGTTTGGATTGCCGTTCTTCAACCTCTCTCAGGGTCGGTGGTTCGAGCGCGGGAGTCCGCTGCCCCCGGTTGAGAACTAGTAGCTCTTTGATGAGAACTGTCACGTGCTCAGAAACATCACTCATAAACACACTCTGCCCTTTTGGCCAGCGCCCAACTTCTCGACAATGCCACAGTGCGAGATGGTTTCGCCGATTGTGCAGTCGGGCAATCGTAGGCGTGATGTGAGGACAAGTCAATGAAAGCGATGTGGTTGGTCGGGCCTCCCTGGATTGTTGTCGAAAAATCCCGATTACACCCACGACGCCAGAATCTGGTGACCTCGCGAGTAATCGGTGTGGTTGCCGCCGCCGTAGCGGTTGAGGCGCTGGCCTCCTCCGCAGAGGGCGAGACCCATCGTCCGCTACTCCGCGCCCACAGCTTTCCCGGCGCGCGCCGTGGTGCAGATGCGACAGCCAGCCGACCTGATTGCTCAACATCGCAGTCCGAGCTACAGTAAACGGCGTGGCAGTTCCTTCAGATGTGAGAGAAGAATTACCGCCGGAGATGTTCTTCGCGCCGACGGCGGGTAGTGCCATGTTTCAAGCTTTTTGCAGAATGTTTTTCCTCTGCTATTGTCGCCTGACGGTTTCGGGGCAGCGTCACCTTCCGCCTTCTCCGTTCATCATCTGCAGCAACCATACGAGCCATATCGATAGCGCGGTTCTGATGACAGCTTCCGGGCTTCCGTTTTCTGCATTCGCGATGCTCGGTGCCAGTGATTATTTCTTTGATTCCTGGAGGGCGAGGTTCCTGGTTTCTCGATTCATGAATGTCATACCGATTGATCGCCGAGCGCAACCCAAGTCGCTGCGCAGGAGTTTGGCGATGTGTGAAGAGTTTCTGCAGCGGACGCACGGCACTCTGATTCTCTATCCCGAAGGTACGCGGTCGTGTAACGGAGAGATCCAGACATTTAAACGGGGTGCTGGGCTGTTTGTGGCCGACCTAGGAGTACCCGTCGTGCCCGCGCATATCGAGGGTACTCACAGCATTCTGGCAAAGGGAAAGTCGATGCCGCGGCCGGGACCTGTCACGGTCCGCTTCGGAGAGCCGATCATGTTCGAATCGAATGCGTTGGATCCTCTTCCTGGTCGAGGGCGCCGGAAGGCTGCGGTCGAATTGCTCGAGCACCGCATTCGCGGCCTGGCCCAGGGGCCTCCCGCCGCGGACGTGACCAGCCTGCCTGAAGATCCTGCTCCTGAAGAGATTGGCGAGCAAGAGCACGCGACAACGCGAGCGTGCGCCACTTTACGCAGTCCAAATCTGTAAAACCCAGAGGATGCCATGTACACGGCCAAGCATATGAAATGGTGGGGATGGGGAGATGAAGAAGTCGGCTTCAACTCTGGTGCCCATCCAGGTCTGTGGCCCTATGCCAAATCGGTGCTCGGTGTGAAAGAAGAAGAGAACGTACACACGCCGCCTGTGGCGATCGAAGCCGCCCGGTTGCGCGAGCCAATTCATCATGACCGCTTTTTGGCCGAGCTGCGCCTGTGGATGCGCGCCGATCAGATCTGCGATGGTCGTCATGAGCGCCTGGTCCACGCCTATGGCAAGGGCCTCCGCGACTTGTTTCGTATGCGGCGGGGTATGGCCGAGGGCGCTCCTGACTTGGTGCTTTATCCCGAAAACGAGCACGATGTGCTGATGACGATCAGGGCAGCGGCGCAGCATGATGTCGCGGTCATTCCATTTGGCGGCGGTTCGAATATCGCCGGTTGCCTGGAGCGGACCGAGACCCGCCGCATGGTCGTGTCGCTCGATATGCGCCGCATGCGCCGCGTGCTCGCGGTGGATACGGAATCATGTACGGCGCGCATCGAGGCCGGTGTCTTTGGTCCCGATCTTGAAGAGCAACTGCAGGGCTACGGCCTAACCCTCGGCCACTTTCCCGACTCCTTCTTGCACTCCACGCTCGGCGGTTGGATCGCCACGCGGTCGGCTGGAATGCAGAGCGATAAGTACGGCAAGATCGAGGACATGGTCATTGCGCTGCGGATGGTCACTCCGGTGGGCGTGCTGGCGACGCGAATCGTGCCCAAGTCCTCGAACGGCATCGATGTCAATCATCTATGCATCGGCAGTGAGGGAACTCTGGGAGTGATTACTGAAGCCACCATGCGAGTTCATCCGCGGTCCGAATTGCGCCGCACTCACGGCTACCTGTTTCTCGATTTCGAAAGCGGCATCCAGGCCATGCATGAATGTGTGCGGAAAGAGTGCGTACCCTCGATGTTCCGCCTCAACGACCCCGACAAGACAGCATTGTCGCTCGCCTTCAAACCGCCATCATCGCGGCTGTCGCAGGCGGTAAGCGGAGTCATGAAGAGTTACCTCAAGGTGAAGGGTTTTGATTTCGCGCGGGCCTGCCTTATGCTCACCACTTTTGAGGGGAGCAAAGCCAATGTCGCCCGCCAACACCGTCAAGTTAGCGCCATCTACCGTCGCTTCGGCGCGGTCGACCTCGGCCCCAGCTCAGGGAAGTCCTTCGAGTCGACCAAGTACGATTTTCCCCACATCCGTGACTTTCCTCATGGATCGCGGCATCACCTCCGATGTGAGCGAGACTTCAACCGTCTGGAGCAACATCGTCCCTCTCTATCGGGCGACGACCACAGCCCTGAGCGCCGCGCATTAGCATATGGAGAGCGGGGTAAAACCCTGGGTCGGATGTCATATCAGCCACACCTATCACTCCGGGGCAAGCCTCTATTTGACCTTCGCCTGCCGGCAGCAGCATGGGCGGGAAATGCAACAGTATCTGCACGCGAAACGAGCTGTGCAGCAGTCGTTCATCGATCACGGCGCCACTCTGTCTCACCACCACGCCGTCGGCACCGAACACCTGCCCTGGCTCACCGATGACATTTCGCCCGTGGGTGTGATGGCCATAGCTGCAATCAAAGGAGGACTCGACCCCGGCAATGTCATGAACCCGGGACGATTGCGGCCATCCACAGCGCCTTTTGAAGAGTGGTCGAGACTCGGCGTCGAGCCGTTTTCGAACGCCGACTCACTGCTCGATAATGTTCAAGCTGTAACTGGACAAAGTATGACTGGACAAATTCCTGGCCCCTTGCCTTCGACCCTACGAAGCAGTTTGCGGCGCGCTCTATAATTCTTTCCGGAGGCTTCATGCCAGGCTGGGGTGCAGGTAGTTTCGAAAACGAGGACGCGCAGAAATTCCTGGGCCGGCTCGGTTCTCTGGGAATCGATGACCTAAGACAGATACTGACCCGCGCCGCCGATCAGGGAGAGTATCTCGAAGCGCCGGAGAGCGGTGTCGCAGTGGCGGCCGCTGAAATTGTGGCGGCGCTGGTGTCTGCCGCGAAGGACGAGACGGCATCGTCATCGACGCCGCGGCAAATTTTCGATTGGCTCAGCAAGAGCGAAGCACGAGCTACACCGGATTTGGCTGACCTCGCCCGGCGCGCCGTGGAAAGAGTTCGAACCAACTCCGAACTCAAGGATTTGTGGCTCGAGGCGGAAGGGCTGAATGAGTGGAGCGCTGCGCTGCGTGACCTGGAAGAGAGACTCAGCGAGGGCATCGCGTGACAGGGCGATCAGGTGATCGGCTCATCGCGAGATGGGGAAGTTCTAGCAGGAAACAGGAAAGATGATCCGATGGCCCGATGACCGGATCACCCGATACTTTTCTCAGTCGGCGGCTACTCCGGTGTTTGAGTTGGTGTTTTCGCCGTCGCTGCTGTCGCCGGTGCTGTTCTTCTCCGACTGACGCAGGCGCAGGGCGCGGTTCGAGGGCAGGCCGGCGTCGCGGATCTTGTAAAGCAGGGCGCGATAGCTGATGCCCAGCGTGCGAGCTGATTGCTTGCGATTCCAGTGGTGCTGTTGCAGCACCTTCAGGATGACTTTGCGCTCCAGTTCGCGCACGCACTGGCGCGTCAGCTTCTTCAGAGAAATCGGACCATCCAGATTGATCTCGGGATTGAAAAAGTCTGGCTCGCGTGCCACCAGGTCGTTGGTGATCACTTCCTCATGGCCCAGGATCACGTAGCGCTTGATCAGGTTCTCCAGTTCACGGATGTTCCCCGGCCAGTGATATTTCTGCAGCACCGCCAGCACTTCATTCGACAAAGGCCGTGCCTTGCAGTTGAATTTGCGGTTGTAGTATTCGAGGAAGTAGCTGCACAGATCTTCAATGTCACCGCGCCGTTCCCGCAGGGCCGGCATGTGCAGATTCACTACGTTGATGCGGTAGTAAAGATCCTGGCGGAAAGTCCCGGCTTCGATCTCCGCTTCCAGACGGCGGTTGGTCGCGCAGACCACTCGCACCTCGACCTTTTTGTCTTCCTGGGCGCCGATCCGGCAGAATTGGCCATCCTGCAGAAGCTGCAAAAGCTTCGATTGCAGCGAGGGGTCAAGCTCGGAGATTTCGTCGAGAAACAATGTCCCGCGGTGGGCCAATTCAACACGTCCGGGCTTCGATCCAACCGCGCCCGTGAAGGCTCCTTTTTCGTATCCGAAGAGTTCGCTTTCGAGCAGCGTCCCCGGGATTGCCGGGCAGTTCACCTTTACATACGGCCCAGTTTTCCAAGGAGAGAGCCCGTGGATGAGGCGGGCAATGATGTCTTTTCCAGTGCCGCTCTCACCCGTAATAAGGACCGGAACGTTGGCGGCGGCCACTTTTCCCAGCCGCGAACGAACCGCCTGCATGGCCTCAGAGTGGCCAAAAATGATGTTGTCAGGGGGGACCTCGCCGAGCGACTGTGCCAGAGGACTTACCGAAAGCGTCGTCATGAGACTGAACCCCCATTGCGGCTAGTGTCAACCGCATGCACTAAAAGTGCACCCCAAGCACCAAACCGGGAGAGAGCGCCGAGCGACCGGAAAGCGTTTTGCTAAATGCTAAACCCTTAATGACTTAGAACCATGATAGCGCGGGCACGCGAGCTTATAACATGGCACCAAAGTGCCATCCCGAGACGGGCTTGGGAAGGGAAAAATAGTTCACAGTGCGGAAGGCGTCTTCCTTAGACGCTTACGGGCAAGAGGCACCGTGTCGGTGTCCAGAGGGCGGGCGAACTTCAGACCCAAGAGGTGGTAGTCATCGAGGTGCGTAACCCACACGGCTTTCGCTTGCATGATGCGAGAGGAGGACTTCAAGCCGTTGGTGGGACCGATGGGCGCGCTCGGAATCTCCAGTGAAACCAGCGTAGATTTCGGCAGAGAACGCCGAACTGCCACCAAAGCACCCCCAGGAGAGATGTTAATGGAGGTGGCAAACTCCAGGGAATCCTTGCCATTTCCGTCTCGGATACGGATAAAAACCGGAATAGCAAGGTGCAACCGTGCCCACTTGCGTCCTTCCTTCTTAGATAACCCACGTTGCCGTGTTCGATCCACCATAGAGGGAGGTAACATCGCCCTAAAGACCGCACCTCAGGGGCCAAACTTCGGAGAGGACCCGAACCGGCCCGGAATCGGTCCAAACCTCGCCACCGTAACGGAGATTGCCGACGCAAGATTAGAGGGCCATGAATCCTAGAATGACCGATAGTCATACCAAAAAGGTGCAACGTTTTTCCCTTCAGTGCCAGTTCTGGGTCATTTCCAATTGACAGTCTTGGTACCTGACATTAATATCAGTTTAACCCCCACGTTCTCACGGTAGTAAAATTCCTTCCCCAACACTAGCGCGAGCTATTTGGTTCTCCATGGCTACAATGCCAGACAAAATCCCAGCCGCTGCCCCGACTGGCGCGAGTCCGAAAGATGGTCTGCCGGCCGGCGCGACAGCCCCGCTTCTTGGCAGCTCTGCCGACGATGTCGAACGCGATCTCGACCTGTTGCGCGATCGTTTCCGCAAAACCACCAACGCTCTGGCCTCTGCCGCGCACGACCTCAAAACGCCCTTGGCAATTCTGAACGGCTACATCGAACTGCTGCAGAGCCAGAAACTCGGACCGCTCAATGAGCGCCAGCGCGAAGTGATGGGCGACATGTTTTTGAGCGGACAGCGACTTGCAGCGCTTCATTCAGGATTTCCTGACCTTCAGCGTGCTCGAAACCGGCGAGCTGCGCATGCAGTACATTGAAGGTGACATGAACGCGTGCCTCTCCGAAGTTTGCGGCCTCTGGTCAAGCCGGTTTCAGGAGCGTGGTCTCGCCCTGTATTTCTTGGCCAATGACAAGCTGGCGCCGTTTGAATTCGATGGACCCAAGATTCAGCGCGTGATTTCGAATCTTCTGGAGAACGCCTGCAAGTACACGCCTCAGGGCGGCACAGTCTGGCTGCACGCCGAACCGCATATGTGGGAGCGCCGCGGCGTGAGCAACCCCGGAGTCAACGGAGAGCGCCGCCGGCAGTCGATAAAAGTGCCGAACGCCGTCAAAGTGAGCGTTGCCGATACCGGCCCGGGAATTCGGCCGGAGTTTCATATGGAAATCTTCGATGATTTCTTCCGCCTGCCGGGCAGCGAAGCGGCGGATGGCATGGGCCTGGGTCTGGCTATTTCCCGCCGCCTTTTGCAAGGCATGAGCGGCAAGATCTGGGTGGAAAGCGAACCGGGCGCGGGTTGCAAGTTTTCTTTTCTGATTCCGCTGAAACCAATTCTGAGCACTCCGCGACGAGGGACCGAATGAGCGAAGCCGCCAACATCCTGCTGGTGGATGACGAACCGGGAATGCTGCGCTATATCCGCACGTTGCTCGAAGTGGATGACCACAAAGTTCAAACCGCCAGCACCGGCGAAGAAGCAATCGAGCACGTCCAGAAAGGACTGCATCCCGACCTGGTGTTGCTCGATCTGCTTATGCCCGGCATCGACGGGTTACAGACTCTGGAGCAACTCCGCCGGCTCAGGCCCGGATTGAAAGTGGTGATGCTCTCGTGCGTGAGCGACACGCGCAAAGTGGTGCAGGCCATGCGCCTGGGGGCCATCGATTATCTGACCAAGCCGTTCCAGAAGGCCGAACTCGACGCGGTGATTGGACAATGCGTGTCGACAGCCAAGGGTGAGAGCTACGCGGGCGACATCGAAGAACTTTGCGACGACGTGTTCTTCGTCGCGGCCAGTCCGGCGATGAAAAAGATTCGCTCGCAGGCCGCGCTCGTCGCCAACGTTGACATCCCGGTTCTGATGCTCGGTGAAAGCGGCACGGGCAAGGAAGTGCTCGCCCGTCTGATCCACAAGCTTTCTCCGCGCGCCCACCGCACCTTCCTCAAGGTGAACTGTGCGGCGGTGCCCGCCGACCTGCTCGAGAGCGAACTGTTCGGATACGAAGCGGGAGCCTTCACCGGCGCCAATCACGCCAAGCCCGGCAAGTTCGAACTGTGCAACAAGGGCACCATCCTGCTCGACGAAATCGGCGAAATGCCGCCCCTGCTGCAGGCCAAGCTGCTGCACGTTCTCCAGGACCAGCAGTTCTCGCGCCTCGGCGGCCGCACCGTGATCAAAGTCGACGTCCGCATCCTGGCCGCCACCAACATCAACATTCCCGAAGCGCTCGCCAACAAACGCCTGCGTGAGGATCTCTATTACCGTCTGAACGCCTTTACCCTGTCGCTGCCTCCGCTGCGTGACCGCAAGGAAGAAATCCCGATCCTGCTGAAGCATTTCATGTCGCGCATGTCGGAGTCTTACGCGCGTTCGCCGTTGCCACTTTCGTCCCAGATGATGGAAGCGTGCCTGCGGCATTCCTGGCCGGGCAACCTGCGCGAACTGAGCAACTTCATCAAGCGCTACCTGGTTCTGGGAGACGAAACGCTGGCGGTGTCCGAGTTGCAGCCCCGGCCCGATGGAGGAGGAGCGCACGCCGACGGCAGAAGCGCAGCCGCAGCGGCTGAGTCTGGCGGCGGACTGAAGTCGCTGTCGCGCAACGCCAAAGATGAAGCCGAGGCGGAAGCCATCGCCCGCGCACTGGAAGAGACAAACTGGAATCGCAAACAAGCCGCAGCGCTGCTGCAGATCAGCTACAAAGCCTGCTCTATAAAATCCGCCAGTACGGCATAGCGCAAAGCCGCAGCACGCACCGCCTGTCCGCCGGGGCATAAGCTCGTGTGGGGCGGACATTCCTGTCCGCCAGCCTGACCCAACACTTCACATCTGAGAGCTGTTTTTGGTGCGGATAAGAGGACTCGAACCTCCACGACCTTGCGGCCACTAGGACCTGAACCTAGCGCGTCTGCCAGTTCCGCCATATCCGCATTGAAAGAAAAAATCGGCAGGGCCTTCTTAAAAAAGGCGACTACACTAATATTCTACAGGCCGGCGTCCGGCTGTCAAACGAGCGCAACGTCGCGGCCTTTGCTGCGCTCCGTGATGTGCAAGGATACCAGCCGCCTAAGTCGAAGATCATGGGAAATGCCTCCGACAAAATGCCCGCGGAACTGGCGACGGAACTCCGCGCCTTGGCGCACGACCTCAGCAATGCGCTCGAAACCATCGTGCAAGCCACCTACCTGATTTCGCAGGCGGGCCCCCCCGAGAACTCACGCCGCTGGGTGGAGATGATCGACCAGGCTTCGCGCGAAGCAGTAAAGATCAATAACCAGCTGCGCCAGGTGCTGCGCTCGCAAAGCTAGCGACCCGTCCAATGTAGAGACGGGGCTTGCCCCGTCTCAGTCGGCGGCAGGAGACGCGGCAAGCCGCGTCTCTACAGTGGATATCAGACGCCCTACCCCAGCTTTGCATCCATCGTAATTTTCGCGTTCAGCACCTTCGATACCGGGCAGCCCGTTTCCGCATTATGCGCGGCGGTGTTAAAGGCTTCCACGCTTGCGCCCGGCACCTTCGCGACCACGTCGAGATGCATGGCGGTGATGGTCCAGCCCCCGCGATGTTCTCCAGGGTGAGCGTGGAGGTCGTGTTGATGCTCTCCGGCGTCAGCTTCGCGCCTCCTAGTTGCGCCGACAGCGCCATCGAAAAGCAGGCCGCGTGCGCCGCCGCAATCAGCTCTTCGGGGTTCGTCCCCGGCGAGTCTTCAAACCGCGTCTTAAAGGAATACTTGGTGTTCGAAAGAATGCCGCTGTCCGACGAAACCGTCCCCTGCCCATCTTTAAGACCACCCTTCCAGACTGCACTTGCCTTGCGTTGCATACCAATCTCCTGATGTGAGGATTTAAAACGAAGTCAGGCTATTGTAGAAGCTCGGAAGGTCCTATGCTTGTAGAGACGGGGCTTGCCCCGTCTCACTCTGCGGCAGGAGACGCGGCGAGCCTCGTTTCTATTGGAAATCGGGCTGCCTCAATAGAAATCGGAGCAACTCAAATAGAAGCCGCATTTGCTGCAAACCACCTTGCAGCGGAGTCCGCGCAACTCGGTCGAGCAGTTGGGACAGATCGAGGCTATATCCTTTTGCGGATTCGCAGGGGCGAGGCTCGCAAGAACGCTACTCGCAGTTTCGGCGGCCTGCGGCGCAACTGAAGAGCCCCACGAACGCCCAGTCGAATTGAATGTCGAGCTCATGTCCGGTGTTGTAGCACAGATCGAGTTCCGAGAAAACATGAACCTTCGCGCAAGCCAGTGTGAATCAAGGTGCGAGAAGTCGTCCAGTCTAGACAAACCCACGACCGAGGCTCTACTGTGAATGCTCGGGCGCGGTACCCAAGTGGTAAGGGAGAGGTCTGCAAAACCTTTATACGTCGGTTCGATTCCGACCCGCGCCTCCATGCCCAGAGTCAATGAGTGTAAACGCCTTCCATGAGAAGGCCGGTCGGAGTCAAGTGGGTTCTTTTGTTTTTTCGTTGGACACGGTTTTTCTCTCCCGTCGAGTCGCCACTGTCGCCACCCTTCCATCCGCACTCTTGATGGAGCGATTTTGTTCGCTCGGTGCAAGTTGGGTGTTCTCGTTGCAGCCGGTGCGGCCACCTGATTATCGACCTCCCGCTCCATCCTCAGGATGAAAGGTGGGCCAGGCGATTCCCGCAGTCACCGGAACTCGGTTTTGGGCTTTCGCTTTTCCTTTCAAAGAGTGCTTTTTGGTTTTAGGCCGCCGCCGGCATCGCTCTCGGCTGGCGGTTGCGCAACGGTTCGTACACTGCTCCGCTCACCCACAAGCGATGCAGCAGCACCGCCAACTTTCTCGCCGTCGCAATCACCGCTCGCTTCTTCCCATTCCTCCCGCCACGCTCCGCCAGTTTCAAACCCCAGCGCCGCAGATCACTGTCCGATCCAAACGGACCCAGAATGTGGTGCGCTCCCTGCACCAGCAGCGTGCGCAGATAAGGATCGCCTTCCTTGCTGATGTGCATCTGCGGCTCGCTTTGCCCCGAGTTCCTCCGTCCGGGCTGCAGTCCCAGATAGCAGCCCACATCCCGGCTCTTGCGAAAACGATGCGCGTCTTCCAGCGTCAACAAGAAAGTCAGCCCGATCAGCGTGCCCACGCCCTTCACCTGCTTCAGTCGCGCCACCTGCGGATAGCTTTCCTGCGCCAACCGCTCGATCCGCTCGTTGCACTCGCGAATGCGTTCACTCAGCGACTCGATTCCCGCCAGCAATGGCTCCAGCGCTCTTTGCAGCTCCGGGCTCAGCCCTTCCGCTTTCTCTGGATTCATGTTGCGCACGTTGCAACCGCGCAACCGCTCTCCGTAACTCTTAGCCAGTCCCCGCGCCGTGTTCACCAGCGCCGTCCGCGCCCGTACCAACCCAGCTCGCGCCCGGATCACCGTCAGATCCGCCTGCGCTTTCGCGCTGCGATGCTTCACCGGACTCAGCAACTGCGGATCGATCCTCGCCAGCCGCGCCAGCATCTGCGCATCCAGCCGATCGTCTTTCTTTCGACTCTCCCCGATCAACCGCACATTGCGCGCGTGCGCCACGATCACTTCGTGTCCTAACTCGCTCAACAACCGGCTCACCCACGGCGAGTGCATCCCGGTTTCCAATGCGATCCGGCTGCGCGGCACGGTCCCGAATGCTTCCTTCATCGCCTTCGGAGTCGTGCCCACCTTCTGCTCCTGCAGCACTTCGCCCACTTCGTCTAGCAGGCTGTACCAACTCCACCGATCCCCAAGATCCAAACCAATCGTCAGCTTCTGCTCTGAGATTTTTCTGCTCTGCTCCCCTACTCTGGTGCTAATCTTCTTCATTGCCGGTCTCCTTTATCTCTTGTGCCTTCGAGCACGTCGATAACTTGGGAGCCTACAGCATCCCGTCGGAGACCGGCCTTC
>CAVXBU010000012.1:0-103706 GCA_963760175.1 uncultured Acidobacteriaceae bacterium
AAGTTCGATCTCGCGCTTACGGTTTGCGCGATGAGATAATCTCCGACCTCCACATTGGCAAGGTGAATCCGAAGCACTTCGACTTTCGCTCTGGATGAGGAATCCAAGAAATACGATCTGCCCGAATTTCTCAGGGACCATGTTGTCGATGCGGGCGACGTTGCCGGCGCTTTGGCGCAAGTCGAGCCGCCGTATCCGGGTTACCGGCGCACGATTCGTGCGCTGCAAACCTATATCGAACTGGCGAAGAAGGATGACGGGGAACAACTCCCGCCAACCAAGAAAGCGATTGTCGCCGGCGACACGTATCCCGGCGTCCCGCGGCTCACGCGGCTGCTCCGGTTGGTCGGCGACCTTCCGGCAAACGCCAACGTTCCGGCTGATCGGACCGATTTACCAAGGCGCGCTGGTGGACGCGGTAAAGAACTTTCAGCGCCGTCATGGCCGGGATCCGAACGGGACAAATTGACGCTGCAAACCCTGGCCGACTTGAACGTTCCTCTGAGCCGCCGGGTCGAGCAAATGCAACTAACCCTTGAGCGCTGGCGCTGGTTGCCGGACTCCTATCAAAAAGCGCCCATCGTGGCGAACATCCCCGAATTTCGGCTGCGCGCCTATGACAAGGACTTCAACATCGGGGTGACGATGAACGTCGTGGTCGGCAAAGCCTACGGCCACAATACGCCGGTGTTCACCGACACGATGCAGTATGTCGTCTTCCGGCCCTACTGGGAGGTGCCATATTCGATCACCAAAGCGGAGATGATTCCGCACATTATGCGCGACCCCGACTACCTGGCGAAGAAGGGATTCGAAATTGTGGACAGCAAGCAGAACGTCGTCTCAGCCGGGACGGTGACGCAGCGAGGTGCTCGGCGAACTTCGAGCCGGAAAGCTCTTCATCCGGCAAAAGCCGGGCCCTAAGAACTCCCTGGGACTCGTGAAATTTATCTTTCCAAACAGCTACAACGTGTATATGCACGATACGCCGGCGACGGAATTCTTCGCGAGGTCGCGGCGGGATTTCAGCCATGGCTGCATCCGGCTGGAAAGGCCCGCCGAACTGGCGGCGTGGGTTCTGCGCGACAATCCGGGCTGGACGCCGGAGCGGATTCGCGCGGCCATGAACGGCACCACGACCCAGCAGGTAAATCTCGCGCACCCGATTCCGGTCTTGATTCTCTATGCCACCGTGATCGTGCCGGAAGATGGACATCGTTCACTTCTACGACGACATCTACGGGCACGACGCAGCTCTGGAGAAGGTTCTGGCGAAGGGCTATCCGTATCCGTGGTGAGGTTAACTGAGCGTTAAAGCTGGGCCAATTACCAGCTGGCGCACGCGTCCCACGTCGACGTGCACGAAGTCGGAACCTCGATAATAACCAACTCCTCCGCGATGCAGGCGCAGCGCTGCATCCCGCAGGGCTGAGGTCGGAATCCCGGGCAAGCGAATGTCGATGGCTTCCGCCTGCATGTGCAGACTGTGGCGCGCGACGCCGGTGTGCGGGCTGCGGGTGCGCAGGAATTCGTTGCTCGAGGGCGTGCGGTATCCGCAGATGACGTTGATCTCGCCGCCGGAATCGTGGAGAGACGCGGTCAGGTCGTGGAGCAGATCGAACAGGCGGGGATCGAAATGATGTACCTCTCCGGTACGATGGTCGCGGAGATAATGGTCGAGTTCATCCAATGCTTCCGGTAAGTAGGTATCGCCACGCCGGTAAACGATGTCGAGCCGCTCGCGGGTATGCGTGTGATAGAAACGGAGCCGGTATTCGGGCGCGGGCGCCGACGCGGCCGCCGATCGGGAGGTTCGCCCAAAGGGCGCGGCTAGCAACAAGGCTAGCAGCAATACATGGGAATGGTGGATTCTTAATTTCATTTGTACAGTCCAAAATCTCTTCTTGGCGAGCTGCGCTCGCTTGGACAGCTGACCCACCCCAGTCCGCGAAAAGCGCGCGGCCTGGGGACCCCGGCGAGGGCGGCTGTCCCTACGTGATTCTCCCGTCTCAGGCCCTCGCGCCTACTTCTTCTTTTTCTTTGGCGGCGTAGTGCGAGTCGACGTAGTCGTTGAGGATCTTGATGAACTCGGCGACGATGTGGTCGCCCTTGAGGGTCAGCATCAGGCGGCCATCGACGTAGACCGGCGCCTTCGGCTCCTCGAACGTTCCCGGCAGCGAGATGCCGATGTTGGAGTGCTTCGATTCGCCCGGGCCGTTGACGATGCAGCCCATCACCGCGACCTTCATCTCTTCCACGCCGGAGTAGCGCGTCTTCCAGACCGGCATCTGCTCGCGCAGGTAGCTCTGGATCTGCTCGGCCATCTCCTGAAAGAAGGTGCTGGTGGTGCGGCCGCAGCCGGGGCAGGCGGTGACTTGCGGAGTGAAGCTGCGAATGCCCATCGACTGCAGAATCTGCTGCGCGACCGGACCTCTTCGGTGCGATCGCCGTTGGGCGCAGGCGTGAGCGAAACGCGGATGGTGTCGCCGATGCCTTCCTGCAGCAGGACGGCCAGAGCCGCGGTCGATGCCACGATGCCTTTCGCGCCCATGCCCGCTTCGGTGAGCCCGAGATGCAGCGGATACTCGCAGCGCCGCGCCAGCTCGCGATAGACGTCGATGAGGTCCTGCACGCCGCTGACTTTCGCGCTGAGGATGATCTGCTCGGGCTGCATGCCGTAGCTGACGGCGAGCTCGGCGGAGCGCAGCGCGCTTTGCACCATGGCTTCCATGGTGACTTCGCGCGCGTCCTTGGGCTCGTCCAGGTTGGAGTTCGCGTCCATCAGGCGGGTCAGCAGCGCCTGATCGAGCGAGCCCCAGTTGACGCCGATGCGCACCGGCTTGTCGTTCTCGATGGCGACTTCGATCATGGTGCGGAAGTTGTCGTCATCCTTCTTGCCGATGGAGAAGTTGCCGGGATTGATGCGGTACTTGGCCAGGCCTCCGCGCGCACGCGGGATACTTCTTCAGCAGGATGTGCCCGTTGTAGTGGAAGTCGCCGATGATGGGAACGGGCACGCCAGGCGGTCGAGGCCGTCGACGATGTGCGGCACAGCTTCGGCGGCGGCGTCGTTGTTGACGGTGACGCGCACCAGCTCGGAGCCGGCGCGAGCCAGGGCTGCACCTGCTGATGGTGCCGTCGATGTCGGCGGTGTCGGTGTTGGTCATGGACTGCACCACAATTGGTGCATCGCTGCCGACGCGCACGCCGCCAATGGTGGCGGTGAAGGTTTTTCTGCGCTGGATTTCGGCCATGTTCGGTCTCTCTATTTTAAACCAGGGAGGGGGAAAGCGCGAGGTGGCGCTGGTTACGGATGGGGGTTGCGGAGCGGACCTTGGGGGCTGAAGCCCCCGGAATTGGTCGGTTCAATCGCAGCGGTGAACCGCTGCGTCACCTAAAGGCTAGCAGAGCCCCGGTGAATCTCTGCTCCACCCTGGAGTAGTGGCGCTTCCACGCGGGCGAGGGCGCCCGCGCCACACGAGGCTAGGGCATCCGGGTTAGGCCGGGTAGGGTTTTGACTATGTCGTTGTAGATCACGGTTACGGCGAAGAGCACTAGAAACACGAACGCCGCCTGGTAGATACGTTCTTTAATGGGGAGGCTGATTTCCCTCTGCATCAGGCTTTCGATTAGTAGGAGGAGGATCACGCCACCATCCAGGATGGGGATGGGGAGCAGGTTCATTACGCCCAGGTTGAGGCTGATAATGGCGCTCACGAATAATAGCGGAGTCCAGCCTTCCTCGCGGGCGGCCGCACCTACGGCGCTGCCGATGCCGATTGGACCATCGACCTGACGCAGGGATACCTTGTGCTGCACCATCTTTTGGAGCAATTCCAAGATAAGGGACGAATTCTTGACGCATTCGCTAACCGACTTCCGGACGGCTTCCGGGAAAGGAAGGCGCACGACTTTGGTTGGCCGGCTGGCAAGGCCGATCCGGTAGCGCATCTCCCCGGGCGGATTACCGGCAGAGAGTGTGGGCTGAACCTTGAAGGTGAGCTTTTGGCCCTTGCGGAGGGCGACGATTTCCAGGGGCCGATCTTTGGTGCGGGAAAGCATGTCGACCATGGCTTCGAGCGCGGGAATCTCCTGGCCGTTGACGGTGAGGATTTCGTCCCCGACTTTGAGGCCGGCCTTCTCGGCGGGCATGCCGGGTTCGATCATGGTGGCGATAAAGGCCGGATCCTTGGGCACCAATCCCACATCGCCCGCCTGATTGCGGCCAATGGGCTGAGGGACGAGAGTGATGTAGGAAATAACACCTTTGCGCAACAGCTCAAATTTCAAAGGTTGATTGGGGCTAAGAGCTTCTTTGTAGCCGACCTGTTCCCAGTTGGGATTTTCGATGTTGTCAACGCGGACGATCTGGTCGCCGGGTTGGATGCCAGCGTTGGCGGCGGGGGTGCCGGGCATTATCCATCCAACGATAGCCGGCCCATCGATCACGGCGGGGTATTCGTAGTGCACCATGAAGACGCCGGTCCACAAACAAAAGGCGAGCATGACGTTCATGAATGGTCCGGCGATGGCGATGATGAAGCGCTGCCAGCGCGGATGCGAGAGAAACTCGCCCGGATCGCCGGTGCGTTCATCCATCGGGTTTTCGCCCGACATCTTGACGTAACCGCCGAGTGGAAGCGCGCTAATGCGATAGTCGGTATCGCCTTTGGTGAAACCGAGGAGACGCTTGCCAAAGCCGATGGAAAAGACCTCAACCCGGACGCCAAAATACTTGGCAGCGGCGTAGTGTCCGAATTCATGAATCAAGATCATGAATCCGAGCACGATGGCCATGATGAAAATGGTCTGAAGGATGGAAAAAAGCTGCGGCATCATTCCCAGATTACTCCCTAATTCCTATTATGAAATGGCCCCGATGGGCGATCCCTTTCGGCGGCGCTGTTTTACGACTTCTCTTGCCAAAAGGCGGGCCTCGGTGTCTAGAGCGAGTACTTTCTGTATAGATTCCAAATGTTGGGCTGGCGTTGCCGCCATTACCGCCTCAATGATTCGCGGAATGTCCTGGAATCCGATTTGCTCCTCCAGAAAGGCGGATACGGCTACTTCGTCGGCGGCGTTCAGGGCGATGGTTTTTGCGCCTCCGGTCGCCGCCGCTTCGTAAGCCAAAGCGAGACAAGGGAAACTTTCCATATCCGGCGGGCAGAAATCCAGATGCCGTAAGTCACGTACCGAGAAGCGAAGATCGGAGGCAATCCGCTCGGGATATGTTAGGGCGTACAGAATAGGCAGCCGCATATCCGTGACGGAAATCTGGGCAAGCATGCTGCCGTCGACGAATTCGACCAGCGAGTGGATCGTGATCTGTGGATGCACAATGACTTGCACGCGCTCGGGCGGAACATGGAACAGGCGGCAGGCCTCGATCACCTCGAAGCCTTTGTTCATCAGCGTGGCCGAATCGATGGTGATCCTCTTACCCATTTTCCAGGTGGGATGATTGAGCGCTTGCTGCACCGTAATTGAGGCAAATTCCGATTTGGGCGTGTTCAGAAACGGACCGCCGGAAGCGGTCAGCCAGATGCGGTCGACCTCATCCATGCCGGCCGCCGCGGAGGCATTGATGGACGGCGTTGTGTTCGCTGTCGATGGGCAAGAGCGGCTTGCCCTGCCTGCGCGCCTCGGCGGTGATCAACTCGCCCGCGGCCACCAGACATTCCTTGTTGGCGAGGCCGACGGTCTTGCCTGCGCGCACTGCTTCGTAGGTGGCCTCCAGACCGGAGACACCCACAATCGCGCTGACCACGAAATCGACATCGGGATGGGTCGCGACCCGCACCGTTCCGGCGGCGCCGTGGACGACTTCGACTTCGTCGTGGCTTAAGCCGGCTTGCCGCAGCTTGGACTGGAGAGCTTGGGCGGCGGCCTCATCCGCCAGCGACACCACTCGCGGCTTCCAGCGAACGGCTTGCTCGAAGGCGAGTGCGGCATTGTTGCCGGCGGCCAGCGTCGCGACCTGAAAGCGGTCGGGATAACTCTCGACCACGCTCAAAGTGCTGCGTCCGATCGAGCCGGTCGAACCGAGGATGGCGATGCGTTTCATCAGGAGGACTGTTCATATTGTACGGGATGGAGCGCAGGTTCGAACCGCGACCGCGGGAACGCAACTTCTACAGGTTACTTGTGGACGAGCCCTTTTGGATAACCAACGCTGAGGAGGGTCCACCTACAATTCTTAAAGAATGGCAGTCACGTGCCGTTGAGGCATCTCCCAGTTACTATGCCCGGAAACAAGCAAAATGCGAGCCGTGAAGCCGTGTGGATCTATCGGCCATGGTTGGATTTGGTGGTGGGATGCGGCGCGTGGTCGGTTCCGTTATTGCTGCTTGCGTATTTCTCTTCCGCTGCCAGCACACTCACTTGGTCCGTCCTTTTCTATGGGCTGGCTCTTTTCTTCAATTATCCGCATTACATGGCGACGATTTACCGCGCCTACCATACAAGGAGGACTTTCAAAAATACCGGATCTTCACCGTCCACATCACGCGCTGATGGCGCTGACCGTGGTGTTGTCGCACTTCTGGATTCGCCTTGCCCTTGATCTTCACCTATATCTCACGGCAGTCCCTGGCACTATAGCGGACAGAACTACGGCCTGTTCATGATGTTTGCGCGCCGGGCCGGCGCGCAAACCCACCAACCTCGAACGGCGCGCGCTTTACGCGGCGTTTTCTGATCTCCTACCGATCCTTTTCTGAGCTTTCACACCGGACCTTCGAGGCGATTATTTGTTTGTCTCGCTCGACATCCCCGCGACGATAAGCTGGAGCTAGGCTCGGGCTGGCGGCCGCTTACGTGGGCTCTCCGATTTTCGGCTTGTCGCGGCTGGTGGCGCAGGCGGGCTTTCGCAGGAATGATTCCCGTCGCTCACTCTGTTTTCCACGCAGTGCTCTGGTTCCTGCTGCCCAGCCTGCTGTCGCTGGTGGCCAAGGGCTTCGAGATCACGGAGCCGCTATAGCAAGGGCGTTCTGGCGGTAATGCACTCGGCGCAATATCTCTGGATCACGAGTTACTACGCGCAGTCGCGAAGCCGCGACCAACGCCAGGGGAGCTGGCGCCCTCTTTCCTATTTCGCGATTGTCGTGGCTGGTGGAATCGCGCTTTTTATTCCCGGGCCCTGGCTCTCGAGCCTGGTATTCCATTATGATTTCACCGCAGCTTCTTGCTCTTCACTGCGCTGGTGAACATCCATCACTTCATTCTTGACGGCGCGATCTGGAAATTGCGCGACGGCCGCATCGCCGCGCTCCTGCTGGTAAATTCGCGCGCCCAGATTTCGAACAGCAAGCTGGCGGAAGGCGCGCGAGCTGCGGGGAGCGGGACGATGACGGCAGTGCGCTGGCTGGCGGGAGCGAGTTCCGCGGCGCGCGCACTGCGAGTGGGAACTGCTTCAGCGCTGCTGCTTTGGGGTTGTGTCGATCAGGTGCACTATTACTACGCCCTGCACAGCGGCGATCTGGCCGATTTGAAGCGCGCGGCTGCACTGGCCCCTTATGACACTCCGCTTGAGGTGCGACTGGCGCGCGAAGCGTTGGAAGAGGGCAATCCGGATGAGTCTGTCGCGGCCTGGCAATACGCGATCAAGGCCAACCCTGCCGATCCGGCTCCGCGGGATGCATGGCTGAAATATCTGACGCAGGAAAAACGGCTTGATGAGGCGTATCAGCTTACCGGCAGTTGGCTCAAGGTCGCGCCTCGGGATGCGGCTCTGCTGGTGAATCATGGCATCCTCGCCGAGCAATTCGGACATACCGATGAAGCCGAAGTGAGCTGGCAGAAGGCGCTTAGACTCGACCCTGCGCAAGCTGATGCCGACCTCTATCTGGCGCTGGAGCTGGAGAAGCAAAATAAGTTCGAGGATGCCATCGGGCACTATGAAGCCTATCTCACGAAGGTAGCGCAACGGCCTGCAGCCGATGTTCCGCCGGCGGCCAATTTGATCAGCGTGGTGCTGAAGCTGGCAGAGTGCAACGCCCGCGCAAATCACCCCGACTTGGCATTGCGGCACTACAAAATGGCGCGCACCTTCGCCGCGCAAGCGAAAGAAAGGAAGCTGGAGAGCTTTGCCGATGTGGCCGAGGCTTCACTGCTGGCAAAACGCGGCGAAACCGACAAAGCGTTGCCGCTCTATCAGGCGGCGCTTCAGCTCGATGCTGGACTCGATGACCGGCACAGCGAGGGCGTCGATTGGTATATGTACGCGATGTTTTTGCGAGACGCGGGCTTTCCGGCACGCTTTGTCTACGCGAGCCTACTCAAGTCGCAGTCTTTGTTGTCGTCCGATGCCAAAGATCAGGATGTATCCACAGCGAATCGAGCCCGCAAAGAATTGGAGCGGCAACTTGGTCCGCAGGCTTCCGCCATTAGCCGTGATCCTGAGCCGATATTGCGCGAGGCGCTCGAACTGAAGCGCTGACGATCGTGTCCGAAAACTGCCTACTGCATCAGCCGCCAGGCACCGTACGCCCATACCACGGGCACGGCGAAGAGCATGGCGTCGATGCGATCGAGCATGCCTCCGTGGCCGGGGAGGATCGTGCCCGAATCTTTTACTCCGGCGCCGCGCTTGATGAGGGACTCGACCAGGTCGCCTAACTGCGCCGCGATGTTGACCACTGCCGACAGCAGAATGATGGGCCATAGTTGGGGCCGCTCCAAGCCGAACATGCCATCGCGGAGGTCAATCAATCCAACCCGCAGCAGCGCGGAACTGATTCCGGGGGCGTGCTGCATCCACAGCGTGCCGACGATTACGCTGGCCGCGATTGACGCCACGGCGCCTTCCCAGGTCTTCTTCGGGCTGATCTGGGGCGACATGAGGTGCCGCCCCAGCGACTTGCCGACGAAGTAGGCGAAGATGTCTCCCGCCCAGACGACGAGCAGCGTGTAGATTGTCCAGATCGCTCCGGCGGGTTGTTGGCGGATCGCGACCAGGAGCGCCATCGGGATGGCGATGTACGCGAAGGCAAACGTCGAAGCGGCTGCTGCGGGATAGCTGGTCTTCAAATCCGCGCGCTGCATGGCTACAGTCAAGAACACAAAGGGAGCGAGCGCCGCTGCTAGCGCGATCCCGTAGAGAATGGCCGCGGTTTCAGCCAGAGGCGTGCGATTGGTGGACGCTACAATTACGAACAGGAAGAAGAGCGCGACGAACGTGTAGGCGGCGGGCGCCATGGGCTGGACGGCGTAATGGGTCGCGAGTTTCAGGAACTCGGCGATGGCCAGGAGGGCGACTGCTCCAGCGACGATGGCGAGAAGGTAGAGTGGGGCTTTCAGCACGAGCAGCAGAACCAGGGGGATTAGAACTACGGCGGTCGCGATGCGCTTGATCATGGGCGGGAGCTCATTGAAATGCGGCGGCGTCTCGTGGCCGTGAGCACAGGCGGGTGCCGAGCTTCGCTCGGCTTGGACGGGCGAGGGCGCCCGTCCCCACACGAACCGTGCTCATCAACGCTTGGCCCCCGCGTGGGTACGGACGGGCGGATGACCGTTCTGCCCCAGTCCGCCGTAGCGGCGATCGCGCTTCTGATATTCTTCAATGCCTTCGAGCAGTTGGAGGCCGCGGAAATCGGGCCACAACGTTTGCGTCACGTAGATCTCCGCATAGGCCAATTGCCAGAGCAGAAAGTTACTCAGCCGCATCTCTCCGCTGGTGCGAATTACTAAGTCAGGATCGGGCAGACCACGGGTGTAGAGATGGTCGCTGATGGCTTGCTCATCGACGGCCAGGTGAGCGAGTCCGCCATTGCGGGCGGCAGCGTCGGCCAGTGAGCGAAACGCGTCGACAATCTCGCTGCGCGCGCTATAGTTCAGGGCGAGGGTCAGCAGCATTCCGGTATTTTTTGACGGTGGCGTCGCTCGCTTCCTGCATTTCGCGCTGCACCGATTCTGGTAACTCGTGCTGACGGCCGATGTATTTCAAGCGGATATTATTTTCGTTGAGCGTCGTGATTTCCGCCTGGAGATAGCGGCAGAGAAGGCGCATCAGGAAGTCGACTTCGGTCTTGGGGCGTTTTTTCCAGTTTTCTTCGGAGAAGGCGTAGAGGGTCAATGCCGGGATTCCGATGCGTGCCGCGGTCTCGACCGTCGAACGCACGGCGGCTACGCCGGCGCGGTGTCCGGCGACGCGAGGCATGTGGCGGCGGCGGGCCCAGCGGCCGTTTCCGTCCATGATGATGGCGATGTGCTGGGGGAGACGCGCTCGATCGAGCCGCAGGTAAACGTCAGTTTCCTTGCGGTCCATCTTCATTCCTATCCCAGCCGGAAGCGTGTGTCGCAAGCGGACCTCTCCGAGTCGAAGCTAACACACGAAATCCAGTGCGTGCAATGTGATAGGAGGAACCGCGAGCGAGCTATTGGTTACTACCGTGCCTCTTCGGGAAAGATCGGGAGAATCAGCCGCTCGGTGTGGCGAATGATCGTCAAGGTGCACCGCGCGCCCACCTGGGCATCGGTCAGCAAGCGATGAAGGTCATCGACGCCCGCGACCGGCTTGTCATCTAGCCCGACGATTACGTCGCCCTCGCGCAAGCCTGCGGTGCGCGCCGGGCTCCGTCCTCGACACCGACTACGACCACGCCGGTTTCCCGGGCGAGAGAATAGAAGCGGACTACGCGACGATGGATCGGAACGGTCTGCGCCGAGACGCCGATGTAACTGCGCCGGATGCGTCCATCGCGCAGCAAGCGGCTGGCCACGAATTTGGCGGTATTGATCCCGATCGCGAAACAGATTCCCTGCGCCGGCAGAATCGTCGCCGTGTTGACTCCGATTACCTGGCCTCGCGAGTCAACAAGCGGGCCGCCGGAGTTTCCGGGGTTCAAGGCGGCGTCGGTTTGAATTACGTCCTCGATCAGGCGCCCTGAGTAAGACCGCAACGAGCGCCCGAGCGCGCTGATCACGCCGGCCGTCACCGTGGACTGGAATCCGTAGGGATTGCCGATCGCAATTGCCATCTGCCCTGTGCGCAGCCGCTGCGAATCTCCGAGGGGAACGGCCTGCAATCCGGATAGCATCGATGCGGATGACGGCGAGATCGGTCGCCGGATCGTCACCGATGGTGTGAGCCGGAGCGCGGCGTCCGTCGGCCAGCGTGACCTCGATGCGCGTGGCGTCGTGCACGACGTGGCTATTGGTGAGAATCAATCCATCGGGCGTGAAGACGAAGCCGGAGCCGCCGCCACGGCGCTCACGCGGCTCGCCGGTGCGTTCAGCTGGACGAGGCCGGCCGCCAGTTGGGCGCAGGGTTTGATGCACTTCAACGTTCACCACCGAGGGGCTGACTTTCTCCACCGCGGCGGTGACCGCCCGCGAGTAGGAGTCGAGCAGGCCGGCGTCTACAGAATTCGGGAGTGGTGCGCGTTCCTTCCTCGGGCAAAGACGCGCCCAGGGCCAGGTGCGAAGAGAGGGGTTCTACGAGAAAACTATCGAGGCTCATGCTGGATAGATGAACGTCGATGCGAATTGGATTCTGCGCTCGGCCGGACGGGCGAGGGCGCCCGTCGCTCCACGAACATGCTGGACAGCCGAGGGCGGCTGTCCCTACGCTTAGGCGCGGTTTACGCCGTATGCATCCAACACATCCCGCAAGCGTCACAATGCCTTCCAACTTGTGCACATCGCCCGGTTCACCACCGGCAGGATTTCGATCTGGTTTGCCCCCATGCGCTCGAGCGCCAAATCAAGCCCCTGGTCGGCATGGACATGCGGAAAAACCAGCGCATCCACCAGCTCGCCGAGCTTCTTATCCGCGCCTTTCGCCTTCATGCTTCCCTTGCTCCAGCCTCGCAAGGTTGATCACGCCAATCACACCTCGCTGATCCGTCACCAGCCAGGTTCGGAATTCGCTCGCTCGACCCGTTCCAGCGCTTCCCGAACCGTGATCTCGGCGGGCAGCGACTCGCTCGCCGTCTGCATCACTCTTACTACCTGGCGCTGACCATAGCGTTGGCGCGTCTCCGCCGAAGGCAGGTGGATGCCGTCCTGCACCGCCAGAGCCTTCGTAGATGGGCTCGTGCTGCAATCGCGAAGCAATGAAAAGGCTCACCAGATTCGCAATCATCAGCGGGACGATGACCGCATAGTCCTGCGTCATCTCGAAGATCATCAGCACCGAGGTCATGGGAGCGCGCACCACGCCCGCGAAAACCGCGCCCATCCCGACCAGCGCGTAGGCGCCCGGCGTCGCGGTGTAGGCGGGGAACAAATGATGCGCCACCGTTCCCACCGTGCCTCCCAACATGGCGCCGATAAACAAGGCCGGGCCGAAGATGCCGCCCGCGTTACCCGAGGCATAACTGGTGGTCACGGCAATAAGTTTCAGAACCACCAGCAGCGCCATCAGCTTGAACGCCATGTTTCCGTTCAACGCGTCGCCGACATAGCCATAACCGACGCCCAGAACCTGCGGCACAAACCAGCCCATCACGCCGACCAGCAATCCGCCCGCTGCGGGTTGAAACCAGACCGTCTTCTGCGGGAAGCGCAGGAAGCGCGCCCGCATGCCCAGCAAGAGCTTGGTGAAGGCCGCCGAAACCACGCCGCCGGCCACGCCGAGCACCGCATAGACGGCAAACTCCGCGGGATGGACCAGTTGATATTGCGGAACCTTGAAGAGAGGATGATCGCCGAGCGAACACGCGCAGCACCATCCACGCAGTCGCCGAGGCCAGCACCACCGCGCCCATCACCGGCGCGTTGAGATCGCCCATGATCTCCTCGAGCGAAAACAGCACCGCTGCCAGAGGCGTATTGAACGCGGCTGCAATGGCCGCCGCCGCTCCCACCGGGATCAGTTTCTTTACTTGCTCGTTGCGCAATCCGAGGAGGCGTCCAAGCACGGAACCAATGCCCGCGCCCACTTGCACCGAAGGGCCTTCGCGTCCCAGCGGAATTCCGCTGGCGAGCGTCGCCGAGGTGCAGAAAAACTTGCCCAGCACGGTGCGCAGCGTGATGCGGCCTTCGCGCGCGAACAGCGCAGCCTTGGTCTGCGGCACGCCGCTGCCTCGCGCGTTGGGAAAATAGCGATACAGCAGGTAGCCGATGCCGAGCGAACCCACGACCGGAAACAGCAGACGCCGCCACGGAGCGCCGCCCACCGGGTACAGCCGCATCCCCAGCCGCTCCGTCAGCAGGATGAAGGCGACGACCGCCAAGCCCGGTCAATGCGCCGATGACCAGCGCCAAAACCAGAAAGACCTGGCCCTCGCGTTGCCGCAGTTCGGCCACGCGACCTGACAGCCAGGTTCTCCATCCGCTGCCGTTCGTCGTTCGGACGTTTTCATTCATCTCTATCGGGAATTTCTTTGTTAGAAGGATAAGGATATCGTACTGGATTTGGAAGGGCGGCCCGAAAGCGAGCCGCCCTCCCCTTGCGACTGGTTAGCGGTCGAATGCGAAGTGGTCTACTCGGTTCTGCTGCCAGCATTGTTCGTTGTCCTGGTTGCAGAACGGTTTCTCCTTGCCGTAACTGACGGTCCGGATGTGATCGGCGGGAACTCCCTCTTGCACGAGCGTTCGCTTTACGGTTTCTGCGCGGCTGGCTCCGAGAGCGATGTTGTATTCATCGGATCCGCGGTCGTCGCAATGGCCCTCGACTACAACCTTGATGCCGGGATGCTGCGCGAGAAAGGCTTCGTTATTCTGAACCTTGGGCGCCTCGTCAGGGCGGATGGCGTATTTGTCGTAGTCAAAGAAAACATCTTTGACGTTCCGGCTGAACAATTCCTCATCCGTGGGGGAAGGCGTCGCCATGGCGCTGGCGGCATTTACCGTGACGCGGGCGGAAGCCTCATTGGTCCCTCCCGCACCTTTGGCAACCGCGGTGTAGGTGGTGGACGCACTCGGCGTGACCGACCGGGAACCAGAGGGTGGGACCGTGCCCAGTCCGGCGATGGTAATTTCATTGGCGTTGTTGGTTTGCCACGTAAGCACGGACGATTGTCCCTGCTGGACCACGCTGGGGTTGGCGGCTAGAGTGACGGTTGGCGCGGGTGCGGGTGCGGGCGGCGGTGGCGGCGTCACTTTGGCTGCCTTCTTGGCGCATCCTGCTAGTGTCAACGCGCCTGCCAGCGCTGCGATTAGAGCAAATGTCTTTATTCTTTTCTGCATCATTTTGTTTAGTCCTCCTCAGTCGGAAAAAAGATTGAATTCGTGGTGGAGCGATGGTCGGGAAACAACCTCGAGCCGCAGCGCGACCGGGGCGAAAAACTTCAAGCGGTCTGCGACAGAGATTGCGGAGTCTAGACCCTGAGTCTGACGAGAATCAGCAACGGAGAATGGCGTTGCACTCTGAGCAGGTTTCCGAGTGAAAGCCTGCCGCAATCGGCATCCAACCGAGAGCGGCGAGAGGCGAGATGAGATTATAGCTGAGGGATATAAGCGCGGCCCGCACGATAGCGATTCGCAGATGAGCCGCGGCTCGCGCCGCTAATAGGGCGGTGGCTGGTCCGTGTACGACGGAATAAGGACCTTGCATGGCGGGAAAGAAAAAAATCGCTACGACGCAGAAAAGCGCCACCACAGCCAGGTCACATCCGATGCGGCCAGAGTTGATCAACTTACCCCCATTATACCGTAGGGTTTGAGGGCTTAGCACTCCGCCCCTTGGCACTCTTGGCGTAGCACTAATGACTAATACGATGCGTCCTATGGCCGCTCAATCCGCTGTAGATGGCCGTTGGCCGTCAAGCCAGGAGCGGATAATCTCCACGCGCGTCTTCAATCTCAACCATCTCTCTGAGTTCGGGGTAGTGTCTCACCAGGGTCTCCGGGGCGCGGACTTTTTTGCCGCCCAGCAGATGCCTCAACTCGAGCGCATTGACGGCGGCCTTCGCTTGAAAGTGGTTGTTCGCGATCACGTAGGTCGATTCGGCGCGGTGGGCGATGATCTCGACTTTTTCTCTCCACTTTTCCAACTCGGCCGGCTTGTAGAGGTAGTTGTAACGGTCGTCGCGGCTGCGGCTGTCGCTGTCGGACCCGCTTTCAAACCAGTGCTCGTAGTTGCGGCCATGCAGGCGGACGTATCCGACGCCTGAGGTTACGTGCTCGGTCGGCGCGAGGGAACGGCCCAAGAGCGGCTGATCGATGTTGCAGAAACCGACGTTGTGGCGGATGAATTCGGCGAGCGTTTCCGGATTATTCCAGCTGTCGTGGCGCACTTCGACCACCCGCGGATACTCGATGAACTGCCGCAGCAACTGCTCCAGGTATTCGCGGTTCAGGCTGGTGTTCTTGAAGGAGACGGGGAATTGGATGAGGAGCGCGCCCAGCTTGCCTTCCGACGCCAGTGAATCCAGGCCCTCGCGGGCGAGGCGTTCGTCCTGATCATTTGGGCGGATGCTCGCCGCCGACGTTGGCTCCAATTCTCCCAGTGGAGAACGAGTGGGGGTGTGTGTGAAAGAGCGGTGCAGCTTGGCGGTGAAAAGGAAATCTGGATTGACTGCCGCTGCCTTCCGCGACCACAGACGACCCAGTTCGGGGCGGATGTGTCCGTAGAACGAAGTATTGATTTCGATGACGTCAAAGAATCTGGCCAGAAATTCGACGGGATGAATTTTCCTCCGCGTCACCTCGGGCGGATAGAGAATCCCGTCCCAGTCTTTGTACGACCAGCCGGCGGTCCCGATGCGGATTCGCGGAGCAGGTTCCATACGGGTGGGACGGAGTTGAAAAATCAGGTCTTCGCAGGTTAGCACAGAGCTTGCGTGGCAGGCTTGTGTGGTGCGGGCACTCCTGTCGGCGTGCTGCGAGTGTGTGGGAAGTATCAGTAGAGAAGAATCGCGACCCAGTACGTTCCGGTCGGATAGGCCGCATTGCGCGCGTAGCAGGCGCCTACGGCAAACTGGCGGACGCCCGGATCGCGCAGCATACTTACCGCGGCTTGGGGCAGGACTTCGGGGTGGCTCCCGGTGTAGGTGATCATTTTTCGATTGTCGTAGGCGGTTGCGAGCAGATGGGCGTTTGGACGGTCTTCTTTCGCCAGCGAGCAGGCGGCCTGGTCGAGACTTGCGGGCTTCAGTTGGATGAGGTCGGGAAGTCCTGCCTGTTGCCGTATTTCACCGATAGCGCGGCCAACCAAATTTACGCTCTGCTGGGCGGAATACGACTGGATCTGGTGCGCAAAATCCTGGACCACATATAGTTTGCCTTTGCTCCAGACGGCCGCGATGCCCGCGACATTGAATCCGGTGTCGAGGAGGTTCTCCCGGTGTGGGGGCGAATGCATCAGGGCGGTATTCACTTCTGGAGCGGTCGTGGCGTAGGCGACGTTCTCGCCGGCACGGTCGATTTTCAGCGCGTTAGTCGGGGGCAAAGGCTGACCTGCGCAATTCGATCCATCAGCGCGGGCTCGCCGGAGAACTGATGGTCGAGACGCCCGTTCGCAATCATCTGCTGTGCGTGCGCTCGCGCCGCTTCGCGCAGACTTTCATTCATGCGCAACGGCGGCACGCCAGCGCGTTCGCGGCTTTGGTTGGCCGCTTCCAGGAGTTCGTTCTCGGCGGCGGAATCCTCACCAGAGGATGATCCAGCCGCCGAGCTCGAGTGGGGGGTGGGCTGCTTGCTGCTAGCGTCGTGGCTAGGAAATTCGACTGCCTGCGGCGTGGCTTGCGCAGTGCACGGTCCGGGATTGACCGGCAAAATTGCGATTGCGAATGAAACAGCCAGGGCCCGGAGCATAATTATGTGGTCCGCGTTTCGGCGCAGGGATCGCCGGTAAAGTTCCGCTTTCCATCTCTGACGCTAGCCTCTAGAATTCAGGTCAGCCACTTACTATGGAGACCATACTGCTGGTTACTGTGCTCGTCGGAACCCTTGTCCTGCTTGGGTTTTCGGCCGTTCTGCTGCGCCGCGTTTCAGGGGCCGCGCAAGTGGATGTAAAAGCGGAAGTTGCAGGTCAGCTCGAAAGGTTCAATACGGCGCTTGGCCAGAAGATCAGTGTCAGCACTGCCGATATGGCCAGTCGGCTGGAGCAGACTAAAGGGGACCTTCGGCAGCAGGTCACAGACCGCATCCAGCAAGGGTTTTCAGAGATTCGGAGCTCGGTCGAGCAGCAGCTCGCGGCGGGCAGGGAAGAACAAAACCGAAGCTTGAGCGATGGCCGCAGCGAGATGACGAGTTCTCTTCTGCTCACTACGCAGCAACTCAAGGTGGAATTTCAGAGCCTGAATCAGCAGACGGCGCAGAGCCTCGATTCGATTCGCGATCGCGTGGATTCGAAGCTGATGGCGATTACCGAGCAGGTGCAGCAGAAACTGGATCAGAACATCAAGGAAGGGTTTGCGCAGTTCGAAAAAGTTCAGCAGCACTTGAAGGCCGCGGAAGAGCAGCTCCGCGAAGTGGGCGCGCTTGGTCATTCGATCAACGATCTCAACAACCTGCTTAAGCTGCCGCATCTGCGCGGCCAGTTCGGGGAAGCAAGCCTGGAGCGGTTGCTGGCGGACTTTCTGCCTGCGCACATGTTCGCGCTGCAGGCATCGCCGGGCGAGGGTGGAGGGCGCGCTGACGCCGTCATCTATTTCCCCGATCGCAAGCTGCCCATCGACGCGAAGTTTCCGCGCGAGCAGGTGATTGCGCTCTTCGAGAGCAACGACAAAGCTGAGATCGAGGAGGCGCGCGTCGCGCTGGTGCGGGTGATGAAGGCGGAAGCCAAACGAATTCAGCAGTACATCCAGCCGGAGAATGGGACCACTGATATCGCGCTCATGTATTTGCCGAGCGAGACCTTATATATGGAAGTCATCCGCAACCGCGAACTGGGCGACTGGATGAATGAGCAGCACGTGTTCCCGGTCTCGCCGAACACCTTGCTGATGACTCTGCATACGATTTCGCTGGTGCACAAGTGGTATGAAGTCGCCAAGGGCTTTGAGAAGAGCCGCGCCGAACTGGCCAAGGCGCAGAAGTCGTTCGACTTCTTCCAGAATCAGTTTGAGAACGTGGGCAAGAATCTGAACAAGGCGCAGGAAGCGTTCGAGACGGCGCAGCGGCATTTGAAAAGCTATCGGGGGAAAGTGTCCGCGCTCAGCGGGCAGGAGCAATTGGAGCTGGATGCGGCTTCAGCGGCGGATAAACCGCTGCCGCTGCTGGATAAGGCTAGCGCGTAAACCCACCCTTTCTCGGTCCTATGGTATATACTCTTGGTAACGTCCATGGTAGCTATTTATGGTATATACTTGGTGAGACGGAGGAAATCACCCCATGGCCGAGACAGGAATTGCCAAGCTGTTTCGCAACGGCCGCAGCCAGGCGGTGCGGCTGCCACGCGAATTTCGTTTTGAAGGCAGTCAGGTTCGGGTGCGCCGGATGGCAGAGGGAGTGCTTCTGGAGCCGCTGATCGCGGATGCTCAGGAGTGGTTTGCCGCGCTAGACCGCGTGCGAGAGACGCAGTTCCTAACTAAAGACAAGGAACGGAACCAACCGCTCACACCACGACGCGAGATCTTCAAGTGAAGTATCTGCTCGACACCAACGCTTGCATTGCGTTGATCAATAACAAGACGCCTTTGGTCCGAACGCGGTTTCAGAGGGCGCTTGCCGCTGGCGCCACGGTCTGGGTTCCTTCGGTGGTAGCGTTTGAGCTTTGGTATGGGGTTGCGAAGAGCGCCCGTCCGGAACCGAATACGCGGTTGGTGGAGACCTTCTTTGAAGGTCCCGTAAGCCTACTGGCTTTCGAACCGGAAGATGCGAAAGTCGCAGGGCGCGTACGAGCGATTCTGGAATCCGCGGGGAAACCGATCGGGGCTTACGACCTTTTGATTGCAGGCCAGGCTTTGCGCCATGAAATGACACTGATCACAGCGAATGGACGTGAGTTTGGCCGCGTCAAGGGTCTCGACTGGGACGATTGGGCCAAGCGCTAGACCGCTTTGGCTTATCTCATGCGAAACTCTTGACAGCTTCGCTCAATCCTCTCTCGTATGCCGAAATAAGCTTATCCATGGCCGCGTTGACCTGGTGGTCGATTTGTTTTCGAGACGGATCGGCGTTGAACCACGCCAGCGATTGTCGGATACCTTCGGCAAAACTTGTGCTCGCGCAGTAGCCGGGAACAAAACGTTTGATCTTGGAGTTGTCAAAGACCACGCTCACGGATTTGTCACCGGTCAGCGTCCCCTCTTTTTCGGGGAGGCACGCAACAATGAAGTCGGATGGAATATGCACCAGCTGTGGTTCTACGCCGACGGCGGCGCCGACGATGCGGAACAGCTGGTCCCAGGTGAGAACCTCATCCGAAGTGATGTGAAACGCGTGCCCTAAGGTTTGCGGTTGGCCGAGCAGGCCGACGAGTCCTTTGGCAAAATCGCTGTTGTGCGTTACCACCCACAGAGAAGTACCGTCTCCGGGCACAACCATCTTTTGTCCGCGGATCATGCGGTCGACCGCGGTGTAAGACTGCTGCCAGCTATTCAGCACCAGCGGAATCTGAGTGTCGCCGTAGGTCAGCGATGGGCGCACGATGGTTACGGGAAATCCTTCGTCGCGATAGGCCTGCATCAGCCGTTCTTCACAGGCGATCTTGTTACGCGAATAGTCCCAATGCGGGTTGGCCAGCGGCGTGGACTCGGTCATCAAGTAGTGCGTCTGCGGTTTCTGATAAGCGCTGGCGGAACTGATGAAGACGAACTGCCGGGTGCGTCCCCGGAACAGCTTGAGATCGCGTTCGATGTCGGCGGGAGTGAAAGCAATCCAGTCGACGACCGTGTCGAAGGACTCGTGCTCGAGTTTCTGGGGCAGGGCGGGATCGTTCACATCCGCGACTAGCGTTTTGACCCCGCGTGGGAGCTGCGCCGCATGCTGGCCACGGGTCAGCAGGGTGATGTCGAAGCCGCGCTTGGCTGCCAGTGCGGTGCAAGCGGTGCTGATAATTCCGGTTCCGCCGAGGAAAAGAATCTTCATAGGAACATTATTTGTAACAGGAATTTAGCATGGTTGGCATGGGGCGATGCCGGATTCCAGTGCCAGTTGACGGACACAAGACTTCAACCTCCGTTTGTGCCTATGCGATTTCGAGGGTGTTATCTGAGGATTTGTTCCGCGGTGCGGGCTTCCGGTGATCCCCGCCTTTTACCTCCCAGATACCGTCGAATTTTACGAAGTAGGGCTCGACCGAAATGTTGGGGAAGTTTGCGGTCAGCAGTTCTCCTGCGCGGAGAAGTTCGCCGCGGTGATGCGTGGCTTCGGCTTCCTGGTCGCCTTTGAAATGGGCCAGGCCGCCGTAGGTGGCGCAATCGGAGTGGCTCATAACCATGACACGTTTCGTCTGGTGGAGGCGGATGGACATGCGGACTTGCTCGAGGATGAAGTCCCGTTCGAAGTCGTTGCGCGGCGAAGCAAGGGTTTTGGCGCCTCCGGCGACGACGATCATGTCGGCGCGTTCGATTCCCTGCTTCTTCAGAAATTTCCGCACGGCCGTGCCGATGCGGTGGTCGAAGCAGCAGAGGACGGCGGCGTCGGCCACGTAGGGGGCGGCGGGCGAGTCGAAATGGAAGACTTTGCGCATGAGCTACTCTTTCTTTCTCATTCTCATTCCCATTCTAACTTCGATTGTAACCTCGACTGTGACTTCGATAGCCGGTACGGGCGCGATTTCGGTTGGGGACGGGCGAGGACGCGCGTCGCTCCATCGTTTTTCTATTTGATGTAGTAGCCGGAAACTCTCCACTTGCCATCTTTGTCGAGCATGGGAGTGACTGTCTCTACCGCGGATTGCTTGTGCTCAAAGCTGCTCTCGTACTGAATTACCACATACTCGCCATCGGGCGCGCCGGGTAGCGTGGTCTTGTAAGTGGCGCTCTTGAGCTTGCGCGAGAGCATCTTGCCCAACGGATCGCGGGTTGCCCGCAGGGCGTCTTGCCACTGCTCTTTGGTGACGTGGGCTTTGAAGAGTTCGGAGGCTTCCTGCCAACTGTCGGCGTATTGTCCGGAGTCGACCAAGGCTAGCCATGCGTCGGCGGACTGCTGCGCGAGTTGTTCGGGCTTCTGCTGAGCTTGGATTGCCGAGCAAACGCCCAGCAGCAACGCTAACGCCAAAAAGCGCGACATCAGTTTGGATTCGATTTGCGCGAGCCTTGCGATCATTTGGGTTCTCCTTGGCACTCTAAATCTGTTCAGCGTTGGGTCAACAGCGGCCGGGCTTTGCCCGGCTGGACAGCCGGGGGCGGCTGTCCCTACGCGAGCCTTGCTCTATCTCAGGCGTCTCACTAGCAACGCTACGATTAGGGCAGCGATGCCGATCAGCACCCCGATCAGGCGGGCCTTGTTCGCATTTTCTGACATAAGTCTCCGGTTACGCTCCGCGCTTTGTTTTCAGTTCGGTTAATAACTGCTCGATGCGGTCTTCTTTCTCGAGCGCGGCGAGGCGGTCTTCCAAGTCTTCGGCCAGGAGTTGGGCTTTGGCTCCGCCGATGGCTTCTTCGCGGGCTACTTTTCTCTTCATGCGATCGAAGGTGGCGGATTTGGTGTTGGCGCTCATGCCGGAGTGGGCGTCACTGGCTCGATTGGCCGCACGCGCGCGGCGGTGCTGGGCGATCAGCAGATCGGCTTTGGCGTTCGCTTCGGCCAGCTTCTGATCGAGATTACGCAGCGCCGATTTCAGATTCTCGACCTGGGCTTTCTGGTCTTCGAGCTGTTGAGCAAAGTTCGAGCTCAGATCGCGATAGCTTTCCACGCGAAGCAGAGCGGCGCGGGCTAGGTCGTCTTGCTTTTTGTCGACGGCGAGTTCGGCCTTGCGCATCCATTCCTGGATTTTGTCGTCATTCTCGTGCTTCTTTTTTTCCAGCAGATGCTGATCGGCGATGGCGATCGCGACCTGGGTTTTGACCTGCAAGAGCTGGTTGTGCATGTCGAGGATCACTTGCTTGATCATTTTTTCGGGTTCTTCAGCTTTGTCGATCAGGTCGTTCAGATTTGCCCGGACTAAGGTGGAAACGCGTTCGAGTAATGCCATAAGGGGCTCCTTTAGTTCAGTTGTTGGTGGTTCGTCGTTGGTCGTTCGGTTTTTTGCTCCAGACGCCGCCTACGATCGAGATCGCGATGTAGGCTACGATTCCGGCGGCTACCCAGACTCCCACGTGGCCGGTGGCGGCGCCGAGGGCTGCGCCCATCGCGGCGCCGAGGGCTACGGACAGGGCTAGCGAGCGGGCGTGGTGAAGTTCTTCTTGCACTGGATACCTCCTGAAATCGGTCGTTCGTCGATGGTCGTTGGTCGTTCGGGATTCCCGGGTCGCATACGCATTTCCTAACGACCAGCGACTAACGACGTTTTTGCTTACTACTTTTCTTCCGGCTTCGATGCTTTGTCGCCGATTTGGCGGACTTTGCCTAATAGTTCTCCTAGCGGCATGCCGCTTAGGGTTTCGAACAGGGCCGGCACTTGCGCCGCCATTTTCGTGATGTCGCCGGTTATTTTGCTCATTCCGGCGGTGTCGCCATTGCCGGTGGAGACGATGGTGATCTTATCCACGTTGGCTAGCGGGGCGGCCAAGGCTTTTACTATTTCGGGCAGTCCGGTGATCAGCTTATCGACGACTGCGGCCTGGTTGTACTCCTGATAGGCGGCGGCTTTTACGTTCATGGCCTTGGCTTCGGCTTCACCTTTCTTGAAGATGATTTCGGCCTCGGCTTCTCCCTGGGCGCGAATCGCCGACGCGTGGCCTTCGGCTTCTGCGATCAGACGCTGCTTTTCGGCGGCGGCTATGGTTTCGATACGCTGGCGCTCGATCTCCGCCTGTTTCAATACGGTCGCGATCAGTTCTTTCTCGCGGCGGTTGATTTCGGCGTCTTGAACTTTGACCTGCCCTTCTTTTTCTACTTGCTGCACTCTCACGTTTTCAGTGGTGACCTGCTGTTGCATGATGTTGGTCTGAATGTCGTAGGCCTTGTCGGCTTGGGCTTGCTGCTTTTTCGTGACTTCGAGGTATTGCGCTTTCTTGACCTCGAGGTCGCGCTGCGATTCGGCCTGCTTGGCCTGGGAAAGCGTTTCCGCCAGCACGCGCTCCTGGTCGGCTTGCGCCTTTGCTACCGCGGCTTCTCGAGTCGCCATGGCGCGCTTGATGGCGGTGTCACGCTCGGCTTCGGCGGTGGCTACGTCGGCGTCGCGCTTGATGCGGGCTACGTCGGGCTTGCCCATGTTGGTGATGTATTCGTTCTTGTCGCGGACTTCTTTGATGGTGAAGGAAATTACTTCGAGGCCCATCTTGTTCATGTCGTCGGCGCAGGTGCCGCGCATGCGATCGCCTACCATCTCGGGCTGCTTGACGATTTCTTCCACCGTGAGCTGTCCTATGATGCCGCGCAGATGGCCTTCCATCACCAGGCGGATCAGGCTTTCGCGCTCCTGATCGCTCTTGGTCAGGAACTGCTCGGCCGCGGTCAGGATCGATTCCTTGTCGGACTTGACTTTTATTTGAGCGACGGCTTCGACGGTGACGGCTACGCCTTGCTTGGTGTAGAGATCCTGCTGCGGGGCTACGTCGAACGACATGAGTTCGAGCGATAGGTCCTTGCAGTTTTCGACCATCGGAAAAATGACGGTGCCGTGTCCCTGGACGACGCGGGTTCCGCGAAAGCCGTAAACGATCAGCGCTTCATGGGGTCCCGCTTTGCGGTATAAGCGGGCCAGCATGCTCATCAGGAACAGGGTCGCCAATACGACCAGTCCCGCGATGACCCAGATTTCAATTGCTATGCCGAGATACATAATGCCTCCTTGAAAATCAGTTCTCAGTTCCCGGTTCTCAGTTCTCAGCGGGCGGAGACGGCTTGCCCCGTCTCTACGGGCGCTGAGACCAAGCCCGTGACCATATCGAGATCGCGCATGATGCATGCGGGATCTTTGTGGCCGAGAAAAATGTCGCCGGTCGTTGTCTTGATGTGCACAACCTGGTTGCACCAGACGTAAGCCCGCGTGTTGCCGATGCCTCGAATGCCGTAGCCGCGAATAAGATTCCAAGGCTCGATCGAATAACTCACGATCGACTGCTTCGGAATCGAGCGCAGCCGGAATCCGAGCATGCGAATTTCCACCCCGTGGCGCAGAAAGCGGTACTGGAAACCGCTCCACGACATGGCGAAGACTCCGATTGCGAGCACTCCGAGGAGCGGAATCATCCAGCGGCCGACTGGCGATGGCGCCATCGCCGCTGCGATCATCGGTCCCAGCAGCGCCAGCAGAATGACCAGACTCCACAGGCGTCCGGAGTGCGTTTCTTCCGCCAAAACATCGGGTTGGAGTGCATTGCTCATATTCGATACCGTTGTCGTCTGGCCCTCAGGGGCTAAAGCCCGCGTTCTTTGCAGTTGCTCAGCGGCACGGCTGAAGCCGTGCCCTTCCCGTTCTTGCTCGAACGTCATTCATGGGTGCTACGAGACGGGGCAAGCCCCGTCGCTACGACGGTTGCGCGCGTTCTTCGTTCATCTCCTCCCACAGGCGCACGTATGCAATGCCCTTGTCGTAGCGTGTTACTACGATCTCCTCGCCTTTTTCGATCGCGCTGCCGCTTTCGCTGCGCGCGCCACAGGTGCGGCGTGTGCCGGCCTGCGAATAAATGATTTCGCCGGTGCCGTTTACACGGATGGGCATTGAAATTCGTCCCAGTACGCCGACCATTTCGTAGTCGGCGGAGTCCATGTTCTCCTCGCGCGAAATGAGCACGCGGGTGAGGAACAAGAAAACGACGGCAGCGCCGAAGATTCCGGCTCCCAGGGCGATCAGCAGGCCGAGCGCGAACCAGATGCTCGAAAAGCGCGTGATCAGAAAACCGGTGCCTCCGAACCAGGCGAGGAACGCGGTCAGGGTAACGAAATTGAAGGGCGACATCGGCGCCTGGTGGCCTGCATGCGGAGCTGCGCCGTTGCCCGTGCCGCCGTGCGCCACGGGTGCGTGTCCTGCGCCAAGTTGTCCGCCGGCGTGCGGAAAGTGGGGCAGATGCAGATGCCAGCGCAATCCGCCGGCGATGAACGAAATCGCGCTGAGCAGAAAACCGACGGCGAAACACGTCAAATAAAAATCAGCCCAAGTCATATTCCACGTCATAGGCTTCGCCTCCGTGGCGCAGCGCTGGTGCGCGCGAGTTCCGGCCGCAGCGCTTCGAACAGGCGGTCAGCGAGTCCGGGAGTGTTCAGAATTTCGCCGAGTAACAGCAGACAGCGGCGCGTGTCCTTGTCGCGCGCCACCTTGATCAGGACGTCGCTCACCTCGGGATCGCTGGCGAAACGCTCCGAGCCTTGCAGCAGCCAGACATCGAGCTGACCTTCGGTGGTGCGCAGGTCGCTGACCAGTTCGGTGTGGTAGCCCTCGGGGTCATCGACCAGAAAGCCGGGATGCACCTTGAAAAAGCGCGCCAGTAAAGTGCGCGAGGACTGCGTCATATGCGGACGCTTGCCGCGCTCGATCTGCGAAAGGTAGGACTGGCTGATGGTCTTGCCGGTCTCGGCCTGAATGCCCTTCATCAACTCCTGCTGGGTGAGGGGGCGATTCATGCCGCGGAGGGAACCTTCGACCTCGCGGAGGTAGCGGATTTTTTCTCCCAGCGTCATGAGTGATATTCCAGATCGGCAATAACAATATCGCAATATGAAATATTGTCAAGAACTGGATTTGGCCTGTTTGCAGGCGCTTACGAGAGTTCTGCGATGATCCCCACCTCACGGGGCAGAGCCACGTCACCACACGGGGCAGTTTTCCCAGCGTCGATTCCAAAACGAAGAGGTTGCTGCAAAAGAAAAGCCTCCGCGCGAGCGGAGGCTTGAACGAGCAGGTTTCTTTTAGTCGACTTGGATTCGCACTTCCTGCGAGTGCGATGCTCCGTTGCCAGCGGAGCCGGTGATAGTGATGGTGTAGACTCCAGCTGCCGTACCGCCGGGGGTGGCAGTGGCGGTGCTGGATGATCCACAGCTCGGCAGCAGCAGGATCATGCCTGCGATCAGGCCCAGGACGGCCCCGACGAGCCAGGCGCCACGCCTTCTTCGACTGGCGGCACCGATACCGAGCCCGACCAGGCTCAAACCTCCAATGGGAAGCCATGCAGCGTAGAACGAGCCGCGGCGGAGCAGGCTGCCGTTGGTTACGGGGCGGGCTACGGTGGGGATGGTCAGCGTTGTGTATCCGCAAGCGCTGCCGGAAAGGGTCACGGAGGTGGGGTTGAAGCTGGGCGCGGGTGAAGTCACCATCGAAGGCGAAGTGGATTGGCTTGGGGTGATGGTGCCGCTATAGCCTCCAAAGTTGAGACTCTCCTTGGTGGGACAGAACGTGACGTAAACCGTAGGCGGGGGCTGCTGGCCAGCGGTCACGGAAGGGTTCGGAGTAGAGGCCTGAATGGTGAAGTCGACGACGTTCACTTGCTGGGCGTTGGATGCAACAAATGGACCTCCGTTGGCGCTGGCGATGCCCGAGACGGCGACTTGGGTGACGGGGGGCGTGGGAGGCGGAGCGTTAATGATCGGCGTCACCTCGACTTCAACGGTGGCGGTGGCGCCCACCGCCAGAGTCGGAATAAAGCAAGGGATGGTTGTTCCTTGCAGAGAACCGCAGTTTCCCGAGCCACTGGTGACTTTGGCGGTGGGAGTCGTCGAGTTTCCGGTGGCCGGCACATTGGCGTTAAAAACCACGAAAGTTGCCGGGTCGGTTGGGCCGTTGGGATTGACATTTTCGATGTTGAAAGTAAATGTGACCTGAGTTCCGGCTGCGACCGGGCTGGGGGATGGACTGGAACTACCCTGGGTCACGGTGAGTACGCTGACGGCGCCGAGCTTGCTCACGAAGGCATTCGCGAAGGTGCCATTCAATTGCGCCTGGTATGCGGTGGAAGTAGTCGGGAAATTCGGCGACAGGGTGTTGCCCGCGACGTAAGCGGCCCCATAGGTGTCGAGCGCGATTCCGGTGCCTTGATCCTGCTGGCTGCCGCCGAGATAGGTCAGGTAATTCCCAGTTGCGCCGTTGGTAGAAATCAGCGCCACGAAGGCATCGCCGCCGCCGGCCGGGGCGCTTCCGTTATACGAGCTTGCGGTGCCGGGCTGGATGGGGTTGACGATTGGAAGGCCACCTAACGAGGTGTAGCCGGTCACGTGAGCCGCCTGCAGTGAATCGACCTGGATGGCATTGCCTACGGCGGAGCCGCTGCCGCCTATATAGGTGAAGTAGGTCAGCGGAAACACCGAACCGCTCTGGTTGCCGATTTTGGCGATGAAGGCGTCGCTGCTTCCGGTAAGGCTACTCTGAAATTCCGCGCAGCTGCAAACCCAGTCGAGCGAGTTGGTCGCGCCGGTGATATAGGCGGCGCTGGAACTGTCCACGGCGATGGCGGTGCCGGTGTCATTGCCCTCGGCGCCTACATAGGTGGAGTAGACGAGCGAGCCCATGCCCGAGAGCTGCGGGTTGATCTTGGCGACGAAAGCGTCCGTATTGCTCGTCGGGGTGGTGTTGCAATCGACGTTTATACCGGACTGGTTGAGACAGGACTGGAAGGCGTCGACGAGCGGGAACCCAAGCCCCCCGTTGATGCCTGTGGGAAGCATGTTGGTCGTGCCGGTGATGTACATGTTGCCGGAGGGGTCCACGGCAATGCCGCCACCGGTAGCGATTGGGGCGGCGGGGTTACCGCCACCAAGGTAGGTTGAATAGATCAGGCTGAAGACGCCGCTGCTGGCAGTGTTGAGCTTGGTGGCAAAAAATTGAGGGTAGCCAGGAGTGTTCGGTGGGGCGTTCGACGCCAACTGATAGGCGTTGTTCGGGTTCGCGGGGAACGGGTTGCTGTTGCTGGCGGGGTTGTTGGACGTGGTGGTGCCCGTAACGTAAACGTATTGATTGCTGGTGTCGATGGCGAGCCCGGTAATATTGTCCTCGCCATTGCCGGCGAGATAGGTCGAATAGTCGAGAGTGTAAACCAGGGTGGGCGGGGTGGTGGTGGTCTCGACCGCGCCTATCTCACTGATGAATCCGTGGGTGCCGGGGAACCCGTTGTTCCCGGCGACAACCGTTCCCGTCTGGAACGCATTTGGGGTGGTGGGGAAGGTAGTAGAGTTGGTCGAACCGGCAACGTAGATGTCGTAGTTTGAATCAACGGCCAGTCCCGCCAGACCGTCAGTTTCCGTGGAATCGGTACCGCCGAGAATGATGGAATACACCAACTGGGGCACGGGCGTGCCTGCATTTCCCGGGTTGATCTTGGAAATGAATATATTCTGCTTGCCAGTGATGGTCGAAGGGCCGGAGGTTACCGGAAAGATCGTCGAATTGGTCGCGCCCGCGAGATAAATGTTCAAGGCGCTATCGACCGCGACCGCCACCACATTGCCCGGGGTCGCGAGGAGGCTGGGCCCCACGATACCGTTGCCGCCGAAATAGGTCGAATAGGTGAGAGTGGGGTCGATGATGAGTTCGCGGCTGTGATCGTAGTCTCCGATGGTGAAGCCGATTTTGTTGCCGGCGAGCTGGCGGAAAGCTCCGGCCACGGTTTTCTCGGTTTTGGCGGATGCCTTTCCGGACGATTCTGCGGATTGCGGTGCGGCGGGTTGATAGACGTGAGGCGCGTGAAAGCGTAGCTCTCCGTTGGCAGTGGTGAGGACGAGATCGCCCGCATCATGGCCCGAGGCATTGCCCGAATCCGCGGGCACGATGCGAGCGGAAGCGCCTTGGAAGCTCAACGCAATCTGGTTCGGGTCAGCGGCCGGAGCGACGCGGAAGTCGTATTCGAGCTGTCCCTGGTTGCCGTAATAAACCAGATCGACGCCGGGATAAACCGCTTGATATTCGACGCGGGCAAACTGCGGAATGTCACGATGCCACTTGGAGGGATCGTTTCCAATAAAGTAGCTGCTCTTGCCGGGCAGCGGCGAAGCGCCCGAAACCCTGGCCGAGGAGTTCGCGCCCTCGAGCTGCATGCGGATGACGCTGCCGGAGGATGGCTTTCCCTTGACGGATCGCTGGAGGTCGAGCACGGCTTGGTCGGCGGTCAGAAACAGACTGTAGCCGGCGCCGTGGGCGAGGAACTTGACCTGAGGGGCGGTCTGACCCTGGTTCGGCTCGAAGAACAGCGGCAGCGAAAACGCCTTGGCAATAAGCGCGTTATGGGCGTCTGGTGTTCGCTCGGCAAACTCCGGCCCGGCGAACACAGGTCCGGCAAACCCTTGTCCGGCAATCCCTGGCCCGCTGGCTTTGGCGGCATGGAGTGCGGTTCCAAAATAGAGCGCGACGCCCGCGGCGGTTAGGGCTGCCACGGCCACAAAAGCGGCCTTTATCCAATTTTGTTTTTCTGTCTTTTTTCCTGTCACCGAACTTCTCACCGAACCTTCGACCGACACAGGGTAATTCCGATTCACGAAGCTCCTCCAAATTTCCCAATTTCGTGGGGTGAGAACAAGAATGGCACGCAAACACCGCTGCCCCTCGACTCCCTCAGGAAGCGGATGCGTACCTGTCACCAGAATACTGGGTATGAACCAAACAAATACTTTTACATCCAACAGATACGCTGTCAAGCGGACAGACAGCATGGGCCGGATAGTGAGAAGCCGAAAGAGGGAAATGGTTGTAAGGAAAAGGTGTCAGGTGTCAGGTCTCAGGTGTCAGGTCTCAGGTGTCGGGAGATCTTTTAGATTGACGGCTGGAAGCGATTGATTCGACCGTTCAGGATTCGGCCCAACCTTCCTCGGTCTGCGATTCCAAGCTAACGGTTTTGCCCTTTGCCGGGGAATACAGCCGGCGAGACGCCGGCGCTACCGCCTGGCTTCTTCAAATCCTCGATCTCGCCCTGCAGACGCTTGTAGCGGCGGACGATGGTGCCCAGGTAGGTAATGTGGATGATCCAGGTGACCGCGTAGGCAGCAAAAAGGTATCCGTTTCCGCTCATCGCACACTCCCGCGGGGGGACATCAGAGATTCCAGGGCATGGGCCTGGTTGACGTCGCGCTGCAACTTTTCCAGGCGATAGCGCGACCAGCAAACGAGAAACGCGAAGCAGGAAAAGGCCAGCCAGTTGAGGAGGAGCACGTGCAGCATGCGCGGGTCGATGGATCCTCCTCCTCCCATGACCGGCTGCGGGTGCTGGGTGCGGAAAAACCAAATTGAGAAGTAAACGAACGGGACACAGAGCGCGCCGAGAACCGCAAGGGCGGCGGCTAGTGCGGGTGTTTCTCCGCTGGAGGAGAAGCGGCGCAGAAAAAGATAGCTCACATAGATGAGCCACAGGACCAGGGTGGAAGTGAGGCGCATGTCCCAGGTCCACCAGATACCCCAGACCGGACGCGCCCAGATCGGGCCCGTGACCAGGTTGACGGTTAAGAAAACGACGCCGACTTCGGCACTGACCAGCGCTACGATATCGGCGGCTGGCTTGCGCTTGATGAGATAGACAATCGAAGCTCCGAAATTGATGAAGAGGAGGATGAACGCCGTCCAGGCCGAAGGCACGTGGTAGTAAAAAATCCGCTGCACATTGCCCATGGTCTGTTCGGTGGGTGCGCCGATCAGGGCCATGTACAGGGCATAGCTCAGGAGGATCGCGGTCAGGACGGTGAGGATGGGGAAGAGTTTCTTCATTGAGTCATTGAATCATTGAGGCATTGAAGCATTGAGTCATTGAACCATTGAAAATCTCGAACGCCTATTAAATGATTCAATGAATCAATCGTTCAATGTCTCAATAGCTTCATTCGGCGTTCAGGACGGTTTCGAACAACAACAGACACACCGTAGTAAACACCAGATCGTAGGTCACGAGCAACACGATCCAGAAACGCGCACCTTCGCCGTTGAGTATGGCGGTGGTGGCCTGCACCATGGCGAGGAGAGCCGGGATCGAGATGGGGAATAGCAGCAGCGGCAGCATGATCTCGCGGCTGCGGGTGCGGAGAGACATGGCGGCGAAAAAGGTTCCATTCACGACTAAAGCCCACGTTCCGAGCGCTGCCACCAGCAGCAACTGCCACACGGGGCCCAGCGACCGCAACCGATAAAACACGATGAAGATCGGCGTCATCAGCGATTCGAGCACGCTCACGAAAATAAAATTTCCCAGTGTCTTCGCCATGAACAGCGAGTTGGCTGGGGCGGGCGAGACACGGTAGGCGTCGAGGACCTGGTTGCGAATTTCGCGCGCCCAGGTCTGGTTCAGCGCCACCACCGCCGCGAACAGGAACGCCACCCAGACGAGGCCGCCGGCAATCTGGCGCGATTCTTCCGCGCTCGGATCAAAACTGAAACTGAACACCACCACTACCAGCAGAGAAAAAAACAGCATGGAGTTGATGGCGTCTTTCGATCGCCACTCCAGGCGCAGGTCTTTGAGCAGCGTGACGCGGGTGATGCCGGTGGGCGCGCTCATTTTATTGAGTTCTCCCCAGCCCGGTCTGGCCGTTTCAGTTCCCGCGTGCGCTCGACAATCTCGCCATATTCCATCCAGACGAACTCGTCGGCCGCGCCCACGAGCAGCGCTGCCTGGTGGGTGACGAGAAAGATTGTTTTTCCCTGATCCCGTGTGCGCGCCAGCAGGCGAACCATTTCGATTGCGGAATGAAGATCTACATTTGAGAAGGGCTCGTCGAGCAGGAGGATTTTGGGGTTGTTTAGTAAAGCCCGCGCCAACGACATCCGCTGCCGCATGCCTTGCGAATACTGGCCGACGGGGCGGACGAGATCGGGATCAAGTCCGACGGAGTGGATGGCCTCCGCGCAGCGCGTGCGGCTGGTGATGCCGTACAGCCGGGCAAAATACTCCAGGTTCTCCATGCCGCTCATCTCGTCATAGAGCAGGGAGGGATGCGCCATATAGCCCACGTGCTGGCAGATGTCGCGAAATTTGCTGGCTCCGAGGATCGCGACTTCGCCGCTGGACGGCTGGGTGAGTCCGGCTAGCGTGCGCAGCAGCGTGGTTTTGCCGGCTCCGTTGTCGCCGAGGATGGCGTAGAGCTTTCCGCCGGAAAATTCCGCGGTAACGCCGCGCAGGGCCGCAAAGCGGCCAAACTGCTTGATCAGGTTCGAGACGATGACGACGTTGACGGTTTCAGTCAAAGGGAATGACAACCACCTGTGATGTAAGTAGAACGACTTGTCATCCCGAGCGAAGCGAAGGACCTGCTTTTTGCCAGCGCCGGCAGAGTGTAGAGGTCCTTCGCTTCGCTCAGGATGACAAATTTAGTGAATTGCGACCTGTGCAGTATCTTACTCGGACCACTAGCGGTTAGAGCTAGTTCGCCATTCCGTTCGATCCCGAATTGTGAGTCTGCGAATTTTGGTTCTGCGACATGCTCTTGCCGGGCGCGGCCGCTGGAGTGGCTCCGGGTTGCGGCGCGTATTTCGACGCGCACTTGGCTTGCAGTTGCTTGGCGTGGAAGACGCCGTCGCGTCCGAAACTGCCGTCGGCCAGGGCTTGTGAGTCGTCCTTGAAAGTGTCGGGCGGAGCTTCGGTCCCGGTATATGAAACCGGTAGCGTCAGATCGTTTTCTTTCAACATGAAGTCCACGCGGGTGCCGGAGCGCTTGATCGAACCTGGCACCACGTTTCCGGCCACACGCAGACGCTTCGAATAGGCCTGGTTCCCCATTCCGTTCAATTCTTTGATGGTGACGTAGTAGCTTTTGCTGTCCTGAACGCCGGTGTAGGCGAGGTAGCCGAGCGAGACGAGAATCAATACGGTGACCGACCCGAATTTCAGATACTTGCTGGCTTCGCCGGACATAACCACCTCTGCTGGTTAAAAACTCTACGCGCCGGAGGGGTGCGGGTCAAGATGCGGGGCTGGAGTGGGGATCGGTTTAGGCCGGTCTTGGCGGGGCTAAGCCCCGCCACCACACGGGCTTGGGCGGACTCTAAATAAAGTCTATAAACTTACTTGACATTATTTGGAATCTGCCGTATATTCTCAATCGTTCCCTCCTGGCCTGTACCGCTATTCGCCTGGCGGTACGGGCCGTCTTTTTCCCGTTTGGCAACCTTATATTGTCGGGGGCTTGCTCGGCCTCGGGCAGTTAGGCACTGCCTAGACGCGGCAAGCCGCGTCTCTACCTAGATACCGCTTGCCCCGTCGCGGAGATTTTCTAGCTTCCTTTTTCGCGCTCGTAAGGCTTTTGCATGTAGCGGCGGGCTTCGTCTAACGCGCCTTGGGTATTGTCGTTGGTCTGGATGGCCTGGCGGTATTCATTGACGGCGCGCTCGCGCTGGCCGGTTACGTCAAAAATCTTTCCCAGCTGCAAGTGGCTCCAAACCTCGGTCCAGCGCGGGTCGCCGTCGCCATTCAGCGATTCGCGGTAGGCGTTCGCCGATGCCTGATAGTTCTTCTGCATGTAAGAACACTTCGGCGATGCGGTAATGAGCCAGCGAGCTGTTCTTGTTGACTTCGAGCGCCTTGTTGAATTCGCTTAGAGCGCCTGCCAGGTCGCCTTGCTGGATCAGACCCTGTCCGCGCACGATCGAGGAACGCAGCTTGATGTCCTTGGAGTTGGTGAGCACGCGGTGTTCGGGATCGATCGAGATACGGCGCGGCCGTCCAAAGGTTTCAACCGAAAACGGGGAATCGGTGCCCACCACCTCAATGCGTTTTTCTTCCGTCCTGCCGTCGGTATCGATTCTCAAATCTACCGGCATGCGAAACAGATCGAGATCCTGGGTGATCGCGCCGACAATGCGGAAGCCTTTGTTGTTGCCCAGCCGGTAGACGGTGTACTTGGCCTTGAACTCGGGGGCGCTGGTGGAATCCATCCACTGGGAGTAGAACCAGGTGAGCTGCTCGCCGGAGACCTGCTCGCTGAGTTCGCGGAAATCGTCGGTGCTGGCGGATTTGCCCGCATACTTGGCGGCGAAGTCGCGCATGATCTTGAGATAGTCCTTCTCGCCCACCACCCAGCGCAGCATGTGCAGGATCATGGCGCCCTTGTCGGTCACCAGCGACTGAAATTCCGGAGAAAAATAGTCGAGCTTGTCGGCGCTCGAAAGCGGCACGCTGTCATAGGCGAGCGCGCCCACCGACATGTCCTTGATCATCTTCCTCGAGGCCTGCCTCGCCGGCCGCACTCTCCACGTAGCGAGCTTCGGAGTAGCGCGCAGAATCCGTCGCTGATCCACCAGTCGTCTTTCGATGCCGGACTCACCGAGACTCCCCACCACTGATGGGCAATGGTGTTGGCCAGCAGCCGGTAGTTGGTCTTTTCGTGATCGCGCGGCTCGAAAGCGCCGCGATTTCCGGCGCCCACGCCGTGGGTACGGTGTCATCGGGGAGTTCCACAACTTTCAAGCGCGTCGAGGGTGCGACTCCATACTGGGTGACGAAGTAGGTGAACACCTTGACCGCCGTGGAAGCGTACTCCGCGCCCAGGTCCTGTTTATTGGGCTTGAAGAACACGTGCAAGTCGATGCCGGCTTCGTCACTCTTGAATTCCTGGAAGGCGCCGGCAATGATCGTGCCTGGAAAACTCGGCTTATCCCAGGTGAAGGTGAAGGTCTTGGAGTTGGCAATCGCGGTGGTGGGTTTTTTCGCGCTTGCTCCTGCCTCCGCCGACGTTTCCTTCCCGCTGCCGATCACCACCATGTGCGACGGGACGGTAACGCTGATGGTCGAAGTGAACCGGTTGACGCCGTATCCCGCGACCGGAAACCACAGGCCGGAATAGAGCAGGTAGCTGGTCTCGGACCGACGTAGGCGAGCTTTAACCCCTCAACCGGGCTTTCGTCGGCGCTTTCCAGCGTGCCTTCATATTCGAAGTTGAAGGTGGTGGTCGTATTCTTTGGCAGGTCGCTGTTGAGCGAGAAGCGGACGGTCGAATCCTGCGTGTTGCGCTCGGGAGTGAGCGCCTTGTTGTTCGCGTCGGTGAGCTTGGTGATACGCAGCGCGTTGTTCAACTGGAAGGTGGCCACGGTGAGGTTATCGAGAGCGGTGACGGTTACGGTGGCGCGGGCGGTGAGCTTGTGAGTCTGGGGCAGGAGTTCAACGTCGATCTTGTAATCGTCGGCGCGCAGGCGTGACTTCTCGGCCGCCAGCGCCGTCCGGCTCGTGGCAACGCTAAGAAACAGGCCAAGAAAACACACAACGATAAACCGAGCGCCCGGCGCGCCGGTCGAGAGTGGCAGAGCTTCAAGTAGATCTCCTGGCAGGGCAACAATCTCTAAGATGTTAATTTTCCCGCAAAAGATGCTGTGCCGACAAGGGTTAGCAAAATTTGTTTGTCAACAATTTGTCGCGGAGCTGCGGTTCAACGACGTTTTAAGTGTGGCACAAGACCACGCTCCTAATTTGCAGACCCAGCTGGCAGACCCAGTTTACAGACCCGGTTTGCAAAAACGACCGGAACACGATTCGCAGACGGGGCCAGGGCCGCCGGGCGACGGAAAAATAAATGTTCGGGCCGTCGAAATTCCTGCACATGTCATCCGAGCGATGTGTCCCGATATGGGAAAGCGACGTCTCACGTCGTTAAGAACAAGCTTCCCAAAATTGGCGGAGAAGTGGCGCAGAGGGTTGCACGATACGGTTGAGTCCATCTCGAAACGCCCAGCCAGCAGGCTGTTTGCCGTCCTCCTTCTGACGGCCGGGCTTCGCGATAGCAAGCCCGAAGGGATTCTGTCTGCCGATCGCCCGTGTCTCTCGTTTTCACACTTTTGCTGGTCTTCGTGGTTACCGTAGTCGTCTCTTCTGCCGTGGGCCAAAGCCAGTCGCCCAACGAAACGCTCAGCGAGGCGCCAGCTGAAATCGAGTCGATGGCCGTTTCTCCTGCCGAGGCTCCGCCGGTCTCAGCTTCCCGATGCGCCTGCTCCGCAAAAAGCTAAAGGTAAAGTGAAGGTGATTGACAAAAAGTTCATCGCCGTCATGGCAGCGCTCGGCGGCGCCGAGAGTTTGCGTTTCACCACCCACAAGCTTGTGCTGGACCACGAATTGGATGCGGGCGCTCCCTGGGTCACGAGCGTGCCTGCGAACCAGCACCTGGTCGCCAAGTACGGCGGCGATTTACGCGGCCGAATTGCTGGTGGTTTACGAACTCAAGAAGCCACACTCCTGGCTTCCGGGGGACAAGGTGATACGAAAACTCTGGTGGGCGTATCCCGCGGTCATGGTGCCGATCCACATAAAAAACGGAATTCGCAGCATGCGGACGCAAGCTCCGTCATGCCCAGTGGATGAGTGTCCAGCGCCGTAGAGTTGTGTTAGCGGAATCATTTCATCATTCCGAGGATGATCTCCGCCGCCGTTTCTGAGGGATGCTGCTGCGCGCCTCCGCTCCCGTATCTTCAGCCGCGCCTTCACCTCCGCCAGCCGCTCGATCATGCGAGTCCGCGGCGCGCCGTCAGGAATAATCTGATTCATTTCGGCGACGATGTTCTCCGCCGTGAATTTGTGCTGCACGAGTTCGGGCACGACCTCCTGTTCCGCGATCAGGTTGACCATGGCAAAGTAAGGAACCTTCACGCGCGGCTTGCCCAGCGCGTAGGTCAGCGGAGAAACGCGGTACACCATGACGAATGGAGTGCCCATGATTGCAGCCTCGACCGTAGCCGTGCCGCTGGCCACGATGCCGGCGCGCGAGTGGTAAAGCGCGGCAGCGCTTCGGGGACCAGGTGAATGTTCGGCCCTGCGGCTCCGTGATCAATTCCCGAAGAAAGGTCGCATCCAGCGTGCGCGCGACCGGCAGCAGGAATTCATAATCACCGCCCAGCCATGAGCTCGCCGCCTCAAGAATCGTCGGCAGATTCATGCGCACTTCTTTCCGGCGGCTGCCGGGCATCAGCGTGATCCAGGGCTTGGCGGGATCGAGTGATTCTGCGCCGCATAGGCTTCGCGAGTAATTGCGGGCGCGGCAAATCGGCCAGCGGATGGCCGACGAAGGTCGCGTCCACTCCGCGATCGCGATAGAACTTTTCTTCGAAGGGAAAAATCACCAGCGCCTTGTCGACATACTTACGCAGCAGTTTGACGCGTCCCTGTCGCCACGCCCAGAACTGCGGGCAGACATAGTACACGACCGGAATGCCGCGCTTGCGCATCTGCCGCGCTACGCGCCAGTTGAAGGCGGGCGAGTCGATAACGATGGCGATTGCCGGACGTTTCTCGTCGGCCGTGCGAATTAGTTTTTTATAGAGCTCGAGAATCTTCGGCAGATGGCTGAGGATTTCGGTGATGCCGACGACAGCAAGGTCTTTTGCATCGACGATGATTTCGCAGCCGGTAGCGCGCATGCGCTCCCCGCCCGCGCCGAAGAATTGGAGCTGCAGGGCCTGTGTGGTGGCGGGGCTTTGTCCCGCCGGGACGGGGCGAAGCCCCGTCACCACATGAGCAGGACTGGATGCGCAGCGGCGCAGCGCTTCCATCAATTGCGCGCCATACATTTCGCCCGAGGCTTCACCGGCGGAGATAAGAACTTGCACGGGACACATTGTAACGGGATGGATGGACCACCGTTCAGTCGTCCGCGTTCGCGGGCGAGGGCGCCCGCTCTGCATTCATCTCCTGATCTTTGTATTGCAGTTGATAAAGCTTGTAGTAAATGCCGCGCTGGGCCAGCAGTTGCTGGTGCGATCCCATTTCGCGGACCTGGCCTTTGTGCATCACGATGATCTTGTCGGCGCGCTGGATGGTGGAGAGCCGGTGCGCGATGATCAGTGCCGTTCGCCCTTCCACCATGCGGCTGAGCGCGTCGCGCACCCGGAATTCGGTCTCCGTATCAACGCTTGAGGTTGCTTCATCGAGAATCAGAATCTTGGGATTGTGCGCCAGCGCGCGCGCGAAAGAAATCAGCTGCTTCTGGCCGGTCGAGAGGGTCGAGCCGCGTTCGCGCACTTCTTCCTTAAATCCTCCCGGTAAGGTTCGGATGAAGTCGGCGAGGTTGACGTCCTCCGCCGCCTGTTCCACGTCTTCATCTTGAATGCGCGCCGTTCCTAGACGGATGTTGCCTGCCACCGTGCCGCTGAACAGAAACGGATCCTGCAAGACGACGCCGAAACGGCCGCGCAGGTCGTCGAGATTCATCTCCTTGATATCGACGCCGTCGATGCGAATCGCTCCGCGCTGCACGTCGTAGAAGCGCATCAGCAGAGAGATCAGCGTGGTCTTGCCGGCTCCGGTATGGCCGACGACGGCGATGGTCTCGCCTGGCTCCAGGACGAAGTTAACGTCGCGCAAGACCCAGTCGGGCTCGGTCGCTCGGGAAGCGGTTGGCGTGGTGGTAAGTTGTGTGGTGACGGGGCTCTGCCCCGTCCCGGCGGGGCGGAGCCCCGCCACCACACGATCTGTTTCGCCGGCAGCGTTGTAGGCAAACCATACGTGGTCGAATTCAATCCGCCCCGGGCCCTGCGGTTGTTTCGCGATCGCCGGCGAGGTTACTTCAATCTTCGTATCCAGCAGCTTGAACACGCGCTCGCCCGCTGCCATCGCTGATTGCAGGATGTTGTACTTCTCGCTCAGATCCTGGATTGGGCGGAAGAACCGCTGCGCGTATTGCATGAACGCAACCAGCACGCCGAGCGTCATTACGCTGCTCACCATGTGAAAGGTGAGAAAGGTCTTGCGAGAGAATCCGATGGCTACGCTGGAGACGCTCGCGTTTTGGAGGATTCCATTCCCACCGAACCAGATGATGCTGGCGACCGCAATCGACGACAGGATTTCGACCACCGGGTAGTAAACGGAATACGCCAAGATAGCGTCTTTAAACGCCTCCATGTGCGAGGCGTTGATGTCGGAGAACTTGTTGAACGCGCGCTTTTCCCGATTGAAAAGCTGCAAGACCAGCATCCCCGAGACCGCTTCCTGCAGGAAGGAATTAATCCGAGCAATCGCCGTGCGGATGCGGCGGTAGGAATCGCGCACCTTGTCGCGAAAAATCTTGGTCGCGTAAATGATCAGCGGAAGCACGGCAAAGGTGATGAGCGCGAGCTTCCAGTTCATCTCCATCATGATGGCGATAATGCCGGCGAGCACGAAGACATCTTCAAAAATGGAGACCACGCCCGCGGTGAACATTTCATTCAGCGCATCGACGTCGGTGGTCACGCGCGTCACCAGCCGCCCCACCGGATTCTTGTCGAAAAACGCGACGTGAATGTGCTGCAAGTGGCGGAAAATCTGCCGGCGCAGATCGAACATCACTTTCTGGCCGGTCCACTGCATCAGGTAGGTCTGGACGAACTCCAGCGCGAACGTCAAGACGAGAATTCCGACATAGAGCGCGCCAATCTGCGCGATGCCGGTCAGCGGAGCGCTGCTTAGCCGGTCGCCAATCCATGAGTGTGAATTCGGCGACTTGGCCAGGTATTTGTCGATGGCAATCTTGGTGAGGAAAGGGCCCAGAACGTCCAGGCCCGACTTCAGAATGATCGCGCCGAGTGCCACCACCACGTGCCATTTGTAGGGACGCAGATAGGTCAGCAGCCGCCGCATCAGCCGGCCGTCGTACGCTTTGCCTAATACTTCTTCTTCCTGATTGGAGGCCATCGGTGGCGCACAAGAACCAAATCCAGGGTCGCGCTAATTCGATTACACCAAGTCGATCACCCTAAATCGATCACCCTAAATCGGTCACCCTAAATTAAAGACTACCGTATTAAAGACTACCGCAACAACGCTACTCCAAATAGATGGCCGAAGCGGCACGCTGGATGGAAAAACTGCAAAACTGCAGGGCCACTGTCCGCAACGCAAGGCTCGGATCTCGGTCGGACCACAAATGAAGCGGGGAGGTTTGCGGGAACGTTCGGGCGGCAGATCCGGCTTAGGACCTTTCGTCGGGCGTCGCGACCAGGCGAAGGGGATGTGGAGCATTCGTTGTTTTCGAGTCGAAGGGGAAACTCCCTCGGGACATGCACGAGTAGCCTTACTCCCCGTATATCTCCCTAACTTACTCTAAAACAAAGGCAATCGCGGACCGATGTGGGGACCATCCGCCAGAAGTAATATGCCCAGGTTACGCGACTTTTCGCGAGTAGGTGGGTTTCCATGTCCGTATGGCGGATAGTTTCTCCCCAACAATTCTTCAACTGGAGCTTGGCATGAAAAGATTCCGTGCATTGAAGTTGACCTTTGTTGCAGTTCTGCTCGCGACCATCACGCTCGTTGGTTGCGGTTCTAACTCCTCGAACTCCACACTCCCGGCCCAACAGACTGGCAACGTATTCATCACCGGCGAGGACGCGCCCCTGGCCTCGGTAGTGGGTTTTAACGTCACCATCAACACCATCACCCTGACCGGCCAGCACAATTCGCCACAGGTGCTCGCGGCTCCAACAGCGGTAGATTTCGCGCGCCTTATCGGGCTGCGTTCCCCGCTCGCGTTCAGTTCCGTTCCTGCCGATACTTACAGCAGCGCGACCTTCGTGTTGACGAGCCCGGTCATTTCCTATGTTGACATGACCCAGAATCCACCGGCGCTGAATACTATTGCCGGCACGCTGCCCCAGCCTACTTACTCGCTGACGGTCAACTTTCCTACTCCAATGGTTGTGGGGAGTAATGGACTTGCCGGCCTGAGGATGGAATTCGATATCCGGCAGTCCCTGGTCGTCACTAACGGACAAGTTACCGGCACCGTGAACCCGGTCATCTATATCAAAGCGACGCGGGCGAGCGACCCTGATGGTCAGGTTACGGATCTGACCGGCGGGCTGGCCTCGGTGGATCAGGCCAATAGCTCATTTGTGATGCAAGGGCCCTATGGCCGCCAGTTGACCGTCTACGTCAACGACAGCACGCAGTTCAACAGCGGCTGGAGCATGAGCGATCTCGCGGTTCCGGCGATTGTTGGGGTCGAAGGCGCATTTCAGGCCGATGGCAGCATAATGGCCACCAGTGTGGAGGTCATCACCACCGCCCAAACGTTTGTCTCTGGGCGCGTTCTACAGGTGACGCCCGCCTCTGGCGCTGCGCAATCCGTGACCATGTGGGTGGGAGAAACGGGCGCAGACCTGGACAGCGACTCGCGCACCATCCAGACCATCAACATCAGCGCGGTGACCGATTACGAAATCTGTTTCTTCGACGGCCCGATCACCAACTATCTGTTCAACGACACATCGATTGAAGTCGGCCAGAGAATCTTCATCGGCGGCAGCTACGTGAATTCCACGTTTACCCCGGAGATGATTTCGCTGCGTCGTCAGGGCGTTTACGGCACGCTGGTGCCGCAGAGCGTCACCATAGCCAACGACAATGCAGGAAGCTTCCTGCTTTCAAACAACGGCTTGGTTGGCTACGCTGCGGGCGGACCGGTGACCGTTTATACCGGCAACAGCACTGTGTTCTTTAATGTGAGCGGCCTCAGCGCACTGTCCGCCGATACTACGGCGGTGCCGCTGATCACGCGCGGTCTCCTGCTCCAGGACCCCAACAACCCCGGCAATCTGGCGTTCTTCGCCGGTCTGGTGGCGGAACCGCCGCAGGCGACGAACTAACTCGGCAAGGCGACACTGCGAAGCGGGCGGCCACAAAGCCGCCCGCATTTTTTTGCCGGGGCAAGCCGGAAGGCAAATGAAGATACAAGAAAAGACGGGCGAGGAACGAGCGAGAACACTTTAGTTAGTCTTGTTGACGGATCGCGCTCCCGCAACAGTCTGGGCAGTGTTCGGAGGCTTGCAGTCAGGGTTCTCACGGCATTCAGGGCATACCACCTTGGCATTCTGATCGGCCATTTCGTGCAGGAAGGCGGAAAACGTCTTGCCGCACAAGTTGCATAAAGCTTCAATCGAGTCATCGCTTACGTTTGCGTTCTCCATCGTTCACCTCTGATCGGCTGAGCCCATTCTAACGGGTTCCTCACGCTCTATTTCAAACCACTATTTTAAGCCATCGTCCGGCCGGGTGCATCCCATAGAATGAACCGCAGCAGAATGAACAATAGCATGCCCCTGGGCCTCTACATATCGATACCCTTCTGCCGGACCAAGTGCAGCTACTGCAACTTCGCCTCCGACGTGTTTTCGAAGTCGGCGTACGAAAACTACGTTGCCCGCCTGCTCGAAGATATCGCCAACTCGCGCCAGCTTGCGGCGGAATTAGGTTGTGTGCTCGAAGAAAGTGCCGATTCCATCTATCTCGGCGGAGGAACTCCATCCATTCTCGATGCCGCGCAGTTGCTGCGCCTCTTTGCTGCCGTACGCCATCAGTTTGCGATTAAGGGCGATGCCGAGGTCACGGTCGAATGCGCGCCGGGCACGCTTACACCCGCTCTCGTCGAAACTTTGCTGCGGTGCGGGGTGAACCGGGTGAGCCTGGGCGTGCAATCCTTCGTTGACCAGGAAGCGCAGTCGGTTGGGCGGCTGCACAAACGCACCACTGTTCTCGAGGAGATCGGCCGTCTGCGGGCTGTGGGCTTGGCCAATATCAACATCGACCTGATCGCCGGATTGCCGCACCAGACGGCGGATAGCTGGGCCTACTCGGTATCGGAGCTGATCGCTTCGGGTGTTCCGCACGCCAGCGTTTACATGCTCGAAGTGGACGAAGATTCGCGCCTGGGCAGGGAACTGATCGCCGGAGGCGCCCGCTACCACGCCCACTTCGTGCCCGACGACGACGCGACTGCGGATTTCTACCAGCAGGCATGCGAAATGTTAGCTGCCGCCGGCATCGCGCAGTACGAAATTTCTAACTTTGCCCGCGCCCTTGCTCCGTCAAGCGGCAGCGAGTTACGAAGTTACGAGTCGCGCCATAACTTGAAATATTGGACGCGCCAACCCTACGTGGGCTTCGGCGTTGATGCGCACTCCATGCTGGAGCGAATCCCGCTGGAACGAATCCCGCCGGTGGAGGGACCGGCATACTCGTGTGTCCGCTTCGCAACTCCCGATTCGCTCGACGGCTACATGAGCCGCGCGCCGGGTACGGTGACGCCGGTCTCCGCGCAGGCGGCGGAAGAAGAAGGCTTTTTTCTTGGTCTGCGCCTCAACCGGGGCATCGATATTGAGATTGAGGGGCTTTGGCAAGAATCGGGCCCGGAGATGGTTGCCGCCTGGGAATCCGCAATCCAGCAAAGTGTGCGGGAAGGTCTGCTGGAGCAGCAAGGTGCAACGCTGCGCCTCACCGCCCGAGGACGTCTCTTATCGAACGAAGTGTTTGCCAGATTTCTTGCTGAAGAAAAAGCGGGAACCGGCCACGTGAATCCACGTTAGTTGGCCGATGGAATGCCGTTCGGCGTAGGCCTATCCGGTCCCCACCATTTCACAAACTTGCAGGAGGCCAATCCCGATGCCCATGCTCGTGCTAAATATGGGAGGCTCCGTTGCCAGAGCCTGTATGCCGGCCTCTCCCGAAAGATTCATCCACACGATGCGAAACTGAGCCCGCGACGCGCCCAGCTGCACGTCCAGCAATTCTCCGGCCTGGACCTTAGAGCGCACGCCGGTCAGAACTGCCCCACGGTTGCTGACGTTGCGCACCCGAACCAGTTCCGCAAAAGGCCGCGACATCCTGTCCATGCCCCAGATGCGTACCGTCAGCTCCAGGTTCAAACGCCGCTCTTTCCGCCGATCCATTTGCGCCCCGAATACCTGCAACGATTCGGATCATAACCACGAATGCCCAAAAGCGAAATATCACATCAGTTACACGCCAAGGAGTTCCGGAAGTTACGTTGCATTAACCAGGAAATAAGCGAGGGGATAGTGGTGGTCGTTGTATAGCTAATAGATACTACAAAGAGCACTTATGTTTCACGTCAAGTACTTTCACGCGCAAACATTCACACGTAAAAGGGACTTAGTCGAGGTCTTTGAGCGAGCAGGCTCCTGGCCCGCGAGGGTCGCCGCACGATCCGCAGGGTCCCGCCGAGAAAGACGGCTGGGTCCCTGCTCCGCTTTTCGCCGCCACGGCGAATACCGAGAGCTGGGGCTCCAGTTTCTTGCTCTGGCACTTCGGGCACTCGGCTTTTTGATTGCCGAAGAGCAGGGCCTCGAAGCCGTGCTGGCATTCCTTGCAGACGTACTCGAAGATGGGCATGTAAAAACTCCGCGAAGAAAATTGCTGTCTTCTATTTAAAATCAAAGTGTGGACATTTCGCAAACACACGGGGAGACGCTTCCCTTCAGACCACGTCGCTGGTTGCGCGGCGGACATGTGCAGACGGTTGCCAGCTTTTTAATTCCGCGACGTTTTCATCTGCCGGCGTCGGAGGAGCGGTTGATCGAAGTCGAGCCCGGCATCCAAGTGCTTTGCCACTGCCACTGGCAGGCGGATCGAGCGCGCGCGCTGACCATCATTATTGTTCACGGGTTGGAAGGGTCGAGCGAATCGCAGTACATGCTCGGCATCACCGAAAAGGCGTTGGCCGCGGGAATGAATGTGATCCGCTACAACCAGCGCAACTGTGGCGGCACGGATGCGCTCGCCCCGGTGCTCTATCACTCAGGGTTGTCGAATGACGTGGCGGCGGTGGCGCGGGAGGTGATCGCGCGCGACGGCGTTTCGCGCCTGGCGCTGGTCGGATTCTCCATGGGCGGAAACATCGTGCTCAAGTTGGCGGGGGAGTGGGGATCCGAAGGGCCGCCGCAGTTTCGCGCCGTTGCGGCGTGTTGTCCGGCGATTGATCTAGCGAAGTCGGCGGACACGCTGCACGAACCGGCGAATCGAATTTACGAAACATATTTCCTTTGGGCGTTGCACCGGAGAATGGTGCAGAAGGCGCGGCTCTTTCCCGATCACTTCGACGTAGGCCGCCTGCGTGGCATCCGAAGTTTGCGCGAGTTTGATGACAAGGTGACGGCTTACTATTGCGGCTTTACGGGCGTGGCCGATTACTATGACCGCGCTTCGGCGGCGCACGTGGTCGAGCGGATCGCGGTGCCGGCGCTGATCTTGTACGCGGCGAATGATCCGTTCATTCGCATCACGGCGGAGACGCGGCGAAAGATTTCGTCAAACCGGAACATCAGCTTCGTCGAGACGGAGGATGGCGGGCATTGCGCGTTTATCGGATCATCGGGAGAGCCGTCTGTGAGACCGCCTGCCGCGGCTGAGGACGGCGATGGTCGTGATGACGATGGTTATTGGGCGGAGCACGAGATTGTGAACTTCCTGCGCAGATTCTGATGGATGCCGACTTCTCAATCGAGCTGGGGCGCGACGATCCGGCGCTGGATTTTCCGTGGGCGGATCCGGCGGGCACGGTTGCCTACCTCGACCTTAAGCGGCGTCCGGAATTGGTGGCGTCGATCAAGGAGACCGAGCAGTTTCCTGAGCTGGGACAGTTTCTTCGGGCAGTGAACTCGGCGCGGAGCATGGTCGAGACGGCGAAGTGCGATAGCTGGTCAACTTCGGAGTTGAGTCCAGAGGAAGAAATCTACGGGGCGTGGTCTAAGTTCGCGAGTTATGTGGACGCGGTGTTTTCTAACATCGATGCGCGGCTGGTCCTCTCTATTCATAAAGAGATTGCTCAAAAACTGGTCGGCTTGCTGCGGCGGACGCCGGAAACTCCTTCGGCGGCGGAAGTGTGTGTGCGGCGGTGTTACTTCGGGGGGAATGACGGCGTTCGGGAAGGTTATTACTTTACCTTGTATGTGAACGGCTATGGAAAGGACGACGCCAGCGCGCGGCTGAATTGGGGTGTGGCGTTAAAGCTGATGGGGAATGCGATCTTGCAATTGTCGGCGGGCGGAGTGTTGTGAGCCTATGCGGCCGAACGCTTAGCGGACGGGGCAGAGCCCCGTCACCACACATACCGATCTAATCCTATGCGGGTTGGGCTCGGCCGATCGTCTTCCTCCAGTTGATCTTCTTCCAGTTAAATTTTGTCCAGTCAATTCTTGTGCGGACTAGAGAAAGAAGTAGCATGAACAGGCAGATTTCCAGTAATCCTCGCGAGGCCGCGGGGATGGATTCGGCTCGTTTGGGGAGGATGGAGAAGCGTCCGTAGACGAATTCTATGTGGACCCAGTAGACGAGTAAGGACGTCTGACCTAGCTGGATTAGCGGACTGAAGCCTCGGGTTGCCAGTCCCCAGCGGCACCAGGCATAAGTCAGGAAGCAGATCACTAACAACATACCTATGCGCATCATCAAGAAGTTGGGACTGGTGTGCCAGTAGTCGTAAGTGGAGTAGAGATAGAAGGAGGAGTGGTCGAGTTGGCGGGCTGCGAGGATGGCTACGGCTCCGACGGCGGCGAAGATCGCCAATGTTTCGGCGGTGCGATTGCGGGCTTGGTCGCCGAAGATTATGAATCCGGCGGCCAGGCCGGCGAAAGCGAACGCGGCCCAGGGGAAGAGCGGAAAGAGCCAGGGCTGGGGCGTTCCGAGGTTGTGGCATCCATCGATGTAGGATTCGAGCGGCCAGGGTAGCCAGGTTGGGCGCCAGGTGGTGTAGAGGGGCGGAGTTAGCAGGGCGATTAGGGCGACGGTGGCGGTGGAAGCGGCTACTATCGCGGAACGGGAACTGATGTGGCCACCGGCGACTGCCGAGCTGCGCTCGGCTGGACAGCCGAGGGCGGCTGTCCCTACGCGAGACTGCGGTGCCCGTCTCCACACTTGCACTTGCAGGGCGAGACCGCAGAGTAGCGCCATCAGGATCATGGAGAGACCGATGATGTTGAGCACGTCCACGCGGAGTAAGTCGGACCACGGGGCCCATCCCCAGGCGATGAGAAATTCCTGCAGGCGGAAGAGGAGTCCGAAGGCGAAGATTTCGGCGCCACGACGGAGCATGGTGCGGGTGATTTCGGCGGCGCTCACGCCCTTGCGTATGAGTTTGTCGGTAACCAGCGCGAAGGAAATTCCGGCTAGAAAAAGAAAGAGTGGCGCGGGCAGCGTGCCGAGGATTTGCGACCCTTTAAGGAAGCCGGTGTTGCGGGCAGCGCCGCCCAGCCAGGCGTCGTAACAGTGCGTTTGGAACATCAGCACGCAGGCCAGGCCGCGCATCCAGTCGATCCATGCGAGACGGTGAGACGGGGCCGAAGTCACGGACGAGAGTGTAACGTGCGAGCTGGCACGGGGCCAAGGTAAAAGGAGACGGGCGGAGCGCCCGTCTCTCCATCGGCTGCGTGCTAGCATTTTCCAGGAACCTTGTTTCGAGGAATTTCGTCAGGCCCGTCATGAGACTGCGCCAGCCCTTTACGATTGCAACGTTCGTGGCCTGGATTGCCGCGCTGCTGGCAATTCTGGTTGTGCCGAGCCTTGTCACGCCGGAACTTGCATTTGCCAAGGATGAGCCCAAGTGGATTGAAGTGCATACCGCACATTTTTTGGTGCTCACGGACGCGGGAGAAAAACGCGGGCGGGAAGTTGCTTTGCGAATGGAGCAGATGCGGGCGGTTTTTGGGCAGCTGCTTTTAAAAGACAAGCTGAAAATGCCGGTGCCTATCACCGTCATCGCGCTCAAAAGCGACAAACAGTATGGCATGGTCGCTCCGGCGAAACAGAGCATGGCGGCTGGATTTTATGTGCCGGGGCCGGATCGCGTTTATATCGTCCTGAATCTTCTTGAAGAAAATCCATGGCGGGCGGTGGCGCATCCGCTGGCGCATTATCTTTTGAATTACAACTATCCTCCGGCGCAGGGCTGGTTCGACGAAGGACTGGCGGAATATTTTGGATCGATAGACATCGGCAAGCAAGTGGAGATTGGGGGCGATCCGGAGCTGGCGCCGGAGTGGCACGAGGACGTCTTTGATGAAGTGCGGCGGGACCCGAACGCGCCACAGTCGCTGACCCAGTTAGTTAGTTCTCCGGTGTGGATATCGATGGTGGACCTGTTCACGATGAAGCATGACGGCTCGGGGATGCGCGAGGGAACGCATAACACGTTGTATTATGCGCAGTCCTGGATGGTCGTCCACTATCTCTTGAACAAGAACAAGATGCCAGAGGTGGGGACTTACTTCGACCTTGTGCTAAATCAGAAAGTGCCGGTGGATAAGGCGATGGTGCAGGCGTTTGATATGTCGCCCGAGCAGATGGAAGACGCGGTGAAGACCTATTTCAAATCGCTGAGCGGGCTGGGCATTGCGCTCGATCAGGTGAACAAGCCGAACGCAAATCCGGCGGGTACTCAGCAGCCCGATCATTTCGCTCTGCCGTTCGACGCGGACGTCATCGGGATGGCCGTTAGTCCGGTGAAGGATGAGGATGCGCGAGCGGTGATTGATGATGTGATGGCGCGCGTCCCGGAGCATCGGGATGAAGCGCTGCACGATTGGCAGCAGCTGATCCTGGATCCAAAAGATAATGAGGCGGCGCATCGCGGGTTGGCTTGGGACGATATCCGACAGAAGAAGTTCGACGAGAGTGCCGACGAACTGGAGAAGGCGACTGAGCTGAATGCGCGCGACCCCTGGATCTGGTATTACCGTTCGGTGCTGAAGTATCAGAAGGCGCAGGCTACGCGGCAAGAGATGCAGGGGTTGGCGAACATGATGCAGGATCTGCGGGCGGTAACGGATTGGTATCCGGACTTAGCCGACGCTTATAACATGCTGGGCATGGCGCGGGTGGAGGGTGGGGGAATCAACTCGGCGTTGGAGGCGCAACGGCAGGCGATCGCGCTGGCGCCGCGGAATATGGAGTATCAGTTCAACCTGGGACAGATTTACGTTGCGGGGAAGAAGTGGGACCTAGCGCGGGAAGTGTTTACGCGGCTGAAGGCGGGACCGGATCGGACGGCCGCGGCTGCGGCGAAGCAGCAGTTGGACGATTTGGAGACGCTGCAGAAATATGGAGTGCGTCCGCAGCGCGCCGGGGAGAATGCAGCGCCAGCGGGCGCGGCGAGTTCTCCTGCAGCGGGGAGGAGTGCGCCGGCCGCGACCGCAGCACAGAATCAAGATGAGGATGAGGATGCTGCGCCGAAACCGGCGCCGGTCAGGCCGGGGACGACCGGGCCGGTGATATTTCTGAAAGGCAAGATCGTGAGTAGTGATTGCTCAAAGCCCCCCGAGGCTACGGTTACTATCTTGAGTGGCATGACGACTTATAAGATGCATGCTTCGGATTACAAATCGCTGCTGGTGATTGGAGAGGACCAGTTTTCGTGTGAGTGGAAGAATCGTCTGGCGTCAGTGAATTATCGCGCGGTGGGAAAAAGCGGAGGGGAACTGGTGTCGGTTGAAGTGCATTGAGATTGGCGATCTGTGGTCCCGTGTTTTCCGGCCGGTTGAGAGACAGCGTCGATTTACTCCTCAGCGCGCGAACTGGGAGTCGAACCGCCGGTGGGAGCGTTGTTCTTGATCTGGTAAAGGAAGTGAGTTTTGAAGCGAGCGATGGTTCCTTTGGGGCCGACCGCCCAGCCTTCTTGGCCGTCAAAGCTGGAGGCGTTGAGATTCAAGAGGTCGGTATGTTGCCAGTGCATGCTCTCTCCGCCATTGCCGTGGCTGATGTCGGTGCCGTTCGGACCTACCGCTGCGAAATCTCCATACCCTATCTCTGCGACTGCCGAGCGATAGCCTCCGGGTTGCTGCTCGGCGAGATGCCAGGTCGCGCCGGAATCTTTTGAATAGGCGGCGGCGCGTTTGGCGGCGGCTGGTTCCTTGTAGTCGCCTCCGACTGCAACCACCAGGAAGTCTCCGCAGGCGAGGCTGAAAATTCCGCTGGACGGGTTGCCGCTGGCAATCGGCGTGTCGACCGCCGTCCACGAATGTCCACCGTCTCCGGAGTGAAAGACTCGAGCGACGCTCCCACCTCCAGTGCCAAAGTAAATGTTGTCGCCACGATCACAGATAGCGATCGACGTGCCGCTGGCGGCGAATGCTCCCTCTTTGGGGAGCGCGGCGGGCATGTTGTCACGCGGCAGTTCTTTCCAATGCTCTCCGTCGTCGGTGCTCAACACCAGGAATTTTCCGTCAACCGGATCGCTTAGCGCCAGGCAATGCGTTTTCGAATCGCAGGCGAGAGAGTCGAGAAAGAAGCCGGGACGTTTGTCGGTGTACTGAAGGGTCCACGATTCACCGCCATTGGTCGTTTTGTAAATCCGGGATTTGTCGCCATCGCCGCTCGACATGAGATAGGCGGTATCCTCGTCGAAGGCTTCGATGTCCCGGAAATCGAGATCGCCGCCGCCGGCCACACTGAGTTGTTTCCACGTTTTTCCCTCGTTGATCGAGCGCAGAACAACTCCATTCGAGCCCGAGGCCCAAATAGCGTGGAGGGAATGGAATACGCTCGGTCGCCGCTCGCTTTCTCCCAGGTATTTGACGCTGATGCCGCGGAGGTTGGTATCGAGGCCACTGGTTTGAACGGACCACCAGGGTGCCTCGCCGGCGAAGGCTGTAGGAACGAGAAGGGCAAGAGCGAGAAGGCTAGTCAACAGGCGCACTTATGAATTTTAGTGTATGAGAGCTTTGGTGTATGAGAAGAAAAAAGTGGGGAATTCTAGCTGGGTGCAGACGACGCTCGCCTAGCGCAAAATATGCGAAGATGGAGTCTGGGAGAGCATGCGGATGGAGAATCCACTCAAGCTGAAACGCATTCACCACGTCGAATTCTGGGTGGGCAACGCGCGGCAGGCGGCCTACTTCTATCGCAAGGGATTCGGATTTTCGCAGGTTGGGTACAGTGGACTGGAAACGGGCCAGCGCCAGCGCGCTTCTTATGCGATGAGTCAGGGTAAGGCGAACTTCGTCCTGACTACGCCGATAACGCCGGACGATTTGGCGGCGGAACACATCCGCAAGCATGGCGACGGCGTGCGCGATATCGCGTTGGAAGTGGAGGACGCGGATCAGGCGTTTGCCGAAGCGGTTCGTCGAGGAGCGCAGCCAGCGGAAGAACCGCATGACCTGAAGGATGAACACGGCGCCATTCGCCGTGCGGCGGTCCACACTTATGGCGACACGATCCACTCGCTGATTTCGTATAAGGATTACAAGGGGCCGTTTCTGCCGGGGTACATGGCGGCTCCGATCGCGGGGGACGATTGCGGCATTCTGCGTATTGACCACATCGTGGGGAATGTGGAACTTGGCAAAATGCAATACTGGGCGGATTACTACACACGTGTTTTCGGTTTCCATCGTTACATCACGTTCGATGACAAGGATATTTCGACCGAGTACAGCGCGTTGATGAGCATTGTGATGTCGGACGATTCGCATTCCGTAAAATTTCCGATCAATGAACCGGCGGCGGCGCGCAACAAGAGCCAGATTCAGGAATACATCGAAGCGTACGGAGGAGCGGGGGCGCAGCACATTGCGCTGCAGTGCAAGGATGTGATGTACACGGTGGGGAAACTGCAACGCAACGGGCTTGATTTTCTGCGCGTTCCCGACACTTATTACGCGGCGCTGCCGTCGCGGGTGGGGCCGGTGGAGGAATCGCTTGGAGAGTTGCGGTCGCTGGGTATACTGGTGGACCGCGACGAAGAAGGCTACCTGTTGCAGATCTTTTCTAAGCCAGTGGAGGATCGGCCGACGGTGTTCTTCGAAGTCATCCAGCGCAAGGGCAGCCGGGGATTTGGCAAAGGGAATTTCAAGGCGTTGTTTGAGTCGATCGAGATGGAGCAGGCGCGACGAGGGAATCTGTGATTGCGGACTCGGAAGTGTGCAGCGCGGGGGCTAAAGCCCGGTTCAACCTAGACGCAAACGCGGCGCTAAAGCGCCGCTCTTCCACGGAAGCGCCCGCGTTTTACACAGTGGCTTGCGCGTTTCCGCAACTCTCTGCAGTTTGGCCGGACAAAGATGAGTGCAAAATCGAAATCTCCCACTAAGACACGGGTACTTTACCAGTCGGGGTTCGGCAACGAGTTTGCGAGCGAGGCGGTGGAAGGCGTGTTGCCGCGCGGGCAGAATTCTCCGCAGAAAGTGGCGCACGGGTTGTACGCGGAACAACTGAGCGGCACGGCATTCACTGCGCCGCGGGGCGTCAATCGCCGGACGTGGCTTTACCGGATGCGTCCGTCGGTGGCGCACAAGCCGTTCGAACCGATCAGCGCGGGAAGGCTGCGCAGCGCGCCGTTTGACGAGGTGCCGACGCCGCCGAACCAGTTGCGCTGGATGCCGATTCCGATTCCGCGGCTTCACAGCGCACCGACTTCGTCGACGGCCTGATCACCATGGCGGGCAACGGCAACACTCATACCCATGCGGGCGTTGCGATTCACATCTACGTTGCCAACGCTTCGATGACAGATCGGTTTTTCTACAACGCTGACGGAGAAATGTTGATCGTGCCGCAGACAGGGCGGTTGCTGCTGCGCACGGAGATGGGCGTTCTCGAAGCCGGTCCCGGCGAGATTGCGGTGATTCAGCGGGGAATTCGTTTTCGCGTTGAACTTCTGGAGAAAGAAGCTCGCGGTTACATCTGCGAAAATTACGGCGCGCTGCTTCGTCTGCCGGATCTGGGGCCGATTGGCGCGAATGGACTGGCGAATCCGCGCGACTTTCTGGCTCCGGTGGCGGCGTTTGAAGATCGCGAAGGCGATTATCGAATTGTGACCAAGTTTCAGGGAAGACTCTGGGAGGCGGCGATTGATCACTCGCCGCTGAACGTGGTCGCGTGGCACGGGAACTACGTGCCTTACAAATACGATCTGGCGAATTTCAATTGCATTAACACAGTGAGTTTCGATCATCCCGACCCATCGATTTACACGGTGCTGACTTCGCCTTCGGAAATTCCGGGGACCGCGAATGTTGACTTCGCGATTTTTCCGCCGCGATGGATGGTATCGGAGCATACGTTTCGTCCGCCGTGGTTTCATCGCAACTTCATGAACGAGTTCATGGGGCTGATCCGCGGTGAATATGACGCCAAGGCGGAAGGATTCGTGCCGGGCGGGGCCAGCCTGCACAATTGCATGGCGGGTCACGGGCCGGACACTGAAACGTTTGAGAAGGCGAGCAAGGCCGAACTGAAGCCGGTTTATCTCGGCGACACCATGGCGTTCATGTTCGAGACTCGTTTCGTGTGCCAGCCGACGAAGTTTGCGCTGGAGACTTCGCAGCTTGATCATCAGTACTTCGAGTGCTGGCAGGGATTGCGGAAGAAGTTCACTCGACGCTCTTGAATGCACATGCGTGAAACACGGCGAGCTGCGCTCGCCTGGACAGCCGAGGGCGGCTGTCCCTACGTGGGGTTTGCGGAAGGTCGGCGATTAATTTGCAGGCTACACACACGGTGCGAAGTTCCGCGGACGCCTTGGATGCTGCAGGCGCGCTGCTGCGGGAGTTGATTGACTATGCGGGATTATTTCCTCCGGCATCGTTGGGCATGGCTCCGTCGGTGGCTAACTATGACGCCTATTCGCGGTCGGAGTGGAACTGGATTCTCGGGCGATTTATCGTTCCGGTTGCGCGGCTCGGTGAATTCGAGGGAGCGTTTGCTGGATTGCCAACTCCGACGCTGGGACAGGTTTCACGGACTGGCGGCTATCTGTTCTTCTGGGTTCTGATCCATTGGCGGATGTCGGTCGCATTCGCGAGTTCAATGCTCGAATGGCGAGGGTCAATTCCGGCAGGAGTGCGGTGGTCGAGTCGGTTGAGGTGAAGGCTACGAGCGCCGAGGAGGTCAGGCGGCTGTCTGGAATCATCCCGGCAGAGCTTGCGGCTTATTTCGAAATTCCGCTGTTCAGTTGCGCGGAGTGCATTGCGGCGGTTGCCGAGTGTGGGCGCAGAGCCAAGATACGGACAGGCGGCGAGACGGCTGACAAGTTTCCTGCTCCCGAGAGCGTGATCGAATTCATTCGCCTGTGTGCGGCGGCCAATGTGCCTTTCAAGGCGACGGCGGGACTGCACCATCCGCTGCGCTCGGTGCACAGGTTTACCTATCAAGCCGAGAGTGCGTCGGGAATCATGCACGGTTTCGTAAATTTGTTTCTGGCGGCTGCGTTTTTGCGGGCGGGAATGGAAATCGAGCTTGCCGTTCAGTTACTCGATGAGCGAATCGGCGTCGGCATTTCGCTTTGATTTGGATGGAGTCGGCTGGCTCCAGCATCGGCTCAGTCGTGATGAAATTGCCGCAGCGCGCCGGAGTTTTGCGGTTTCGTTTGGGTCGTGCTCATTCACGGAACCGATCGAGGACTTAAGATCGCTCCACCTCTTATAAAAGATCCGCTATGAAACCTGTTCTGGACGAGACCCACGATCCGAACGTGCAGAGTTGGGTTGAGTCCTCCAACGTTGCCAGCTCGGATTTTCCTATCCAGAATTTGCCCTTCGGAGTTTTTCGGGGACGCGATGCCGGCGCCACGGCGAGAGTGGGGATTGCAATCGGGGATCGTATTCTTGACCTGGCTGGAATTCAGAATGAGGGTTTGCTTGCGGACGAGAACGTGCGGCTCGCGGCGAATGCTTGCGCATCCGATTCGCTGAATCGTGCTGATGGCGCTCGGAGTCGGTCCGCGGCGCGCTTTGCGCGCGGCGTCTGCATGCTATTTTGCGTCAGGACTCGCCTGCCTCCGAGCGACAGACTGCTTCGCGCCATCTGATCGCGCAGTCTGAGGTTGAGATGCTTCTGCCTGCGGTGGTCGGCGACTACACGGATTTCTATGCATCGATTTTCCACGCCACCAACGTCGGGAAGCTTTTCCGGCCCGACAATCCGCTGCTGCCGAATTACAAGTACATCCCGATTGGCTATCACGGGCGGGCGTCGTCGCTGGTTCCTACGGGAACGCCGGTGCGGCGGCCGTGCTGGCCAGACGCGTGAGGGCGATGGCAGTCAGGTAACGCTCCGAAATTCGGACCGACTAAGGCGCTGGATTACGAATTGGAAGTTGGGCTTCTTTGTGAGCGCCGGAAATACGCTGGGAGAAACCATTCCCATCGGCGAAGCGGAAGAGCATATCTTCGGAGTCTGCCTGCTGAATGACTGGTCGGCGCGGGACATTCAGGCATGGGAGTATCAGCCGCTGGGGCCGTTTCTGGCGAAGAGTTTTGCGACTTCACTTTCGCCATGGGTGGTGACGATGGAGGCGCTGGCTCCGTTTCGTAGGGCTGCTTTTGCGCGGGCGGAAGGGCGATCCGGCGCCGTTCCATATCTTTTCGGTCAGAGCGATCAGGAATATGGTGGTCTCGATCTGTGGCTGGAAGTTTCTCTTTCGTCGGTCCGGATGCGGGAAGCCGGCGGTGCTCCTGTGGTTTTGGGCCGCAGCAATTTTCGCGACATGTACTGGACCATGGCGCAGATGCTGGCCCATCACGCGAGTAATGGCTGTAATTTGCGCGCCGGCGATCTGCTGGCGAGCGGGACGGTGTCGGGCGCGGACAAGAGCGCGCGCGGCTGCCTGTTGGAACTCACCGCGCGCGGCAAGGATCCGATTACGCTGCCAACTGGCGAGCAGAGGAAATTTCTGGAGGATGGAGACGAAGTCATCCTTCGCGGATTCTCGGAACGAGACGGGTTTCGCCGCATAGGCCTGGGCAGTTGCCGTGGGACGATTCTGCCCGCGGTTGCGACGTCCTGATTTCTCCATCGCACTCAGCTCATGGATGCGAGTTTTCCTTCTGTTGTGCGGGAATGAGATCGTCCATGATGGCTTTGCGAATCAGATCTGGCGGCAACAGGCCCTGCGCCAGAATGAAGTCGTGGAACTGCTTCTGGTTGAACTTTGGCCCCAGCGCCTTCTCCGTATCTTCGCGCAGTTCGATCAGTTTCGTGTACCCGTAGAAGTAGCTGTTGGCCTGTCCTGGAGCGCGGTACGTGTAGCGTTCTACTTCTTCCTGGGCGAAGGCGTGCGAAGCCACCACGTCCTGCTCCAGCACGCGGTAGGCGTCCGCCGGGGTCACCTTGCCCGCTTGCAACTCCGGGTCGAGGAAGGCGCGGGCAGCTCGCAACAGCCGATAGTCCAATGAAACGAGTTGGCCCTCCAGCGGCATATACGGCTTGATGAGATATTCGGAGTACAACCCCCAGCCCTCAACGTTGGTGCTGTTGAAGGCGTAGCGCACGCGGGCCAGCGAAACTCCGTGCTCGAGCATCGAGTCGAACTGCAACTCGTGGCCGGGGCGCGCCTCGTGCGCGGTCAGCGTCCACGCGGCCGCGTCGAAGGTGAAGTCGTCGTACTTTTCAGACGTGGTTTGCCCCGGCCCGGCGGGAATATTCAAGCGGCAGCACGAACACGCCCTTCTGACCCGTGTTGTGCAGGAACGGTGGAGGCTCCATGTGGGGGGCTGGTTGCTGCGCCGTCTCTGCCGCGGTTGCGATGCGGATTTTGGCCGGTCTTTCGGGCAGGGACACGATCTGTTGTTCCACGATGATCTTCTCGATCTGCTTCAGGCGGCCTTCGTAAAACGGCAAAATAGCGTCGCCCACCAGTTGCTGTTTTTTCAACTCGCGGATCACGTCGCGATAGTCGCTCGATGGCAGGTTGCGCTGCTGCGCAATCTTCAGCGCAATCGACTTGCATCTCTCCCTGAATTTCGGTGAAGGCCTGGTGGGCCATGGTGGCAATCTGGCCGGGCGGAATATCGATGCCATAGTCTAGCAAGGCGAGCGCATACTCCTCGGGAGGCAAGCGGAAATCGGTTCGCGCCTGGGGTAGCACGGTTGCGCGCACCCACGCGTCATAATCCGTAAGCTGTGTTTTCAGCTTGCCGAAAGGCTCCTGCCAACCGGTCAGGCTGTACTTCTGCATGAGCGCGGCAATTCCATCGAGGTAGTTGGAGTTGCGCGCCATCTCGGTTTCAATCTCGACGCGCGCGGGGTAGAGGACACCGGGCTTGGCCATCTGCTCCTTGACGCGCTGCTTCAAAATCTCGGTGAGCGACGTGTAGCCGGGCTCCAATCCGGCATATTCACGGATGCGAACCACTGCGGCGGGACGGCGATCCGGTGGCGTTTGCTCATCCAGCAAACTTCGCAATCCGCTGAAGACCATCCGACTTGCATTGAAGAACGGCACCTTGTGCGCGCGTGCGAAGTCCTCCTGCTTAAAGGTAAGCTCTACTTTGCGAATCATGATCTGCAGGTCTTGCGCGACTTGTGTCGGTTGCTTCTCCGCGGAAGCGCTCTTGAGTTTGACCAGCACCGCCGCCGCCTCTTGTCTCTCCTGGTCTTCATCGGCCAGTGTCGGCTGAGAGATCTTCTTATCGAACTCACTCAAACCTTCTTCGGACGCAGCTTCGGGAGAATGCTTGAACTCGACCTGGATAAGAAGGTTGGTGTAGTTGTTGCTGGCGGCGATCCAGCTGCGATCGGCGGGCTGGGTTTGGGTGAAAGCTGGCAGACTCAAAACGGCTGCTGCAAATAGTGAAATCACTCTGCGAATCAAGCGTCCTCCTGGGGAATAAACCGAAGTCGTAAAGAGATGATGTCGGTCGGTGCATTTGCATTATATGTCGCCGTTGCGGTCTGGGGCCGGCACTGGTCTGGAATCTTGGTCGCGTGTATGCTGTTTCGGGTCTTCAACATTGGATGGCGCTCCGATTTAAAGCAGATGAGCGCCGCAAGCGGGGGCAACCAGGAGTTCCCATGCCGGAACAACAAACATTATCTAAAGATGCAAAGATGGCGATGATTTCCCAGTTTCTGGGGTTCATGCTTGATGCTTATGACATGGCGCTCGTTCTGGTCATGGCTCCAATTCTGGTCAAGGTTTTCGTCTCCCCCAAAGGCAGCGCAGCCTGGCAGTACATCGTGATTGTGTTCACCTACTCGATTACGATGGCTTCGCGTCCCATCGGATCGGCAATCTTCGGACGCTATGCCGATAAGATCGGCCGGAAGTTTCTTCTGTTCTTCACTATCGGAGGGGTGGGAGTAATGTCCCTCCTCGGAGGCTTCCTTCCCACCTACGCGCAGATCGGCGTCTGGGCCTATGTTCTGTTCTGTTTCCTGCGCCTATTGATGGGCGTTTTCTTCGGCGGCGAATATGCCGTGGGTCATACTTTTGCCATTGAATACGCTCCGCAAAAGCGGCGTGGAGCAATCGGCGGCTTTATCCAATCCGGCTTCCCCCTCGGCTATGTCTTCGGCTCGCTGGTTTTCGCTCTCGTTTCTTATCTGACGACGAAAGAAACAATGTACGCCTATGGCTGGCGAATCGTTTTTATGACCGGCATCATTCCGGTGTTTGTGGCGTTGTATATTCGAACCAGCCTCCACGAGTCGCCCGAATTCGAGAAGACCAAGGCGCTGGGTAAAATTGAAAAGTCTCCGTTCTTGAGTCTGTTCAAACCTCCCCAGCTCTGGGACTTCCTCCAGGTCTTCTTCTTCATGACTGGCCTGTTCCTGACCGACTACTCGGTGTACGGATTCCTTCCCAACATCCTGACGCTCAAAGGCCGCGGGTTCGACACCACGACCTACAGTTTGATTTACGGCTTCGCGCTGTTCATGGCATTCCTGGGTTACAACTTCTACGGCTGGCTTTCGGATCGAACCGGCAGAAAGATCCTCACGCAGTGGTATTGCGCTTTTCTCGTCGTGTTCGGAATCCCGGTGTTCTACGTTCTCTATCATGCCGCGATCGCGCGCAATCTATGGATGGCGGTCCTCGGTACGGTGATGGCAGCCATGCTTAAACTGGCGTGGGGAGTTGTCCCCGCCTATCTCTGCGAGCGCTTTCCGACGAGACGCCGCGCCGCCGGTGTGGGCTTCGGCTACTCCTCGGGCGCGCTGCTCGGCGCCTGGTTCAGCGCTTACGTGTGGTGGGCTCACAAGATTCCATTTATCGCCGCGGTTGAGAAACAGGACTTGTGGCTATCGCCCGCCGTGATTCTGACGATAGGTTCGGTCATGACCTTCGTCAGCCTGCTTTATTCTCCGGAGACTAAGGATCTGCAGCTCGACGAAGTAGGAGAAAAAGAGCGCGCATCCGATGCAGCCAAGGAAGCAAGAGCCAGAGTAGTCCTCGCAAGCTAGCCGGACTCCCACCCGCCTGGAGAAGGGCCGAGCCCCGTCTATGCGGAAGATCCCGCAGCCTTTACGGTTGGCGAATTCGTTGTATATTATTTGCCGGCATAATAGGAGAAGACTTGAGCGTTCCCACGGACGTGCCCGAAACTCAAGCCTACCCAACTCCGTCGACCACTTCGCCGACCAAAGATGGCCACGGTCCCGCCGTTGTTGCCGGGTTTCTTGGCTGGACGCTGGACGCTTTCGACTTCTTTTTGGTCGTCTTCGCGCTGACGGCGATCGCTCATGAGTTTCACCGACCTGACAGAGACATCGCTTTCTCGATTACGCTAACGCTGGCGTTCCGTCCGGTGGGCGCGTTCATCTTTGGATTGATGGCCGATCGTTACGGGCGGCGCATTCCCTTGATGATCGACCTTGTCTTCTACTCCGCCGTTGAAGTGGCTACTGGTTTCGCTCATAGTTTCACTGCCTTTCTGGTGCTGCGGGCGTTGTTCGGCATCGGCATGGGCGGAGAGTGGGGCGTAGGCGCCTCGCTCGCCATGGAAAAAGTTCCGCCGCGACTGCGCGGGTTTCTTTCCGGGATTCTGCAGCAGGGATATGCCCTGGGCAACCTTCTGGCGGCAGGCTGTTTCTTCTTTGTCTTCCCGCGCTGGGGCTGGCGGCCGATGTTTTTTATCGGAGGACTACCTGCGCTACTGGGGCTCTTCGTTCGTTTCCAGGTGAAGGAATCAGAGGTGTGGCAGAAAACTCGTCATTCGAACTGGAGCGGTCTGGGCCGAGCGATATTCTCCAACTGGAAATTGTTTCTCTATTTGACCCTCTTGATGATGATGATGAACTTTTCCTCGCATGGCACGCAGGATATGTTCCCAACCTTTCTGAAACGCTATTGGAGCATGAAGCCGACCCAGGTCGCAGCCATTGCTGCCATCTCCATGATGGGAGCGATTTGCGGAGGCACGCTGGTTGGCTTTTTGTCCGACCGCTTCGGACGCCGCCGATCGATGATCACGGCACTGGTCTGCGCGATCCTTCTGGTTCCGCTGTGGGCGTATGCCCCGTCTCTGACATTGCTGGTGATTGGAGCGTTTCTGATCCAGTTCATGGTGCAAGGAGCGTGGGGCATCATTCCGGCGCACCTCTCGGAATTGTCGCCGGACTCGGTCCGCGGATTTCTTCCTGGATTCGCTTATCAATGTGGCGTGCTTCTGGCCAGCTCGGTCCCAACGGTGGAGGCGATTCTCGCCGAACATACCAGCTACGCAAACGCCATGGCTCTAACGGCATCTGTGGTGTTCACGTTGGCGGCGATCGTGGTGGCGGTGGGGCGCGAAAAGAAGGGCATTGAGTTCGGCGCGTAAGAGTTCGCGCACTTCTCAATGTTCTATGCCTTTGCGAATCGTTCGCTGTTTGGTTTCGATCCGCTGAGAGCAAAGAACAGGATGTAGAGATAGCATAAAGTGGCAATTATCAGGGCATAGTGAATACCCTGACCCCAGCTAGTTTCTCCCTGGGTCATGGCTGGATAGTAGCTATGGTTAATCAAGTCGCCGGTTTTGCCAACCAGCCAGGGGATCACCGCCCCGCCGACAATGGCCATATTGATAATGCCCGAACCGTCACCCGTGAGTGGACCCAGTTCAGCAATCCCCATCGTGAAGATGCAGGGGAACATGATCGAGTTGAATAGTCCCACCGCCAGAATCGACCACATTGCTAAGTGCCCGGTGGTAAACACGGAAACAGTCACCAACAGCGCGGCCAATATCGCGTTGAACGCGAGCAGTTTCCCCGCCTTAATCTTCTGGAGGAGCGCTGAACCGATGAATCGACCGACCATGGCGCCCAGCCAATACACAGATATGTAGCGCGCGGCCTGCCCCAGGCCTGCGTGATAACGAGTTGCCGCGTCAGGTATGGCAGAGGGAGAGATAAAGTGGCCAATATTGTCCAACGCCAGGTAGTTCGCGATTGAGCTGCCAATCGCAACTTCGCCGCCAACGTAAACGAAAATTCCAACCGCGGCGAAAATGAGATTCGGGTGTTTCCAAAGTGAATCACTAACCTTTTCACCAATGCGGTGGCCTGCGGACTCCATCCTCGGCAGTTTGAAAAATGCGAACGCCATGGCCAGCACCAGCAGTGCGACGGCAAAGAAGTATACATATAGCTTAACCACCGCGTCCGCTTCCTGGTTTTCGGCTATGGCCGAAGTTGTCGTCCCTAGAATCAGGCGCGCACCGATCCAGGGAAAGATTGCCGTCCCAAAGGAATTAAATGCCTGTGAAAGGTTTAAGCGGCTGGAAGCCGTCCGGGGCGACCCTAGCACCGCGACGTACGGATTGGCCGCGACCTGAAGAATCGTGATCCCGGTTGCCAATATGATGAGCGCTGCGAGGAAGAACGGAAACGAAGGTATCTTCGCGGCAGGATAGAAAGCGAAACACGCCACGACCATCGTTAACAGACCGACTATTATGGCCCTCTTGTATCCAATCCAATCGATAATCTTGGCCGCTGGGATCGAAAAGATAAAGTAGGCCGAAAAAAACGCAGTTTGAATCAACATGCTTGCGGCCAGTCTTATTTTGAACACGTGTTGAACGTAGGGGATCAGCACGTCATTCAGCGAGGTGAGTGAGCCCCACATGAAAAAGAGAGTGGTGAGAACCACTAGAGCGCCTGTGTAGCTGGCGGAAGGCGCGTTCGTCGTGACCTGAGTATTAGAGCTGATCGTGGTCATAGAGTCGAAGTCCCCGGATTTTGCCAGCGCCTTTGCGCGCCGTGTGTCTGCTTAAAATTCTGCACAGTATACACTCCGCAATGAAAACACCGGGTCCACATCAATTTGATTATTATGACGCCGAGCGTGAGTCGGTTGTTCACCTGCATTCATCCTGCGTGTAGAGAGTTCTGCAGTACGAAAGCAGTACAAATGATTTGGATTTTAGGTAAGCGATTGGAAACGCACGGGCAAAAAATGGCTCCTCAGGTAGGACTCGAACCTACAACCCTCCGGTTAACAGCCGGATGCTCTGCCATTGAGCTACTGAGGAGTGATAACACGCTACGATACGTGCTTGAATTCTCAAGGAAATCATATCAGAGGCTACTGCGGTTGGGAACACACACCGGAGCAAGCGCGTCCATCGGGCTGCGATTCTGCTAACCTAATTCTCAGAGTCTCGTCCAGAACCGAAGTGAGGTTTTTATGCTGGGAGGTTCGCGTTTGCTGACTGCTTTCCTGATTCTTTTCATCGGAGTCGTTGCCTTGGTCTTTGCAGAAAATTCCGGAGCCGGCAGTTCCGCTCCGTCCACTCCTTCCGGTCCGCCGAAAGCCAAAGTTGAGCCAGTTGAGGATACGGTCCAGGGTCACAAAATTGTCGATCGCTACCGCTACCTGGAAAACGCGAACGACCCCGATACCAAGCTCTATGTCGAGGAGGAGCTCAGCTACACGCGCTCCATGCTTGACCCGCTCCCTGGACGCGACAAGATTAATGCCCGTCTTTCGCAATTACTTGAGATTGGTACCGTTGGCGCTCCGCAGATGGGCGGGAAATATTATTTCCACACTCGCCGCGAAGGCAACCAGAACCAGCCCATCCTTTATGTACGCGAGGGCGTCAACGGCGACGATCGGGTGCTAGTGGACGTGAATCGAATGTCCGCCGATGGCACCGTCGCTCTCGATTGGTGGTATGCGTCGGAAGACGGCAAGTACGTCGCCTATGGGACGTCGCCGAGCGGTTCCGAGATCAGCACGCTTCGCGTGATCGAGACTGCCGGCGGCAAGTTGCTGCCTGATGCAATCGAACGGACACGGGCGGCCAGTCTCGCCTGGAAACGCGACAATTCCGGTTTCTTCTATACCCGCTATCCCAAGAAGGGCGACGTTCCCGCGGGGGAGGAGGTCTACCACCGCCACGTGTTCTATCACGCGCTCGGCGCCGATCCGGCCGGAGACCCGCTGATTTTCGGCGAAGGCCGTGACCCTGAGTCGTGGCCCAATATCAACCTTTCCGAAGATGGACGCTGGCTGCTGATCGACGAAGAGCACGGCTGGACGAAAACAGAATTATTTCTGAAGGATCTCACTTCGAAGAATCCTCCCGTCGAAATCACGGTGGGCAAGGATTTCCTGTACATTGCCGACTTCTTTGCGGGCAAACTCTACATCACCTGTAATGAGGATGCGCCTCACTATCGCGTGTTTGTCGCTGACGCGACCAATCCCAAGCGCGAGAACTGGAAGGAACTCATCCCGCAGACCGATGACGTGCTGCAGAACGCGGCGGTGACGGGCGGAAAGCTGCTGGCGCAGTACCAGCACAACGCGACTTCCCAACTGAAGCTGTTCGCGCTCGACGGCAAGAAGCTTGCCGACATTCCGCTGCCGGCCATCGGAGACGTCTTCGGCACCTCAGGGAAGTATGACCGCGACGAAATCTTTTTCGGATTCCAGTCCTTCACCGTCCCGCCCTCCATCTACCGGGTCGACCTAACTAACGTGAAGGGCGCCGACGTGAAAAGTGCGCTCTGGGCCAAAGTCGATGCGCCCTCCATCGATCCTTCCGCTTATGAGGTCCAGCAGGTTTGGTATAGCTCGAAGGATGGCACGAAAGTCCCAATGTTCATCGTCGGCAAAAAAGGAATCGAGAAGAACGGCAAGAACCCAACATTGCTAACGGGCTACGGCGGTTTTAACGTCTCGTTGACGCCGGCTTTCAGCCGCGGCTCGTATCTCTGGATGGAGCACGGCGGACATCTACGCGGTCGCCAACCTGCGCGGCGGCTCCGAGTTCGGCGAAGATTGGCATCGGGCCGGCATGCTCGAGAAAAAACAGAACGTCTTTGATGACTTCATCGCCGCCGGCGAGTATCTGATCGCTCAGAAATATACCGACAAAGATCACCTGGCCATTCAAGGCGGTTCGAACGGGGGTCTCTTGATGGGTGCGATGATCACGCAGCGTCCGGATCTTTTCCGAGCCGTAGTATGCCAGGTTCCACTGCTGGATATGTTGCGCTATCAGAACTTCCAGATCGCAAAACTTTGGATCCCTGAGTATGGTTCGGCCGAAGATGCCAAGCAGTTCGACTGGCTCTACGCTTATTCGCCCTATCATCACGTGAAACCGGGCCAGGAGTATCCCGCCATCCTCTTTATGACAGGCGATACCGATACGCGCGTCGATCCCATGCACGCCAAGAAAATGGCCGCGCTCATGCAGGCCGAAGCCAAGAACGGCGCGAGCCAGCAGAAGCCGATCCTGCTGCGCATCGAAACCAAAGCTGGACACGGCCAAGGCAAGCCGGTGGCAAAGCAGATCGAGGAGAGCACGGACGTTTATTCGTTCTTGTTCTGGCAGCTGGGGGTGAAGCCGTGATCGTGTGGTGACGGGCGTCTCGCCCGTCCAGCATGAGCGCGGCTCGGTAATTCAAGCGGCGTCGAGCTCCCGCTGTGTTCCCTCGCGTCCGCTGTGGTTAAATGATCCCAGTGGCTAGTGACCAGAAAATCCGCGTACTCGTCGCCAAGCCCGGCCTCGACGGCCACGATCGCGGCGCCAAGGTGATCGCGCGGGCGCTGCGCGATGCCGGCATGGAGGTTATCTACACCGGTCTGCGGCAGACGCCGGAGATGATTGTCAGCGCGTCATTGCAGGAGGATGTGCAGGTCATCGGACTTTCGATTCTCTCGGGCGCGCACAATGCGATCGTCCCGCGGGTGATGGACCTGCTCAAGCAAAATAAAATGGACGACGTGCTGGTGCTGGTCGGCGGCATCATTCCCGACCAGGATATCGAAGGCCTCAAGAAAATCGGCGTGGCCGGCATCTTCCAGCCCGGCACTCCGATGGACGACATCGTGAAATTTATTCGCGAGCACGTGAAGGGGCACGGCGTGCCGGCGGTTTAGCCCGTCCTGCCGGACAGCCCGGGGGCGGCTGTCCCTACGCGATCCTCGGCTAAGATGTTTCCGTGTCTTCTCTCTTCTTCGGAATCGATTCCGACGGCCCGATGCGCATCCTGCGTCTCACGTCACATTGCGGCGGAGAAAATCTCTGCCGCCCGGGCGCTTGAAATCGGCTTGGTGGATGCCATCGCCGACGATCCCGTGGCCGCGGCGCTGCGCCTGGCGCATGCTTCCTACTGATTGCGTTTGGTGCTTATGCTTCCGCCGCTATTTCGAACCTCTTGTTACGAATCTCTGGCGGCGTTCGCGGACAGGAATGTCCGCGCCACACTAGCAACTACAAAACCAGCGACCAGCTTAGAAAAGCCCACATCCAGGTCAGGTTCAGCAAACCAAGCGCCGTGACCCAGAAGCCGAGCTGCTTTCCATTCCAACGCTCTGCGTAAGCGCCCCAGACTAGAAAGGCCGGATACACCATGAGCAGATAGCGCGCCGCCCCCAGCAGCGGACGCCCCGTGTACATCAGCATCTGCAGAATAACCGCCAGCGCGAACGCTTTGTCCTCGATCCGAATTTGGATTTGCGATTGGCGCCAAAGCACGATCACGGCAACCATGATCACTACTGCCAGCTTGATGGCCAGCAACGCATCGCGTTCGGTCACGATCAGCCGCAGAGCTTCCCACACACCCCTCCACGGCGGAACCATGGTCATGCCTTGATAGAGCCGGTAAGCTTCTACCACGGAAATTCTCCCTGACCACCGCAGCCAACCCCAATAGCTAAGCAAGCCGAGAGGCGTCAGCGCCACCACCAGCGACCGGACTTGCCGGCTGCGGAACGCCATCAGCGCGAGCGGAATGAAGACCAGGACACCCGAAGGCCGCGCTACGCCCGCAAGCAGGCCGCAGGCAGCCGCCGCTTCCCACCGCTCTTTCCGTGCCGATTCGCGTGCGAAGACGACGGCCCACACCACCAGCGCCAGGGTCAGTGAATCCGCGTAGCCTGCGAGCAGCACGAAGCTGGTCGGCCACACGCAGACCAGTAGCAGCATGCGGAGCCTTCCCACCTCTGATAATTCGCGCATCGCTAGACGCAGCAGTCCCCACAATGAAAAGAACGTCGCCACGGTCGAGACCAGCAGCGCCGCCGCCATCGCCGGCGTCAGCATACTCACCAGCCGAATCGCCGCCGGGTATAAAGGATAAAAAATGACCGCCATGGGCCGGTCGTAACCGTGTTCCGCGATACGCAAGAACCAGAGCGTGTCGAAGCGTTCCCAAATCCCAAGCAACGCGTAGTGCAAACCATGCGGCGTTGGCAAATTTTCGGTGAGAGCATTGCTGCGAATCAGAGCCGGATCCGGATGCAGAAACGGCAAAAATACCGCTGCCATCGCGGTATAAAGCACGCGCAGAGCCGCCGTTGCCGCCATCGCGATCTGCCAGTCTGGCCGGGATGCGAGCTTCCGCAACATTTTTAGATTGTAGCGCCCGCCCCTTGCCGGCACGCCGCACTTCCGCTCGCCGCGCTTCTAGTCAACCTGCTCTCAATCAACGCTCGGAGCTTCATTCGGCTGGTATAGTTAGTTGTTTCGCAAGTAGTTTTGCAATCTGCCCTCATGCGCGATCGTAACGATTCCACGGCGCTTTCCATCAACAACGTCCTGCCCACCAAAGTTGACCCGAGCTCTCTACGCTTCGAATCCAACATGCGCGCGCTCGCCGACCTGGTTGCCCAGGTGCGCAACGAAGAGGAAATAATCCGCGAAGGCGGAGGACCTAAAGCCGTCGAAAGCCAGCACGCCAAATTGCGCCTCACTGCCCGGGAGCGTGTCAACCTGCTTGCCGATCCCGGAACGTTCTTCGAGTTCGGCATCTATGCCGCGCACAAGATGTACGAAGAATGGGGTGGCGCACCTGCCGCTGGCGTGATTACCGGACTCGCGCGCATCCACACCCGCATGGTCATGCTCATCGTGAACGACGCCACCGTCAAAGCCGGCGCCTTCTTCCCCATGACCGCGAAGAAAGTCATCCGCGCGCAAAACATCGCCATCGAAAATCGCATCCCGACGATCTATCTTGTCGACTCCGCCGGAGTCTTCCTCCCTTTGCAGGAAGACGTCTTCCCCGACACCGACGATTTTGGCCGCGTTTTCCGCAACAATGCTGTCATGTCGGCGATGGGTATTCCGCAAATCGCGGCCATTATGGGCATGTGCGTCGCGGGAGGAGGGTATCTTCCGGTGATGTGCGATCACGTCCTCATGACCGATGGCAGTGGCCTGTTCCTCGCCGGACCCGCGCTGGTGCAAGCCGCTATTGGACAGAAAGTTTCCGCGGAGGAATTAGGTGGCGCGGCCATGCACTCGGCGATCAGCGGGACGGTCGACTTCCGCGAGCCCAACGATGAAGCCTGCCTTGGCCGCATCCGGTCGCTCATTGAAAAGTGGGGCTACCGCCGCCAGTCTCTGTGGGATCGCAAAAAGCCCGTGGACCCGGCGATGTCAGCCGAAGAAATCTACGGCGCCTACGATGCCTCGCCCGCGCGCCCCTACGACATGAAAGAAATTCTCGCCCGCATCGTGGATGGAAGCCGTTTCGACGAATACAAGCCCGAGTACGGCAAAACGGTGATCTGTGGCTACGCTCGCATCGGAGGTTTTGCTGTAGGCATCGTCGCCAACCAGAAACTGCACGCGCAGCAGACCGACCATGAGGGTCATAAACGCGTCGAGTTCGGCGGCGTCATTTATACCGAGTCCGCCGAAAAAGCTGCGCGCTTCATTATGGATTGCAACCAGAACTTGATTCCGCTGGTCTTTTTCCACGACGTCAACGGCTTCATGGTCGGTCGCGATGCCGAGTGGAGTGGCATTATCAAGGCGGGAGCGAAAATGGTGAATGCGGTGTCGAACTCAGTCGTGCCCAAAATCGTGGTGATCGTCGGCGGTTCTTTCGGCGCCGGACATTACGCCATGTGCGGCAAGGCCTTCGATCCGCGTTTTGTTTTCGCCTGGCCGACCGCGAAATACGCGGTGATGAGCGGAGACGCCGCCGCCGGCACGCTGGTGGAAATCAAGGTGAAGCAACTGGAACGCAGTGGTAAAAAGTTGAGCGAAGAAGAGAGGAAAGAACTTTTCGACTCAACCAAGAAGACGTATGAAGAGCAAACCGACCCGCGCTACGGTGCCGCTCGGCTTTGGATCGACAAAATCATCGATCCCATGGAAACACGACAAGCGGTTACCCAGGCGTTGGAGGCGGCGTCGCTGAATCCAGAGGTGCCGGAGTTTAAGGTTGGAGTGTTGCAAACGTAACATGAGCGACTCGGTGAAACTCGTCGAATGCCCGCGCGACGCCTGGCAAGGCCTCAAGGGTCAGATTCCTGCTGAACTGAAGACCAACTATCTGCAGGCGCTGATCTCGGCCGGTTTCAAGCATATTGATGCGGTTAGCTTCGTCTCTCCCAACGCGGTGCCGCAGATGGCCGACTCCGAAGAAGTGCTTAAAGGACTCGATCCGCCCGACGACGTGGAAATCATCGGCATCGTGGTGAATGAAAAAGGCGCGCAGCGAGCGATCGCGACCGATGCCGTGCGCACCCTGGGTTTTCCGTATTCGATCTCGCCGACATTTCTGGAGAACAATCAACGGCAGACTCTGGAAGACGCGATCGAAGAACTGGAGAAGATCGAAAAGAAAGCCGATGAAGCCGGGCTCGAAACCGTCGTCTACATCTCGATGGCCTTCGGCAATCCTTACGGCGACCCCTGGACAGTCGATGAGGTTGTCGAAGCCGTAGCTTTGCTCGAGTTGCAGGAAATTCGCATGATCTCGCTCGCCGACACCGTGGGCGTTGCGCCACCGGAAAAGATTTGCGAAGTGGTTTCCGCGGTGTTGGCGAAGTACGACTATCTCGAAATCGGAGTCCACCTGCACAGCCGTCCCGACCAGGCCGCCGCCAAAATCATCGCTGCCTATGAAGCCGGTTGCCGCCGCTTCGATTCCGCCATCGGCGGGCTGGGTGGATGCCCCTTTGCGCAGGATGCCTTGGTTGGAAATATTGCGACCGAAACAGTAATCGAAACGCTGCGCGGCTGCGGTGCGCAATTGCCTTCGCTGAAACCGCTGGACACATTGTTGAGGGCGACGGTTGAAATCGGAGCGCGGTACCAAAACTCAACGGCGGCGGACTGAAAACCACCATGAGCTACAAAACACTGCTCGTTACTTTCGACTCCGCCGTCGCGACTATCACCCTCAACCGGCCCGACAAACGCAACGCCATCAGCTACGAACTCATCGGAGATCTGATTCGTGCTCTGGAGGAAGTGAAGAACTCGTCCGCCCGCATTCTGATATTGACTGGGGCAGGGAAGGCCTTCTGCTCCGGTATGGATCTCGACAACTTGAAGTCCCTGATCGGCCGTACGCCCGAGCAAAATGTCGAAGATTCGCGAACCATGGTCAGCCTGTTCCGCGCGCTCTATGAATTTCCCAAACCAACGATTGCCGCGGTCAACGGCGCGGCGATTGCCGGCGGCACGGGGCTGGCCCTGCTCTGCGATTTCACGCTTGCCGCGCCGGACGCCAAGTTTGGCTACACCGAGGTCCGAATCGGATTTGTGCCCGCCATTGTCTCGACATTTCTTCTGCGCCAGGTCGGCGAGAAAATCGCCCGTGACCTTCTTCTTACGGGCCGCATCTTCGACGCCGCCGAGGCGATGAAGATGGGCCTAATCAACGAAATTGTTTCCCCGGAAAAGCTGCTTGTCCGCGCCCGCGAACTCGCCGCGCAGTTGGCTCAGAACAGTCCCCTCTCGCTTTCCCATACCAAGCGCCTGCTCACCGAGCACGCGCGCGTGGAACTCGATGCGCGGATTGAGGCCGCCATCCGCGAAAATGCCGGCATCCGTCAGAGTGCCGATTTCCGCGAAGGGATCGAATCGTTCCTCGAAAAGCGCAAGCCGAAGTGGACGGGCCGATGAGCCGGTGCAATACATCGATGTCTGCGAATCTAAATAAGGCAGTGAATGAAACTCGAATCCGCGTCCGCTACGCCGAAACCGACCAGATGGGCGTCGTCTATCACGCCAATCATTTCATCTGGTTTGAAGTGGGACGGGTCGAACTCCTGCGCCAATTCGGCTTCAGTTATAAAGATATGGAAAGCGAAGACGACTGCTTCATCGCCGTTATCGATGCCCAGTGCCGCTACAAGGCTCCCGTACACTATGATGACGAGGTCATCGTGCGCACGCACCTGAAGCAAGTGCGGGAGAAAGTGATCCGCTTCGGATACGAGCTGCGAGGAGCGGGAACGGGAGAGTTGCTGGCCGAAGGTGAGACCACGCACATCGTCGCCGATTCGAGAATGAAGCCGCGTGCGCTGCCGGAGAAATATATGAAAGTGTTTAAGGCCGCGGTGGGGAAATAGTAGAGATCGAAAAGAAGATCCGATGCAAGAATTCCTTTACCGACTTCAACTCGTCCGCGGAGACCTGCTCCGCACCGGCCCGACCGACTCGGAACAGGCCATGGTCACCGAACACTTCGCATATCTCCAGAATCTTAACGCGCAAGGCGTAATCATTCTCGTCGGCCGGACGCTGACCACCGATGAAAATACGATGGGACTTACCATCTTCCGCGCCGAATCCGAGGACGCCGCGCGCCAGATCATGAACGGGGATCCGGCGGTAAAGAAGGGTTTGATGACTGCGACGTTGTATCCATTCAAAGTGAGCTTGCAAGGAAAGTGAAAAACTCAAGAGGTGAAACTGGGAACTGACTTGAAAGCCCTGCATATCAACGGAAACGATCTCACGCTTGAAGCGGTGCGCGAAGTCGCACACTTCGACGCCCGCCGGCCCGTGCTCCTCGATCCCGACGCGCGCGAGGCCGTTAATCGCGCCCGCGCTGTCGTTGACGCCCTGGTCGCAGGTAACAAGATTTCCTACGCGATCACGACTGGCGTCGGCAAGCTGAGCGATGTGCACATCGTCGGCGATCAGGTTCGCGAGCTGCAAGTAAACCTGGTGCGTTCGCACGCGGTCGGTGTAGGCGAGCCGCTTTCAATCGCCGACACGCGCGCCATGATGCTTCTGCGTGCCAACTCGCTGGCGAAGGGGAACTCGGGCGTGCGCGCTATTACCATCGACACCATCTGCGAGATGCTCAACCGCGGCGTGACTCCGATGGTCCCATCGCAGGGGAGCGTGGGGGCGAGCGGCGATCTCGCGCCGCTGGCGCATCTGGCGCTGGCATTGATCGGTGAGGGAGAGTGTTTTGACGAAAAAGGCGCGCGCGTCGCAAGTGCCGAGGCGTTGAAGCGCGCACAGATCAAACCGCTGGTGCTGGAGGCGAAGGAAGCGGTGTCGCTCATCAATGGCACGCAGGCCATGCTCGCTATCGGCACTCTTATGCTGCTCGCAGCGGAGACACTAGTTGACACCGCCGACGTCATTGGCGCGATGGCGTGCGACGCGCTCAAGGGAACCAACGTCGCCTTCGACGAACGCATCCAGAAGGCTCGTCCCCATGCCGGTCAAATCAAGACCGCCGCGAACCTACGCCGTCTGCTTGAACAGAGCGAGATTCGCGAGTCGCACCGCGATTGTGGCCGCGTGCAGGATGCTTATTCGCTGCGCTGCATCCCGCAAGTTCATGGCGCGGTGCGTGACACGCTGGCTCATTGCCGCGTCGTTTTTGAGACGGAGACGAACTCGGCCGTCGATAACCCGCTGGTATTCGTGAAGAATCCGCGAGCGATGGACGGCGAGGGCGACGTGATTTCCGGCGGAAACTTTCACGGCGAGCCGCTCGCGTTCGCGCTCGACTTTCTTGCGATTGCGTTGAGTGCGCTGGCGGGCATCAGCGAGCGGCGGCTGGAGCGCATGGTAAATCCCGCGCTCAGTGAAGGCCTGCCGCCATTTCTGGCGCCGGGCGCGGGCATGAACTCGGGCTTCATGATGCCGCAAGTGACCGCGGCCGCGCTGGTGAGTGAGAACAAAGTGCTGGCGCATCCCGCGTCGGTCGATTCGATTACGACGTCGGGGAATAAGGAAGACTTCGTCTCCATGGGCATGACCGCGGCGAACAAGCTGAAGAGGGTGGTGGAGAACACCCGTAACACGCTGGCTATTGAGGCGATGGCCGCGGCGCAGGCGATTGACTTTCTCGCGCCGCTGAAGACTTCGAGGCCATTGCAGCAGGCGCACGCGGCGATTCGGGCCGTGTGCCGGACGATGGAGAAGGATCGCGTGATGTATCAGGATTTCGCGCGCATCGCGGAGTTGATTGCCAGCGGGAAAGTGGCCGAGGTGCTGTACTGATTCCCGCAAGAGTCTTGCTTACGCGGACTTGACCGCCGACCCATCCAACCCCAGTTCGGGCGCGATCGCTTTCATGGCGGCGATGCAGAAAGCGATGTGCTGCTCGAGATCCAAGCCAAGATCGGCTGCGCCTTCGATGATGTCTTCGCGGTGAACGCTGCGGGCGAAGGCTTTGTCTTTCATTTTTTTCCGGACGGAGGGGGCTTCGACTTCGGCAAGAGACTTGCCCGGCTTGACCAGGGCGCACGCGGTGATGAACCCGGCCAGTTCATCGCAGGCAAAAAGCGTTTTTTCCATTGGCGAGAGGCGCGCGACGCCGGTGTACTCGGCGTGCGACAGGATGGCGCGGCGCACTTCTTCGGAGTAGCCGCGTTCTTTCAGAATCTCGGAGCCTTTATAAGGATGGTCTTCGAGGCTCGGATATTTCTCGTAATCGAAGTCATGGAGAAGGCCGACCAGTCCCCACAATTCTTCGTCCGCTCCGGCTTTGCGGGCGTAGGCGCGCATGCACGCCTCGACTGCGAGGCCATGTTTCCGGAGACTTTCCGACTGAGTGAACTCGGTCAGGAGTTTCCAACCTGCGTCTTGCCGATTGATTTCCATAACTATTGCCTTCGCGCCGTGGTTTTGTGCTAACTCTGTCGCATGCCGGGCCTGATCAAAACTTTACTACAACTGGGAATGCCGCCGGTTTGCGCGTCACCGAGAGCTAGTTTAGCCTTAGCAGCGAAAGGCGGAGAAATGGCGGACAATAAAACCAAGCCCACCAGTTTAAGCGTGGCGGCGTTTATCGATGCCATCACGGACCCGACGAGGCGCGCAGACGCCAAGGTGCTCGTCAAGTTGATGCAGGACGCGGCTGGCGAAAAGCCGAAGATGTGGGGGACGTCCATCATAGGCTTCGGTAGTTACCACTACAGGTACGACAGCGGGCGCGAGGGCGACATGCCGCTGATCGGTTTTTCGCCGCGTAAGACCGCTGCGGTTCTGTATGGCATGATCGGGTCCAGCGACTCCAAGGCGCTCCTGGAAAAGCTCGGCAAGCACACGACCGGCAAAGGCTGCCTCTACATCAAGAAGCTCGCTGATGTGGATCAAGAGGTGTTGGAGGCCATGGTCGTCAAGTCCGTGGCTGCCATGCGAAGGCGGTAGTCTAGGACGAGGTGGTTGGTGTAAGCGGCCGATTTCGCCAGTCGAGTCCTTCGACGAATTATCCGATGTTCACAATCCGAATCAGCTTTTGAGGGCCTCTTGATCCGAGGGTTCTTCCATTTTCCAGTTTGCGGACCGACCAATTTTCCTTTTCGTAGAACCTCACTTGCACCGGGTGCGTATGCGCTTGCCGATATTGCTCCTCAACACGATCCAGAACAAGTTGCTGGTCCGCTGTGTTTGTCACGCCATAAACAAAAATATCGTTGTAGTGGGAGAGAAATATGCCCCGTCTTTCTACTTCGCAACCTACGGCTGGGTGACCTGGCGCCACCTTGGACTCGGGTATCGCGTTAGAGCTTGCGGCAGCTTGGTCGAGGTAGGGGCACTCGCCCAAACGATCCGCCCCTGTTGAGACAAATTGGACGCCGATGTTGAACAAAGCGTAGAGAACGGTTAATGGAATCACGATCACGCATGCCTGCCGAAGTAATCCTCGAATAGCGGCATGGCTCATCGTCCCACCAACGACCAAGGCAATGCCCGTTAGGGACAGCAAAACACACACCGATGGATATATTCCGTCTAACGCTGACACTGGATAAGCTGAATTTTCCCAGACCTTGAAAATGCCGTTGCGCTCGAACAAATAGTTCAAAGCCAGTCCGCTCGCTAGCAGCAGCAATCCGATTATTATGGGATTCCTGTTGCTAGGTTCGCCGTTTGTAATCGCGCCGGTCATCCCCACCACCCCGCCTATTAAGAATCTCCATGTTATGGCGTCTTCAACGCGGCCCGCATACAGTTAGTAAACACCACGCTGCATCGCGTTGATTCATGGTTTTCTACCTGTTTCCTTGCGATTTTACCTGGTTGCGTGTTGCTTTCTCACGGAGGCGCTTTGTTTTCTCGTACTTTTGTCTTGACATCCACAGGGTCAATCCAGCAGATTACGCACTAGTTGGCTTTGGGAGTAGCCCCTGCTCTGGCACTCGCAAAACCTGAATGGCTACCACATTAACCCCCGTGGACTCACGGGAAGTTGTACGCTGTGACCGTTGTCTTTTGGTGCAATTCCGCACATCAAATAGCCTCTGCCGTCGTTGTCATCTGTCATTGGATGAGGACGAGGCGGAGATTGCTGCCATGACTCCGGAGCCGGAAGCGCTGCCGGTGAACCTCCATTCTAACGGGCGCGGGCATCTGAAGCTGGCTTTCTCGATCCGGTCGCTGCGGCTGCGCAACGGATTAAGTCAGCGGCAGCTGGCGCTGCGCATGTCGGTGCCACGGACTTACGTATCGAAAATCGAAAACGAGAAGGCTACGCCGACGCTGTCTTCGCTGGAGCGACTGGCGAGGGCGCTCGAGGTAAGCGTGCCGGATCTGCTCTCCGGTGGAGAACGGAACCGGCAGGAGGAAGTTCGCGAATTGATGGAAGATCAGTTCGTGGCCGAGGTTTTGCCGTATTTGTCGCAGTTGAACGGGATGCAGATGTCGAGCATTCTGGCACAGGTGCGTGACTTGACGGTGCGGCCGCGACGGAGCGCGTAGGCGGAGAGACGCGGCGAGCCGCGTCTCTACAGTAGATTTTTGTCTAGATTTTATCCGGGCACACAGCCACTGGACAGCCGGGGCCTTCGGGCTCCGGCTTTTTTCTTGGACCGCAGCTGGGCGAGGTCTGCCGCGGTGCCCTTCGGCTTCGCTCAGGGCAAGCTCTGAAGTCGTGGCCGTTCTCGTCCGTGCTTGAGCTGGTTCACTGATATGCGAGACGGGGCAAGCCCCGTCTCTACACTAGAGCGGCTTCGACATCTGGACGAGGTGAACAGGGAGCTTGGCGACCTGGTCCGGCGGAAAGGGCAAGGTTCCGTTTACGACATAGCCGAATTGCTGGTAGTAGGCGGATAGTTCCTGCCTCAGATTCACGAAGGTGAGATCCATGAACCGGCATCCGGCGGAGCGGCAGTGCTGTTCGGCGGCGGCGATGAGGCGAGCGCCGATTCCGGAGCGCTGACGCTGCGGATCGACCGCCAGCAATCCGAAGTAACCGCGCTCGCCGCGCAGTTCAACGTAAACGCAACCGGCGAGCACTCCGTCTTCGAGGTGCAGGAGGAATTTGCCTTTCTGAAGAAGGGCGCCAACTTTCTCAGGATTTGTGCGGTCGGCGTCGATAAAGAAACGCTCGGGGCGAAAGGCGGCGTTCACCAGGCGAGCGATAGCGGACGCGTCGGCGGGTGCGGCGGTGCGCATCTGCGGAGGATTCGGCAACGGCTGGATTTTACCTTAGGGGGCGGGGCTCGCGGTGGCTTGAGGTAAGGGCAGGAAAGCAAAGACAAAAGCAAGGACAAGATCAAGAACAAGATCAAGAACAAGATCAAGAACAACGGCCGCGGGCGGGGGCGCCCGCGCCACACGAGGCGACTAGTTGGGCTTGCGGAATTTACTGTCGGCTAGATAGCGCAGCATGATGGCGTCAGTGGCGCTCTGGAACTGCTGCTCCATTTCGGGGGCACGCACGGGCGTCTCCTGCCGCAAGGTCTGGCGGAACTTCTCACCCATCTCGGAATCGCTGGTCACGACCTGCATGTAGAACCAGAGGAAGTGGCGCATCTGGTCGAGGGCGGATTTGAGAACCTGGATGGATTCCATCTCGGGCGGATCGGCGAGAGCTTCCATGAGTTCGGGATCGGTGGGGGCCTGCATGGCGGCGCAGTTGAGTTCGCGCTGGATAATGCGCAGGTCGTCCGTAACACGCAAAATGCGGAGATGAATGTCTTCCATGCTTTCCCGATTCTCGCGATCCATGTGGTTCCTTTCCGTCCCTACCAAACGTCTTTCTCAATCTCTCTTACTAAGATCGCATTCTGGAGCGCAGTGGGAAAGGTTCCCCGTGTGCATGAGCTTCGGTAATTGAAGTTACCTTAGGTCGAAAGCCGCACGCAGCGGGCGGTTTCAGGCGGTTATTTCAGGCGTTTTTGCCGGTTTCACGGGACAAGTTCAGTCCGGCGAAGCGAATTTCCGGGACGCCCACGATGCGTGTGCCCTGTACGGGCGATTCCACGGCCTCGACCATTGCGAGAATTAGCTGGTGAAGAGTAACCAGACCAAGGCGAAGGGCAGCGGCGCGGGTGAAGGGGAGCCACTCGCACAGCTTGTAGAAGGGCAGCAGCACATAGGGCCAGCGATGTCCCGGTCCGAGCACGTACCAGGGGCGGATTATGGTGGAATTGAGCTGGCTCTCCTGAATCATCTGTTCGCACTCGGCGCGCACGGCGATGTAGTCTTTCCTCCTCCCCATCATGTCAGGGGAACGGGGTGGGCGACACTGAGATAGATGAAATGATGCGTGCCGAGTTCAGCGCAAGCGGAGATAGCCTGGCGGACGGAGACCAGGTCAACGGCGCGAAACTCCGCGGTCTTCGCTGAAGATGGATGAGGAACTCCGACCAAGTGGATGAAGGTGTCGGCCGGGCGAATCAGCTGGCGGTAGCTGTTGGCGTCGAGCGCATTGCCGGAGACGACTTCGCAAGCGGAGGGCAGATTGGCCTTTGAGCCAGGCCGGACAAGGACGCGAACCCTATGGTCGCGCTCCAGAAGAATGGGAATAAGACTGCTGCCGATGTAACCGGTTCCTCCCGTGATGAAGACGCGCCGCGAGTTTGGCGACTTGGGTAGAGATTTGATTTTCAGCAAGAGCCGGATGTCGGAGATGGATGCTGCCACAGCGGGCTACACTCCCAGGGGCCGCTTCGGATTGCCAGAGTCGCCAGCCCGTGACGAAGTTTAGTCCACAAGTTTAATCCAAGTGATGGCTGGATGTGGTACAAACGGTTTTCTATGACCTCACCGGAAACCGGCCATGTGCAGACTGGATTGGTGCGCGCCATTGGCCGTTGGAGCCTGGCCGCGCTGGCGGTGAATTCGATCATCGGGAGTGGCATTTTCGGGTTGCCCGCAACGGTGGCTGGCCTTCTCGGCAAACGCAGCGTCGCGGCCGTGTTGATTGCGGGGGCTGCGATGGGCGTGATTATGGCCTGCTATGCCGAGGTGGCCTCGCAATTTTCCGAAGCGGGCGGACCGTATCTGTATGCGCGCGCGGCTTTCGGACGGCTCACGGGAATTCTGGTCGGCTGGATGTTGTACCTGGGACAGACCGCGGCTCCGGCGGCGGATGCGAATTTGTTTGTCACTTATCTGGGGGAATTCTGGCCGGCAGCGACACAATGGTGGCCGCGTTTTGTGATCCTGACGTTACTGGTGGGGCTGCTGGCGCTTGTCAACATTCTGGGTGCACGCCAGGGAACGGCGGTGAGCAACGTTTTTACGGTCGCCAAAATTCTACCGCTGCTGATGGTGGTGTCGGCGGGAGCGGCGGTCACGATCATTCATCCCGCGCCTTGGGGCGCAGCGGGGCCGATTCCGGCGAGTGCGTGGATGAAGGCGATGATGTTGCTGATCTTCGCTTACGGTGGATTTGAATCGGCGATGGCGCCCATGGGCGAAGCTAAGAATCCGGCCCGGGACGCCGGTTTCGCGCTGTTCGTGGCGCTGATCGCCTGCACCGTGATTTATGCGCTGGTGCAATGGGTTGTGGTGGGAGTGCTGGGGCCGGGGGCAACCACGGGTCGTCCGCTGGCCGAAGTGGCCCGCACTACTATGGGCAATCGGGGAGCGGGGCTGGTGGCGATCGGCGCGCTGGTTTCGGTGTACGGTTATTTGAGTGCCAAGATGCTGGGTATGCCACGGGTCACGTTCGCGCTCGCCAAGGGGGGCGATCTGCCACAGCTTTTTGCCGCAGTCAGTCACCGATTTCATACGCCCTGGTTTTCCATTCTGTTTTTTACGGCCGCAGTGTGGGGTTTGGCGGTTGGTGGGAATTTTGCGTGGAATGTAACGCTGTCGGTGGCCGCCCGCCTGTTCTACTACGCGGTGGTCTGCGCGGCGCTGATCGCCTTGCGGCGAAAGCCGCTGGTGGCAGGTTTCCGGCTGCCTGGAGGGCAGGTGCTGGCGGTCCTGGGCGTCGGGATTGCGGTGGTGCTGGCGACGCAGGTGGATCTGAGTAAGTCACTGATCCTGGCGGCGACGGTGGGAGCGGCATTAGTTAATTGGCTGTGGGTAAGAGCGGACCCAGGTGGCGGAGTAAGTAGTGTTTCAGATCGCATGCTGGAGGACTCTTGTTAAAGTTTCGTCTGGGTTACTTCCTTCTTGTTGCCTGTGTTTCTTGCTTTGCGCAGAGGGAGCCGGTTCTTAAGCAGATTGATTTGCCGCATCCTTATTACTTCAGGGAAATGTATCTGCCGCAGTTGACGACGGGGCCGAGTGCTGCGGCCTGGTCGCCCGATTCCTACAGTCTGGTGTACTCGATGGCGGGCTCGCTGTGGCGGCAGGAACTGCGCAGCGCGAAAGCGGAGCAGATTACCGCCGGGCCGGGGTACGACTATCAGCCGGACTGGTCGAGTAAGGACGACGGGCGGTGGGTGGTGTTTGCGCGCTACGATCACGATGCCATCGAGTTGTGGTCGCTGGATATGCGGGATGGGCGGACGCGGCAGATGACTTCCGGAGGCGCGGTGAATCTGGAGCCGCGTTTCTCGCCGGATGGGAAGCGGCTGGCGTTCGTCTCGACTTCCTATAAGGGACACTTTCATATCTTTGTGGGCCGTTTCGAGGACGGGTTACTCAGTGACGTGCGGCAACTTACTCCGGAGAATGTCAGCTCGCTGCCTCGTTATTACTACAGCCAGGTCGATCACGAGATCAGTCCAGTGTGGACGCGGGACGGGTCGGAGATTCTGTTTGTCTCGAATCGTGGGCATATTCACGGCACGGGCGGATTCTGGAAGGTCAAGGCGGAGCCGGGCGCGGAAGCGGCTGTTCATTACCAGGAGATTCATTACGAAGAGACGAACTGGAAGGCTCGTCCGGACTTTTCGCCGGACGGCAAACGAATGGTGTACGCGTCTTATCTGGGACAGGCGTGGCATCAGCTGTGGGTGATGCCTGCGGCGGGCGGAGATGCGTTCCCGATTTCTTATGGCGCTTTTGACAATGTGAATCCGCGGTGGTCGCCGGATGGGACGAAGATTGCATTTATTTCCAATCGAAATGGGAACACGTCGCTGTGGGTGCAGACGATTCCGGGTGGGGAGCAGACGGAAGTGGTCGCGCGAGAACGGAAATATTTGAAGCCGGTGGGTCGCATTTCTCTGCGTGTGGTGGATGAGAGCGGAAATCCAGTGGCGGCGCGAGTTTTCGTAACCGGCGCGGACGGCCTGGCTTACGCTCCCGATAACGCATGGATGCACGCCGACGACAGCTTTGATCGCTCGGAGCGGCCGTTTGAAGCGCACTATTTCGACACATCAGGAGTGTCGGAGATCACCGTGCCCGCTGGCGATGTCGAAGTCGACGTCATGCGCGGATTCGAGAATCATTTTGAGCAGCGCAAAGTTAACGTTAAAGCCGACAGCACCACGCAGCTCACGGTTCAGGTGGTTCCTCTTTTTGCCGAAGCCGACGCGACGTCGAATTGGGTGAGCGGCGATGTTCATGTGCACATGAACTATGCGGGGACCTATCGGAATACTCCGGCGCATCTGGTGGAGCAAGCGGCAGCTGAGAATTTGGCGATCGTCGAAGATCTGGTGGTGAACAAGGAGCAGCGCATTCCTGACATGGCGTATTTCTCGCCGCAACTGGACCCCGCTTCGACCTCGGATCATCTGCTGCTGCACGGGCAGGAGTTTCATACGAGTTACTGGGGACATCTTGGATTGTTGAACCTGACGCATAACTTCATTCTTCCGGGATATGCGGCCTATCCCAATACGGCGGCGGCCAGCCTGTATCCGGCGAATGCGAACGTGGCTGACATGGCCCATGAACAGGGCGCGCTGGTTGGATATGTGCATCCTTTTGACAGCGTGCCCGATCCCGCCAAGGATGCTTCTCTCACGGCCGAGTTACCTGCCGATGTGGCGCTCGGTAAGGTGGATTACATCGAGGTACTCGGTTTTTCCGATCATAAGTCCACGGCTGAGGTTTGGTACAAACTGCTGAATTGTGGCTTCCGGTTACCCACTGCCGCGGGAACGGACTTCATGGGCAACTACGCGTCGTTGCGTGGGCCGGTGGGATTGAATCGGGTTTATGCAGAGGTGAAGCCTGGCCCGCTGAAGATTGAGCCCTGGCTTGCGGCGATCAAGGCGGGGCGAACGTTTGCGACGAACGGGCCGCTGCTCCGGTTTTCGCTGGGAGGGCAGCCGATTGGGGGGGAAGTGCGCCTAGAAAAGAAACAAGAGCTGCGATTTTCTGCTGAGATGAATTCGATTGTGCCGGTGGATCATCTGCAAGTCGTCTGCAATGGGAAGATGGCGCGAGAGCTTGCGATGGACAGCGATCGCAAGCATGCGCACGCGGACGGCTCGATCCCGCTGGACGCAAGCGGGTGGTGCGTTCTGCGCGCTTTCAGCGACAAGGCGGAGTATCCGATTCTGGATTTGTATCCGTATGCGACGACCAGTCCGGTGTATGTGAGCGTGGCGGGCGCTCCGGTGCGTAGCGCGGCGGATGCGGCTTATTTTGTGGCGTGGGTGGACCGCCTGATTTCGGCGGCGCGGAATGATACGTCGTGGAACACCGAGGCGGAGAAGGAGTCGGTGCTGTCGATGCTGCGGGAATCACGAAAAAAGTACGCGGGGATGGTGGAGTAAGCGGCACCTTCAGGACCCAAACTTCATGCGCATTATCATCGCGGGCGGCGGCACGGGCGGACACGTAATTCCGGCGCTAGCCATTGCCCATCAACTTAAGAAGCAATTTGATGCTGAAGTTCTTTTTATCGGGACGGCTCGCGGCATTGAAACGCGACTGGTGCCGCAGGCGGGGTTTCCCCTGGAACTGATTCAGGTCGGCGCGTTGAAAAATGTCAGCCTGATGACGCGGGCCAAGACGATGTTTGACTTGCCGCGTGCGATCGCGGCTTCTGCGCGCATGCTCTCGGACTTCGATCCCGAGGTTGTGATCGGGGTTGGGGGCTATGCCTCGGGACCGGCGATGGTGGCCGCAATACGCCGACGCCTTCCGACGCTAGCCTTCGAACCGAACGTCGTTCCGGGATTTGCCAATCGCATGATCGCGCGCTGGGTTTCCGCGGCGGCAGTGCACTTTGAAGAGACTTGCCGGTATTTTCCTCATTGCCGGGTGACCGGCGTTCCGGTGCGCTCGGCGTTCTTTTCGATTCTTCCTAAGTCTGGCGGTATGCGCACGCTGCTGGTTTTCGGGGGCAGTCAGGGAGCACGCGCCATCAATCAAGCGATGGTGGAGTCGCTGGCCGGTCTGCGCGAAAAGATTCCCGGCATCTACATTATTCATCAGACGGGGCAGCGCGACTATGACCACGTGCTGGCCGCTTATCAGCAGTCGGGAATCTCGGGTGAAGTCCACAAGTTCATTGACGATATGCCGGGCACCTTCGCGCGCGCCGATTTGCTGGTCTGCCGTTCGGGCGCCAGCACGGTCGGGGAGATTACGGCGGCGGGCAAGCCGGCGATTTTTGTGCCGTTTCCGGCGGCCGCCGATGATCATCAAAACGTTAATGCCCGCGCATTGGAACGGGCGGGCGCGGCGGTGGTGGTCGAAGAAAGCAATCTGGGAGCGGCCTATCTGGTCGAGACGATTGCGGCGCTGATCGGCGATGGGGGCCGGTTGCGGAGCATGTCCGCGGCGGCGAAATCGCTGGCGCATCCGAAGGCGGTCGAAGAAATTGCTGAGATGGTGAAAGGACTCGCCAACAGTGAGTAGAACCTTTAACCGCAGAGTACGCTGAGTTCGCAGAGAAATCAGGGGGTCGCTGGTTAAGTCTTTACTCCGCGCCCTCTGCGACCTCTGCGGTTAATTGGACTATCATCGACCCTTATTTGGGATAGGTTTTCATGTTCGCCAAGATTCAGCGCATTCATTTCGTGGGCATAGGGGGCATCGGCATGAGCGGCATTGCCGAGGTGTTGCTGAATCTTGGCTACCGGATTTCCGGGTCTGACCTGAAGAGTTCGGCGGTTACTGAGCGGCTCGCCGCGCTGGGCGCGTCCACTCTTGTAGGACACGCTGCTGCCAACATCACGGGCGCGGATGTGGTCGTCACCAGCTCCGCGATCAAGGTCGATAACCCTGAAGTCGCCGAAGCTCGCAGGTTGCATGTCCCGGTGATTCAGCGGGCCGAGATGCTGGCCGAGCTGATGCGGCTGAAGTACGGCATCGCCGTTGCCGGCATGCATGGGAAGACCACCACGACTTCGATGGTCGCGGCTGTGCTGGCTGGTGGCGGGCTCGATCCCACGGTCGTGGTCGGTGGGCGCGTGGACGCGATGGGCTCGAACGCGCGCCTTGGCAAGTCGCAATATCTGGTCGCCGAGGCGGATGAAAGTGACCGGTCGTTTCTGAAGCTTTCGCCGATTCTTTCGGTGGTCACGAACATTGACCGCGAGCATATGGACTGCTATCGCGACATGCGCGACGTGCGGCGGACGTTTCTCGAATTCATGGAGCGCGTTCCGTTCTACGGCCTGGTGGTTGGATGCAACGACGATGCGGTGCTTCGGCGATTGCTGCCGCGCGTTCATCGCCGCGTGACCACGTATGGAACCAGCCCGGGGTCTGATTTTCTGATTCGCGTGGGGTCATCCTCAGTTCGATCGTCGCCGGCGGCCGGAGGGCGTAGCCCGCTGAATCGCTTCCACGCTACTTACAAAGAGAAAGATCTGGGCGAGTTCACGCTGCACGTGCCGGGCGTGCACAATGTGCTGAACGCTACGGCGGCCATTGCGGTAGGTACCGCGCTCGATATTCCGGCGGAGCAGATTCGCAGCGCGCTGGACGGTTTTCGCGGTGTGGACCGCCGCTTCCAGCTCAAAGGCAAAGCGGCGGGCGTCAGCGTGATTGACGATTACGGCCATCATCCGACGGAAATACGAGCTACGCTGGCTGCGGCTCGCCAGTGCGGATTTCGCCGCGTGCATGTGATCTTCCAGCCGCATCGGTTCACCCGCACTCGCGATCTGATGGATGAGTTCGCGACCGCTTTCGGCGACGCCGATACCCTCTGCGTGCTCGACATTTATCCAGCCAGCGAGAAGCCGATCGAAGGCATCACGGCCGAAGCTCTGGCCAGCCGTATTGCCGGGGCAAGGAACGGGAAGGTCGCGTACGCTCCCTCGTTTGCCGATGCCGTTGCCACGGTTGCCGCGCTCGCCCAACCGGGTGACATGGTGCTGACGCTAGGTGCGGGCAGCGTCTCGCAACTGGGAGGGATGCTTCTGCAAAAGCTGGAGCGGAAGAGCTACGAGCCACGAGCTACGAGCTAAGGCGCGAACCAACTTGGCACTGTCTCAATTCGCGAAAACCAGTTATAGTAATTTTGCTCAGCGGTTTTCTGTCGACAACTGACTCGAAAGAGTGACGCGGAAATCAAGTTCCACCGCGATACAGGAAGAATTGTATCCGCTTCCCGGCGATGCTTCTCAGCATCGGGCTCCGAGCGCGAGCCCTTCGACGACGCACGGCTCGTTGATCTGGAAGAAGAGCAGGAATCTCCATTTCTGCGCGGGCAAAGGCGCGTCTCGGTCCGGCGCGGATCACTTCCGCAAAAGACTGCCAACCGGTTGAAGCGGGTCGCCCTGGCGCTCGTCGTTCTTGCAATTCTGGGAGCGGCCGGCCTGGGCCTCTATCGTTACGGGAAGCACTCCTGGCGTTTTCGCATCGATTCCAGCGATCAGATCGAAGTCAGCGGCGCCCAGCACGTCGCGCACGCTCAGATCATGGAAGTCATGGGCGGAGATATTGGCCGCAACATTTTTTTCGTCCCGCTGGCCCAACGCAAACAGCAACTGGAGCAGCTTCCGTGGGTGGAATCGGCGAGCGTGATGCGCTTTGTGCCGAACCGCCTGCGCATCGAGATTCATGAACGCACGCCGGTTGCTTTTGCCCGCATCGGCTCGCACATTTCGCTGATCGATGCCGGGGGCACGCTGATGGAACTGGCTCCGGGCGGGAAGCAGAAGTATTCGTTTGCCGTGATTGCGGGCATGAACGCCGGAGAGCCGCTTTCCACGCGTGCGGCGCGGATGAAGAATTACAACGAGCTGGTTCGCGAACTCGATTCTGGCGGCGCTCATTATTCGCAGGAACTGAGCGAAGTGGATCTCAGTGACCCCGAGGATGTAAAAGTGCTGGCCGCCGATTCGAACGGCGAAGCGCTGGTGCATCTGGGCTCGGGAAATTACCTGCAGCGCTACAAGACCTACGTGACGCATGTGCAGCAGTGGCGGCAGCAGTTCGAGAAACTCGAGTCGGTGGACTTGCGCTACGACGGCCAGATCATTGTGAATCCCGATCTCGAAGGGATGGCTCGGCAGCCGGCCTTGACACCCGGCGCAACCAAAGCTGCGATGGCGGCGGGCGTGAAAACCGCGGCGATCGTGAACTACGAAAAATATGTAACGCATCCCGCGCCTCCGCCTGCGCCGAAGAAGGAGGCGAAGCCCAACACGAAAGCCGCGGCGAAAGGAGCGGTGCATCATCCGGCAGTCGGGCATGCGCCGGTCGAGGCATGCGCCAGCAAAACCAGCGCCCGCGAAACAGGCCGCACTGAAACCGAAGGCGAATGTGGCACCCGTCGCGGTCGCGAAGAACACTGCGACGCCGCATCCGACAGCGCCACCAGTAAAGTCACCGGCCGTGTCGCCGGCATCGATCACTCCGCCCGCCGCGGCTGGCAACGGACAAAAGAAACCGAGCGCTGGAATTCCGAAGGAGACTCCGCAGAACTAGCGGCATCATTATTATGCCGAGCCACGCGCCCAATTTCATTACCGCCATTGACGTAGGCAGCGCCAAGACCTCCGTCCTGGTGGCCGAGCTGAGCGAGAACGGATTGCGTTATCGCGGCCACGGCATCAGCGAATCGCGAGGCCTGCGCAAGGGCGTGATCACCGAACTCGATAAGGCCATCAGCAGCATTCAAAAAGCGGTGGAGCATGCGGAAGACGTGGCCGGCATTCCGATCGAACACGCGCTGGTGGGGATTGCGGGCGCGCACATCCGTGGGATGAACAGCCACGGCGGCATTACTTTCGGCGCGCGGTCGCGCGAGATCGGCCGCGAGGAAATTCGCCAGGCCGTGGATAAGGCCCGCACCGTGCCCTTGCCCGCCGATCGCGAAATTCTGCATTTGCTGCCGCAGGAGTTCATTCTCGACGATCAGCCCGGAGTGCAGGATCCGACGGGCATGATGGCCACGCGCCTCGAAGTTCGCGTGCACATTGTGACCGCTTCTTCGAGCGCCACGCAGAATCTGGTTACCGCGGTGAACCGGGCCGGCGTTCACGTGGACGACACCATCTTTGAGCCGCTGGCTTGCGCCGACTCGGTGCTGCGGTCGGACGAACGCGAACTCGGCGTTTGCCTCGTCGATCTCGGCGCGGGCTCGTGCGATCTGATCGTTTTTCAGCAGGGCGCGGTCGCGCACACGGCGGTTATTCCCATTGGCGGCGACCACTTTACCAGCGATCTTTCGGTCGGCATGTGCACGGGGCTGGCGGACGCGGAGACGCTCAAGAAGAATTTCGGCAACGCAGTGCCGACGTTGATTCCCGAGGGCAACGAAGTCGAAGTGCCGTCGGTGGGAGACCGGCCCTCGCGCATGATGCCGCAGCGCATGGCCGGAGAGATTCTGGAGCCGCGCGCTCGCGAACTTTTCGAATTGCTGCGTGACAACCTGCGCCACGCCGGGGTTCTGGAGCACTGCATCGCCGGATTCGTGCTGAGCGGCGGAGCGTCGCGGCTCCCCGGGATTCTCGATGTTGCGGAATCGGTGTTGCGGAAGGCTGCGCGACTGGCTTGGCCAACGCCGATGGCGAAGATGCCGTCGTTCTTAGCCGAGCCGGAGTTCGCGACGGTGCTGGGCATGGCGTATTACGGCCACCGCGCCCGCCTAGCCCGCGGCTTGCAGGAGCCGAGTTTTGGTTCGCGCATGAAAGCGTTGTTTGCGAGCAAGGGCGCGTGATTTCTGGTAGAGACGCGGCTTGCCGCGTCTTTGCCGGCAGCCGAGACGGGGCAAGCCCCGTCTCTACAGATGATTTACGAGGTGAATTATGAATGAAGACAACGGACTCCGCATCTGCTTCAACGAAGAAGCCCGCAACGACGCTCGCATCAAGGTGATCGGTGTCGGCGGCGGCGGCAACAACGCCGTCAATCGCATGATTGACTCGGGGATGGAACACATCGAATTCATCGTGGCCAACACCGACTTGCAGGCGCTGCGGATGTCGCGCGCCGCCACCAAGATTCAACTCGGGGTGAAGCTGACCAACGGCCTGGGCGCGGGCGCCAATCCCGAGATCGGCCGCAAAGCCGCGCTCGAAGATTCCGACAAAATTATCGAAATCCTCGAAGGCGCCGACATGGTCTTTGTCACCGCCGGACTCGGCGGCGGCACCGGCACCGGCGCGGCTCCGATCATTGCTTCGCTGGCCAGCGAAATGGGCGCGCTCACCGTCGCGGTCGTCACCAAGCCTTTTGCATTTGAAGGCAAACGCCGCATGCAGCAGGCGGAGCGCGGCATTGCCGAACTCATGGAGTCGGTCGATACCACCATCGTCATACCTAACGAAAAATTGCTGGCGGTCGCGGAGAACGCGGGTTTCTTCGAGTCCTTCCGCATCGCCGACGACATTCTTCGTCAGGGAGTGCAGGGCATTTCCGACATCATCACCATCCCCGGCATCATCAACCGCGACTTTGCCGACGTGAAGGCCATCATGGCGGGCATGGGCTATGCGGTGATGGGCACGGCTACCGCCGCCGGCGAGCATCGCACCACGGAAGCCGCGCAGACGGGCGATCGCCTCGCCGCTGCTCGAGGCGGGCGCGATCGATGGAGCGCGCGGCATTCTCATCAATATCACCGGCTCGAATTCGCTGAAGCTCGCCGAAGTGCAGCAGGCTTGCACCATCATCCAGGGCGCGGCGCACGAGGATGCCAACATTATTTTCGGAGCGGTGCTCGACGAGAAGATGAAGGACGCGGTCAAAATCACAGTGATTGCGACCGGGTTTCGAGAGTCCGAGATGCGTTCACGGCGCCGCGAGAGCTTTGATCCGGTGATCATTTCGCGAGATGTGTCGCGCCATGTTTCGCGGCAGCGCGATCGCTTTGATGAGTCCGAGCCGATGGCCGAACCCGAGACAGCCTCTGTGCCAGAACCGGCCTTCGAGCCTGATCCTGTTCCGGTAGCCTTTCATGAGTCGGCGCCGGGCAATGCCTTGCATGGCGAGGTGATTTCGCTCGACGAGATGCGGTCGGGCGCTCCCAACTACCACGCGGAGGATCTCGATGTGCCGGCCTTTCTGCGAAAGCGCAGCGACGTGATGTAGAGGAAGTCCGGCGATCCGTTCCCGTAGAGACGCGGCTTGCCGCGTCTGCTGCCGCAGAGTAATTTCGATCGATAACGTTATTGCTCGGGACTCGTCGAAGACCTGAGGACATTTCCATGCGTCGCTTGGTCCCGGCTTCTTTCATACTCGTCGCTCTGGCCGTCACAATTCTCGTTGCGGCATCACACGATGCTGCGCCCGGGCGTCCGCAGTACACCAGCGACAATCAGCTTCTGCGACCCGCCGACTATCGCGAGTGGATTTTTCTCTCGTCGGGCCTCGGTATGAGTTACAGCGCGACGCCTGGCCACGAAATGTTCACCAACGTTTTCGTGCCGCAGTGGGCCTATCGGGAGTTTCTGAAGTCCGGCAAGTGGCCGGACAAGACGATGTTTGTGGTGGAAGATCGCTCCGCCACCAGTAAAGGTTCGATCAACAAGGCAGGACACTATCAGACCGATTCCATGGGGATAGGCGTCGAGGTGAAAGACGAAACTCGCTTTCCCGAAAAATGGGCGTATTTCAATTTCGACGAAGATACAAAATCCGCTAGCGCAAATCCAAAAGAAGGCTGCTGGAGTTGTCACGAGCAGCATGCTGCCGTCGAGCACGTTTTTGTGCAGTTTTATCCGACGCTGAAACCGGTCGCGAAGAAATTCGGCACCTATCGGGAAGCGGCAGAAAACGTAGAGTAGAGACGCGGCTTGCCGCGTCTCGGCGGTGACTTCACTGGCGGAGACGGGGCAGGCTCCGTCTCTACTTCTGCGCGGCGATCTTCTGCGCGTCGATCTTCTGCGCGGCGATCTTCTGGGCGGCGATCCAGGCTGTGATCTTCGCTTCCAGCAGATCGAGCGGCAGCGGGCCCTGATCGAGCACCGCGTCGTGGAAGGTGCGAATGTCGAATTTCGCGCCCAACTCTTTCTGCGCTTTCTCCCGTAGTTCGAGAATCTTCATCTGTCCCATCTTGTAGGAGAGCGCCTGCGCCGGCCAGGCAATGTAGCGATCGACTTCCGTATTGATGTTCTCGTCGTCCATCGCCGTGTGCGCGTGGAAGAAGTCGACCATCTGCTGGCGCGTCCAGTGCTGGGAGTGCACGCCGGTATCTACGACCCATCGCACGGCACGCCACATTTCATTCTGCAGGCGGCCGTATTCGCTGTATGGATCCTGATAGAAGCCCACTTCTTTTCCCAGACGCTCGGAGTAGAACGCCCAGCCTTCGGTATATGCATTCAGATCGAGATTGAACTTTCGGAACGGGGGCAGGCCGGTGAGTTCCTGCGCGATGGAAAATTGCAAGTGATGTCCGGGGACGCCTTCGTGATACGCGATCGCTTCCACGTTGAGCAGCAGACGCTTCTCAGGCGCGTATTCGTTGACGTTGATGCGGCCGGGGCGCGAGCCATCTCCGGCGCCGATGGAATAATCGGCGGGCGGAGCGGAGGCGCTGCGGAACGACTCCATCTCCACCACGTCGAGCTTGTTCTTCGGCAGACGTCCGAATAGCTCGGGCAGCTTGCCGTACATCTGGTCGCGGTAGTGGGTGTAGAGATCGAACAATTGTTGACCCGACTTGGCGTGGAGGTTCGGATCCTGACGGATGTGATCGTTGAACGATTTCAGATCGCTGAATCCTTGCGCCTTGGCGAGGGCCAACATCTGGGTTTCAATTTCCGCCACGCTTTTCAGGCCAAGCTGGTGAATCTGATCGGGGGTGAAATCGGTGGTGGTCTGCTGATGCACGGCGAAGCGATAGCGCGCTTCTCCATCGGGCAAGGCCCACACGCCGGGGTCGAGCCGTCCGTGAGGCGCGTAATCTTCGCGGACGAATTTGGCGAATTTTGCGTAGGCGGGCGCGACCTCGTTCTTTACCGCGTTTTCGATCCCCTCGCGCAGTTGCTTCCGGTCATTTTCGGGGATGGAGTCGGGGAACTTGCGCAGCGGGCTCGGTGAATGGACTCTTGTCGAGCGGGTCGTCAGCAATTTCCTGCGCCTGGCTGGAAACTTTCTCGAGCAGATACTTCGGCGGCATGCGGTGGTCGCGCAGCCCGTCGCGCATGTGTCCCATGGCCTGATCGAGCACGCGCGGAATCTGGCGCAGCCGCGACAGATAGTCTTGGTAATCTTTCGCGTTGCGGAAGGGCGAATCGGAGGCGAGCGAAGCGTATCCAAGGTGAATGCCACCGAACTGCGTTGCCGGCATCTCCCAGTCTTTGAACTGCGCTGCGTCGAGCGCCTCGCGCAGGCTGCGCACCATCAATGCTTGATTGAGTTTTTCCTGCTCTGGAAATCCAGCGATGTCGATGGCCTCGAAGCGCGTCAGCGCCTGACGCGTGTGCTCGAGATCGTCGGCGATGGCCTTGTCCGAAAAATCGCTTAGCTGATCGTTGTAGCGATCGTCTCCGACCTGAGTGGCAAGTTCAGGCTGCGTGCGCAGCGTGTACTGCCACTCATCGGTGAGCAGACGATTGAGTTCGGCGCGTCGAGCGTCGAGCGTTTGGTCGGCAGCTTGGGCAAGGAGTGGGACGACCAGAGCCAGGGCGAAATAAAAAATCACAAGCGATGTGCGCAAGAGGCAACCCTCCACAACGTTCCGCAGCAGTTTTCCAGTAGACTCCGCGGTCGTCATGGATTCTACCGCAGCATGCCTAGGGGCAGGTCAGTTGCGCGCTTCCGTCGATCGTGCACCCTCCGCCACACGCGGTTATTACGGAACAGTTATAGGTGCCGGGGCCGGTGGAGGTGCTCCAGGCATTGATGGAGTACGCGCCTACAGCTCCGGCCGCACACTGCGCGACCCCCGCTGAGGTGACCGATGCATCGGTCGTCGGCAAGCCTTTTTGGCAGGCCACCCAATTGGCCGGTTGTGGAGTGAGTATGCGGGCCGGGTCAACGTAATGGCCGGTTGCGGTGAACAGTACTTCCCCACCGGGAAACGACTGTGCGTCGGCATTCGCGGGGTTCACCGTGATCGATTGAAGCTGACTCTGCTGACTTGCGCCGCAGGACAGTGTAAGAGACGCAGCCAGAACCAGAGTGAGAAAAGAAAGCGTGCAGCGAAGCTCTTCCATAATCCCTCCTGAGGGACCTCGGACTCGGGGTTCAATATCTGCGCGGCTTCCTGGCTTTGCCGCGTGACCGAGAGGTCCGTTGTGTGGGATGCACTTCGTACAGAATACGCCGTAAAAATCAGAAAGTTGTCGGTGGGTTTGGTAGCAGGCTACATTCACCTCAGCGATAGCCTCCGAGACGCCGGCGCTACGGCGGGCCCGGCTCCCGCCGAGATGCGCAAAGCGCTGCAAAATCCGCGCACCTCTCAAGGTAACAAGCCAATTCGTTACCAAGGTGCCTGTCCCTTCTGCGGAATCTCATTAAATCCAATTTATTCATATAGTTATCGAGCAGATTCCGGTGTGGCTGGCTGCGCATTTTGAGATTGCGCCGAAGCCGATAAATCGCCTATTATCGGACAGTTGCACGGGATATGCCTTCGTTGTGGGGATTTGGCGATACTCTTGCATCCAATTAACCAGGCCGATAGGCGGATTCAACAGCAGATTGGCCGACCGGGGATGGTGAAGTGAAGTTTAGCGCCTGGGTTCTTCGTCTCGCATTTTTCTTTGGGCTGGCTATGTTGCTGGAAGCGAGTGGCATCGCAGCCAGCGTCAATCCGAGCACGGTAACGCCGCATAAGAAAACTCACGGCGTTACGGAAAGTCAGCGTGCGAGGAGACGCATGCGAACACTGGCACGGAGCCGTACCCCGCAATCGCAATTCGTCACCACAGCTTCTGCGGGCACCTCATATTCCGGCACACCTCATTATTCCGGTGCAGCTCGCCGCCATCATTATTACGAGCGCTTCCACACCAGTTCGTTCGCGTCTGATATCACCGAAGGTGACGTGACCGCCGGAGAAGACCCGGTGGTTCGTCAGGCGGCGATTGACGCCTTGGGCAACATGAACGGCACCGTGGTTGCGATCGAGCCGACCAGCGGACGCGTCCTCGCCATGGTCAACCAGAAGCTCGCGCTTTCAAGCGGCGCGCAACCCTGCTCGACCATTAAACTTTCCGTGGCTCTGGCGGCACTGAGTGAAGGCGTGATCGACGAGGGAACTGAAGTCTCGCTCGGAAGCCGCAGCCGCATGAATCTCACGCAGGCGCTGGCGCAGTCGAACAATGCCTACTTCGAAGCAGTCGGGCGCAGGCTCGGCTTCGAGAAGGTGCAATACTACGCGCACCAGTTCGGACTCGGCGAACTCGCCGGCTATCATATTCCGGACGAGCAGTTGGGTACGTATCCGGAAGTAGAAATCCCCGCCAGACTTGGTGGCGTCAGCAAGATGTGCTCGTTTGGTGAGGGCATTTCGATGACTCCGCTGCAACTGGGCGCTCTGGTGACGGCGATCTCAAACGGCGGCACGCTTTACTACCTGCAACATCCCACTAGTCCCGATGAAGTCGCCAACTTTCAGCCGCGCGTAAAAAGGCATCTCGACATCGAGCCGGTGATTCCGGAACTCTCCGACGGCATGGCTGGAGCGGTCGCCTATGGCACCGCGCGCAGCGTGCGTCTGAACTTTAACGAGGAATCGATCCTTGGCAAGACCGGGACATGCTCGCACGACGGCACGCGCTTTGGCTGGTTTGCTTCGTACGCCAACACTGAAATCGGACGCATTGTGACCGTCGTCTTCCTACAGGGCGGGCGGCCTACGTTTGGGCCGAAAGCGGCCGAGATCGCAGGCCGCTTGTACCGGAATCTTTACGACCACAACTTCTTTGTGGCAGGCGCGGCGGGAATCAGTCCGGCCGAATCGATGCAAAAGACGAGCACCGTAAGTTCGCAGCAGCAATAATTGCGGCCATCGTCAGGTCTAAGCCGGCCCCTTAAGGGGCCCCCATTTAAGGAACTTTTCGGCATCGCTGAAGCGATGCCCTGATACGAGGCTGCTGATACGAGCGGCTGTCGCTAGGCGGCTTCTATCGTTTTACCTCGTCCTTGGCAACTACGCCGTCTCTGATGGAGATGATGCGGTGGGCGTACTCGGCGATGTCGTGTTCATGGGTCACCAGTACGATGGTGTTGCCTTCCGAGTGCAGACGATCGAACAACGCCATGATCTCGTTTCCGGTTTGTGAGTCGAGATTGCCGGTCGGCTCGTCGGCGAGGATGATGGCCGGCTTATTGACCAGAGCGCGAGCGATGGCGACGCGCTGACGCTGCCCGCCGGAAAGTTCGTTGGGTTTATGGTTCATGCGCGATTCCATGCCCACCGAAGTCAGTGCTGCCTTGGCGCGCTGGATGCGCTCTTCGGCGGAAACTCCCGCATAAATCAGCGGCAGCTCCACGTTGTGCAGCGAAGTGGCACGGGCCAGCAGATTGAATGTCTGGAAGACGAAGCCGATTTCCTTATTGCGGATGCGGGCCAGTTCGTCGTCATCGAGTTCGCTGACCAGTTGTCCGTTCAGCCAGTATTGCCCTTTGGAAGGCGAGTCGAGACAGCCGATCAGGTTCATCAGCGTGGACTTGCCGGAGCCCGACGGACCCATGATCGCGACGTATTCGTTACGCTGGATGCGCAGGTTGATGCCACGCAGCGCATGCACCTGCTCCGAACCCATATCGTAGGTCTTCCACAGATCCTCGGTTGAGATCATGTGGGAATTGGGCGCGGCCAGATTCGCGGGCTGATCGATTGGGAATATCTCGGCGGTTGCCATCTTGCTCTCCTTATCCGGATCGGGCTCGTGCACGCACGCTCCTATGGCCGTTCTATGTTGGACGTTCTAAGCTAGCAGAGGTTAGGTGTCAGGTGTCAGGTCTTAGGTCTTAGGTCCTTGACTTTGGTTTTCCTCAGACCTCAGACCTAAGACCTGACACCTGACACCTGCCTCTAACTCTCGTCTTCTTTTTTCGGGGCCGAGTTATCTACTTTGACGCTCGTTCCCGGCTTCACCGTACGCAAAATCTTGTAGCTACCGGTGATCACCTCATCACCCTCTTTCAGGCCCTTGGTGATCTCGATATCCGTGGTGCCGCTGATGCCGGTCTCCACCGGGACGAATTCGGTTTTCTTGTTGCGGATCACAAACACGCCCTGCACTTCTTCTTTCTGCTTCGCTACTTCGGCCGGAGCACTGGTGGCGGCCTCTACATTGTTGTTCTTCCCCGCATCCTTGGGCATCAGATCTGCACGAGTGCGCACGGTGATCGCCTGAATGGGAACGCCGAGCACGCCGCTGCGGATCGCGGTTGTGATTTTGGCGGTCGACGAAAGTCCTGGCCGCAGGTCGGCGGGCGGGTCGGTCAGGGTCACCACCACTTTGAAGTCCTTCGCCTCTTCACTGGTCGAGGCAGCCTGAGAGGTAGCCACACCGGTCGAGCGCACGATGGCGTTGTCTCCGATTTCGCTGACCACGCCGTGAAAGATCTTGTGGGGGATGGCATCGATGGTCACGTCGGCAGGCTGGCCCAGATGCACGTTGACGATGTCAGTCTCGTCCACTTTCACTTCGGACGTGATCACCGACATGTCGGCAAGCGTCATCAGCGTGCTGCCCGGCGAATTCTGAATTCCGATCACCACGGTCTCGCCTTCGCGCACGGGAAGGTTGGTAATTACGCCGTCAAAGGGCGCTTCGTACGTGGTTTTTTGAAGCACGTCGGAAACCCGAGTCAGGTTCGCCTGATTCTGGGTGATGTGCTTGTCCATCGAGTCCTTTTGGGCTTTGGCTTGCGCCACCTTGGCTTCGGCCTGGGCTAATCCGGCATCGGCGGACTCCCACGCCGCTTTCTTGACGTCGTAATCCTGCTTGGCGATGAGGGCGGCGTTGTATAGTCCCTGGGCTCGTTCCCAGTCGAGCTTGGCGTGGACGGCATCGGACTTGGCGCGGTTTAAGTCCGCGAGCGAGGTGTTCAAGGCGGCGTCGGAGGCTGCCGCATCGGTTACTGCCGCCTGCACGGAAGCGCGAGTTGCATTGACGTCGGCCGATGACTGTACGTTCTCAAGCTGGGCCAGTAACTGCCCCTTCTTCACGTGGTCGCCTTCCTTGACGTGCAGCTTGATGATCTTGCCGAAGGCATTGGCGCCTATGTTCACGTATGTCTTAGGCTTGATTTCACCCGAAGCGCTGACCACCGAGGCCAGGTTCTGCCTCTGCACCTTCCCGGTTTGCACAGTCACCAGGTTTTTGTGGCTCTGGTAAACCGTGATGGAGACAATGATGCCCAGCACAAGGAGCGCGCTCACCCCGATCAATGCTTTCTTCCAGGTCTTCATGGCGAAGTCTTTATTCCTAATTCCTGTCTAACGACTAATGACTCCCGGTTCTGCAAATAGAACGGCGAAAACGCACAGTGTTAGCGCATGAACAGTTACGTTCAGGCGAGGGAGAAAGTTCCCGAGCCCCCGCTAGGCAGGCCCCTGCCGCTGGTCACCGTTTCGCTTCTGGTGGGGTGACCCGCGGCAGCAAATCATTATATCGTGCCCAGCGGCCGCCAGCGGGCCTGCTGAGCAATCGCTCGTCGACCGCAAGACGCGGATTCTTAAGGGGTTTAGAAGTGGGGCTTCGCGCAGAAAATCTTTTCCTGACAGGCCACTTCTTCTTGCCTTGTTGTATCCAATGAACATAGAATTAACCGACTGACGTTTGTTGTGAGGTGGGCCCTTCTATGTTGTTCTCCGCAGGTTTTCGAAATCGATGCTCGGTGGGTGTGCTGGCTGGAATGATGGCGCTGGGTTTTACCGCTGTTTCCCAAGCCCAGGATCCAGTCCAGGACAAAGACACCCAGAAGGGCTCCGACGCGAGCCAGGTGGATCCCCTAAAGCGCCCGATCCCGGAAAAGCAGAGGAAGGCAAACGCCAAGGCGCTCAAGATCGAGTTGAGCAAGACTTACCGGAAGTGGCTGGACGAGGACGTGCGCTGGATTATCACCGACGAAGAAAGATCGGCCTTCATGCAGCTCTCGAACGACGAAGAGCGCGACCAGTTCATCGAGGCCTTCTGGCAGCGCCGCGATCCCACGCCCGACACCGAAGAGAACGAATTTAAAGAAGAGCATTACCGTCGTATCGCGTATGCCAACGAGCACTACGCTGCCGGTATCCCTGGTTGGAAGAGCGACCGCGGCCGGATATATATCGTGTTCGGGCCGGCCGATGAAATTGAGTCGCATCCTTCGGGCGGCACCTACGAACGTCCCATGGAAGAGGGCGGTGGCGAGACTTCGACTTTCCCGTTCGAGCAGTGGCGGTATCGCTACATCGAGGGGATTGGGCAGGAAGTGATCATCGAATTCGTCGACACCTGCATGTGCGGCGACTATCACATGACGCTGGATCGTTCCGAGAAAGACGCCTTGAAGTACACCCCGAATGCCGGCCTGACGCTGTATGAACAAATGGGCATGGCCAACAAGGCGAATCGCTTCACGAACGGTGGTCTGGAGCAACTGGGCACCGGGCCGTTCAATAATGACTTGCAGTCCAAGGAATTCGACCGATTGGGACAGTTCGCCAAACTTCAGGCGGCGCCGGCGGTGAAATTCAAGGATCTGGAAGAAGTGGTCAGCCACAAGATCAGCGTCAACCTGATGCCTTTTGATGTGCGGGCGGACTTCGTGAAGGTGACCAGCGACACGGTGCTGGTTCCGATCACGATTCAGATCAAGAACCGCGACGTCACTTTCCAGAACAAGGACGGCGTGGAGCGAGGAACGGTCAATATCTTCGGGCGCGTCACCACGCTCACCGGCAAGATCGTTCAGACCTTTGAAGATACGGTGCAGGTCGATGTGCCGGTGGAACTGCTGCCCAAGACTGCCGAAAATTCCTCGGTGTACTGGAAAGCACTGCCCCTGCGCATCAGCCAGAATCGCTACCGGCTGGACGTCGTGGTGAAAGACGTGAACGGAGATCGCACCGGGAGTTGGGAACATGCGATCGTGATTCCGGATTTCAGCGAAGATAAGTTGAGCAGCTCAACGCTCATCATCGCGGACCAGATGGAACCGGTGGCGACCAAGAACGTAGGCACGGGCAGTTTCGTGATCGGGACCACGAAAGTGCGGCCGCGCGTGGCGCCTTCCGACGGCAAGCCCATCTTGTTCAAGCGCAATCAGAAGCTGAATTTCTGGATGCAGGTTTATAACCTCAGCGTGGACGAGAAAACGCACAAACCTTCGGCGACATTCGAATATAATGTGACCGACGCCAATAACAAGGCGGTTATCCATACCGTTGAGTCGACGGACACGATGGGCAATGTGGGCGATCAGGTCACGCTGCAGAAGACGCTTTCCGCGGCGAACCTGCCGCCGGGCCTGTACAAGATCGAGATCAAAGTGAACGACAACCTTTCCAAGCAGACGGTGGATCCGACGGCGACCTTCGCCGTGGAGTAGACTTGCTGCCTGGTTCCCCAGGGGTGATGGGCGAAATGTTGCGAAAGCTCGGGTTCATCGTAGTTGTCGTCATGGTCGTCACCGGTGTGTCTCTTCCGGCTTGGTGCGGAAGTGCCACGGGCACGATCTCGGGTGCGATATCCGGATACGTTCGCGATGGCAGCGGCGCGCCGCAAATGGGCGCGGTGGTGGAAGTAATCGGTTCGGCTGCACAGGCGCTGAAGGTCTTCACCGACGATCGTGGTTTCTACTCGGTCGCGAAATTGCTGCCCGGAACGTACAGTGTGAAAGTGAGCGCGCCTGCGTTCCTTCCTACGCTGCGCGAGAAGATCGGCGTGCGCGCCGGCGCGAAGCTGATGGTGAATGTCACGTTGACTACGCTGTTCGAGGCCATCCAGTTGGTTCCGCTGCGCGGTCCGGTGGACGATGACGACTGGCGGTGGACCCTGCGCTCGGTTTCAAACCGACCTATTCTGCGGGTGCTTGAAGATGGCACTACCGTAGTCGCACAGAGTGGTGAATCGGCCGCGGACCACGACTTGAAAGGTAGCGTCAGCCTCCTGGCGGGATCGCCCGGGCAGGGTTTCGGCAGCTCCTCCGATATGAATGCAGGTTTTGCGGTGGAGCGGTCGCTGTTATCGAGCGGCACCCTGCGCCTGAATGGCAACGTCGGTTATGAATCCGACGGCGAAGGCATCCCAGCGGCAGTGCTCCGAACCACCTACACCGGCCGTTTCGACGGTATGTTTGAACCTTCCGTGGCCATTACCGCGCTCAGGCTCAATTCGCCGGACCTGAACACGATGCCCGGCGCCTCCCTGCAAGCGCTGTCGGTGACCAGTTCCGATCGGATTGTGCTCGGTGACAAGCTGGAAGTGAATGTCGGCAGCGAATTGCAAACCATCCAGTTCATGGGGCACGTGAACGCGATTAAGCCGTTCGGGACAGCCGATCTGCACGTCACGCCAAACACCGTCGTGGAATATCAGTACACGAGTTCAGTCCCGAATATGGGACTGCAGTTGGCTGAGGGCAGCGATGGCTTGGATTCGGTTGCGTCGGACCTGAGCGAAACCGCGCCGCGTATGAGCATCACCGGGTTTACTCCGGCAGTCGAAAAAGCCCGTCACCAGGAAGTGTCGGTGTCCCAGCGCATCGGCAAGAATAGTATGCAGATCGCATTCTACTCCGACAGCATGGTCGATCCGGTGCTTACAGGTATTGGCGCATTGGCGGGCGAGACAACTCCCGGCGAGATGAGCGCCGAAGCCGGTGATGTGCTGCCCGATGTGTACTCGGGTACGTTCAGCTACCAGGGGAACGACTTCACGACGCGCGGCCTTCGGGTGGTACTGCAGCGAAAGCTGTTTTCCGACCTGACCGCAACCCTCGATTATGGCTACGGAGGCGTGCTCGACTTGTCGCGCCCTGACGTCCAACTTCAGGACGCGAGGGAGTGGATTCGCGCCGAGCGGCGCCAGGCGATGGCAGCGAAGTTCAGCGGAACTCTGCCCAAGACGAAGACACGCTGGATCGCCTCCTATCGTTACGCGGGCGGCCATACGTTAACGCCGGTTGACCTCTTCAATACTTCAGCGGGTCAGGCCGATCCTTACTTGAACCTCTGCATCCGGCAGCCTATTCCGGCCAGTGCCTTCGCCGGACACGTGGAAATTCTCATGGATCTGCGAAATCTTCTAGCGCAGGGCTATGTGCCGGTGATGGGACAGGACGGACACACGGTTTATCTGGTGCAGTCGGCGCGCTCGGTGCGCGGCGGCCTCGCCTTCAGCTTCTAGAATCACATCGCTTGCAATCCGTTATTCGCTATTCCATAGATTTACAATCTGTTATTCCGTAGACTCCGTCTGATTGCGCCGAGCGCGTCTTCCATTAACTCCCTTCTATGAAGTTACGCCTCTTCTTTACTGTGCTTGCGCGCACACTCGTATATAATTCCGCGCATTCAAGTGGAACGATGTTTGCTACTTAAGGAGCATGGGTTCACCCCAGCGCCCGCGACGACTAAGGAGAACTTGCATGAAACTGCGCTTATTGGTTGTGTTTGTTCTGCTTTCGGTGGCCATGCTCGTAGGCCAGACGTTCCGTGGAACAATCCTCGGCTCCGTGACCGACCCCTCCGGGGCCGTCATCGCGGGAGCGACGGTCAAAGTGCGGAACGTAGCCACCGGGCTCGAGCGCACAACCACCACCAGCGCGGACGGCAGTTACTCCGTACCCGAATTGCCCATCGGCACGTACTCCGTTACCGTGACCCAGACTGGATTCCAGACTTTTGTGACGACCGGGGTGGCAGTTGACATAGCCATCGAACGTCGTGTGGATGCGGTTCTCAAGGCCGGACAGGTATCCACCCGAGTCGAAGTCTCGGCTGAAGATTTACCCATGGTCGAAACGACCTCGAACGTGCTCGGCGGCGTCATCACCGCGGAAACCGTTGAGAACATGCCCGTCAACGGCCGTGACTATACCAAACTTATCTATCTTAATCCCGGCGTGGCTGGTTCTCCCGACCAGATTTCCGACTCCCCGGTTCTTTCGGCGAGTTCTCGATGAACGGCGCCCGCGGACGCTCGAACAATTATTTGCTCGACGGCACCGACATGAACGATGGCTACCGCAATGATCCGGCCATCAATGAAGCGGGCGTGTTCGGTACTCCCTCGACGATCCTTCCGCTTGATGCGGTCGCTGAAGTCAACGTGCTCTCCAACTTCGAGCCCGAATATGGGCGCAACGCCGGTGCGGTAGTGAACATTGTCACCAAGAGCGGCGCCAATAAAATCCACGGCACCGCCGGAGAATATTTCCGCAACGACGCCTTGGATGCGCGCAACTACTTCAATCCCGTCAGGCCAGCCCAAGGCTCCGTTCCACAACAATCAATATGGCGCCTCGCTCGGCGGACCCATCATCAAGAACCGGACGTTTTTTTACGCGGACTATGAAGGCCAGCAGGAACCGGTGGGCGTGGTGACGATCGCCAGTGTTCCCACCGGTACTGCGGCGAACGGATCGCTGCAACCGAGTGATGCCAGCAATTCGGTGATCGCCGCTCTTCTAGCGCGAAACCCCTGGCCGGCGCCAAATCTTGTGAACCCGGGTCCTTATCAGGTGGGCACCGCCTCGGTCGTTTCCCCCTCTTATAATGAGCTAACCAGCTTCATCGCCAAGATCGACCACAGTATCAATACCAACAACACCCTCACCGGGCGCTATTTCTTCGGTGACAGCCTGCAGTCGTTCCCGCTGGCCCTCACGGCGAGTGGCGGCCAGTTGCCAGGTTTTAACACGGTCACGCCGACGCGCGTGCAACTGGTCTCGATCTCTTACACGCACACCATTGGAGCAAACAAGGTCAATGAACTCCGTTACGGCTGGAACCGGTTTGCGGAAGGATTTTTTCCCGCCGACCAGAACTTCAACCCCAGTTCGATTGGTCTGTGCGACGCAACTACGACCGCGGGTTGCAGTGGAGGGCTCAATGACCAGGGGCTGCCGATTATGCTGGTGAGTGGCGTGGCACAACTCGGCGCCACCAGCGGCGACCCCCGTCATCGCGTCGATAGCAACGACCAGGTTCTCGACAACTTCTCCTGGAAAATCAATAAGCACAGCGTTAAGTTTGGCTTCGATTTCCACCGTACTACCATCCAGCAGTATTTCGATAAGTACTTCCGCGGGCGGTTGAGTTTCACGGGCGGCGGAGTCGCTCCCGACAGCACCGGGCTCGAGGACTTTCTCGCCGGCTATGTCGATCTCGAACCGACCGCCAGCTTCCAGTACTACGGGGATTCAACGCGCCACACCTACGAGAACAACTTCGGCTTCTATGCCCAGGACAGTTTCCGCCTCAGTCCCAGCCTGACGCTAATTTATGGCCTACGGTGGGACTACTTCGGCGTAGTCGGGGAAAAGAACAACCTGTTGAGCAACATCACCAATCTCGACGCGGTCAACGACACCTTCACACTCACGCAAGTCGGCCAGCCCGGCCTAAGCAGCCTTTACAACCCAGACAAGAAAGACTTTGCCCCTCGCGTCAGCCTGGCTTGGGACCTTACCGGGAAAGGCAAGACAGTGATCCGCTCCGGATTCGGCATTTTCTATGATGCCTTTTCGCAAGACATGGTGATGGGCCATCTGCCGTATTCGCCTTACTACGATCCCGGCCCGGCCTATAACAACATTGGCCCGGCTCCGATCCTTTCGACCTCGGCGATAGGCGGGCCGATCGGTTACCAGCAGCCGGTGTTCGCGGCCCCCGCTATTCCCGGCACCTGTAACTTTGAGTGCGACGCCTTCGGCTTCGACCGCAACATCAAGACGCCGTACATGGAGAATTACAATCTCAACATCCAGCAGCAGATTACCAACAAAATCGTCGATGCAGATCGGGCTACGTCGGGTCCCAGGGCCATCGACTGTGGCGGTTCTTCGACCTGAGCGAGCCCAGCCAGGCGCAGATCACGGCGTCGGACTGTCCGAATGGGATCGCGACCTGCGCTACCACCGGCGCGATTACTGGCGCTTATGGCGTGCCGCGCAACTACGAAGACAATCCTTACGATGCCTTCTACATCCTGCAGGAAAACTCAACTGGCAAATCCAATTACAACGCGCTGCAGTTCAGCCTGCATATCAATGGATGGCACGGCATCACGTCCATCGCAAACTACGTTTGGTCGCGTTCCATGGACAACTCCAGCGATGGCGAGGATTTCGAGCCCAACGCCGCCCAACCCAACGACAGCAACAATCCGCAACTCGAGTACGGGCCTTCAAATTTCAACATCCCTCACCGCTTTAGCTGGAACTTCGCCTATCAGCTTCCCCATATGGATGGCGATTGGCAAAAGTTGAAGAATGGATGGGGAATCAACAGCGTGCTGACTTTGCAGGACGGGCAACCCTTCCAATTCAACTACAACTTCGAGGATGATTACAGCGGCAGCGGCAGCGGTTTTGATCGGCCGGATGTGGTCGGTCCGATCCATTACTATCCGCATCAATCCCCTGAACTTCGTGGACCTCAGTTCCTTCGCAATTCCATGCACTGTCAATGTCGCCACGGCAACAGGAACTGGCTTGGCCAGCGATTGTATTCCCGGCACGCGTCACTACGGCGATGAAGGCCGAGACTCGCTGCGCGGTCCATCCTTCAAGGAGTTTAATTTCGCCATCTATAAGAACACTGCGCTTACGGAGCGGATCAACATGCAATTCCGCGCCGATTTCTTCAACCTTCCCAATCATCCGAATTTCGCCAACCCCTTCCTGCCAGCCTTCATCGCCGACCCTGCCGTCACACGGCTTTCAAGTGGTGAACGGCCGCGAAGTGGGTAATGCAACCGGTACGGGCACTGGGGTTATCACCGCCACCGGCGACGTGGGCATCGGCAACCCGTTTCTTGGTGGAGGCGGGCCGCGCGGCATTCAACTGGCGGTCAAGTTCACCTTCTGACCTTATGGAGTTTCCGTCCCGGCTCCTCCCGCGGCGGGAGGAGCTTTTTCTTGCCGGATACTTCCATCTCCCACGTTCCTGCAAAATTGGAGTAAACTTCCACGGCATATGACCGCAAAAACTACAAAGACCGAGAACGACCGGCGTTCGCGCCAGCGGGTGCCAGTTCGTGTCCCGGTCAAGGTACGTGACGCGGGCGGCGAGCACCAGGGCCTCACGCGCGATCTCAGTTCATCGGGAATTTTTCTCTATTCCGAGTCGGGGATGAAAGCGGGCTCGAAACTGGAGTTGGTCATCATGCTGCCTCCTGGCCTGGGTGTGGGCCCCGGAGGATGGACGCTGTGCCAGGCATCAGTGGTTCGCGTCGAACAATCGGAGGGCAAGAGTATGGGCATAGCCGCCACCCTCGACTCCATCGCGTTGTTGCCGGAGATCAGCTGAAACTCGGTAGCTACGCGCTCCATGCCAAAGCGCCCCATGGATGCCTTTCTCAAGTTGATTCAAGTTGCGAAAATCGGGGTGCGAAAATAATTTGTTCCTAAGATAAAAGATTGCTTCCCAATGCCCCGTCCGTGGTGCAATAATGGCCCGCTTTAACACCAAGGCCGTGTGGGCCGTCTTCCCCAGGGTGGGCTAGCTTATGTGGATTGAAAAACTTACCGATGGCGTGCTTGAACTGGAAACGCCCATCGGGCCTCGATACCTGCAACCAAATCTGGTGCAGCGCGCGTATCTGATGTGGACGTTCCGGAATTTTTTCTCGCTGCCGCAACAAGTGCTGCGCCCGCGCGAACGCCGATTGATTGATCGCTTGTGGAGCGAGAACAAATTTGTATCGTTGTCCGCGGTCGGAGCACATGACCGGCCGGTCGTTGTCATTGGAAGAATCGAGCGGAGAGTGCCGGATCAGGCAGAGGTTCTGCCGGCTCGCAAACCGGTATCGGGTGCGCAGCCAGCCGTGGCGGAGCAAAGCCAAGAAGCCGCCTCCGCGTAATCCGGAAGCTGCCTGTTGCGGTTGCGGGATTGCGCTGCGTTCAGCTCAACTGCGTTCCGCTCAATTGCGTTGAGCTCAACCGCGTCCTGCTCAAATCAGTGCCCAACTCAAGTTGTGTTGAAATTCAATCGGTTTAGTTGCCTCCTTTGGAGGTGCGCCGCGCCCCAAGCCGAGTTTGCGCGGACGGACAGCAACTGCTCAGCGCAGCGCGCGCCCAGACCTGGGCAAAAAGCCGATGGTATAATCAAAGTTTGTTCCCACCTTGCAGTTCGCAATGG